>NZ_JBBAOI010000007.1:35839-99309 GCF_040401495.1 Limnohabitans sp.
CTTCCGTGAGCGTGAAGACTTGTTTGATATGTACGAGGCCGTATCGGGTGCCCGTATGCATGCTGCCTATTTCCGCCCTGGTGGTGTGTACCGCGATTTGCCCGACGCCATGCCGCAGTACCAAGCCAACAAAATCAAAAATGCCAGAGCTATTGCGCAGTTAAATGAAAACCGCCAAGGCTCTTTGCTCGATTTCATCGAAGACTTTACAAAACGCTTTCCAAAATACGTTGACGAGTATGAAACTTTATTGACCGATAACCGCATTTGGAAGCAACGCACTGTGGGTATTGGCGTGGTCACACCTGAGCGAGCTAAAAATTTGGGTTTCACTGGCCCTATGTTGCGCGGCTCGGGCATTGCTTGGGATTTGCGTAAACACCAACCCTACGATGTCTATGACCAAATGGATTTTGATATCCCCGTGGGCAAAACGGGTGACTGCTATGACAGGTATTTGATCCGCGTAGAAGAGTTGCGTCAATCCAATCGCATCATTGCGCAATGTGTGAAATGGCTGCGCAACAACCCCGGCCCTGTCATTACCGATAACCACAAAGTAGCGCCTCCTAGCCGCGAAGACATGAAGTCCAGCATGGAGGAGTTGATTCACCACTTCAAACTCTTTACCGAAGGATTCCACGTCCCAGAGGGTGAGGCTTATGCTGCGGTAGAGCATCCCAAGGGTGAGTTTGGTATTTACTTGGTTAGTGATGGCGCAAACAAACCCTATCGCCTCAAAATCAGAGCGCCGGGGTTTGCGCATTTGTCAGCCATGGATGAGATGACGCGCGGACATATGATTTCAGATACCGTTGCCATCATTGGCACATTGGATATCGTGTTTGGTGAGATTGACCGATGAACAGCAGACTTATGCCCATCATT
Organism: Limnohabitans sp.; assembly: GCF_040401495.1. Classification (GTDB taxonomy): domain Bacteria; phylum Pseudomonadota; class Gammaproteobacteria; order Burkholderiales; family Burkholderiaceae_C; genus Limnohabitans. The sequence goes on from NZ_JBBAOI010000007.1 coordinate 36,728, forward strand.
GAAGCCCAGGCCTTTTCTGCAGAGGTGTTGGCTCGTTTCGATAAAGAGCTTGCCAAGTACCCCGCAGACCAAAAACAGTCGGCAGTGATTGCTTGTTTGTCCATCGTGCAACAAGTTCATGGGTATGTGAGTCCTGAAGGTGAAAAAGGGGTGGCGCAGTATTTGGGCATGCCTGTGATGGCTGTTCACGAGGTCAGCACCTTCTACAACATGTTCAATTTGAAGCCAGTTGGGCGTTACAAAATCAATGTGTGCACCAATTTACCTTGCCAGTTGCGCGGTGGTCAAAAAGCGATCCATCATTTGTCTGAAAAGCTTGAAATTGAAGTGGGCGGCACCACGACCGATGGCTTGTTCACATTGCAACCAGCAGAATGCATGGGCGCTTGTGCTGATGCACCCGTGTTGCTCGTCAATGACCGATCCATGTGCAGTTATATGAGTGACGATAAGCTTGACCTAATGATTGATGGTTTGCGTGCTGCAGCAAAGGAGCTGTCATGAGCCTAGATCACGTTTTAGCCCAGTTCCAGTCAACTGGCGCGCAATCATGTTTCCATGGCAGGCATTTGCAGCCGCAAATTTATGCGGGCTTGGATGGCAAAAACTGGCGCTTGAAAGACTACGAAGCGCGTGGTGGTTACCAAGCTTTACGCACCATTCTTGGTATGGGCGGTGCTGAGGGCATGACCCAAGACCAAGTCATTTCAACCATGAAAGACTCAGGTTTGCGTGGGCGAGGTGGCGCTGGGTTTCCTACTGGCTTGAAGTGGAGCTTCATGCCGCGTCAGTTTCCAGGGCAAAAATACCTTGTTTGTAACTCCGACGAAGGCGAGCCCGGTACTTGCAAAGACAGAGATATCCTAGAGTTCAATCCTCACATTGTCATTGAAGGCATGGCTATTGCAGCCTATGCCATGGGTATCTCGGTGGGTTACAACTACATCCATGGTGAAGTTTTTCAAACCTATGAGCGTTTTGAAGAAGCCTTGGAAGAGGCTCGTGCCGCAGGTTACTTGGGCGACAAGATCATGGGCAGCCCATTCAATTTTCAGTTGCATGCGGCTCATGGATTCGGCGCCTATATTTGCGGCGAAGAGACCGCCTTGCTGGAGTCCTTAGAGGGCAAAAAGGGTCAACCACGTTTCAAGCCTCCTTTTCCCGCCAGCTTTGGTGTTTATGGAAAACCAACCACCATCAACAACACCGAAACTTTTGCGGCTGTTCCATGGATCATCCGCAACGGTGGCCCTGCCTACTTGGCCTGCGGCAAACCCAATAACGGCGGGACCAAGATCTTTTCTGTCAATGGCGACGTAGAGCTCCCTGGTAACTATGAAGTGCCTATGGGCACCTCTTTTGCAAAACTGTTGGAACTTGCTGGTGGTGTGCGTGGCGGTCGACAACTTAAAGCCGTGATTCCAGGCGGTTCCTCTGCCCCTGTGTTGCCAGCCTCCATCATGATGGACATCACCATGGACTATGACGCCATTGCCAAGGCAGGCTCTATGCTGGGTTCTGGAGCGGTCATTGTGATGGACGAGACTCGCTGCATGGTCAAGAGTTTGCAGCGCTTATCTGCGTTTTACATGCACGAGTCTTGCGGACAATGTACGCCTTGCCGTGAGGGCACGGGTTGGCTTTGGCGCATTGTTGATCGCTTAGAAAATGGTCAAGGTAAAACCGCTGACATGGACTTGCTCGACAGCGTTGCTGAAAACATCATGGGCAGAACAATTTGTGCGCTGGGCGACGCGGCAGCCATGCCTGTGCGCGGCATGCTCAAGCACTTTCGCCCAGAATTTGAACACCATATCACGCACAAGACCTGCATGGTCTCTGCGTACATCTAAGCGCGGCACATCACATGGTTGAACTTCAAATCGACGGAAAAACAGTGCAAGTCACCGAAGGCAGTGTGGTGATCCAAGCTGCCGAACAGGCGGGCACCTTCATTCCGCATTTTTGTTATCACAAGAAACTCAGCATTGCGGCCAATTGCCGCATGTGTTTGGTCGATATTGAAAAAGCACCCAAGCCCATGCCAGCTTGTGCAACGCCAGTGACGCAGGGCATGGTGGTCCATACCAAGTCTGAGCGTGCCATCAAGGCGCAGAAGTCTGTCATGGAGTTTTTGCTGATCAATCACCCGCTTGATTGCCCAATTTGCGACCAAGGTGGCGAGTGTCAGTTGCAAGACTTGGCTGTAGGTTATGGGGGCAGTGCTTCCCGCTACGACGAAGAAAAGCGTGTGGTGTTTCACAAGGATGTAGGGCCTCTCATCAGCATGGAAGAGATGAGTCGTTGCATTCATTGCACACGTTGTGTTCGGTTTGGGCAAGAAATTGCAGGCAGCATGGAATTAGGCATGTCGCACCGAGGTGAGCACTCCGAGATTGAAACCTTTGTGGGTGAAACAGTCGACTCCGAACTGTCTGGCAACATGATTGACATTTGCCCAGTAGGCGCACTCACCAGCAAGCCCTTTCGCTACCAAGCCCGCACATGGGAATTGGGTCGACGCAAATCCATCAGTCCGCACGATGCCACGGGTGCCAATCTGATCATGCAAGTCAAAAACCATCAGGTCTTGCGTGTGGTTCCGTTTGAGAATGAAGAAGTCAATGAATGCTGGATTGCCGACCGAGACCGCTACAGTTACGAAGCCCTCAATGGCTCTGAGCGTTTGACGCAACCGATGATCAAGCAGGGTGGGCAATGGCAAACGGTGGATTGGCAAGCTGCTTTGGAATATGTTGCCAATGGTTTGAATGCCATCAAGGCTGACCATGGTGCTGCTGCTATCGGATGTTTGGCCAGCCCACACAGTACTTTGGAAGAGTTGTATCTGAGCGGTAAATTGCTGCGTGGCTTGGGCAGTGACCACATCGATTCACGCTTGCGTGCAGCCGATTTCCACCACGATGGTCATGTCAGGTGGTTAGGTACAAGCCTAGCCTCGCTTTCGCAGTTGCAAAGAGCTTGGGTGATTGGCAGTGATGTTCGCAAAGACCAACCTTTGCTTGCCTTGCGTTTGCGTCATGCTGCTCGGCATGGTGCTCAAGTACATGCCTTGACAGATGCCACACCAGATTGGGCCATGTCTTTGGCTCAGGTGCAGGTGTTGCCTCCCTCGGATTGGCTGCAAGCCATGGCCGATGTGGCCTGTGTGGTGGCTCAGCACACTGGCATAGTTTCTCCTCTGCCAGGTAATGCGCAATCATCGATTGCAATAGCTATTGCCTCTTCACTCTTATCAGGCGAACGTAAGGCTATTTTGTTGGGCAATGCAGTTGCCCACCATGCACATTGTTCTGCTTTGCTGACGCTGTCCAATTGGATTGCAAAGCAAACATCTGCCACCGTGGGTTTTTTGGGGGAGGCAGCCAACACCGTGGGTGCACAAGTTGCTGGTGCTTTGCCTCTGAAGGGTGGTCTGAACGCCCAAGCCATGTTGCATGCTTCTCAAGTCAAAGCAATGGTGTTGCTCAACACCGAGCCTGCTCATGACTGTGCCCAAGGGCTAGAAGCAGAGAAATCCTTGGCTACCAAAGACATGGTGATTACCTTGTCGCCCTTCAAGGCTAATATGGATATCAGCGATGTGCTCCTGCCTGTTTCCCCCTTCTCCGAGACAGCCGGCACTTTCATCAATACAGAGGGCAGGGCGCAAAGTTTTCATGGTGTGGTGCGTCCTTTGGGCGAGACACGCCCAGCTTGGAAGGTGTTGCGAGTTTTGGCCAATATGTTGGGCGTGAGTGGTTTTGATTACGACACTGTGGAGCAAATCCGCACTGACGTGTTGTTGCCCGACTGGTCTTCACGCTTGAGCAATGCTTGTGACCAAACCATGACCGAGTTGCCATTGATGGCCCACGCTCCAGTAACAGCGCGTATCTACCAGTTAGATGGCCTTGTGCGCCGTTCACCCTCGTTGCAACAAACCGCAGATGCACAAGCGAAGAAAGCCTCGCATGTCTGAATGGCTTTATCAGGCAGGGTTTAAATTGTTGGATGCTCCTTGGTGGCAGGCCATGGCTTGGCCTGTGGTTTGGATTTTGCTCAAGATTGTGGGCGTGGTGTTGCCTTTGCTTTTGTGCGTGGCCTATTTGACGCTTTGGGAACGCAAGGCCATTGGCTTTACCCAAATTCGATTTGGCCCTAACCGCGTGGGACCCTTAGGACTGTTGCAGCCGATTGCAGATGCACTCAAGGTCTTCACCAAGGAAATCATTCAACCCACACAGGCAAGCAAAGGCTTGTTCTTCATGGGGCCTGTGATGACCATGATGCCAGTGCTTGCTGCGTGGGCGGTGGTGCCATTTGGACCTGAAGTGGCCTTGGCCAACATCAATGCAGGCTTGCTGTTTTTAATGGCTATTACATCTTTAGAGGTTTACGGCATCATCATTGCGGGTTGGGCATCGAATTCCAAATACGCTTTACTGGGTGCATTGAGAGCTTCAGCCCAAATGGTCAGTTATGAAATCGCTATGGGCTTTGCCTTGGTCGTGGTGTTGATGGTGTCAGGCAGTTTGAATTTGACAGATATTGTGATGGGCCAAGGCAAGGGCATGTTTGCTGACATGGGCTTGACATTTTTGTCTTGGAATTGGTTGCCTCTGCTGCCAATTTTCTTGGTCTACTTTATCTCCAGTTTGGCTGAGACCAACCGTCATCCTTTCGATGTGGTCGAGGGCGAATCCGAGATCGTGGCGGGGCACATGATTGAATACTCCGGAATGTCGTTTGCGTTGTTCTTTCTTGGCGAATACGCCAATATGATTTTGGTGTCCACCATTGCTGTGTTGATGTTTTTGGGCGGATGGTTGCCCCCGATTGACAGTGTTTGGTTGACGTGGATACCCGGTTGGATTTGGTTGGCCATCAAAACTTTTGTAGTTGTCACCATGTTTTTGTGGGTGAGGGCAACCTTTCCACGCTTTCGTTACGACCAAATCATGCGCTTGGGTTGGAAAATCTTCATCCCCATCACTTTGGTGTGGTTGGTTGTGGTGGGTATTTGGATGCAAACACCATGGAATATTTGGTCATGAAGCGGAGACTTAAATGACAACGCTTGAGTCAAGCACCTACCGTACAGCTTTCTCTTGGAAAGACTTCTTCTCCAGCTTTTTGCTTTTGGAGATGTTCAAAGGCATGGCCATCACTGGCAAATACATGTTTGCCAAGAAGATCACGGTGCAGTTTCCTGAAGAGAAAACTCCTCTGAGTCCGCGATTCCGAGGTTTGCATGCTCTGCGAAGATATGAAAATGGAGAAGAGCGTTGCATTGCTTGCAAGTTGTGTGAAGCAGTGTGCCCTGCCATGGCCATCACCATTGAATCAGATGTCAGGGAGGATGGTTCAAGGCGCACATCCCGTTATGACATCGATTTAACCAAATGTATTTTTTGTGGCTTTTGCGAAGAAAGCTGCCCTGTCGACTCCATTGTCGAAACCCATATTTTCGAGTACCACGGAGAAAAGCGCGGAGATTTGTATTTCACCAAAGAGATGTTGCTGGCTGTGGGTGACAGGTATGAACCGCAAATTGCGGCAAGCAAGGCGGCTGACGCCAAATACCGCTGAGCACAGGACATCTACATCCCTATGGACATCATCTCCATCTTTTTTTATACCTTTTCAGCCGTCATGTTATTTGCGGCGTTCAAGGTCATTACGTCTCGCAACCCAGTACACAGCGCCTTGTATTTGGTGTTGTGTTTTTTTCAGGCTTCTGCTATTTGGATGCTGTTGCAAGCAGAATTTTTGTCCATCACGCTGATATTGGTCTATGTGGGCGCAGTCATGGTGTTGTTCCTCTTTGTGGTGATGATGCTTGATATCAATATCGAAGCGATGCGTAAAGGTTTTTGGAGCCACTTCCCATTGGCTGCATCTATTGGCGCGGTGTTGGCCTTGGAGTTGGCGTCTGTGCTCTTAGGTGGTTTCAGGCTGACGCAGGCACCAGCAAGTGCTGTTCTGCCAGAGGGGCAGCAGTACTCCAACACCAAAGAATTGGGTGTGGTTTTGTACACCGAGTATTTATACCCGTTAGAAATTGCTGCGGTGATTTTGCTGGTGGCTATTGTTGCGGCCATTGCGTTGACACTGCGTGAGCGCAAAGACAGCAAAGCACAAAACCCCTCTGATCAAGTCAGGGTCAAGGCTGCAGATCGAATGCAGTTGGTCAAAATGGCGCCCGTTCATCAGCCCTTGGTCGTTGAACCTGAGGAGGGCAAAACGCCATGAATGTCACGCTGGGTCACTACCTCACTTTAGGTGCTATTTTGTTTTCCTTATCGGTGATTGGTATTTTCTTAAACCGCAAAAACTTGATTGTGTTGTTAATGGCTATCGAGTTAATGCTGCTGGCGGTCAACATCAACTTCGTCGCGTTCTCGCATTACCTTGGCGATATTCATGGTCAGATTTTTGTGTTTTTTATCCTCACAGTAGCTGCTGCGGAGTCTGCCATTGGCTTGGCCATATTGGTCTTGTTGTTTCGCAATCGTGCAAGTGTTCAAGCTGATGAACTTAATACGCTCAAGGGTTGATGGATAAGCAATGAACACAACGCTTCAAGCCTCTACTTTGCTCACCATTGCGCTAGCACCTTTGGCTGGCGCCATGCTTGCGGGTATTTTTGGTACCGCTTTGGGTGGCGCATGGATGAGTCGCAAATTCAGTCATGGCCTGACCATCTTTGGCGTCTTGCTTTCTTTTGTTTTGTCTGCTCAAACATTGGTGCAAGTGGTACAAGAGGGCGCTCGATTCAATGAAACCATTTACACATGGATGGTCATTGGCGACTTGAAAATGGAAGTGGGTTTCTTGGTGGATGGTTTAACCGCCATGATGATGTGCGTGGTCACCTTTGTTTCGCTGATGGTGCACATCTACACCATCGGGTACATGGAAGAGGACGAGGGCTACAACCGCTTTTTCGCCTACATCTCCTTGTTTACTTTCGCTATGTTGATGCTGGTGATGAGCAACAACTTGCTGCAACTCTTTTTTGGTTGGGAAGCGGTGGGTTTGGTTTCTTATTTGTTGATTGGTTTTTGGTTTAACAAACCCAGCGCCATCTTCGCCAACATGAAAGCTTTTTTGGTCAACCGCGTCGGTGACTTTGGCTTCATCTTAGGTATTGGTCTCATTGCAGCTTTTGCTGGCACTTTGAATTACACCGAGGTTTTTGCCAAAGCCACTGACTTGGGGGCGCTCACCTTGCCTGGCACTTCTTGGATGTTGGTGACAGTGATTTGTATTTGCCTCTTCATTGGTGCCATGGGCAAGTCTGCACAGTTTCCTTTGCATGTTTGGTTGCCAGACTCCATGGAAGGTCCTACGCCGATTTCAGCCTTGATTCATGCGGCCACCATGGTCACCGCGGGCATTTTCATGGTGGCGCGTATGTCACCCTTGTTTGAGTTGTCTGATACCGCTTTGAACCTCATCATGGTGGTGGGTTCTATCACTGCCTTGTTCATGGGTTTTTTAGGCATTGTGCAAAACGACATCAAGCGGGTGGTGGCTTATTCCACCTTGTCTCAGTTAGGCTATATGACGGTGGCCTTGGGCGCTTCCGCTTACTCGGTTGCTGTATTCCATCTGATGACCCATGCTTTCTTTAAAGCTCTGCTGTTTTTGGCTGCAGGGTCGGTCATCATGGGTTTGCACCATAACCAAGACATTCGCTACATGGGTGGCGTTCGTAAATACATGCCCATTACCTGGATCACCTCTTTACTGGGTTCCTTGGCGCTTATTGGAACACCGCTTTTCTCTGGTTTTTATTCCAAGGACAGCATCATTGAGGCTGTCGCTGCCAGTCACTTACCCGCGTCAGGCTGGGCTTACTTTGCTGTTTTGGCTGGTGTCTTCATTACCTCTTTTTATTCTTTCCGAATGTATTTCTTGGTCTTTCACGGAAAAGAGCGGTTTACCAAAAATCCTGACGCACACCATGGCCACCATACCCACCACAAGCCCCATGAGTCGCCTTGGGTGGTCACTTTACCCTTGGTGTTACTGGCTATTCCCTCGGTGCTGATCGGCTACTTCACGATCGATCCCATGCTCTTTGGTGACTTCTTCAAAGGTGCCATCTACGTTAACGCTGATCTTCATCCTGCCATGCGTGAGTTGCAGGATGAATTCCATGGTGCTTTGGCCATGGCCTTGCATTCCTTGTCTTCTGTGCCATTACTTTTGGCGATGAGCGGATTGACTCTGTCTTATTACATGTACATGGTCAATCCTGCTTTACCTGCTGCTATTCTTCGTACCTTTGCGCCTTTGCACACTTTGTTGGTCAATAAATACTATTTAGACGACTTCAATGAAAAGGTGCTTGCCCGCGGTTCTCGTGCATTGGCATCAGTATTGTGGAAGCATGGGGACCAAGGCTTGATAGACGGCCTGTTAGTCAACGGCTCATGGAAGGTGGTGGCCTTTTTTTCTCGCTTGAGCCGCCAACTTCAAACAGGTTTTCTGTACCACTACGCCTTGGTGATGATTTTGGGCATGTTTGGCCTCATCACTTGGTTTGTTTGGTTAAACCCCTGATCTGATTGATATGCCTATCCAAACTTTACAAAGAGACACGCTATGGGGATGTTGAGTCTGGCCATTTGGACACCCATTGTGTTGGGCGTTCTTATTTTTGCATTGGGTCGGGATGAACATGCAGGCTTGGTGCGCTGGGCTGCCTTGTTTTCAGCACTCTTGAGTTTTTTTCTTTGCGTGCCTTTGTATACCGATTTTGACAATAGCAGCGCCTCTATGCAGTTTGTAGAAAACATGCCTTGGGTTTTACGCTTTAATATGTCCTACCATTTAGGTGTTGACGGGATTTCTCTTTGGTTTGTCTTGTTGACGTCTTTCATTACATTGGTAGTAATCATCTCTGCATGGGAAGTCATTACAGAGCGTGTGCATCAATACATGGGCGCTTTTTTGGTCTTAAGCGGCGTTATGACAGGCGTTTTTTGCGCACTCGACGGCATGTTGTTTTACGTGTTCTTCGAGGCTACCTTGATTCCCATGTACCTCATCATTGGCATATGGGGTGGGCCTAACAAGATTTACGCTGCCTTCAAGTTCTTCCTCTACACTTTGATGGGCTCATTATTGATGTTGGTGGCTTTGATTTACCTCTACATCCAATCGGGTGGAAGTTTTGATTTAGATGTCTGGCAAGCGCTCCCCCTGTCTTCTCGCGCTCAGACACTTCTGTTTTTTGCTTTTTTTGCTGCCTTTGCTGTCAAAGTTCCCATGTGGCCGGTGCATACATGGCTGCCAGACGTTCACGTTGAAGCACCTACGGGGGGATCGGCTGTTTTGGCGGCCATCATGCTGAAGTTGGGTGCTTATGGTTTTTTGCGTTTTTCATTGCCCATCACCCCAGACGCCTCGCATGAATGGGCTTGGTTGTTGATTGCTTTGTCAGTCATAGCTGTGGTCTATGTGGGCTTGGTTGCTGTTGTTCAGCAAGACATGAAGAAGTTGGTGGCCTATTCTTCTGTGGCACACATGGGCTTTGTCACTTTGGGCTTTTTCATGTTCAGCCCCTTGGGCATCAGCGGTGGCATTGTGCAAATGATCGCTCATGGTTTTGTATCTGCGGCCATGTTTCTGTGTATTGGCGTCTTGTACGACAGGGTGCATTCCCGTGAAATTGCCAGCTACGGTGGTGTGGTCAATACCATGCCTAAGTTTGCAGCGTTTTCCATGTTGTTTGCCATGGCCAATTGCGGCTTGCCAGGAACAGCAGGTTTTGTCGGCGAATGGATGGTCATCTTGGCCGCCGTGAAATTTAATTTTTGGATTGGCTTGGCTGCTGCCTCGGCGCTCATCTTCGGCGCAGCCTACACCTTGTGGATGGTCAAGCGTGTCTATTTAGGCCCTGTTGTGAATGAGGATGTCAGGCAACTGTCTGATATCAATGCCCGCGAATTCCTGATGCTTAGCATTTTGGCCATTGCTGTGATGGTCATGGGTCTGTACCCCAAGCCTTTCACCGACGTGATGAATGCCTCTGTCGATCAGTTGATTCAGCAAGCTTCTTTGAGTAAGTTGCCACTATGAAACCCCTCGCTCTGTACCAAGGGATGAACACATGATTGACAACTTCAGTTGGGTGGCTGTTTACCCAGAAATCGTTTTGCTCATCATGGCATGTGTCATTGCCATGGTGGACTTGTGGGTGACCTCGCCAAGGCGAGACTTGACCTACGGCTTATCGCTACTGACTTTGGCCAGTGTGGCCATTATCCAAGCCCTTTATGCCAGCAGCGGCACTACGCTTTACAGCTTTGGCAATATGGTTGTGTCCGACGCCATGGGCAATTGGCTCAAATGTTTTGCAACCTTGGCCATGATGGTGACGCTGATATACGGCAGGCCCTATGTGGCTGACAGGCAAATGCTCAAAGGCGGTGAGTGGTTTGTTCTCTCATTGTTTGCTTTGCTGGGAATGTTCGTCATGATTTCCGGTAACAATTTCTTGGTCATTTATTTGGGTCTTGAGTTGCTCACGCTCTCCAGCTATGCATTGGTGGCCTTGCGCCGGGACGACGGTAATTCAACTGAAGCGGCCATGAAATATTTTGTGTTGGGCGCTTTGGCCAGTGGCTTCTTGCTGTATGGATTGTCTATGCTTTATGGCGCAACAGGAAGTCTGGACCTCAACTCGGTCTTCAAGGCGGTGGCGACAGGTCATGTGAAGCATCAGGTGTTGGTCTTAGGTGTGGTGTTTGTGGTTAGTGGCCTTGCTTTTAAGTTAGGTGCTGCGCCTTTTCACATGTGGGTACCTGATGTTTACCAAGGCGCACCGACGGCAGTTACGCTGATGATTGGTGGCGCACCCAAGTTGGCCGCCTTTGCCATGATGATGCGCTTGCTGGTCGATGGCTTGCTGCCCTTGGCCATCGATTGGCAACAAATGCTGATGGTGTTGGCTGTGTTGACTTTGCTCATTGGCAATCTGTCTGCTATCGCGCAAACCAACTTTAAGCGCATGTTGGCTTTTTCAGCTATTGCGCAAATGGGTTTTGTTCTCATCGGTATGTTGTCGGGTGTGGTTAATGGCAACACTCTCACTGCAGCCAACGCTTACAGCTCTGCCATGTTCTACATGATCAGCTATGTCTTAACGACGCTGGGTGTATTCGGTGTGATTTTGTTGTTAGCCCGAGAAGGTTTCGAGAGCGAAGAAATTTCAGACTTGGCAGGTCTCAACCAACGCAGCCCCTTGTTTGCCGGCGTCATGGCCATTTGTTTGTTCTCGCTGGCAGGTGTGCCGCCTCTGGTTGGGTTTTTTGCAAAGTTATCAGTGATTCAAGCCTTGGTGGCGACGGCTCAGCCCGCGGCGATAGTACTGGCTATTTTTGCGGTTGTCATGTCGTTGATTGGTGCTTTTTACTATCTGCGGGTCATCAAGGTCATGTATTTTGATCCGCCTTTGACTGCGACCACTGTGTCTGCCGGTGCCGATGTGCGCTTTGTATTGGCCCTGAATGGTGGTTTGGTTCTGGTTTTAGGCCTTTTGCCTGGTGGACTAATGGCTTTGTGTGCCAATGCAGTGGTTCAAGCGCTTGGAAGTTGAGTCTTTGACATAATGGTGTCATGAAAGTTCTCGATCTCCAATGTCAACACAACCATAGCTTTGAGGGCTGGTTTGGGTCTGAGGGCGATTTTCAGTCGCAAAATGCCCGTTTATTGGTGGAGTGCCCTTTTTGCGGCGACCACCACATCACCAAGATGCTGAGTGCACCAAGGCTGAATTTGTCTGGCGCTTCTTCTTCTGAACATCTTGAGCAAAACACTCAGACAGTTCCAACAACCACGGCCGTTTCCGCCTCTGCTTCCTCTGCTGCTTTGATGCCCGTAGAGGCTCAACAAGCATGGATGCACATGGTTCAACATGTGTTAAGTAACACCGAAGATGTGGGTGGGCAATTCGCCGAAGAGGCTCGCAAAATGCACTACGGCGAAACGCCTGAGCGAGCCATACGCGGGCAAGTGTCGCGCGAAGAAACCAGCGCCTTGCTGGAGGAGGGCATTCAAGTCATGCCCTTACCCATGCCTGCAGCCATCAAAGGCCCAGTTCAATAAGCCCCTTAGCGGGCGGCGGTGGGCTTATTTGTTTTTTAGCTTGCCTCTGGGCGCCACAAAGGTAACGGGCGGTGTAGGGCGATCACCAGGAATGATGGCCTTGGGAGGAGAGGTGTCTTTTTTGGGTTTCTTAGACATCTTGTTGCTTTTTTGATCGCCTTTTGCCATGACCTACCCCTTTGTGTTTTGACAGATATGAAAATGTAAAGGTCTATGCCTTATTTGACTTCGGTGACAAACTCGCTGAAAGGACGTCGGATTTTTTTCAAGCTCTCTAACCAATCTTGTCCTTTTAAACGGTAGCCCAGTGGCAAGAGGGCAACGCTACGCAAGCCTTTGGCGTCCAGCCCCAAGATATCGTCGACCGACTGAGGGTCAAAGCCTTCCATGGGTGTGCTGTCAACTTCTTCAAATGCCGCTGCAATCATGGATGCGCTCAGGCCAATATAGGCTTGACGAGTCGCGTGTTCGAAATTCAATTGAGCGTCACGTGCAGGGTAGCTTTTCAACAGCATTTGTCGGTAGTTTTCCCAGCCCTCGTTGGTGCCGCCACGCTCTGCGTTGGTGAAATCAAACATATGGTTGATACGCTCAGCTGTGTAAGTGTCCCATGCGGCAAAAACAAGCAGGTGTGAACCTTCGGTGATTTGCGCTTGCTTGTGTGCGACAGCTTGAATTTTGGTGCGGATATCTTTGTTGGTGACAAGGATAATTTCGAAGGGTTGCAAACCGCTTGAAGTGGGTGCCAAGCGAGCAGCTTCGATGATGCGGTTGACTTTTTCTTGAGGAACAACCTTGTTGGCGTCCATTTTTTTGGCGGCATATCGCCATTGCATTCTGTCTAGAAGTTGTGACATCTGTTTTCCTTTGATGGCTATTATCTCCTCAGCCTCGGGCCAAGGTGACGCCGCCATCCACCACCAAGGTATGACCCACCACATAGTCGCTGGCGTTGCTGGACAAATAGATGGCCGCAGCTGCCATGTCTTCGTCTTTACCAATACGCCTTGCAGGAATGGTTTGCGCAGTGGCATCCCCATGGTCCCGCGCTTCGCGGTTCATCTCAGATGCAAACGCCCCAGGCGCGATGGCGTTAACGCAAATGCCGTCTTTGATCATCTCTAACGACATGCGCTTGGTAAGGTGGATGACACCTGCTTTACTCGCGGAGTAGGAGTAGGTTTCCCATGGGTTGACCGAGATGCCGTCGATAGAGGCGATGTTGATCACCTTGGCCATATGGTTTTTGGCGGCAATACGCAACATGGGCGCCAAGGCTTGGGTGAGAAAAAAGGGGGTTTTCATGTTCAAGTCCACCACCTTGTCCCAGCCACTTTCTGGAAACTCGTCAAACGGCGCACCCCACGCAGCCCCTGCGTTGTTGACCAAGATGTCCAGATGTTTTTCTTTTTCACCCAGGCGCTTGACCAGTTCTTGTATGCCTTCTTTGTTCGAGACATCCAGGGGCATGGAGATGCATGTGCCGAAAGCGCAAAGTTCTTGCGCAGTGGCGTCGCAAGCTGCTGCTTTGCGAGCGGTGATATAGACTTTTGCGCCTTGGCACAACAAGCCTTTGGCGATCATGCGGCCAATGCCGCGCGAGCCGCCAGTCACGAGAGCGACGCGGCCTTGCAGGGAAAAGAGTTCTGTTGTGTTCATGTTATTTCCTGAAATGGGAATGGGTGTTGTCGAGCTTAAATCATTTGGATGATCAATTTTTGCCTAAGCACTGGCATCACACTTCAAGCAACTGCTGCGCTTTGTCCAACCAGATGGACAGGCTGTCGATCAACTCGGTCTGGCTGAAAGAGCAGCTCTCTTCGGTGAACAAGGCGCTGGACTCCAACCTGTCTATCAACCCCAGCCAAACCGTTTGGTAGCGCTCAGGCAAAGCGCCCAGCAACACCTCTTGGGCTTTGGCCAGGTGACAGAAGTCTCGGGTCAGCAAAGACCCATCGCGCAGTTGTTCTAGAGCGTGGTGCAGTTGGTCTAGAGCCGTGCTGATTGGTGTCACTGCTTGCCCCAACTGTCCTTCAAACCAACCGCTTGATTGAACACCAAGTGCTGTGCTGAATGGTCCACCCGGTCCGCCACAAAATAGCCCAACCGCTCAAACTGAAACTTTTGGTCTGGCGCAGCTTTCAGAAGCGAAGGTTCAACAATGGCCTGAACAACCTTTAGGCTGTCGGGGTTGAGGGCTTCCAAAAAATCTTTGCCGCCAGCGTCGGGCTGCGGGTCGCTGAACAAGCGGTCGTACAAACGCACTTCGGCTTTCACGCCATCGGCCACGCCCACCCAGGTGATCACGCCTTTGGCTTTGACGCTGTCAGAGCCTGCCGTGCCACTTTTGGTTTCAGGGAAAACTTTGGCGTGAACTTCGGTCACCACGCCTTGGGCATCCTTGGCAAAGCCTGTGCACTCCACCACATAGCCGCCTTTCAAGCGCACCACTGCGCCCGCGCTTATCGACCCGTCAGGGTTGCTTTGCGGAGGGCTCAATCGCTTGTAACCCTTGGGCGGCACTTGCGCGAAATCGTCCCGCTCAATCCACACCTGTTTGCCGATGGTGAACAGCCGCGCAGCGGGTTCGGGTTGGCCTTCGGGTGGGTGGGGCAAGGCGGGCAGGGTGCAAGGCTCTAAATGGCCAGCGCCAAACGCTTCGTCCCAGTTGGTGAGCACCAGTTTGACGGGGTCGAGCACCGCCATGGCGCGGTGGGCTTTGAGTTCCAAGTCTTCGCGCAAGCAGCCTTCCAAGGTGCTGTAGTCGATCCAACTGTCCGATTTGGTCACGCCGATGCGGTCGGCAAACAAGCGCAAGCTCTCAGGCGTGTAGCCGCGGCGGCGCAGGCCGACGATGGTGGGCATGCGCGGGTCGTCCCAGCCGCTCACCTTGCCTTCATTGACCAGTTGAGCCAGCTTGCGTTTGCTGGTGATGACATAGGTGAGGTTCAAGCGGGCAAACTCATACTGTTTGGGGCTGGGCGCGTCTAGAAGGCCTCCTTCGCACAAGCGCTCCATCAGCCAGTCGTAAAACGGGCGCTGGTCTTCAAACTCCAGCGTGCAAATGCTGTGGGTGATTTGCTCCAGCGCATCTTCAATCGGGTGGGCAAAGGTGTACATCGGGTAGATGCACCACTTGTCCCCCGTGTGGTGGTGGGTGGCGCGGCGGATGCGGTAGATGGCTGGGTCGCGCATATTGATGTTGGGCGAGGCCATGTCGATCTTGGCACGCAGCACAGCGGCGCCGTCGGCGAGCTTGCCATCACGCATTTCACGAAAGCGCGTCAGGTTGTCAGCGGGGGTGCGGTTGCGAAACGGGCTGTTCACACCGGGCTTGCCAAAGTCGCCACGGTTGTTGCGCATCTCATCCGCCGTTTGTTCGTCCACATAGGCGTGACCGGCTTCGATCAAATGCTCGGCTGCGCGGTACATGAAATCGAAATAGTCGCTGGCTTGGTAGGGCGCACTTGTTTCAGGTATTTGGCCCGATTGGCTCCAACTAAAGCCCAGCCACTTCACCGCATCGATGATGGCGTTGACGTATTCGGTGTCTTCTTTTTCCGGGTTGGTGTCGTCAAAGCGCAGGTGGCACACGCCGCCGTACTCTTGGGCCAGCCCGAAGTTGATGCAAATGCTTTTGGCGTGGCCCACATGCAAATAGCCGTTGGGCTCGGGCGGAAAACGGGTGCGGATTTTGGCAGGGTCTGGCTGGCCCTTGGCGTGGTGCACTGCATCCCCGGGGCTGCCTGCCCAGCGGCGGCTGGCATAAGTGCCTTTGTCCAAATCGGCTTCGATGATCTGGCGCAGAAAGTTACTGACTTTGTGTTCTTCGGGTGTTGCAGGGGAGGCGGGTTTGGTCATGCGGGGATTTTAGGGGGGTGTCGGGCATGATTGACAGCGACCATCGTGATATGTATCATGAGACATATCAAAAAGTAACTGAGGAAAAAATGACATCCACCGCCAAAATTTTCACCACCGGCCGCAGCCAAGCGGTGCGCTTACCCTTGGAATTCAGATTTGACGTGCCAGAAGTGTTCATCCGCCATGACCCGACCACGGGCGACGTGGTGCTGTCACGCAAACCCAGCGACTGGCAAGGTTTGTTGGATGCAGTGGCTTTGAACGCCAGCGAAGACCTGTTGATCGAACGCCGCCAAACCAGCGCTCGCCGCGATCCATTTGACACGGCGAAAAAATGACCCAGCGTTATTTGTTGGACACCAATGTCATCAGCCACATCATGCAAGGGCGAGACAGCAAATTGCTGGCGCGTTTGTCCAAACTGGGGGTGGGGCAAGCCGCCATCTCCAGTGTCACCTTGGCTGAAATTGAATATGGCATTCAGCGCAGAGGGCCGTCCCTCAAACTGAGAAACGCACTCACGCAAGTGATGCTACATATGGACGTCTTGCCATGGGATGCCGCTGCCGCGACTTGCTATGGCGAACTGTGCAGCAGCTTGGAAACACTAGGCATCAACTTGAGTGACTTTGACATGATGATTGCATCTCATGCAGTGGCCTTGAAGGCCACCTTGGTGAGTCGGGACAAGGCGTTCGCGCATATATCCAAGCAGCGTTTGAAACTTGAAGTTTGGTAAGCGTTCGCTTTAGGTTTGAATCAAGCCTACCCCAACCATTCATGCCAAACCAAGTCTAGCAATAAAACAAGCACTGGCAGCTGCGAGCAGCATCAGGGTCGTATAGGCATAGCCCATGGCGCGGTGCAGCCAAGGGCGCTGCACAGACCCCCATACGCGCCCATAGCGCAAAGGGGCCAAGGATGACCGCACCCATGGTGGCGGTCATGTGAATGGCGATCAGGGGAGTGAGTTGCATGTCAAAGTTTCCGTCCCAAGCGTTTCTCCACTTGTTGCTTTTCCCAATCCGCCCCAAACGGACTGAATCGCTCGAATACCACCAAAGCGTGAAACAACAAGCCCAAGCCCCAGCCCAATGCAGGATAAAAAGCCCAGTAGTAATCAATGCCTTGCCATATATTGAGGGCAAAAAGGGCGGGGATGATGATCAGGTATTGGACTAAGTGGATATAAAACCCCTTGAGTTTACGCACATGGTTGAAAGCCAACATCTCTTCATGGCTGATGCCGGGGCTCGTTGGGGGATGGGTGTCAGCGGCGGTGTTCATATCGGTCCTTTGCAGTTGTGAAAAATCAATTTCAAAAACGGCTGCCAAGGATTTCAATGATTCTGTACTGGCGTCATGCCCTTTTTCCATTCGCTGGATGGTGCGCACGCTCAGGCCACTGAGGTCTGCCAACTGTTGTTGCGACCAACCGCGTTGCAGCCTTAATTTTTGAATCAACATGAAATCTCCTAGATTGCCGAACTGCTTAATTTAGGACTCTTCTTGGGTATTGAACACGTCAGCCGTACGACAAAGGAGTGACAGAGGAGTGACAAGCTGTGATTTTGCAGGGTAGTAGCCCAGCCTAGACAAATATCTCATTTGAGAAACAAAAATGAGCGCTCAAAAGCAGGGGTCCAGATGACAGCACAAACTTCCATGTTCCACATCCGTATGGACGACGACATCAAAGAGCAGGCCACCGTGAATGCAACATGGGCGGAGTTTTTTGCTGATTTACCAAGTGCTTAAGAACCGCATCAACTTTGTTCGGGCGGGCACGCATTCTGAGTTGTTCTCTTGAGCCCGATAATTCATTAACTTTTTGTGACTTGTTTTTATACGGAATACGTCGGCGATTCTTCATGTGCCTCAAACCTTGCAATTGGAATGCCCCGATACACCTGATCCATCAGTTCACGCGGCGTGACGATGCGCATGTTATCGACCTTGTACATGCCCAGTAACACTTTGTCGCCGGTTACAAAATAATCTGCACCGGTTTGCACCGCATCGGCCAGCACCCAGCCGTCATCGGGGTCAGGACAAGGGATGGGGGCAGAGGACCGAGGAGCGACTTGCAGCAACTCTGCCACTTGTGCTAATTGGGCAGCAATCACCTCTGGCGGCACGCCCATTTTGTGGCGAAGAATTCGGGCGGTCTCACTCAACACGGTTTCACTGATGAACAGCTCTTGCCTTGTTGCTTCTTGAACCTGAAACAGCAACTGCCGACACAGCGCTGAACCTCGCAAAGCAGAAATCAACACATTGCTATCGACAAATACTTTCACAGCTTGGTGTTGCGGCTGTGGTTGATCTCGCGGCGCTCTTGCCGGTAGGCATCGCACAGCTTCATCACATCGTCATCCGAGTACACACCTGCGGCCAAGAAGTGAGGAGCCAAAGGTGTGGCGGCAGCCTCCCATTGCAGCTTGAACACATGGGCTTGCAGGGCTTGCCTTGCCAGCTCGCTTTTACTGGTGCCGGTCAGTGCTGCCAAGTTGGTTAATTGGGCCTCAAGTTCAGCGTCTAAACGTAGTGTGAGCATGCTCATGGGAATTCCTTGGTTTGTATGACATATTAATACAAATCAAGGCTTGCGCCTTGTGTATGAGGCTTCAGTTTTTGATGAGTTTAGAATAAACCCAAATTAATCAAAAGGATACGTCGTGGATTTCATGTTGCTTTTGAAAGCCGCTGTCATGGGCATCGTGGAAGGTCTGACCGAGTTTTTGCCCATCTCGTCCACCGGCCACCTCATCTTGGCGGGCGCATTGCTGGGCTTTGACGACGAGAAAGCCAAGGTGTTTGACATCGCCATTCAAACCGGCGCGATCCTCGCCGTCATCATTGTGTATTGGGAAAAAATCAAAAGCACCGTCATTGCACTGCCCACGCAACGCTTGGCACGTCGCTTTGCTTTGAATGTGCTGATTGCCTTTCTTCCTGCCGTGGTCTTGGGCCTCTTGTTTGGCAATGCCATCAAAGCGCATTTGTTCACCCCCACCGTGGTGGCGTCCACCTTCATCATCGGCGGCTTCATCATTTTGTGGGTGGAAGGCTGGGGGCGAAAACCTTTGCATGAAGGCCACCCTGACGACCATGCGCGCATCGTCAATGTGGAAAGCATGTCGCCTTTAGACGCCTTGAAGGTGGGCTTGGTGCAATGTTTGGCCATGGTGCCTGGCACCAGCCGCAGTGGCGCCACCATCATTGGCGGCATGTTGTTGGGACTCAGTCGAAAAGCCGCTACCGATTTTTCTTTTTACTTGGCCATTCCCACTCTGATAGGTGCAGGCGCATACAGCCTTTACAAAGAACGTGCCTTGCTCAGCTTGGCGGACCTGCCATTGTTTGCCGTGGGCTTGGTGTTTTCGTTCTTAAGCGCATGGGCCTGTGTGCGTTGGCTGTTGCGCTATATCTCCACGCACAACTTTGTGGTGTTTGCTTGGTACCGCATTGCGTTTGGCGTGGTGGTGTTGGCCACGGCTTACAGCGGTTGGGTGGTCTGGCAGCCTTAGGTTCTCACTACCATGGGCCCCAGCATATTCAGAATGGCAGCTTCTACGGCAGCAGCCGTGGCCAAAGGGCTTTCCATGGGAACCAAATGCGTGCCGTCAATGATGGTGACGCGGCCTTTGGAGATGCGCTTGGTGAAATCCATACCTGCCAGCTTCATCTCTTGCGAATGCCGAGCAGCTACCAAGCTGACGGGGCATTTCAGCGGATGACGTTTGATCAGCCGCTCCAAGTTGTGCGGCACGGTGTTATAGATGAGGGTTTCAATCTCGCGTGAAAAACTCAACTCTCGGCGTACTTGTCCCTCCACCGTCACTGCGTAGGTGCCGTGGGTGATGTAGTCCTCTAGCACCTGAGGTTGCCAACGCGCAAAGTTTTTCTTAGAGGCGAAATGCTGGCGCACTTCGTCCAAAGAGCCCCATTGGTTGCGACGTTTTTGACTGACGGCGCCAAGGGAATACTTGGCGGTGAATGACAACTTTTTCGATAAGTGCAACAAATTCGCCTGCCAACCCGCCACCGCAGGTGCGTCCACCATCACCACTGCATGGGCCAAGTCGGGGTACTGCGCCGCCAACATCAAACTGAGCATCCCACCCAGTGAATGGCCGACCAACACCACGGGACCGCTGTGCGCATCCACCAGCGGTTGGGCAAAGGCTTTGACCTCTTCCACCAAATGCGGCCAGTTGCTGGTCACTGGGAAAGCTGGGTTATGGCCAATTTTTTCTAAAGCATGAACTTGCAAACCACGGCGGCGCAAGTCGTTGAGCATGACGTTGTAGGTGCTTGCAGGAAAACTGTTGCCGTGGAAAAAAAGCACCAACGGGGTTCCGCTGGGCGTGGGTGGGGCAAGGGCTGGGGTCATGTGAGTTTCTTCAAGGTGTAAAGCGCATCCAGCGCTTCACGCGGAGTGAGGCTATCGGGATCGAGTTGGTTCAAGGCGGCTTGCAAAGGGCTGGGGCCGCTGTCCAAGCTTTCAGGGGGTGGGGCGAACAAATCCACTTGGGCGCGGCTGGCTTGGGCATCCGTCTCCAGCGCAGCCAAAGCGTGTTTGGCATGGTTAAGCACCGCAGTGGGCATCCCCGCCAAGCGAGCCACTTGAACGCCATAGCTTTTGCTGGCGGGGCCCGGTTGAATTTCATGCAAAAACACCACATCGTTACCGCTCTCGGCGGCGCTCACATGCACGTTCACAGCAGCGCGGTGGTTGGCTGCGAACTCGGTGAGCTCAAAGTAATGCGTGGCAAACAGGCTGTAGGCCTGCGTTTTATCGTGCAAATAGGTGGCGATGCCGCTGGCCAATGCCAAGCCATCAAAGGTAGAGGTGCCGCGACCAATCTCGTCCATCAGCACCAAGCTTTGCGGTGTGGCATTGTTCAAAATTTGCGCCCCTTCGGTCATCTCCAACATGAAGGTGGACTGGGCGTTGGCCAAGTCATCAGCTGCACCAATGCGGGTGTGGATCGCATCTATCGGCCCTAATCGGCACGCAGTAGCAGGCACATGGCTGCCCATGCTGGCCAACAACACGATGAGTGCTACTTGCCGCATATAGGTGGACTTGCCGCCCATGTTCGGCCCCGTGATGATTTGCATGCGTTGTGCGGGCCCCAACTGCGTGTCGTTGGCGATGAAACTCCCCCCCGTTTCGGCCAAGCGAGCTTGTACCACCGGATGGCGACCTTGGGTGATGCTGATGCCTGGCGTGTTCACCAACTCTGGGGCGCACCAGTTGAGGGTGAGCGAGCGTTCGCACAGCGTAGCCAACACATCCAAAGTGGACAAACCCCAAGCCACTTGGCCCAAGGCTGGTACAAAGCTTTGCAAGCTGTCGAGCAGTTGTTCGTAAAGAAACTTCTCACGTGCCAAAGCGCGGTCTTGCGCGGACAAGGCTTTGTCTTCAAAGGTTTTCAGCTCGGGCGTGATGAAGCGCTCGGCGTTCTTCAAAGTCTGGCGACGACGGTAGTTGTCGGGGACGCGGTCGAGTTGACCCTGGGTCACCTCGATGTAAAAACCATGCACCCGGTTGAATTGCACTTTGAGGTTGGCAATGCCGGTGCGCTCGCGTTCACGGGCTTCAAGCGCCAGCAAATACGCATCGCTGTTGTGCTGAATGCCTCGCAGTTCGTCCAACTCGGTATCAAAACCGTGGTTCATCACATTGCCGTCGCGCACCATGGCAGAGGGTTCAGGCAACAAAGCCGCTTGCAGCAAGGCCGCGCATTCGGGCGGAGCCAGCAAGGAGGTGGACAAGGTGTTCAGCCAAGGTGTTTGCAAAGCGGGTTCAAGCAAAGCAGGCAGGGCGCTTGTACGTTGCAGCGCTGCGCCCAGCGCCACGAGTTCGCGGGGCCGCACTTGCCGCAAAGCGATGCGAGCGCTGATGCGTTGCACATCACCCAAACCTTTGAGGGCAGTGCGAAGTTCCCGCCAGACACCCGCACCGTGTTCGCCTTGTAAAGCGGCTATGGCGTCCAAGCGTTGCTGGGCAATACTTCGTTCTCGTGGCGGCTCCAACAACCAGCGTTTCAACAAGCGACCGCCCATGCCGGTCATGCAGGTGTCCATTAAGGAAAACAGCGTGGGGCTGTCTTCACCGCGCAGGGTTTGCGTGAGTTCCAGATTGCGCCGCGTGGTGGCGGGCAGGTCTATGCGTTCTTCGTTGCGTTCCACCCGCACCTTTTGCACATGGCTCAGGCTGCGCCCTTGGGTGTGTTCAGCGTAAGCCAGCAGGGCGGACGCGGCGGCGTGGGCTTGTGTCAGGTCTTGCGCTTGCCAAGCAGTCAGGCTAGCTGCATGGAGCTGCGCCAGCAATTTGCGTTGCCCCAAGGCGCTGTCAAACTCCCATGCAGGGCGTTCGCTTTTCACAGTGGCAGAAGTCAGCAAGGCTTGCAGGTGCTTGGGGAAGTCGCTGCTGTAAATCACTTCGCTGGGGGCGATGCGGGCAATCCACGCGGGCAGTTCATCTGAGGCGCATTCGGCCAAGCGAAGCTCGCCCTCGGTCACGCTCAGCCACGCCAAGCCGCAGCCTTGCGCCTTGCCTGCTCGCTCGCTGGCGTGAACGGCCAGCACATAAGCCTCGGTTTTGTCGTTCAAGAGTTCAGCATCAGTCAGCGTGCCAGGCGTCACCACCCGCACCACTTTGCGTTCTACAGGTCCTTTGCCACCCACTTCGCCCACTTGCTCGCAGATGGCCACCGACTCACCCAGTTTGATCAGCTTGGCCAAGTAGTTGTCCACCGCGTGAAACGGCACTCCAGCCATCACCACCGGCTTGCCCGCCGATTGGCCGCGTTGGGTGAGCGTGATGTCCATCAGCCGTGCGGCTTTTTCGGCGTCTTCAAAAAACAGCTCGTAAAAATCCCCCATGCGGTAGAACAGCAAGGTGTGGGGAAAGTCCGCTTTGAGGCCCAGGTACTGGGCGATCATGGGGGTGTGACCTGAGGGGTCTGACATGCGTGTTAATCGGTAAGAAGAATTTTTTGTTAGAAACAGCTTGCTAATCTGCGCATTATCTGACCATAGACTTAGATTCAAGCTTTTTGTATAAATTGTGCGCTGTTCACCAAAGTCTTTTCACTTTTTAGACTTCACCACAGAATGAATTTAGCAAGGGTCAACTGGAGAAAACTGTGGTTAAAAGAATGGACGTCATGGGCAGTGAAATCACCGTCACTTCCCAAAACGGGCAAGACTATATTTGCTTGACAGACATGGTGAAAGCCAAGGACGGCGAGTTTTTCATATCGGATTGGTTACGCAACAGGAATACGATCGAATTCTTAGGTATCTGGGAGACGGTTTACAACGCCAGTTTTAATCATGGCGAATTCGCCACAATTAAAACTCAAGCGGGATTGAACAGTTACAGGCTGAGTGTGAAAGAGTGGACTCAAAAGACCCGCGCCATCGGTATTGAAGCCACTGCGGGGCGCTATGGCGGTACTTATGCCCACAGGGATATTGCCTTTGAATTTGGCATGTGGATCAGCCCCAAATTCAAGATTTACCTCATCAAAGAATTTCAGCGCTTGAAGGATGATGAGTCTCGTGCTGCTTCTTTGGAATGGAATTTTCAGCGAACACTGTCCAAAGTGAATTACAAAATCCACACTGATGCGATCAAGGAACACCTGATTCCACCTTTGATCACCTCAGCCCAAGCCCAAAGCGTTTATGCCAGCGAAGCAGACCTTTTGAATGTGGCTTTATTCGGGAAAACGGCTTCTCAGTGGCGAGAAGCCAACCATCATCTTGAGGGCAATATGCGAGACCACGCAGGACTGGAGCAGCTGGTGGTGTTGTCTAACTTGGAAAGCATCAACGCTGTATTTATTCACCAGGGCCTAACTGCCGCCAATCGCTTGAAACAACTTAACGTAATCGCCATATCGCAAATGCGCTCACTGGTTGGCGTCAAGTCGATCCAAAAGCTTCAAAATTAACTACTCGCCGTCAGCCAAATCTTTGCGCAGCTGCCCAATCAACTCGGCGGCCTCGGCTTTGTCTTCGACGCTGGCGAACTTGGAGTACTTATGCAGCAGCGTCACCAGTTGGGCATAAATTTTCGGGTTGGCCGCCATACATTCACGTTGGTGCAAATAGTCGGCGTCACCGGTGAAGTTGCCCACCAAACCACCCGCTTCGGTGATCAGCAAGCTGCCGGCTGCCATGTCCCAAGGGTGCAAACCGGTTTCAAAAAAACCATCGCAGAACCCTGCAGCCACATAGGCCAAGTCAAGGGCAGCAGCGCCTGGGCGGCGCAAGCCAGCCGTGCGTTTCATCACCTCGGACATGAGCTTCAAGTAAGTAGCGTAATCGTCGTCAGGGCGAAACGGAAAACCCGTGCTGATGAGGCACTCTTGCAAGCGTATGCGTTTGCTCACCCGCAGTCGTCGGTCGTTCATGAAGGCACCGCGTCCGCGTGTAGAGGTGAACAAATCGTTGCGGGTGGGGTCGTACACCACGGCTTGCTCGATGCGACCTTTGCTTTGCAAGGCGATGCTGATGCAATAAAACGGAAAACCGTGAATAAAGTTGGTGGTGCCGTCCAAAGGGTCGATGATCCAAATGTGCTCGGACTGCGGGTTGCCACGTGTTTGACCGGACTCCTCGGCCAAGATGCCGTGGTCGGGGTAGGCCGTCAGCAAGGTGTCGATGATGATGTTTTCGCTGGCTTGGTCGACTTCGGTGACAAAGTCATTGGCCATTTTTTGCGAGACACGAACCGACTCTACGTCTAGCGCCGCGCGGTTGATGATGACACCCGCAGCACGGGCAGCCTTGATGGCCACGTTCAGCATGGGGTGGATAGACGAGGAAGAAGCGATCATGGGAGTGGGCAGCAGGCCTGTGTTGTGCGCAGAAGTGCTGCGTGAGAAACCAAAAAAACACGCCCGGCAAAGCGGGCGGCGACAATAGCCTTCATTTTAGACCCTATGCACACCCGCTTCATCCTGATCGAAACCAGCCACGCCGGCAATGTCGGTGCGACAGCCCGCGCCATGCGGGTCATGGGCTTTGACGACTTGGTGTTGGTGGCCCCGCGCTGGGCCAATGTGCTGCGCCGCGAGGAAACCATCCAACGTGCCAGCGGTGCTTTGGATGTGTTGGAGAGAGCCCGCATCGTTGCCACCTTGGACGAGGCCTTAGACGGCATGACACACATGTGCGCTACCGCCATGACGCCGCGGGACTTCGGTCCACCCACCCGCTCGCCGCGTGAGCACTTCGCCAACATCGCCACACCCCAAGGGGGGGGAGGGATGGCGTTTTTGTTTGGCTCCGAACGCTTTGGCATGAAAAACGAGGACGTCTACCGCTGCCACGCGGCTTTGAGCATCCCGACGGACCCGCGTTTTGGTTCTTTGAATTTAGCCAGCGCCGTGCAGGTGGTGGCTTACGAGTGGCGCTTGGCCTTGGGTGGTTTTGCGGTGCAAGACGCGACCACTCCACCCAGCCATGCAGACGCCGCTCAGGTGGCAGGGATGCTGAAGCACCTTGAGAAGTCGTTGGTAGACATTGGTTTTTTAGACCCCGCTGCCCCTAAAAAACTCATGCCGCGCTTGAACCAGTTGTTTAACCGCGCGGGTTTAAGCGAAGAAGAAGTCCATATCTTGCGAGGTATTGCCAAGGCCATGGCGCAGTCTGCCAAAGGAAAAAGTTAGACTCTTTGTATGTTTTCAAGAATACGTGCCGACGCCCAAACCATCCTCGACCGTGACCCCGCTGCCCGTGGTTGGTTGGAGGTGCTGACCTGCTACCCAGGCCTACACGCCTTGTTGTTTCACCGCATAGCCCATGCTTGCTGGGAGGGTGGACTGTTTTGGCTGGGGCGGTTTATTTCGCACCTTTCACGGTTTTTCACCGGTATTGAAATTCACCCAGGGGCTGTCATTGGCGAGCGGGTGTTTTTCGACCATGCTATGGGCGTGGTGGTGGGTGAAACCGCTGAAATAGGCGACGGCTGCACGATTTACCAAGGCGTGACCTTGGGCGGCACCTCCCTCTACAAAGGTGCCAAGCGCCACCCCACTTTAGGCAAAGACGTGGTGGTCAGCGCTGGCGCCAAAGTCTTGGGCGGCTTCACCGTGGGCGACGGCGCCAAGATAGGCAGCAACGCGGTGGTCATCAAGCCTGTGCCTGCGGGTGCCACGGCGGTGGGCATTCCAGCTCGCATCATTCAAAGCCAAGTTGGCGAAAGCGCTGATGTGGCCAAACCCAAAGCCACATTCAGCGCTTATGGCATCACCCAAGACGATGACCCTGTCAGTCAAGCCCTGCGCGGGCTTATTGACTACACGGTAGAGCAAGACAAACAAATCGCCTTGCTTTGGCAGGCTTTGGCGAAATTGGCCTCATCCGCCCCCGGAGTTGAAGACTTTGTCCCTAAAGAAGCGGCAAAATTTGCCCATTTAGAAATTGAAAAACTCAATAAATTGATAGATTAATCACGATTTAGAAGTTTAAATAAAGACTTTGTTAATTTTGACGATATTTGGGCATGGCTAATTTCATCAAACTTCACCCCCACTATCTGATGTTGGTGAGGCACCACCCAGAAACCTTTGTGGGTAAGCTGTCCTTTAGCGTGGAGCAATACGGCTTGATCCTTCACGACTTCGTGTTTGATTTACAACTCACCCCTCCCAACGAGCACTACGAGCATTGGCGCTTTATTTGCGAAGAGCCTGCCCAACTCAATGTGCCCAACTTTGTGCTGTTTTTAATGTCTATTGAGCACTATATTTTCACGACCTTGAAGTTTTCGCCTATAGAAGCTGTCCAAGTTGCTGAAGCTCCCAAGAAGGGCATCATGAAGGTCTTTTCACCGAAGAAAGAGCCGTTTCGCTTGTTTTTCAAAGATATCTTCTTTGATATCCACACAAACGACCTCAAGCAAAAACACAAGTAGACCCTGTCAGTGACTTAACGGTCATTGTGCAGGCGGTCTTATGGCCGACTTAGGTCTGAAGGCCTTGCAAACTTCATCTTGCGTTTGCAGATAAGGACCACCTATCAGGTCTATGCAATAAGGCACGGCGGCAAAAATTCCATTCACCAGCACCTGCCCCTGCGCGTTTTTCAAGCCTCCCAAGGTCTCGGTGATGGACTTGGGCTGGCCGGGCAAGTTGATGATCAAGCTTTTGCCCCGAATGACCGCTACTTGCCGAGACAAAATAGCTGTTGGCACAAAGTGCAGACTGATTTGCCGCATTTGCTCGCCAAAGCCTGGCATTTCTTTGTCTGCCACGGCCAGCGTCGCCTCGGGCGTGACGTCGCGTGGCGAGGGACCTGTTCCACCGGTGGTTAAAACCATTGCACAGCCTGCATCCACCAACTCGATCAAGGTTTGGCTGATTTGCGCTTGCTCGTCGGGAATCAAGCGTGACTCAAATTCCAAGGGGTTGTGCAGCGCCGAACGCAGCCAAGCCTGCAAGGTGGGCAAGCCCTTGTCTTCGTAGACCCCGCTGGAGGCGCGGTCGCTGATGGAGACGATGCCGATGCGAACCTTGTCTAAACCGTCAACGGTGGTCATACACACGCTCTTCTTGGGCTTGTTGCGACTGCAGCAAATGCTGCCTGAGGATTTGAAAAATATCGCGGTAAGCACGACCTTGTCGTGGGTGCAGACCTTGTGAAACCGCAGCTTTGTCGGGCAGGCCATCTTTGCGTGCTTGGCGCAGCAAGGCACGCAATTGCTGACTGTCGGTGCCAGGGTAGCTGCTCTGCCACTCTTCCATGGCGCTGTCATCTTTGAGCAAGCGCTCCCTCCAAGCTTCTGCCAGATGCAGCAACTGGGTTTCTTCGGCGCTGCCGTTGTGCTGCACGCTCAGGGCGTCACGCATGGCCTCCACTTGGGTGCTGTCGAGCTTGCGCATGAGCTTGCCCACATACTGCATTTGGCGGCGTTTGCCCTCGAAATCGGTGATTTTTTTGGCGCTCAGCACTGCTTCGTGCAACAAATCAGGCAGGTGACCCAGTGTCAGCAACTGTTGCATCAAGTCGGTGCGCAAGTCCAGCAAGTCCTCACCGAGTTTTTGTAACTCGTTACTTTCTCGTTTTAAATCGGTTTTGCTAATGAGGTCGTCGCCCTTGACCTCGCGTTTGAGTGCCAAGTCGAGTTCGCTGCCTTCAGCAACAAAATGACCTTTAACGTAATAACCTTTGGTGGGCTTGCGCGACATGAAGACTTCCTCTGCCAAGTATCATAGCCGCCGATATGAACCCATCTTCTAAAACCTCTACCCCAACGTCCTCAGCTCTTTCTGGCTTTAGCCACAGCCGAGCCCAGTTTGAACATTTGGTTGACAGTGCCATCGCCCATGCCAAGCACCTGGGTGCCACCGATGCTGCTGCTGAAGCCTCCGAGGGCTGCGGTCTGAGCGTGTCGGTGCGCAAGGGCGAGCTTGAAAACGTCGAGCGCAACCGCGACAAATCTTTGGGCATCACTGTCTATGTCGGACAGCGCCGTGGCAACGCCAGCACCTCCGATTTTTCGCAAGCGGCCATCGAGCGTACCGTGCAAGCGGCGTTTGACATTGCCCGCTTCACCGCCGAAGACCCTTTTGCCGCTTTGCCCGAAGAGGGCTTGATCGCCCATGAACATCGCGATCTGGATTTGTTCCACCCTTGGGCGATTGACAGCGAGGGTGCCACCGAGTTGGCGCTGCGTTGCGAAGCCGCTGCCCTGGCTACCGACAAGCAAATCACCAACAGCGAAGGCGCTAGCGTCTCCGCGCAGCAAAGCCATTTTTTCAGCGCCCACACCCATGGTTTTCGCGGCGGTTACGCCAGTTCTAGGCACAGCCTGTCAGTTGCTCCCATCGCTGGCAAGGGCGACGATATGCAACGAGACTATTGGTACAGCTCGATGCGCCACGCAGGCGATTTGGCCTCTCCCGAAGCGGTGGGACGCTACGCTGCGCATCGCGCTTTAAGTCGCTTGCATTCGCGAAAGTTGGCTACCACCAGCTGCCCCGTGTTGTTTGAGTCCCCCCTGGCTTCGGGTTTGCTGGGTGGTTTGGTCCACGCCATAAGCGGCGGAGCGCTTTACCGCCAAAGCAGTTTCTTGATGGACTCATTGGGCAAACAAGTAGCCGCCAAGCATCTGCAGGTCAGTGAAGACCCGTTTGTGATGCGCGGCAAAGGCAGTTCGCCCTTTGACCAAGAAGGCGTCAAAGTGCAGGCGCGGCAGGTTTTGCACAACGGGCAGGTCGAGGGCTACTTCCTCTCTAGCTACTCCGCGCGAAAACTGGGGATGCAAACCACGGGCAATGCGGGTGGCTCGCACAACTTAGTGATGACCTCAAGCCTTACCCGCCACAGCGACGACTTAGACGCCATGTTGCGCAAACTCGGCACAGGCTTGTTTGTGATTGAGCTCATGGGGCAGGGCATCAACTATGTCACCGGCGATTACTCTCGCGGAGCGAGCGGATTTTGGGTGGAAAACGGTCAAATTGCCTACCCTGTTCAGGAAATCACCATCGCGGGCAACTTGAAAGACATGCTGCTGGGCATAGAGGCGGTGGGAAGCGACGCCTACACCTATGGAGGCAAGACCGTGGGCTCGGTGCTGATCAACCGCATGAAAGTAGCGGGCGCCTAAAAACTGCCTGACTGGCTTACTGGGTCAGGACCACCAAGGCGTTGTCTTCCCAATGCGCCCATAAGCGTTGGCCCTCTTCGAGGTTTTCGTGGTCTTGGTCACGGTCGGTGTTGGTCACCGACACCTTGAGCCTGCGGTTGCCCTCTATGCGCAAGCTGTAGCTGGTGTGGCTGCCAAAGTAAGACCAATCTTCTAAGACACACGGCATGGCGTTGTTTTTCTTTTGGGGGTCTTCAAGGCTTAGCACGACTTTTTCAGGGCGCAAGGCGATGCTGACTTGCATCCCTAAGCTACCGCTGATGCCATGACTGACATAGAAGTCGCCGCTGGCGCTGCTGATGACCACGTGGTCGGCTTCGTACTCAGTGACCTCGCCATCGAACAGGTTTACATTGCCCACAAAGTCGGCCACAAAGCGGCAATTGGGGCTTTCGTAGACTTCATTGGGCGTACCCACTTGCAGCAAGCTTCCCTCGCTCATGACGGCGATGCGATCGGCCATGGTCATGGCCTCGTCTTGGTCATGGGTGACCATCACACAAGTTACACCCACTTGTTTGATGATGTTGACCAACTCCACTTGGGTTTGCTCACGCAACTTTTTGTCCAAAGCGCCCAAGGGTTCGTCGAGCATCAAAAGCTGAGGACGTTTGGCTAAGCTGCGTGCCAAAGCCACGCGTTGCTGTTGCCCTCCAGACAGCTGATGAGGACTGCGTTGGGCAAATTTTTGCAATTGCACCAGTTGCAGCATATCTTCTACGCGCTGGTTCAATTCGTCTTTGGCCACCCCATCGCGGCGCAGACCAAACGCCACGTTGTCCCATACATTCATGTGGGGAAACAGAGCGTAGGACTGGAACATCATGTTCATGGGGCGCTCGTAAGGGGGCAGGTCGGTGACATCTTGGTCCGCCAACCATACCCGCCCTGCGGTGGGCGTTTCAAAACCCGCCAACATGCGCAGCAAAGTGGACTTGCCGCAACCGGATGCGCCCAGCAAGGCAAAAATCTCACCTCGGTGGATGCTCAGGTCAATATTGTCGACAGCCAAGGTGTAACCAAAGCGTTTAGTCAGACCTTCTATGCGCAAAAAAACATCTGTCTCGTTCATGGCCTGCGACTATAGAGCAAACGCTTTAGCCAGCCAGCGCGGCCTTCACCGCCGCGCTCACCAAACCCATGTCTGCTTTGCCAGCCAAGCGGGTTTTGACAGCCCCCATGACCTTGCCCATGTCGCCGGGGCCTTTGGCCCCCACATCGGCCACGATGGCGGCCACTTCGGCTTGGATTTCTTCAGCACTTAAGCGCTTGGGCAAATAGACCTCTAGAACCGCTATTTCGGCGATTTCCACGTCGGCCAAATCTTGGCGCTGGGCACTTTGGTAGGCGGCCACCGAGTCTTTTCGTTGCTTAATGAGTTTGTCAAGGATGGCAATGATTGCGGCGTCATCGAGTTCGATGCGCTCGTCAACCTCTTTTTGCTTCATCGCCGCTTGTAACAGGCGAATGGTGCCCAAGCGAACGCTGTCTTTGGCACGCATGGCGGTTTTCATGTCTTCGGTGATTTGGGCTTTGAGGCTCATGACGGCTTTCTAAAAGTCAGACAAAAAAAAGGCCCGCGCGGTTGAAGCCGGCGAGCCAGGTCTTGCGCCAAGGCAGACCGAGATCAGTACAGTTTCTTGGGCAACTGCATGCTGCGAACACGCTTGTAGTGGCGTTTCACGGCAGCGGCTTTTTTGCGCTTACGCTCGGCGGTGGGTTTTTCGTAGAACTCGCGGGCACGCAAGTCGGTGAGCAAGCCCAGCTTTTCGATGGTTCGCTTAAAGCGTCGTAAAGCGACGTCAAAGGGTTCGTTTTCTTTTACACGGATGGTGGTCATTGACAACAATTTTCAAAATGTGCTTCCAAACTTTGAAGAAGATCGGACTTCAAAATCTGGGTAAGCGGTGGGTTCCCAACTTGGATGGGGCTGTTGGGGCTTGAGCCAAAAAGTTTGTCATTATATCGGTTTCAGCCGTTGAGCCAAGGCTTGAGCGCAAGCAAAGCCGCTGGACCATGCCCATTGGAAGTTGTAGCCGCCCAGCCAGCCGGTGATATCGACCACTTCGCCAATGAAGTAAAGGCCTGGCTGGCGTGACTCCATGCTTTGCTGGGACAGCTCTTTCGTGTCCACGCCGCCGGCTGTCACCTCCGCCTTGGCGTAGCCCTCGGTGCCGGCTGGCATGAGCGTCCACTGGCTCAGGGCTTGAGCCAGTTGCTGCAGGGCTTTGTCGGGCGTGTCGGACAAGGTGCGTTGCCAAGCGCTGTTTTGCGCCGTCCAGGTGTCGGCCAAGCGGGCAGGCAGCCAAGCGGAGAGGGCGTTGGCGAGTTGTTTTTTGGAGGACAGCTTGGCTTCAAGCAAAACCGCAGCAAGGTTGGTTTGGGGGGCTAAGTTCAGCTCAATGGGGCGGCCAGCATGCCAGTAGCTGGAAATTTGCAGCACCGCGGGACCCGACAAACCGCGGTGGGTGAACAACAAATCTTCCTCGAACACTGTGCGTTGCTTGCCCACGCCGGTGCTGATATCCACAGGTAAGGACAAGCCCGCCAAGGCCGCAAAAGGCTGCCAGTCGGCGGGATTGAAAGTAAGCGGCACCAAAGCGGGGCGGGGCATCACCACGTTCAGCCCGAACTGTTTGGCGAGTCGATAGCCGAGGTCAGTTGCCCCAATTTTGGGGATGGACAGGCCGCCAGTCGCCACCACCACGGCCTTGGCTTGCACCTCGCCGTGGCTGGTGTGCGCGGTGTAGGGGAAGGGTGAGGCATCACTGAAGCGCAACGCCAGCAAACTGCAGGGCTGCCAGCGGGTGACCGCGCCACCCTTGGCGCCCGCTTCACATTCACGCAGCAGCATGTCGATCAGGTCTTGGGCGCTGCGGTCGCAAAAAAGTTGCCCCTTGTGTTTTTCGTGGAAAGCGATGCCGTGTTTATGCATCAAAGCCACAAAGTCGGCGGCGGTGTAGCGGCTTAAAGCGCTGCGGGCGAACTTCGGGTTTTCACCCAAAAAGTGTTTGTGCGGCGCACGTGGGTCGATGTCACTGTTCGTGAAGTTACTGCGGCCGCCGCCCGATATGCGGATTTTTTCAGCCACCTTGGGGCTGTGGTCGATCAGCAGCACCTGCAAACCCTGTTGTGCTGCCACCCCTGCGCAAAACAGCCCTGCGGCCCCCGCGCCGATGATGAACACATCTGTCTGGGTCATGCTTGGTTCAAAAACGCCTCGATATGCTGGGCTAATTTGGCGGGTTGGTCGTGGTGCATCATGTGGCCAGCGTCTGCAATGACTATGCTGTGAACATTCTTGACCGACTTCAATCGTTCATGGTATTCGGCCAAGGTATAGCGCCCCTTCCACCATTGGTCCATGCTGTTGTCGCTGGCTTCTACATTCAGCACCGGTGCAGTGATGCGTTGGTAGAGCGCCAATATTTCCTCCACCCTGAACAAGTTGGCATTGGTCACTTTGTGCGCAGCGTGACCCAAAATTTCCCATTCGCCTTGCGGGTTGGCTTTTGCCCAATGCTGGGCTAACCAATCGGCTTTGTCGGTGGTCAGGCGCGGGTTGGTTTTCATCAGCCGTTGTGCAACCGACCTTGCATCTGGGTAGGTTCTGAGCGACTTCTCGCCTTGGCGCATGGCCTTGAGGTCGTCCAACCACTGCGCATAACGGGTGGGTGCTTGCTCGGCTTGGGTGGCGGCCAGTCCAAAGCCTTCAAGGTTGATGAGGCGGCGAATGCGGGTGGGACGAATACCAGCGTATTGCATGACCACATTGCCACCCATGCTGTGACCTAAAAGGTCAATCGAACCCTCGGGTTGGTAGTGGTCGATCAAAGCGTCCAAATCGGCTAAGTAGTCGG
The DNA here is from genome assembly GCF_040401495.1 of Limnohabitans sp. Taxonomy (GTDB): domain Bacteria; phylum Pseudomonadota; class Gammaproteobacteria; order Burkholderiales; family Burkholderiaceae_C; genus Limnohabitans. Next base: position 70,253 of record NZ_JBBAOI010000007.1, read on the forward strand.
GAAACCAAAAATTGTCGACCTCGCCGGGGTGGGTCAGTCCATAGCCACGCCAGTCGGGCGAAATGATGTGGCGGTCTTGTTCAAGAGCGTCGATGACGAATTGAAACGATGCGCTGACATCCATCCAACCATGGACCATAAAGAGCGGCAGTTGATCGGAGCGGGGTGTACCCCATTCGAGGACGTGGTAGTTCAGGTGGCGCAGCGGCACGAAACTGCTGCGCGAGGGGCGTTGGACTTGGTACATTGCACTGATCATAAGGACGTCTTGCATGACCACCCGTCACCCTTTGGACAACCACGCACACATGCTGGCGCAATTTCGCTGGCATGTGCCTGCCTTTTTCAACATCGCTGAGGTGTGCGTCAGGCGGTGGGCTAGAAAATCGCATACTGCTCAAAGAGTGGCCGTCATCACCCATCGCTTGGATGCACCTGCTGAGCCACACAGTTTTGCCCAAGTGCAAGCTGCAGCCGATGCCTTAAGCCATGTCTTGGCAGCGCAAGGCGTCAAAGCGGGTGACTGTGTGGCGGTGGTGCTGCCCCAGCGTTTCGAGACCGTGGTGGCCTACATGGCGCTGTGGCAAATGGGCGCGGTGGTCATGCCTTTGTCGCAATTGTTTGGCCCCGAGGCGCTGCAATACCGTTTGCAAGACTCGGGGGCGGTGCTGGCGGTGGTAGACGCCGTGTCCTCCACCACAGTGGCTGAATTGAAAAGCAGTTGCCCCGCGCTGCGCTTGTGCATAGGCGTGGATGCAGGCAGTGGCGATGTAGCTTTTGATGCTCCGACGATGAGCGAGTTCGAAGCGTGGCCTCTTTATCCCAGCTTGGCCCACGACCCTGCAGTGCTGATTTACACCAGTGGCACTACGGGGCCACCCAAAGGGGCATTGATTCCTCACCAAGCCTTGGTTGGCAACCTGACAGGTTTCATTTGCAGCCAAAACTGGTTTGGTTTTTCACCTAACAGCAAGCCCGTGCAAGGCGATGAACTGCCCTCTGGAAGCCACGCTGTGATGTGGTCCCCCGCCGACTGGACCTGGACCGGCGGCCTGATGGACGCTTTGTTGCCAAGCCTGTATTTCGGGCGCCCCATCGTGGCGTGGGCAGGGCGGTTTTCGGCCGATTTGGCTTTTGGCCTGATGCAGCAGCACCGTGTGACGCACACGTTTTTGTTCCCGACGGCTTTGAAAGCCATGATGAAGGCCTATCCCCATCCAGCTTCGCAGTTTCAGTTGGATTTGCAAGCCATCATGAGTGCAGGTGAGGCGGTGGGTGACGCTGTGTTTGCCTATTGCCAAGACCAACTTGGCGTGACCGTCAACGAGATGTTTGGGCAAACTGAGATCAACTACATCGTCGGCAACTGCGCCATGAATGGCGATACCGCGGACGGTGTAGGTTGGCCCGCTAAGCCCGGCAGCATGGGCCGCGCCTACCCTGGGCACCGTGTGGCGGTGATCGATGAGGAGGGTGTGGAGTGCCCCGACGGCGTTGCGGGAGACGTGGCCTTGCACCGCCTAGACCCGAAGGGCGACCCCGACCCGATTTTCTTTTTGGGCTACTGGAAGCAGCCCGAAGCCACCGCCAACAAATTCACCGACGATTGGTGCCGCACCGGCGACCTCGCTACCCGAGACGCAGACGGCTACCTCTGGTACCAAGGCCGCGCGGACGATGTGTTCAAGGCGGCGGGTTACCGCATAGGACCGAGCGAAATTGAAAACTGCTTGGTTAAACACCCAAGCGTAGCCAACGCCGCCGTGGTGCCCAAACCCGATGCCGAGCGCGGCAACTTGGTCAAGGCTTATGTGGTGCTGGCAGCTGGTTTTGCCGCAACAGATGGCTTAGTGCAAGAACTGCAACAACATGTGCGCGGCCTGCTGGCGCCTTATGAATACCCCAAAGAGATTGAGTTCATCGAGGCCTTGCCCATGACCACCACGGGCAAGGTGCAAAGGCGGGTGCTCAGGTTGCAGGAAGAGGAGCGGTTTGCCCGTTTCAAGCAGACCAAGGGTTGATTACTTGCAGGCCTGCGGCCACAAAGGGCCCCGTGTCTCGACTGGCGACGATGAATTGCTTGGCTGCTGCGATGGCGGCAATGTAGCCATCTGCAGTTGGAAAACCTTGGCCTTTGGATTTTGCCAAGACGGCGAGTTGAGCGTATGTCTTGGCCGTGTCTAGGTCGAAACCCAAGATTCGCCCTTTGAAAATGTCTGCCAGTCCATCCACGGTTTCTTCTAGCCTCAGTTTGCGTTGTCCTTTAGGCATTGAAGCAACACCAAACCACAATTCAGCGAACGTGATTGAAGACACAAACAAAGTTTCAGCGGCTTGCGCATTCAGCCAACCCAAAACCTGGCTGTTGGGCAAAGGTTTCATGGCTTCTGAAACTATATTGGTGTCGAGTAAGATCATTCGAAACGCATAGGTTCGGCGGCGATTCGTGGTCGAATTTCCTCCAAAGCTTCGACGTCTTCATTGGTCAAACCCATTTGCTGACCCAAAGCAGACATGGCATCTCCCATCTTGACTCGGTTCGGTGGATTGACCGCATTGGCCAGTATTTGGCGAACTTCGGCCTCGGTGCTTTGGCCGTTTTCGGCTGCTCGAATCCGCAGGGCGCGGTGTACATCGTCAGGTAGGTTTCGAACGGTCAGCATGGCCATGGCTTCACCTTAGGTTGTATGCAGTCAATGCATTCATTTTATACATATGAATGCATTTTGCAATGCTTATGCCCTGAGCGCTGGCAATCCCACGCCTGTCGCCTCAAAGCCGCCGTCCACCGCCACCACTTGGCCGGTGAGGTAACTGGCTTCTTCGGACGCCAAAAACACAATCACACGGCCAATTTCCGCTTCGCTGCCGTAGCGGTTCAGGGGGATGGCGTCGTGGTAAGCGCTGATGATTTCGGGGCTGTGTACCGCCATGGCGAGCTTGGTTCTCACAGGGCCGGGGGCCACGCAGTTGACCCGAATGCCGTATTCGCCCAACTCCACCGCCTGCTGTTTGGTCATGTGAATGACTGCTGCTTTGGAAGTGCCGTAGGCCACGCGCAGGGTGGAGGCTCGCAGACCCGAGATGGAGCCAATGTTGACAATCGCACCACGGCTTTGGCGAAGTGCGGGGATGACCGCTTGCGAGCATAAAAACACGCCATCCAGATTGGTGCGCATCACGGTTTGCCAGCGGGCAAACGTGGTTTCTTCAATCGGGCCGAAGTCGGCCACCCCTGCGTTATTCACCAAAGCGTCGACACGACCTGACCAATCCAACACAGCGTGCACCATGGCGGCAACTTGGGTTTCGTCAGACACGTCGCAGTCCAAGGGCAGCACGCCGTGCAACTCATTCGCTGCGCGGTGCAGTTCTTCGCTGTCGCGGTCGACCATGGCCACTTGGTAGCCCTTGGCTAAGAAGAGTTTCGTGGTGGCCAAACCAATGCCGCGAGCGGCGCCGGTGACGATGGCTGTGCGAGTTTGGGTGGGGATGCTTTTGTTCATGGCGTCATTCTCGGCCAAAGACTTCCATTAAGCTGTCGCATTTGTCTCATCCCCACCCCACGTAAACTCCGCCTCATGAACAAACTTGACCTCACCCCCGTTCGCTTGGGTCAAAGCGATTTGCACGTCACCCCCATCTGCTTGGGCACCATGACTTTCGGCCAGCAGGTGGACGAAGCCACCAGCCACACCATCATGGACCACAGCATGGCGCGGGGCGTGAACTTCTTCGATACCGCCGAGATTTACGCCGTTCCTCCCACCGCCGAGTCGTTTGGCAAGACCGAAACCTATATGGGCAACTGGCTGGCCAAGCGCCCCGGCATGCGCCAAAAAATGGTGCTCGCCTCTAAGGTGGCGGGACCTTCACGCGGTATGCCTTGGGTTCGCACAGGTGAGGGCATGACGGCGGCAGACATCGTGGCCTCCTGCGAAGCCAGTTTGAAGCGTTTGCAAACCGATGTGATTGACCTCTACCAAATCCATTGGCCCGAGCGCCATGTGCCCATGTTTGGCGGCTTGTATTACGACCCTGCCAAGGAAAACAGCTCTACCTCCATCCATGTGCAGTTAGAGACCTTGGCCAAGCTGATCCAGCAAGGCAAGGTGCGTTACATCGGCTTGTCCAATGAAACCCCGTATGGTGTTCATGAATTTGTGCGATTGGCCGAGCAGCACCATTTGCCGCGCATTGTCAGCGTGCAAAACGCCTATTGCTTGGTGAACCGCTTTTTGGAAAACGGATTAGACGAAACCATGCACCGCTTGGATGTGTCCTTGCTGGCTTACTCTCCATTGGGCTTTGGCTTGCTCACCGGTAAATACGATGCCTCGGGCTTTCTTGGCGCTGGCGCACCCCCCGAGGGACGCATCACCAAGTATGAAAGCGTTCGCAAACAACGCTGGTCACGCCCCGAAGCCTTGGCGTCGGCCAAGCGCTACAACCAACTCGCCCGCGACCACGGCATGACGCCCACGCAAATGGCGCTGGCGTTTTGCTATACCCAATGGCGTGTGGCCAGCACCATCATTGGCGTGACCTCGGTGGCCCAACTCGATGAAGATTTGGACGCTTGGGGCACCACGTTATCGCCCGAGGTCTTGAGCGCCATGGACGCCATACGTTGGGACATGCGCGATTTGGCGTTTTGACATGCTGGACTTTGATCCTGCACTTCTTTACCCCTTAGCGGCGGCGCTGCTGGCCTACTTGGTGGGCTCTTTGTCCTTCGCCGTGGTGGTGAGTCGCTTCATGGGCTTGGCCGATCCGCGAACCTATGGCAGCAACAACCCAGGGGCCACCAATGTGCTTCGCTCTGGCAACAAGCTGGCGGCGGTGCTGACCTTGCTGCTTGACGCAGTCAAGGGGTGGTTGCCGGTTTGGTGGGTGGTGCATTTTGGCGCGGCGTATGGCTTGGGCGAGGGCACTGTTGCCATGGTCGCTTTGGCGGCTTTTGTGGGCCATGTGTGGCCTGTCTTTTTCCGCTTCCAAGGCGGTAAAGGCGTTGCAACGGCAGCAGGTGTACTCATAGGCATACAGCCTTTTTTGGGCTTGGCGACTTTGGCCACTTGGCTCATCGTGGCGTATTTTTCACGCTATTCCTCACTGGCCGCCTTGGCCAGTGCATTGTTTGCACCCGCATACTATTTTTTGGGGCATCGCGTTGCTTGGTATGTGGACAACCGCGTGTTGTTAGCGGCCACAGTGATGAGCGCGGTGCTGATCTGGCGTCACCAAGCCAATATCGGCAAGCTCATGCGTGGCGAGGAAAGCCGTATCGGTAATAAAAAATTGGGGTCAGATCCCAATTAATCGCGGAAGTTATCGAAGCTCAGCGGCAAGTCGGGGATGTCTTTGCGAATCAAGGCCATCGCCGCTTGCAAGTCGTCTCGCTTGGCGCCTGTCACTCGCACCGATTCGCCTTGGATGGCGGCTTGTACTTTCAGCTTGCTGTCTTTGATGATGCGCTGAATTTTTTTGGCATCTTCGCTGGCAATGCCGTTGCGCACTTTCACCACTTGCTTGACTTTGTCGCCGCCCATTTTTTGCACGTCGCCTTTGTCGAGAAAGCGCACATCGACATTGCGTTTAGCCAGTTTGTTGCGCAAGATGTCGTCAATTTGCTGCAACTGAAAGTCGCTGTCACCGATCAAGGTGATGTCTTTGTCTTTCAGTTCGATGGCCGCTGAGGTTCCTTTGAAATCGAAACGGGTGCCGATTTCCTTGGCGGTGTTATCGACAGCATTTTTCACTTCAACCAGGTCGGCTTCGCAAACAGTATCAAAAGAGGGCATGGTTGGTACTTCAGAAGTTCAGGGTGCGACAATTCTCACATGATTATCGAGACCAATGTCCCTTTGCAGCCGCACAACAGCTTTGGCATCGCCGCCCGCGCAGAGCGTTTGTTGCGTCTGCGTTCTATGAACGACGTCCAAGCCTTGTTGGTCGACCCCTTGCGCCTAGAGCCGCATTTCGTCTTGGGAGGCGGTAGCAACATCGTCATCACGGGCGACATCAAGCGCTTGGTCATCAAGGTCGAACTGCTGGGCCGTCAACTTGTTGCCGAGGATGACAAGGCTTGGGTGGTGCAAGCCGCCGCTGGCGAAGATTGGCACGACTTTGTGGCCTGGACCCTCCAGCAAGGTTGGCCTGGCTTGGAAAATTTGGCCCTGATTCCCGGCTTGGTGGGAGCCTCGCCCGTGCAAAACATAGGCGCTTATGGCGTGGAGTTGCAAGACCGGTTTGAGTCTTTGGACGCGGTGGATTTACACACTGGACAGCACTTCACCCTGGATGCAGCGCAGTGCGCCTTTGGTTACCGAGACTCTGTGTTCAAATACGGCGCCAGCGACAGCCGTGACATGGGTTTATTGGGCCGAGCGCTGATCACCCAAGTGCGGTTTCGCTTGCCCAAAAAATGGAAGGCTGACATCAGCTATGCGGATTTGGAAAAAAAGCAGGCCCAAAAAGGCATAGCCAACCCCACAGCGCAACAAGTGTTCGATTGGGTCTGCGAGATACGCCGCGCCAAGTTGCCCGACCCTGCGGTGATCGGCAATGCCGGCAGTTTTTTCAAAAACCCCACCGTCAGCCCCGAGCAATGCCAAGACATCATCGCCCGCGAACCTCGCTTGGTGCATTACCAATTGGCCGATGGTCGCTTCAAATTGGCTGCAGCTTGGTTGATTGACGCCTGTGGCTGGCGCGGTAAATCGGTGGGCAATGCGGCGGTCTATGAAAAACAAGCTTTGGTGATTGTCAACAAAGGTGGCTTGTCCCAGCCCTGCACAGGCGGCGAAGTTGTGACCTTGGCACAAGCCATTCAAACCAGTGTGTACGAGCGTTTTGGCATTCGACTTGAACCTGAACCGGTGGTGGTATGAAAAAAATCTGTTTGTGGTGGTTGGTGGTTGGCAGTTTGGTCAGTTCACAGGCATGGGCGCAAAACTACCCCACTAAACCCCTACGCTTGGTCGTGCCGTTCGCGGCAGGCGGAACCACCGACCTGATGGCACGAATTGTTGCGGAACCCTTGGGTAAGTTGCTCGGGCAAGCGGTGGTGGTGGACAACAAAGCGGGCGGGGGTGGTGTCAATGGTGCGGCTGAGGTTGCCCGCGCTGCACCCGACGGCTACACCTTGGGGTTGGCCACTGCGTCGAGCAATGCGACCAATCCTGCTATCAACCCCAAAGTCCCCTACGACCCATTAAAAGATTTTTCCCCCATCACCAACATGGCCGCCACACCCAATGTGCTGGCAGTCAACCCCTCTTTTCCTGCCAAAGACTTTGCTGTCTTCTTAGCTGAATTGCGCCGCAAGCCTGGACAGTACGACTACGCCTCGTCAGGCACAGGCGGCATTGGGCATTTGCAAATGGAGTTGTTCAAAAACCTGACCAAAACTTTTATCGTTCACATTCCCTACAGCGGCGGCGGCCCCGCTTTGCGTGATACCGTGGGTGGTCAGGTAATGGTCATTTTTGATAACTTGCCTTCAGCCTTGCCTCACATCAAAGACAAGCGACTCATCGCCATGGCGGTTGCTGCCCCCGAGCGGTTGGCCGATTTGCCGGCTGTACCCACTTTCAAAGAACTGGGCTTGGAGCCCGTCAACCGGCCCGCTTTTTACGGCATTTACGGCCCCAAGGGCATGCCCAAAGAGTTGGTGAAAAAGCTCAACGCTGCCCTGCTCAAAGTGTTGCAAGACCCCGCGGTGATCAAGCGCATTGAAGCCACGGGGTCTAAGGTGATTGGCAATACCCCAGAGCAGTTTGCCCAACAGTTGAAGGGGGAGTTTGAGGTTTACAAAAAGGTGGTCGATGCCCAAAAACTCAAGCTCGATTGACCCTCACCCTTTGGTGGGTGCTTTCGTTGAGGCCTTGTGGCTTGAAGATGGGTTGTCGCCCAACACCTTGGCCGCCTACCGACGGGATATGCAGGGCTTTTCTGATTGGTTGCAGGCGCAATTTTTGACGCTAGAACATGCGGGTGAAAACGATGTTCAGGCCTATTTTGCAGATCGCTTTGACCAAACCCGTGCCAGCACCGCCAACCGGCGCTTGACGGTATTGCGGCGTTTTTACCAATGGGCTTTGCGTGAAAAGCACATCAACACTGACCCTACCTTAAAGCTGTTGACGGCTCGACAAGCCCCTCGTCTGCCTCAAACACTGAGCGAAGCGCAGGTCGAAGCCTTGCTTGCGGCCCCCAACATCGACACACCCTTGGGTTTGCGTGACCGCGCCATGTTGGAGTTGCTCTATGCCAGTGGTTTGCGGGTCAGCGAGTTGGTCGACCTGCCCGTGCTGTCGTTAAATATGCGCGAAGGCGTGTTGCGCATCACTGGCAAGGGCAACAAAGAGCGCTTGGTGCCCTTTGGCGAAGAGGCGGCTGACAGCTTGCAAAACTATTTAAGCCAATCCCGCCCCGAGTTATTGGGTAAGAAAAACTCGCCTGCTGTGTTTGTGACCCAGCAAGGTACTGCGATGTCGCGGGTGATGTTTTGGAAGCTGATCAAAAAATACGCGCTTTTGACAGATGTCCATGTGCCTTTGTCGCCCCACACCCTGCGCCATGCCTTTGCAACGCATTTGCTCAACCATGGCGCTGACCTTAGAGCGGTGCAAATGCTGCTGGGGCATTCCGATATTTCCACCACCACCATCTACACCCATGTGGCCCGTGAGCGACTCAAAGCGCTGCATGCGCAACACCACCCACGTGGATAATTTTTTTCAAGGTGTAACAGGCGTCAAGCGTTGCGCCATCAACCAATCAATTTCTTCTTGGGTGAACCCCGCAGCTAACCGAGCAGGAGTGTTGAAGGGCGGCTTCAAGCGCGGTGCTGCATGGCGCTTCACCAGCATGGGGTAGTGCGTCAGTGGGTCTAGGCCTTGCTCTGCACAAAGGTACCTGAACCAATGGTTGCCAATGGCCACATGGCCCACCTCATCACGCAATATCGTTTCAAGGACTGGCAGGAAGGCTGCCGCGTGGGGGGAAGTGGAGAGCAATAATTTGGCTTGAATGAGGGGCGTGGCGTCCAAGCCTCGGGCTTCCAAGGTGCGTGGCACCAAGGCCATGCGTGCCAGTACATCGTCTGCAGTTTTCTCGCACATGGACCATAAACCATCGTGGGCGGCAAAGTCGCCATAGGCGTAGCCCATCTGGCTTAGCAAGTTTTGTAGCAAATCGAAATGGGTAGATTCTTCATAGGCCACACGCAGCCAGTCTTGGTAATACGCTGGCGGCAAGCTGGAGAACCGCCACACCGCGTCCAGCGCTAAATTGATGGCATTGAACTCGATATGGCACACCGAATGCACCAAAGCGGCCAAACCTTTGTCAGTATGGACCGAACGTTGAGGCACTTGCTGGGGGTTTTGCAGCAGGGGTTTGTCGGGTCGACCAGGGGCTTTGTGGTCAACGTCTTGCAGCGGGGCTTGAATATCAAGAGAAAGATGCGCCCGCTCTAACCAAAGCTGTTGCACCGCCTGTACTTTGTCAGTGGCTTGGGTTTCACATAACGCCTGGTAGGCGGCTTCTCGCAATTCCATCTCTACAATTGTAGAAACCTCTAAGAACGGCAAACATATGGCTATTTACCAGCTCGACGACCACACCCCCCAGATTGACCCCAGCGCTTGGGTGGCAGACTCTGCCCATGTGATGGGTGCCATTACTTTGGAGGCCAATACCAGTGTGTGGTTTGGCGCGGTTTTGCGCGGTGACACCGAGACCATCCATATTGGTGAAGGCAGCAATGTGCAAGATTTGGCCGTCATCCATGCGGACAACGGCTTGCCCGTGGTAGTTGGCAAGAACGTGACGGTAGGTCACCAAGTCATGCTGCATGGCTGCACCATTGGTGACGAAAGCCTGATTGGCATCGCAGCGGTGGTGTTGAATGGTGCTCGCATCGGCCGCCATTGCGTGGTGGGTGCAGGCTCGGTGGTCACCGAGGGCAAAGAGTTTCCCGATGGCAGCCTCATCATGGGCACACCGGCCAAAGTAGTGCGAGAACTCACGCCCGAGCAAATCGAAGGCTTGCGCATGAGTGCCAAGCACTACACCCAGAACGCTTTGCGCTTCAAAAACGGGCTGAAAAAAATCGCATGAGTGAGTTGCACAAGTTTTTGTTTGAAGGGCTGCCAGTTCGGGGTGTCTTGGTGCGATTGACCGACAGTTGGCAAACGGTGCTGGCCAAACGTGCCGCCAATGCCGAGACGGGTGCTTACCCGCCACCGGTTCGTGCGTTATTGGGTGAGATGACCGCGGCCGCTGTGCTGATGCAAGCCAACATCAAATTCAATGGCGCTTTGGTCTTGCAAATGATGGGCGAAGGCCCCTTGAAGTTGGCTGTGGTTGAAGTGCAATCCGATTTGCGCTTTCGCTCCACCGCCAAAACCATTGGCGAGGTATCTGAGGGCATGGGCTTGGCCGATATGGCCAACCAACGCAACCTAGGGCGCTGTGCCATCACGCTTGATCCCTTGGGTCGTCGACCCGGCCAGCAGCCCTACCAAGGGGTGGTGCCTTTGTATGACGATCACCGTGAACCGCTGAACCGCTTTAGCGATGTGTTGGCGCATTACATGCTGCAAAGCGAGCAACTCGACACCACTTTGGTTTTGGCGGCCAATGACGACATCGCCGCAGGTTTGTTGATACAACGCTTACCCATGCATGGGGCGGCAAATTTGGCCGGCAAAGAAAGCATGGCCGACGAAGCCGACATTGGTCGTAATGAAGACTACAACCGCATCGCTATTCTGGCGCAAAGCTTGACCAGCGAAGAACTGTTGACGCTGGCCACTGACAAAATCCTGCACCGCTTGTTTTGGCAAGAAACTTTGCGCCGCTTTGAGCCAGCGCCGGCGGATGAGGCACCACGCTTTTCTTGTTCTTGCAACAGAGATAGGGTCAGCAATATGTTGCGCGGCTTGGGCCAAGATGAGGCCAACAGCATCTTGGCAGAACGCCCCTTGATTGAGGTCGGGTGCGACTTTTGTGGCCAGCAATACCGCTATGACGCGGTGGACGCTGCCCAATTGTTTGCTCAAGCACTCACCCAGCCGCCTGGCCCATCAGCCTTGCAATAAGCCAGAGAAAAGCCGCAGTTCACAGTCGGGGTCGCTGCAGGTTTCGCACACGCCTTGCCAGCGTATGGGTAAACCTTCTCGCGCCAAGCCTTTGGCGGTTTCGGGGGGTAGTAGGGCCAGCAAGCATTGCTTTAGCAGTTCCTGTCCAATGCCATGGACGACTTGGAAAGACAAACCCTGGCCCAACAGGATGGCTCGCCAAGCTTGGGCGATGGGGGCATCTTCAGAACTTGCGCACAGCAAAATGCGAGAAGACAAAGAGGGCGGAGTCCAAGTCGGGTGGCTTTGGGGGGTATGAAGAGTCGAACTTGGTGCAAATTCCTTTAACGCTTGCCCAAGCGCTGTAGCCAAGTGTTGCAAGCGAGGCTGCGAAAGCCCAAGCAAAACAATGTCCATGTTCGCCTTATTTGGCGATTTGGACGAAGATTTCGTTGGGTTTGACCATGCCGATTTCAGAACGTGCGCGTTCTTCCACCATCTCCATGCCGTCGCGTAAATCGCGAAGTTCGGCACGCATACGCTCTAGTTTCAATTCGGTTTGGGTGTTGAGCGCGAGCTGAGTTTGGTATTGCTGCCGCAGTCGCCAAACATCGGGGATGCTGCCACGCCCAAACCACAGCTGCAGCTGGAAAACTATCAGCAGCGTGAGCAACATGATGGGAACGGGACGACGCATGGGTACGGCTTGAGGTCGGTTTCAGTGGCGTAGATTGTAAAAGGCAGATCGGCCAGGGTAGGTGGCGATGCTACCGAGGTCTTCCTCAATGCGCAATAACTGGTTGTATTTAGCCAAACGGTCAGAGCGACTGAGCGAGCCTGTTTTGATTTGACCGGCGTTGGTGCCGACCGCTATATCGGCAATGGTGGAGTCCTCTGTCTCCCCCGAGCGATGGCTGATCACGGCGGTGTAGCCTGCACGTTTGGCCATTTCAATGGCGGCAAAGGTCTCGCTCAAGGTGCCGATTTGGTTGATTTTGATGAGGATGGAGTTGGCTATTCCCTTGTCAATACCTTCTTGCAAAATTTTGGTGTTGGTGACAAACAAGTCGTCTCCCACCAGTTGCACTTTTTTATTCAGACGTTCGCTCAGGTGCTTCCAGCCGTCCCAGTCACCCTCGGCCATGCCGTCTTCTATGCTGAGAATAGGGTATTTGTCCACCCAAGTTGCCAGCATGTCGGTCCACTGGCCTGCATCGAGGACCAAACCTTCACCTTCTAAATGGTATTTGCCGTCTTTGTAAAACTCGCTGGCCGCGCAGTCCAAACCCAGCACAATTTGCTCACCCGCGGTAAAGCCAGCTTTGTCGATGGCATCCAAAATCATTTGAATCGCCGCTTCATGGCCAGGAACATTGGGCGCAAAACCGCCTTCATCACCCACGGCAATGCTCATGCCTTTGTCGCTCATGATTTTTTTCAAAGCATGAAAGACTTCGGCGCCATAGCGCAAAGCTTCACGAAAATTGGGGGCGCCCACAGGGATGATCATTAACTCTTGCAAATCCAGATTGTTGTTGGCGTGGGCGCCGCCATTGACCACGTTCATCATGGGAACAGGCATTTGCATGCGGCCCATGCCGCCGAAATAGCGGTACAAGGGCAGGCCAGACTCTTCAGCCGCCGCACGGGCGACCGCCATGGACACCGCCAAAATGGCGTTGGCGCCCAAGCGGGCTTTGTTGTCTGTGCCATCAAGCTCGATCATGGTGTGGTCCAGAAACGCTTGTTCACTGGCGTCTAGGCCAATCACGGCTTGGGTGATTTCGTTGTTCACATATTCCACAGCCTTCAAGACACCTTTACCGCCATAGCGTGCAGGGTCGCCATCGCGCAATTCGATAGCTTCACGGCTGCCGGTTGATGCCCCAGAAGGGACGGCGGCTCGACCCATGATGCCGCTTTCCAACAAGACATCGCACTCCACCGTGGGGTTGCCACGGCTGTCCAAAATTTCACGACCAACGATGTCGACGATTGCACTCATGTTCTGACTTTCTTCGAGGGGAGGATCAGGCTATCAAAGCCTATGGTTTAACAAAACTAAACGGAAAAATGGGTTTCAAGCAGTGGGCCTTGTTTAACGACTTTGTCAATCGCTAACAAACTCTCTAGCAGGGCTCGCATGTGTTTCAAAGGTACGGCGTTGGGGCCATCTGACCAAGCTTGGGCAGGGTTGGGATGCGTCTCCATGAAAACCCCTGCCACACCGGCAGCCACGCCGGCGCGGGCAAGCACAGGCACCATCTCTCGTGCACCGCCACTGCTGGTACCTTGCCCACCAGGCTTTTGTACCGAATGTGTCACATCAAATACCACGGGCGCGCCCGTGTGGCGCATTTCAGCCAAGCTGGTCATGTCAGCCACCAAATTGTTGTAACCAAAGCTGACACCACGCTCACATGCCAAGAAGTTGTCTTCGTTCAGGCCTGCCTCGCGGGCTGCGGCACGGGCTTTATCGACCACGTTTTTCATGTCCCAAGGCGCAAGAAATTGGCCTTTTTTGATGTTGACTGGTTTGCCCGACTGCGCCACGGCGCGTATGAAGTCGGTTTGGCGGCATAAAAAGGCGGGGGTTTGCAACACATCGACCACGCTGGCCACGGTTTTGACTTGTGACTCATCGTGAACGTCGGTCAGCACGGGAATATTTAACTGACGACGAACTTCGTCCAAGATTTTGAGTCCCGCGTCCAGCCCCAAGCCGCGTTGGGTGCTGCCAGACGAGCGGTTGGCCTTGTCGAAAGAGCCTTTGTAAATCAGGGGGATGCCCAAGGCCATGCACATGTCTTTGAGTTGTCCAGCCACATCCAAGGACATGTCCAAGCTCTCGATAGAACATGTGCCTGCTATCAGAAAGAAAGGCTTGTCTAAGCCTACATCAAAGCCGCACAGTCTCATGCCACCACTTTCAATTTTTTTCTCTCGCTTTGGTAGCTTAATGCTGCACGCACGAATGCAATGAACAAGGGATGGCTGCCCCAAGGGGTGGACTTGAACTCAGGGTGAAATTGCACACCCATGTACCAAGGGTGTACCGCTTGAGGAAGTTCCACAATTTCAGTGAGTTGCTCGCGTTGGGTCAAGGCTGAAATCACCAAACCGGCATGGCGCAACTGGTCTAAGTAATTCACATTTGCCTCGTAGCGGTGACGGTGCCTTTCACTCACGTGGTCGCCGTAAATGTGGTGAGCCAAGGTGTGGGGCGCGACATTGGAGGTTTGTTCGCCCAATCGCATGGTGCCGCCAAGATCAGAATTGGCATGGCGTGTTTGTACCTTGCCATCGGCATCTTTCCATTCGGTGATAAGCGCAATCACCGGGTGATGTGTGTCTGGTTCAAACTCGGTGCTGTTAGCGCCAGGTAAGCCCGCCACATGCCTAGCGTATTCGATTGTGGCGACTTGCATACCCAAGCAAATACCTAAATAAGGCACTTTGCCTTCGCGTGCAAAACGCGCTGCACAAATCTTGCCTTCAATGCCTCGTTTGCCAAACCCGCCAGGCACCAAGATGGCATCAAAGCGAGACAACTGGGCGATGTTGGCGGCTTCTAAGCTTTCTGAGTCGATGTACTCAATATTGACTTTGGCATGGTGGTGAATGCCTGCATGACGCAAGGCTTCGTTGAGTGACTTGTAGCTGTCAGACAGGTCGACATATTTGCCGACCATAGCGATGTGTAACTCGTACTGCGGGTTCTCGACCTCTTGCACCAAATCATCCCAACGCTTCAACGACGCGGGCGCGGTGTTGATGCGCAGTTTTTCGCAAATGAGTGCGTCTAAGCCTTGCTCGTGCAACATGCGCGGCACTTTGTAGATGGTGTCGACATCCCACATGGAGATGACACCCCACTCAGAAACGTTGGAGAAGAGTGAAATTTTGGAGCGCTCTTCTTGGGGAATAGGCCTGTCGGCACGGCACACCAAAGCATCGGCTTGGATACCGATTTCACGCAGTTTTTGAGCGGTGTGTTGGGTGGGTTTGGTTTTCAGTTCCCCAGCAGCGGCAATCCAAGGCACGTAGCTCAGGTGAACAAAAGCGGCATTGTGGGGCCCCATGCGCAAGCTCATTTGCCGCACGGCCTCTAAGAAAGGCAGGGACTCAATGTCGCCGACAGTGCCGCCAATTTCAACGATGGCGACTTCTACCGCGTCAGCAGTTCCCACACCTGCACCGCGTTTGATGAAGTCTTGGATTTCGTTGGTGATGTGGGGAATGACTTGTACGGTGGTACCCAAGTAATCGCCGCGGCGCTCTTTTTCGAGCACGCTTTTGTAAATTTGTCCGGTGGTGAAATTGTTGGTGCGCCGCATGCGCGTGGTGATGAAGCGCTCGTAGTGACCCAAGTCCAAATCGGTTTCTGCCCCATCTTCGGTGACGAAGACTTCGCCATGTTCGAAGGGTGACATCGTGCCGGGGTCGACATTGATGTAAGGATCGAGCTTGATTAAAGTGACTTTGAGGCCTCGCGATTCAAGAATCGCAGCGAGGGAGGCTGAGGCGATTCCCTTGCCAAGGGAGGACACCACACCGCCGGTGACGAAGACAAATTTGGTCATGTCGGGAGGGGAGGGCCTAGGCTCCCTAGAGGTGGTAATGCCAAATTATAGGGGCTCTGCTACATTGCGCCCCATGAGTGACCTGTCCAACAAACATATCGTGCTGGGGTTGAGCGGCGGAATCGCATGCTACAAAGCTGCAGAATTGTGCCGTGCCTTGGTCAAAGTGGGGGCGACGGTGCAAGTGGTCATGACCGAGGCTGCGGCCCAATTCGTCACCCCAGTGACGATGCAAGCCTTGTCTAACCAGCCTGTTTATGTGTCGCAATGGGATCCTCGCGAGCCCAACAACATGGCGCACATCAACCTCACCCGCAATGCCCATGCCATCTTGGTAGCACCCGCCAGCGCGGACTTCATGGCCAAACTTTTGCATGGCCGCGCCGATGATTTGCTCAGCCTGATGTGCTTGGCCAGACCCGTGGAGACGGTTCCCTTGCTACTTGCACCTGCCATGAACAAAGAAATGTGGGCACATCCCGCCACGCAACGCAACATGTCGCAACTGCGCCAAGATGGCGCCACGGTGTTGGGTGTAGGCCAAGGCGACCAAGCTTGCGGCGAGGTGGGTGACGGCAGAATGCTTGAGCCTGATGAATTGCTATACGAGCTGACCGCCTTGTTTCAACCCAAAGTTTTGCAAGGTAAAAAAGTGCTCATCAGCGCAGGGCCTACGTTTGAGGCAATAGACCCCGTGCGTGGCATCACCAATTTGTCCAGCGGGAAAATGGCTTTTGCTTTGGCGCGGGCTGCCCATGAAGCTGGTGCAGATGTTCATATGGTGGCGGGGCCCGTGAGTTTGTCCACCCCTTTTGGTGTAAAGCGTACCGATGTTCGCTCTGCGCTACAGATGCATGCCGCTGTCATGGCGCAGGTGGAGCGTGCCGATGTGTTCATTGCCACCGCAGCAGTGGCTGATTGGCGGCCAGCACAGGTGGCAGGTGAAAAGATCAAAAAAGGCCAAGACGGTCTGCCAAATTTTGAGTGGGTTGAAAACCCCGACATCCTGGCTGATGTTGCGTCCAGCAACCGTGCCCAAGCGGGCGCTTTGTATTGCGTGGGCTTTGCTGCAGAAACCCAGTATTTGCAAGCTCAGGCGCAAGCCAAGCGGGTTTGCAAAGGTGTGCCTTTGATGGTGGGTAACCTTGGCCCAGCCACCTTTGGCCAAGATGACAATGCTTTGCTGGTGATTGATGAGCATGGCATCAAAGAGTTGCCCCGTGCCTCCAAATTGACGCTGGCGCGGCAGTTGATGGCAGAGATCGCCAGTCGCATCAGCACTAAGGAGTAGTTATGAAGTTGGATGTGAAAGTAATGGACCAGCGCTTGCGCAGCATGTTGCCCCATTACGCCACTGCCGGTAGCGCGGGTTTGGATTTGCGAGCTTGTTTAGATGTTGCGCTGACTTTGCAGCCCAATGCGTGGCAGTTGGTGCCCACCGGCATGGCGATTCATTTGAAAGACCCGAATTACGCCGCCCTGATATTGCCGCGTTCCGGCTTGGGGCATAAGCACGGCATCGTGCTGGGTAATTTGGTGGGCTTAATTGACAGCGATTACCAAGGTCAACTCATGGTGAGTGCATGGAATCGCAGCGATGTGGCATTCACCATTGAACCTATGGAACGTATCGCACAATTGGTGATCGTGCCGGTGGTACAAGCCCAATTCAATCTGGTCGATGAATTTGAGGTCTTCACCGAACGCGGCGCAGGCGGCTACGGCTCCACTGGCAAGCAATAAGCCCTCAGTGCAGCGTGTCGTTACCTGACAGAGTGGGTGCCGAGAAAAAACCAGAGCCACAAGTGCCGTGGCTTTTTTCTTTTTCGGTGGCAGCCCTGACACCCGTGATGGTGAGTGAAATTCGCAAAGCCATGCCCGACAGTGGATGGTTGCCATCCAACACCACATGCTCTGGGTACACATCAGTGACGGTATAGATCACGTCTTTGGGCGCATCGGGACTGCAGTCTTGCGAAAGTGCGTGTCCCTCAATGGTCATGCCTTCTTCAAGCTCAGCCGGAAATGCATGCCGAGGCTCTAAAAAAATAAGCTCTTCGTTGAAATCCCCAAAGGCTTCCTCTGGCTCCAAGTGCAAATCCAATTGATCGCCAACCTGATGGTCGTGCAAAGCTAATTGGATTTTGTCGAGCAAATCGTGTCCGCCCAAGTAAAACTCCACGGGGTCTTGCAGTTCATCCAAGATTTGACCTTGGGCATCCTTGAGCACCCATGTGAGGGCAACAACGCAGTCTGGTGTTATGTTCATGGGGCGGAATTGTCGCAGTTTGGAGAAGTACCTTGAAAAACCCATTGCCCCACCCCTTGCTGGGCGCCTTAAGCGCTGAGGCTTTCATGCGCAGTTATTGGCAAAAACAACCTTTGCTCATTCGACAAGCCGTAGCCGGTATCCAGCCAATGCTCAGTCGACTGCAGTTGTTCGCTTTGGCGCAATCCGAGGATGTTGAGTCACGCTTGGTCATCAAAGACGCTGGTACAGGGCAATGGTGCTTGAAATCGGGACCTTTTGGCAAGCGAAGTTTGCCGAGTTTGAAGCAAAGCCATTGGACGCTGTTGGTGCAAGGGGTAGATTTGCATGACGACAAAGTCGCGCAATTGCGCGACCAGTTTCGTTTTATTCCCGACGCTCGGCTAGACGATGTCATGATCAGTTACGCAACTGACAAGGGCGGCGTGGGCCCGCATTTTGACAGCTACGATGTTTTTTTGTTGCAAGTGCATGGACAGCGCCGCTGGCGCATCAGCCAACAAAAAGACCTCTCTTTGCGAGATGACGTCCCGCTGAAAATATTGCGTAAGTTCAAGGCAGAAGAAACGTGGGTGCTCAACCCGGGGGACATGTTGTATTTACCGCCCCAGTACGCCCACGAAGGGGTGGCCTTGGGGGAGTGCATGACATACTCTGTTGGATTTAAAGCGCAAACCCCACAGGCTTTGGCGCAACAGTTGCTACCCCGTTTTGCTGATATGGATGTTGTCAAAGACTCTGCTCGCTACCAAGACAAATCGCAATCTGCAACCGATCATCCCGCCCGCATACCAGATCATCTTCAGGCTTTTGCCCACCATGCGCTTGAAAGTGCATTGCGACAAAAGCACGCCAGTGAGAAGGTTTTGGGCGAGTGGTTAAGCGAACCCAAAGCGCAGGTTTGGTTCGAAACCCAAGACACTAAAGACTTGAAAAAAGGCGTTGTGTTGGATCGAAAAACCAAAATGCTCTACGACCAGCGATACGTTTACATCAATGGAGAAAGTTGGCGTTGTGCCGGTGCAGATGCCCGAATACTGCGTTCATTGGCAGACCAAAGAGCTCTTAATCAACTGCAAATTCGAAAATCTAGTGCAACACTCTTGGCAGTTTTGCAAGAGTGGGTGCAATCTGGTTGGTTGCACCCGCAAGGCGATTAAATAATCTTAAAAAGTTTAAGGATAAGGCATACGGGAATTCACCTATAATAAATGGCTGAGTTGAAGGAGCTTGAGTCCATCGGCTCGGTTGCATGTGGAGGTTCAGACCAAAGCATGTGGCATCCCTCGAAATTTTTCGAACCATTCTTTAAGGAACCCCCATGAAAAAATCACTCCTCTTGGCAACTTTGTTGGCTGCTGCTTTGGTCGCTTGCGGTAAAAAAGAAGCTCCTCCTGCACCTGCTGCTGCTCCCGCACCTGCTGCTGAAGCTCCTGCTGCTGCACCAGCACCTGCTGCTGCTCCCGCACCTGCTGCCGAAGGCGAGAAGAAGTAATTTTTTCTGCTTTTACCAAAAGCCACCCTCGGGTGGCTTTTTTTTACCCTAAGATTTCTTGATGACCTCCAGCCACCTGCCCCCTTCACTCCCTGCCATCCCTTTGGCTCGCAGCCAAACCTTGGGGGATATTTTGAGACGCACCGCTCAACGACTACCTGACAAAACGGCAGTCATTTGTGGCAAAACCCAATGGAGCTAAGCCCAATTTGACGCACTGGTAAGCCGACTGGCAGTCGGTTTGGTGGCGAGGGGAATAAAAAGCGGCGACCATGTGGCCATGTTGGCACGTAATTCCCATGGTTTTGCGGCCATGCGTTTTGCTTTGGCCAGGATGGGTGCAGTTTTGGTTCCCATCAATTTCATGCTCAAAACGGATGAAGTGGCTTACATCCTCAGGCATGCCCAAGCCAAGGTGCTGGTCACCGACACCGAACTCACACCCTTGGCAAAAGCGGCTTCTGTTTTGGATACGCAGGTGACTGAGTTCATTTGGATTCCTTCTGAAGACACCACACAAGCCAGCGAGGGGATGCACAACTTTCATAGTTTGACTGAATCTGAGGGAGTCCTACCTCCACAAACCTTCACTGGCAACGATGTTTTGCAAATTGTGTACACCAGTGGCACAGAGTCCAGCCCCAAAGGTGCCATGCTCACCCACGATGCGGTGTTATGGCAATACGTGAGTTGCGTGATCAATGCTGAAATCCGCGAGGATGACTTGGCTTTGCATTCTCTGCCCCTGTACCACTGCGCTCAATTAGATGTATTTTTCGGCCCTGCGGTCTACGTGGGAAGCACCAACATCATCACGGCCAAACCTACGCCCGACCATTTGTTGCCGCTGATGCAGCGTTTTGGCGTGACCAGTTTCTTTGCCCCGCCGACGGTGTGGATTGCATTACTACACTCTTCCTTAATGGATGCTGACAAGCTTTCCAGCTTGGCCAAAGGCTATTACGGTGCGTCCATCATGCCTGTTGAGGTGTTGCGTGAACTGGCTTCAAGGTTGCCACTTGTGCGTTTATGGAACTTGTATGGGCAAACTGAAATTGCCCCATTGGCTACCTTACTTGGACCAGAGGACCAATTGCGCAAACCTGGCTCCTGTGGTCGTGCCGTTATTCATGTGGAAACCCGCGTGGTGGACGAGCAGATGAACGATGTGCAACCGGGCAGCGAGGTCGGTGAAATCGTGCATCGATCGCCCCACCTCATGCTGGGTTACTTTAATGATGAAGAGCGCACCCTTGCAGCATTTGAGTCAGGCTGGTTTCACAGCGGGGACTTGGCCACCATCGATGACGAGGGCTTTATCACGGTGGTAGATCGCAAAAAAGACATGATCAAAACAGGAGGAGAGAACGTTGCCAGCCGCGAGGTAGAGGAAATGATTTACCGCCTGTCAGCCGTCAGCGAGGTGGCGGTGATTGGTTTGCCCGACCCCAAATGGGTCGAAGCCGTGACCGCTGTGATTGTGGTCAAGCTTGGGCAAAACATGTCTGAGAAAGAGGTTCTTGCACATTGCCAGCAACATATGGCAGGTTTCAAGTGTCCTAAGCGCGTTATCTTCACCGATACCTTGCCGAAAAACCCCAGTGGCAAATTGCTCAAACGAGAGTTGAGGCAGCTGTACGCCTAAAGACTGTGCGATGGTCTTATTGCACTGTGAACCAAGGGGTGCCGTGCAAGGGGTCGGCTACTGGAATATCAGACGCGCTGCATCCAAGGGCATCAGCCAGTACCGCTTGGGCCATATCTGGGCGGTTGTTGCGTTCGCTCAAATGGGCTGCCACCAGTAAATTCAGTCCCTTGTGCTTTAGGGAACTTGCGAGTTGTGCTGACTCGTTGTTGGACAAATGCCCAAGTGGGCCAGCAATGCGTTTTTTCAAAAAAATGGGGTACGCCGATTGCGCAAGCAATTCACTGTCATGGTTGCATTCCAGCAGCAAGGCTTGACAATCTTGCAATGCCTGCACCACATGGTCGCTGCCGTGCCCTAGGTCAGTGAGAACACCCAAGCTGTTGGCACCATCGCTGCACCGCAGTTGCAGGGGCTCTCTGGCATCATGCGGCACTGTGAAGGGTTGAATTTGCAAACTGCCAAGCGTTAAGGTTTGCCCATCTTTGACCAGTTGTAACTGTTCGCTGGGCAAGCCCCACGCCATCACGCCACTGGCCAATGCCGTGCCGCGACTCATCCAAACGGGCAGAACTGTACGTTTTGCTAATTGCTGAGTGTGACCAATGTGGTCAGCGTGTTCATGCGTCACAAACACTGCGTCTAGGTCTTCTAGGTTTAAATCAGCTTGAGCCAAACGCTTAGTCAGTTCTTTGACGCTTAAGCCGCAGTCGATCAGCAAGCGAGAGACCTGCGCACCACAACGCGCTTCCACCACGGTGGCGTTGCCTGCGCTACCACTGCCCAGGTTTTTGAATCGCAGCACGAGTTACTGCAATTCTTTGACCAATAGTTGGGCGATTTTTTGCGCCGTCGCAGATGCATCAGGTTGACCCGAAGCGTTCAAGATGGCGATGGTGGAGGTGAGGTCGTCTTTGCTGACAATTTTCAATCGGTATTGCTGAGGGCCTTGGGTGTTCTTGGAGGAGCTGAACAATTTACTGAAGAAGCCTTCTTCCGTCTCATCGGGCATATCCACATACCGAACAAAGTAAATACCTTGCTTGCGGTCACGATCTTCGACTGTGAACCCGTTGCGGTCGAGCAAGACACCCACGCGACGCCAAGCGACATCGAAGCCTTGGTTGAAGTTCACAGCGGGTTTGCCATCTACACTGATGAGTTGGCTGGCACTCTTGGCAAGGCCGCCTTCAAAAGCTTTGGCGTTGTCTGCAGTCGCGGTTGTGGGGGCAAGTTTGAGCATCAAGCGACGCAGGAATTCTTTTTCTAACTCTGGGTCATTGGCGCGAGGCTGCCAAACTGTGTTTTTGGAGAGTTTGTCAGCGTAGACCTCCACCATGCCTCGGTGCACCACATACAACTCGGTGTGGTTGTTATCTGTACGGTCTAAACGGATGCGGAATTTATCGCGCTCGCCCGTGGAGTACAAGCCATCCAAGACTTTGCCCAAGTTGCGTCGAATAAAGTCTTGAGGGAGTTTGGCGCGGTTCTCAGCCCATTCGGTTTCCATGACACCGATGCCTTGTTCATCGCGCACCAAGGTAAAGCCGGACTCTTTCCAAAAATCACGAACTGCAATCCACAGTTCTTCGGGTGGACGAGCAATATCTAGCCACATTTGGTTGCCAGAACGCTTGACTTGGATGTCAGCCAAAGCCAAGGGGCTGGTTAAAGGACCGAGGTCGGCTTTGTTGCCAGCGCCCAAATCGTTGGCGCTGATGCTGCCGCCTGGCACATCAAAGCGCTTGTTACGCGTGATTTTGCTCAGATCGGGCGGAACTTCGAGTGATTTTTGGGTGGGTGCCTCGGTTTGGGTTTTGTAGTTGACTTTGTCAGAGTCCATGATGGAACCACAGGCCACCAAGGCGCTGACACACAACAGCAGCCCAGAACGTATGAAAAGGGCAGATTTAAAGAGAAACATCAGGAGGGGTCCTTTGGGGGAATCAAATTACGCCACAACTGCGCATGGCGTTTTCTAACGCTGGTTGCAAGTGTGAACTAAGTGGGGTCATGGGCGAGCGCAAGGCGGGACCACACAGCCCCATACGGTTGGCAGCCCATTTCACGGGAATCGGGTTGGATTCGGTAAACATGTTTTTATGCAGGCTTAGCAACTGACGCTGGATAGCCATAGCTTGTTGTGCTTGACCTGCTATAGCTGCAACGCAAAGCTCGTGCATGAGTTTGGGCGCGATGTTGGCGGTAACACTGACATTGCCATGACCACCGCAAAGCATCAATGCCACAGCCGTGCCGTCATCCCCTGAATAAACCGAAAACCCTTTTGGGGCTTCGTGAATCAACCACTGGGCGCGCTCAATATTACCGGTGGCTTCTTTGATGCCGATGATGCCGTCAATTTGCGCCAAGCGCATAACGGTGTCGTGCTGCATATCGGCGACAGTGCGCCCAGGCACGTTGTAAAGCACCATGGGCAAATCAACAGCCTCTGCAATGGTGCGAAAGTGTTGGTATTGCCCTTCTTGGGTGGGCTTGTTGTAGTAGGGCACCACTTGGAGCTGACAATCGGCACCGACTTGCTTGGCAAAGCGGGTTAACTCGATGGCTTCAGAGGTGGAGTTGGCCCCACAACCAGCCATGATGGGTATGCGCCCAGCGGCTTGATCGACACAGACGCGGATGATTTCGCAGTGCTCTTCGACAGACACCGTGGGTGACTCGCCTGTGGTACCCACCACACCAATGCAGTCCGTGCCTTGCGCTATGTGCCAATCAATTAGATGACGCAGTGCTGGATAGTCGATGCTGCCATCTTCATGCATTGGCGTGATCAAGGCCACGATGCTTGCGCGTATGGGTTTCATGTAAGGTGGGGCATCTTGTAGGTAAAGACCCGCATTCTAGCTTTTCTGAGCTGTTGTGGGTGCGACACCAAAGCGTTTGTCATTGCTGTCGGTGTTCACAGCCACGACCCGCTGAACATACCTGTCTGGCGTATGCAGGAATACATCTTCAAAGGCCACAATGCGCAGCGTTTTGCACAGCAACAGAAGTTCGCCGTGGTTCAAAAGGAATTCGGGGCGCGAGGGTTTTCCCACTGATTCGTTGCCGGCGGCAAAGGTTTCATAAATCAACACCCCATCCGGTTTCAAGCATGTCAGCATGTCTTGCCAAGCAGGACGCCAAAGGTAGTTGGTCACCAAAACTGCGTCAAATTGATGATCCGAAAGTGGCCAAGCGGCATTTTCCAAATCTGCACACAAGACCTCGCCAAACTGTTGGGCGTACTCAAGGGCGTGTTCATCACGGTCAACGCCAAAAACATCAAAACCTTGGCTTTGAAGCCATTGCATGTGCCGACCGCTGCCGCAGGCCAAGTCCAGCACATGCGAGTGAGGGGGAATCAGGTGCGCCCAGCGTTTCAGCCAAGACGAAGGAGCAGACAAAACGGTGTGTATCAATGGGAAGAAGGGCGAAATTCTTTTTTCACCGCTTGCATGGCCATGTGATCTACCAGCCAAGGGGCGATGAGTTTGAGCCAGCGGCCCACTTTGCCTTGTGCGGTCATCACCACTTCCCGCCGTCGCCGCACCATTGCGTAAATGATCAACCTTGCACAGTCTTTCACGGGCATGGCCTTGTCTTCAACCAAACCACTCACGCCAGCACTTTCACCTTTGGCATTGAGTCCGTTGACGCGAATATTGGTGGCTACCACCCCAGGGTAGGCAATGGTCACGCTCACACCTGAGTCCTTGACCTCGGCGCGTAGGGCTTCAAAAAACCCCGACAGCGCAAATTTGCTGGCGCTGTAGGCCGTACGCCCTGGAACGCCCACCAAACCTGCTAAAGAAGATACCGCCACGATGCGACCATGGCTTTGTTTGAGGTGAGGCAAAGCGGCATGGGTGCAGCAAACAGCACCCCATAAATTGACCCGCATCAATTCTTCATACCAAGCCAAGTTCTCCGCTTGAACGTCTTCAAACAAAGCATGGGCAGACACGCCTGCATTGTTGATCAAGATATCCAAGCTTCCCAATTGGCTGACGGTGGTCTCCACCAAATGGCGACACTGTTGCTCGTCGGTGATGTCCGTGGGCATGATGAGGGTGCGAGCCCCCATGGCCATGCAATCAGCAGCTACAGCTTGCAGACGAGAGGCGTTTCGCGCTGCCAAGACCAGCATGGCTTGCAAGCCGTGTCTTCGTGCCAGTTGACGCGCTAACTCTGCACCTATGCCATCTGATGCACCAGTGATGATGATGTTGGGCATTTAAAAACACATCCACAGTTGATCGGCCATGCTTTGCGCAAAGCCGGGTTGCAGATAAAGGCTGAACACCCAAGCCAAGATAAGGCAAGCGATAAGCCACAGCATGAAAGGAGATCGGCTGATCATACGGCTTGAGGCGCGCGGGCTATCGCCGCTTCGCGTACGGGAAGGTTGATCAAAGTGGCAAACGCACTCAAACCAATGGTGATGAACCATACTTGGTCGTAGCTGCCGGTCTGGTCATAAATCATGCCGCCCAACCACACGCCTAAAAAGCTACCAACCTGATGGCTCAAGAACACAAAGCCACTGAGCATGGACAAATGAGACACGCCAAAAATTTGGGCAATCACTGCATTGGTGACTGGAACAGTAGAGAGCCACAACAAGCCCATGGCAGCAGCAAAGATGTAAACACTTAAAGGCGTGATGGGTAGGCTGATGAAGATGGCAATGATGATGCCGCGTGCCAAGTAAATGCCAGACAGTATTTTGTTTTTGGCCATGATCTGCCCCAAACTGCCTGCTGCGTAAGTTCCCGCAATGTTGAACAAACCAATCAACGCTAACGCGGTGCTGGCCAGTTGGGGCGACATGCCTTGGTCTTTCAAGAAACTGGGCAGGTGCACACCGATGAACACCACTTGGAAACCGCAGACAAAGTAACCCGCCATCAGCAACTGAAAACTGCGGTAGCCAAAAGCCTCGCGCAGGGCTTGAATAATGCTTTGGTTGCGCACAGGTGCTTGGCCTGCAGCAAAGCCGGGTTCGCGAAGGCCTAAGCTCAGAGGAAGGATGATCAAAATGCCAATGGACAACATGACCAGCGCGTGTTGCCATCCCCACTGACCGATCAGCATGGACTCGGTGGGCACCATCAAAAACTGGCCAAAAGAACCTGCAGCAGACACCACGCCCATGGCCCAAGAGCGGCGCTCGGGAGGGATGTTGCGCCCAATCACACCAAACACCACCGCGAAGGTGGTGCCTGCCTGAGCCGCACCCACCATGACACCGGCAAACAGCGTAAGGGCAGTCGGGGTGGCGGCGTGGGCCATGCCAAACAGACCCAGCGCATACACCAGCGCTCCAACGATGATGACGCGAAAGGCGCCAAAGCGGTCGGCCAACATGCCCGAGAAGACGCCGATCAAGCCCCAACTGATGTTTTGCACCGCAATCGCCATGGCAAAGTCTTCGCGCCCCCAGCCCATGGTTAGGGTCATGGGCTGCATCCAAAGGCCAAAGCCGTGGCGAATGCCCATGGCAACGCTCACGATCAATGCGCCGCAGATCAAGACTTGCCATAGGGGCAAGGTTTTGTGTGTTTGCGTCATGTCTTTACTGTAACGATTTTGGGTTTCATTCGGATACTTGCACTTTGTTGGCTGTGGTTTCATCCAGTGGTGTCATCTTGTCTGTCTACAATTGCTTCCCATGGCCACCAAACAACCCGAATATTCCGAAGGCTCGATCCGCGTCTTGAAAGGCTTGGAGCCGGTCAAGCAGCGCCCGGGCATGTACACCCGCACCGACAACCCCTTGCACATCATCCAAGAGGTCATCGACAACGCCGCCGATGAAGCGCTGGCCGGGCACGGCAAAAAAATCACGGTGCAACTGCACAGCGATGGCTCGGTGAGCATCGAAGACGATGGGCGCGGCATCCCGTTTGGCATGCACCCCGAAGAAAAAGCACCGGTGATTGAACTGGTGTTCACCCGCTTGCACGCGGGTGGCAAGTTCGACAAAGGCAAGGGCGGCGCTTACAGCTTTTCAGGCGGCTTGCATGGTGTGGGTGTGAGCGTGACCAATGCCTTGGCCAAGCGCATGGAAGTCACTTCTTACCGCGAGGGGCAGGTCGCGCACTTGGTGTTTTCTGGCGGCGATGTGGTGGAAAAACTCAAACTCCGCAAAACTGAATCAGGCGACCGCCGCCAAGGCACGGTGGTGCGGGTCTGGCCGGATGCCAAATACTTTGAATCAGCCAACCTGCCTTTACAAGAATTGATTCACCTTTTGCGCAGCAAAGCGGTGTTGATGCCTGGGGTGAGTGTGACCTTGGCGCAAGAGAAAGCCAAAGACAGCCAAACCTGGTTGTACAAAGGGGGTCTGAGCGACTATTTGACGCAAACGCTCAGCCACGACCCCTTTATCCCCTTGTTCGAGAGCGAGGGCTTTGCCGACGAAGGCCACGAGAGTTTTGCCGAAGGCGAGGGCGCGGCGTGGTGCTTGGCCTTCACCGAAGACGGCTCTCCGGTGCGCGAAAGCTACGTCAACCTGATTCCCACCAGCGCAGGCGGCACCCATGAGAGCGGCTTGCGCGATGGCTTGTTCAATGCGGTGAAAAGCTTCATCGACTTGCACGCTTTGCTGCCCAAGGGCGTGAAGTTGCTGCCCGAAGATGTGTTTGCCCGTGCCAGTTTTATATTGAGCGCTAAGGTGCTGGACCCGCAGTTTCAAGGGCAGATCAAAGAGCGGCTCAATTCGCGCGACGCGGTGCGCTTGGTGTCGAGCTTTGTCAAACCCGCGTTGGACTTGTGGCTCAACGCGCATGTGGAGTTCGGCAAAAAACTCGCTGAGTTGGTCATCCGTGCCGCGCAGCTGCGGCAAAAGGCTGGCCAAAAAGTAGAAAAACGCAAAGGCTCGGGCGTGGCGGTGTTGCCGGGCAAGCTGACCGATTGTGAAAGCCGCGACTTGGCGCACAACGAAATCTTTTTGGTCGAGGGCGACAGCGCCGGTGGCAGCGCCAAGATGGGCCGCGACAAAGAAAGCCAAGCCATCCTGCCCCTGCGCGGCAAAGTGCTCAACACCTGGGAGGTCGAGCGCGACCGCTTGTTTGCCAACAACGAGGTGCACGACATCGCGGTGGCCATTGGCGTGGACCCGCACGGCCCCAACGATGAACCCGACCTGAGCGGCTTGCGCTACGGCAAGGTGTGCATATTGAGCGACGCGGACGTGGACGGCTCGCACATCCAAGTGCTGCTGTTGACGCTGTTCTTCAGGCACTTTCCCAAGCTCATCGAAACTGGCCATGTGTATGTGGCGCGGCCACCGCTTTTCAGGGTGGATGTGCCGGCTCGCGGCAAAAAACCAGCGAGCAAAGCCTATGCATTGGACGAAGGCGAGCTGACAGCCATTTTGGACAAAAGCGCCAAAGAAGGGGTGCCGCGTGAGAAATGCAGCATCTCCCGCTTCAAAGGCTTGGGCGAGATGAACGCCGAGCAGTTATGGGACACCACCTTGAACCCCGACACCCGCCGCTTGTTGCCGGTGCAGTTGGGCGTGTTGGACTTTGCCCAAACCGAAGGCCTGATCACCCAGTTGATGGGCAAAGGCGAGGCCGCAGCGCGGCGTGAACTGATGGAGTTGCACGGCGACGCCATTGAGATTGATGTTTGACCATGAGTGATACACCTGTTGTTGATTTAAATTCCTCGTCTGAATCCGACGACGGCATCGCCTTGGGGCATTACGCCCAACGCGCTTACCTCGAATACGCCTTGAGCGTGGTCAAAGGCCGCGCTTTGCCCGATGTGTGCGACGGCCAAAAGCCGGTGCAGCGGCGCATTTTGTATTCCATGTCACGCATGGGTTTGGGCTTTGGCGGCCCCAACAACGCGGTGGGCGCTCGGCCTGTTAAAAGCGCCCGTGTGGTGGGCGATGTGCTGGGCCGCTATCACCCGCACGGCGACAGCGCCGCCTACGACGCGCTGGTGCGCATGGCGCAAGATT
>NZ_JBBAOI010000008.1:0-72693 GCF_040401495.1 Limnohabitans sp.
AGATGCCGCTGACATCGACCAACTGACCCGAAGCGCAGGCGCATCCCAACTGGGAGCGGCTAAAACGCCGCACCAAGCCACGGTTACCAAGCCCAGCCTGCCTAGGCGAACACCCGCCAAAACCGGCAAACCCACGCCCTCGCGCGAGTTGTTTATAGGTGCCGACAGCTTGGCCCGTCAGAGGCGCGACCAAAAAACCGCAATTGCTCGATCTAAGCCCAAGCCTCGCAAGGCTAAAATCTGACATTTCTGGCTCAGCCTACCCATTTTTTGATAACTTTTGGAAACTTAACCATGGCAATTGAACGCACCCTCTCCATCATCAAACCCGACGCAGTGGCCAAAAACGTCATCGGCCAAATTTATTCACGTTTTGAAGGCGCTGGCCTCAAAGTCATCGCCTCTCGCATGGCGCATCTCAGCCGTGGCGAAGCCGAAGCTTTTTACGGTGTGCACAAAGCACGTCCTTTCTTCAAAGATTTGGTCGATTTCATGATCTCTGGCCCCGTCATGATTCAAGTGCTTGAAGGTGAGAATGCCATCCTGAAAAACCGTGATCTCATGGGTGCCACCGACCCTAAGAAGGCAGACAAAG
The DNA here is from genome assembly GCF_040401495.1 of Limnohabitans sp. Taxonomy (GTDB): domain Bacteria; phylum Pseudomonadota; class Gammaproteobacteria; order Burkholderiales; family Burkholderiaceae_C; genus Limnohabitans. The sequence goes on from NZ_JBBAOI010000008.1 coordinate 596, forward strand.
GTACCATCCGCGCCGATTTTGCTGACAGCATCGACGCCAATGCGGTTCACGGCTCCGATGGGCCTGACACCGCCGCTCAAGAAATCGCCTTCTTTTTTGCTGGCATGAATGTCTTTGGTCATTGATAGGCGTTTCCACCGCTAAGCCATGAAGACCAACCTACTCGATTTTGATCTAGACGGTTTGGTCACTTGGTGCTTGGCGCAGGGGGAAAAAAAATTTCGCGCGGTTCAGCTTTTTCGCTGGATCCACCAAAAAGGCGTGTCTGACTTTGCGCAAATGAGCGACTTGGCGCAGAGCCTGCGCAACAAGTTGCAAGACAGCGCCATCGTCTTGCCTTTGCCGGTTGTCAGTCGACACGATTCGGCGGACGGCACTATCAAATGGATGTTTGATGTGGGGCAGGGTAATGCCATTGAGACGGTGTTTATTCCCGAAACCGACCGCGGTACCTTGTGTATTTCTTCCCAAGCCGGTTGCGCCGTGGGGTGCACGTTTTGCTCAACCGGTGCACAGGGCTTTAGCCGTAACTTAAGTACCGCAGAAATCACTGCCCAGCTCTGGTTTGCCGAGCGGACTTTGCGCCTTGAACGCGGTCTTGACGAGCGGGTCATCTCCAATGTAGTGATGATGGGCATGGGTGAGCCTTTGCAAAACTTCGCTGCCTTGGTGCCAGCGCTCAAAACCATGCTCGACGATCACGGCTATGGCCTGTCGCGCCGCCGAGTGACGGTTTCCACCTCTGGTGTAGTGCCGATGATGCAGCGCCTAGGCCTTGACTGTCCTGTGGCTTTGGCGGTGTCTTTGCATGCACCCTCCGACGCCTTGCGTGATGAGTTGGTGCCTTTAAATATAAAGTACCCATTGGCGGAGTTGTTGCAAGCCTGCCGTGACTATTTAGACCATGCCCCGCGAGACTTCATCACGTTTGAATACTGCATGCTCGACGGCGTTAACGACACGGATGTCCATGCCAATGCCGTGGTCGACTTGGTACGCCCCCCAAACGCAGAGCCCTTGCCGTGTAAGTTCAACCTCATTCCCTTCAACCCCTATCCCGCCTCTGGCTTGACTCGATCTGCGCCCGATCGGGTCAAAGCTTTCGCCGCCATTTTGAGTCAAGCTGGTATCGTCACCACTATTCGCAAAACCCGCGGCGACGATATTGCGGCGGCCTGCGGCCAATTGGCAGGCGAAGTCCAAGACCGCACAGATGTGTCGGGTAGACGCGCCAAGACCATTCGTATTCATGCTTGATACGGCAAAATCAAACCATGAACTTAACTGACCAAGCCATTCCTTTTTCCATACCCGCGCGGCACCACAGCCTCCAAGCCAAGGTGAGTTGGGGCGACCATGTGGTCACTTTGGGTGGCGACGCACCTGTGCGGGTGCAATCGATGACCAACACCGACACAGGAGATGCCATTGGTACCGCCATTCAGGTGAAAGAACTGGCGCTGGCAGGCTCAGAATTGGTTCGCATCACAGTGGATACCCCCGAATCCGCCAAGGCTGTGCCCTATATACGCGAGCAGCTCGACAAAATGGGCATTCATGTGCCGCTGATTGGCGACTTTCACTACAACGGACACAGGTTGTTGACCGAATTTCCAGACTGCGCCAAAGCGTTGTCCAAGTACCGCATCAACCCTGGCAATGTGGGCAAGGGTGACAAACACGACAAGCAGTTTGCTCAAATGATCGAGGCCGCCGTCAAGTACGACAAAGCCGTTCGCATTGGCGTGAATTGGGGCAGTCTTGACCAAGAATTACTGGCCAAACTCATGGATGACAACGCTTTGCGCACCAACCCTTGGGACGCCAAGCAGGTGATGTACCAAGCCTTGGTCACCTCGGCGCTGGAGTCTGCCGAGCTAGCTGAGCGTCTAGGCCTGCCGCGTCAGCAAATCATCCTCAGCTGCAAGATGAGCGGCGTACAAGACCTCGTGGCGGTCTACCGTGAGTTGGCCAAGCACAGCAACCACCCCCTGCATTTGGGTTTGACCGAAGCCGGTATGGGCACCAAAGGCACCGCTGCGTCCAGTGTGGCTTTGGGTTTGCTGCTGCAAGAAGGCATAGGCGACACCATCCGCGTCTCTCTCACGCCCCAACCTGGTGAAGCTCGCACCCAGGAGGTATTGATCGCTACCGAAATTTTGCAAGCTTTGGGGCTGCGAACTTTTGTGCCCAGCGTCACCGCATGTCCTGGCTGTGGACGCACCACCAGCACCACTTTCCAAGAATTAGCGCAAGAAATTGATGTGTTTTTGCGCGACAAAATGCCGGTCTGGCGCAAGCAATACCCCGGGGTAGAGGGGCTGAAAGTGGCGGTCATGGGTTGCATAGTTAATGGCCCAGGTGAAAGCAAACACGCCGACATCGGCATCAGCTTGCCTGGCAACGGCGAAGCGCCTGCGGCCCCAGTCTTTATTGATGGCGAAAAAGCGCTTACCCTGCGCGGTGACAATATCGCCAAAGAATTTCACGATATTGTCGAGAACTACATACACAAAAAATTTGCGGTCAGCGCCTAAAGCGCACCGCCTTTAAACACCATGGCAGACAAATTAAGCGCCGTCAAAGGCATGAACGATATATTGCCGCCCGACTCCGCACGTTGGGAGGCGCTGGAAGCCACCGTGCGCGAGGTCATGCGTGTGCATGCTTATCGCAATATTCGTACGCCCATCGTTGAGCCCACCGCTTTGTTTGTTCGCGGCTTGGGTGAGGTAACTGACATCGTAGAAAAGGAAATGTATTCCTTTGAAGACCGCTTAAACGGCGAGCAACTCACTCTTCGTCCTGAGGCCACAGCGGGTGTGGTTCGGGCTGTGGTTGAGCACAACATGCTTTATGAAGGCGGCAAGCGCTTGTATTACATGGGTCCCATGTTCCGTCATGAGCGTCCACAGCGGGGCAGGTACAGGCAGTTCCATCAAATTGGTGCTGAAGCACTGGGTTTTGGCGGGCCTGAGCTAGACGCTGAGCTGATTTTGCTAGCGCATGCGCTGTGGCAAGCCTTGGGGCTCAAGCAAGTCCGCTTGGAACTCAACAGTTTGGGACAGCCACCTGAGCGTTTGCAGCACCGTGCCGCCTTGATTGCTTATTTTGAGCAACACACCGATCAACTCGACGAAGACGCAAAGCGTCGTTTGCACAGCAACCCTTTGCGAATTTTGGACAGTAAAAACCCCGCCATGAAAGCCTTGAATGATGCGGCGCCTAAGTTGTTGGACTTTTTGGGTCCAGACAGCTTGGCGCATTTCAATGCAGTCAAAGTTATTTTGGATGCTAATTGTGTGTCTTACACCATCAATCCGCGTTTGGTGCGTGGTATGGACTACTACAACCTCACCGTGTTCGAGTTCATCACTGACCAACTGGGGTCGCAGGGAACCGTTTGTGGCGGTGGGCGTTACGACTACCTGATCGAGCAAATTGGTGGCAAACCCGCCCCTGCAGTGGGCTGGGCTTTGGGTGTGGAGCGTGTACTCGAGTTGCTCAAAGAGCAAGGTGCTTCATCGTCCGTTGGGGCGCCCGATGTCTATGCCATCGTGCCTGATGCTGCTTCTTTGTCAAAGGTTTGGCCTGTTTTGCAGCAGTTGCGTGCGATGGCGATCTCGATTCAAATGCATGCGCCTGCCAACAGCATGGAGGGCATGGGCAGTATGAAATCGCAGTTCAAAAAGGCTGATAGCAGTGGCGCCAGTTTTGCACTGGTTTTTGGCCCAGATGAGTTGGCCCAAAACCAAGTGACCATCAAGAACTTACGCGATGGGCAGGGTGCTCAACGTACCGAGTCCTTGGGTAATGTCAGCGATTGGGGCCACAGCCTACAATCCGCTCTTTAGTTTTACTGCATTATCAGGAAAATCATGGCTTCGCATCTCGACCTTGAAGAACAAGAGCAACTCGACCAAATCAAATCCTTTTGGAACCAATGGGGCAACCTCATCACCGGCGTGGTCACCTTAGCCTTGGTATGTTTCGCCGCTTGGAATGGTTGGCTCTATTGGCAGCAGCGTCAGGCTACTCAGGCCGCAGTGTTGTTTGATACCTTTGAAGAGGCCAGCAAGCAGGGTGATTTAGCGCTTTTGACCAGATCGCTCAGCGACTTGCAGGATCAGTTCCCCCGCGCTACATTGACGGCCCAAGCGTCAATGTTGGCCGCTAAAACTTTTTTTGACAAAGACAAAGCGGCTGACGCGGAAAAACCTCTTGAGTGGGTAGTCGAACACGCCTCAGACCAAGCCTATGTCGCCTTGGCTCGCCTGCGTCTTTCCTCCTTGGCTATTGAGAAAAAAGACATGGCCAAAGCCCGAAGTTTGGTGGAAGGGAAAACTGTACCCCCTGGATTTCAGCCACTCTTTGATGACCGAATGGGCGATATAGCTTTGATCGAAGGCAAAAATGATGAAGCCAAAACCCGTTTCAGCAGTGCCTTCAAAGGCATGGACGAATCCACCGAATACCGCCGCTTGATTGAGGTCAAGTTGGGCACCTTGGGTGTTGATGTCGGTTCGCCTGAGTTCAAAAAATGAAGGCTGTTGCCCTTAATCGTTGGATTCTGCTGGTTTTTTTGGGTTTCTTCCTCGCTGCCTGCTCAGCCTCTAAGCCCAAACCTTCACAAATCCCAGCCATCAAAGCCGATAAGCCCATACAAGCCTTGTGGCAGTTCAAGCTTGGTGGCGATGTTTCATTCGTTCAAAACTTGCAAGCCGTGCAAGAACGCATGGCTCTCACCTCGGACGATGGCAAGATTGCCGTGGTCAATGTTCGCAATGGTCAAGTTGTATGGCGCCATGAGCTTAAAACTGCGCTAAACACGGGGGCCGGTTTTGACGGTGAGCATTTGGCGGTGGTCACCCTGAATAACGAACTGTTGATGCTGCAAGACGGTAAGGTTTTGTGGCGTAACCGTCTAACTTCTCAGTCGTATACCCACCCTTTGGTCGCTGGTGAGCGTGTCTTCATGATGATGGCCGACCGTTCGGTTTTGGCTTTTGACTTGGCCACTGGGGTGCGCTTGTGGGTGCAGCAGCGTCCTGGCGAGCCCTTGGTGCTCAAGCAAAACGGCGTTCTCATGTCGTTCCAAAATACCTTGTTGGTGGGTTTGGGTGGCCGCTTAACTGCCATCAACCCAGACAACGGTCAAGTGAAATGGGATGTGCCAATTGCCAATCCGCGAGGCATTAACGACCTTGAACGCTTGGTTGACTTGGTCGCAAAACCTTCCCGCGTGAACAACTCCGTTTGTGTGCGGGCTTTTCAATCGCAGGTCGGTTGCGTGGATGCTTTTCGCGGCAGTGTGTTGTGGACCCGAGCTTCTATCGGCTCGCACGGCGTTGACGGCGACGCCAAGACCTTGATTGGCACCGAGTCCAACGGCATGGTGCAAGCTTGGAACCGAACGACCGGCGACAGGTTGTGGGACTCTGACCGTTTGAAGTACCGTGAGTTAACCGGTCCAATGTTCACCTCCAGAGGCATCGTCATCGGCGACAGCGGTGGTTGGCTCTACCTGCTTTCCTCGGCTGACGGCAGTTTGATTAACCGTGTGCAAACCTCTTCGGATGGTTTTGCGTCTACGCCCACCGCTTTGGCCGACGGAGGCTTTGTGGTTTTGACACGCGACGGCTTGCTGCAGGCCTACCAGCTTCCCTGATCAAAGGGGCTCGCTGTGAAACCGGTGATTGCTTTGGTGGGCCGCCCCAATGTGGGTAAATCCACTCTGTTTAACCGCATCACCAAGACCCGTGACGCTATCGTGGCCGATTACGCTGGCCTCACACGGGACCGCCACTACGGCAATGCCAAGCACGGTAAGCAAGAATTTATCGTCATTGATACCGGTGGTTTTGAGCCTACAGCCGAGAGCGGCATCTTTAAGGAAATGGCCAAACAAACTCGCCAAGCCGTGGCCGAGTCCGATGCAGTGATTTTTGTGGTTGATGCCCGCCAAGGCATCAGTGCCCAAGACCATGACATCGCTAATTATTTGCGACGATTGGGCAAACCTTGTTTGTTAGTGGCCAACAAAGCTGAAGGCATGCAAGAGGGCCACCGATTGGTGGAGTTTTTCGAGCTTGGCTTGGGTGAGGTCATGCCCGTGTCTGCAGCCCATGGACAAGGCATCCGCAGCATGTTGGATTCATCCTTGGGAGCGTTGCACCTGCCCGACGAGGACGAAGAAGACGACGGCTCTCCCAAGCCCTTAAAGCTGGCTGTGGTGGGCCGTCCCAATGTGGGCAAATCTACCTTGATCAATACTTGGTTGGGTGAAGAGCGCTTGGTGGCCTTCGACCTGCCAGGCACCACCAGAGACGCTATCCATATTCCCTTTGAACGCGAAGGTCAACAGTTTGAACTGATTGACACTGCGGGACTGCGTCGCAAGGGCAAGGTGTTTGAGGCCATTGAAAAATTCTCTGTGGTTAAAACCTTGCAAGCCATTGAATCTGCCAATGTGGCTTTGCTGTTGCTTGACGCCACCCAAGGCGTGACCGACCAAGATGCGCATATCGCTGGTTACATTCTCGAGACGGGCAGGGCGGTGGTGTTGGCCGTCAACAAATGGGATGCGGTAGACGCTTACCAGCGCGATTTGCTTGAGCGCTCCATCGAGAGTCGTTTAGCGTTTTTAAAGTTCGCCAAACTGCACCATATATCGGCTCAAAAACGCCAAGGCTTGGGGCCCGTTTGGAAGTCGATAGCGCAAGCCCACTCAGCTGCCATGTGCAAAATGAGCACGCCCATCTTGACACGTTTGCTGTTGGAAGCGGTTCAATTTCAGTCGCCCAAACGCGCTGGTATGTTCCGCCCCAAATTGCGCTATGCCCACCAAGGCGGTATGAACCCGCCCGTGATCGTCATCCATGGCAACTCGTTGGAACACGTCACCGATGCTTACAAGCGTTTTTTAGAGGGCCGCTTTCGCAAAGCCTTTGCGCTGGAAGGCACGCCTTTGCGCATCGAGATGAAAACAGCCAGTAACCCTTATGTAGATAAGGATTAACTCGCTGTCAGTCATTGGATCCGCCGATGCCAAACAGTGTCAAAAGACTGGTGAACAGATTGAACACTGTCACATACAGGCTGACAGTGGCCAGCACGTAGTTGCTTTCGCCCCCGTTGACGATACGGCTTGTCTCAAACAAGATAAGTCCTGCAGATAGCAAGGCCACCATAGCGGAAATAGCCAAGCCCAAGGCTGGGATTTCAAAAACCGTTGCAGCAATGCCCCCGATCAAGGCGATGACCATGCCGCAAAACAAGAAGCCGCCCATGAAGCTCAGGTCTCGCTTGGTGATCAATGCATACGCAGACAGTGCGATAAACGTTGTTCCAGTAGCCCCCAGCGCGAGGGACACGGTTTGAGCGCCACCAGGTAACGCCAGCGAGTGGGTGAGCAAGGGGCCCAAGGTGTAGCCCATAAAGCCCGTCAATGCAAAAACAGCAGGTAAGGCCCATGCGCTGTTTTGCAGCTTATGAATGGCGAACAGCAAACCAAAAAACCCCAGCAAGGTCAAGATCAGGCCTGGTGCTTTCCATTGAAAGCTGACAGAGGCAGTGGCAATGGCTGCGCTGAACAACAAAGTCATGGCCAACAAGGCATAGGTGTTTCGCAGCACCTTTTTGACCTGATCATCTTGGATGAGGGCTGAACGGTCCTCGGCATATGCCGCGGACTGAGGGTGCTGTGAGGCGGTGGTGGAATAGCCAAAACGATTTCCCATGTGGATTACTCCTTTGAATGACAAGGCTTGAACCATAGGGCTTGACGCCATCATGTAAAAGCAGATAATTTGTTATTTATATTCCTTAAAAAACTGAATATGAGCGTACCCTTTAATTACAAGCATCTTTATTATTTTTGGGTGGTTGCCAAGGAAGGGGGGATCTCTCGCGCTGCCGACAAGCTGCACATGGCGGTTCAAACCGTCAGCGCTCAAGTGCGTGAACTCGAGCGATCTTTAGGGTGCGAGTTACTTAAACCTGCTGGACGAGGTTTGGTTTTGACCGATGCCGGTTTGGCAGCCATGAAACAAGCCGACCTTATTTTTCAGCTTGGTGAAGATTTGCCCTTACTGGTTCGCGATGCAGTCAGTTCGCCTTCGGTGCGTTTATGGGTAGGGATCAGCGACGGTTTATCCAAATTGGTGGCACATCATTTACTCAAACCTGTGATGAACCAACAGAACTTACGTTTGCTTTGTCTTGAGGGGCAGTTCAATGACTTGCTTGGGGACTTGGCAATTCACAAGTTGGATATCGTCATCTCAGACCGGCCAGCAGCACCCAATCCCAATATCAAACTCTACAGCCATGCACTTGGCTCTTCCAGCATCGCTTGGTATGGTTCGCCTGCGTTGTTGCAAAAAATCACTGCAGAGTTTCCTGCGTGTCTGGCCACTTTGCCTGTATTGCTGCCAACGGTTCACACAGCCAGCCGAGACAGAATGGACATGTGGTTTGAACAGCTGGGCATTCGGCCCCGCATCGTGGGAGAGTTCGAGGACAGCGCTTTGCTGAAAACCTTTGGTGCCAGTGGCATGGGTGTTTTTCCAGCAGTTGAGTGGGGGCATGAGAATTTGATTTCCCAATACGGCGTTCAGCGCTTAGGTGCTTGCGAGGGGGTGACTGAACATTTCTATGCCATAGGTACGGAGAAAAAAGTTCAACACCCGCTTGTTCAGCTTTTACTGCAATCTGCCTAAAGCGCTTTTGCTCAAACTTCTGTTTATGGTTTGGCTTGCTGTTTGGCGGTACGAACACTCCAGATCATGGTGACAGCCAAGACTGCAACGACCACGCCCAAAGACACCGTAACTGGCATTTTGTAGACGTCAATCAGACACATCTTGACTCCGATAAAAATCAAGATGATGGACAGACCGTAGCTGAGCAAATGAAATTTATCTGCGACTGCAGCCAGCAAAAAATACATCGCTCGTAAGCCCAAGATGGCCAACACATTGCTGGTTAAAACGATGAAGGGGTCGCTGGTGATGGCAAAGATGGCAGGGATTGAGTCCACCGCAAAGATGATATCGGTGAGTGCAATCAAGCAGATCACCATGAAAAGAGGGGTGGCAATTTTTTTGCCGTTTTCAACAGTCATGAACTTCTCCCCGTCAAAATCTTGGCTGACGGGCAAAAAATTTCGCAAAAGTTTTAAAGCGGGATTGTCATTGAGGTCGGGCTCTTTGCCAGCGGCCAACCACATTTTGACGCCCGTCAAGATCAAAAATGCGCCAAACACATAAAGAATCCAGTGAAACTCGGACAGCAACCAGCCGCCTGCCAAAATCATCACAGTGCGTAAAAGAATGGCCCCAATGATGCCAATCATCAGCACCCGTTTTTGAAATTTCAAGGGGACTGAAAAGTAAGTAAAGATCGTGAGGAAGACAAAAATGTTGTCTATCGCTAAAGATTTTTCAATCAAATAGCCTGCCAAAAACTCCAAAGACTTGGTGTTGGCTATTTCTGTCGATCCCGTGGTGTCTTTGACAGCCCACCAAAAAAAACCATTGAATAAAAAACTCAGTGCGATCCAAATCAATGACCAGTGGAGCGCTTCTTTGACGCCAATGTCGTGAGCGCCTTGTTTTTTCAAAACCACAAAATCGACAAACAATGACACCCCCACAATGGCGACAAACGTGGCCCAGAGCCAAAGGGGAGCAATAGTTTCCATATAAAAGGTGTGATCAAAAATGGTTAAGTGGACAATTTAAACCATATTTATCTGAATATTTTCCGTATTTACTTCGGTTAAAACTGAACGTTGAGTCGAGAATTCCTGCTTTGTTTCATGCGCCTTTGAAGGCAGTATGCATAAATGACGCAATCCTATGGGTTCTGGAAAAAAACTTTGCAACGTTGGGTGCCGAGCAAAGAATTTTGGGCTGAGCACCTACGCCTAAAGCCCTATGCGGACAAACTATCCGACCAGCAGCTATGGCGTCTGCAGCATGAGGCCGTCGCACGAGGTGTTGCTGTGGGTTTGTTTTGGGGGTTTGCTATTCCTGCTGCTCAGCTTTTGGTCGCCGCAATTCATTGCGTGAAATGGCGTGCCAATATTCCAGTTGCGGCTCTCATGACCATGGTGACCAACCCCCTGACCATTGGTTTTTGGCTTTGGTTGGGCTACCAACTTGGCTCTAGGGTATTAGGGAATGAAGTGCAGGCAGATGTTTCGATGTCTCTCATGCCGGCCCAGTGGTTGAGAGAGTATGGCTTGCCTACGCTGGTTGGTATGGGATTGTTTGCTGTTGGAGCAGCGGTAAGCGGTTACCTACTGGTGAAATTTTTTTGGCGTTTGAATTTGGTCTTCAAGAGACTAAAGAGAAAACAAAACTTTTGAAGTTGATGGAATAAGTGGGGGTTTGACTATGGTATGTTATGAATATCTACCAACACGGAGAATATCGTGAACCAAAAAGGGCAACTTTTACAAGACCCGTTTCTTAATATCCTGCGCAAGGAACATGTGCCTGTGTCCATCTATTTGGTCAATGGCATTAAATTGCAGGGGCAGATTGAGTCGTTTGATCAATATGTTGTTCTTCTTCGCAATACTGTCACCCAAATGGTTTACAAGCACGCTATTTCGACCATTGTGCCTGCTCGCCCTGTGAATTTTGCACAAGCTGATGGTGAAGACGCTGGGTCTGAACAATAACGACCACCATTCCCCCCCCCTTTGTCTAAGTCTTCGCCGGATATTCAAGCAAACACCTTGTTGGTGGGCGTAGATTTGGGTCTTCCTCATTTCGATGAAGATTTGGACGAACTGGCACAGCTGGCAAGCACAGCTGGCTTGGTACCTGTGGCGCGTATGACTTGCAAACGACGCGCTCCCGATGCTGCTTTGTTTGTGGGATCTGGCAAAGCGCAGGAAATTAAAGAAATGGCTGTTCTACATGGCGCCTCTGAAATATTGTTTGACCAGGCCTTAAGCCCTGCTCAGCAACGCAATTTGGAACGCTTGTTAGAGATGCCGGTCAACGATCGAACCATGTTGATTTTGCAAATATTTGCCCAGCGTGCCCGCAGCCATGAGGGTAAGTTGCAAGTGGAATTGGCGCGTTTACAGTACCTCAGCACCCGTTTGGTGCGCCGTTGGTCCCATTTGGAGCGTCAGCGCGGCGGTATTGGCAACCGTGGTGGCCCAGGGGAGACCCAAATCGAGCTCGACAGGCGCATGATTGGTGAGTCCATCAAGCGCACCAAAGAGCGCCTAGACAAGGTAAAAAAACAGCGCCATACACAGCGCCGCCAACGAGAGCGCAACCAAGTATTCAATGTTTCATTGGTGGGCTACACCAATGCGGGCAAATCCACCTTGTTTAATGCATTGGTCAAGGCGAGAGCGTATGCGGCAGACCAACTGTTTGCCACCTTAGACACCACCACGCGTCAACTGTATTTGTCAGATGGGCAAGACCAAGGGTGCCAAATCTCCATTTCAGACACTGTGGGCTTTATCCGTGATTTACCGCACGGCTTGGTAGACGCTTTTGCCGCCACGCTGCAAGAGGCCACCAGTGCCGACTTATTGCTGCATGTGGTGGACTGTTCACACCCCAATTACCCAGAGCAAATCGCTCAGGTGCAATCTGTTTTGGAGGATATTGGTGCCATAGATGTTGCCCAGTTGCTGGTTTTTAACAAGGTTGATGCCTTGCCCAGCGACCAACAACCCAGAATATTTCAAGATGTTTTCATCATTGACGGTCTGGCGGTACCGCGTATTTTTGTCAGTGCTCAAAGCGGGGCCAATCTTGAAAGTCTTCGCCAACGCTTGCTGCAGACCGCAATGCAGGCGATGGCGCGACCCTTATCCCTTAGCATTTCACAGTTAAATGCTTGATGCCAAAGTATCACTTCAGGTTTAGGCACAATGGCGGCTTGCCACTTTTTTTGATTGACTGCGAATGAACTTTTCAACTTGGCTTTGGCCCATACGACGACGCTTGGCGGGTATGTTCAATTTGAACGATGGCCGTTGGGGCAGAGGCGATGACGCCAATCCGCAAAACAACGGTTCAACACCGCCTCCAGAAGGCCCTCAACCGCCCCCCGCTGACGATGGAAAACGCCCACGCCCCTCGTCATCTAATGGGCCGCCCGATTTAGATGAACTTTGGCGAGAACTCAACCGAAAATTGAACAAATTTTTGGGTCAAAACCGAGGTGGTGGCAATCAACCACCCAGCGGAGGCGGCGGTTTCAATCCTGATTTCAAGCAAGCCCGTGGTTTGCTGGGCTTGGTTGCGGGTGTTGTGGTCTTGGTTTGGCTTGGCACAGGCTTCTTTATTGTCCAAGAGGGTCAGCAAGCAGTTATCACTCAATTTGGGCAATACCACAGCACAGCAGGTGCAGGTTTCAATTGGCGTGTGCCATACCCCATTCAACGTCACGAAGTGGTGTTTGTCACCCAGATTCGCTCGCTCGACATTGGACGCGATGCGATTATCAAGGCCACTGGTTTGCGTGAATCAGCGATGTTGACCGAAGATGAAAACATCGTTGAAATCAAGTTTGCGGTGCAATACCGACTCACCGATGCGCGTGCTTATTTGTTTGAAAGCAAAAACCCAACAGACGCAGTAGTTCAAGCAGCGGAAACCGCGGTACGGGAAGTGGTGGGCAAAATGCGCATGGACGCGGCACTGTCGGAAGACCGTGAGCAAATCGCCCCGCGTGTGCGAAAAATCATGCAAACCGTCTTAGACCATTACAACGTTGGTATTGAGGTGGTAGGTATCAATTTGCAACAAGGCGGTGTTCGCCCACCCGAACAAGTGCAGGCCGCTTTTGACGATGTTCTTAAAGCCGGTCAAGAGCGAGAACGTGCAAAGAATGAAGCTGAGGCTTATGCCAACGATGTGATTCCTCGCGCCGTTGGATCCGCCTCTCGCCTAAAACAAGAGGCTGATGCCTACAAGTCCCGTATCGTGGCGCAGGCCCAAGGTGATGCGCAACGCTTCAAGTCTTTGTATTCGGAATACCAAAAAGCGCCCCAAGTCACTCGTGATCGTTTGTATATCAATGCCATGCAAGAGATATACAGCAGCGTTACCAAGGTATTGGTCGAGTCCAAACAAGGGTCCAATATGTTGTACCTCCCCCTGGACAAAATCATGCAACTCAATGGCTCGCCAGCCAATGCTGCTGCCAACGCCGCGGTGAATCCTAGCAATACGCTCGAGGGTAATGGATCGGTTCCCAGTCCCGCCATGCCTTCTCCCTCCTCCGATAGCCGTGGTCGTGACAGCCGTCAACGTGACCGCGATTTGCGATGAATTGCCAGCCATGAACAAAATAGGTCTTTACATTTCTTCCGCCATGCTTGCTTTGCTGCTGCTGAGCTCAACAATTTTTGTGGTTGATCAACGCCAATTTGGTGTGGTGTATTCATTGGGGCAGATCAAAAAAGTCATCACCGAACCTGGCCTGAACTTTAAATTGCCTCCGCCTTTCCAAAACGTCAACTTCATCGACAAGCGCTTGCTGACCTTGGATAACGTGGACTCCGAACCCATGCTCACAGCAGAAAAGCAGCGCATGGTGATTGACTGGTATGTTCGTTGGCGTATTTCCGACCCATCTCAGTACATCCGTAACGTGGGTTTGGATGAAAAAGCTGGTGCCCAACAACTAACGCGTGTGGTGCGCAATGCTTTCCAAGAAGAAATCAATAAACGAACAGTCAAAGACTTACTGTCGCTCAAGCGTGAAGCTTTGATGGTGGACGTCAAGCGTGAGGTGATAGAAATTGTCAAAGGCGAGAAGCCTTGGGGTATTGACGTGGTGGATGTTCGCATCACCCGTGCCGATTATGTAGACACCATCACCGAGTCGGTTTATCGCCGAATGGAGGCCGAGCGTAAACGTGTGGCCAATGAATTGCGATCAACCGGTGGCGCTGAAGGCGAAAAAATCCGTGCTGATGCCGATCGCCAACGTGAAGTCACCTTGGCCAATGCTTACCGTGATGCGCAAAAAATCAAAGGCGAGGGAGACGCCGAAGCCGCCCGTTTGTATGCTGATGCATTCGGCAAAGACCCGCAGTTTGCGCAGTTCTACCAAAGCATAGAAGCCTACAAAGCCAGCTTCAATAAAAAGTCGGATGTGATGGTTTTAGACCCCAGCACCGATTTCTTCAAAGCCATGCGTGGCAGCGGTGCTGCCAACGCAGGCGCGGCCAAAAAATAAGTTTTCCTTTTGCGATGGACAGCCACATCTTGTGGGTTGCGCTGGCCTTGGTGCTCATCATCGAGGGCTTGTTTCCCTTCGCATCTCCGCAGGCTTGGAAGCGTGCGTTTTTTGCTTTGATGCAAATGGACGATGGGCAAGTTAGGTTTATTGGATTGAGCTGCATTGTGGCTGGCATGTTGCTGCTTTGGTGGCTGCTCTAGTGTCCCAGTAGAATCCCTTTTTTAACAGCTATCCCCCTCATGACTGCTTGGGTCTTGCCAGATCATATTGCCGATGTTTTGCCCTCTGAAGCTAGGCACATCGAAGAGCTCAGGCGTTTGTGCTTAGACACTGCGCGAGTTTTTGGCTACGAGCTTGTCATTCCCCCTTTAATGGAGCATATTGAATCGCTTTTGTCCGGCACTGGCAGCTCACTCGACTTGCAAACCTTCAAGATGGTTGACCAGTTGTCAGGGCGCACTTTGGGGCTGAGGGTCGACACCACGCCACAGGTCGCTCGCATTGACGCTCACTTGCTCAACCGCGCGGGCGTCACCCGTCTTTGCTACTGCGGCCCTACGCTTCACACCCGTGCGCCAGGTCCTTATGCCACCCGTGAACCCTTGCAGTTTGGTGCGGAAATTTATGGCCATGCGGGCTTGGAGGCCGATTTAGAAATTTTGCAACTTACCTTGCAGTGTTTGCAGTCCAGTGCTATTTCTTCTTTTCATGTCGATTTAAGCGATGCACGCATTCTCCCCGCATTGCTGCAAAACACCAGCTTGACGGTTTCGCAGTATGAAGCTGTTGCTCAAGCCCTGACGAACAAAGATATCAGCGCCATGCGCAGCCTAGCTGCATCATTGCCAGTTTCATTGGGTGATGCTTTGGTGGCCTTGGTTCAGCTTTACGGTGGCTTGGATGTTCTAGATCGTGCCGAGGTGGTATTTAAGGACTGGCCTGAGGTCTTGTTGGCCTTGTCGCAATTGCGTTGGTTGGCGACACATGTGAACGGTCATCAAGTCAGTATCGATTTGGCAGATTTGCGAGGAGCTGCCTACTACAGCGGTCCACGTTTTGCTGTATTTGTGCCCGAGGCCAGTGACGCACTGGTGCGGGGTGGGCGCTATGACGAAGTGGGTGCCTTGTTTGGGCGCAAACGCCCTGCGGCGGGCTTTAGCCTAGACATCAAAGCTTTGGTCAGTTTGATTCAACGCCCAGTTCCACAAGCCGCGATTCGCGCTCCTTGGGGAGAAGATGCAGGCTTGCATCAAGCGATTGCCAAATTACGCGAACAAGGACATACGGTAGTCTGTATGCTGCCTGGACATGACAGCGAAGTTGATGAATTTCACTGTGATCGAGAGCTTGTTCTTCTCAAGGGGCAATGGACGCTCCAACCCTTAGCCTCAACTTGAATTCCTAAACCATGAGTAAACAACACGGACGTCATGTCGTCGTCGTAGGCACCCAGTGGGGCGATGAAGGTAAAGGTAAATTGGTCGATTGGTTGACCGAATTTTCGCAAGGCGTGGTGCGCTTCCAAGGCGGACACAATGCAGGCCATACGCTGGTCATCAATGGCGTCAAAACTGCCCTGCATCTCATACCCAGTGGCATCATGCGAGCAGGTGTAAAGTGCTATATCGGCAACGGTGTGGTGCTTTCTTGCGGCAAATTGTTAGAAGAAATCCAAGGATTAGAAAAGGCGGGTGTGGAGGTGCGTTCGCGCTTGCGCATCAGTGAAGCCTGTCCGCTGATTTTGCCTTTTCATGCTGCTTTGGATGTGGCGAGAGAAGCCGCCCGTGAACAAGGTGGTGTTGAGAAAATTGGCACTACAGGGCGCGGCATTGGCCCTGCTTATGAAGACAAAATTGCACGACGTGCTTTGCGCGTGCAAGATCTCAAGCACCCTGAACGCTTCGCCAGCAAGTTACGTGAACTCCTCGATTTACACAACCATGTGCTGACAACTTTCTTGGGCTCTGATAAATTTATTTTTCCCGATGCCCTGAAAACTTTTATCAGTAACGGTAAGGTGCAATTCCAAGCCGTCTTTGATGAAGCCATGGACCATGCCAAGCAAATCTTGCCCATGGTGGCGGATGTCTCTCGTGAACTCAATGATGCGCACCATGCTGGTTCTAACTTGTTGTTTGAAGGTGCCCAAGGTACTTTGCTTGATGTCGATCACGGCACTTACCCTTTTGTAACCTCAAGCAACTGCGTCGCTGGGAATGCTGCCGCTGGTTCTGGGGTAGGACCAGGCCTCTTGCATTACATCTTGGGTATCACCAAGGCCTATTGCACCCGCGTAGGCGGCGGACCTTTCCCCACTGAACTCGACTGGGATGTGCAAGGGACACCAGGTTGGCACATGAGTACCGTCGGCGCAGAAAAAGGCACCACCACAGGGCGCTTTAGACGTTGCGGTTGGTTTGATGCAGCGCTGCTCAAGAGAAGCGCGCAAGTCAATGGATTGAGCGGTCTGTGCATCACCAAGCTCGATGTGTTAGATGGTCTGCATGAACTCAAACTCTGCACCGCTTACGAATTAGACGGCAGCACCATAGACATTTTGCCTATGGGCGCAGATGACATCGCCAGATGCAAGCCGGTGTACGAAACCATGCCAGGTTGGACTGATAGCACCGTGGGCATTACCGAATACGCCAAACTCCCGCCTCAAGCACGTGCGTATTTGGAACGCATTGCGACGGTTACAGGTGTTCCTATCCATTTAATCTCTACCAGCCCGGACCGTGACCACACCATCATGGTTCGCCATCCTTTTCACGACTGATCGCCCCCCAAGAAAGTACAGCCATGTTGACTGAAGACGGCAAGCATTTGTATGTGTCTTATGACGAGTACCACAACCTCATTGAGAAGCTTGCCATCAAGATTCACCAATCTGGGTGGGAGTTCGACACTATTTTGTGCTTGGCCCGAGGCGGAATGCGCCCTGGCGACGTGCTTTCGCGCATTTTTGATAAGCCCTTGGCCATCATGTCCACCAGTTCTTACCGTTCGGAAGGTGGCACTGTTCAAGGTCATTTAGACATTGCGCGTTACATCACCACCCCTAAAGGTGAAATTGCCGGTCGCGTATTGCTGGTCGACGACTTGGCTGATTCTGGACACACTTTGAACGCCGTCATCGATATGCTGCGCAACAATTATTCGCCCATCACAGAGTTGCGCAGTGCGGTGATTTGGACCAAAGGCGTATCGAGTTTCACGCCTGATTTTTCTGTGGAATACCTATCAACCAACCCTTGGATCCACCAACCTTTTGAGGCCTACGATACGACGCGTCCTGCCAAGTTACTGGAGAAGTGGCGGGTTTAGCGATGAAGCCTGTTACTGCGCTTATTCACCATAGCTACAAAGCGCCCCCTGACTTTGAGGCGCCGCAAATTGCAGTACACAAAGCTTCCACAGTTATTTTTCCAAATGTTCAAGCCATGCGAGATCGCACCTGGCTTGATAAAAAGGGTTATACCTATGGTCTTCATGGGACACCCACGACATTTACCTTAGAGGAGCGCATTTGCCAACTAGAGGGCGCTCTACACGCTGTGTTGGTACCCAGTGGCCTTGCCGCGATCGCCTTGGTAAACATGGCCTTGCTCAAGCATGGGGACGAAGTTTTATTACCTGACAATGTTTATGGGCCTCACAAAGCGTTTGCCGAGGGCGAGTTAAAGCAATGGGGTATCAGCTACCAACTTTATGACCCCATGGATCTTGCTGATTTGTCTTCCCGCATCACCTCACAAACCCGTTTGATTTGGATAGAAGCAGCTGGATCTGTAACGCTGGAGTTTCCCGATGTTGTCGAGATGGTCAGATTGGCGCGGACCAAGGGCGTGTTAACCGCGCTTGACAACACCTGGGGTGCGGGTTTGGCATTTGCCCCGTTTGATCTCGAGCCAGAACAAGGTGCAAGGTCATTAGGGGTAGACATCAGCATTCACGCATTGACCAAATTCCCCAGCGGAGGAGGTGATGTGCTGATGGGTAGCGTCACCACTTGTGATGACCATTTGGCCAAGCAACTCAAACTCAGCCATATGCGTCTTGGCCTGGGTGTTGGGGCTAATGACGCTGAACTGGTTTTGCGTTCACTGCCCAGCATGGAATTGCGTTACAGGCAGCAGGACAACTCAGCACGGGCATTGGCTGCATGGTGCTTGCAGCAGCCTGCGTTTGCGCAGGTGCTGCACCCCGCTTTGGTGGCCTCACCTGGTCACGCCAACTGGCGGCGGCTGTGTGCAGCTGATCAACCTGCACATGGGCCAGTTCATTCTTCAGGTCTTGCAGCAGCTTTGCTTGGCTTGCGTTTAGACCCGACCATCAGTCAAGCGCAACTCGATACCTTTTGCGATTCTCTGCGGCTGTTTAAATTGGGCTTTAGCTGGGGCGGTCCCATGAGCTTGGTGGTTCCTTACCGCTTACTTGAGTTGAGGCAGTTCACAAACCCAGATTTGTTGCAAGGCGGCTTTGTGCGTTTATCTGTCGGGTTGGAGGCCACCGAGGACTTGATTGACGATTTGTCTCAAGCGCTTAATCAAGCGGGTATCTGAGTTGACTGTGCGATCAATTGTTTCGCCAATGCTTGCAGCGAAGCTGCATGATGGTCTTTCAGCTCTGCCTTGAAGGCATCAGGCCAGCGGCGAAAATTGCGCTCTACGGACCGCGCATAAGTGGGGTCATAGTGATGCAACAACAACTCCTGAACCACTTGGCGAATATGACCAGAGCGAACAAGCAACTGCCATTGCTCAATCACAACTTTGCCACGGGCTTCAATCAGGGTGCTTAACCTGTCGCAAAACTTCTCGGGCTCTTGCACAAAGAACGCATAGTCCTCCATCAACAGTTCCACTCTTGCTTGCAATGGCAATGACAAGTCGACACATTCGCTCGCTCGCATGGTATCTATGAGAGTTTCGGGGACGCTGACATTGCCGACTTTTTTGCTTTCTGCTTCTACAAAGACCACTTTGGCAGGGTCAAACTGACTTAGCGTATTCCAAATCCGCATATCGAATTGCTTTTGACTGGGTTGGGCTTGGCCAGGGATGCGACCCAATACCGAACTGCGATGCACTGCTAGCGCTTCAAGGTCTAAAACCTGCGCACCCTGCGCAGCTAAGGTATGAAGGAGGCGAGTTTTGCCAGAGCCGGTGGGGCCAGTGATGACCTTAAAGTGAAGACTTAAAGCCAATTGACTGGTGTGCATAACAACTGCCGCTCGAAAGGCTTTGTAGCCACCTTCAATCACGCTGACTTTAAAGCCAATTTGTCCAAGCACCAAGGCCAAAGAACCGCTACGTTTTCCGCCTCTCCAGCAGTAAAGCAATGGCCGCCATGTTTTTGGCAGATCCATCACATGGTTTTCAATATGCCTTGCAATATTGGCAGCGACCAATGATGCGCCAAGCTTGTTTGCCTCGAAAGCGCCAACTTGTTTATAGAGTGTGCCTACCTTAATGCGTTCTTCATTTGTCAGAGAAGGCCAATTCAATGCCAAGGGCAAATGGTCTAGGGCGAACTCATCTTCGCTGCGAGCATCAATGATGCAACTCAAGCGCGCGTTTTGCGTCATCAAGCTCATGGTCTCTTGTGCGCTGACAAGTTCAACAGGCATCAGAGCAATTTCTTCAACACTGGCCACACATTGGCAAGCATTCGTGGGTGTGCAGTGGCGTTGGGGTGAATACGATCGGCTTGAAACCACTCAGCGGCATTGGGTGCGTCCGCGATTCCTTTCAGCAAAAAAGGAACCACGGCTGTTTTGTGGGTCTTACTCAAACGAATAAAAACTTGTGAAAACTGTGCAGCATAGTCTGCCCCATAGTTAGGCGGCACTTGCATGCCCACCAAGAGTACTTTGGCTTTGATCGATTGACATGCCAAGATCATCTCTTGTAAATTTTCCTCGGTCATTTTCATTGAAAATCCCCGCAATGCATCATTGCCACCCAGTTCAATGATGACAATGTCAGGTTGGTGTTGTCGCAAAAGCGCAGGTATTCTGGAGCGACCGCCTGCTGTTGTGTCACCACTGATGCTGGCGTTGACCACTCGCCAAGTTAACTTCTCTTGGGCCAATTGTTGCGACAGCAAAGCAACCCAACCGCTGCCCCGAGGCAAGCCATATTCAGCACTGAGGGAGTCGCCAACAACCAGCAATGAACGATCTTGCGCCAATGCCAAAGGGGCAAATACACCTTGAGTGAACAGGCTCAAGGCGAGCAAGTTAAAGTAACGTCGTCTCCACAATGCCACTGCGTATGTCCTCCAGCCTGATTGCCGTCTCTCATGTCTACAAATCTGTCACAGATGCCACTGGCACCCTCGACATTCTCCGCGATATCGATTTTTCTTTAAATGCCCGACAAACCTTGGCTATTGTGGGAGCTTCTGGCTCGGGGAAAAGTACTTTGCTGGCCATCATGGCGGGTTTAGATACCCCAACCCAGGGAACAGTGCATATCGCGGGACAAGATCTGTTCGCCTTGGATGAAGACCAGCGTGCTGCATTACGCGCCAAGCACATTGGTTTTGTCTTTCAAAGTTTTCAATTGTTGGCACCCCTGACAGCTCTCGAAAATGTCATGTTGCCCCTTGAGTTATCGGGTCACCCCACCCCTAAACCCGTGGCCAAAGAGATGCTTGCGCGTGTGGGCCTTGCAGAGCGCTTGAATCATTACCCCAAAGTGATGAGTGGCGGTGAGCAGCAACGAGTGGCATTGGCTCGGGCATTTGTGGTCAAGCCAGACGTCTTGCTGGCAGACGAGCCAACCGGCAGTTTGGACCATGCCACAGGCGAAAAAGTCATGGCGCTGATGCTTGAACTTAACAAAGAGTTGGGGACTACTTTGGTATTGGTGACCCATGATGTCGCTTTAAGCCAGCGTTGCGATCAGCGCTTGTTGATAGAAGCTGGACAGGCTCAACTGATCAGTTAATCAGCGGGTACGGCTCTTCATTGCACGTTCAACCTCGCGTTTACCTTCACGGTCTTTGATGGTGTCGCGTTTGTCATGCTCTGCCTTGCCTTTAGCCAAGGCAATTTCGCATTTGATACGCCCATTTTTCCAATGTAAATTCAAGGGTACCAAGGTGTAACCTTTTTGTTCCACTTTGCCGATCAAGCGGCGTATTTCCTCTTTGTGTAGCAGCAGTTTGCGTGACCGCACTGCATCTGGGTTGACGTGGGTGGAGGCGGTTTTCAATGGGTTGATTTGGCAACCAATCACATACATCTCGCCGTTGCGTATGACCACGTAGCCGTCTGTCAGCTGAACCTTGCCCTCACGCGCAGCTTTGACTTCCCAGCCTTCTAAGACCATCCCAGCCTCAAGACGTTCTTCGAAAAAGTAGTTGAAGGCCGCTTTTTTATTGTCGGCAATACGGGTAGAAGCGTCGGTTTTGGTGGCCATAAAGGGGTAAACAGAGAAAGGCGAGGTCTTTACAATCGCCACAACCGCCAACTTGGCAGAGCCCCCATTCTATGAAAACCATCGAGAAGTCTGTCCTTATCTGGTTTAGTGCACAAGAGATGTTCAATTTGGTCGTTGATGTCAAGAGCTATCCTCGTTTTCTGCCGTGGTGCGACAAGACTGAAATTCTGGATGAAACGCCCGACTCCATGACCGCCCGCATAGGGATGACTTTCGGCGGATTGCATAAAAGCTTTACCACGCACAACACCCATGTTATGCCTCAACAGGTTCGGCTCGATTTGGTGGACGGTCCATTCAAGCACTTGCAAGGCGAGTGGAATTTCATCCCGCTAGGCGAGGAGCGTGCTTGCCGAGTGGAGTTAAAACTCTCCTACAGTTTTGATTCTGTCTTTGGCGCCTTGGTGGGTCCTGTGTTTGACCGCATAGCGGCCACGTTGATTGACTCTTTTGTCAATCGCGCTGAAGTGATTTACGCCTCATGAAAATTGAAGTCGTGATCTCCATGGGTCCGCGCCAAGTGGTTTGCACACTTGTGGACTGTAATGAGGGTTCGACCGCAGTTCATGCAAAAGCCATCGCCCTGCAGCAACTTGGTTTAACGACAGAATCATTTTCTGCATGGCGCACTGCCGTTTGGGGTAAAGCTGTGCAAATGGACACGCCACTTGTGCAGGGTGACCGCCTTGAGTTGCTGCGTCCCTTGAAAGTGGACCCCAAAGAGGCACGTCGCTTGCGCTTTAACCAGCAAGGCAGCCGTGCTGCGGGCTTATTTGCCCAACGCCGACCAGGCGCGAAAGCCGGTTACTGAGTTCTTGGCGCACAGGGGGAGCGAATCCCTGCGCTTTGCAGTGCCAGTATGATCGTGTTTTTGGAGACATACCATGCGCCTGCTCGGCAAAGCGCTGACCTTCGACGATGTGTTGCTGGTCCCCGCCTATTCACAGGTCCTGCCTAAGGACACCCAACTCTCTACCCAGTTTTCACGCCATATCGCTTTGAATTTGCCCTTGGTGTCGGCTGCCATGGACACAGTCACAGAGGCCCGCTTGGCCATTGCCATCGCTCAAGAAGGCGGCATGGGTATCGTTCATAAAAACCTTACTGCTGAGCAACAGGCCGCAGAGGTCGCCAAAGTCAAGCGTTACGAAAGTGGCGTTTTGCTAGACCCGGTGGTCATCACGCCCGATCACACGGTGAGACAAGTCATGGTGATGTCTGAACAAATGGGCATCTCTGGTTTTCCAGTGTGCGATGGCGGCAAAGTGGTGGGCATCGTCTCAGGACGGGATTTGCGTTTTGAAACACGCTACGAAGTCAAGGTCAAGGAAATCATGACCCCGCGTGAGCGTTTGATTACAGTGCCCGAAGGCACCACACCCGAACAAGCCAAAGCCTTGCTTAACAAACACAAGTTGGAGCGTTTATTGGTAGTCAATGACGCTTTTGAACTCAAAGGTCTCATCACTGTCAAAGACATCACCAAGCAAACCAGTTTCCCCAATGCCGCGCGGGACGCTTCGGGTCGCTTGCGAGTCGGTGCGGCGGTGGGCGTGGGCCCTGGTACCGAGGAGCGTGTGGCCGCACTGGTCAAAGCGGGTGTAGATGCCATCGTGGTCGATACAGCGCATGGACACAGCCACGGCGTGATTGAGCGTGTTCGTTGGGTAAAAAGCAACTACCCCCATATTGATGTGGTGGGGGGCAATATTGCGACAGGTGCTGCCGCTTTGGCCTTGGTAGAGGCGGGCGCAGATGGCGTGAAGGTAGGCATTGGACCAGGCTCCATCTGCACCACACGTATCGTTGCAGGTGTAGGTGTGCCACAAATTACTGCCATTGATAACGTGGCTATTGCATTGCAAGGCTCAGGTGTGCCCTTGATTGCTGATGGGGGCATACGCTACAGCGGTGACATCGCCAAGGCCATTGCTGCGGGCGCCTCTTGCGTGATGATGGGCGGCATGTTTGCGGGTACCGAAGAGGCGCCCGGCGAAGTGATTTTGTACCAAGGCCGCAGCTACAAAAGCTACCGTGGCATGGGCAGCATTGGTGCCATGCAGCAGGGCAGTGCAGACCGATATTTCCAAGAAGCCACCACAGGTAACCCGAACGCCGATAAATTGGTACCCGAAGGCATCGAAGGCCGAGTGCCTTACAAAGGCTCTATGGTCAGCATCGTCTACCAAATGGCTGGTGGTGTGCGTGCGGCCATGGGCTATTGCGGGTGTGCAAGCATTGAAGACATGCGTAACCGCGCTGAGTTCGTTGAAATATCCACCGCCGGTATGCGTGAGAGCCATGTGCACGATGTGCAAATCACCAAAGAAGCGCCGAATTACCGCGCTGAATAATTTGCCTTTGCGCAGGTAACTACCATGTCACATGACACTATTTTGATTCTTGATTTTGGCTCGCAAGTCACCCAGCTGATTGCGCGCCGTGTGCGCGAAGCCCATGTGTATTGCGAAGTGCATCCCTGTGATGTCAGCGACGATTGGATACGTGAGTTCGCCAAAGACGGCAAGCTCAAGGGCATCATCTTGTCGGGCAGCCACGCCAGTGTGTATGAAGTGGACGACCGTGCACCAGACGCGGTGTTTGAATTAGGCATCCCTGTTTTGGGTATTTGCTATGGCATGCAAACCATGGCGCAGCAACTCGGTGGCAAGGTGGAAGCTGGGCATACCCGAGAGTTTGGCTACGCTGAGGTGAGAGCCAGAGGCCACACAGCCTTGCTCAAAGACATTGCCGACTTCACCACGCCTGAAGGTCATGGCATGCTGAAAGTATGGATGAGTCACGGTGACAAGGTGACTCAATTGCCTGCAGGCTTTAAATTGATGGCTAGCACCGAGAGTTGCCCAATAGCAGGTTTTGCTGATGAGGCGCGACATTTTTACGGTGTGCAGTTTCACCCTGAAGTGACCCATACGGTGCAGGGCAGGGCCATGCTGAACCGTTTTGTGCTGGATATTTGCAAGGCATCCCCTGACTGGGTGATGGGCAACTACGTCGAAGAAGCGGTTGCGCGTATCCGTGAACAAGTAGGTAGCGAAGAGGTGATTTTGGGCTTGTCAGGCGGCGTAGATTCGTCTGTTGCTGCCGCACTCATACACCGCGCCATAGGCGACCAACTCACTTGCGTGTTTGTCGACCATGGACTGCTTCGCTTGAACGAAGGCGATGCGGTGATGGAGATGTTTGCGGGCAAGCTTCACGCTAAAGTTGTGCGCGTTGATGCCAGCGACTTGTTCTTGGGGAAGTTGGCAGGTGTTGCAGACCCCGAGGCCAAGCGCAAAATCATTGGTGCAGAGTTTGTCACCGTTTTCAAACAAGAAGCTGCCAAACTCAAAGCAGGAACTGGCGGTCATAAGGGGGCCACCTTTTTAGCGCAAGGCACTATCTATCCCGATGTGATTGAAAGTGGTGGCGCCAAAAGCAAAAAAGCCGTCACCATCAAAAGCCACCACAACGTGGGTGGACTGCCCGAGCAACTGGGTCTGAAGTTGCTAGAACCCCTACGCGATTTGTTCAAAGACGAGGTGCGAGAACTTGGCGTTGCGCTGGGTTTGCCGCACGACATGGTGTACCGCCATCCCTTCCCAGGTCCTGGCTTGGGTGTTCGCATCTTGGGTGAAGTGAAAAAGGAATACGCAGACTTGCTGCGCAGAGCAGACGCCATCTTCATCGAAGAACTGCGCAACACGCCTTTTGAAGGCGACGCAACTTCTGTGGCCTTTGGCGGCACCCAAGCCCCGCGCAATTGGTATGAAGCCACCAGCCAAGCATTTGTGGTGTTCTTACCCGTGAAAAGCGTAGGGGTTATGGGAGATGGCCGCACCTACGACTATGTGGTGGCTTTGAGAGCCGTAGTGACAAGCGATTTCATGACGGCAGACTGGGCCGAATTGCCCTATGCCTTATTAAAAAAGGCATCGGGTCGCATCATCAATGAAGTTCGTGGTATCAACAGGGTGGTGATGGATGTGAGTAGCAAGCCTCCTGCGACCATTGAGTGGGAGTAGGATTCCCTTATATTTATAAAGCCCTATAAATTACCTATTTTTACAGATGGGAATTTTTCCCATCAACGTGTTTGCTTCAACATACGGGCTTTATTTGCCTAGATGCTTTTCGAAGTTTTTAAACACGTAATTCATTTTCTATGATCAGAGTTTTATTGGTTGATGACCATCCTGTTGTTCGAGCTGGCTATAAGCGCTTGCTCGAATCCGATTCAAACATTGAGGTAGCAGCCGAGGCGAGTGACGCTGACTCCGCTTACATGGCATTTGTGGTTTACCACCCGGATGTCACCGTATTGGATTTGTCAATGCCCGGTGTCAGTGGCTTGAGTTTGTTGCAGAAGTTGCTTATGCGTGACCCCAATGCAAAAGTACTGATTTGCTCTATGTACGACTCGCACTCGATCAGGAAAAAAGCCTTGCAAGAGGGCGCTAAAGCATTTGTATCCAAGAATGTTGCGCCTGAGAAATTGCTACTTTCTATTCATGCTGCTTATGTAGGAGAAGAATTTATTGATTCGGACGCTGCATCGTCCCTTAGCCAAAGTGATGCAGATGAAGAATTGGCCCGCATCGACTCGCTTACTTTGCGCGAGCTAGAGTTGTTTCGATTGCTAGCGCAAGGCAAGACGATCAGCTACTGCGCAAATGTTATGAATTTGAATGAAAAGACGGTCTATAACCGTCAAACCAAGATCAGAGAAAAACTCAAAGTTGATACTTTGGCTGGTTTTGTTCACTTAGCCCAACGCCACAACATCATCGACCCCAACTTTATTGCATAGTGTTTTTATGTGAGGTCTTGACCACGCGAATTCTCATGGGAAATATTCACAACATTAATTCTCTAGGTAGTTCTACTAGGCATTCGTTCAAGTTTCAAGTTAAAAATTTGTGCGGATCTCAATTTTTGACAGTCAATTTTTTATTGGTTGTTTTGGTGAATTGGAATTCGTGAATTTGCACAAACCCTCAGGTCGCTCTTAGGTTTTAAGAGTTGGCTATTGCACAACATGGAGAAAGAATGAAATTTTCAACAAAAATGAAATCAGGAATGATCGCTGCGGGTATGGCAGCAGCAGGACTGATGGCTTCTCAAGCCGCACTGGCCCTGAACGTCACTGCCGAAGTTTTTCAAACATCCAAGGATCCATGGGACATGGCGTTCTTGCCTGATGGGACTATGTTTTTCACAGAGAAATGTGGTGGTTTGTCCGTGCGCTTGCCATCTGGCAGTGTGAACAAATTGCTGGGTGTGGGCGGCAGTTCAGGTTACTCTGCCACCAAGAACGATTTGTTTTGCGACGGCCAAGCTGGTGTGCAAGGTGTTGCAGTTGACCCCGACTTTGCCAAAAACGGCTTGGTTTACCTCTACTCCAGCTCTAAGGGCAGCAACCGCACCTACGGCGGTTACAACAACATTCTCATGAGAATGAAAGTCAATTCTTTGAGCAGTGTTTCTGATGTTACTGAAATCATCAACGACCTTGGCTACAAACCCATGAAATCCAACCACCCCTTTGGTGGACCTGGTGCCCACAACGGCGGTCGTGTTCGCTTCGGTCCTGATGGTTTCTTGTATGTGACCATTGGCGACAACCACAACGGTGCCGGACCTCAAAGCCCAACAGAGCTGCGCGGCAAATTGTTGCGTGTTGACCGTGACGGCAAAGCTGCAGCTGGTAACAACCCTCCTGCTGGCTTTGACAAGCGCGTGTTTGCATATGGCTTTCGCAATCCCCAAGGTATTGCCTTTCGCCCTGGCTCCGGTGACGTTTACCTGTCTGAAAACGGCCCATGGCACAGCGATGAAGTGACCAAAGTCGTTAATGGCGGTAATGGTGGCTGGGATCCACGCGATAACGTGAACGGTCGACCCGCATGTCCAGATGGCTACTGCGGTTACTCGCCCAACCAAATGGGCGCATTGCCACAAAAAGAGCGTGCTGCATTCATGCCCATGACCGACTTGAAAGCCTACCCCAATGCATTGAAACCAGCTTGGAACAACAACGGTTTGTCCCAAGGCATGTGTGGCAGCGTATTCATTGTGGGTAAACAATGGAAAGAATGGGAAGGCCGCCTGGCTGTTGGATACGCAGGAATTGGTATCCACGGCACACCCACAGGCAACCGTATTGACATTCTTGACATCACCAAGGACGGAACTTCCGCCACGCGTGAAGAATTGTTGTGGCCCACATTTGCTGGTCGCTTCCGTCACATCTCACAAGGCCCAGATGGCGCTTTGTATGTTGCTGATGAAGCCAGTGGCAACATCTACCGTGTGATGCCTGCTAACTAATGT
Source organism: Limnohabitans sp. (assembly GCF_040401495.1). GTDB lineage: Bacteria > Pseudomonadota > Gammaproteobacteria > Burkholderiales > Burkholderiaceae_C > Limnohabitans. The sequence goes on from NZ_JBBAOI010000008.1 coordinate 28,618, forward strand.
CAACGTTTTAATCGTTAGGCTCAACCGCGCTGCTTTCGAGCAGCGCGGTTTTTTTCAAAGCGCAATAGCGCATGGTCAAATTTTAAAAAAATGTACACATTACTCTGCGATAGCAAAACCCCTATTTCTAGTTTCTTCTCTTGTTTGGTGCTGTTTGCAAGCATGGGGACTTTCACCCATCATGCTTATGCAGATACCGAGCAGCTGAAAAAGCTGATGCAAGCCAATAATTGCATGGCCTGCCATCAAATTGAAAAGCGCAAATATGGACCACAGTTCATAGAGGTAGCTGAAAAATATTCAAGCGACAAAGAGGCTGTTGGGAAACTTGCAGCCAAAATCAAAGCCGGTGGTTCTGGCGTATGGGGTGAAGACATGATGCCCCCTCAACCGCAGGTGTCTGATGCGGACGCCAAAAGCTTGGCTCAATTGATCTTGTTGCTCAAACCTTAAGCATAGATTACTCAAAGCTCAAGCACCAGTCGATCGCCATGAGCTCTTGAGCAGCACACCATCATCTTGGAATTCGACTGACGCTCTTTGGCTGTCAAGACTTTGTCGCGGTGGTCTATGTTGCCAGATAAAACCCGCACTTCGCACGATCCACATAGACCCTCTGCGCAATCGCTTTGCACGTCGATATTGACAGAGCGTAAGGCTTCCATCACGGTTCGGTTATGCGGTACTTGAACCACCAAGCCGGAGTCTTTGAGTTCTATTTCAAAAGCATGTTCTTCAAGCGGCTCTAAGCCATTCGTTGAGCTTTGGAAATACTCGACTTTCAAAATAGCTTGAGGCAAGCTGTCACAAAGGATTTCGAGTTCAGCCAATAAACCTTGAGGACCACATGCATAGACTTGTACTTCGGTACTGAAGTCACGCAAGACCTGTCCGTAATTTGCGCGGCCACCTTCATCGCTGATGTGCAACGCAAGTCTCTGGCCATGTATTCCCAACAAGCTGTCCACAAATGCCATGTCTTTGCGAGACTTTCCGCTGTAATGGAGCGCATAGTCGATACCCAATTGTTTGGCCTTGAGTGCCATAGGCATCAATGGTGTGATACCAATTCCCGCCGCCACAAAAACCACCTGGCCTGCAGTCTCATCAAAGGGGAAATGGTTTCTAGGGCCTCGCAAATGCAACACATCCCCTTGGCTGACCGAATGGTGTATCCATTGTGAGCCACCTCGGCTGTGCGGCTCTTTGAATACAGCCAATTTCCATTCATCGGGGTGACTAGGGTCTCCACATAAAGAGTATTGCCGTGCTATGCCTGTGGTGCCACATACTACATCTACATGCGCACCTGCTGCCCATGTTGGGAATGTTTTTCCATCCAAGGGTTTGAGTTGCAGGGACACAATGTTTTTAGTTTCGTGACGCAGGGCATGTACACCTGCAGAAAAAGTGGACAATTTGCGAGTCGACTCCCCAATACGAACAGCTTGCACTTTGTCTAAAAGGCCGGGGTCATGGCGTTCAGGGTTGTCTGTGGGGTCCCATTCAATCCATAAGTGTTCTGGGCCGCGAAAAGACATATTGGAGAGATAGCTAAAACTTTGCGCTTTTAAGCGCATATGCGGCAAACGTCGTGTCAATTCTTCAATGAATATTTGCAATTCCAAACGGGCCAAGTTTTTACCCATGCACTGGTGTGCACCATAGCCAAAAGACAAATGGTTGTTGGCGTTCGAGCGGTGGATATCGAGCAGGTCTGCATCTTTGAAATGTGATTCATCGTGATTGCCCGATGTCATCACCATGAGAAATTTGCTACCTGCTGGTAATGACAACCCACCGACATTCACGTCAGACAAAGCCACGCGTCGCCAAGAAATAATAGAGCCTGAAAACCGCAAACACTCCTCGATGGCATTGGGTATGAGTTCAGGGTCTTCAACCAACTCCGCCCAAGCGCTGGGATGCTCTAGCAGCAGTCGCAGTGCGTTGGCTGTGGCATTGGCAGTGGTTTCATGTGCAGCCACTATGCCTGCCATCATCATGGAGTGCAAATACGAATCGGTAACCACATCAGGATGTTGAGCTTGCATACGTATGCCAAATTTCATCCATCCTGGCCCAGACGGATCTTGCCGCATCTTCTGTAGAATTTTTCCAGCCAGTTGCCAAAAATTACCGACAGCGTGGGCTACTTTGAGTTGTTCTGTTTCCTCTGGGCGACCCCAGGTATTGACAGTATGGGCAATGGAGTATTGGCGCAGCAAAGGCATGTCTTCTTCGTCAACGCCTAAAAAATGTAAAGCGATGGTGAGTGTGACTTCCCACAGCATTTGTTCTACCAAATCGGCTTGGCCAGCGTTGATGAAGGCATCCACATACGAGCGGCAAAGTTTTCTCACCATGGGTTCGTGCTGCTTCAAAGCCTCGGGGGTGAAAGGCTCCAGCAACAAACGACGCCGTGCCATGTGAGCAGGTTCATCCTCGTTGACCAAGGTTCTTCCCATGGCGTAGTTGTAAGACGCCAAGACATCCAATACCGCAGGGCTGGGGGGGGTGATTTTTTCTAAAGCATTGGCAGGACTGAAATTCGCATGATCTCGAAAGATGGCCTTGATATCGTCATAGCGGGCTACTACCCAATAGCCCAACTCAGGGCTAAAGAAAACTGGTTCCTTTTCTCTGGCCCAGCGCAGGTACTCAGGCGGGTCTTGAAGATAGGCTTCTTCAAACGGATTGAAGTCCTGTGCTTGATGGCTGATGGGACAGCCCAAAGGATCTGAAGTCATGGTGGAGGTCACCCTACAATGAAAAAAAGATACCGCTGGTCATTTTGCTCAGCACAAGGAGCCCTTATGAGTCAACCAAAAAGCAAATGTGCCGCATTGGCCCTGATCCTACTGTGTGGCGCCTCTTGTTTGTTGCAGGCGCAAACTGTGGCTTATCCGAGTAAGACCCTTCGTTGGGTGGTACCTTACCCTGCTGGTGGTGGCTCAGATTTCTTAGCCCGAACCATCAGCCAGCAAATGGCAACACAGGTGAAGCCAACGATCGTGATTGACAACAAGCCAGGAGCCAACACAGCCATTGCGGCGGTCGACGTGGCTAAAGCAGCGCCTGACGGCCACACCTTCATGTCGGCGGATAACGGCACCATGGTGTTCAACCCGGCCTTGTATACCAAGCTTGCTTACAACCCCCATAAAGACCTCACACCTGTGACTTTGATGGGCAAGTTCCCCATGATTTTGGTGGTCGGCCCGGCATCCGACGCCAAAGACGCCAAGGACTTCATCGCCAAGGCCAAAGCCAAGCCAGGCAGTGTGAGTTTTGCCTCGGCGGGTGCAGGCAGCCCGCACCATTTGGCGATGGAATTGTTGAAAGTCCATGCGGGGTTGTTCATGGTTCACATACCGTACCGAGGCGCAGCACCTGCATTGGTCGATTTAGCAGGAGGACAAATACCCGTCATGATGGTGGACTTGGCTGCAGGTTCAAGCTTTATCAAGAGCGGGAAAATCCGAGCTTTGGCGGTGGCAAATTCGGTACGCTTGCCGCAACTCCCCGATGTGCCGACATTCGCCGAACTGGGCTACAAGCAGATAGAGGCATCTGCGCAAGTGGGCATTGTGGCGCCAGCAGCTACCCCGCCCGAGGTGGTAGAGGCTTTGCACAAACAAGTAGCTGAAGCCATCAACCATCCTGCTGTGCGTCAAAAACTGATTGATTTCGGTATTGAACCCGTGGCCAGCACGCCTGATCAGTATGCCGAGTTGTTGCGCAAAGAAACTGTGCTGTGGCACAAAATCATCAAGCAGCAAGGTATTTCTTTGGATTGACAGCGGCTAGCGTGAATGGGCTTTTTCCATCTGACTAGCCAAAGTTTTACCCAATTCCACACCCCACTGGTCATAAGCATGTATGCCCCAGATGGCCGCTTGGTAAAACACCTTGTGTTCATACATGGCCATGAGCGCCCCCAAACTGCGCGGCGTGATGGCCTCAAGCCATAGTGTTGTACTGGGTCGGTTGCCTGCATAGCTGCGGTGAGGTGCCAGCTGGCTAGCTTCACTCTCGTTCATGCCTTCATTCATGAGCAAAGTTTTGGTTTCTTGCACAGTTCTGCCCTCGGCCAAGGCCTGAGCTTGGGCTTGCATATTCAGCAGCACCACGCGCTGGTGTTCGGCTGCCAAAGGTAAATCAGATGCTTGAGTTTTGACGCCAATGAAATCGGTGGCCACCAAGTGCGTACCTTGGTGAATCATTTGAAAATAAGCGTGTTGCCCGTCTATGCCTAAGCCACCCCACAGCAGGGGCGAGGTACCCACTTGAACAGCAGAACCATCGGTGTGTGTGGATTTGCCGTTGGACTCCATGTCCAATTGCTGTAAGTACGGCACCAACATACCTAAGCTTGAGGCATAAGGCGCAATGTGCAGCGACTGTGCGCCTAAGAAATTGCGGTTCCAAATGCCAAGCAAGGCTATGAGCAGTGGCATATTGCTGTCAGGCGTTGCATTTTGAACATGTGCATCCATATCAAAAGCGCCTTGCAACAACTCTCGAAAAGCGGTCTCACCCACGGCGATGGCCAAAGGCAAACCAATCGCCGACCAAATGGAATAGCGCCCACCCACCCAGTCCCACAACTCAAAAATATGCGCTGCATCAAAACCTTGCGCCAAGGCTAACTCGGGCTTGGCGGTGACTGCCATCAGGTGGCGTGGCATCAAACTTGTAGAACAACCTCCATCGCCCAACCAGCGCCGCGCGGAAGCGGCAATCGTCATGGTCTCTTGGGTGGTAAATGATTTGCTTTGCACCACAAAGGCGGTGGTGGCAGGCTGCAAAGACTGCAAGGTATGTTGCAAGCTCCACGCGTCAACGTTAGACACAAAATGAACACGCACTGATGTGTTGTCCGGGTTTTGTAAAGCGAGTGTCGCCATGCGTGGCCCCAAATCCGAGCCGCCTATGCCAATATTGACCACATCTGTGATGGCCTTGCCATCAAAGCCCAAACAGCCACCCGAGCGCATCTGCTGGGCAAACGAACACACTTTGTCTAGCTGCGTTGCAACTTGCGCAGAAATAGCTGAGCCCCATGGTGGATTTCTCAAGTGGCTGCCGCGCAGAGCGACATGCAGCACGTTACGGTGCTCGGTAGCGTTGATTGCTTGGGCACTGAACATGGCGTGAAGTTGATCATCGACTTGACTCTCCTTTGCCAGCGCTTGCAAAGCTTGCAAAACGGATGAATTCACCCGCTGGTTTGTGTAGTCCATCTGAATGCCACAGGCATGCAGGTGCAGCGATGAAGTGCGTGTAGCGTCTGACAGCAGTTCACGCAGGGAAGGAAAGTTGCCTGTCGCCAAGCTTTGCAACAATTGCCAAGCTGGGAAAAGGTGAACAGGGGTAAAGGTGCTCATGGTGTTGATTGTCCTGCAATTTACACCCCAAACGTCGAAGCTAAAAGGCGTGAACTAGTCCCTGCCAGCTTCGATGATTTTTTCTCCAAGAAGCCTGGGATTTGTAAAGCAAACTTCATGGCTACCCTGTCCCTCAACCAGGCGGAACAAACCAAGACGCTCAGACAATCTTGGGTGCCAAGGGTGGCTGTGAGGTAACGCAGCGTCCTGTTGCACGAATAGCTTGGGCAACAGGTTCGAGGAGTTCGCCCGTGTGCCATGCGCCATGAATCAAAACATATGTATCTGACATCGTCTCTCCTCAGGTTTCTAATGCTCTTCATTGAGTCGAAGGTACTCTAGAACACAACTGATAATAATTTTTCCCGAGGACAGATAGGGATCGAAATCAGGATTTTCAACTTTGATCAATTTGTATAAAGTTGAAATAGGTATGTAATCCATAGACCAAGCATAAAAGGCTCGCTGCGTAATTTCTTCATAGTGAAGTAACTCAATATTTGTGTGTCTGTCATCCCTATGGATATTTGCATAAAGTTTATTAACTTTGTTTCGATAGCCTTCCAGAACTTGCAAAAAAATTCCATCACCGCTGCACAAAACACCAGTGATTTCGTTTAGTTGATTATTTATTCTGAATTTTTTTAAATTTAAATCAGCAAAGTTTGAGGGTTGAGTCGCAATTTCCTTGCTTACATAAAGTAGTCGTACCAGCATGGTTTCTATTGAATTAGGTGGTTAGCAAGGCTTGCTTTTTTTGAAGGTAATGCCGATTGGAAAGCTTTGAAATATTTGTCCATACAACCAAAAATTTTTTTTGATTTTAACAAAACTACTAAATAGGGATGCAATAGGGATTTACGAAGGTTCAACAAATTTAGTTAAGAATGGCTATAACCTTCTTAGAATATCAATAATATAATATTAGTTACAAATCTTTTTGTATTGATCGATAACTCTTTGTAGGTCTGCCCCACTCAATTGACCAGCCATTTGACAGTCACCAAGACTTTTCAGACATTGGTTTTGAGCTTCTTTAGGCTCTGTTTTTTTGGCCGATTCAGTTGAACACTCTTGGTAAATGGCAGAGCAAACGGTGTTGACATTTCCTGTCCCAGAAATCCTTTGTTGCATTAACTCGCATTCCTTGGTGGTTTGAGCGAACAAGGCGATGTGGAAAAGAAGTCCAAGCCAAAGTAATAACTGTTGCATCGATCTTTTAACTCCATATTAAATATTGATAAACCCTGATGCTAATGCCATTTTGGCTTTGGCTGTACCCTGCGTTTTAGCTCTTACTGCGCTATGGGTGTTACTCTATACTTAAAACGAAAATTAACGACAAGACATGGAGACAACAGCATGGATTCAAAAGTCAGTAAAGTTTTGGCGTCCCCCAAGCGTCGCCACTTAATTCAAAGCGCTACTTCCATTGCGGCTGTTAGTAGCCTTGGTTTTCCTGCCATATCCTTGGCCCAAAACAAACCCATTCGGGTCGGTATGCCGACCATTTTGTCGGGCAGGGTGGCCATGTTGGGGCAGGCTTCAAGCAATGCTGCCAATATGGAAATTGAAAAATTCAATGCCAGTGGCGGCTTTGGTGGCCGCAAAATTGAACTTGTTGTTCGTGATTCCAAGGGCCAACCGCAGGAGGCCGCCCGTGTCGCACGAGAACTCGTGACTGCTGATGGCTGTGAAATTTTGATCGATGCCGAGGCTTCATCTGGTGCATTTGCTGTTCACGAAGTTGCCCGAGATTTGGGTGTGTTGGTTATACACACTTGCTCAGAGACATCGTCGCTTACCGCTGACCCCAAACTACGTAACCCATTGGCATTTCGTTGTGCCAGACAAGGTGTGCATGACGCCATCATTGGAGGCGCTTACGCGGCCAAAGTAGCAAAAGAAAAGAATTTGCGTCGTTGGATGACCTGTTCTCCTGATTACGCCTATGGGCGTGACACCACTGCAGAGTTTGCAGAGTACCTGAAGTATTTCAATAAAGACGTTGAGGTGGTTGGAGAAGCATGGCCCAAGCTTTTTCAGGCTGATTACAGTGAAGTCATCACGCGGTTATTACAGGTCAACCCGCAGGCAATCTATTCATGCCTTTGGGGTGGAGACTTAACTTCCTTCATTGATCAGTCAAACATCTATGCACTTTTCAGTGGGAAACAATTTTTCTCTGTCAATGCTGCCGACTATGCGGTACTGACCAACGTCAAAAATGTTCCGCTAGGTCTTCACTCGGGTAACCGCTATTTGCAAAGTTTCCCCAATACCCCTGCCAATACAAACTGGGCCAGCAGTTACCAGAACAAGTTCAAGGACTTACCCTTGAATTGGGCTTGGCAAAACGCCGCCAGTGTGCAATTTTTGACCACAGCAATCAAGAAAGCCAAGAGCACTGACGGCAAAAAAATTGCACAAGCATTAGAGGGTCTCAGCATTGACTCTGCGTTTGGTGCAAATGGCAAATTGACCATGCGCTCAGAGGACCATACCGTGGTTGACTATGCGCTCGCATGGGGAGAGTTGACGGGTAAAGAGCCTTATATGAAAAGCCCAGTCCCTGGCAGTTGGAAACAAATTACCGAATTGGAAACAGAGTGGAAAAAGCGCAAAGGCTTTGCCTGATGTTTTGCACCTTGTATTCCACTAGGTGCGTAGCGTGAATCCTCAAGCCCTCCTTGAGTGCTTTTCGTCTGCGTCTTGCATCGTTACCCAAATGGGTACTGGTCTGATCGTTGGTTCTTTGCTTTTTTTGGTTGCAGCAGGATTAACCCTTATTTTTGGCGTGCTGGGTGTGGTCAATTTTGCGCACGGTTCTTTTTACATGTTGGGCGCTTACCTTGCCCTGACTGCTTACAGACTGACTGGTAATTTTGCGTTGGCCGTGGTGGCGGCGGGCATTGGTGTTGGTTTGTTTGGCTTTCTTTTTGAACGATTTCTCATGCGGCGTGTCTACAAGGCCGACGTGCTAATGCAACTGCTAGTTTGTTATGCGGTTGTGCTGATCATGGACGACGTCGTCAAAATTGTTTGGGGTGCTGAATTTTTATCCATGGGAATGCCTGAGGCGTTTCAAGCCCCCCCATTTTTCATTGCGGGTGGGGTGGTGCCTGTCTTTTATGTCTACCTCATCGCTGCAGCCATGTTGATTGCGTTAGCGCTATGGGGTATTTTGACCTTCTCTCGCACTGGCAAGATTATTCGTGCAGCGGCTCAAAATCCGACCATGACTTCTGCATTGGGCATTAATACCAGCCTCATTTACGCGGCTGTATTTGCTTTTGGTGGGGTACTTGCTGGTTTGGCTGGCGGTCTGGCAGCACCTGTGCGTTCCATGTCACCCGGCATGGGTTTTTCCATTCTGATTGAGTCATTCATTGTCACAGTCATTGGCGGCATGGGCTCTGTCAGTGGAGCTTTAGTAGGCGCTTTGTTGATTGGGCTCATACGTTCATTTGGCACCATAGGCTTTCCTCTTTTTGTAGAGGGCTTGATGTTTTTAGCGATGGTGCTTATCTTGATTTTGCGACCCAATGGTTTGCTCGGTAAGGAATCTCGCACATGAGATCGCACAACACCTTACGATATGACCTCGGCTGGGCTTTGGCTGCACTGGTGCTTTTGTCTTTGCTGCCCCTGCTAACCCAGTCTAGGGTTACCCAAGATTTCGTCATCCGTTTAGCTGCCTTGGGTATTTTTGCAAGTTCGCTGAATATTTTGGTGGGTTATGGCGGCATGGTGTCGTTTGGCCATGCGATGTTTTTTGGCAGCGGTGCCTATGTGTTTGGTTTGCTGATGCAAAAAACACAAGTCTCTATTCCTGTTGCCATTCTTGGGGCTGTTGCATTCAGTGGCATATTGGGATTGCTCATTGGTGCAATCTGTGTGCGTTTGAAAGAAATCTATTTTTCTTTTTTAACCCTGGCTTTTCAAATGCTGATACATAGCGTAATCCTGACATGGACTTCCCTGACCGGCGGTGACCAAGGCTTGATGGGAGGCATTCCTCGCCCTCCCTTTTTAGGCATTAACTTGTCTGACCACACCACTTTGTATTGGTTTTCATGTGTGCTGGGTGTAATGTGCTTGTTGCTGATGCGAATTATTTTGCAGTCGCCTTTTGGTGCAACTCTGCGAATGGTGCGCGACAGTTCTGAGCGTGCAGCATTCTTGGGTATCGACGTTTGGCGAATCAAACTGTATGCATTTATTTTGTCGAGTTGCATGGCCAGTATCGGTGGCGTCTTGATGGCGCTCTTTGTATCGGGTGCATTCCCTGATTTTGGTTACTGGACCATGTCAGGTGACGCTATTTTCATGATCATGATGGGTGGCTTGCATGTGTTCATCGGTCCTGTCGTAGGTGCTGCTTTGCTGCTGTTGTTCAATGACATCATCACTCGCACAACCGAGTACCACGGCTTAGCTTTGGGCTTGGTGGTACTTTTGTTTGCGCTAGGGTTCAAACGCGGTATCACTGATTTTTCTCTTGATCTGTTCCAAAAAATTAAACGAAAGGGTAGCAAGACATGAACCCACAAAAATTAAGCGTTGTCACCGGTGCGGCGAGTGGTATTGGCGCGGCCTGCGTGCGCCACTTGGTTGCCCGAGGTGACACTGTTGTAGCCCTCGATCTACCGGGCACTTGGTCTGAAGCCACAACACAAAGAACTGGCGTTGCTGCTTTTTATGCCTGTGATGTGTTGGAAGAAGCCATGGTTCGTGAAGTTGAGGCATTGATTTTTCAAAACCATGGGGCTGTGTCTGGCTTGGTCAACAGTGCGGGTATCTTGCAACGTAAATTGCCACCCGAACAACTGAGCATGGCTGAATGGGACAAAGTGATTGCGGTTGATCAACGCGGAACATACCTTTGTTGTGCTGTTTTCGGTACTCGAATGGCAGAGCAAGGTCATGGTGCCATTGTCAATATTGCGTCTATCACTGGTTCGCGTTCGATTCCTTTGCATGCATATGCGCCCGCCAAGGCTGCTGTCATATCTATCACTGCCTGTTTGGCTGCTGAATGGGGTCGCTCTGGGGTCAGAGTCAATGCGGTCTCGCCTGGCTACACCTTGACTGAAGGCTTGCAAGCGGCCATTGACAGGGGTGACCGTAACCCCTCGGATCTTCATGCCCAAGCAGCCATGGGCCGCATGGTCAGGCCTGAAGAGGTGGCGGATGCCATTGGTTTTTTGCTTTCACCCGCAGCTTCTGCTGTCACGGGCATCAATCTGCCTGTTGATTGTGGCTGGCTGGCTGGCTCAACCTGGCAAACCTATGGCGGTGTTCCACCTGCTCGAACCTTGGATGGTGCCAGCTGATGCTGCGCATTGAACACTTAAGCAAATCCTTTGGTGGCGTGACTGCCACATCAGATGTTTCTATGAGTTTTCCCCGCGGCTCTTTATCGGCAGTGATTGGCCCCAACGGTGCGGGTAAAACCACTTTTTTCAACCTCATCTCTGGTGCTTTGCAGCCAGATGCGGGCAAGATGTTGCTCGAGGATGAAAATATTGTGGGCTTGTCCAGCAGTGAAATTATCCGCAAGGGAATTGGCAGAGCCTTTCAAGTTGCAAAACTCTTTAAAACTTTGACGGTGGAAGAATCCTTAAGAGGGGCTCTTCAATCGCCTTTGGGGAAATCAGCACAAATGCACGGCAGTTTTCCGCTTGCTCAAACCCGTGACAGAGCCATGGAGGTAATGGAACTTTTGGGACTGCACCACAAGGCCAATGTGGTTAGCGGCAATCTGTCCCATGGCGATCAAAAACTCCTTGATATTGCGCTGGCTTTGGTGCTGCGGCCCAAAGTTTTGCTGCTCGATGAGCCTGTGGCGGGTATGGGTCCAGAAGAGAGAACCCAGATGATTGACACGGTGTACTCGCTTTGGCAAAAAGGTGGACTCACCATCGTTTTGATTGAACACGATATGGATGTGGTTTTCCGTATCGCTCAGCATATTTATGTTTTGTCCTATGGAAAGTTACTTGCGCAAGGTTCTGCCGAGCAAATTCGCAACAATCCCGATGTGATCGAGGCCTACTTAGGCACTCCCAAAGAGCTTGCGCATGAACGTCATGCTTGATGTTGTTGGATTGGATGTCCGTTACGGCAGCAGTCAGGTTTTGTTTGGCCTGAAGCTGAAAGTGCACCGCGGCGAAACTTTGGCACTGCTGGGGCGAAACGGTGCTGGCAAAAGCACGAGTATGAAAGCTATTGCAGGGGTTATTGCAGCGAGTGCTGGCCGCGTACAGTTGAATGGAAAAGACATCACTGGCATGCCCTCACACCAGATTGCCAGGATCGGTATTGGTTTTGTTCCTGAGGACAGACAAATTTTTACGGGATTGTCCGTTCAAGATAACTTGATCATCGCAGCCAAGCTTGGGCAACAGGGGGAGCAGGTTTGGACGCTTGAGCGTGTCTATGAGATGTTGCCCCTGTTATATCCCTTGAGGCAACGCATGGGAGGTTTGCTGTCGGGTGGTGAGCAGCAAATGCTGACCATAGGACGAGCTTTGATGGGGAACCCAAGCTTATTGCTTCTTGATGAGCCCAGTGAGGGGTTGGCACCCATCATGGTTCAAAAAATTGGTGACTTGATTGAAAATTTGCGTCAACACGGAACCACCATCGTTTTGGCAGAGCAAAACTTGCATTTTTGTTTGGGTTTGGCTGACCGTGCCGTAGTGATTGATAAAGGCTGCGACGTGTTCGAGGGGAGTATTGCCGAGCTCAATAACAATGCCGATATCAAAAAGCGCTACTTGTCTGTTTGACTTGCTGGTTCACGTCCCACCATAAAACCAGCATAACCCTTATTGACGATCTCTTCACAAATAGTGCGGTAGCGCAAGAAGCCCCCAGGGTAGGGCATGAAGACACGGGGTTTGCCAGGCACATTGGCACCTAAATACCAAGAATGCGTGGCCTGCGGCAAAAGGGTTTCACTGGCAGCTGCGTTGACAGTGGCAACCCAGCTTTCACTTGCTTCTTGGCTGGCCTCAATGGAATCAATCTTATTTGTATGCAGATACTCTATGCAGTTCGTGATCCATTCAACATGATGTTCAATGGCTGGCGGCATATTGCATAAAACCGAGGGGCTGCCAGGACCGGTAACAGTGAACATATTGGGAAAGCCTGGCACCTGAAGACCGAGGTAATTCAAGGGGCCTGCCTGCCAAGCTTTTTGCAAGGTCACGTCATTTCGGCCTTGGATATCCATCTTCAACAAAGAGCCCGTCATGGCATCAAAGCCCGTGGCAAAAACAATAATGTCTAAATTGAAATCAGCAGTGCTGGTTTTGATGCCTTGGGGAGTGATGCACTCAATGGGAGTCTCACGAAGGTTGACCAAATCCACATGGTCAGCGTTGAAGGTCTCAAAATAACCGCTGTCGATGGGCGGGCGCTTAGCCGCAAAAGGATGGTCAATATCGCTGAGTTGCTCTGCTTTAATGGGGTCGGTAACTGTCTGGCGAATTTTGTTTCGAATGAAATCAGCCGCAGTTCGATTTGAATCAGGGTTTTGTAGCAAATCCTTGAATGTGGCGCGAAATTGCAGGCCGCCTTTAAGCCATGCTGCTTCGTAAATTTGGTTGCGCTCTTCATCGCTCACGTCATGGACTAAGCGTTCTGAAATACGAAACGGGTGTGCATTGGTATTGCTTGTCATCACTTCACGAAAGTGATCGGCATTTTCTTTTGCGTAACGCTTAAAGGAATCATCCAGCGGCTTGTTTCGCGCAGGAATGCTGTAGTTGGCAGTTCGCTGAAATACCGTCAAATGCTTGGCTTGCTCTGCAATCACGGGAATGACTTGAATGCCGGTCGATCCTGTGCCGACGACACCCACATTTTTACCCGTGAAATCAACGCCTACATGGGGCCACTCCCCCGTGTGAAACCATTGACCCGAAAATGAGTCAAGCCCTGAAATGGTGGGAATATTGGCAGAAGACAAACAGCCAACAGCCGTGATGAAATACTTGGCGATGTATGTTTGACCTGTATCGGTCGTGATATGCCATCGGTTATCTGTGTCTGAATAATGAGCGCTTTGGACTCTGATGCCAAGAACAATATCGGGTCGAAGTTCGAACCGGTCAGCGACATGGTTGAGGTAGCGCAAAATTTCCGGTTGCTGCGGATACCGCTCTGACCATTCCCATTCATCTAGCAGTTCTTTTGAAAAATAGTAGGCGTAAGAGTGGCTTTCAGAATCACACCGTGCTCCGGGGTACCGGTTCCAGTACCAGGTACCTCCAACTCCTTGCGCAGTATCCAAAACTTTGACTGATAAACCCAGTTTGTCGCGTAAAAGGAGTAATTGGTAAAGGCCAGAAAAGCCTGCTCCAACAACGACAGCGTCGAGCAATACGGGAGAGTAGGGCGTCAAAGGGGGCGCGTTCATATTGGGTATTTTGCCTGTAGTTTAAAACTGCCAGTCACAGATCTGTCAAAATTTGCTTAAAGGGAAAGTCACGATGAAACTCGACGCTCAACAGACTGCAGACGCATTGCCCTATCAGTTGCTAGCGCAGGAGATAGAACGTTTATTGTGTGACACCTCGGTCGTGGTGCCGCCGCGCTTGGTGCAGCGATTGTCAGACCAAAGCAGTTTATTTGTTATGCCAGCGTCTGATACGAAACTCGCTATCACCAAACTCATTACTTGGGTAGCAGACAACCCCTCACGTGGCTTGCCTGCCATACAGGGCGAGGTGATGGTGTTTGATGTTCGTGATGGTCGACTTTTGTGCTCGCTCGATGGTCCTACCATGACGGCGCACAGAACCGCTGCGGTGTCTTTACTGGCTGCGCAAAAGCTTGCCCCCAATCCCGCTGGTAAATTGCTGTTGGTGGGTGCAGGCATTCAGGCACGCGCGCATTTACATGCGTTTGCAGAGGGTTTGGGTGTGAAAGATGTCATGGTGTCCTCGCGAACACGCGCCAGTGCACAGGCATTGGTTGACGAGGCTCATTCAATGGGTTTAAGTGCACAAATCGCACAAAGCGCTGACGATGCATTAGCTGAGTGCAGTTTGGTGGTGAGCGCAACCAGTGCCCAAGAGGTTGCTTTACGAACTCTTACTCGAGAGGATGCATTTGTTTGTGCTATCGGTGCATTCACACCCGCTATGGTTGAGTGGGCACCCGAGGTATGTGTCTATATGGCCCAGCATGGGCAAGTGTTTGTGGATACCCGCGACGCAGACCATGAAGCTGGGGACTTGTTGCAAGCAGGATTGGATGTGACGACTTTCCCAACCTTGCAAGCACTGGTGCGCGGTGAAGTTTCAGGGGCTTATGACAAAAATAAACCAGTCTTTTTTAAAAGCTGTGGCTGGGCAGGTTGGGACTTGGCTGCCGCCAGATGCGTGGTGAGCTCGTTGGGTCTAGGGTAAAGAGATAAATATTTTTATATCCATCTGGACTGCTTTAGGCATTCCTTGATGTATGTCAAATTGAGCGCGGCCATTGTCCCTATGCTCAATACCAATGACAAGGTTTCCACTTTTTTTCTCGATAGCCTCAGACTTTGCTGTGTATGCATAGATGAATTACTCACTCTGGCAAAGACATGTGCTGCCTTTTGGTCTGATGTTAGGTTTGCTTGCAGTTGCCACCCTTGCGGGTGACTATGTACTGCATCAGTTCCATTTGGTATGGGTGGGTCGCTATCTGGGAATTCCTGGAGCGCTTTTGATATTGGTGTCACTTTATTACTCTGCTCGCAAGCGAAAGTGGGTGACATCTGGCAATCCTCAAACACTTCTCAGGTTGCATGAGTTTGGAACCTGGCTGGGGTCTGCCATGGTTTTGATTCATTCTGGCATTCACTTCAATGCCATCTTGCCATGGCTGGCAACTTTTGCCATGGGGATAAATGTGGTGAGTGGACTTGTTGGAAAAATGCTGTTGAAACAGTCAAAGCAATTTGTTCAGGCTGAGCGAGAGAATTTTGCTGCGCAAGGTTTATCACCCGTTGAAATTGAGCGTTCAATTTATTGGGATTCTCTGGCTGTGAAGGCCATGGCGCAATGGCGTCTGGTCCATATTCCAATTTTTATTGTCTTTGCGGTATTGGCCTTGGGGCATATTTTCAGCATATTCTTTTTTTGGGAATGGGTATGAGCCGTACTCTCAAAATAATTGTGCTCGTCATTTTGTTGGTGATTGCTTTTCTTTCTTTCACCTATGCGCATCTGATGATTGCGCCAGGACGCTTAATCAAAGAGCATCAAGCATTGAATGGTGATTGCTTTGCTTGCCACACTGTATTTCAAGGGATTGACTCTAAAAAATGTACGTCTTGTCACCATCTATCAGATATTGGTCGATTGACCAGCAAGGGCTTGCCACTTGCCAAACCTTTAACTTCTGCAACTTTTCATAAAGATCTAAGTCGTGAAAGCTGTGTTTCGTGTCACAGTGATCGTGAGGGCGTCATCCGTTACCAGCAGACAAGAAAATTTGATCACTCGTTGATCAAGGCAGCGGCAAGAGAGAACTGCCAGACTTGCCATCAAGTTCCAAGCGACTTTCTGCATGAAAAAATCAAAGGAAACTGCGCCCAATGCCATGCGCTGACCAAGTGGACACCAGCCACATTCGATCATGGTAAATTTTTCGCGCTTGACACAAAGCATTCAGCCGCATGTTCAACCTGTCACATTGCAAATGATTACAAGCGCTACACATGCTATGGCTGTCATGAACATTCGCTTGAAAAAATCCGCAGAGAGCATGAGGAAGAAGGCATCAAACAATTTGACCAATGTGTGGAGTGCCATCGCAGTGGCGATGCAGACTAGGCGTACTAACGCTTTCGTTCAATACCTACGGGAAGCTTTCCAGCTTCAGTCCAAACTCGTTCTTTGAACCAGCTATCGCCTTCAAGATACTGTCGCAACATAGGAAGTGAATCAAAGCCCCAGAAAACTTCGCTGTCCGCCTGAATCGCTGGCACCCCGAACACACCATTGGTGATGGCTTGTTCGGTGAACTTTCGCAACTGTAACTTCACATCCTCGGCCTCGGGAGAGCGCGTCGGATTCAGCATCGCTCTTAACTCCTCCAGTTTTGCTGGATCAGAAACATTGTTACCGCTTGCCCAGACAAACTTGAACAAGGTGTCACAAACACGTCGGCTGGGATAACCTTCAGCACTGGTGGCAATGGCAAGCCGCATCAGTGGCAATGGGTTGAAAGGATGAGCAGCTGGTAATTGCAAATCTATGCCGAGTTGCCGCCCCAGCCACAAGCATTGGCGGTAAGTCCACTCTCGCTTACCAACGACCTCTACAGGACCGAGTTGTCCGTGGTGTTGCAGCAGTCCGCCAAACAACACAGGCTGGTAGCGAACCTGATAGTCAAAGCCCTTCAAAACCTCAGGCAATTGATGAAAAGCCAAGTAGGCATAAGGACTGATAAAGTCGAAATAAAAAGTCAGTTGTTTCATCTCAATTCCATTTTCAGTGATGTAATTTAACGCATATGAACCAGTGGTACCAAATTCAAAATGGGATGGCTTTAGAGTGGCAGTCTCTTAGCTGGGCTTCTAAGTTCTTGGTGAGCTATGGGCTGATCATGCTTGTTGCTTTGGTACTTAGCTACGCGTGGTCACTTAGCGACCACAGGCTTATTCGTGAGGTTGGCGTCTGGGTCAAACCCATGAAGTTCATGTTGTCAACGGCCTTGTTTGCATTGACAACAGTTTGGGTCCTCAAGGTAGCTAACTCTCACCTTGATCATATGCCTGTCTACCCTTGGATAGTGGCGCTGCTGGTATCGACTTCACTGTTTGAAGTGGTCTACATCAGCTATCAAGCGTCTCAAGCGTCTGCATCGCACTACAACGTCAGCGACCCCTTCCATGCCTTCATGTTTGGCGTGATGGCAGTCGCTGCTGTTGGTTTGACCTTTTCACAAGCTTGGTTGGCTTGGGAAATTTGGCAAGAACAAAAAGGCGCAGACCTGCGGGTTGAAACGCTGGGCGTGATCATTGGATTGACCATGACCTTTGTGCTCTCAACCATCAGTGAGTTCATGCTGGGTGGAAATCAGCCTCCAGCTGGTCAAGGTATTCCCCTTGTCGGGTGGCATTTGTACAAGGACATTCGGCCTGCCCATTTCCTTGGCGTCCATGCCCAGCAGTTGATACCTCTGTGGGGTCTTATTGCCGCAAAATTCATGGGTACTTTTGCAAATACTGGGCTACTTATAGGCTCATCTTTATACCTGATGCTTTGGGGCATCTCGACATGGCTCAGCCTGTGACACGGCTTTTGTGTAATTTGTTACTTGGTCAATTCATCTAAGATCTTAATTGCCCCCACGGAGGCAAATTCTTCAATGTTTGCATCACAGAAACCATCCACATATACAACGACTGAATCCATAGATTGCAGCTTGGAAAATTTATCTTCTTTGGGTTTTTTTCTTGAAACATTGGTTAAATTCAATGGAACAAGAAAAGCATTGAGCCAAGTTGTCTTTTCTGTATGCGGCAACTTCAGCCAGTTTGCACAACTGGGGTTGCCGAATAAATGCTGGCTGTTTGCCGTTAAAGATATAAAAGCCAAAGTCATGAACAAACGTTTGTCGATTCGAGTATGCATGAATGGGTACAAAAAAGACACCTTTGTATTAACTTGCTGCAAGGGCTTGGTTAATGTCCCACAATATATCGTCCAAGGTTTCTAAGCCCACACTCAAACGAATCAAATCGGGAGGTACGCCTGCCGCAATTTGCTGCTCTTCGTTCAGTTGTCTGTGGGTGGTGGAAGCCGGGTGAATCACCAAGGTTTTAGCGTCCCCGATATTGGCCAAGTGCGACAAAAACTCAACGTTGTTGATAAAGCTTTGCCCAGCTGCTGCGCCACCTTTGATACCAAAGCTCAACACCGCACCTGCACCCTTGGGCATGTACTTTTGCACCAAAGCATGGTCGGGGTGGTCTGACAAGCCTGGGTAATTGACCCACGCTACTTTGGGGTGTTGCTGCAAGTGTTTGGCAACAGCTAACGCATTGCTGCAATGGCGATCCATGCGCAGGGATAAAGTTTCCACGCCTTGCAGCAGCAAAAACGCATTGAAGGGGGAGAGCGCTGGGCCGAAGGTACGCATACCCTCCATGCGGCATTTCATGGTGAAACCAAAGTCGCCAAAGGTCTCGTAAAAACGCACACCGTGGTAGCCAGGGGACGGCTCGGTCATGGTGGCAAAGCGCCCGTTGTCCCATGGAAACTTGCCCGACTCCACAATGATGCCGCCCATGGTTGTGCCGTGGCCACCAATGAACTTGGTTGCCGAATGCAAGCTGATGGCTGCTCCCCACGACAAGGGTTGGCAAAGGTAAGGGCTGGCAAATGTATTGTCAATAAAAAGGGGCACACCGGCTTGGTTGCATAACTTGGCGACAGGCTCGATATCCAGCACATTCAGTGAGGGGTTGCCCATGGTCTCGGCATATACAGCCTTGGTTTGCGGTGTGATGGCACGGGCGAAGTTCTCTGGGTCTGTGCTGTCAACAAAAGTGGTTTCTATGCCCAGCTTTTTGAAGTTCACACCAAGCTGTGTGTGCGTGCCGCCATAAAGCGTACGAGCGGCCACTATGTGGTCGCCGGCTTGGCACACGTTTAGCAAGGCAATCATTTGCGCAGCCATGCCGCTGCCTGTGGCTACAGCGGCTCTGCCACCTTCGAGTGCCGCAATGCGTTCTTCCAATACCGCTACCGTAGGATTGGACAAGCGGGAGTAGACATTGCCAAAGGTTTGCAAGTTAAAGAGGCTTGCTGCGTGCTCTGGGCTGTCAAACACATAGGAGCTGGTTTGGTAAATGGGGACAGCTCGGCTGCCGGTTGCGGCATCGGGAATTTGCCCCGCATGAAGGCTCAAAGTATCAAAACCAAACTTGCGATCAGCCATGGTGTGTCAATGTGGAGGTAGAGGGCGGCGAGCGGAAATGACACCGGTGTTGACGCCAAACCAGCCCAGTCCACCAAACAAACGGGCATGTTCAATCTTCACACAGCGGTCCATGATGACGGTCAAACCGGCTTTTCCGGCGATGCGCTGTGCTTCTTCATTAACCACGCCAAGTTGCAACCACAACACTTTGGCACCGATCTCGGCGGCCTCTTGGGCAATGTTTGGGGTGTCAGCAGGCCTGCGAAACACATCGACGATATCTACAGGGTATGGAATGTCTTTGAGTGAGGGGTAACACTTTTCCCCCAGTATTTCGGGGTATTTGGGGTTGACAGGGATGATGCGGTAACCGTGTTCTTGCATGTACTTGGCAGCAAAGTAAGAGGGACGAAACCAGTCGGCTGAGAGGCCGACAACTGCCAAAGTACGGTGCTGGTTCAAAACGTGGCGCAGAGTTCGAATGTCGCTCATAGGAGTCATATTAGCCCAAAAACAGAATAAATTTGCTTTATTTCCAAATACAAGGCATAGTCCTTTGCTTCGATATCAAGTTTTTGTCGTTGTAGCGCGTTTCTAGTTCTGCCCCTTACACGGTATTTCTCCCTTCGTCTCATCGCCTTCTTGACCTTCGACCCCGAGGGGGGCTTCCCTTTTTTTTAAAGAAATGCAATACATGGCAACAGGTACAGTGAAATGGTTTAACGAGTCCAAAGGTTTTGGCTTTATTACTCCCGAAGACGGCGGCAAAGATTTGTTCGCTCATTTTTCAGCAATCCAAAATCAAGGTTTCAAGACCTTGGCAGAAGGTCAGCGCGTCAGCTTCGACGTGACCACCGGCCCCAAAGGCTTGCAAGCTTCTAACATCAAATCCGCCGATTAAGCGCCAGACGCTTTAGGCCGGAAGATGTCCAAAGAAGAAATGCTGGAAATGTCCGGCATGGTGCGCGAGGTGCTTCCCGACTCGCGTTACCGTGTCACTTTGGACAACGGCCACGAACTCGTGGCCTACACCGCCGGAAAAATGCGCATGCACCACATACGCATCTTGGCGGGCGACAAGGTCACATTGGAGCTTTCTCCTTACGACATGACCAAGGGTCGCATTACCTTTCGACACATTGAAGGCAAAGGACCCAGCGGTCCCAGAAAACGCCGATTTTGACTTCAAGCCCAACCGATTCAAGCGGTTTGGGCTATTTGGTTAAGCGCGAAATGGTCGCTATTGCAGGCGGCGCAGACTTGAATATTCGCTCCCTGCTAGACAAACAACAATGGCATGACCCCTTTGGTGAGGCCTTGGCACTGGGTGTGTCCTCCGCCACTTGGCCTTTGTTTGGTTTGGTGTGGCCTTCTGCGCAAAAAATGGCCGATCTCATGCAGACTTGGCCTTTAGAGAATTTACGTATTCTTGAAATTGGCTGCGGCTTGGCCTTGGCCAGTTTGGTGATTCATAGGCGCTTGGGCAATGTCACCGCGTCGGACTACCACCCCTACACTGAGCGTTTTTTACAAGCCAATTTAGTCTTGAACGCCTTGCCCGTGATGGCTTACCAAAGAGGTCACTGGGAACGTGATAACCCCTTACTGGGTGAGTTTGATCTCATCATTGGCAGCGATGTGCTGTATGAGCGCAACCATCCCGCGCAACTGGCGGACTTTATACAGCGACATGCCGCAAGCCATGCCCAAGTGCTGATCATTGACCCCAACCGAGGTCAACGCAGTGCCTTCAATAAATGCATGGCGAGTCATGGCTTTGGACTGAAGCAAAGCGATATTCTTTTACCTCTGAGCGATCTGACGCCTTACCGAGGCAGTTTGCTCAATTACCAGCGCAATTGAATACTCGTTCAGCTATTCGCTTGAAATTCTGCCAACACCTTGCCTGCAACAAATGACTCTTCGGCTTTCACATAGATAGCGCTCAAGTGCCCATTGGCCGGCGCTTCGATATCTATGGAGGCCTTGACCAAGACCACGGTTGCGAGTGTCTGTCCTTTCACGACAGGTACACCCACACCTACAGCCCATGAGTCTAACAAGGCTTCTACCCCAGGGGCCACACCATCCCATGCCGCATCGAGCAAAATAACTGCGCTCATGCAACCTGCTTTTGCAAGGTGATGGAGTCCATCAAGTTGAGTGCAGCATTGACGATGCCCCCCACTTGGGGAATGACAAACTGTTCCATGGGGCGGCTGTAGGGAATGGGTACATTGGGGACAGCCAAGCGTTTGATGGGCGCTTTCAGCTTGATGGTGTCAAGGTTTTCGGCAATCAAGCCTGCAATTTCACCCGTTAAACCAAAACCGAGGTAGTCTTCATCGGCGACCAACAACCGTCCTGTCTTGCGAACGGACTTCAGCACTGTCTCGGTGTCCATGGGAACAAGGGTTCTCAAATCAATCACCTCCGCATGAATGCCTTGTTCGGCCAACTCATTGGCGGCGAGCATTGATTTCTGCGCCATTTGGCTGATGCTGACGATGGTGAGGTCTGTCCCTTCTTTCATCACATGGGCTTGCCCAAAAGGAATGGTGTAACTGTCCTCAGGGACAGCGTTGCTGCTGCCGCTCAAGTAAGACATCCACGGTAAACCCATGATGCCCTTGTGGTACATGAACATCACGGGGTTGTCGTCACGAATGGCTTGAATCATCAAGCCCTTGGCATCGTAGGCGTTGGAAGGTACGACTATTTTCAGCCCTGGCATGTGTGCAAACGTGGCGTACAAACATTGCGAGTGTTGCGCCGCATCGCTGTAGCCCCCGCCAATGGCAGTGGTCAGGACAACAGGCAGCTTCACATGGCCACCCGACATATAGGTGATTTTAGCCAAGTGGTTGTAGATCTGGTCCATGCAAACACCAAAGAAGTCGACAAACATCAGCTCGACAATCGGTCGTAAACCAGCTGCGGCTGCACCTGTGGCGGCCCCGATGAAAGCGGTTTCGGAAATGGGCGTGTCCATCACGCGGTCTTTGCCAAATTTATCCAGCAATCCGCCAGTCGCGCCAAAGATGCCGCCATAGCTGCCAATATCTTCGCCCATCACGAACACGTCAGCGTTTCGCGTCATCTCTTGCGCCATCGCCTCAGAGATGGCTTGTGCCATGGTCAATATGCGGTTGGTTTTCATGCTGGTGTCCAGTTGTGGGAATGCTCTTGCACAAAAACGTCTAACAGGGCGTCTGCCGCTTGCGGATAGGCGCTGGTTCTGGCGAACTCGAATGCCTGTGTAACCGCTTCGTGGGTTTTTTTGACCAAAGCTGCTTCCTCTTGGTCAGTGAGAAAGGATTTGTCTTTGAGCATTTGCGCCAATTTGGGAATCGGGTCGTTGACACGCAAGCGACTGACCTCGTCTTTGGGACGGTAGGTTTCTGGGTCGCCTTGGAAGTGACCAAAGTAGCGATCGGTTTTTACCTCAATCAAGCTAGGGCCTTCACCATGCCGAGCTCGTGTGATGGCAGGGGCGATCGACTCGAACACATGCAGTGCATCGTTTTCAGCGACACGAATGCCGGGTATGCCATAGCCTGCGGCGCGGTCTGTGACCCAATCTACCGAGGTGGCTTTGGCTTTGGGTACTGAGATAGCCCATTGGTTGTCTTCACAGACAAAAATCACGGGCAACTTCCACAGCGCTGCCAAGTTCATGGATTCGTGAAATGAGCCTTGGTTGGCAGCACCTTCGCCAAAAAACGCGACCGATACCCAGTTCTTGCCCATTTTTTTAGCGGCCAGTGCGGCACCACAGGCAATCGGCATACTGGCACCCACAATGCCGCTGCAACTGAATTTATGAGCGTTGTCAAACAAATGCATATGACCACCCTTGCCCTTACCCAACCCTGTAACTTTGCCAAACATTTCTGCCGTCATGGCGTCTAAGGGAACACCTTTGGCAATAGCAAAGTGGTGGGGGCGATGTGTACCAACCACCGTATCGTCATCGTTCAAATGGGCACAAACACCAACAGCGACAGGCTCTTGACCAGCTGCCAAGTGCATTTCGCCAGGAACAGGTCCTGCGCCAATGTCAAATGCCAAGCCCTTTTGGATGGCAGGCGGTAACTTCCCCTCCATATAGACCGCCGCCATGGTTTCTTCATAGAAACGAATTTGGTGCATCTTCTCAAGCATCCACAGCAGTTTTTCTTTGCCTATTTGCATTGTCTTCTCCAGTTAGGGTGAGATCAATGTAGGAGACTTATGTGCTTTGCAATTGATCTGTATCAATCAAAGCATGATGATCACAGTTATGCTTATTCACATAACAACAATAGTTTGAGTAAGCGTATGAATTTCATCAGGTGGCCACGCGGCACCGCCATCTGTGTGTTCATCATGCTGATGCAATGCATTCCTCATGCATGGGCGGTAGAAAAATTAACTTTATGGCCGACGGTATTCTTTTTACGCGGTCAAGACCTGTGCCAGTATCAAGATGCCTATGGCAGTTCACGCAATGAAATGGTGAACCAAGCCATGGGGCATTTGAAAGGCTTGATCTCTTTGGGGGTGAATGCGCCTGAGGCGGTGTACGCAATTAAAAAAATGGATGAGTTGGTAGACAAAAACAGGGCCTTGGCCACCGAAGGCGTGGGCATGGACATCACGCTAGAGGCCACGCTGAAAGCCTCGGTTAATTCCTTGTCTCGAAATATCAATCCGCAAAACACGCGACTGGAGTTCGCCAACCCTGGCAGCGCTTCCCAAATTTTGGAGGGTGTGAAAAACAACCAGCGCTTTGATACCACGAATGAGGCCATGCTCAGCAAAGTCAAGGGCTTTGTATGGGGAACCTAAAGTTATGCACCGGGCTGTAGGGGCGATGTATTGGTCACCATCCACGTGGTCTTGCCCAAGGGAGAGTCGGTCAGTTTTCAAGACCAAGGCAGGCCCGAGAGTGTGATGCAAAAAATCGGCCTGCAGATGGTTAGGCATTTTCAAAAAACCAGTTTCCCCACCATGATCATCATGGGCAACCGCATCTTGGTGTTGGTTGGGGCGCCGGGTTCTTCCATCAACCAAGCGCCCAACCCAAGCATTGCCAAAGAAGCCTGTCAGATGGTGCAAGCTCGCTTGCCAACAGAAAAAGAATATGAGTATTTGTCCATCTTGGGAGACTGGAACGGTGGTGTATCACTCGACCATCTATTTTGGGCCTTGCCAGACAGGCAAGTGGTGTCGCCTGACACTCGCAACCCTACGCCTGTTCGTTCACACGCGGAAGTGCAATTCGCACAAGTTAATTTTTATTGTGTGAAATAGGTTCATCCAAGCACAATGGGTAAGCGATTTGATCAGGGCTTGGTCGTGCCCAATGGTGCCATGCAAATAGCGGGATTTCCCTTGACCGGTACTGCTTGCCCAAACACAAAATCGGTTTTCAATATATTGAATACTGTGCAAGATATTTTTCCCTTGGGTGTGTTGAACACCATCATGCATTGGGGCCGACCTTCGGGGCCTTTGCCCCAAACCGGCTTGACGTAGCTGACTTTACTGACTGGCACACCAAACTCTTTGGCCACACCCTCCAAGTCGTTGCGGCTGTAGCCACGTATCAGTTTGCAGTTGTCTTGCGAAGCATAGAGAAGCTGCGGTTGCGGATTGGCAGCCCATGCGAGATGCAGCGTTCCTGACACCAGAGCGAGCCCAAAAAAGGTGCGAGGAAAAGTTAAATGCATGGGTTACATTGTCACGCATGAATGACGAACACTTCATGCAATTGGCATTGGCGCAAGCAGAACTGGCCGCTGCCCAAGGCGAGGTGCCAGTGGGCGCAGTGGTGGTTCACCAAGGCCAAGTGGTGGCACAAGCGCACAACGCACCCATTGGTTTGAACGATCCTACCGCCCATGCCGAGGTGTTGGCACTGCGTGCCGCAGCCCAGCACTTGGGCAACTACCGTTTGGAAGACTGCACCTTGTATGTCACCCTAGAGCCCTGCGCCATGTGTGCGGGCGCGATGTTGAATGCACGCTTGCCTCGGGTGGTGTGGGGTGCGACAGAACCCAAAACAGGTGCAGCGGGTTCGGTGCTGAATGTGTTCGCCCAAGCGCAGCTCAACCACCACACGCAGCAGCTCGGCGGGGTGTTGGCACATCAATCCACCGCATTGCTGCAAGCGTTTTTCCAATCGCAACGAGCCACCCAAAAACAAGCTTTGTCTTGGCCTTTGCGAGACGACGCTCTGCGCACCCCTGAAGCTTGCTTTGCTGATCTGCCCGACTACCCTTGGCCGCCTAACTACATGAACGACTTGCCCAGCCTGAATGGCTTGCGACTGCATTACCTCGATGTAGGCCCCAAGGACGCCCCAGTCACTTGGCTGTGTTTACATGGCAACCCTGCGTGGAGTTACCTGTATAGAAAAATGATTCCGGTGTTCTTGCAAGCGGGTCACCGTGTGGTGGCGCCCGATATGCTGGGCTTTGGAAAAAGCGACAAACCTAAAAAAGACAGTGCCCACAGCTTTGACTGGCACCGCCAAGTGCTGCTGGAATTTATCGAGGACTTGGATTTGCAACACCTCCACTTGGTGGTGCAAGACTGGGGCGGCATCTTGGGCTTGACCTTGCCCATGGCGGCACCTCAGCGTTACCAAGGCTTGCTGGTGATGAACACCACCTTGGCCACAGGCGAGCAGCCTTTGAGTGCAGGGTTTTTGGCGTGGCGACAAATGTGCGCTGACAAACCGCTGTTCAATGTGGGGCGCTTGTTGGAGCGGGGCAACCCGCACATGAGCGAGGCCGAGTGCGCTGCCTATAACGCACCGTTTCCTGATGCAGGCCACCGAGCTGCTTTACGCGCATTTGCGCCCATGGTGCCCGAGTTTGAGTACAGCAAGGGTGCTGCAGTTTCACGCCAAGCGCAAAGCTTTTGGCGTGACGAATGGCAAGGTAAAAGCTTCATGGCCATAGGCGCACAAGACCCCGTCTTGGGTGTGGAGGTGATGCAGGCTTTGCGCCACAACATTCGCAACTGCCAAGAAGCCTTGGTGTTGCCTGAGGCTGGTCATTTTGTGCAAGAGCATGGCGAGGCCATAGCGCTGGCGGCCTTGAAGGGCTTGGCGAGCAATAGCCTCTAGACTATGCGTTTTTCGGCAAAACCATGCATATTTACCTGATATCCCCTTCTGGCGCGGTTCGCGACAAAGCCGCTTTGCGTTTGGGCGTGAAACGGCTAAAGCAACTTGGCCATGAGGTGCAACTTGACCCCGATGCGCTGAGCAGCGAGCAACGCTTTGCGGGCGACGATGATGCAAGGGTGTTGGCGGTGTCGCGTGCTGCTGCCAGTGGCGCAGACTTGGTGATGCTCTCGCGGGGTGGCTATGGCCTGACCCGAATTTTGAAGCGCTTGCCCTACAAAGCCATTGCCGCCTCTGTCAAGAGGGGCACGCATTGGGTGGGCCACAGCGATTTCACGGCTTTGCAAATGGGTTTGATGGCCAAAACCGGCGCCAACACCTGGGCGGGCCCGCATGCCTGCGCCGACTTTGGCGCCAAGAACATGGACGACATCACCTTGGCGTGTTTCGAGGACATGGCCCAAGGGCGAGGCGAGGGCGCAGGCTGGAAGCTGCCCTCTAACGACCTTGACCACTTGCCCAAAAAAGCTTTGTTGGCGGAGAACGCCACGCTGTGGGGTGGCAATTTAAGTGTGTTGTGCAGTTTGGTGGGTACCCCTTACTTGCCCAGCGTTCAAGGCGGCGTGCTGTTTTTGGAAGACGTGGCTGAACATCCTTACCGCATAGAGCGCATGTTGACTCAACTGTTACACGCTGGGGTCCTAACCCAGCAAAAAGCCATTGTGTTGGGTGCCTTTACTGATTACAAACTCACGCCCCATGACAAAGGCTTCAAGCTGCAAACCGTGGTGGACTGGTTGCGCACACAAGTTAAAACACCCGTGCTGACCGGTTTGCCTTTTGGCCATGTGCCTACCAAGCTGTGTTTGCCCGTGGGCAAACCCATTACCTTGCTGCGCGAAGGACGTGAAGCTTTTTTGCTGTGGGCCCATCCCGCACATGCACATGCGCATGGGCATGGATACTGACGCCATCGTCATTGGTGCGGGAGTGGTGGGCTTAGCGGTTGCTAGAGCCTTGGCTTTACAGTCGCCCGGTAAAAGCGTTTGGGTTTTAGAAGCCGCAGACGCTATCGGCACAGGTACCAGTTCTCGCAACAGCGAGGTCTTGCATGCAGGCATTTATTACCCTGCAGGCTCTTTGAAAGCCAAGTTGTGCGTCAAAGGCCATGCTTTGCTGAGCGCCTATTTGCAAGAACGTGGTCTGCCGTTTTGGTTATGCGGCAAATTGATTGTGGCAAGCACCCCTGAGCAATTGCCTGCCTTGAAAAATTTGCAAGCCAAAGCTTTGGCCAATGGCGTGGAATTGACATGGTTAGAAGCCCAACAGGCCTTGGCCATGGAACCGGCTTTGTCGTGCGTGGCTGCCTTGCATTCACCCCGCACAGGTTTGGTCGACAGCCATGCGCTGATGCTGAGTTTGCAGGCCGATGTGGAGAACGCCGGTGGCATGGTGGTCTTGCACACCCGTGTGCAAAGCGCCCATCCAACATCCGAGGGCTGGGAAGTGCTGACCGAGGATGGCACGTGTTTGCAGACCTCGGTGCTGGTCAACAGTGCGGGTTTGGATGCGCCCTTGCTGGCCCAGCGTTTCCAAGGGCTTGCCCCAGCGCATGTGCCCAAAGCGTTTTACGCCAAAGGGAACTATTTTTCGTTGACGGTTAAATCACCTTTTTCTCACCTGATTTACCCCTTGCCCAGCGAAGCGGGTTTAGGGGTTCACCTGACCTTGGACATGGGCAAGCAAGCCAAGTTTGGCCCTGACGTGGAGTGGGTAGATGCCCCCGACGATTACTCCGTGCATCCCGATCGGGTTGCGCCTTTTGCTGATGAAATTCGCCGTTATTGGCCCGGCTTGCCCGACAACGCCTTGCAGCCTGCGTATGCGGGAATTCGTCCCAAAATCGTCGGTCCCGATGAACCTGCTGCCGACTTTGTGGTGCAAGGCCCAGCGGTGCATGGCTTGCCAGGCTTGGTGAACCTGTTTGGCATCGAGTCACCGGGGCTCACCAGTTGTTTGGCGCTGGGCGACGAAGTTCTGCTGGCTTTGTCTTAGTGCTTGCCTACAATCAACTTTTTTCTTAATAAATACGCGGAGTTTGCATGACCATTTACGACAGCCATTACATCAACGGTGCTTGGCACAAGGCCCATAACCCTGCGGTTCTTGAGGTTCACGACTCCACCACCGAAGAGGTCATGGCGACCGTGCCCCAAGGCACGGCAGAAGAAGCTTCTCAGGCCGTGTTGGCTGCCCGTGCGGCATTTCCAGCTTGGTCGGCTTTGAGCGTTGAAGAACGCTGTGTTTATATTGACAAAATCGTCGCTGGCCTCAAAGCCCGCACCGATGAGATGGGCACCGCGATTGCCCGAGAGGTAGGCATGCCCATCAAAATGGCCAAAATGATTCAGGTCGGCGGCCCCATTTTCAACTGGGGTAACGCCGCCAAAGCAGCCCGCGCTTTTCATTGGCAAGAGCAAGTGGGCAACTCGCTGGTGGTGCGTGAACCCATTGGTGTGGTGGGTTGCATCACGCCGTGGAATTTTCCTTTGAATCAAATTACATTGAAAGTGGCACCCGCCTTGGCCGCAGGCTGCACCGTGGTGTTGAAACCCAGTGAAATTGCCCCCGTCAACGCCATGATCTTGACTGAAATCATCCACGCCGCAGGTTTGCCTGCGGGCGTGTTCAATCTGGTCAACGGCTTGGGGCCGGTGGTCGGCGAGGTCTTGGCCAGCCACCCAGAGGTGGACATGGTGAGCTTTACCGGATCCACCCGTGCGGGCAAGCGTGTGGCCGAGTTGGCCGCTGCTACCGTCAAGCGGGTGACTTTGGAATTGGGTGGCAAATCTGCCAGCGTCATCCTGCCCGACGCCGATTTGGCGGCCGCGGTGAAAGGCACGATAGGCGCTTGTTTGCTCAACAGCGGCCAAACCTGCTCGGCGCATACCCGCATGCTGGTACCCATCAAGCGCTATGACGAAGTCAAAGCCTTGGTGCAAGCCACCATCGCCAAATTCACTTTGGGCGCGAGCTTAGAAGAAAACACCCGCCTAGGCCCTTTGGTCAGCGCCGCACAACGAGAGCGTGTGTTGGGCTTTATCCGCCAAGGTTTGGAGGAGGGTGCCGAACTCGTCGCTGGTGGTCCCGACAAACCTGCGTTTGACAAAGGCTATTTTGTACAGCCCACTGTTTTGCGGGTGCAGCCCAAAGACACCTTGGCCCGTGAAGAAATTTTTGGTCCCGTGCTGGTTATTCTGACCTATGAAGACGAAGAGGAAGCGATTCGCATCGCCAATGACACGATTTACGGTTTGGGTGGCGGCGTGTGGAGCGCAGACCTTGACCATGCGGTGGCAGTGGCCAGACAAATTCGCACAGGGCAGGTCGATATCAATGGCGGGCCTTTCAATGGCAACGCGCCCTTTGGCGGCTATAAACAATCAGGCAATGGCCGTGAAAACGGTCGTTATGGCTTGGAAGAGTTCTTGGAATTCAAAGCCATGCAGTTTCCTGTGGCAGCCAAAGCATGAAGGCGCGGTTGCTGTGGGGGGCAGGGGGCTTGTTGGCCTTGGTGCTGGTGGTGCTGGGCGCTGTCGGTGTGTACCTGATGAGGGCGCAACCTCAGCACGAGGGCACATTGCGACTGACAGGCTTGAAGTCAACCGTGAAAGTTTCGCGCGATGGTGCAGGCGTGGTGCATATCGAGGGCGACTCCATGGCCGACACTGCGTTTGCGCTGGGGTTCACCCATGCCCAAGAGCGCGGCTGGCAACTCGAGTTCAATCGCCGCATCATGCACGGTGAATTGGCCGAAATTTTGGGCGAGGCCGCTTTACCTGTGGACAAATTGCTTCGTACTTTGGGTATTTACCAAGTGGCTCAGAAGCAATACGCCGGCTACCCAGAGGATGTGAAAGCCACTTTGCAAGCCTATAGCAAAGGAATACAGGCGTTTTACGCTTCAGGCACTCAAACCTTGTCACCTGAGTTTTTGTTGCTGGGTACCAAGCCCGGTGGTCGCAGCGGCGTGGCTTGGGAGCCTGCTGACAGCGTGGGTTGGGCGCTGATGATGGCACTCGATTTAGGTGGTAATTGGGGGCAAGAAATATCTCGCTTAAGTGTTGCCAAGGTGATGGATACCGAACACCTGTGGCAGTTGTACCCTGGCTACCCGGGTGAAGCGCCTGCCACGCAGGTGGACTTGGCCACGTTCTACAAATCCTTGGGTGTGTATTCCAACAAGGTCACGACGTCGGACAATGCTTCTTTCAGCAGTCATGCCAGTTTGTCTGTGCCTTTTTTAGGCGAGCCTGGCTTGGTGGAAGGCAAGGGCAGCAACAACTGGGTGATTTCGGGTGACCGCACCGCCTCGGGCAAGCCTTTGTTGGCCAATGACCCCCATCTGGGTTTGGGCACACCGGCTATTTGGTTTTATGCCCACCTGAAGTCACCCGAACAAAACGTCATAGGCGCCACCTTGCCCGGCATGCCTTTGGTGGTTTTGGGTCACAACAACCACGTGGCTTGGGGCTTCACCAATACCGGCCCGGATGTGCAAGACCTGTATTTGGAAAAAATCAACCCCGCCAACCCCTTGCAATACCAAGCGCCTGAAGGCTGGCAAGCTTTTGAGACACGCCAAGAAAGCATTCGTGTCAAAGGCAAACCCGATGTGGTTCACACCGTTCGTCGCACCCGTCATGGCCCTGTGTTGAGTGACGCGCAAAGCGCTCACGCTGACATCATTGACACCAGCAAGTTTGTCTTGGCCTTGCGCTGGGCTGCATTGGACGAAGACAACCATACGTTGGTAGCAGGTATGCGTGGCAGCCAAGTCAACACTGTTAAGGACTTTTTGGCATCGTTTAAGGATTACCACTCACCTATGCAAAACATTGTTTTGGCCGATGACCAAGGCAACATCGCTTACAAAGCCATTGGCAAAGTGCCTGTTCGCCGTGCGGACAACGATTTGATGGGCATGGCACCTGCGCCGGGATGGGACGCCAAATACGACTGGGCGGGATGGTTGCCCTTGGAGCAAACCCCTGAAGACCATGGCCAAAAGGGTTGGATTGCCACCGCCAACCAACGCATTACGCCAGCAGATTACCCCCATTTCTTGGGCCAAGACTGGGTGGCGCCGCACCGCATGGACCGTATCACCCAAATGATCGAAGCCAAGCCCAAACATGACATTGAGAGCATGAAAACCATGCAAAACGATGTCCTGTCTTTGTCGACACAGCGTTTGTTGCCGCATTTGCAAGCGGCCCAATCTGTGCATCCGCTGACTACCGCTGCCAAAAAAGCCCTGCATGGCTTCAATGGTGAAATGAAAACCGAGGACGCTGCGCCCTTGATTTTTGCCTATTGGGCCGATGAGTTGACCCGTGCTTTGGTTGAGCCTAAATTGGGCAAAACCTTGTTTGACGCGCAGTATGGCAAGCGCCATTTCCGTAGCATGTTGGAAGACGCCATGGCCAAGCAAGACGCTTGGTGGTGTGCGCCCAAATCCTGTGGCGATCACTCCAGCGAGGCTTTCACCCGTGCGTTGGAGCGTTTGTCCAAAGAACAAGGCAAAGATGTGGCCCATTGGCAATGGGGTAAGGCACACATGGCCATCAGCAGCCATCGGCCATTGGGTAAATCACCATTTTTAGCGAAATGGTTGGATGTGGTTGAACCCAGCCCAGGGGATCCATTCACCGTCAATGTCGGCACCTATTGGCTCAACGAGACCCATGAACCATTTGCCAGTCGCCATGCGCCGTCCTTGCGAGCCATTTACGATCTGAGCGATTTGCAAAACTCGCTCTTCATATACCAAACTGGACAAAGCGGCGTAATCGGTTCTGAGCACTATAAAGACATGTCACATGAATGGGCGACGGGCCATTACCGACCCCTGCAAATGTCGCCTCAGACCAATGCCAGCTTGTTAACCCTTAAACCTTGATCCTCTTTATGGTTTAATACGATGTATATTATGTTAACTAACTGAGATGTCGCCATGAAACTCCTTATCAAGCTTTTAACCCCTTGTTTGCTGGGTTTATCAGTTCTTCAAGCGCAAGCCCAAGACGGCGACATGCTAAGCCTTAGCCGCACCGTCAGCCTCGGCATGCTCAAAGAGCTTGGCCAAAAACTGCAATCGGCCATGGCCGACGGCGGCGCTGTGAATGCCATTGGCGTGTGCAATACCCAAGCACCAGAAATTGCTGGACGTGTATCAACACAAAACCAAGTCAAACTCAGCCGTGTGGGTACACGCGCCAGAAATCCTGTGCTGGGCGTGCCCAACGACTGGCAAGCCAAGGCTTTGGCGCAGTTTGATGCGGCTTTGGCACGTGGCGACAAAGCAGCTGACATGGAGTTTTCAGAAACTGTTGAAACCGCCAATGGCAAAGAATTTCACTTCGCCAAGCCCATCGTGCTTCAACCCATGTGCGTGGCATGTCACGGTTCAGTTGAACAAATCAGCCCCGAGGTCAAGGCCAAGCTCAGCGAGCTGTATCCCAATGACAAGGCGGTGAACTATCAGCCTGGTCAGCTTCGCGGTGCGGTGGTTTTAAGTCGCGCTACACCCTGATTTGTCAAGGTTTTGCAGGGTATTTTTGGTTCCAAGCGGCTTCAAAAGCCTCGATGTATTGCGTGGATTCAGGCTTGTTGGCCTTGCGCGCAAACTCCAAGGCATTAATCCCTAACTGGTTTTTGATACGCGGGTCAGCGCCCTCCTCTAGGAGCAATTTGGTGGCCATGGGCGTGCCGTAATGCGCCGCCATCATCAGCGGTGTGGTGCCATTGGGTGACTCGGCGTCAAGGTAGGCATGGTTTTCAATCAGCAAGCGCATGATGTCGATGTGCCCCTTGGTGGCGGCGTAATGCAGTGGCGTCCAGCCCTTTTGGTTCACGTCAGCGCCCCGCTCAATCAGCCTTTGCGCCCAGTCCAACTGGTTGGTAATGGCAGCCAGCATCAAAGGGGTTTCCATTTGGGGGTTATGGATGCTCAAGTTGGTGGTTTTCCAGTCCATCAGCACTTGAGCGGCTTTGCGCGAGGAATTTTGCATGGCCAGCATCAGCGCTGGTTGACCTTGGGGGTTGGGGCTGTTGGGGTCAAAACCTCGCTCTAAAAGTTTTTGTATAACCTCAGGTTGATCGAGTTCTATAGCCTTGAAAAAATCTTCATAAGAACCTGCTTTAACTGGAAAATATCCAATTAAAACAACACTGAAAATTAAATATTTAAAGTAAAACTTCAACTTAAAACCCCTTGAAACAATCGGTCAAAATTGGCTGAAGTCTGCCTGCCCACCTCGTCGTCTGCAAGCCCGCGCAGACTGGCAATCTGCTTGGCTACCCATGGTACATAAGACGGGTTATTGGTCTTGCCTCTGTGCGGAACAGGCGCAAGGTAGGGGCTGTCGGTCTCTATCAATATGCGGTCCAAAGGCATCCAAGCGGCAATGTCGCGCAAATCTTGGGCATTTTTAAAGGTCAAAATACCTGAAAACGAGATGTAAAAACCCAAGTCTAGGGCGGCGCGGGCGACTTCGGCGGTTTCGGTGAAACAATGAAATACGCCGCCCACAGCCTTGCCACCACCGTCTTCGCCCTCTTCTTTCAATATCGCCAAAGTGTCCGCACTGGCACTGCGGGTGTGAATCACCAAGGGCAGGCGAAGGGTTTGGGCGCAGCGGATATGGCGGCGAAAGCGCTCGCGCTGCCATTGCATATCAGCCACACTGCGCTCGCCCAATCGGTAATAGTCCAAGCCCGTCTCGCCAATACCCACCACCTTGGGCTGTTGGCCCATGGTCAGCAAGTCGTCAAGCGTGGGCTCTTGAACGCCCTCTTCGTCGGGGTGCACACCTGCTGTACACCAAAAATTGTCATGTGCCACGGCCATGGCGTTCACATCGGCAAAGGTTTCCATGCGGGTGCTGATGAGCAAAGCCCGTGTGACCAGCGCAGCTTGCATGGCTTGGCGAATATCGACCAAATTGGCTTGCAGTTCAGGAAAATTCAGGTGGCAATGCGAGTCGGTGTACATGGTTCAGGCGGCATTCAAAGCACGTTGGGCACGGCTTACCCAAGCCTGCAGCAAGAGGCCAGGGTTGTAGGGATGGTCCACGGTACGGGCGCTGTCCATCAACTCCCGTGACCATTGGGTCAGCGTGTTCAAACCAGTGGGTTTGGGAAGATCGCTCGCTTCAAAGTACCTAGGCGCAGCGCCACAGGCCATGGCTTGCATATCGTGGCAAAGCTTTTGCAAAACAGACAAGACCATGGCGGGAGCGGCATCGGCCAGCATGCCTGCTTCACCGCGCAACAGCAACTTGGGCAAACCAGCCCAGTCTTTGGCTTTCATGCCGTCGTTGAAAAAGGCAATGGCGTCATGCGCTCTGCCACCGGCGGCGCGAAGCAGCGCAACAGCCTCAGCGGGTGGCACCGATTGCGCGGTCAGCCAAGCCAAAGCGGGCGCAGTGTCAGGCCAGTTCAGGGTGTAGACCAAGCAACGGCTGCGTAGGGTGGGCAGCAATTCGTGGGCTGCCGAGGTGGCCAATATGAAGCGGGTGTAGGGCGGTGGTTCTTCCAAGGTTTTGAGCAAGGTGTTGGCTGTCACCGTGTTCATTTGCTCGGCGGGGTAAATCAACACCACTTTGCCGCGCTCGCCAGAGCGGGTCATATGGCAAAAGTCCAGCACCTCACGCATGGCTTCCACCCGAATCTCACGGCTGGGCTTGCGTTTTTTCTCATCAATCTCTTTTTCAGCTTTTTCGCCCAGCGGCCAGCCCCTGTCCAGGGCTTGGGTCTCGGGCATCAGCACCCGAAAGTCTGCATGAACCCGCACGCCAATGCCGTGGCAACTGGTGCATTGGCCGCAAGCGCCTTGCGCAGTGGGGGTATGGCATAACCAGCCAAGGGCCAGCGCCAAGGAAAGCTCGTACTGTCCCAAACCAGAAGAGCCTTGGATCAACCATGCATGACCGTCGCGGGGCAGCAGTTTTTCTAGGGAGGTTTGTAACCAAGGTGCCAAAAGACTCATGGGCTGGGCTTGAGATAAAGACGTTCTCGCAACACGCGCATCACCTGCTCGCGCACCTGCTCCAGACTGGCCGAAGCATCAATGCGGGCAAAGCGCCCTGTGTCTGCTTGCAAGCGGTCGGTATAGCCTTGGTGAACTTTGGCAAAAAATGCAGCTGGCTGGGCTTCAAAGCGATCAGGAATGCGGGCGTTACTTAGGCGCTCGGCGGCAATGGAGGGGTCAAGTGAAAACCACAAGGTGAGATCGGGTTGGCGCAAACTGCCGTTGGGCAAGGCTTGAACCCATTGCTCCAACTGAGACAACACCATCAGATCAAAACCGCGCCCAGCGCCTTGGTAGGCAAAAGTAGCATCAGTAAAGCGGTCGCAAACCACCACATCGCCTCTGTTCAAGGCAGGTTCAATCACTTGTTGCAAATGGTCACGCCGCGCGGCAAACATCAAAAGTACTTCACTTAAAGCATCCATGTTGTCGTGCAAGACCATATCGCGCAATTTTTCGGCCAAAGGAGTGCCACCAGGCTCACGGGTGAGCACCACTTGACGCTTGGCTTGAGCGAATGCATCGGCCACGGCTTGTACATGGCTGGACTTGCCTGCGCCGTCTATGCCTTCAAAGCTGATGAAAATCCCGCGGTTCATGCCGCTTATTGTGCCTTGGCTGGGTTGCGCTGGTAACGGTCCACGGCGGCGTTGTGCTTATCCAAGGTTTCGCTGAATTCGCTGCTGCCGTCACCCCGCGCCACAAAGTACAAGGCCTTACTGGTGGCAGGTTGCAAAGTAGCCAGTAATGCGGCCTTGCCCGGCATAGCAATGGGGGTGGGCGGCAAGCCTTTGTGCATGTAGGTGTTCCAAGGATGCTCGGTTTGCAAGTCGACACGGCGCAAATTGCCATCGAAGTCGGCTCCCATGCCGTAAATGACGGTGGGGTCAGTTTGCAAAGGCATATTGATGTGCAAGCGGTTGTGAAAGACGCTGGCGATCATGGCGCGGTCCGAGGGCTCGCCGGTTTCTTTTTCCACAATACTGGCCAAGATCAAGGCTTCTTGCGGGTTTTTCAAAGGCAAACCCATGTCACGGTTGGCCCAAGCCTGCGCCAACTGCTTGTCCATGGCGTGCAAAGCGCGGCGCAACACCGCTACATCGCTGCTGCCTTTGCCATACATATAAGTATCGGGGAAAAAACGCCCTTCAGCAGGCACCTCAGCCATTCCTAAGCGCTGCATCAGTTCTTCATCGGTGTCGCCTTGGGTGTCATGCTTTAAAAATTCGGCCTTGCTCAAGGCTTGACGCCATTGGCGCAGTGTCCATCCTTCCACCAGCGTGATGGCCTTGAGGTTTTCTTCGCCTCTCACCAGTTTTTGCAGCAAATCCCAAGCGTTGGTGGTGTTGGCGATTTCATAGCTACCCGCACGAATCAGCTTGGACTGGCCACTGAACCTGAAAAAGTAATACATCAGAGTCGGCGACACATCGATACCGGACTCGGCAATTTGGCTGGCCACCATGCGCGGTGTTGAGCCTGAGGAAACCGAGAGATCAACGGTTTGGGTGGCCATGGGCAGGGGACGCAATACCCACCAAGCGGCGGCGCCCGCGATGACCAGCGCCATGCCTGTTACCAGCCAAAGGCTGCTCCAAAACCATTTCATTGCCGCTCCTGCGGTGCCAAAAGATGTGGCCATGATAATAGAGGCATGAATGCTTTTTTAGCTCACCCTGACTTGTTGGGTTCTGCCCAAGGTAGCTGCGCCCTGCCCCACCTTGGCATCATCCATGCCCAAGGCGCAGACGCCGCCAATTTTTTGCACAACCAACTGAGCAACGATTTTTTGCTCATGCCTTTAGACCAAGCCCGTTTGGCGGCGTTTTGCAATGCCAAGGGACGTATGCAGGCCAGTTTCATCGGCTTCAAAACCTCGCCCGAAGATGTCTGGCTGGTATTGCGCCAAGACTTGCTGGCGCAGACCTTAAAACGCTTGCGTATGTTTGTGCTGCGTGCCAAGGTGGTGATGAACGATGTGTCTCAGCAGTACGAAGTACGGGGCCTGTTGGGCGATGCGGTGCCTGCCGCCTTAGGTGCAACGCCTTGGTCTTTGCACACAGACCCTGCTTGGTCGGTGCGGCTTTACCCCGCGCAGGGCCATGGCCGTGCTTTGCAAATCGTGGCGTTGGGTTCTGCTTTAACGACGGCTGCATTAGACCTTCAAGATTGGCTGCTGTCAGAGGTTTTGAGCGGTGTGGCAGATGTGCAAGCCGCCACCTTCGAGGCTTTTGTGCCGCAAATGCTCAACTATGAATCGGTATACGGCGTGAACTTCAAAAAGGGCTGCTACCCTGGCCAAGAGGTGGTGGCTCGCAGTCAGTTTCGTGGCACTTTAAAGCGACGCACTCACTTAGCTTCTTGCACTGGGGCTTTGAGCGCAGGTGAAGAGGTATTCAGTGCAAGTGACCCCAGCCAACCTTCTGGCGTGGTGGTGCAAGCTTGTCACCACCCTGTTCATGGTCATTGGGCGTTGGTGTGTTTGCAAAACAGCGCCTTGGAGGATGCTGACGGTGCTATCCACAGTGGCCAAGGTGCGAGCCTGAGCTTGTATCCCCTGCCCTATGTGTTGCGGGAAGATATTTGAGGCCAGCCTTATTTTTCCCACATCGACATACTGAGCGTCTTGCTCAAAGGCTTGATGAGGTAACTCAACACTGAGCGTTCTTTGGCCTTGATCTCAACACTGGCGGTCAAGCCAGGACGCACCTGTATTTCATTGGCCTTGTCACCTTTGAATTCGGTTCCGGTAATCATCACCCGAACACGGTAGTACGTCATAGGGCCTTGCCTTGTTTCTTCACTTAAAACGTCGGGACTGATGTAGCTGACAACGCCGCGCATGGCACCGTAAATCGAGTAGTCGTAGGCATCGAGTTTGACGCTGGCAGTTTGTCCTATTTTGACAAACCCTATATCGCCAGGCACGACCTTGGTCTCCACAATCAAGTTGTTGCTGTCGGGCAATAACTCCATCACAGTTTCACCTTGGCGCACAAAACCTCCCAAGGTATTGACTTTGATATTGTTAACCACGCCATCGATAGGCGCTAACAATTCGGTGTGCTCCAACAGATTGTTTCTGTCTTTCAACTGTTCAATTTGGGTGCTTAACTCTTCTTGCGTTTTGGTCATCTCAGCTTGGGCGTCTTGCAAATATTTATTGCGCTTTGCGCTCAACTGGGCAGCAATATCTGCATTGGAGCGCTCTAAGCGCAAAATTTCAGTCCGGCTCACGTCGCCAGAAGCCTCCAATTGCCGATTGATTTTCAACTCATCTTCGGACAAGGCCAAAATTTTAGTTAATGATTCGATTTCGTCGCGCAGCGCACGCTGGCGCTTGTTGTAGAGCTCGGTCTGGTTTTGAATATAGCTGGTGTAACTCTTTAGCGATGGGTCGAATTGCAAGGGTTTTTCAAAGATTTCAGCCTGTAATCGGGCTAAGGTAATGCGCAATGCTGCTACTTTGGCACTTGTATCCGACACCGCTGCTTGTGCCCTTTCTTTTTGGAAAGTTGCCAGCAATTGACCGGCTTTGACTTTGTCTCCCTCTTTGGTATGCAAGTTGGTTAACACCCCCCCATCACGCGCTTGGATGATTTGGGTGCGCTCAGCAGCAATGATTTGGCCTTGAGTTCGGGTAACTTGGTCAATCGTTCCATAAGCCGCCCAAATCACAGCCCCGACCAGCGCCAGCATGGAAACGCTGAGAACCGCTCTAGAGCGGTTGGGTGGCTTGAATTCGCCAAGCGGTGTTTGGGGTTGCGCTGGATGTGACATGGTCAGCTGACTGTTTGGGGTTGGGGACGTTGTTGAAGCTGTTGCAACACCTCATCGCGCGGACCGTCCATCACAATCTGGCAACCAGCCACCACCACTATTCGGTTCACCAATCCCAAGGTACTGGGTTTGTGCGTCACGATCACCATGGTTTTGCCAGCCTGCGCTTCTTCTGCCAAGACCGACATGCATTGGCGCTCTTGCGATTCGTCCATCGTAGCGGTGGGTTCATCCAACAACAAAATATCGGGGTCACATAAAACCAGACGGGTGAAAGCGACCAATTGTTTTTGCCCATTGCTCAAGCCCTTGCCGCCTTCCATGATGGGGCGCTCCAAGCCTTTGGGATGACTACTCACCACACGGTCCATGCCTGTGCGCTTCATGACCGAAAAAATCACATCATCCCCAGGGTCGGGCAGTCCGATCAGTAAATTTTCACGCAAACTGCCCTGAAACAAACGGTGGTCTTGTTGCAAATAGCCAATTTTTTGACTCAATAAAACACGGCTGATGAACCCCATTTCCATGCCGTCGAGCC
Source organism: Limnohabitans sp. (assembly GCF_040401495.1). GTDB lineage: Bacteria > Pseudomonadota > Gammaproteobacteria > Burkholderiales > Burkholderiaceae_C > Limnohabitans. The sequence goes on from NZ_JBBAOI010000008.1 coordinate 68,472, forward strand.
GAACATGGCCTTTTTGCGGATGGTACAAACCGCTGAGCAAGCGCAATAAGCTTGACTTGCCCGCTCCAATGGGGCCTAAAACCGCAATTCGTTCACCCGCTGTGATCTCGAGCTTGTTAATCGAGATGACCGGTGGATTTTGACCATAGGCAAACGTCACATCGTTCAGTGCGAAATGCCCTTGCAGACGCGATGGACGCAAAGGCTGGTCCACGCCATGGTTATCCGACTGCAATGTGTACAAACGCTCCAAGCCCTCAAGAGCCGCGTTGGCATGCGAGTGCTGCACCAACAGCCCAGGGACGGCCATGACGGGCGCCAAAATACGGCCGCTCAAGATGGAGCACGCGATCAAGGCACCCATGGTCATTTCACCTTGCATGACCAACAAAGCGCCAGCAATCACCAAACCCGCGTAACTGACTTGCTGCATTGTGGCGGTTAAATATGTCGCGCTTTCGCTGGCATGGCGCATCTTCATGTCGCCTTGGATGCTCAGTTTGTTGAAATTGATCCAGCGCGATAAAAATTTCCAGCCACCCGAACCCGCTTTAATGGTTTCAATGCCCTCTACAGCCTCCACCAGCAAGCCCGTGCGCATATTGGAGAGTCCTGCACTCTCCTTGGCCAAACGCTGGACTTGATTTTTGATCCTTACACCCACCAACAGTGCGATACCGCCAAAGACCAACGGCACCAGCGCCACGATCGGACTGGCGATCACGGCGATGATCACCAAAAAAACAATGCCTAACGGTAGTTCAATCAGTGAAAACAAGGTGTTGGCAGTGTAAAACCCGCGCAACTGCTCATAGCCACGTAATTGCCCTGCCAATCCGCCCACGGAGTTGGGCACTTGGTCAACACGTAAATTAAGCAATTGTTGAAAAACTTCACGCGACAAACGCTGGTCTACACCCACCACCACATAGTCCATCAAGTGCGAGCGTGCCAACTTCATGGCGTACTCCATCAAGATGCTGATTAACACGCCAACGCTGAGCACAATCAGGGTGTATTCGCTGCGGGTTGGGATGACCCGGTCATAGACCTGCATGGAAAAAAGTGACGTTACCAACGCGATCAAACCAATAAATGCCGACGCAAAGCCCGCCTCAATGAGTGGCCAACGGTAGTCGCGCAAGGTTTGATGCAAATGTTGGGCAAAGGTTTTCATGACAGGCTTTTCATTCGCATCATGATGAAGTTTGTATAAATCCTCTTGCTGCTTGAACTCTAAAAGGGCAACCCGACCTTGCAAAACACTTTGCGTCAAAGCCTGTTGACCCTCGGGTGTCACCACAACCCATCGATCCCAAGCGTCAAGTGCCACCACAATCGCCCAGCCGATTTCATCGACATGGCAAAGCGCAGGTAAAAAAGCGGGGTCGGGTTGCTGCAGCATGATGGGGGCTGGCCAACCCAACTCGAGGGCCAGTTGTTGCAATTGCTGCATCGTGGTTTTTTGTTCTTCCAATGCATCTAAGCTGGATCGAAGCGCAAGCGGATCGACTACGCTGCCTTGCAGTTGTGCCAACCGCGACAAGGCCCACTCAAGTTGTTTCAAGCTATTCATGGCGCAGGTGCTTGGTAAATATCTTGGTTTAAATAAACTTGCAATCGAAATTGCGCTCCCATCAAACTGGCTTGCGAATCCCCCAAGGCGTATTCGTTTTGAGCCAGTTCGCGAACTTGATTGAGCAAGTCCACCCAGGTTTTACGGCTGGCTTGAAATTGACGCTCGAAAGAACCCAAAACCGCGTCTGAATCTTTGACCGATTGCTGCAATGCAGGAATTTGCGCATAGGAATGGATAAATTCTTCGCGGTCAACCAACAAAGCATCTTGGATATCTTTCATTGCTGCTTCCACGCCCATGTCGGACTTGGAAATTCGTTGGCCTAGCGCTTTCGCCTCCACCAAGTTGGCAAACCCCGCACCGGGTGTGTAGCTAACACCAGCAAAAACCGTGGTGGATGTGTTTGCGTTATAACCGTAATTACCAATAGGTTTTTCAACCCGCAAATACACCTGAGGCCAGCGCTCTGCCTCTTTGCTGCGCAATCGATTTTGGGCTGAAACCACCTCGTAACGGGCAATTTGAACCGCTGGCCATCGGGTGCTTATGTCGGCCCAGTCGGTTTTATCCAATTGAAGAAGAAATGGCGCTGCTAAAGGCAGGCTTGGCAAAGTTTCTAACGTCTGTACATAGTGGTCTAACCGCTGCATGCCAGACAACAACTCTAATTTTCGCAGCGCCACTTTCAAGTTTCGTTGGGCGTTGTCTAACTCTGCTTGGGTTTGTAGCTGGCGGGAGTTGGCCAAAATCAAATCAATGGGTGCTGAGGCTAACGCATCGACGCGTCGTTGCATTTGTTTTTTCAACCCATCAAGCCTTTCCATGGTATTTAGGGCGATTTGTACGCGTTGATGGGCGGTAACCATGGACTGCCAAGCATTGCAAATTTGCAAGAACAATTGCTTTTGCTGCAATTCAATTTTGAGCTTGCTTATCAGCACTGCGTTTTCAGCCTCAGAAACTTTAGAAGCATTCAGCCCAGCATCCCACAGGGTTTGTTGCACACGCAGGGTGTGGCTGGCTTGCGCGTAAGCATTACCACTGTTGGACTCCACCACGGCAGACACGGCCGGCAGTCGCTGGCGTTGGGCGGCTTCAACATCAGTTTGAGACGCATCAGTTTCTATGCGCGCTGCCTTGAGCAGGGGGTGGTTTTGGCTAGCGGCCTCAAACAGCATTTCAATCCGTAAGGGCTGGGTTGGTCTTGGCGTCTCGGACGTTTGCGCCCCAGCAGAGCAGGTTTGTGCGATCCAGCACAAAAAAAGGCTGAAAACTCTAAAAAATGGAATGATCTGTTTCATCAAAGCTTTTCAATTTTGACAATATTAATATAAAAATCAAAAAATAAAATAATAGTCAAAAAAATAACTCGAAAAATTGATTATTTTTCATAATTTATCAATTTTTGCTGATAAAACGATTTAAATTATTAATTTCACTATTTTTGGTGAATAATTTGATAAATGTGAACAAATTCCAAACTGAATGCCACTACATGCTGTTTGCAAATGTTTTTGATACGAATGAAAGACAAGAATCCAGTCATATCAACGCCTATTAAAGGCAAATCTCAACCCATTCAAGGTCTTGTGGTGCCTGGTTTGGCGATGGAAGTCTCGTCTTCCACTGACGAGGGTAAACCTGACAATAAACTAACTGAAGGACTATTCAGTTCACATATACAACTCTTGCCTGGCAAGCTTCAAACCATAGACGCGCGGGTTCAGCGTCGATTTCGTTTAAGACATAGCACCGACGCAACAACTGAAGAGTTCTTGCTAAATCAGTCCACTGATTTACTGGTGCTTCGTCACGGGGACGATATCTGGCTGTTTGACGCCCAAGGGACGCAATTGGTGCTCAGCGGTTTCTTCACCCAACCAGCCAACCGCTTGGATGTGTTGTTGGATGGCGAGTCGTGGTCTATCGAAGGGCGGGATTCGGGACACGATATGTCTGCGTCAAGCCCAAGCCAATTACTGCACTGGCGTGGGTTAGCTCAAAACTGGCCCGATACCATAAGCCTGAGCAACCCAGAAGGTGAAGTTACTTTTTACAAAACCCAGTTGCAAAACACGCCGGCGACAGGAGGTCAAGTTACAGCCGGCTCCACTGCTTCAACTGCTGCTACAACCGCAGCAACAGCTTCAACGGTTGCAACGGGTGCCAGCTTGTACGGCGTAGCCATAGGTGTAGCAGCGGTTGGGGTGGTAGCCAATAACGCCCTTCAATCAGAAACATCGACTAACAGCACTGTTACTTCCAACAAAGCCCCCACGGCGGTGGTCTTGACCACGGCCTTGACCAACAACACCATCGATGAGAACACCAGCACCACCACTAGCACCAAGGTGGCCGACATTACCGTCACCGACGATGCGCTGGGCACCAACACCATCACCTTAAGCGGCACGGACGCCGACAGCTTTGAGGTGGTGGACAACGCGCTGTACCTGAAGGCGGGGGTGGCGCTGAACTTCGAGGCCCAGTCCAGCTACGCCGTGAGCGTGAATGTGACCGACAGCACGGTCAGCGGCAGCAGCGCGGTCACGTCCGATTACACCTTGTCGGTCACTGATGTCAACGAGGCCCCCACGGCGGTGGTCTTGACCACGGCCTTGACCAACAACACCATCGATGAGA
>NZ_JBBAOI010000008.1:72793-95858 GCF_040401495.1 Limnohabitans sp.
CGTGAATGTGACCGACAGCACGGTCAGCGGCAGCAGCGCGGTCACGTCCGATTACCAACTCGACATCACTGGTGTGCCCACCAGTATGGGGGGCTCATTCACAGCGGGTTCCGCCATCAGCGGCAACGGCTTGGTGGTCAATGTGTACCGCGCCGATACCGGTGGACTGCTGACCACCACCAAGGTGGGCGACGATGGCAGCTACAGCTTTGATGTCACTTATGTGGGCGCAGTGATCGTGGTGGTGAGTGACGTGGACACCGACCCCGACAACCCCGGCCTTGACTACCTGGACGAAAGCAACGGTTCGGTTGACCTCACCACCGACTTGCGCTCCATTACCTATGTGGACACGCCCGGCGTGGCGGTGACCGCCAACGTGACGCCCTTGACCGAAATCGCAGCCACCTTGGCCACGGGCTATTCCGCCAGCGAAGCCGCTACAGCGGGCTACTCGGCCCCCACCCTCACCAGCTCGTCGGTGACGAGCACCAATAAAGCCCTGGCCTCAATGATGGGCTTGGGCGACGTGGACATCACCAAAGCGGTTGCCAGCGCCGTGACCGACGCCAGCGGCAACGCCAACACCGATGTCAACGACTATGGACTCCTGCTAGCGGCCCTCTCACATGCAGGTGACTTGAGCTCGGTGATGAGCTCCATGGTCTCCGGCATCAGCCTGGACGCTGCTGCTGGCACGGCCACCTTCAAGACCACGGGTAGCTCCGGCACCACCGCACAAGCGCTGCTAGCTCAGGGCATGACCGGGGCCGAAATTGCCCACAGTATCAGTTTCTCCAACAATACTTCGCTGCAAACGGTCAAGACCGTGGGCGAACAAGCCACGGGACAAGCCTTGCTCACCAGTTGGGTGAGCTTTGAACAACAGCGCCAAAGTTCCAGCACCACGTGGGCCAACCAAAGCACCATGCCCACTTTGAAAACCTGGGCTGTCCAAGATGCCGCTGTGGCCAGCCAGCAAAAAACGGCCCTGGCCAGCGCGTCCACGCTCAAAGAGGGCACCCAGGGCAAGTTGGCCCAATCGGCGACCCTGGCCCAAGAGTTAAAAAAGCAAGCCGCAGACGCGCTTGCCAAAGCGAGCGACAACCCGCTAGCGCGCAAGGCCTTTGCCGACGCCGACATCAACCTGGCCTTGCTCAAAAGCCTCAGCGCCCAATTGGGCAGCGTGGACACGGTGGCCAATGTGGCATTTGGGCGGCGCAACACCGCCGTCAAGGCGGCAATCAAGATTTTGGACAACCCCAACGCCTCTGCATTGTCCAAAGACCGAGCGCTGGTGGCCATGGACACCAACTTGCAAGCGGTGCGGGCCCAAGAGGCCACACAAATTGACAAAACCACCACGTTGTCGATCACCCTCAAACCCATCGCCGACAGCCTGGCCGCCCTGGACAAAGCACAAGACGCGTTGGCCTTGGCCAGTGGCGCAAGCTCCAAAATCGCGGCACAAGCGCTAGTTACCCAGGCCATGGCACGCGTGAGCCAAGTGGTCAAAAGCATGGCCGACCTGATCGCCAGCGATAAGACCGCCACCGACGCTTGGACCCAGGCGCTGATGCAGGCCAACAAAGCGCAAAAAGTCATTGACACCTACCCCGCCGACAGCGCTGCAGCCTTGTTCGCGCAGCAAACCTTGGCCAAGGCCAACAGCAGTTTGGACTTGGCTGAGCGCTCGGCGACACTCAAAGCCGCGGCCGAAAAAGTCTATGCCGACAACCTCGATGCCTTGTTGAAAACCCAGGCTGCTGCCCAAGCCGCCTTCGATAGCGACCAACAAAACCCGCAGCACCCCAACGCGGTTGCGGTGCTGCAAGCCTTGACCCAGGCCAATGCGGCCTTGGACAAGTCCATCACCACCATGGCCAACAAAGCGGCTGCCGAAAAGCTCGCCGCCGACAATCTGGCCAAAGCTGTGGCTAATTTCGATGCGGCCCAAACCGTTTACGACAACGCCTCTGCCACCACCAAATCGGCGGCTTTGGCCGCCCTCAACGCCGCCCAATCCAGCACGGACAAACTGCTGCTCACCGCGGCCAACAAAGCCAGCGCAGAACAGGTGTTGGCCAAGGCCCTGCAAAACGCCCAAAGCCAAACCGTGGCGGCCCAAGCCGCTTACGACAACGCAGCCGCTGGCGACAAAGCCGCGGCCTTGGCCGCTCTCAACGCTGCCAAAGCCACTGTCGCGGCATTGATCGACAGTGCCGCCGCCAAGGCCACGGCAGAAGTCGCCACCGCCCAAGCCCAGGCCTTGCAAATCGGCTTGGTCGAGGCGGCCAAACAAGCTGTCACCCAAGCCCAAGCGGCTCTCGATGCCTTGGGCAGCAATGCCTCTGAGCAAGCTCGCACCCAGGCCCAAACGGCACTGATGCAAGCCCGACAAAAGCTGGCCACCAGCCAAAGTGATTTGTTGGCACAGCAAACCCTCACGGTGGACAAAGCCGCTGCCGACAAAGTAGCCGCTGACGCGATGGCTACGCAACTCACGCGCTGGCAAGAGGCCATGAAAACTATTGCCAAAGCCCAACAAACCTTGGACAGCGCCAGCGCTTCTGCAGCCGACAAAGCCGCCGCCCAAGTCCTCCTCAACAGCGCCAAAGAGACCCAAGACAACGCCAGCCAAGCGCTGGCTCAGCAGCAGCAAACCTGGACGCAAAAAACGCTTGAACAAGCTTTGCAGTCCCAGGCGCTGAGCGACAACCTCAAGCGCATCAGCGACGCCCAAACTCTGCTCGATGCCCCCAACAGCACAGCGGCCGAGCGCGCTGCCGCCAGTGAGGTGATTGAGCGCGCCCAAAGCGCCAACCAAAACCAGTTGCAAAGCTTGGCCAGCAAGTTTGCGCAAGAAAAGCTGTTCCAAGTGCAAAGCGCCATGGCCAAGCAAATCAATTTGCCCGAAAACAGCACGGGCAGCGTGGACCTGAGCGTGGCCGGAGTCACCGGCCTGAGCTGGAGTTTGACCCCAACCAACGATGCCCGCGCCTTCACCCTGAGCAGCGACGGCAAACTGCGCTTGACCAACGCCAAAAACTTCGAGGCCGACCCCCAGCGTTACAGCCTGCAACTCGAGATCAGCGACGGCGCGGGGCACATGGCCACCCAAGCGCTTGCGGTGCAACTGACCAACGTCAACGAAGCACCAGCGCTCACCACCCCGCTAACCAGTACTCAGGCCTTGCTCAACCAATGGTTTGTGCTCAACGCCGCCAGCGCCTTCGCCGATGTGGACGCCAACGACCGCCTACGTTTCACTGCCACCGGCCTGCCCCCGGGTCTGAGCATGGATGCCAATGGCCTGATCACCGGCGTGGCTACCCGCGCTGGTGCGGCCGGCATGGTGCGCATCACCGCCACTGACCTGTCTGGTTTGAGCGCTGAGGCCAACCTGTCGCTGGGCGTGGTTGATGTGCCCGGCATCATCGGCGTGGCTGCCGCCGCGGGTGCCCGTCGCACGGTGCACAACGGCGACAGCACCTCACTGGTGGTCAATTTCACCGAGGCGGTGAACGTGCAGGGCAGCCCGTTGTTGAACCTGCTGGTCAACGACCAAACGGTGCAGGCCACCTATGTCAGCGGCACGGGTACCCAGCAATTGGTGTTTGCCTTCAGCACGCCCAGCCAAGGCAACGGTGCGGACATCCAGGTCGTGGGCCTGAGCCTGACCAATGCCAGCCTGGTGGGCAAAAACTCTGGCCAGGATGCGCTCACCCCAGCCTATGGTGTGCGCACCAGCGACATCACGGTGGACAACAAAGCGCCAAACGCCCCCAGCTTGGCCTTGGCCAACGACAGTGGCTGGGACAACACCGATGGCGCGACCAAAGCGGGCGACTTGATCGTGAGCGGCTTGGAGAGCGGTGCCACCTGGGCCTACCGAACCAGCCTCAGCGGCGCATGGGTCACGGGCAGCGGCGACAAAATCACCTTGGGCGAAGGCAACTACAGCGCCGATCAAATCCAAGTGCGCCAAACCGACGCTGCGGGCAATCTGGGTGGGGTGGGCAGCAACAGCCTGAGCCTGAAGATCGATGGCACCGCACCTACCGCCACCGTTGAGCTGGCGTATGCAGATGGCGCTTCGGTGATTAAAGCCAACGCCAACGCCACCGTTCGTCTGACCTTGAGCGAAGCCCTGCCCAGTTTGCCGCACATTACCTCGGGGGCAGGTACTTTATCTGGCTGGCAAAAGATCAGTGATACCGAGTACACCGCCACCTTCATTCCGTTGAGCAACACCCAAGGTGAGTTCGACCTGAACCTAGGGGCATTTCAAGATGCGGCTGGCAATGTGGGCAGCTATGCCGACGCCAGCGCACACAAAATCAGCATTGATACCCGCCCCCCCGCCGCGCCGCGCTGGGTGTTTGACGACACGGGTTTGAGGGACAGCGATGGCGTGAGTCAAAACACGGTCTTGCGAGTGCAAGGCCTAGAGGCCCAAGGCAGCTGGGCCTATAGCGTTGACGCTGGCGTCAACTGGGTTGATGGCGGCGAAGTTACCAACGGCCAAAGCAGCGTCACCTTGTCGCCAGGTGCCTATGCCATGGGCCAACTGCAAGTTCGCCAAACCGACAGTGCGGGCAACGACTCGACTGTGGCCAGCAACCCCGTCCAGTGGGTGATTGACACCAGCGCACCCGAGCTGAGCTTGTGGCTAGTGACCGGCGACAACGTGGTCAACCAAGCCGAGCGCGGCAATGGGGTGCTCATCTCTGGCAGCAGCAGCGGCACCAGCGCGGGCGACGTGGTCAACGTCACCTGGGGCGCCACCACCTTGTCCACTGTGGTCGACAACGATGGCAACTGGCGCATCAACTTTGACAGCGCACAAATCCCCAGCGGCGAAGTCGATTCGGTGATCACCGTGCGTGTCACCGACCTGGCGGGTAACTTCACTGAAGCGAGCCAAAGCGTGCGCATCGACACCTTGGCCCCTGACCTGGTCTTGCCCGCTAACCTCATGCCCAGTGTTGACAACGGTTTGGGCGTGGGTGTGCCAGGCGTGCTGGTTGACAACATCCTCAACAGCGCAGAGCGCGCCGCCATCGTCGGCCACCCGGACGGCACCTGGACGCTGCAAGGCAGCACCAACGCCGAGGCCGGCCAATCGGTCACGGTCTACCTCAACGGCAAACCTTATGGCGGCACGGTGGGCTCACTCAGCACCGACAACAGCCGCGTGTGGAGCGCGCCCATCACCTCGGCCGACGTGGCTTTGCTGGTGCACGGCAACCGCTACACCATCACGGTCGACACCTTGGACAGCGCGGGCAACCCCGCGCTGCGCGCCAGCCAAACCCTGGATGTGAGCCTGTACCCGGCCGACATCCCCACCGTGTTCGTCAACTACAGCAACAGCTACACCCCCACTTTGGCGGGCTTGGCGCAAAAGCTCGCCAGCGACAACAACGCGGTGGGCGTGGCTTTGGGCAGCGATGACACGCTCAGTGTGGCCATCCGCTCGGGCAACAACACCGTGGTGACCTACACCCTGACCATCGGCGAGGGCGTCACCCACAGCGCTGGCCCCTTGAGCTACAGCACAGCCACCAAACAGTGGGCGCTCGACCTGAGCCAAGCCGCCAGCACCGATGCCCGCGTGAGCAGCGACGACGCCTATGACGTGGCCGTGTCCGTCTTGCCCAAAGGCTTTAACGCGAGCACCGACACCAAAACCGACCAAAGCAGCGGCGAATGGGTAGTCAAAACCACTGCGCCCGTGCTGACATGGGCCACCACGCAAGTGGGTGACAACCGCATCAGTGCCAGCGAAACCCAAAATGGTGTGCTCCTCACGGGCAGTGTCATGGACGCCATTCCTGGCGGCAGCACCAATGTCGCCGTTGGCCGCAACGTCACTTTGGGCCTCACAGGCCTGGCCGCTGACCACCCTTTGTCCGGCAAAACCTGGACCACCACGGTGCAAGCCAACGGAGGCTGGAGCGCCGCCATTCCCGCCATCGATTTGCAAAAACTTGCGGATGGACAGGTCGTGTTCAGCGCCCGTTTTGACAGCTTGTTTGGCAACACCCAACAAACCCCGTTCAACCTCGGCTTGGACACCCAAGGCCCCACCATCGCCTTGACCGTCCCAGCCGACATGGCCCTGAGCCGCAGCGAAGCCCAGGTGTGGTTCACCAGCATGGCCATCAGCGACGCTGGCTCTGGGGTCGACACCAGCACCCAAAGCCTGCGCTTGTTCAAGGGCCAAGACTTGGTGCCCAACCCCGACCTGGCCCTGCAAACCGATACCAATGGTGCAGCGATCCGCATGACCGCCGACTTCAGCCATTTGAGCGACGGCAACTACACCCTACAACTGCTGGCCCAAGACCGCGCTGGCAACCTCAGCAGCCAAAGTCTGGCCCTGCGCTTGGACCAAACCGCCCCCACCCTGAGCCTGAGCACCGACGCGGCCGGCTTGCAGGTGCAAAAGGGCGAACAAGCTACCGTGCGCCTGAACCTGTCCGAGGCCGCCAGCGCCTTGCCCACCATCACCCCCAGTGTGGGCAGCCTGTCCGAGTGGCAGCCGGTGCCCAACAGCGCCAACCTGTATGAAGCCAAGTGGACCCCGCCCACCGACGGCAATGGCGTGCTCAGCTGGACCATTGGCCCTTGGCGAGACACCGCCGGCAACAGCGGCGCCACACTGGGCCAGCCGCCGCCCATTGAATACGACACCCTTGCCCCCGTGGTGCGGTCGCTGCAGGTCTTGGGCGACAGCGCCGACCAGCGCTTCAAAGCCGGCGAAACCCTCGAAGCCCACGTGGTGTTCACCGAAGACATGCTGGTCACCGGCCAGCCCACACTCGATTTGCAAGTAGGCGACCAAACCCGCTCGGCGCGCTACATCGGCCACTTGGCTGGCAGCGATGCGACCTTGGTGTTTCGCTATATGGTGCAAGCCGGCGACACCGATACCGATGGCGTAGCCATCAGCGCCAACGCCATCCGTATCGACGCCGAGGCCAGCATCAAAGACCTGTATGGCAACCCGGCAATGCTCAGCCACAGCGCTGTGGCTGCGGCCACACTGGCCAAGGTCGACACCACAGCGCCCACGGTCAGCGTGAGCTTGGTGGGCAGCACCGACACCGCCTTGGCTCAGGGCGAAACCGCCACCTTGAAGCTGGTGTTCAGCGAACAACCCCAAGCCCTGCCCTTGGTGACCACCACCCAAGGCAGTTTGAGCAATTGGAGCCGCCTGAGCGACACCGAATACACCGCCACCTTCCGGCCCGCGAGCAACATCAGCGCGGGCCAAGTGGTGTGGGGCATGGGCACCTTCAAAGACCTGGCCGGCAATATCGGCAGCATGCTGGGCAACTGGCCCGTCTTGAGCGTGGACACTATCGCGCCCACGGTCATGGCGGTGAGTGACACCACCGTGGCCAGCATCACCAAAGACAGCGTGCGCTTTGTCGTGACCCTCAGCGAAACGCTGGACACCCTTTTGACCAGCACCCACTTCAGTGCGACCAACGGCACCGTCAGCGCGGTGCAGGCCAGCACCAATGGGCTGCAGTACACCGTGGATGTGACGCCCAACGCCAACGCCCAGCAGTTGCCTGTGTCCTTGAGCTTGGTGGCCAATGGCGTCAAAGACGCGGCGGGCAACGCCTTGGCCAACCAAGACCTGAGCAGCTTTGACACCCAACTGGTCGACACCCAAGCCCCCAACCTCAATGGCATAAGCATTCCGGGCAATGCCGCCAAACCCGTCTATAAGGCCGGCGAAGCCTTGCTTATCAACCTCGCTTTCAGCGAAGCGGTAGTGGTCAGCGGCACCCCCAGCGTGACCCTGAGCGTGGGCGGACAAGACGGCATCGCCAGCTACTTGTCGGGCAGCGGCACCAGCACCTTGGTGTTTGCCTACACCGTCACTGCGGGCGACACCGACCGTGACGGCGTGGCCATTGCACAAAATGTATTTCAGTTGCAAACCGGGCAAAGCATCACAGATGTGGTGGGCAACAGCGCCGCCATTGCGCACAATGCGGTGAGTGCCAGCGCCAATGCCAAGGTAGACACCCAAGCACCCACAGTGTCCCTGTCGGCTTCAAGCTACCGGCTGCAAGCCAGCGACAGCGCCACTGTCACCCTCAACTTCAGCGAAGACCCGGGCAGCAGCTTCAGCATCGCCGATCTGAGCCTGAACGGGGGCAGCATCAGTGCCATCTCGGGCACCGGCCTGACGCGCGAAGTCACCTTTGTCCCCAATGCCAATTTGCAAGGCAGTGCCAGCCTCAGCATCGCATCGGGCGCGTTCACCGATGCAGCGGGAAACCCCAACGCCGACGGCAGCGAAATCGACAACCGCTTGGACTTCAGCGTCGACACCTTGCCGCCCTCGGTGCAAAGCGTGGCACTGTTCGCTGCCGACAACATCACCGTCACGGGCTGGCTCAACGCGGGTGACTTGGTGCGCGCCAAAGTGGTCTTCACCGAAGCCATCAACTTGTTGGGCACGGACACACCCAGCTTGCTGCTGCGCGTGGGCAGCCAAGACCTGCGTGCTACCTACCTCAGTGGCGCGGGCACCACCGACTGGGTGTTCCAAGCCACCATCACCGAAGGCCTCAACGACAGCAGCGGTGTCGCCGTCCAATTAAACGGTTTGAGCCTGCCCGTTGGCAGTACCATGAAAGACGACGCGGGCAATACCGCTGTCTTGGCCCATGCCAGCGTGGCGGCCAACAGCGGCTACAAAGTGGACACCACAACACCGACTGCGCCCGAGGTGCTCGCCAGCGCAGGCGTATCCGGTGGCGTCACCGCCAGCGAGGCCAGCGCCAACACGGGTTTTTACAGCGTCAGCGCCGAGGCGGGCACCCGCATAGCGCTCAGCCTCACGCAAGACACCACCATCGTCAACCTCGATGCCTTGACGGCCACGGGCCAAGCCCAAGCGGTCGTGCTCAACGCTCCCCAACTCGCACAGCTTGCCGACGGCGAAGTCAACCTCGCCTTCACCGTGACCGACGCCGCAGGCAATGCCGCGGCCCCTGTTCGAACCGCCTTCACCCTGGACCGCTTGGCTCCCACGGTGGCCATCGGCAGCGATAAAGCCGCCCTCAAAGCAGGCGACACCACCACCGTCACCTTCACTTTCAGCGAAAACCCAGGCAACAGCTTTCAGTGGGACGGCGCCAGCGGCGACTTGGTGGTCAGCGGCGGCAGCCTGAGCGCCATCACCGGCACGGGCCTCACACGCAGCGCCGTGTTTCGCCCCAACGCCAACAGCAACACCACGGCGCAAATCAGCCTGGCCAGCGGCACCTTTGTCGACAGCGCTGGCAACGCCAATGCCGATGGCAGCGACGCCAACAACCGCCTGAGCTTGCCTGTGGACACCATCATCGGCCAGGTCAGCAGCGTGGCCTGGGGCAGCAAAACCGGCGCCCAAGGTGACTGGCTCAACGCCGGCGACAGCATCGATCTGACCGTGGGCTTTACCAAAGCCATGCTGGTCACCGGCAGCCCCACGCTGCGCTTGAAAGTGGGCAACACCGACGTCATGGCCACCTATGTCAGCGGCAGTGGCCAAAACAGTTGGGTGTTTCGCGCCCCCATCGCCGCTGGCTTGAACGACAGCGACGGCGTGTCGGTGGACGCCAACCCTTTCACCTTAAGCAACGGCGCGGCCATTCGGGATGCGGCGGGCAACGATGCGCTCACCAGCTTCGCCGGCCTGGCCCCCAATACGGCCTACAAAGTTGACACCATCGCGCCCACTCTGAGCGTAGACGCGGTGACCGGTGACGACGTGGTCAACCTCAGCGATAAAACCGCAGGCGTCAACTTGAGTGGCACCAGCGACGCGCTGGGCCAAACGGTCACAGTGCTGTGGGGTGACCAAAGCTTGAGCACCACCGTGGGCGCCGATGGGCGTTGGCGCATCACACCCAGCACGCTACCCGCCGACGGTACGGCCCCGCTCAGCGCCAGCGTGAGCGACGCCGCGGGCAACACCAGCAGCGTGCAGCAAAACACACGGATAGACACGCTTGCCCCCACCCTCAGCTTGAGTACCCCACTGACCGACGGCGCAGGCACCGCGGGCAATGCCGACAACGTCCTCAACCGCGCCGAATACGACGCGGCCATCGCGGCGGGGGCCTTGACCCTGCGCGGCGCCTCGGATGCCGAAACCAACAGCCCCGTGGCACTGGTCTTCAACGGCAAAACCTACGCCACCACGGTGCAAAACGGCCAATGGAGCCTGGCCATCCCCAGTGCCGATCTGGCCATGCTGGTCAACGGCAACGACTATGCCTTGGCCGTGGGCGTGCGCGACAGCGCGGGCAACCCCACCAGCCTGTCCAACACCAGCGTGCAAGTGCGCCTGACCACCGCCGACGTGCCCACGGTCCAAAGTCTCAACACAAATACCCTCACGCCCACCTTGGAGGGTATGGCGCAAAAAGTCAGTGACGGCGCTTATGTGGCTTTGGACAACAACGACCTGTTGGCCGTTTCGGTCAACGGCACCACTTATATGCTGGTCAACGGGGTCACCCAACAAGTCAGTGGTACCACCACTTTGGACGATCTGGTGGCGGGGTTTGCCCAAAGCGCCACTTACAGCCCCACCACCACCACCACCAGCGCCACGCTGAGCTACAACAGCACCAACGCACGCTGGTCCTTGAGCTTGCCAGATGGCGTGATCAGCAGTTCTGGTGCCTACGACGTGCAAGTCGGTGTCAAGGCCGAGGGCAATTCCTTCAAGGTCGACCCCAGTCAAAACGAGTTGGCTATTCAAACTGCATTGGCCACCGTCACCTTGAACACGGTCGCGGGTGACGGCTACCTCAACGCCAGCGAACGCGCCACCAACCTGGCCTTGTCGGGCAGCGTCAGCGACCCGGCCGCAGACAACAGCGCGCGCAACACCGCCGTGGGGCGCAGCCTGAGCCTGTCTTTGGTCGGTGCCGACAACAACGTGTTACACGCCCTCAATGCCACGGTGCAAGACGGCGGCACTTGGTCGGCCAGCGTGCCCAGCAACTTGCTGCAAGGCCTGGCCGACGCCAGCATCACGGTGCGCGCCAACTACACCTCGTTGTACGGCGGCAGTGTCAGTGCCAACCGCAGCTTGGTGGTCGACACAACCGCGCCCAGCCTGTCTGTCACCACGCCCAGTGACACTGTCCTCACCGCCGCCGAGGCCAGCGCCTTTGGCCTGAACTACACCACCAGCGACAGCGTCACCAGCGCCCCCACGCGCCAACTGCAGGTGCTCAACGAAGCCCAACAAGTGCAAGGCGGCATCAGTGTGTCCGACAGCAACGGGCGGCTCAGCGCCAACCTGTCCGCTTTGGCCGACGGCCACTATGGCGTCAAGGTCAGCAGCACCGACCAAGCCGGCAACACCACCAGCCAAACCGTGAACGTGGTGATCGACAAAACCGCCCCCACCGTCAGCATCACCCGGGTTGACAACAACCCCGTCAGCCAAGCCAACCCCGTGGCAAGTTTTGTGGTGGCCGTGAGCGAAGCCATGGTCGGCTTGACGGCAGATGACCTATCCCTCACCCACGCCAGCTTGGTCAGCTTTGACCCCATCCCCGACACCCAAGGCCTGTGGTACTTGTTGGTGGTCAGTGCCAACAGCGGTGTGAGCGGCAACCTGAGCATCGGCATGGACAGCGCCCGCTTCACCGATGTGGCGGGCAACCCCAATACCGCCGCCACCCCCGCCGTGATGGCCATCGACACCCTGGCCCCCACGCTGACCATCACCAGCGACAAAACCGTGGTCGGTGCCGGCCAAACCGCCACCATCACCTTCAGCTTTGCCAACGACGACCCGGTCGGTTTTGAATGGCTCAACCAGCAAGGCGACATCAACCTGGCCCAAGGCACGCTGTCCAACCTCAGAGGCAGCGGGCGCACCTACACAGCCACCTTCAGCCCCAACGCCGGTGTGGCCGACAGCCCGGCCACCATCAGCGTCAATGCTGGCAGCTACACCGACGCCGTGGGCAACCCCGGCGCGCTGGCTGCCTCGCCCATCTTGCGGGTGGACACGGTGGCCCCCAGCATCGCCAGCATCGCGCGCGGCACCAGCGTGGGCAGTGGCGGCCAGACCAATCTTGATAGCGTGGACTTCTTGGTCACTTTCAGCGAAGCCATGGACGCCACCAGCCTGACCAGCGGAGGTTTTGCAGTGCAGCTCAACGGCACCCCCTTGACGCAAAACATCAGTATCGGCAGCCCCGTCTGGGTCAGTGGCAACCAATACCGCATCAGCGTGGGCGGCAGTGCCATTGCCAACGCCACCGGCTCCTTGTCCTTGGCGCTGGCCAGTAACCACAACCTGCTCGATGCAGCACAAAACAAACTCACAGGCAGCAACAACACGGGCGCCTTGCTGAGCACGGCGCTCAACAGCTATGTGCTGGACAACACCGCGCCCACCATCACCGCCATCGAGCGCGGCACCACTACCGCTGTGGGCATTGCGGGCGACACCAACGTGGACAGCGTGGACTTCATCGTCAGCTTCAGCGAAACGCCCACCAGCAGCTTGACGGCCAGCGACTTTGTGGCCTTGCTCGGCGGCGTGGCCCTCACCAGCAACATCAGCCTGGGCGAGCCCGTGGCCTTGGGCGACAACCGCTACCGCATCAGCCTGAGCGGCACGGCCATTTCGGGCGGCAACGGCGTGCTCAGCTTGGGGCTGGCCGCAGGCCAAGACATCGTCGACATCGCTGGCAATGCCTTGGGCACCAGCTTGCCCAGCAACGTCGCCAGCTACACCCTGGATCACCTGCCCCCCACTGCGGTGCTCAGCAGCATCACCGACGACGTGGCCCCTAATGTGGGCGCGCTCAGTCCCGGGGCGCGCACCAACGACACCCTGGTCGACATCGCCGGTACCAATGTGGCCGGCTCCACGGTCAAGGTGTACAACGGCAATACCTTGCTGGGCTTGGCCACCGTGGTCGGCACCAACTGGACCTATACCGCCGCCCTCACCAACGGCAGCAGCTACAACTTCAAAGCCACCGAAACCGACAAAGCGGGCAACACCAGCAACGCCACGGCTGGCTTTGCCCTGATCAGCGACACCACCGCCCCCGCCACCCCCAACAGCGTGTTCGAGCAAGGCAGCAACCGGCTTAGCAATGGCTGGCTCAGCGCCAGCGAAATTTCCACAGCATTGGTGGTGCGGGTGGCTTTGCCCACCGCAGGTGCGGTGGCCATGGCCGGCGACAGCGTGGTCTTGCAAATCAATGGGCAAGACCTGACCACCCCGTCAGCGGTGGTGGTCAACAGCACCGACCTCAGCAACGGCTATGTGGCATTCAGCTTGACCAGCGCCGCGCTGGGCAGCGATGGTGCCAAAGCCCTCACCGCCCGATTGTTCGACGCGGCGGGCAACACCAGTGGCCCCAGCGCTGCCTTGAGCTTCACCCTGGACACCACCGCACCCACCGCCCCCGGCTTGGTCGAGATGGGCAGCACCAAGCTGGCCGATGGCCAGATCAACATCGCCGAGGCCGCCAGCAGCACCACACTGCGATTGACCTTGCCCGTCTCCGGCTCGATGGCCGTGGCGGGTGACAGCTTGAGCCTGACGCTGGCTGGGCAGGCCCTGAGCACCACCCTGCTGACCAGCAGCCACATCAGCGCAGGTTTTGTGGACGTCAACGTCACCAGCGCCCAGTGGGGCGCCGACGGCAGCAAAACCCTGAGCGCCAGCCTCACCGATGCGGCGGGCAACACCAGCAGCGGCAACGTCAGCATCGCCCTGGGCATCGACCAAGTTGCGCCCACCCCCACCATCACCAACCTGGCGTTCAGTGCCGATACCGGCAGCAGCGGTGCCGACTTCATCACCCAAACCGCTGCCCAAACCATCGGTGGTCAGCTCAGTGGCGCATTGGGCAGCGGCGAGGCGGTGAAAGTCTCGCTCAACAACGGCCTCAGCTGGGCCAGTGCGACTTGGAACGCCAGCAATTCCACTTGGAGCTTGGCCAACCAAACCCTGGCGGGCAGCGGCACTTTGCAAGTCAAGGTCACGGACGCGGCCGGCAACGACGGCCCACTCACCAGCCAAGCCTATGTGCTGGACACCACGCCCAGCGCTGCACCCGCCGTGAGCGAGGCCGCTGGTCTCACGGCCGATGGCCAACTCAATGCCAGCGAAGCCGCCAGCGGCTTGTCGGTTCGCGTCAACCTGCCCCAAGGCGGTGTGCTGGCCCAAGTGGGCGACAAGGTTGAGCTGCTTTTGGGGGGCAACCCGTTTGCCAACGCCAAGCGCATCACCTTGTCGCAGCAAAACCTGGCAGATGGTTATGTCAGTTTCGCCGTCAGCCAAGCCAACCTGGGCGCAGAGGGGCCCAAGGCCTTGAGCGCCACCATCACCGACATGGCAGGCAACATCAGCAACGCCAGTGCAACCATCACCTTTGCGCTGGACACGGCGGCCCCGACCAACACCATTGCCACCCTCACCATCGACCAAGACACCGGCACGGTGGGTGACTTCATCACCAGCACCAATGTGCAAACCATTGCGGGCACCTTGACCAACCCCTTGGCCAGCGACGAGTCGGTGTGGGTGTCTTTGAACAATGGCCAAGGCTGGCGCCAAGCCAGCACCACGGCCAACAGCACCGGGTGGTCGTTGGTCAACGCCGCCTTGAGCGGCGGCAGCGATATTGCGGTGCAAATCAGGGACGCGGCAGGCAACCTGGGCAACACCAAAACCCAGGCCTACACACTGGACTTCACCGCCCCCACGGTCGACTTGACCACCGCCATCTTGCCCAGCAACAGCAGCATTTATGTGCGCAGCAGCGAGGTCGGTGGCGCGTACCTGGTGCGCACCAGCGTGATCGTGACCAACCTGGCCAGCATCACGGGCGCTGCCGACAACTTGTTCAACAGCGCCAGCATCAGCAGCGCCGACACCGTCACCACCCTGTCCCTGGCGGGCTTGAGCGACGGCACCTATGTGTTGTATGCCAGCGACCTGGCGGGCAACCTGTCGCTGGTCAGCAGCAACAGCATGACGGTTGACAACGCTGCGCCACCCAGCATTTCCCAGCTCAGCTTGAGTGCGGACACGGGCTCATTGGGCACCGACTTCATCACCCAAACCGCTTTGCAAACCATCAGCGGCACACTGAGCCAAGCGGCAGCGGCGGGGCAAAAAATTCGCCTCTCGCTCAACAACGGCGTCAACTGGACCGACATCAGCCTCACCCCCGGCGCGACCAGCTGGAGCCTCATCAACCAAACCTTGAGCGGCAGCAACACCCTCAAGGCCAAGGTGGTCGCAGCCAATGGCTTGGAAAGCTTGATGCGCGTGCAGGACTACACCCTCGACACCACCGCGCCCACCACCCTGGGCAACATCACCACCACCCCCAGTGGCGGCACGGTGGTGGCCAATGCGCTCAACAGCACCAACACCGCCATGGACTTTGCCGCCACCATCGGTGCGGGCCAGGCCAGCGGCGGCAAAGCCGAGTTTTACGTCAACAACGTGCTCATTGGCAGCGACTCCAGCATCAGCGATGGCGACACCTCGGTGACCTACACCACCAGCGATGGCACACCCACCAGCGCCGAGTTGCAATTGGCCGTCGCAGCGGGCGGGCTTGTCACCGTCAAGCTCTACGACGCGGCGGGCAACAGCTTCACCGCAAGCGGCCCCAGCCTGTTGCGCGACGTCACGCCACCCAACGCCCCCACCGGCCTCGCCCTCACACCCAGCGGTGGCAGCGTGGTGGCCAACGCACTCAACGCCAGCAACACCGCCATGGCCTTTGCCGCCAGCATCGTGGCGGGCCAGGCCACGGGGGGAAGCGCCCAGTTTTACCTGGGCGACACCTTGATAGGCAGCGACAGCAGCATCCTTGCCGGTGACACCAGCGTGGCCGTGAGCACCAGCGACGGCACGCCCACCGCTGCCGAGTTGCAAGCGGCCATCACCAGTGGGGGCGTGGTCAGCGTGCGCTTGGTGGATGGCGCAGGCAACAGCGTCAGCGCCACCGGCCCGACCTTGCTGCGCGATGTCATCGTGCCCAGCAACACCATTGCAGCCTTGGCGCTCAGCGCCGACACCGGCACCAGCAGCAGCGACTTCATCACCCACACCGCGGCCCAAACCATCAGTGGCAGCTTGAGCGCCAACTTGGCCAGCGGCGAATCGGTACAGGTGTCCACAGACAACGGCAGCACCTGGGCGCAGGCCACAAGCATTGAGGGCAGCAACACCTGGAGCCTGGCGCGCACCCTGAGTGGCAGCAACACCTTGAAGGCCAAGGTCCAAGACGCAGCGGGCAACGATGGGGCCGTGTACAGCCAGGCCTATGTGCTGGACACCACCGCATCCACGACCACCATCGCCACTGCGAACCTGAGCAATGACAGCGCAGCCAACAGCACCACCAACACCGACTTTGTCACCCGCACCGCAGCCCAAACCGTCAGCGGCACCCTGAGCGCCAACCTGGCCAGCGGCGAGACGGTGAACGTGTCTTTCGACAACGGCAGTACATGGGTGCAGGCCACGGCCAATGTGGGCGGCAACACCTGGAGCTTGGCCCGCACCCTGAGTGGCAGCAGCACCATGAAGGTCAAGGTCACAGACATCGCCGGCAATGATGGGACCGTGTACAGCCAGGCCTATGAGCTGGACACCACCGCACCCACCACGACGGTGTCTGCGGTGGCGTTCAGTGCCGACAACGGCACCCTGACCAATGACTTGGTGACCAACGCCACCGCCCAAACCATCAGCGGCAGCTTGAGCGCCAATGTGGCCAGTGGCGATGCGGTGTATGTGTCCATCGACAACGGCAGCACTTGGTCGCAGGCCACGGCCAGTGTGGGCAGCAGCACCTGGAGCCTGGCGCGCACCCTGAGTGGCAGCAACACCTTGAAGGTCAAAGTCAGCGACGCCGCAGGCAACGACGGCGCTGTGTACAGCCAGGCCTATGTGTTGGACACCACTGCACCGCTGGCCCCCGCCACCGTGGTCTTGTACAACGACAGCAGCGGCACCGATGTGGTGAGCGCGTTTGTGCCCGACACCAGCAACTTGCCTTGGTTCATGAGCAACGAAACCCGCGTGGGCACCACCACCGGCCCCAACGCGGCCTTCACCGATGCCGTGGTTTACCGCAGCACTGGCACCGCTGCAAACAACTTCACGGGCATCAACGTCAGCTACGCGGCCAACACCACTTACCAAATATCGGTGTGGGCCAAACGGGTCAGCGGTACCTTGCCTGCCAACGGCCAGTTGATCAACTTCAACAACGCGGCCAATGCCTCACTTTCCATTGCCGGCCTGACCAGCGACTGGAAGCTGTACACCTTGGACTACAGCTCGGGCAGCAGCAGTGGCACGGGCTCACTGTATTTGAATGCCAACAAAAACACCGTGGTCGACATCGCCTTGTGGGGTGTGCAAATGGTGGTCAAGTCCAGCGCTGGCGACAACATCACCAAGGTCAGCCCCACGGCCTTGAACGTCACGCAGCCTGAGGCCAATGGCAGCTTGTGGTACAGCTGGGACGCGGGCCAGACCTACGCCAGCACCTACGTCGCCCCCACCACCAACGGCACCTACACCGTGCATGTGCGCCAGCAAGACGTGGCGGGCAACAACAGTGCGCCCACCACATTGAGCTTCACCTTGGACACCATTGCCACCTTGGGCAGCCCCGCGCCCAGCACGGCCCTGAGCATGGTTTCTGGCACAGCGGGCAACAGCGCGGGTGAGACCATCACCCTGACCATCACCTTTGATGGCGCGGTCAATGGGCTGACCAGCGGCACCAACAGCAGCGTCTTCACGGTGGCGGGCTCTGGCGTGAGCGCCACCTGGGGCGGCAGCAACGGCAGCACCACCCGCACGCTGACCTACACCATTCAAGCTGGTCAAAACGGCCAAGCGGCCATTGACGAGGCCGCCCTCAAAGCGGCGCTGATCGCCGGCATCAGCGACAGCGCAGGCAATGCTTTCACATACTCGGGCGCCATTGCCAACATCGACAGCATGTCATTGCCTGTGATTGACACCAACGCGCCGCTGGCCCCCACCACGGTGGCCTTGTACAACGACACCAGCGCCACCGATTTAGTGACCATGTTTGTCCCCGACACCAGCGCGAGCAACACGCCTTGGTACATGTCGGGCAACGAAACCCGCGTGGGTACCACCACCGGCCCCAACGCTGCCTTCACCGATGCCGTGGTCTACCGCAGCAATGGCACTGCGGCAGGCGACTACCTGGGCATCAACGTCAGCTACGCGGCCAACACCACCTACCAAATATCGGTGTGGGCCAAGCGGGTCAGCGGTACCTTGTCTGGCAGCGGCAAATTGATCAACTTCAACAATGCGGCCAATGGCTTCATTTCCAATGCCAACCTGACCAGCGATTGGAAGCTGTATACCTTGGACTACACCACGGGCAGCAGCAGCGGGATAGGCTCACTTTATTTTGTGACTGGCAAAGACACGGTGGTCGACATCGCCCTGTGGGGTGCGCAAATGGTGGCCAAGACCGATTCCAGTTTTGGCGACAACATCACCAAGGCCAGCCCCACCGCCTTGAACGTCACGCCGCCTGAGGCCAATGGCAGCCTGTGGTACAGCTGGGACGCGGGCCAAACCTACACCAGCAGCTATGTCGCCCCCACCATCGACGGCAACTACACCGTGTGGGTGCGCCAACAAGACGCGGCGGGCAACAACGGCGCGGCCAAAGCGCTGACTTTCACGCTGGACACCAGTACGACCACCTTGGGCAGCAGCGCGCCCAGCACGGCCCTAAGTACCGTGGCGGGCACAGCGGGTAACAGCGTGGGCGAGACCATCACCCTGACCCTCACCTTTGATAGCGCGGTCAATGGCTTGACCAGCGGCACCAACAGCAGCATCTTCACCGTGGGGGTGACGGGGGTGAGCGCCACCTGGGGCGGCAGCAACGGCAGCAACACCCGCACACTGACCTACACCATCGCCGCCGGCCAAAACGGCCAAGCCGCCATTGACGAGGCCGCCCTCAAAACAGCGCTGATCGCAGGCATCCGCGATGTGGCAGGCAACGCCTTTGTCTACAGCGGCAGCATTGCCAACATCGACAGCACGCCACTGCCCGTGATCGACACCACCATCACCACACCTGCTTACATGGCCACCATGATCGATGAGGCCTTTACCAGCAACACCACCACGGGCACCTTGGGCAGCAATGCTGGCAGTGTTTCTATCGGCACCAACCGGGTCAATGCGAGCGGTGCTGCCACCGTTATCAGTTACAACACCGCCATGGTCGCGGGTGAAACCTACTTCATGTCGTTTGACTACACCAAATCCAGCGGCGCAAATTTGCGCGTTAAGGCCTCTTCAACTGTAGACGGCGGCAGCAATAAGTTGCTCCAAGCACTGGCAAGCTCTGGCACGGCCGGCACCACCTTCACCGCAGACGGCAGCATCTTGACGATAGCGGCGGACACCGCGGTATTCACCGGGACCCTTGACAACATTCGTTTGTACAGGGTCAATGCGGTTCCCAGCACCGTGGCTTCACAGCCGACGCTCAGCGGTTTGGGGGAAGTCGGTGCCGTGGTCTCTGTGTACGACAACGCAAGCCTCTTGGGCACCGTCACGGTCAACAGCCTTGGGATTTGGAGCTACCCAGCCACCGGCATCACCAGCGGCAGCCACAGCATCACCACCCTGCAAACGGACACGGCTGGCAACCAGAGCGCCACCAGCGCGGCTTTCAATTTCACCGTCACCACGCCACCCGTGGTCATCGACTTGAACCGGGATGGGGCCATTGGCTACAGCCAGGTGCTGATGGATGTCAATGGCGACGGCCAGCTTGACCACAGCGCTTGGGTGGGGCCCAGCGACGGTGTATTGGTGTGGGACCAGCACCACGATGGCATGGTGCACAGCCCTAGCCAGTATGTGTTTGCCACCCAAGCCGGCCAAACCGATTTGCAGGGCTTGGCCGCGCAGTTTGACACCAACCAAGACAAGGTGTTCGATGCCCAAGACGCTTTGTTTGGCGAGTTTGCGGTGTGGCAAGACAGCAACCAAAACGGCGTGTCTGACGCGGGCGAGATGCGCAGCTTGGGCGAGTTGGGCATCAACGCCATTGCCTTGCAAAGCGACGGGGTGTTGCGCCAACCCGCCAGCGGCGTGACCGAGGCGGGCCGCACCACGGCGACAACCCTTGAGGGCACTTCACTGCTGGTGGCCGACGCCAGCTTTGACTTCACCACACTCACATCCGTGGCGGTGTCCAGCGCGGTACAGGGCCAAGTGGACCTGGCCAGCGACACCCGCGCCAATGTGCTGCAACTGACCCTGCAAGACCTGCTGGCCCTGCCCACCGAAACCCTGTTTGACGCCACCAACACCAGCTTGCTGAGCGGCACCCCTTTACAGCCCGCGCAGCACCAACTGATGGTCACCGGCGACAGCAACGATGTGGTGAAGTTAGACCCCAGCCTGTTGACCGACACCCACACCGTGGTGCGTCACAACGACCACAGCTACCAGGTCTACACCGTGGACAGCGCCCACACCCAGCTGCTGATCGATCACAACATCGTGCATGCGGGGCATGTGGTACTGGGCTGTTGACAGGTGCGCCGTCAAGCTTGTCGCAGTGACGCAATTTGCCGCTCTACATCGCGAGCCATGTGAAAAGCCTCAGCGGCAGGCGATGAAAAGCGCAAAGAAGATAAAAAATGCAGCCTGCCTTGGGGTGTACCCACAACATGATGCAAGGGATGGTTTTTAAATGCCCATTCTTGCGCCAAAGCATGGCCTAATTCAGGGCCGAAGCGTGAGGTGGCACTGGCCAAAATATCTGCCTCGTTGATCAACACGCAAGCCCAATCCAAGTTCATCTCAAATGCCATGCCTTGGACTTTGTCGTGGTTAGCAGTGACAAGCGTAGGGTCCGTGTGCAAAATTAATTCACGCACACGATGCAACCACACCACGTCAATGCCCAAAGGGGTCGCAATGTATTGCATTTCCTTGGCCGAGCGTCGCTCGAATTCTTGCAAAAAACCATTTGCTCCACCAGGGTGGAGCACATCATGGGAGGTCACTGCAAACAAAAAAGCAGCAACCCATTCATCATCCACCACAATATTTTTCTTCTGTA
Source organism: Limnohabitans sp. (assembly GCF_040401495.1). Lineage (GTDB taxonomy): Bacteria > Pseudomonadota > Gammaproteobacteria > Burkholderiales > Burkholderiaceae_C > Limnohabitans. The sequence continues at coordinate 93,976 of NZ_JBBAOI010000008.1, forward strand.
ATGCCTGTATCAAAAGACAAATGGCTGTGAGTGCATCAGCGGTGTGTAGACGATTGTGATAAAGCGGTTCATAGTCTGCTGCGAGTGCCACTTGTTCCATATGAGAAGCCATAGACCGAGCAGCTTGTAACAATTGATGGCTTGTACTGCCCACCGCTGGCGTCTTATGCGGCCACAGTCTTTGAACACAGGCATTCAGCACAACCGGCAAACCAGGCCACTCATGCGGCCATTTGCTGCGCAAATTGTGCAAGGTGGCGATATATGTCTGCAGCATCGTGCGAATCAGCCCATGGGAGAACGCAAGGCGTTGTGCATATTTTGTTGCAGCAAAAGCGCTTCAAACACGGGCACCAGCAAGGGGGATGCTTCGGATAACAAGCGGTTAGCTTCCAGACTGGAAATTTGTATGCAACTCACGTCATTCAAGGCTTGGGCCGAAGCACCCCGTATGCCGCCGTTCAAAAAAGCTTGCTCACCAAAAGATTCACCTTTAGATATTTGCGCAAAGGCATTTCCTTGGGCATCTAGCAATTGAACAATTCCTTCTTGGATGAAATAGAGATGGTCCGCCGCTTCCCCTGCATTGAAGATGCGTTGTCCTGCTTCGAAGGTGACTGTGGGAAAGTCACTCACAGAACACCCTTGGGCAACTCTTTCAAGGCCAAGGTCCGTTTTACCGTGGTTCGAATGGTTTGCCTGATGGCATGCGGTAAATGAGGCACCATGTGATCAACTTTGTGCAAAGGGATGATGCGGGCTTGTACAGGCGTCACAGTGACAACCGTTTTAGGCGCAGGCAACCCAGCCAGACCTTCTGCAAGGCACAACACACTCCCAGGCCCCAGACGCTCAATGATTTCGCCATTCACTGCCAACAAACTGCCTGAGACGATGAAATAAGCCACTGCCACATCCTCGCCTTGCTGAAAAATTTTCTTCTTAGCCTCGAAGCTGGCAGTGCTCAAAAATTTGCTGCCCCATAGGCTGAAATACAAACGCTCATTGCTGTTGAGTTTCCCCGAAGCAAAAATGTCCATGCTCTTGGGTGAGTTGGCGTCCACCACGCCCAACGCCTTTAAGTGTTCCACATCAATTTCAAAACTGGCAGAAAGCTCGGTCATGTTGCAGCGTCTCTTTCGTCAAGGTTTTCCAATTGTGCCGCCAGTGTTTTAAGTTGCATGGCGATCAGTTGTCGGTCGTCGTGGTTTAAATACTGAGGCGACAAATCAATATGAACCCCTTGTGGGTGTTTCATGCGCAAGGGTTTGTCAAGCTCTGCTTTTCGGGCACGAATAGCATAGGTGCGTATGGTGCGGTCAATGCCTTTCAAGTTCACCGCTTGGCGTTCTTCTACGTCGACCAAGTCATCCACCTGAACATAGGTTTCGTGGCTGATGAGAATGCCGCCAGGGTCTGAACTGGCCTCCAAACGCTGAGCCACATTCACTTCACCGCCAATGATGGTGTAACTCAAACGCTGATCCGAGCCGAAGTTACCTACATTGCAATAGCCCGTGTTGATGCCAATTCGAATAACAAAGGGGTTTTCAAAGCCACGTTCACGCCAACGGTTTTGCAGTACCACCATGCGCTCTTGCATCTCCAGTGCCATCTCAACGCAGGCCCGCGCATCTTCTTTCACGCCCTTGGATTCAGGGTCACCGAAAAACAGCATCACCGCGTCGCCAATGTATTTGTCGATGGTGGCGCCATAGGACAAGGCGATTTGCGTCATCTCGGAAAAGTACTCGTTCAGGTACTCTGTGAGTGACTCGGGTTGCAAGGACTCGGCGGTTCGGGTGAAGTCTTTGATGTCGCTGAAAAATGTCCGACGTCATCGTGTGTGAGACAAATAGGGGTACTTGATTAAAGGAGGGTTT
>NZ_JBBAOI010000009.1:0-78878 GCF_040401495.1 Limnohabitans sp.
CAATCTCTCCTTTAAGAAATTAGCCCATCTGTCTCAAACCATTTGAAGACGGACACGTCCGTAGGTGGGGCGTATACCCACAATGCCATTGATGGCCGAGGGCAATCGAATGGAGCCACCAGTGTCTGTGCCAATGGCGCCCCAGCAGGTACGCGCTGCCACCGCCACGCCTGAGCCGCCGCTGGAACCTGCGGGGAAACGTGTGGTGTCCCAAGGGTTTTTCACCGCGCCGTAATGCGGGTTGTCCGAGGTGCCGCCCCAAGCGAACTCGTGCATATTGAGCTTGCCCACAAAAATCGCACCCGAGGCGCGAAGCCGCGAGGCGATGGTGGCATCATGGTCGGGCAGCCAATCGGACAGCACCTTGCTGCCTGCGGTGGTACGCAAACCTTTTAAAGCAATGTTGTCTTTCAGTGCAATAGGGATGCCATGCAGCGGCCCCAAATCGTGACCCGCGGCTTGCATGATGTCGGCAGCCTTGGCCACCTCTCGCGCCTGCTCATAGACGCTGATGTAAGCGTGTAAATCGCCATCGATTCTGGCAATACGCGCCAAAGAAGCGTCGACCAACTCCACCGGCGAGACTTTGCGGCTTTTGACCAAAGCAGCGGCTTGGGTCAGGCTGAGTTCTAACAATTCGCTTGGGGTGTTCATGCTGCGCCCTCGCCTTCATGGTTGCCGGGATGGGCGAACACCGTCGCTGGCACCAGTGCTTGGTGTTGGGCGGCCGACATTTTCTCGCTGAGTTGGTTGGCGTCTTTCAGCCACGCATCCAGCAAAGGGGCGACCACGGCCAAGCGTTCTTTACTCAGTGGCAAGGCACCAAAGTGACCCAGTTGGGCCACCAGTTCAGGGGAGACGGGGGTATGTGTGCTCATGGTTTTCTCCTTGTTCACATCGACGCTTGCAGCATGACGCGGTAATCGTCTGGCGAGGCTTCACGCGGATTGGTTTTGTGCGAGTGGTCAGCGATAGCGCCCACAATGATGTCGTCAAACTGCAAGGCACTCACACCCATCGAGGCTAAACCGCTTGGCAGGCCCAAAACAGCGTTCATGGCGTGGATGGCGTCTCCTAGGGTTTGTGCAGGTTTGGCGCTTTCGGGCAAACCCATGGCTTGGGCCATGCGGGCCAAGCGAAGTTCTTTTTGCATCGCAGGCGCTTGGGCATTGAAGGCAATGACCGCGGGCAAAAACATGGCGTTCAAAGTGCCGTGGTGCAACTTGGGGTTGATGCCGCCCAAACTGTGGCTGAGCGAATGCACACAGCCCAAACCTTTTTGAAACGCCATCGCCCCTTGCATGGAGGCGCTCATCATGTTCAGGCGTGCATCGCGGTCGCTGCCGTCACGGGTGGCGCGTTCGATATTGGCCCAACCACGCGCCAAACCGTCCAAAGCGATACCGTCGGCAGGTGGGTTGAAAGCCGAGGACATGAAAGTTTCCATGCAGTGTGCAATGGCGTCCATGCCTGTTGCTGCGGTCAAGAGGGGCGGCAAGCCCAGGGTGAGCGCAGGGTCGAGCAAAGCCACTTTAGGCACCAAATGCCAAGAGTGAAATCCCAGCTTGCGACCATCGTCCACAATGAGAATGGCACCTCGGGCCACCTCACTGCCCGTACCCGCCGTGGTGGGCACCGCAATCAGAGGCAAGACTTTGTCGGTGATGCGGGGTGAGCCACCCTCGATGGTGGCGTAGGTGGTGAGCGGCCCCTCGTGGGTGGCAGCAATCGCTACGCCCTTGGCGCAGTCGATGGAGGAGCCGCCGCCAAACGCAATCAGGCCATCGCATTTGTTTTGTAGACACAAAGCGGTGGAGGCGCGAACTGCGGCTTCGGTGGGGTTGGACGGTGTGGCATCAAACACCGTCACCGAAACGCCTTTGAGCGCATCCAGCGCCTGTTGCAGTAAACCCGCGGCTTTGATACCTGCATCGGTAACGATCAGAGGACGCGAGACCCCAATGCGCTGACACTCATCGGCCAAGCGTTGCAAAGCGCCGTATTCGATATGGACTTGGGTGATGTAAAAAATACTCGCCATGGTGATTTCCCGCTCTGCTCGTTGTAGGATGCCCCCCACTTTAACGGACAACACCCCCGCCATGAACCGCCAAGACTTTCGCTTTTTTCACGCCCTCAGGGTGCGCTGGGTTGAGGTCGATATGCAAAAAATCGTCTTCAATGGTCACTACCTGATGTACCTAGATACCGCTGTTTCTGACTATTGGCGAGCCTTGGCCCTGCCCTACGAGGAAAGCTTGCACGGCATGGGCGGCGATTTGTTTGTGGTCAAGTCCAGCTTGGAATACAAAGCCTCGGCGCTCTACGACGATTTGCTGCACATTGGTATGCGTTGTTCGCGCATAGGCAACTCCTCCATAGTGTTTGACGGCGTGGTATTTCGTGGTGAGCAAGTTTTGGTCAAAGGCGAGTTGGTGTATGTCTATGCCGACCCCGATACACAAACCTCCAAACCCGTGCCACAGGTTTTGCGCGATGCCTTGCTGGGCTTTGAGCAAGGCGAGCCTATGACGAGCTTGCAGCTAGGCACTTGGGCGCAATTGAAACCGCTCACAGGCCTCTTGCGTACCGAGGTATTTGTTCAAGAGCAAGGCGTGGACCAAGCCATGGAATGGGACTCCCTCGATGAACATTGTGTTCACGCGGTTTTGTGCAACCGTTTAGGCTCGCCTGTGGCAACAGGTCGTTTGCTTCCATCGGCCAATGGCGTGGCCAAAATTGGACGCATGGCGGTCAAACGGGTGCTGCGCGGTCAGCGTTTAGGCGATCAAGTCTTGTCAGCGTTGATGGACGCAGCCCGCGAGCGTGGTGACAAACAGATACTGCTCCATGCCCAATGCAGCGCTGAAAACTTCTACCGCCGCCAAGGCTTTAGCCGCCAAGGCGAGGTATTCATGGAAGCCAATATGGCGCATGTAGAGATGGTCTGCGCTTTGTAACGCAAGCCCTTAGAGGGCTTCGACTTTGCCAAAGTCGGGTTGCAACAACCAGTTGGCCAACTCGTCTGCCAAACGCTCAGCCTCACCCACGGCTTGTTTCCATACCTTGACCCGAGCGGTCAAATCTTGGCCGTAGGTGGTGAAGTCACTGCGATCAGGTAACTTGCCGTTGGGCAGACTGCTCACCCATTCGGGGTCAGGTGCCAACAAAATGGTGCTGTCTAAAAACACGCTGGCGTGGTGGCGGCTGGTCAGCTTTTTGTCCAACCAGCCAGGCACCACGGCTTTTTGGAAATGCGGATACAGCGTCAAGCCCTTGGCTTGGCGGTAATCCAAGTGCAAGTGGTAGTCGGTGATACCGCCATCCCAATAGGCACCCGCAGGTGCGCCATGAATGGCTTTGACCGCTTCCAACACAAAAGGGATGGAGCAACTGGCTTGTACTGCGTCCATGAAGTTGTCTTCGCTCAGGGCCAGTTGGCGTGAGGGGTAGTCGCTGGTTGCAAATGGCAGTGGGTGGGGCTGGCCCATGAAGGGGCTGGAAAACACCACACGCTCTAACCACTTGCCCATGGCGGGGCGGCTGACAAAGTTGCTGATGTAGGCCGCGGCATAGCCCAGTGGTGTTCGCCACGCATTGTCTTTTGACAGCAAACCCAAGCCGCGCGAGGTCATCACATGCAGGCGATAGCGCGGATGCTGAATCACTTGGTGAATACGTCCGCTGTAAAAGCGCTGCAAATTGGCGGCGAAATCTGTGCTGACTTGGTGCGGCGTGGGGCGACGCTGGCCGGCACTGAGTTGGTAGTGCTGATGGATATAGGCTTCTTCCAGCGCCAGCAATTCTTGTTCGGGGCGCGGTAAGCAGGCGGTGGCCAAACGCCATGCCCCAATGGAGGCACCCACCAGATCGATGGGCTGGTCACTGCGAGAAAGCCAATGGCCAAACAAAAAGCGGTCCATGGGCCCCAAGATCAAGCCCTTGGGGCCGCCCGCCGCCCCTGGCACCACGCTGATGTGCTGGGGCAACAAGCCTTTGTCTGCAATATGCTGACGCGCCGTGGGCCCCGCGTAAATGCGCAAGGCCTTCACGGGTAAACAGCGCTCAGGGTTTGCAGGCTTGGATGTCGGGGGGTAACTGGGCGAACCACGCTTGGTATCTTGGGTCTTGTAATGACATCAAGTGTATTTGAATTGACATCCAAGTTTCTTTGGGTACGTTCATGCACATGCGCTTGGCCAATTGGTTGGCAATCTCGGTATCTCTGTCTTGGATGGTGATTTTGAGTAGCGGTAAGTTGATGAACAAAGTTTGCGAAAACACATTGGCGTTTTGTTTGGCAATGGAGCGCAGCGCTTCTCGTGTGTTGTCATTGACCACGGTGTTGACCATGAAAACACTTTGGAACAGCAAACGGTTCCACCATACGCTTCGGTTGTCGGCTATGTATTGTTCTTGTGATGATTTTTGGAGGGAAAAACGCTCATAAGCGCTCACAGCTTTGTCATGGTCGATGCCAAACCATGCGGTGAAAAAAAGCATGGCGATACCCAAGGCCTTCACTGCCCACAAGGGTAAGCGCCAAACTATCGCGTCGTTGGGTAGCAAGGCGATCGCAAAGCCAAACAAGAATAAAAACAGCGCATGCCACAAGGGATATTCCAACATGCTGTGAATGCCCAATGCCAGCACCATGCACAGCATGGCCAGTTGCGGGCCGTCCACCTTGCGCCAAGGTTGTTGCTTGAACAACCAATAGGCTGCAAACCCCAGCAAAGACAGTGTGCCAAAGATACCTAACTCGACTTGCACTTGGGCCAACAGGTTGTGCGCATGGTCGACGGGTTCGTCGATGCTGGGGCTTAGCACCTCGCTGACTTGCAGTTGACGCCAGCCCACACCCATGAAAGGATGGTGTTGGATCAATAGCCAAACATCTTTCAATATCCGAAGACGGTGATTGCTGGAAGCTTCCACGGCTTTGCGTGAGTCATCCATTAATTGGCCTGACATCAGACCATAATTGGAGAGCAATTCCCCCGCGCCTATGGCCAACAGCTGCCAGACAATCATCGCCACCCAGACTATGGAGAGGCCTAGGCGATGGCGCATCCACACGAAAACTGCGCTGAGCATCGCTATCTCTAAGTAGCCGGTGCGTGAACTGGTGGCATAAATCGCCACCATCATGAAGCCCATGGCGATCAAGCGCCATGCTGAAGGTTGAGCACTTTCTTGCCCCTCCTCAGGATGCACAAATACCAAGCTAACCAGTGCGCAAACCATCAAACTGGCACTTAAATTAGGTTGAGCTAAAAAACCACCTTGGCGCGGAAACGATGCCGAAGTGTTCAGCCACGGACTAAGCCAGCTTTCCAGCTGAAGCATTTGCAGCCAAATGCCTGCGGCTTGCATCAGACCAGCTACCAACACACAGCTCATGACCGCTTGCGCCAGCGCCCTGCCCAGCCCAGCTTGTAGCCACATCTTGACCCAGATAGACAGCAACACACTGGCCAACAGGTAAGAGAGGGATACCAGTAAATAGCAAAAATATGCGGTGTTGACCCCTGCGATGTATTGAACAAAGCCCCACAACAGCCAAACGCCACACAAAATACCCAGTGAACCCAGTTCAATGTGCTCAGAGTGCCTTGGCAGACCGTAACAGCTGACCAAGCCGAACAAGCTCAGCCCGAAAAAGGCCATAAGGTCGCTGTTGAGGCGCGGTGTAACGGGGTTGACGAACGCAAGGGCAGCGCCTACAAACAGCAGAAAAAGTGCTAAAAACGCTATATTTATAGGTTTATTTGAATCGGCAAATGTTTTTTTGAAAGTATTCATTTTTTCAGTTTTGGTGAAATAAATGAATACATTATACACATTTATTGTTTTAATGAATTCCTAAGTGTTATACCTATATCGGGGCGCTCCGCAAACGGGTCAGGCGGGTTGTTTCCATGAACAATTGCATCAAAGCGGGTTTGGGCATTTCCCAAAGCTTTGGGATGGCTGTACACATAGAACTGATCCGATTTCATGGCATCAAACACCATTTGTGCCACCTGCGCTGCGCTGACTTTGCCGCTGCTCACGGCCTTGTCGCTCATGGCCTGACCGATCAATTGGCTTTGCGTGGGCGTTTGTGCGCTTAAATGTTCAGGGCGGTTGCGCTCGCTTTGGTTGATACCCGTAGGCACAAAGTAAGGACACAGCACAGAGGCACTGACTTGGTCGTTGACCAACTTCAGGTCTTGGTAAAGGGTTTCGGTCAAAGCCACCACCGCGTGCTTGGTGACGTTGTAAATGCCCATATTGGGTGGAGTCAGCAACCCCGCCATGCTGGCCGTATTGACAATATGCCCTTGGTAAGCGGGGTCGTGTTTGGCAGCTTCGAGCATCATGGGGGTGAACAAACGTACCCCGTGAATCACGCCCCACAGGTTGACGCCCAATAACCACTCCCAGTCCTTGACTGAGTTTTCCCAGACCAAGCCGCCCGCACCCACACCGGCGTTGTTGAACACAAAGTGCGGAGCGCCAAAGCGCTCTTGCACCGCCGTGGCCAGTTCTTGCATATCCTCGGCGTTGGAAACATCCACACGCTTGGCCATGACTTGAACACCCAAAGCTTTCATTTCGTCGTGTGCAACTTTGAGGGCGTCTTTTTGCACATCCACCAACACCAGGTTCATGCCCAGCGAGGCGCCAATGCGGGCGCATTCCAAACCGAAACCCGAAGCGCCGCCTGTCAAGACAGCGGTTTTGCCTTTGAAATCAGAAATCATGCCTCTGCCTTTTTCATGATGAATCCGTTGCGAGGGAAATGCACATGCACAGTGCCTGTAAGCGCGTCGTGGCGGCGCAAGCTAAAACGCGTACGCGTGGCAGCCACCAACTCGCCCTGAGTGGGTTCGGTGCCAAAACTCTCCGCATGCACAACAACCTGTGTGCCCAAAGGAATGCCGTGCTCATCTTGAAACACCTCTTTGCTCACATCCAAAGGCGAGGCCTCATGGGCGACCTTCAGCGCATCGGTGGCGCTCAGGCTTGTGCTGCTGCCATGGCCAAAAGCTTGCATGCGTTCAACCCAGGCTTTCACTAAGGGGGTGGTGTCCAAAATACCCGCCAGTACAGGGACTTTAACCACCGTGAACCACACCGAGTGGTAGACAGAAAAGTCAGCCAAAGTAGGCTGTGCACCCAGTAGAAAGTCCTTGCCTTCCAACATACTGGAGACGCGGCGCAGGTAGTTTTTATAGGCGCCTGTGGCGTCTGCGGCGGGCATACGAGATGCACCGCCACGCATGGCTTGGCGGTCGGCAGCAAACACTTTCACCACCTCGGGATCGGTACTGGCAAACACATGAGCAGCACCTGCAGGTTGGAAGTTGTAGCCCATGGCAGCGGGAAACACAATGTTGTCGGCCCATTGCGCCAAGGATCGAACCAAGCCTTTGGCATGTGAGCCATACAAAGAGGGGTTGGGCTGAGCGTGTTCCAACATGGTGCAAATCAGGCTGGTATCGCAGTAAATGTCAGCGCCAATTTGCAACACAGGGGTACGCCGGTAGCCGCCCGTCAATGGCATGAGGTCAGGTTTGGGCATGACCATGGGAATCGTCACACCTTGCCAAGACAGCTTTTTATAGCCCATGATCAAACGCACTTTTTCAGCAAAGGGCGAGGTGGGGTAGTGGTGAAGAATCAGTGCGGACATCAGATTTTCACCACTTGCTTGCCAAAGTTTTTGCCTTTGAGCAAACCAAAAAATGCCTCGGGTGCATTGGCTAAACCATGGGCCACGGTTTCGCGGGGTTTGAACTTTCCGCTGCCGACCATTGCGCCCAGTTCTTTCAAAGCTTCAGGCCAGTCGGCAGGGTGTTCGCTCACGATAAAGCCTTGCACTTTCAATCGGCTCATCAAAATCAAGGAAGGGTTGGTCATGGGAATCGGTTTGCCGTTGTAGCCGGCGATCATGCCGCACACTGCAATGCTGCCGAACTCGTTCATGCGCAGCATGACCGCATCCAAAACCATGCCACCCACGTTTTCAAAGTGGCCGTCGATGCCGTTGGGACATGCGTCTTTCAAGGCTTTAGACAAGGACAGGTAGTCGCTGTGCTGTTTGTAATCGATGCAAGCGTCAAAGCCGAGTTCTTTCACAACGTAATCACACTTGTCTTGGCCTCCCGCAAAACCCACCACGCGGCAACCGCGGGCTTTGGCCAAGGCACCAAAGGCGCTGCCCACTGCGCCACTGGCAGCGCTCACCGTCAAGGTTTGACCTGCTTTGGGGTTGATGATGCGAACCAAGCCGTGCCATGCGGTCACACCTGGCATACCGACAGCACCCAAAAAGTGGCTGATGGGCACGTGGATGGTATCGATCTTGCGAAGCGCAGCCGGTACATCGGCATCCACCACGCTGTAGGTTTGCCAACCGCCCATCCCGACCACCTTGTCGCCTACGGCAAATTGGGGATGGCGGCTTTCGACCACCTCGCCAACGGTGCCAGCGACCATGACGGCGTTCAAGGCTTGGGGAGCGGTATAACTTTTGCCGTCGTTCATGCGGCCACGCATATAGGGGTCAAGGCTCATGTACTCGTGCTTGACCAGCACCTGCTTGTCTTGCAAAGCGGGCGTGTCCAAGGTGAGAAGTTTGAAGTTGTCAGCAGAGGGTTCGCCTGTGGGGCGGCTGACCAAATGGATTTGGGGGTTGTGTGGCATGGAAGTCTCCTGTTTTATCCGCTGGTGATGCAGCTCACGCCGCCGTCCACCGCCAGCCATTGGCCGGTGATGTGCTTGCCAGCATCCGATGCGTAAAGCACCGTGATGCCTTTCAAGTCTTCGTTGTCGCCCAAACGCCGCAAGGGGGCGCTGGACTTCAATAGATCTTCGCCGTAGGTCTCAAAGGTGCCCGCAGTCATTTTGCTGGGGAAGAAGCCTGGGCAAATCGAGTTAACGCGGATATTATGAACACCCCACTCGCCAGCCAAGGCGCATGAGAAATTGATGACCGCAGCTTTGGAGGTGTTGTAGGCGATGGTGTTGATGCCTGTGGGGTTGCCCCCCAAACCGGTGATGGAGGCCACATTGATGATGCTGCCGCTGCGTCTAGGAATCATGCTGTGCTTGCCAATGTACTGGCTGAGGATGAAATAACCACGCACATTCAGGTTCATCACCTTGTCCCAGGCTTCCAAAGGGTGGTCCTCGGCAGGCGAACCCCATGCAGCACCAGCGTTGTTGAGCAGCACATCAACATGGCCAAATTGTTTCAAAGTTTGTGCACCCAGTGTTTGCAAATCATCGGGGTCGGCGCAGTTCGCCGCCATCCAATGTGCATCAATGCCAGCGGCTTTCAGTTCTGCGGCGGCTTGCTCTAACTCGGACGCTTTGCGGGCGCTGATCATGACCTTGGCACCCGCTTCGCCCAAGGCATAAGCCATTTGCAAACCTAAGCCCCGAGAACCGCCTGTGACCAAGGCGGTTTTGCCGGTTAAATCGAAGAGTTGGGTGACGGTGCGGGTCATGTGGCGGTCTCGCAGAAAAATGGGGCTGGGTAAAGTTGAAACGAATGGGCATTGTGCCGTGGCCTCAAAACGCCGCTTCTGGCGTATCGGCGCAGGTGTTGTCGCGGCTGTTGACCACGTTCAACCAAGCGCCAATTTTGGGCAATTCGTAGTGAAAGAAAAACTGGCAAGCCTGTCTGCGACCCAGGTTGGCGTCGCCCTCGCCTTGTGAAGACATGGCCACTTGCAGCCACACCCAAGCAATGACGGTGTGGCCAAAAGCCTGCATGTACGGCACGGCATTGGCCAGTGCCACAGCGGGTTCGCCACCTGACCAAGCTGCTTGGGTGGCATCACTCAGCTGTTGCACCGCTTGTTGTAAAGCTTGGGCATGGGGTTTGAATTCAGGGTTCGCCGCTTGTGCTTGGGCCACGGTGGCCAACATGTGTTGCGACAGCAGTTTCAAGCCGCGCCCGTCTTCCAATAGCACTTTGCGTCCGAGCAAGTCCATGGCTTGGATGCCGTGGGTGCCTTCGTGGATCATGTTCAGGCGCTGGTCGCGCCAATACTGCTCGACCGGAAAATCGCGGGTGTAACCATAGCCACCATGGATTTGGATGGCCAAGCTGTTGCCCTCCAAACACCACTCGCTGGGCCAGCTTTTCACAATCGGGGTCAGCACCTCCAGCAGCCATTGGGCGTCGCTTTGTTGCGTGGCGTCGCCGGTGTGCAACTCGTCGACCAAGCGAGCGCAGTACAACCCCAGCGCCAAAGCGCCCTCCCCATAGGCTTTTTGCGCCAGCAACATGCGCTTGATGTCGGCGTGTTCAATGAGGCGCACGGGTGGCTTGGAGGGGTCTTTGCCCGCTGGCCCCACAGGCCGACCTTGGGTGCGGGTTTTGGCGTAGTCCAGCGATGCGTAGTAACCCGCCAATCCCAGCATGGTGGCGGCCAAACCCACGCCAATGCGGGCCTCGTTCATCATGTGGAACATGCATTGCAAGCCCTTGCCAGCCTCGCCCACCAAGTAACCAATGGCGCCAGATGAACCCCGCACCGGGTATTTGCCCTCGCCAAAGTTAAGCAAGGTATTGACCGTGCCGCGCCAGCCGAGTTTGTGGTTCAACCCAGCCAGCGCCACGTCGTTGCGTTCACCCGTGAGTTGCCCTTGGACATCGACCAAATGTTTGGGCACGATGAACAGCGAAATGCCTTTGGTGCCGGCGATGGGTTTGCCGTCAGGGCCTGGAATTTTGGCCAACACCAAGTGGATGATGTTCTCGGTCAACTCGTGGTCGCCAGTTGAAATCCACATCTTGTTGCCCTTGAGGCGAAAACGTGGTCCCAAGGGGTCTTGTGCGTGGTCGTCACCATCGGGCGTGGCGCGGGTGGCCACATCGGACAAGGACGAACCCGCTTGCGGTTCGCTCAAACACATGGTGCCGGCAAAGCGGCCGTTGAACTCGTTGATCGCAAAAATGGTCTTTTGCAAGTCACTGCCGTGCTTCATAAGCAAATTGGCGTTGCCCACCGTCAACATGCCCCCGCCTATGCTGACGGATGCGCAAGCGAAAAACGCATTGGCTGCGGCCTCGACGGTGTAGGGCAGTTGCATACCGCCGATGTCGTGGTCTTGGGCCGCGCTCAACATACCGCTTTGCACATAAGCATCGTGGGCGTATTGGGTGCAGTCAGGCAGTATGACTTTTTCACCATCAAATGAGGGCTCTTGAATATCTACCGTGCGGTTGAATGGCGCGTACTTGTCGCGGGCGATGCGCTCGCAGGTATCCAAGACCGCATCAAAAGTTTCACGGGAATGGTCGGCAAACCTGCTTCGCGACGTCAAGCCATGAACCATCAGCCAGTCGTACAGCAAAAAATCAACGGTGTCTCTGAGGGCCATGGCTGGACTTTAAAAGAAAAAACCCGCCACTCAGGACGGGTTGGGTATGTGGTGTCCGGTGCGCGACTTAAAGCACCTCAAAGATGCCCGCCGCACCCATGCCCCCGCCAATGCACATGGTCACGCACACGCGTTTGGCACCTCGACGCTTGCCTTCGATGAGGGCGTGACCGGTTAAGCGTTGGCCGCTGACACCATAGGGGTGACCTACCGCAATGGCGCCGCCATTGACATTGAGCAACTCAGGGGGAATGCCCAATTTGTCACGACAGTACAGCACTTGCACCGCAAAGGCTTCGTTCAGTTCCCACAAATCGATGTCTTGGATGGACAGGCCCAAACGTTTCAACACTTTGGGAATGGCATAGACCGGACCAATGCCCATTTCGTCAGGCTCGCAACCCGCCACCGCAAAGCCCAAGAAGCGGCCCAAGGGTTTCAAGTTGTGTTTGGCGGCGTAGGCTTCGCTGGTGACCACACAGGCACCCGCGCCATCGGAAAACTGTGAGGCGTTGCCTGCGGCAATCACGCCACCGGGCATGGCGGGCTTGATGCCGGCAATGCCATCAGCCGTGGTGCCTTCGCGAAGACCTTCGTCGGCGCTGACGGTGACTTGCTTGGTCATCATGCCCATGACTTTGTCGACCACACCGGCTTGCACCGTGATGGCAGCGATTTCATCATTGAACTTGCCTGCTGCTTGCGCCGCGCAGGCTTTTTGCTGGCTGGCCGCACCGTATTCGTCCATGACGTCGCGCCCGATGTTGTAGCGCTTGGCCACTTGTTCGGCGGTTTGCAGCATGTTCCAGTAAATCTCGGGCTTCTTTTTGTTGAGCGCGGGGTCCATCAACATGTGTTGGTTCATCTCTTGTTGCACACAGGAGATGCTTTCCACGCCACCGGCCACATACACATCACCTTCACTGGCAATCACGCGCTGTGAAGCCAAGGCAATAGTTTGCAAACCCGACGAGCAAAAACGGTTGACAGTCAGGCCGCTCACGGTGATGGGGCAGTCGGCCATCAAGGCGATTTGGCGGGCGATGTTGGCGCCGGTCGCGCCCTCGGGGTTGGCGCAACCCATGATGACGTCTTCAACGTGTGCGGCGTCAATGCCAGCGCGGGCGATAGCGTGTTTGACCGCGTGGCCGCCCAAAGTGGCGCCGTGGGTCATGTTGAAAGCACCGCGCCAGCTTTTGGCCAAGGGTGTGCGAGCAGTTGAAACAATGACAGCGTTGGTCATGATGGGTTCCTTAATTGAATGTTTTACCGTCTGCGACCAAACGGGCCAGCAAGGGGGCGGGTTGCCAGAACTTGGCGTCGTCGTGGGGGTTTTGCGCAAAGCGGTGCATGGCTTGCACCACGTTGAACAGCCCAAATTGGTCGGCATAGTTCATGGGGCCGCCCCGGTAGATGGGGAAACCATAGCCGGTGATGTAGACCATGTCGATGTCGCTGGCACGAGCGGCGATGCCCTCTTCCAAAATGTAGGCGGCTTCGTTCACCAAGGAGAACACCAAGCGCTGCACGATTTCGTCGTCGCTGATTTTGCGAGCGGGGACGCCCAAGCTGGTGCGGTGCTGGGCGATCATGTCCTCCACCTCTTTGTTGGGAATGGCGTCGCGTTTGCCTGGCAGGTAGTCGTACCAGCCTTTGCCCACTTTTTGACCATATCGGCCCATCTCACACAGCACATCGGCGGTCTTGCTGTATTTCATGTCGGGTTTTTCCACGTAGCGGCGCTTGCGAATGGCCCAGCCAATGTCGTTGCCCGCCAAGTCGCCCATGCGAAAGGGGCCCATGGCAAAGCCAAACTTTTCCACCGCCTTGTCGACTTGTTGGGGCGTGCAACCTTCTTCGATCAGGAAACCGGCTTGGCGGCTGTACTGCTCGATCATGCGGTTGCCAATAAAGCCATCGCAAACGCCTGACACCACCGCGGTTTTCTTGATCTTTTTGGCCACGCCCATGACGGTGGCCATCACGTCTTTGCTGGTTTTCGCGCCGCGCACCACTTCGAGCAGCTTCATGACGTTGGCGGGGCTGAAAAAGTGCAAGCCCACCACGTCTTGCGGGCGTTGGGTAAAGCTAGCGATGGCGTTGACATCCAAAGTAGAAGTGTTGGAGGCCAAAATCGCGCCGGGTTTCATCACCTCGTCGAGCTTTTTGAACACGGTTTCTTTCACGCCCAGTTCCTCGAACACGGCTTCAATCACCAAATCGGCGTCTTTCAAATCCTCGTAATTCAGGGTGGAGGACAGCAAAGCCATGCGCTGCTGGAGTTTGTCCTCTTTGAGCTTGCCTTTTTTGACCTGAGCTTGGTAGTTTTTCTCGATGATGGCCAGCCCACGGTCCAGGGCATCTTGCTTCATCTCCAAAATCTTGACAGGAATTCCAGCGTTGAGGAAGTTCATGCTGATGCCGCCACCCATGGTGCCAGCCCCAATGACGGCCACGCTTTTGATTTCCCGCACGGGGGTGTCTGAGGGCACATCAGCAATTTTCGTAGTGGCACGTTGCGCCACAAACAAATGGCGCAAAGCGCGGCATTCGGGCGTCCACATCAGGTTGGTGAAGATTTCGCGCTCAGCTTCCATGCCTTGGTCGAACTTCATCTTGGTGGCGTTTTGTACCGCTTCTATGCATTTCAGAGGAGCTGGGTATTTACCCTTGGTCATGCCGTTGACCATGTTGGTAGTGAATTTGAAGAAAGCGTCTGCGTTAGGGTGTTTGCAAGCCATGTCACGCACACGCGGCAAGGGCGAGGTACCGACGACGCTTTTGGCAAAGGCAATGGCTTCGTCCATCAAGGTCGCGGCGCTGGTGGCAATTTGGTCAAAGAGTTTTTGACCGGGCAACATGGCCAGCATCTCGCTCTTGATGGGTTCGCCACTGACGATCATGTTCAAAGCGGGTTCCACACCCAGCACACGCGGCAAACGCTGGGTGCCACCTGCGCCCGGGATGAGGCCGAGCTTGACTTCAGGTAAAGCCACATCGGTGCCGGGCGCTGCAATGCGGTAATGGCAACCCAGTGCCAACTCCAAGCCCCCGCCCATGGCAACCGTGTGAATCGCAGCCACCACCGGTTTGGTGGCGTTTTCAATCGCAGTAATCAGGGTGAGCAAATGGGGCTCTTGGATGGCCTTGGGTGAACCAAATTCTTTGATGTCTGCGCCGCCCGAGAAGGCCTTGCCCGCACCCGTGACCACCACCGCTTTCACCGCGTCGTCAGCCATGGCTTTGCCAAGGCCTTGAATGAACGCTTGGCGGGTGGCCAAACCCAGTCCGTTGACCGGTGGGTTGTTCAAAGTAATGACGGCAACATCGCCGTGAACTGCATAGTCAGCACTCATAGGAATTCCTTGTCAGAAGCGGGTGAAGAGATAAAAAAAGAACGATCGTACTATTTTATACCTCTAACCATTCCTTGCGAACAGCAGCGTTTGCCCGCAAGGCGTCTGGGGTGCCATCAAAAACCATGCTGCCGTGGCCCATGACCAAGGCACGGTCAGAAATTTGCATGGCAATAGTGAGCTTTTGTTCAATTAGCAAGACCGACACCCCACGGTTGCGCAGTTCGCGCAAAAACTGGCCTACCAGTTCAACGATTTTGGGGGCCAAGCCCTCGGTGGGTTCATCGATGATGATGAGTTCGGGGTCGCCCATGAGGCTGCGGCACAGGGTCAGCATTTGTTGCTCACCCCCAGAAAGTACACCGGCCTCGGTGTGCTGGCGTTCACGCAAACGCGGAAAGAGTTTGTACATATCTTCAAAATCCCAACGGCCTTGGGGTTTTTCGCCCTTTAAGCCCAGCAAAAGGTTTTGCTGCACCGTGAGTTTGGGGAAGATGTCGCGGTTTTCAGGCACATAGCCCAAGCCGAGGTGGGCGATCTCAAAGGGCTTGCGCCCTACGATTTGCTGGCCCAGCCAATCGACACTGCCTTGGGCATCCACCAGCCCCATGATGGCTTTGGCGGTGGTCGAGCGTCCAGAACCGTTGCGACCCAACAGTGCCACAATTTCGCCCTTGCCAACTGAAAAGCTCACACCATGCAGCACATGGCTTTTGCCGTAATAGGCGTGGAGGTCTTTGACTTGCAACATTCAGTGGCTCTCTTGCAAACTGCCTAAATAGGCCTCTTGCACCAAGGCGTTGGCGCGGACTTTGTCGGGGGTGTCAAACGCGATGATCTCGCCATACACCAGCACCGCGATTTTGTCGGCCAAGCCAAACACCACGCCCATGTCGTGTTCCACCGCCAGCAAGGTTTTGCCATGCGTGACCTCTTTAATCAGGCCAATAAAACGCTCGGTCTCGCTGTTGTTCATGCCAGCAGTGGGTTCATCGAGCAACACCACCTCGGCGCCACCGGCCATGGTGATGCCAATTTCCAAAGCTCGTTGCTCGGCATAGGTCAGGTTCATGGCGAGTGTGTCACGCTTAGGCGCCAAACGGATGCGCTGCATCCAGTTCTCGGCCAGTTCGTTAGCGTCTTTCAAATTGCCCAAGAAAGACCAAAAGCTGTAACGGTGGCCCAAACTCCACAGCACCGCGCAGCGCAGGTTTTCAAACACGCTGAGTTTGGGAAAAATATTGGTGATTTGGAAGCTGCGTGACAAGCCCATGCGGTTGATCTCAAAGGGCTTGAGTCCGTCAATGCGCTGCCCCTTGAGGCTGATACTGCCAGCGCTTGGAGCAAAGCGACCGCTAATGAGGTTAAACAGCGTGGACTTGCCAGCGCCGTTGGGACCAATGATGGCGACCCTCTCCCCCGCCTTGACCTGTAAGTTCACCCCACGGATGATTTCTGTTTTGCCAAACTGTTTGGTCAGGCCTTGGATGTCCAGCGAAAACGACGCATCGTTCATGCGGCCTCCTTGGCTTGTTGAGCGGCGGCGATCTCTGTTTGTATATCTCCCCAAACCAAGGAAAAGCGGCGACGCACCGTTTCAAACACGGCCAAACCTACAGTGAGCAAGGCAAGCGAAACGCCCCATGTCGAGCCACTGTCGGTATTGAGTACCCAACCTGCAAAGGCCAGTTCAGGGCCGTTAGCGGCATTGAGTTGCAGGTGGTAAATCATCTCAACCAAAGCGCCTGCACCTGCCAACATCAAGCCCATCGCCACAGCCAAACCTGCATAGGAGGGCAGCAAGCGCTTGAAGGCACCAGTTTTTGCAATCCTGAGATTCATCATGATCAAACCCGCCAAGCCCCCTGGGGCATACACCACCATGAACAAAAACACCAAACCAAGGTAGAGCAACCACGCTTTGGTGATTTCAGACAGCAGCACAAAGGCCAGCACCATCAATATGCCGCCCAAAATAGGTCCGAAGAAAACCGTTGCACCCCCTAAAAAGGTGAACAATAAGTAAGACCCCGAGCGCGCAGGCCCGACCACTTCAGCAGTGACGATTTCAAAATTGATGGCCCCCAAACCACCCGCAATGCCTGCAAAAAAGCCGGCAATGATGAAGGCTCGGTAGCGCACTTGCTGGGTGTTGTAGCCCACAAATTCCACACGTTCGGGGTTGTCACGCACCGCATTCAATATGCGCCCCAAGGGAGTTTGGGTCAAGGCGTACAAGAGCGCCACAGAGACAAAGGTGTAAAAAGCAATCAGGTAGTAGACCTGCCGTTGGGGTCCAAAAGTGATGCCCATGAAAGCCTCGCCCACCACGCGGTTGGCTGACACGCCGGCCTCACCGCCAAAAAACTCGGAGAACATCAGCGACATGGCAAACACCAACTCGGCCATGCCCAGCGTGATCATGGAAAACGTGGTTCCTGATTTTTTGGTGGTCACATAGCCCAGCAAAATGGCGAAACCCATGCCTGCCAAACCACCCACCAAGGGAAGAATCACCACAGGCAGGTGCAGCACGCCCTGCCCAATCGCATTGAGCGCATGGATGGCAAAGTAACTGCCCATGCCGCTGTAGACCGCATGGCCAAAGCTGAGCATTCCGCCTTGTCCCAGCAGCAAGTTGTAGGACAGGCAAGCGATGATGGCGATGCCCATTTGCGACAGCATGGTTTGTGACAAATTGCTGGTGAACAGCCAAGGCGCTACCACCAATACCAGCGCAAAGCCCAGCCACACGCCATAACGAGTCAAGAGGTTTGACATGCTCATGTGTCCCGTTTGCCAAGTAAACCGCGTGGGCGAAAAATCAAAATCAGCACCAACATCAGGTAGGGCAAGATGGGAGCAACTTGTGACACCGTGAGTTTGATCACGCTGTTATTTTTCCAATCGGCAGAAAGCGGCAAGCCAATATCTTTGACCAGTTGCAACAAGGAATAGTCAATCGCCACGGCAAAGGTTTGCACGATGCCGATGACAAGCGAAGCTAAAAATGCACCGCTGAGAGAACCCATGCCACCCACCACCACCACCACAAAAATGACCGATCCCACGGTGGCTGCCATGGCTGGCTCGGTGATGAAGGTGAACCCTCCAATCACACCCGCCAAGCCAGCCAAGCCTGTTCCCATGGCAAACACCAGCATGAACACACGAGGCACGTTGTGACCCAAGGTTTCCACGGTTTCGGGGTGCGTAAGTGCCGCTTGGATGATGAGACCCGCACGGGTGCGGGTCAGCACCCACCAAAGGCTGATAACCATGGCAATGGCTGTGAACATAATGAAAGCGCGGGTAGCAGGGAAAGGGGTGCAAACAATGCGCACCGCGGTATCTGTGGCTTGACAGACCTCGCCGCCTGCACCTGAAACCAGCGACAAACCCAGTTGGCCGTGGTTGATCAGGGTGAATACTGGGCCTTGCAAGAAGGCAGGCGGGGTGAACTCCACCGCCACCCGTCCCCACAAGAGTTGCACCAACTCCAGCACGATGTAGGACAGACCAAACGTGACCAGCAACTCGGAGACATGGCCCATTTTGTGGACTTTGCGCAGAACTTTGCTCTCGAACAAAGCGCCAGCCGCCCCCGTCAAAACAGGTGCCAAAACCAAGGCGGGCCAGAACCCGATTCGACTCTCTAAGGTATAGCCGAAATAAGCACCCAACATATAAAAACTGGCGTGCGCAAAATTGAGCACCCCCATCATGCTGAAGATCAGGGTCAGGCCAGAGCTGAGCATGAACAGCAACAGGCCATAGCTCAGCCCATTGAGCGAGGAGATAAGGAAAAATTCCATGTCAGATCATGGCACTTAAAGCTGTCTCTAGATCACGCAGGGACAGCGAAAAAGCACCCATGCAACTCGATCAGGAAGGCATCTTCATCTGGCAGCTGGTCGGTGTGCTCGAGACATAAGGCTCAAAAGTTTTCACCAGCGCCAAGGTCATGCCCGTGTTTTCTACACTGTAAGGGAACTTTTTATCCGCTTTTTGCCAAACGGTCATGAACAGGGTTTGCTGCATTTGATGGTCAAGATTGCGCATTTCCATGTCGCCGTTGTAGCCCTTGAATTTGTGACCATGCATGGCGGCAGCCACTTTGACAGGGTCGGTGGAGCCCGCTTTGGCCATGGCTTGGGTGAGTAAATCAAAAATGCCGATCATGGAACCGGTGTACAAATCGTCGTTGTACTTGGCTTTGAAGCCTGCCAAGTACTGGCTCATGCGTCCGCCCATGTTGTAGTGGGCGTAGGCAATTTGGTAAACGCGGCCAGCGCCGCTTTGGCCCAATGCGGTGGGCGTGCCGGTCACACCGGCGTAATAGGTGAAGAAGCGGCCGTTGTAGCCGCCCTCATTGGCAGCTTTGACCAACAAGGCAAGGTCAGAGCCCCAATTGCCAGTGATGACAGAGTCAGCGCCAGAGGCTTTGATTTTGGCGATGTAAGGTGCGAAGTCACGCACCTGCGCCAAGGGGTGCAGGTCTTCGCCAACGATTTCAATATCGGGGCGCTTGCGACTCAGGTTTTCCTTGGCGTATTTGATGACTTGCTGGCCATGTGAATAGTTTTGGTTCAACAAAAAGACTTTTTTCACCTCAGGCATACCCTTGATGAAGGTGGTCATGGCTTCCATCTTCATGGAGGTGTCTGCATCAAAACGGAAATGCCAATAGCTGCATTTGCTGTTGGTGAAGTCGGGGTCCACCGCAGAGTGGTTGAGGAAGATGATTTCTTTGCCAGGGTTGCGTTCGTTGTGTTTGTTCACAGCGTCTAGCAACGCACCCGCAACTGATGAACCATTGCCTTGCGTGATGTAGCGCACACCTTGGTCCATGGCTGACTTGAGTTGGTTCAAACTTTCAGCGGGGCTGAGTTTGTTGTCCAAGCCAATGATTTCAAACTTCACACCTGCAGGGTTGCTTTTGTTGGTTTCCTCGGCAAGGTATTGCAGGGTTTTCAACTGGTTGGAACCGACGGGGGCCATCAGGCCAGACAAGGGGTCAATCCAAGCTATCTTGACGGTTTCACCCTTTTGGGCATAAGCGTTCAAAGACAAAATACTGGTCAGTGTCAAAGCCAGCCATGTTTTATTCGGTGCCATTCAAGTCTCCTGATTTCAATACCCTGAGCGTAATCGCAAACAGGGTTTTACACGGCTAGGGAATATCCTAGGAAGGAAGTTGATAAGTGCTCAACATTTCACGCAGTTTGGTCTTGAGCATTTTTCCTGTTGCGCCTAGCGGTATGGATTCGACAAAAACCACATCATCAGGAATTTGCCATTTCGCAATTTTCCCTTCGTAAAACTTCAGCAACTCCTCACGCACCACGGTTTTACCCGGTTTGAGCACCACCACCACGATAGGGCGCTCGTCCCATTTGGGATGTGCCATGCCTATGCAAGCGGCCATCAACACATCGGGGTGCGCCATGGCGATGTTTTCTACGTCGATGGAACTGATCCATTCGCCGCCCGACTTGATGACGTCTTTGCTACGGTCAGTGATTTGCATGTAACCATCGGCATCCACTGTGGCCACATCTCCCGTGGGAAACCAACCGTCCACCAAGGGCGAAGCGCCTTCTTGCTTGAAATATTCATTGATGACCCAAGGCCCTTTGACCAATAAATCGCCATAGGCTTTGCCGTCTTGGGCTTGTTCTTTGCCGCTGTCGTCCACGATTTTGAAGTCAATACCAAAAATCGCTCGCCCTTGCTTCAAGCGAATTTTCATCTTCTCGTCTTCAGGCAAATCGAGGTGCTTGTTTTTCAAGGTACACAAGGTGCCCAAGGGGCTGAGTTCAGTCATGCCCCAAGCGTGCAGCACTTCCACGCCATATTGATTGTTGAATGCCTCAATCATGGCGGGCGGACAGGCCGAGCCGCCTATGACTGTGCGTTTCAAGTAATTGAAGCGCAGCTTGTTGGCGCTCAGGTGACCCAAGAGCATTTGCCATACGGTTGGTACACCCGCAGCTAAGGTCACTTTTTCAGTTTCCAGCAATTCGTAAATTGACTTGCCGTCCAGCGCCGCTCCTGGGAAGACCAACTTGGCGCCGACCATGGCCGCGCTGTAAGGGATGCCCCAAGCGCTGACGTGGAACATGGGAACCACTGGCAGTATCGAGTCACGCGCAGACAGACACATGACATCGGGCAAGGCGCAGGCATAAGCGTGAAGCACGGTGGAGCGATGACTGTAAAGCGCCGCTTTGGGGTTGCCCGTGGTGCCACTGGTGTAGCACATGCAAGATGCCGAGTTTTCGTTCAAGGTCGGCCATACATAGGCATTGGACTGTTGGCTCATCCAGCTTTCATAGCTGACCAAGCCAGGAATGCCGCTGTCGGCAGGCAGTTGGTCTGCGTCGCACAAGGCCACCCAATGCTTCACCGTGCTGCATCGCGCATGGATTTGCTGGGCAATGGGCAAAAAGGTCATGTCAAAGCACATCACCTCGTCTTCGGCATGGTTGGCAATCCAAACAATTTGGTCAGGATGCAAGCGAGGGTTAAGGGTATGAATAACTCGCCCACTGCTGCTCACACCAAAATACAACTCCAAATGCCTGTAACCATTCCATGCCAAGGTAGCAACTCTGGCGCCTTGGCCAATCTTCCATTGGTCCAAAGCATTGGCGACTTGACGGGAGCGACTGGCAATGGCTGCCCAAGTGCTGCGATGGATATCGCCTTCCAATCGGCGCGACACGATTTCCACATCGCCATGGTGTTTTTCCGCAAAATCAATCAAAGAGCCGACAGATAAAGCTTGTTGTTGCATCAGTCCGAGCATGGACAGTCTCCTAGGGTCATCGCCCCGTACGGTTTAAGGTTGGGACGTATTGTGCACAATCTCACTATGCAATCTTTGGCTGATCCTTTATCTACCCTCGTTTGGCGCAACCGTTTCGCCACTTTGGGCGCCTCTTTTTTCACGCCTGTGAACGCTGCTCCATTGCGCGATGTGCATTGGGTAGCTCGCAGCGACGCTTTGGCACACACTTTGGGCCTTCATGCAGATTGGTGGCAAGCCAACACCAGCCTGCAAGCTTTGGCGGGCAATGAGGTGCTGCCAGGTAGTCAGCCCTTGGCCAGTGTTTACAGCGGTCATCAGTTCGGTGTGTGGGCGGGTCAGTTGGGTGACGGGCGGGCTTTGTGGCTTGGAGAAATCGACACACCCATAGGCTCGCAAGAAGTACAACTCAAAGGCGCGGGTTTGACGCCCTATTCCCGCATGGGCGACGGGCGGGCTGTGCTGCGATCGAGTATTCGTGAGTTTTTATGCAGCGAAGCCATGCATGGCTTGGGCATAGCCACCACCCGTGCCTTGGCTATCGTGGGTTCACCCGACAAGGTGTTGCGTGAAGAGGTGGAAACCGCTGCGGTGGTCACGCGAGTGGCGCCTAGCTTTTTGCGGTTTGGGCATTTTGAGCATTTCGCGGCTCTTGGTAGGCATGAGGAGTTACAGCAACTCGCCGACCATGCTATTGCAAACCACTTCCCTGAACTTTTGTCGCTTCCCAACGCAGCCGCGCGGTATTTGGGCATGTTGGAGACGGTGGTGCAGCGCACTGCCGCCCTTTTGGCCCATTGGCAGTCGGTGGGGTTTTGCCATGGCGTGATGAACACCGACAACATGAGCTTGTTGGGCCTGACCATTGACTACGGGCCCTTCCAATTTTTAGATGGCTTTGACCCTGCCCACATTTGCAACCACTCCGATCACCAAGGCCGCTATGCCTATGCACGGCAACCGCAGATCGCTTTTTGGAATCTGTATTGCTTGGGCCAAGCATTACTCCCGCTGGTTCAAGACCAAGATGCCACGGTGAACGTGCTGGATGTTTATAAAACAGCTTACCCAGTCCAACTCGACCAACGCATGGCAGCCAAACTGGGGCTGCAAGAAGTCAAAACTGGCGACCACGAATTGATCGATGCGGTGTTTCGCCTGTTGGCCACAGAACGCACCGACTACACGATTTTTTGGCGACGCTTGAGTCAAGCCGTGGCTGGTTTCGCGCAAAGCAACCAAGCATCCGCGTTTGACAGGGTGGGCGATATGTTCATAGAGCCAACTGCTTGGCAAGCTTGGCTGGGGCAGTATCTGACTCGATTGTCTGGCGAGGACTTGCGCCGCAGCGCCCAAGCCATGCTGGCTTGCAACCCCAAATTTGTTTTGCGCAACCATTTGGGCGAGCAAGCTATTCGCCAAGCGAAAATGGGCGACTTTTCCGAGGTGGCTGTCTTGTTGAAGTTACTGAGTGCGCCGTTTGACGAGCACCTAGACTTTGAGAGCCATGCCGCCTTCCCGCCCGATTGGGCTTCAACCATTTCCATCAGTTGTTCTTCATGACAGACCTTCCCAAGACCCCAGAACAATGGCGAGCTTTGTTGGCCAGCAAAGGCGGCGAACCTTTGGCCTATGAAGTCACAAGGCAAGCTGCCACCGAGCGAGCTTTCACCGGACGCTATGAAGGCCATTGGGCCAAAGGCCAGTACCGCTGCATTTGCTGTGACGCGCTGCTGTTTGATGACAGCACCAAGTTTGACTCGGGCTGCGGTTGGCCAAGCTTTTACCAAAGCGCGGTGGCGGGTGCCATCGAAGAGCGGGTGGACCGAGCGCACGGCATGGTACGCACCGAGACAGTTTGCGCTCAATGTGGCGCCCATTTAGGCCATGTCTTTACTGACGGCCCCGCCCCCACCGGTTTACGCTACTGCATGAACTCGGCGGCCTTGCAGTTTGATCCCCAAGACAAGGGCTGATATGAAGCTGTTGACTGATTTTTTACCCATCGCCCTGTTTTTCATCACCTTCAAGTTGGCCGGCATTTATGTGGCCACGGGTGTGGCGATTGCGGCTACTTTGCTGCAAATTGGCTGGCTGTACTTTCGCAATGGCAAGGTTGAAGCCATGCAGTGGGTTAGCTTGGTCGTCATTGTTTTATTTGGCGGTGCGACCTTGGTGTTTCACGACGACACCTTCATCAAATGGAAACCTACCGTGCTGTACTGGCTGATGGGTGGTGCTTTGGCCTTGGGGCATCTGGTGCTAAAGCGCAATTTTTTGCAAAGCTTAATGGGCTCACAACTGGAGCTTCCCGATACAGCTTGGCTGCGTTTGTTATGGGCGTGGACTGGTTTTTTTGCTCTCATGGGCGTGCTCAACTTGTGGGTGGCCTATAACTTTGACCTTGACACTTGGGTGAGTTACAAATTGTTTGGTGGTATGGGTTTGATGCTGGTGTTTGTGGTGGCGCAAGCCCTCTACCTCAGTCGCTTCATCAAGCCCGAAGAGGCTGGACCGGAAGAAACCCCATGAACATCAGCGCCGATCAATTAGAGCTTGCCTTAAAAGAAAAACTCAAACCCTTTGCGCTTGATATCATGGATGAAAGTGCCGCCCATGCTGGGCACAGCGGCTCAGACGGCACAGGGCAAGGCACACATTTTCGGGTTCGCATTGGTTGTGCCGCCTTCTATGGCCTCTCCAGAGTCGCCAAACATCGGCTTGTGTATGATGCGCTGCAAGCATTTATTGCTCAGGGTCTTCACGCTCTGGCCATAGAAATTGTTGACCCCACTATTTAATACTTTGAAAGACCCTTCATGAGATTTTCTTTTCTTCCCAGCGTTATCACTGCGGCGGTTTTAAGCCTGTCGAGTTTGGCTTTGCAGGCACAAAATGTCGCTATCGTGAATGGTAAGGCTGTGCCCAAAACCCGTCTGAACATGTTGGCCGCTCAGGTAGAGCGCTCTGGCCGAGCCGTCACCCCCGACATGGAGCAGCAGCTGCGCGAAGAAGTCATCATGCGCGAAATTTTTATGCAAGAAGCAGAGAAACAAGGCTTGGAGACAACAGACGACTACAAAGCCCAAATGGAAATCGCCAAGCAAAGCATTTTGATCCGTGAATTGTTTGCCCAATACCAAAAAGCCAACCCCGTGAGTGATGCTGACATCAAAGCCGAATACGACAAATTTGTTGCCAGCAGCGGTGGCAAAGAATACCGCGCTCGCCACATCTTGGTGGAAAAAGAAGAGCAAGCCAAGGCCATCATCGCTAGCTTGAAAAAAGGCGGAAAGTTTGAAGACATCGCCAAAAAGCAATCCAAAGACCCAGGCTCTGGTGCCAACGGTGGCGACCTCGATTGGGCCAATCCCAACAGTTTTGTCAAAGAGTTTTCACAAGCTATGGTCACCTTGAAAAAAGGCCAAGTGACTGACACGCCTGTGAAAACCCAGTTTGGTTTTCACATCATCCGCTTAGACGACACACGAGACACCCCTGTGCCAAAGTTTGATGATGTCAAAGCCCAAATCTCGCAGCAAATGCAACAAGGAAAATTGGCCGAGTACCAACAAGGCTTGCGAGAGAAAGCCAAGATCGAATAAAGCTGGTTTCCAAGCCCAAAAGAAAAACCCTCTTGCGAGGGTTTTTTTATTTCAGCTTGTCTTTGAGAATATGAGCCAAGCTAAAGGTTTCGCTGGTCAGCAGTTTGGCGGTTCGTATTTTTTCAAACTCGTTCAATATGCTGGCAGCGTCCGTGTGGTTGAGTAGCAATAACTTGATCACCGACTCTATTTTCTGTTGAGCCAGCGTGGTTTTAGCCAAGGCTGTATCAGCTAGCGCTGTATTGGCCGCATGGTCCGCCATACGCTTGGCATGGATTGGGTCTTGCTGATCGTTAGCAACCTCTTGGCTGCTTTTGCCGCCCACCACGGTCAAACCCGTTTCCGAGTGGTGCATGTCTTGCAGGCCGTGGATCAGTAAATTCAGGTCGAGTTTGAGGTGCTCCGCCAAATCTACCAAGGCGTACAAAGTATCAGCTAATTCTCGGTCTCGGGTAATGCTCATATATATATCGATCCTACATTAATTTTGTCAATTATCAATTTAGCCAAACCCGAGCATTTCTCCATAAATGTATCCACGGACTTAATTCTGAAGAGGATTCAGACAAGCCCTTAGGTGAGTAACTGAATTGCAGCGTCCTGAACACCCGTTCGGGGTGCGGCATCATGGCGGTGAAGCGTCCATCGGCGGTGGTGACGGCCGTTAAACCACCCGGGCTTGCGTTGGGGTTCAACGGGTAGGCCTCGGTGGGCTGGCCGTGGTTGTCCACAAAACGCATGGCGGCATGCACCTGTTGGGCATTGCCGCGTTTTGAAAAATTGGCAAAACCCTCACCATGTGCCACGGCAATGGGTGCTCTCAATCCCGCCATGCCTTTGAAAAACAAGCTGGGCGACTCCAACACCTCCACCATAGACAAGCGGGCTTCAAAACGCTCGCTTTGGTTGTGGGTGAAGCGTGGCCAGTGTTGGGCACCAGGAATGATGTCGGCCAGCTCGGCGAACATTTGGCAACCATTGCACACGCCTAAGCCAAAGGTGTCGTTGCGTTGAAAAAATGCTTGAAACTGAGCATTCAAGGCTTCGTGGAAAGTGATGCTGCGAGCCCATCCCACGCCGGCGCCCAAGGTGTCGCCGTAGCTAAAACCACCGCAAGCCACCAAGCCTTGAAAGTCTTTGAGGTTGGCCCTGCCCTGTTGCAAATCGGTCATGTGAACGTCGTAGGCCTCAAAACCCGCCTCGGTGAAGGCGTAGGCCATTTCCACATGCGAATTCACGCCCTGCTCGCGCAGCACCGCCACACGCGGCTTGGCCTTATGAACATAGGGCGCTTGAGAGGTGTTTTTCCACCCTTGGGGCAAATGCACATGCAAGCCAAGGTCTGAGGGGTCACCAGCGGCGGCGTGCTCGGCGTCGGCACAAGCGGGGTTGTCTCGCTCACGCGCAATCTTCCAGCTGACGCTGTCCCACACCTGTTGCAAGTCTTGCAGCGAGGCAGAAAAAACCTCTTTGGCGTCACGCCATACGCTGACCACAGGCGTTGCGCTGCTGCGGGTTTTCCCAATGACATGGCTGTGAGCAGACAAGCCGTGTTGACGCAAGACTTGCATCACCACGTCGCGCTGCGCCGTGGCTACTTGAATCACCGCACCCAGTTCTTCATTAAAGAGGGCTTGCAAGGTGAGTTCCTCACGACGTGCGCCGACTTGTTGTGCCCAGTTTTTGCTGTCACCATGGTCGGCACGGCTGTCGCTCAGCCCATCGCCTTCGGTGACCAGCAAATCGATGTTCAGGTCCACGCCCACCCGTCCTGCAAAAGCCATTTCACATACTGTCGCCCACAGGCCACCGTCGCTCTTATCGTGGTAGGCCAAAAGCAAACCTTGAAGGCGTAAATCGTTGATGGCATTCACCAGATGCAGCAAGTCTTGTGGGTCATCAAGGTCGGGGGTGTCGCCGCCGCCTTGGTTCAAGATTTGCGCCAACATGCTCGCACCCATGCGCTTTTGACCATGCCCCAAATCGATCAAGACCAAGCTGCTGTCGGTGCCAGTTTGTAACTGCGGCGTGAGGTTGCCACGCACATCGTCCAAGGCAACAAACGCCGTGACGATCAAGCTGACAGGTGAAGTCACTTGCTGCTCTTGACCTGCCTCGTTCCAGCGGGTGCGCATGGACAAGCTGTCTTTGCCCACAGGAATAGAAATACCTAAGGCAGGGCACAGTTCCAGCCCCACAGCCTTGACGGTGTCATACAAGGCGGCGTCCTCGCCCACTTCACCGCAAGCGGCCATCCAGTTGGCAGACAGCTTGACTTTGTCCATTTGAAAAGGTGCGGCCAATAAATTGGTGATGGCCTCGGCCACCGCCATGCGGCCTGAAGCTGCGGGGTTGAGTGCGGCAATCGGGGTGCGCTCGCCCATGCTCATGGCCTCACCGGCATAACCCTTGAAATCGGCCAAGGTGATGGCGCAATCGGCCACCGGCACCTGCCAAGGACCGACCATGGGGTCGCGGTGGCTCAAGCCGCCCACGGTGCGGTCGCCAATGGTGACCAAAAACCGTTTGCTCGCTACCGTCGGATGCGCCAACACCTGAATGACTGCGTCTTGCAGACGCACATCGTTAAGGTTCAAAGGCGGCGAACTGCGCAAAACACGGACCACATCGCGGTGCATCTTGGGCGGTTTGCCCAACAACACCTCTAGGGGCATATCGACGGGAGACGTGCTGGCACCATTCTTCACCAGCAACTGCGGTTTGGCCAAGGCCTTGCCCACCACGGAGAACGGGCAACGCTCACGCTCGCAAAAGAATGCAAACTGCGGCAAGGACTCGGGGTCAATCGCCAGCACATAGCGTTCTTGGCTTTCATTGCTCCAAATTTCTCGCGCCGACATGCCCGACTCTTCTAAATGCACTTGGCGTAAATCGAACCGCGCCCCGCGACCTGCGTCATTAACCAACTCGGGAAAGGCGTTGGACAAACCGCCCGCCCCCACATCGTGGATAGCGAGAATGGGCGTCATCGCACCCAAGGCATTGCAATGGTTAATCACCTCTTGGGCACGGCGTTGAATTTCGGGGTTGCCGCGTTGCACCGAGTCAAAGTCCAAAGCCACGCTGTTGCTGCCGCTGGCCAAGGAACTGGCAGCGCCGCCTCCCATGCCAATGCGCATGCCTGGGCCGCCCAATTGAATCAGCAAGGTACCAGGAGGAAACTCAATTTTTCGGGTGAGCTCACGTTGCACCACGCCCAAGCCACCCGCAATCATGATGGGCTTGTGGTAACCGCGTTGCACACCGTCGACCACCTGCTCGTATTCGCGGAAATAGCCCAGTAAATTGGGACGGCCAAATTCGTTGTTGAAAGCTGCGCCACCCAAAGGCCCCTCGGTCATGATGGCCAAGGCGCTGGCCATGTGGGCAGGTTGGCCCAAGCTACTGCCCCAGAGTTTGGAGACGCTGAAACCCGTCAATCCAGCCTTGGGCTTGGCACCACGCCCTGTTGCGCCCTCGTCGCGGATTTCGCCGCCTGCACCTGTTGCCGCCCCTGGAAAAGGCGAGATGGCGCTGGGGTGGTTGTGGGTTTCGACTTTCATCAAAATATGTTGCACACCTTGCGACTTGTCGTAGCGTGGCATGTAGCCCGTCAATGGTGCAGCAAATTTCTCTACCGTGTGGCCCTTCATGATGGCCGCGTTGTCCGAATAGGCCACCACCGTGTGCTGAGGCGAGGTGGCGTGGGTGTGGCGGATCATGCCAAACAGGCTGTGGCTTTGCGCCTGGCCATCGATGCTGAAGGTGGCGTTGAAAATTTTGTGGCGACAGTGCTCGCTGTTGGCTTGGGCAAACATCATCAACTCGGCGTCACTGGGGTTGCGCCCCAGTTTGGTAAAGGCGTCCAGCAAATAGTCAATTTCATCCTCGGCCAAGGCCAAACCCCAATCGGTATTGGCCTGCACCAAGGCAGCGCGTCCTTTGGACCAGATATCCACAAAGCTCAAATCTTGGGCAGGCAAAGCCTGAAACAACGCTTGGGCTTCTTGGGCGTTGCGCCACACCGTCTCGGTCATGCGGTCGTGCAGTAGGGCTTGCAATGCGCTGGTTTGGACTTCGGTCAAAGGCTGAAGTGTTACTAAGCGGTATTCGATCAACCGCTCTATGCGTTGCACCGCCAAGCCGCAGTTACGTGCAATGTCGCTGGCTTTGGAGGCCCATGGCGAGACCGTTCCCAAGCGGGGAGAAACCCACCATACCGCCTGATTGCCAGATAAAACCGTGTTGGGCGTTGCTGTGGCGTTGAGCAAGCGCGCCATGCGCTGCGTATCGGCTTGGGTCAGGGGCTTGGCGGTGGCCACCAAAAACACCTCTAGTGTGTGCAAACCGCTGACAGAAGGCGCGGTTTGTTGCAAAGTTTGCAGTAAACGCTGGGTTTTGAAGGGGCTAAAGGCTGCGCCGCCTTGGAAAGTGCTGATCTGAACGGTCACGGGCGAGCCTGTTAGAGGGGGCGGTGGGGGAAAAATTTTGCGGTTCTGAGCCAAGATTTTACTGGCTCGCTCTCAGGCTTAAGGCCTTGGGTGCAGAGCCTGAGATAATTTGGACATGAGCATCACCATCAAAGACGAACAAGGCATAGCAGGTATGCGCTTAGCGGGGCGTTTAGCCTCGCAAGTCCTGGATTTTTTGACGCCCCATGTGCAAGCGGGCATCACCACCAATGCGTTGGACAAATTGGCGTACGACTACATCACCCAAGTACAACTTGCCATTCCAGCCCCTTTGAACTATGCGCCCAACGGTTACAACCCCTACCCCAAATCGATTTGCACCTCCATCAACCACCAAGTTTGTCATGGCATACCCAACGACAAGGCTTTGAAAAAGGGCGATATCGTCAACATCGACATCACCGTCATCAAAAACGGCTGGCATGGCGACACCAGCCGCATGTTTGTGGTGGGCGAGGGCTCCATCGCCGCCAAACGCCTGTGCGCCATGACCTACGAGGCCATGTGGCATGGCATCCTCAAGGTCAAGCCGGGAGCGCGTCTTGGAGATATTGGCCACGCCATTCAACTGTTTGCAGAGGGTTTGGGCTTTTCCATCGTTCGCGAGTTTTGCGGCCACGGCATCGGTCAGGTGTTCCACGAAGAGCCACAGGTGCTGCACTACGGCAAGCCTGGCACTTTAGAGGAACTTCGCCCTGGCATGACCTTCACCATCGAACCCATGGTCAACGCGGGTAAAAAAGACATCCGCGAAACTGGCGATGGTTGGACCATCGTGACCCGCGACCATTCTTTGTCAGCCCAATGGGAGCACACCGTGTTGGTCACGCCTACGGGCTATGAGGTACTGACCCTGTCCGAGGGCAGTCCGCCCTTGCCCTCGTTTGTCACTGCCACTTCCTGCTAAACCTCGGTGAGCCAGCCCTCGCCCGATTTCAAACAACGCAAGAAAGCCTTGTTATTGGCTTGCGCCAATGCGCAAAGCCTGCCCCGCGTGTCGCAGGTACGAAAACACTTGCGTCTACTCAGTCTGTTGTGCGATGACAGCTTATTGAATTTGTGGCGACTGGCTGACATGCCAGAACAAGCCTGCTTGGTGGCGGTAGGTGGGTATGGACGACAAGCCTTGTTCCCTTATTCGGATGTGGATGTGCTGGTGCTGCTGCCCGATGACCTGTCTGCGCATGACAACCCTGATTTGCAAACTGCCATTGAGCGCTTCATTGGCAGTTGCTGGGATGCAGGGCTGGAAATTGGATCCAGCGTTCGCACCCTTCAAGAGTGCATTGTGGAAGCCGCCAGCGACATCACCGTTCAAACCTCCATGTTGGAGGCAAGACGCATAGGCGGCGACGCGGCACTGTTTGAGGCCTTCAGCCAAGGCTTTCACAAACAGCTAGAACCGCGTGCTTTTTTCACTGGCAAAACCTTGGAAATGCAGCAACGCCATACCAAGTTTGCCAACACGCCCTACTCGCTCGAGCCCAATTGCAAAGAGTCCCCTGGTGGTTTGCGTGACCTGCAAATGCTACTTTGGCTGGCGAAAGCCAGTGGGTTGGGGGAATCGTGGAATGACTTGGCCGAACACCAAATGGTCACGCCCTTGGAACGGCAACAGTTACAGCGCAACGAAGACTTGCTGTCCCTGATTCGATGGCGACTGCACTACATCGCCCAGCGGCGAGAAGACCGCTTGGTCTTCGATTTGCAAACCTCGGTGTCGCAAGACCTGGGTCTGGCGCCGCCTGAGGGCGAACAGCGCCACGCACGCCGCGCCAGCGAAGCGTTGATGAAGCATTACTACTGGGCCGCCAAAGCGGTCACACAGTTGAACCAAATCGTGCATCTGAACATGCAAGAGTGGTTGTTTCAAGAAGCCACAGCGCATCCGCCCTTGCCTTTGAACGAATTTTTCGTGGATAAATCGGGCATGCTCGATGTGGTCGATGACGGCGTTTACCAACGCCACCCTGAGACTATCTTGCAAACCTTTTTGCTTTACCAAGAAACGGTAGGT
Organism: Limnohabitans sp.; assembly: GCF_040401495.1. Classification (GTDB taxonomy): domain Bacteria; phylum Pseudomonadota; class Gammaproteobacteria; order Burkholderiales; family Burkholderiaceae_C; genus Limnohabitans. The sequence goes on from NZ_JBBAOI010000009.1 coordinate 31,647, forward strand.
ATCAAAGGTTTTTCAGCGCGAACACTAAGAGCCCTCTACAACGCCCGTGGCTTGATGGATGCGGCCTTTCGCCGCGATCCCGCTAACCGTGCAATGTTCATGCGTATCCTGAAAGCCCCGCAAGGCATTACCCACGCCATGCGTTTGATGAACCAGACTTCGGTCTTAGGGCGTTACTTATGGGTGTTTCGGCGCATCGTCGGGCAAATGCAGCACGACCTGTTTCACGTCTACACCGTGGACCAACACATCTTGATGGTGCTGCGCAATCTGCGGCGTTTCTTCATTGTTGAACATGCCCACGAATACCCGTTTTGCTCTCAGTTAGCAGCGGGTTGGGAGCAGCCTTGGATTTTGTTTGTGGCTGCGCTGTTTCACGACATTGCCAAAGGACGCGGCGGCGATCACTCCGACTTGGGCGAGAAAGAGGCGCGTCTTTTTTGCCGCCAGCATGGTGTGTCCAAAGACGACGCCCAGTTGATTGCGTTTTTGGTACGCGAACACCTGACCATGAGCCGTGTGGCGCAAAAAGAGGACTTGAGCGACCCCGAGGTTATCCATGCGTTTGCCAAGCGTGTGGGCAATGAACGCTATCTAAGAGCACTGTATTTGCTGACGGTGGCAGACATTCGTGGTACCAGCCCCAAGGTGTGGAATGCATGGAAGGGCAAATTGCTGGAAGACCTTTACCGAGCCAGCGCAGCGGTATTGGGCGGTCAGACCCATGACCCCGATGCGGTGGTCGAGACTCGCAAGCGCCAAGCCTTGGAGACGCTAAACCTTTACGCCATGCCTTTTGAGTCGCACAAAGATTTATGGGCGACCTTGGATGTGGGCTATTTCATGCGCCACGATGCCGCCGATATCGCCTGGCATACCCGACAACTCTCGCGCCCTTTGTCGCTTGCCAAAGCAGCCGCTACAGCACCTGGCGTTAGCGTCAAAGCCCGTCTATCGCCTTTGGGTGAGGGCTTACAGGTGATGGTTTACACGCCAGACCAAACCGATTTGTTCGCCCGCATTTGCGGCTATTTCGACCAAGCTGGTTTTAGCATCTTGGACGCTAAGGTTCATACCGCTAGAAATGGTTATGCTCTTGATACCTTTCAGATCGTCACAGAGATGCTCGACATCCATTACCGTGAGTTAACTGTGATGGTGGAAAACGACTTGAAGCACGCCATCGAGAGTGCAGCGCCATTGCCTAAGGCTTCGCGTGGGCGGGTGTCTAGGCGGGTGAAAAGCTTCCCTGTGGCCCCGCGTGTGAGTTTGCAACCCGATGAAAAAGCCCAACGCTGGCTACTGTCTATTTCGGCCAGCGACCGGGTGGGTTTGCTGTATGGCGTGGCGCAAGTTTTGGCGCATCACCATATCAATGTTTTATTGGCCAAGGTCACGACCTTGGGTGAGCGTGTGGAAGACACGTTTTTGATCGACGGCGCGGCCTTGCAGCACAACCGCCAGCAACTCGATTTAGAGACCGAGTTGCTTGGTGTCATCGGGCCTAATTAGGCGTCATTGTTCCTTTAGTCGTCCTTGCGAGCGAAACGAAGCGAAGAAATCTGCAAAATCCATTCAAAGGTTCGCGCCGCAGGCTCGGCCTCGCCTCCATGCTTGCACAACGTCGGCTACGGCCGACCTGCAACGCGAACCTTTGCGAAAGCGATTATTGTTTGCTTCGCTACGCTCTCAATGAAGGTTTCCCTAGATGACCGCATTTACACAGCTCTTTAGACTGACGAAACTGGCTTTGGCGTTAGCAAAGACGCGACACAGGACAACGAAGTATCTTGAACATAGCAAGCTTCTCAAGGCGCGGGTCGCAGGTCGGCCGTAGCCGACGTTGTGCAAGCATGGAGGCGAGGCCGAACCTGCGATTTGCGACTGAAAAGGAGATTGCTTCGCTTCTTTCGCAATGACGGCGTAAAGCGATGACAGCTTGTCAGCGAGCAAGCCAAGCAGCGCCACGCACACCAGAAGAATCGCCGTGTAAAGCCTTTATGACAGGTGTACGAACAGTTTTGCTGAAGGTGTAACGCAGTATGTGCGCTTGAACATCTGGGTAAATCTCGTCCACATTGCTCATGCCGCCGCCCAAGACAATGCAATCGGGGTCAAGCAAATTCACCACTTGCGCTAAGCCGCGTGCCAGCCTTGTCACATAACGATCAAAGCTGATGCGCGCTTGTGCGTCACCCTCACGCATGGCCTGTATCAGTTGCACAGCCGTCAAGCGAGCGCCAAATTGTCTGGCGTGGTCATGGGCAAAACCTGTTCCGCTGATCCAAGTTTCCAAGCAGCCCGCTTGGCCACACCAACACGCAGGGACCTGCAGTTCTTCTGGTGTGGGCCATGGCAAGGGGTTGTGTCCCCATTCACCTGCAATGGCGTGTCGCCCAGTCCATGCTTTTGCTTGGAATGCGATGCCCCCCCCACAACCGGTTCCCAAAATAGCCGCGAATACCACTTGACTGCCCTGCCCTGCGCCATCCACCGCTTCGCTGACCGCTAAACAGTTAGCGTCGTTTTGGATGGGCACACGGCATTGCAAACGTCGTTCTAAATCTGCTTGCAAAGCTTGTCCGTTGAGCACCAAGGTGTTAGCCCCTCGAACCTTTTGGTTATCGGGATCTAAGCAACCGGGGATGCCGCAACCAATGGCTTGGGGTCTTGCCATGCCGGTATGAGCTATAGCCTCTTGCACCAGAGCGTGAATGGTGTCCAAGATGGCGATGTAATCGTCTTGGGGTGTGGGTAGGCGTTGTCTGAAAAGAAACTGCCCATGCTCACCCAATACCGCAACCTCGGTCTTGGTACCACCCATATCAATGCCGATGAGCGCACTCATACAGGGGGTTTCACCAAGGCCAGCAGACCTGCCTCATCCAACACGGGAATGCCCAAGGCGTTGGCTTTGTCTAGCTTGCTGCCTGCTGCCTCGCCTGCCACCACCGCGGTGGTTTTTTTGCTGACGCTGCCAGCCACTTTGGCACCAGCTTCTTCCAACAAGGCTTGTGCTTGCTCGCGTGAAAGTGTGGGCAAGGTACCGGTGATGACATAGGTATGGCCGGTGAGTGGCAAATCCAGCCTGCCTTGCGGATCGGCTTCTGGCCAATGCACACCGCAGGCACGCAATTGCTCGACCACCTCGCGGTTATGCGCTTGGTCGAAAAAGGTGCGCAAGCTTTGCGCCACCACAGGACCTACATCGTGGACTTGCAGCAGTTGCTCAACGCTTGCGTCCATGATGGCGTCGATACCACCAAAGTGCCTTGCCAAATCTTTGGCCGTGGCTTCCCCCACGTGGCGTATGCCCAAACCAAACACAAAGCGCGGCAAGGTGGTGGACTTGGATCGCTCCAAACTGGCAAGCAAGTTGTTGGCTGATTTCTCTGCCATGCGATCGAGCGTGGCCAAATGGCTAAAACCCAGTTTGTAGACATCGGCCAAGGTTTTGACCAAACCAGCATCCACCAATTGATCGACCAGTTTTTCGCCCAAGTCTTCGATCTCTACCGCACGGCGTTGCGCAAAATGCAAAATAGCTTGCTTTTGTTGCGCGCTGCAAAACAAGCCGCCCGTACAACGGTAATCGGCTTCGCCTTCTTCTCGCACTGCAACGCTTGCGCATACGGGGCAAATTCTCGGCATGGTAAAGAGGGCAGCTTCATGCATGCGTTTTTCAAGCACCACAGAAACCACTTCGGGGATGACGTCACCGGCTCGACGCACCACCACGGTGTCGCCCACACGAACATCTTTGCGTCGTGCTTCGTCTTCATTGTGCAAGGTGGCATTGGTCACAGTCACACCGCCCACAAAGACGGGCACCAGTTTGGCCACAGGCGTGAGCTTGCCGGTACGGCCTACCTGCACATCGATACCCAACACCGTGGTCAACTCTTCCTGCGCAGGAAATTTATGCGCCACTGCCCAGCGTGGTTCTCGGCTAACCATGCCAAGCAAGCGCTGTTGGTCGATGCGGTTGACCTTGTAGACCACCCCATCGATGTCAAACGGCAGTTGGTCCCGCAAGCCAGCAATGTGCTGATGAAATTGCACCAAACCCTGCGCCCCAGTCACTGTTTGGGTTTGTGCTGCCACCGCAAAACCCCAAGCTTTGAGGCATTGCAGCACCTTGGCTTGGGTGCCATAGTTTTGCAAGCCCCACAAAGTGGCCTCTAAAGGGCTTAAAGCGCTTTGCTCTACGGGGTGAAAATGCATGGCATAAGCGAAAAAACTCAAAGGGCGTTGCGCCGCGATTTGGGGATCGAGTTGGCGTACCGCACCTGCTGCTGCATTACGCGGATTCACAAAAGTTTTCTCATTTTTGGCACCCGTTGCAATACGCTCTCTTTGGCGAACATTCAAGGCTTCAAAGTCGTCACGCCGCATATAGACTTCACCGCGAACCTCTAGCTGAGCGGGGGCTTGAGGCGACAAACGCAAAGGGATTTGTCCAACGGTGCGGATGTTATGGGTAACGTCCTCGCCGGTTTCGCCGTCACCTCGTGTGGCGGCTTGCACCAGCACATGGTCTTGGTAGCGCAAGCTGATCGCCAAACCATCAAATTTCAACTCTGCCACGTAGTCGACAGGCGCATCGCTGTCTTTGAGTTGCAATTGTTTGCGAACACGTTGATCGAAAGCCAATGCACCTTGGTCTGAGATATCGGTTTCGGTGTGAATGCTGAGCATGGGCACACGGTGGATAACGCTTGCGAAGGCGTCTACTGGCGAACCTCCCACGCGCTGTGTGGGCGAATCCGGGGTTAACAGCTCGGGGTGCGCAACTTCTAAAGCCTGAAGCTCTTTGAAAAGCCGGTCGTACGCTGCATCTGGAATGCTGGGTTCATCTAAGACGTAATAGCGATGGGCATGTTCGTTCAACAGTTGCCGCAAATGAGCAGCGCGGTCTTTCATGGCCAGCCCTAGCTGAACAAGCGCCGAGCCTGCAAGGAGCCCGCCGCCAAGTCCCTTGCCGCCAGTGCTTGGTAAAGGTTTTTCAAATCGTTATCGATGATTTGAATTGCAGCATCCGACAGCACTTGGCCGTTGTCATCGGTAATTTGGCCATCCATGGCTTGTGCCAAGGCCTGAGCGGATTCGCACAATCGTGCAAAAGCCTGCTCAGAAGGCGCTACCTGCGGCACATCAAGACCCAGAGAGATGCTGCGCAATGCAGACTGGTTGGGATCCTCGGCCATGGCGGCTCGGGCATCAAAACTCAGCACCAACACAGGCGGTAAACCAGGCGTGGACGCGGCTATCACCATACGCCCTGGGATGACGCCAGGGACGAAGCCGATACGCGCGGCCTGTTGTTGCACATAGCCAGGGCTCCAAGCGGTTTTGCGTGAGGCAATGGTCAAGCTGAGTTGGGCATCATGCGAGGCCGCAAATTGGTCTAACTCACGGGCATGGGCAATCGCCTCACTCATATCGGGCAGTTCGGGGGTCACGCCAAAAGCATCGGCGTACGTCTGTGCTTTAACCACAAACTCGGAAAACTCAATGTCATTAAGTGGCCCTTGGCGGTTAGCCACTTGGATGCCAGCTTGGAAAGCGCTGTAAAAAAGACCGGCTTGGAGGTTTTCCCATTCACCCGTGTCAGCGTTCAATCCCTCGACAATGAAAAGTTTGCTCCCCACACGGCGTACAGGCGGCAAAGCAGCCAAAGCAGCCTCGCCAGAGACAGGCGTTTCTAGCTCCATGCTGGCCATTACATCAATCAAGGGGTCTAACTGGCCACGTTGGTTGGGCTGGGGCAGTTCATGCGCCATGTCCGTGAAGCCATCGAGCAATCCGTTGACCACTGGCGCCGAATCATCCAGTGGCATTTGATGATTGGTTAAGGCGTCAAGTTCTTCTGGCGTGATGAGTGGTTCGGCTTGTTTAGGTTGGTTTTGCCGCGAGGTCCAAGCGTTGTAAGCCACCAAGACAACCAAGACCACACCACCCACAATGGCTAACCACATTTGAAGACTGCTCATACGTTTGCCGCAGGTTCAACCAAGTTCACTGCAGACTCCATGTCAACGGCAACGATACGCGAAACCCCCTGCTCTTGCATGGTCACGCCAATGAGTTGTTCGGCCATTTCCATGGCGATCTTGTTGTGCGAGATGTAAAGAAACTGGGTTTCACCCGACATGCGAGTGACCAACTTGGCATAGCGTTCAGTATTGGCATCATCCAAAGGCGCATCCACCTCGTCAAGCAAACAAAACGGCGCTGGGTTAAGTTGGAAAATCGCAAACACCAAGGCAATGGCTGTGAGCGCTTTTTCGCCTCCTGACAACAAATAGATAGTTTGGTTCTTCTTGCCTGGCGGTTGTGCCATGACTTGCACGCCCGAATCCAAAATTTCGTCTCCTGTCATGACCAATTTAGCGGTACCACCACCAAACAATTCGGGGAACATGCGACCAAAATGTTGGTTCACCGTCTCGAAGGTGTCGCCCAGCAGTTGCCGTGTTTCTGCATCTATTTTGCGAATGGCGTCTTCTAGCGTGGTAATGGCTTCGTTCAAGTCGGCGGATTGGGCGTCAAGAAAGGTTTTGCGTTCTCGGGCGGTTCCCAACTCTTCCAAAGCCGCCAAGTTCACCGCACCCAGGGCTTGAATGTCACGCTGCATTTGATCGATCTCAGACGACAAGCCAGACAACTTGACCGATTCTTGCTCGATGCTGGCAGCGACTACCTCTAGGTCTGTTTGCGCGTCCAGTAACAACTGGTCGTACTGCTCAAACCCCAGACGAGCCGCTTGCGCCTTGAGTTGGATGTCCATAATGCGTTGACGCAAAGGCTCAAGTTGATGCTCTATCTTGAGTCTTTCTTCGTTGCTGGTGCGCAAACGGTTGGTCAAGTCATCGTATTCATTGCGTTTGCTGGCCAACAAGGTTTCGCGCTCAAGTTGGAGGGCCAAAGCGTCTTGTAGGCCAGCACGGGCGGAGGTGTCGCTCAACACATTAAGTTCTTCTTGCTGGCGGCTTTGCTCGTTGTTTAAATTTTCAATTTGCTTGGCTGCGGTGTCTTGGGTGCGCTGCAATTCTTGCTTGCGCGCTTTCAAGCTGCGAACTTGAAATTCAGCCTCTTGGCATTGCTTATCGGTTTGCTGCAAAGATTCACGCAAGCTTTGAAATTCTTTTTCCTTCGCCAAAGATACATCCTGCAATTGGGCGTGGCGCTCTTGGGTTTGCGCTAACTGCAAGTCAAGCTCTTCAAATTTGGCTTGGGCGGCTTGCTGCTTTTGTTCAAGCGTGGAAGCCTGGCTTTGCAATTCGGCAACTTCTGTTGCCAACTGGCCTTGGCGCTCGCGTACCTGCTGGGCTTGTTGTTGAAGACGCAATACATCCACATTCAAGGCATGAGACTTGGCTTGGGCTTCAGAGGACTGTTGTCGCAACTGGGTGCGCTGGGTAGCCGCTTGGCTTGCAGCAGACTCAGCACGCGCCAACTGGGTGCGGGCCTCATCTGTCATCAGAGATTGGGCACGGATTTGTTTGTCCAAGTTTTCAATTTCTTGGGCACGGGCCAGCAAACCAGCTTGCTCTGAGTCTTGAGCATAAAAATGCACGCTGTGCAAACCTACGGCATGACCTTGGGGAATAAACAATTGTTCGCCAGGCTGCAACTTGTCACGCAATGACAGTGCGGAGTCCAAATTCGGGGCGGTGTAACAACCTGTTAACCACTCTGCAAGCAAACCTTTCAGTGCAGCATCGTCTACTCTTAACTGCTCTAACAAGGGTGAAAGCGAGCTAGATTTGCTTGAAGAAACAGCAACCGCAGGGCTGTAAAAACTCAGCTTCGCCAAAGGCACATCCGACGCAAAAGACTTGACGGTATCGAGCTTGCTGACCTCTAGGGCTGCCAAGCGTTCGCGTAAAGCGGCTTCAAAGGCTTGTTCCCAGCCAGGGGTGACATGAACGCGGTTCCACAGGGGTTTGAGGTTTTGTAAGCCATGCTTGGCCAACCAAGGCACCAAGCGCTCGTCTGTACGCAGTTTTTCTTGCAAAGCCGTAAGCGCTTGATGACGTGCTTGCAATTCGACCAATTTGGCCGATTGTTGGTTGCTGTTGTCTTGCGCGGTCTTACGCGCCTCTTCCAAGCTAGGGGTTTGCGATTCCAAATTTTGCAGATCTTGCGACAACTGTTGGGCTGTCGTTTGGGCTTGAACCAACTGAGCCTCAATGCGTTCGACATGGCTGTTGTCAGGTGCAGTCAGCGCATGTTGATCGAGCTGTAATCGATTTTGCCGCTGCTCGAGTTGGCTCAACTGATCTTGCAACCCACGTTGCTCGGCAGCCAAAACTTGGATTTGTTGCTGCACTTGGGTGACCACGGCGGCTTGGTCTTGCGACACCTTTAAAGCATCACGCCAATTTTTTTCGAATGCGGGTTGCTGCTGATCCAAGGTTTGGCGCTGTTGCTGGGTGTTTTCAAGCAGCGATTGAGCCTGCGATTGCTCATGGGTCAAAGCCTGGGTTTGTTCACTGGCTTGGGTTGCTTGTTCGGACCATTGCGCCAATTGCGCTTGAATTTGCAGCAAACGCTCTTGCGCCCGTTGCCGACCTTCCACCACAAAACGAATTTCCGCCTCAAGCCGTCCAACCTCGGCCGTCGCTTGGTAGAGCTGACCTTGGGCTTGGTTAACTTGCTCGCCCGAATCGTAGTGCGCTTGACGCAGCGTTTCTATCTGACTTTCGGTATGCCGCAAATCGGCCGTTTTAGCTTCAAGCGCATTACTGGCTTGCTCGGTTTGTTGCTGCAATTGGGTTTGGCTGACCTCGGCTTCTGCACGCTTTAAGAACCACAACTGGTGTTGCTTGAGGGTGGACTGGCTTTGCAGGTCTTTAAAGCGCTGGGCTACCTCGGCTTGGCGTTCGAGCTTTTCCAAATTGGCGTTCAATTCACGCAGAATATCTTCGACGCGGGTGAGGTTTTCTCGGGTATCCCCAAGTCGGTTTTCGGTTTCGCGACGACGCTCTTTGTATTTGGAAACACCGGCGGCTTCCTCTAAAAACAAACGCAACTCTTCAGGCTTGGATTCGATGATGCGACTGATGGTGCCTTGGCCAATGATGGCGTAGGCACGTGGCCCTAAGCCTGTGCCAAGAAAAACATCTTGCACATCGCGACGGCGCACCGGTTGGTTATTGATGTAGTAGCTGCTGGTGCCGTCTCGGGTCAGCACACGTTTGACGGCAATTTCAGCAAACTGGTTCCACTGTCCACCTGCGCGGTGCGTGGCATTGTCAAACACCAGTTCAACACTGGCTCGGCTAGAGGGTTTCCTGCTGGTGGTGCCATTGAAAATCACATCCTGCATGGACTCACCACGCAGTTCGCTGGCGCGGCTCTCGCCCAAGACCCATCGAACAGCATCAATGATGTTGGATTTGCCACAGCCGTTGGGGCCCACCACCCCTACCAATTGGCCTGGCAATAAAAAATTCGTCGGATCAGCAAAAGACTTGAAACCGGAGAGCTTGATCGAATTAAGACGCACCTAAAGCCCTTTAAAAAGGTTAAATCGTTGAGGAATAAAAATCAGGTAGCAGACTTCAAATCTTTTTCAATCCATTCACCCACTTCAGTCAAAAGGTTTTGCAAGGGGGGGATGGCTTTGGCGATGTCGACTGCAAGTTCAGCCAAATGCTTGGCTCGGCTCATGGCTTCGAGTTGAATCATCTGCTGACTGAGTTCGGGGCCGCATAAAAAAGTGACGTAGCCTTTGAGTGAGTGCAGCAAGCGCTGAACTGGTTCGCTGTCTTGGCTGGTCAAGGCCGCGTTCAATGAAGCCAAGTCTTTTTCCAAGCTTTCCTTGAAGGTTTGCGCCAAATTCAACATCTGCGCCTGATCCATGGCGAATTCTTGGGCTTTGCTGGGGTCGAGGAAGCTGTACATAGGCCCCGATAATATCAGCCATGAACCCCCATCTTGCCCAACTTCAGCCCTATCCGTTTGAGCGTTTACGCCATTTGTTTACAGGCGTCAGCCCCAAACCAGACTTAACCGCTATCAGCCTAGGTATTGGCGAACCGCGTCACCCCGCTCCAGCCTTGGTTTTGCAGGCTTTAGCAGCAAATATGGAGGCTTTGTCAGTTTATCCAGCCACGACTGGTGGCTTGGCATTGCGTCACGCTTGCAGCGACTGGCTCAAACGTCGCTACCAAGTTAACGCTGACCCCGCCAGGCAAGTTCTGCCCGTGAATGGTTCTCGCGAAGCCTTGTTCGCTTTTGCGCAAACCGTATTGAATGGTGCCTGCGATTCTTTGGTGGTCTGTCCCAACCCGTTCTATCAAATCTACGAAGGTGCAAGCCTGCTTGCAGGCGCCAAGCCCTATTTTGTGGCCAGTAGGCCTGAAAACAATTTTGCAGTGGACTGGGACAGTGTTCCCAAAGCCGTTTGGGCCAAAACTCAGCTCGTTTTTGTCTGCTCGCCCGGCAACCCTACTGGTGCAGTGATGCCCTTGACCGAGTGGCAGAAATTGTTTGATCTCTCAGACGAGTACGGCTTTGTGTTGGCCAGCGACGAGTGCTACAGCGAAATCTATTTTGGTGACAAACCGCCGCTTGGTGGGCTAGAAGCAGCGGTGCTTTCAGGCCGCCCAGATTTTCGAAATTTGGTCAGCTTCACCAGCTTGTCCAAGCGCAGCAATGTGCCCGGTATGCGAAGCGGCTTCGTGGCTGGCGACGCCCGGCTTATAGAGGCTTTTTTGCGCTACCGCACCTACCATGGCAGCGCCATGAGCGGCATGGTTCAAGCTGCCAGTATCGCGGCTTGGAGTGATGAAGTGCATGTTGAAGAAAACCGTGCTTTGTACAGAGAAAAATTCGCTCAAATCACCCCTGTCTTGTCCCAAGTGCTGGATGTCGCTTTGCCTGACGCGGGTTTTTACCTTTGGGCAGGTGTGCCGGGTGGTGACGATGAGGCTTTTGCGGTTGAATTGCTGGCTCAATACAATGTCACTGTGTTGCCAGGTCGGTATTTGGCGCGAGAAGTCAATGGCGTCAACCCAGGCCAAGGCCGAATTCGCATGGCTTTGGTCGCACAACCTCAGGAATGTCTTGAGGCGGCACAACGTATCGTTCAATTTGTTCAATCCCATTACCCATCATCCACATGAGCCAACAACTGCAATCCATTATTGACACCGCTTGGGAAAATCGCACCCAGTACAGCCCTTCCTCTGCACCCAAAGAATTGAGCGACGCCGTTGAGCACGTCATTGCCGAACTCAATGCGGGCCGCTTGAGGGTGGCCACCCGCGAAGCTGTAGGGCAATGGACTACGCATCAGTGGATCAAAAAAGCGGTTTTGCTGTCCTTTCGCTTGAAAGACAACGCCGTGGTCAAAGCAGGTGACTTGGGCTTTTATGACAAAGTACAAACCAAGTTCTCCAACATGGATGAGGCCCAGATGAAAGCCAGCGGAGTACGTGTGGTGCCGCCTGCGGTGGCGCGTCGTGGCAGCTACATTGCCAAAGGTGCCATCTTGATGCCCAGCTACGTCAATATTGGCGCCTATGTGGACGAAAACACCATGGTTGACACTTGGGCCACCGTTGGCTCTTGCGCACAAATTGGCAAGAACGTACACCTCTCGGGTGGTGTGGGCATAGGCGGCGTTTTAGAGCCTGTGCAAGCCAACCCCACCATCATTGAAGACAACTGCTTCATTGGCGCACGTTCTGAGGTGGTCGAAGGCGTCATCATCGAAGAAAACTCGGTTATCTCCATGGGCGTGTACATCGGTCAAAGTACCAAAATTTACGACCGCGCCACTGGCGAAGTGACCTATGGACGGGTTCCCTCTGGATCGGTGGTGGTGTCTGGCAACCTCCCCAGTGCGGACGGCAAATACAGTCTTTACTGCGCCGTCATTGTCAAACGGGTAGACGCACAAACACGTGCCAAAACCAGCTTGAACGATTTGCTGCGCGACTGAGATGTCTGCCACCCTTGAGTTGACCGAGCAACTGATTGCTCGCCCCTCTGTCACCCCAGATGATGCCGGATGCTTAGAGATTTTAGGCAACCGTTTACTCGCTTGCAAATTTGAATCAGAGCGTTTGAACTTCGGCCCAGACAACTTCAGGGTGAGCAATTTGTGGGCGATCAAGCGCAGCTCCTCACAAGCACCCACTTTGGTGTTTGCAGGTCACACCGATGTGGTTCCTACCGGCCCTTTAAACCAATGGACCACAGACCCTTTCACCCCAAGCCACCGCGATGGCAAATTGTTTGGGCGTGGTGCCAGTGATATGAAAACTTCTTTGGCTGCCATGGTGGTTGCGACAGAAGAGTTTTTAAAGCAAGAAGCCCATCCTCGGTTTTCCATAGCCTTCTTGCTGACCAGCGATGAAGAAGGTCCCTCAGTAGATGGCACAGTCAAAGTTGTTGAGTGGCTTGAGTCTCGAGAAGAAAAACTTGATTGGTGCATCGTAGGTGAACCCACGGCAGTTCACCGCATTGGGGACATGGTTAAAAACGGTCGCCGAGGCACACTGAGTGGCAAACTCACCATCAAAGGCATTCAAGGTCATATTGCCTATCCGCAACTGGCCAGCAACCCTATCCATTTGTTTGCACCTGCCTTGGCCGAATTAACCACAACCAGCTGGGATAAGGGCAATGATTTCTTTCAACCGACCAGCTGGCAAGTGAGCAATATCCATGCAGGTACAGGGGCAAACAATGTCATCCCCGCAGAAGTGGTGGTTGATTTCAATTTCCGATTCAGTACCGAATCAACCGCTGACGAGTTAAAGCAAGGCTTGGAAGCTGTGTTGCGCAAACACCAACTGGATTTCAACTTGACATGGACCTTAGGGGGCTTGCCGTTCCTAACCATCCCTGGTGATTTATTGGGCGTTGTTCAAGCAGCCATTCAAGCCGAAACGGGTGTTAACACAGAGCTTTCCACAACAGGTGGCACCAGCGATGCGCGTTTCATTGCCCAAATATGCCCCCAAGTCATTGAACTGGGCCCACCCAATGACAGCATTCACAAAATTAACGAGTATGTCCGCGTGAGCGATATAGATACATTGAAAAATATTTACCTGCGGATTTTGCAAGGCTTGCAGCGCCATACCAGCGCATGACAGTTTTTGAATTGATTGAAAACTGCGCCAAGGCCTTAACTGATGCAGGGGTGAGCTTTGGCCAAGGTACGTTGCAAGCCGCTGACGAAGCCGCTTGGTTGGTTCTTTGGAAGTTAGGCCTGCCTTTGGATGTAGATACCCATACGCTGCTTGATGACCTGCCAGACGCTTGTGTTCAAGACGTTCTGAGTTTATTGACCCAGCGTATTCAAACCCGCAAGCCCTTGGCTTATTTGACCCAAGAAGCTTGGCTGCAAGGCGTGTCTTTTTATGTGGATGAACGCTGCTTGATTGCGCGCAGCTTGATTGCCGAGGTGTTAGCGGATGGCAGCATTGACCCTTGGCTAAATCCAAAGGCAAGCAACGCTCTGGATTTATGCACAGGCGGAGGCAGTCTTGCGGTCTTGGTCGGCCTTGCCTACCCACAACTCGACGTGCAGGCCTTGGACATCTCAGAGGATGCGTTGGCGGTTGCAGCCATCAATGTGCAAAGACATGGTTTGCAAGAACGTGTAAAGCTTGTTGCGTCGGATGGTTTAGCAAAAGCCCAAGGCATGTTCGATCTAATTGTCTGCAATCCTCCCTATGTCAATACCCAAAGCATGGCATTGCTTCCCCTTGAGTTTCAAGCCGAACCCCCCTTGGCCTTGGCTGGTGGCAGCGACGGCATGGACTTCATTCGCCAGTTACTTCAAGAAGTCCCCTCTTTTATGAAAGAAGATGGCATCTTGGTATTGGAAATTGGTCATGAGTATGAACATTTCATAGCTGCATTTCCGACACTTGAATTCACCGGCCTGTCTACAAGTACAGGCGATACACAGGTACTGCTGATCACGCAATCGGCATTGTTGGCATGATCACACTTAAAAATATCAGTTTGCGCCGCGGTGCAAAAATTCTGCTTGACCAAACCTCGGTGAGTTTGAATCCAGGGGAAAAAGTGGGCTTGGTGGGCAGAAATGGGGCAGGCAAATCGTCCTTGTTCGCCTTGCTCAACAAAACGTTGACGGAGGACTCCGGAGAGTTTGAAATTCCTTCTCAATGGCGAATGGGCCAAGTGGCACAAGACATGCCAGAGACCGATGCCAGTGCAACAGACTTTGTGATTGAAGGCGACACCGAGTTGGTGGCAGCACGGGCCGAGGTGACTGCTGCCGAGGCCACGGACGACGGTGAACGCATGGCCAATGCCTATATGGCCTTGCATGATGCTGGTGAACACGATGCCGCTTCCCGCGCACAGGCGTTGATACAGGGCTTGGGATTCAAAACCCTTGAACTTAACAAGCCAGTCAACAGTTTTTCCGGTGGATGGCGTATGCGCTTGCAGCTGGCCCGAGCCTTGATGTGCCCAACCGAGTTGCTGTTGTTGGACGAGCCTACCAATCACTTGGACTTGGATGCATTGGTATGGCTTGAAGCGTGGCTCAAACGCTATGAAGGCACCTTGTTAGTGATCAGCCATGACCGAGAGTTCTTAGACGCTGTTACCAATGTCACCTTGCATATTGATGCGGGAAAATTAGTGCGCTACGGTGGCAATTACAGCAAGTTTGAAGACATGCGTGCTGAACAAATGACCTTGCAACAAAATGCTTTTGCCAAGCAGCAAGACAAGATTGCACACTTGCAAAAATTCATTGCCAGGTTCAAAGCCAAAGCAAGCAAAGCCAAGCAAGCACAAAGCCGTGTCAAGGCTTTGGATCGCATGGAAAAAATTGCACCGCTTTTATCTGAAGCTGATTTTCAATTTGAATTCAAAGAGCCTGCCAATCTCCCCAACCCCATGCTGTCTATGCAGCATGTGGACTTTGGCTACCCCGCAGCAAGTGACGCCGCCGATGGTGCTTTGCCTACCGTGATTGTTCGAGATGTCAGCAAGTCAGTGTTGGCCGGACAACGAATTGGTATTTTGGGTGCCAACGGTCAAGGTAAATCCACAGTGGTAAAAACCATCGCACGAGATCTTGCCGCCATCAACGGTGAAATCACCGAGGGTAAGGGCTTGAACATCGGCTATTTTGCTCAACAAGAATTGGATGTGCTGCGCCCTGCAGACAACCCGCTTGACCACATGATTGCGCTTGCCAAAAAAGTAGCTGCTGAGGGAAAATTGGCTGGACAGGCTTCACGAGAACAAGACTTACGCAGCTTTTTGGGTCAGTTCAACTTTGGCGGCGACATGGTCAAGCAAAGTGTGGGCAGCATGAGCGGGGGTGAGAAAGCCCGCTTGGTGCTTTGCATGATGGTGTGGCAGCGACCCAATTTGCTGCTGCTCGATGAGCCTACCAATCACCTTGATTTGGCCACCCGAGAGGCGCTCTCGATGGCGCTCAATGAATTTGAAGGCACTGTCATGTTGGTCAGTCACGACCGCGCCCTGCTTCGCGCAGTATGCGATGAGTTTTGGCTGGTCTCCAAAGGCGGCATTGCGCCGTTTGATGGCGACTTGGATGACTACCAACAGTTCTTGCTCGACGAGGCTAAACGGATGAAAGCTTTGGCACAGGCAGAACAGGCGCAACTTCAACAAAAAGTGCAGGCCGCTGCTGCAAAACCTTCACTGCCCAAAACACCCCCGCAAGGTTCATACAAAAAACAGCAGCGCCTTGAGTCCGATATGCAAACCCTAGAGCAAGAAAAAGAGAAGTTGACTCAGTCCATGTCTTTGACCACCGTACCCACAGAGTTAGCCAGGTTAGGAAAACAATTACAAAACACAGAGGATCAACTCTTACAGCTCGAAGCCCAATGGCTTGAATTGCTTGAACAGTCAGAGAAAGCTTGAACAAGTAGCACACATAAAAAAAAGCCAGCTCTGTTTGAACTGGCTTTTTTGTCTGCGATGGGGGTGGTAGGACGTGCTGGATTCGAACCAGCGACCAACGGATTAAAAGTCCGCTGCTCTACCAACTGAGCTAACGTCCCATCTTGATGCTTACATGCTTTTGGCGGTTCAGCAAAGCCGTAAAGTATAACTGTTTTTTGTCAATTTTTGTGCCTCTATACGGCAGATTTTTGGGACAACAGGTCTAATACCCAAGCAGCTGCGCAGTTGCCAAATGTCGCGGTGACGGTGACCACTGAACCATAGCCATGGCAGTTCAATGAGCTGTCTCTTTGCGCATCAACTACTTGCGAGGGTGCCACACTTTCTTTGCTAAAAACAGCAGTAATTCCCATGGGCTTTGCGGCAGCTGGGACGGCGTTTTGCTTGCGAAGACGTTGGCGCAATTGGGACAGCAAAGGGTCATGGGTAACATCAGCCAAATCTGCCACATCAACTTTGTGGGGCTTACGTTTGCCACCGGCCGCCCCTACCGTGATAAAGGGCGCATGGGTGGCCAAAGCCCAAACAGCCATGGCTTGCTTGGCAGCCATTTGGTCGCAAGCATCTATAACTGCATCTGCTTGCACAGACAATAAGGCAGTGCAATTTTCAGGCGTCAGAAATTCCTCGACCGCAGCCACTTGGCAATCTGGGTGAATGAGGTAAATTCTTTCTTTAAGCGCAAGCACTTTGGACATGCCAAAAGTGGTCGTCAAAGCCGGCAGTTGACGGTTGATATTGGATTCAGAAATATGATCCAAATCAATCAAGGTCAAAGCTCTTACGCCGCTGCGGGCAAGACACTCCACTGCCCATGAGCCTACACCGCCTACACCGACCACCACAACATGGCTTTGACGAATTTGTTGGGCGCCAATTTCTCCATACAAACGTGAAAGACCACTGAAGCGTCTGTCAGCATCTGAGACGTCTTCAAATATCACTTGATTTGTGCCAACCTGTCCTTGGCAGCAGCAGCGGCTTCTGTGGTTGGATATAACTTTAAAAGATCGTTAAAGGTTTTGCGTGCTTCTTTGGTTTGCTTGATTTCCAATTGTGCATTGCCAACAGTCAACATCGCCTCAGGTGCTCTAACGTGGTTAGGAAAGTCAATGACCAACCCTTTGAGCTGGGCAATGGCTTCATTGAAGTCACGACGTGCAAATTTGGCACTGCCTAACCAATACAAAGCGCTGGGTTTATAGCCTGAATCGGAATAGACACGAATAAACTGAGCAAATTCTTTGGCGGCTTGGGCAAAGTCACCTTTTCTAAACAGCACAAAGGCTGCTTCGAAGTCGCGTTTTTCTTCGGGTTCGGCTAGAAACTCAAAACCGTCCACCTGAACATTGACCTTGCTGGACTTGGGTGCCTCTTCCTTAACTGGTGGTGAAGGTGGAGGCGCTTCTTGCTTTGCGAAATGAGCATGAATTTTTTGAAAACGCTCTTCAATTTCTATACTGATGTCCTTTTGCGCACGTTGCAAAAGACTTATTTCTCGCAATAACTGCTCGCGTTCGCCTCGCAAACTTGCGACATCTTGCTTGAGTGAATCAATTTGAGCTTGCAACTGTAAAAGCGGTTGCCGATTGTCTTGTTTGGACTGGTTGAGCTCGACTTCTACTTGTTTGCGCAGAAGCTCAAGTTGCTTTTGAGATTGATCAAGGGATTTTTGTAGCGTTTGTTCTGAGGCTTGCAATTGTGTTTGTCGCTGGTTTTCAAGCCGTTGCCGCAAATCTAATATGGCGCGCCTGGCCTCTTCATCTTCAAACAGGGCAGCCTGTGCAGTGGGTGCCAATACACCCAATAAGCACAGATACGCAACAAGAAGCCAAGATTTCATCGGTAAAAGAACTCAGCGCGACGATTTTTTGCAAATGCGCTTTCATCAGTACCTTGTACTGAAGGTTTTTCTTTGCCAAAGCTCACCGACTCCACTTGAGACTCCTGAACACCAAGCAAACTCAGACTTTGGCGAACTGCGTCAGCACGCTTTTGACCCAAGGCAAGGTTGTACTCACGACCACCACGTTCATCGGTATGTCCTTCAAGTGAGACTTTCGCCTTGGGGTTGGCTTTGAGAAATTGTGCGTGGGTTTCAATGGTGCTTTGGTACTCTGACTTCACCACAAAGCTGTCATAGTCAAAGAAAATCACCTTGGAAACATTGCCCGCAGGACCTGAACTCAAGTTGGAGCTGGCCGAGCTATCAACAGGAACGACTGCGGACTTGGCTTCTTTTGCATCTGGAGCGGCTGTGACAGGGGCAGGCATGACGGGGTCAGGGGTTATGGAAACTTTGGCGCCTGATTTATCTTCGACTGGCACGTCATTGAGTTTGACACCAGAAGCGCAGCCAGAAATTAGCAGGACAAGTCCCAGTGACAAAAATAATTTTTTCATGAAATCTCCAGATGAATCAAGGTTTGAGAAAAGGGCCCCAATGGGGTTCTCGCATGTTGGAAGTTTGTCCAGCGAGTCTGGCGCGTATTTTGCCATCTAAAGTTGTCGTCATCAGGGACTCTCGTCCTTGCGATTGGGTTGAGTACATAATTAGTTTACCGTTTGGAGCAAACGTGGGTCGTTCATCTGCGTTCGTGTCTGTCAAAGGCACAACTTTATCGTTGATCAAATCCATGATGTGGAGTTTGTAGGCAGACCCCACACGAGAGATAAATGCCAGCCATCGTCCATCAGGACTCAGGCTGGGTGAAATGTTGTAACTGCCCGTGAAAGTAACTCTTTGCACCGGACCTCCGGTGGCGGGGGTTCTGTAAATTTGCGGCGAGCCGCCACGGTCACTGACAAAATAAATTGCTGAACCATCAGAACTGAAAATTGGTTCGGTATCTATGCCGTTGGACTGCGTGAGTCGTTTGGGCTCACCGCCCTTGGCGTTAATTAAAAATAACTGTGAGCCACCATCACGGCTCAAAGTAATGGCAAGACTATTGCCATCAGGCGACCAAGCAGGCGCACTGTTGGAGCCTTTGAAATTGGCAAGCACTCTTCGCTTACCAGAAGCAATATCGTGCACATAGACGACGGGTTTGCGAGACTCAAAAGACACATAGGCCAATTCGTTGCCGCTGGGTGACCAACTGGGCGAAATAATGGGCTCTTGACTGGTCAAAGCGGCTTGCGGATTCTCGCCATCAGCATCTGCGACCCAGAGCAAATGTTTGGGGCCTTGCTTAGTGATGTAAGCGATACGGGTTGAGAAAATACCTTTATCACCCGTCAGTTTTTCATAAACGTGGTCGGCGATGCGATGCGAAACCAAGCGCAAGTCTGCGGGGACAACCACATAGCTTTGCCCGCCCATGTCTTGACCCTTAACAGTGTCCCATAGACGAAAACGAACATCGAACCGACCGTCAGCCATTCGTGAAATACTGCCTGTTAAAAGAGCGTCTGCAGGCTTTTGCCGAATAGGTTCAAAGTCGGGGCGAGTAACTTCATCAATGACCATGCCAGCAGGTGTACTACGAAATTGCCCACTGCGATCAAGGTCAGCAGACACAATTTGGGTGATTTTTTGAGGGGCGTTGTCTTCACCGCGGAAGTTGGCTATGGCGATGGGAATTTGTGTCACGCCAACGCCAGAAATTTCAACCCTGAAATCTGCTTGGGCTGGTACAGACCATAAAAAAGTCAAGAGGATCAGTCCAAGAGAGGAAAATAAAGAAGTCATTGCTTTCCTTGGTTCAAACAATACAAAGTAAAGTATTTGCCATAGGCCGCCTGCCCTTGCAGGATACAAACGGCCAGACCCATGGCGCCATCCAAAAATCCCAAGCGAAAAATATAGCTTTTGATAAATGCGACAAGACCTGAGCCGACCGCACGAGACATGGTGGTGGTGTGACCTTGCGCAAATTTTTGTGCGGCCCAAGCTTGGCTGTAAACCTGCAATTTGCGCCAATAGGATTGGGCGCAGGGATAACTGAAATGAAGCAGGGACTGCTTAAGTCTGCCCCTAGGTTGGCCTTGAAGTGAAAGAACTTTTTCATGAACCACATCATCGCTGAAGCGGGCTGTGTGTCTTTGAAACAATCGCGTCACTCGGTCAGGCCGCCAACCACAGTGATGTATCCACTGGCCGCAAAAATTGGTCAATCTAGGAATATCGTAAAGCGAAAAGCTTGGCTGAGATAAAGTTTGTTGAATTTCCAAAGACAATTTGACAGACACACGCTCATCTGCGTCCAAAGACAAGACCCAGTCGTGACTGGCAAAACCCAAGGCTTTATTTTTTTGCGGACCAAAGCCCTCCCAACTGTCAGCTATAAAGACTTTGGCGCCTAGATTTTGAGCTAATGAAACAGTGTCATCTGTGCTTTGACCATCCAGCACAATCACTTCATCTGCAAATGCAACGCTTTCGATACAGGCCACAATATTGGCGCTTTCATTGCGTGTAATGATGATGACACTCAAAGGCATACTGCGATTCTAACCAAGCGAGGTTTCAGTATCGTCATAATCCGAAAAAAGTTTTTTAACAAAACATGACCACTCAGCCTCGTATTCGGCATCGACTTGTTCGTGCATTTGCCCATTTCACCCATCCTATCAGCGCATGGGTGGTGACGGCTGTATGCGTGTTGCTGGTGTCTGTCACAGAGCCCTTGATCCCAGCCTTGCTCAAACCGCTGCTCGACAAAGGTTTTGCACAAAATGATTTTCCAATATGGCAAGTACCGATAGCCTTGATTGGACTTTTCGGTTTGCGCGGTTTGGGCGTCTTCCTCAGTCAGGTGGCCATGGCCAAAGCCACCAACCATGGTTTGATCCAATTGCGAATGAAGATGTTTGCAAGGTTACAAAATGCGGATTTGGCTTTATTCAAGCAGCAAACCGCCAGTGCACTGGGAAATACCCTTGTTTTTGAAGTCCAAAACGGGGCGCAGCTGATGGTGAGTTCGCTAATGAGTTTGGTGCGCGATAGCTTGACCTTGCTCGCCTTGGTGGCCTACCTTCTTTATTTAAATTGGCAGCTCAGTTTGATTGTGGCCTTGCTGTTTCCAGCGGTGGCTTGGTTGATGAAAGCCTTGAGTACACGCTTGTACCAAATCACGCGAGACACGCAAGCAGCCACCGACGAGCTGGCCTATGTGGTTGAAGAGACCTCATTGGCTTACAGAGAAATACGGCTTCATCAAGCCCAGTCCATGCAAATCAGTCGTTTTGAAATTTTGGCAAAAACGCTTCAGCGCTTGGCCATGAAGACATCTGTTGCCAGCTCGAGCATGACCCCCATGACACAGATTTTGTCTGCTATCGCTTTATCAGGCGTGATCAGCGTGGCTTTGTTACAAAGCCACCAAACCGGCATGACTGTGGGTGGGTTTGCTGCATTTGTCACTGCGATGTTGATGTTGATTGCCCCAATCAAACACCTGTCAGAAATCACTGGCCCGCTTACACGTGGTCTAGCAGCGCTAGAACGCGGTTTTGAATTGATTGAAGACACGCCCTTAGAAAGTGGGGGCAGTCACCAATCGCTTAGGGCACGCGGCCATATCCAGTTGGAAAACATCTCTGTGAAGTACCAGTCTGATATGCCGTGGGCTTTACGGCATATTGACTTGAATATCAACCCAGGCGAAACGTTTGCCTTGGTGGGCTCGTCTGGCTCAGGTAAAACCACGTTGGCCAATGTGTTGCTTCGTTTTGTCAGTATCTCTGAAGGCAAAGTTTGCCTTGATGGAATACCTCTTGAGGACTGGGATTTGCTTTCATTACGCAAGCAATTTGCCTTGGTAAGCCAAAACGTGGTGGTTTTGAATGACAGCCTAGCTGCAAATGTTGCTTTGGGTCAAACACCGGACGAGCAACGGGTAATTGCCTGCCTGCAAGCCGCGCATTTGGGCGATTACCTTGCTAGCTTGCCCCACAATATTCATACCTTGGTTGGTCATAATGCATCTTCCTTGTCTGGTGGACAACGGCAACGCTTAGCAATTGCAAGAGCCCTGTACAAAGACGCACCAGTGCTTATTTTGGATGAAGCCACTTCAGCGCTGGATAACGAGTCTGAGCGTTTGGTGCAAGATGCACTTCAAAGTCTGCAAAAAAACCGGACGACCTTGGTTATTGCCCACCGGTTAACCACCATTGAAAAAGCCGATTGCATTATTGTGATGGAGCAAGGCCGCATTGTTGAGCAGGGAACACACCAACAGTTGCTACAAGCGCAAGGTGCTTATGCAGCCATGTTCAAACACAGTCAATCGGCTGTTTTGTCGTAAGCGAGCAGGGTTGACACAGCCGATACAAATGAATCAACACTTGGTTGAATCAAGCGCAGACACCATGCTTCGTTATGAAACGAGGTCACTTCTGGATATGTGAACCAAACCAGCGTAGGTTTGCGCAAAGCAACCGCCATATGGTAGGGGCCAGAGTCAGTTGAAACAAAAACATCACAAGCATCGATCAGACCGGTTGAACTGCTCAACGTGGTTTCACCTGCTGCATCCACGATATGAAGATCTTGCAGGTGTATTTCCCTCAAATGCGTCATAAATGCTTGGTTCACATCTTTTTCAAAAGGTGCGCCACTTAAAAGAATATTGGCAGGGTAAAGCTTCAAAAGGTGATGAAAGCATTGGGCCAAATGTTTCAAATTGGGGCGTTTGACCATGGCGTCTGCTGTGCCACAACCGATGTTCAAACCAATCACGGGCAAATCATTGTGAAAACGATGTTGGTGAAAAGCTTGCCACGCCCTGCCCTCGTCTGTGACTTGCATTTCAATGGGGGTGGTTAAGCGCTCTAAGCCAAGCGCTTGCAAAGCCACAAAGTCGCGATTGGTGTAATCCATGGGCAAAGTCAGTGCATGGCTTTGTGCGAATTCACGCACACTCGGCGAGGACTTTTCATAGAAAAAAGAACGCAAGGGAAACTGTGCAACACCTACAGTGGATGCGTCCACAGCCCTGCCAGCTAACCAAGTGAGTGCCGAGGTTTTGATGCCGTATGGCTCGAAATCAATCACCATATCTGGTTTAACCTCGTGGCAAATTCTTCGCAGCGAGGCCCAGATCGACCAGAAGGAGGCCCTTTTGCCATTTGCGTCTGACGGGTCTTTATCACGCACCGTGATGAAATGCGCACTTTCCAACAAAAAATGTTGCGCTATCAGAGCTTCAGTTGGGTAACCAGGATGTTTACTTAAAAAAACCAAATGCAACTGAACCTTCGGCCATCGGTTTTTCAATACACGCCAAGCCGCAGAACTGCGCAGCAAGTCGCCCACCCCTAGACTGTGGGACTTGATCATCACAATCGAGCGCGGGTCTGTATTCACTGTGCAGCCAGTTTTTGAAATAAGTCGTCGTATTGCTTTGCTGAATCTGACCAGAGGTGGTGCATAGAAAAATCAAGCGCAGCTTCTTGATGCTGGGCATAGGTTGCGGGCTCAGACAATTTCAAAACAGCTGCGGCAAGTGCGTTCACGTCTAAGGGGTCGGGCAAGATCATTGCATTAACCTCATTTTGCAAATCAGCAGCAACACCACAATATTTTGCTTGGCTTACCACTACGGGCAGTCCAAAAGACATGGCTTCAAGAACAACCATGCCAAAAGTGTCTTCTAGCGAAGGGTGAAGCAATATATCTGAACCAGCATAGACTTCCTCCATATTGCTGATAACGCCTAAGTAGCGAACCCGATCTGCCATACCCAGGCGAACCAAGCTGTCTTGCCATGGCTTGGTGGGAGTGGCTTTACCGACAACCAGCAAGCTGTATGAATTATCGAGCGTTGCCAACACTGCCAATACTGTGTCAAGATTCTTTTTGACGGCGTCATTGCCCACCCACAATAAAACTTTGGAAGACTTAGCGTTCACCTTTAAAACTGATGCAGAGCCAATTGCATGCCCAGTTGAACGTGGGTAAATGCCTGGTGAAATACTCAGTAACTGCGCTTGCGGTATGGGCGGTTGCATATTTTGCAAACGCTGTTTCAAAGGTTTTGACACAGCCACCCAAAATCGCTTTGGTTGCAATCGAAAACGAAAAAACTCTAAGGCGGTATAAGTCCATAAACGAGCACTGGTCAAGTATTTAAACCCATTGTGCAAGCGTTGAAGAAAAGTTAAATCTTCCATTGATTTGCAACGCATCGGCAAGACATGAACGGTTTGAACCTGTCCATGCCAAGTGTTTTCATGGGAATGCACAATATCAAAACCGCGCCGAGTAAGCCACCATGTGGCCAAGGCGAACCACAATTGGTTCAGCCATCGGGGACGTTTGAAAAACAAAGGAATGGGATGGTAAGTCACTGTGTCCAACGCGCGGTCCATCTCTTGGGCAAAGACATGGACATCATGCATTTGCGCCAAAGCCACAGCGATTGCCACCGCATAGGCCTCTGCACCTCCCGCATCTCGGCGAAAGGTTCGGTGTAACACAGCGATTTTCAAGCGAGACCTTGCCATAGCCATGCTGACCTAAGCAAGTCTTTTACTGTCTTCATAGCGTGTCAACACTTTAAGAAGAAATTGAATCGGGTTTGTTGAGCGAACCACGGGAACCCTTGGAAGCGCAGTCATTCTGTCAGTTGAACATGCCCTGCCCCGATAGGTAGTGGTAGCAGCCACATAACCCGCTTGTGATACCAAGACTTCATGCTCAGGAGAAAAATGGCCATAGGGGTAGCAAAATTGTGTCACTGATTTTTGCAAAAGGTTCTCTAGATCGCTTTTGCTTTGGTGCAATTCATTGCTCGCTTCAGCTAAGGAAAGTTGGTTTAAGTTCGCATGACTACATGTATGCGAACCCACTTCCATACCCGCATCCACCCATGTACGCATCTCCTGAACACTCATCAAGGCAGCTTGGGCGATACCAAGCGCAGCATCCCACTCGTTATGCTGACCAAGCCTTCCGCTCACAAGATAGCAAGTGGCGCTAAAGCCATGGCTTTTTAAAATGGGAAGCGCTTGCAGGGCATTGCTTTGGTAGCCATCATCAAGCGTGATACCCACCACCTTGCCTATTTTTTCGCCACGCAAATAAGGCATCAGGTCTGACATCGCCAACCCCTTGTAGCCAAGTCGGGCAAGCCAATGCATTTGTGTCGAAAAAGAAGATGGCGATACCCATAGACTGCGCATCGGAAAACCCCTTGGTGGGGCTTGCTCAATATGGTGATAAGTCAATATGGGAATGCTGTGGGCAGATGTCATAGCAACACAATGTTGTAGTCTTCTGGCCCCATGCCTACTTCAGTCATCAAAGAAATAGGTTTTCGAATAAAGTCACTCAGCCCTGCCAAATGATGGTTTTCTTCTTCTTGGAGCAAATCGACCACGGCAGGTGAGGCCAGTACGCGAAATTCATGGGGATTGAATTGCCGAGCCTCTCGCAAGATCTCACGCAATATGTTGTAGGCCACACTGCGTGCCGAGTTGACAATACCGCGACCTTGGCAGCTCGCACATGGTTGACACAATAAATGTGCCAGCGACTCTCTGGTTCGCTTGCGAGTCATCTCTACCAAACCTAATGGTGAAAAACTGCTCACCGATGTCTTGACGCGATCTTTGGCAAGTTGCTTAGAAAACTCACCAAGCACGGCCGCTTGGTGGTCTTGCCTTTGCATATCAATGAAGTCAATGACGATCATGCCACCCAAATTGCGCAATCGCAATTGACGTGCAATAGCGACGGCCGCTTCCAAATTGGTTTTGAAAATAGTTTCATCAAAACTTTTGGCGCCCACAAAGCCACCGGTATTCACGTCCACTGTGGTCATGGCCTCGGTTTGGTCAATGATTAAGTAGCCACCCGATTTCAGATCAACTCTTCGCCCCAAGGCCAAAGCAATATCTTGATCGATACTGAATAAATCGAAAATAGGTCGCTCACCTTTGTAGTGAACCAGTTTGTCAACAGACGATGGCATGAATTCTTTGCCAAAAGCCATCATCATTTCAAATTGCTCGCGTGAGTCGATGCGAATAGTTTGGGTACCGTCAGATACAAAATCACGCAGCACCCTTTGCAAAAGATTCAAATCTTGGTAAAGCATGGACTTGGCAGCTTGGTTAAGGCTAGCTACACGAATGCGCTCCCAAGTTTTTCGCAAATAAGCAATATCCTCGCTGAGTTCTTGGTCAGTGGCATCTTCCCCGTTGGTGCGAAGAATATATCCACCTTTGGCTTCGCTTTGGTGCGCCAGTCTCGACAATCTCTCTCGCAAAACCTGACGTTGCTCGGTAGGTATTTTTTGCGAAACACCAATGTGATCATCTTGCGGCAAAAACACCAGCAACCGCCCTGCAATACTGATTTGGGCAGACAGACGAGCGCCTTTGGTACCCATAGGGTCTTTCATCACCTGTACCAATATCGATTGACCTTCAAAGACCTGCTTTTCAATGGGTACAACAGGCTGAGGTGCAACATCGGGGTCCGCATGCTTGGCATTCACACTGCTCATCAAATCAGCAACATGCAAAAACGCGGTGCGCTCTAAACCAATGTCAATAAATGCAGACTGCATACCGGGCAACACCCGAACGACCTTGCCAAGATAGACATTACCGACCAACCCACGCTCAAGTGAGCGCTCTATATGCACTTCTTGCAAGGCGCCGTTTTCTATCACCGCTACGCGGCTCTCATGCGGTGCCCAGTTGATGAGGATGTCTTGTTGCATTTAGACGGCCCCAATCTTTTTGAGCAATAAGGTAGTTTCGTACAAGGGCAAGCCCATGATGCCTGAGTAGCTTCCTGAAACACGGGAAATGAAAGCACTGGCGCGACCTTGAATAGCATAGGCCCCTGCTTTTCCCATGGGTTCTTGGCTGGCTACATAGTCTTGGATTTCTAATGCTGTCATAAGTGCAAATTTAACCCGCGAACGGCTCAATGCAAGGTGTATGTCTTGATTGTGACCGATGGCGACGGCCGTCAAGACCAGATGCGTTTTGCCTGACAAAAGGCTCAACATCTTTGTCGCCTCGCTGGCATTGGCTGGTTTACCCAAAATTAGACTGTCCACTACTACAGTGGTGTCTGCGCACAATACAGGCGCAGACACCAATGACTGCTGTTGCATCTGCTGCATGGCAGATTGAAGTTTTAAACGGGTGACTCGTTTGACATATTTGAGTGCCGACTCAAGTGGCAACACCGCTTCTAAGGCCTCGGCTGCCTCTGGGTCGGTTGGCAGCAGCACTTGGTAAGCAACACCAATTTGATCGAGCAAGGCTTGTCGCCGCGGGCTTTGGGACGCCAAGTAAACAAACGGTAAAGCACTCATTCGCGGTGATAAGGATGGTTGGTCATGATTGACCAGCAGCGGTAGAGTTGTTCAATCAGTACCACTCGGGCCATGGCATGGGGCAAAGTCATGTCAGACAAGCGTAGCAAGCTGCTGCCGTCTTTGCGAATAGCGGGGTCAAAGCCATCGGCGCCGCCGATGATGAAAGCCACGTCCTGCCCTTCAGATTGCCAACCGTTCCAGCGCTGCGCAAGGTCCATGGTGGTGGTGCGCTGCCCATGTTCATCAAGCCAAATTTTGTGGCAGTCGCGCGGTAAAACCTCATCGATGCGCTTTCTTTCAGCGGCCCAAATTTGGGCTGTGGTGCGAGACGCTCTGGGTTCAGCTTTGACAGTTTTGAGGCCTACGCCTGCTTCGGGCGGGAGTCGCTTGAGGTAATCATCCCAAGCCGTTTGCGCCCAGTCAGGCATTCGCATACCAACTGCAACCACCCACAGCTTCATTTTTTACGAGGTGCTGCGGGACGCTTTTTTACCGCTGGGGTCTTCTTGGTAGCGGAAGCAGCCTTTTTGGCCGGGGCAGTTTTTGTAGCTGCAGGTTTGGCTCGAACGGGTTTGACCGCGGCAGGTGGTTTTTCAATAACAGGTTTGGGTGCGCCTAGCTTGATTCGCACAGGTTTTTCGCCCCAAATTTCTTCTAAATGGTAATAGGTTCGAATGGCCGGCTGCATGATGTGGACCACCACAGAGCCGCAATCGACAATGATCCATTCCCCGTTGTCCTCGCCTTCCATGCGAGGCTTGGCAAAGCCTGCATCTCTGACACCATCGCGCACACTGGCAGCCAAGGCCTTGGTTTGTCGATTGGAAGTGCCACTGGCGATCACGACCCGCTCAAACAACGATGACAAATGTTCGGTGTTAAAGACCACGATGTCTTGCGCCTTGACATCCTCCAGACTGTCAACAATGCTTCTTTGCAGTTTTTGAACGTCTTTTTTTTCAGCGGCTTCTGTCATGGGGTTCCAAATAAAGATGGTTTTGTTGGATGTAATGGGCGACGGGAGGCAAGAGAAGGTCAGACTCTGGGTGGCCTGACGCATAACTGGCACGCACGGAGGAAGAGCTGATATTCATCAAAGGTATGTTCATACGCATCACCCGTTCTAGGGGTAGATTGTGCCACTCGACCGAATACGCCTTGTCAGCACTGATAGCAGGACGTTGAACCACCACCAGCATGGCCATCTCCAATAGCCGCTGCCATTGGTGCCAAAGCGTAAAACTTGCGGCTTGGTCAGCACCTACAAGAACACAAAATTGGGCGCTTGGGTGACGTACTTGCAACTCATCTAGGGTATCGACGGTATAACTCGGACCTACGCGACGAGTTTCCATGTCGTCCACCACCACCTGCGCCATGTTTTGAAAAGCCAAACGAGCCATGGCTAGGCGGTGACTGGCGTCGGACAAGACACGCGATTTATGCCAAGCCTGTCCAGTCGGGACTATGTACAAAATATCGAGTTTCTGATGCGCAATAACGGCCTGAGCCAAGGCTTGGTGCGCAAGATGAGGGGGGTCAAAAGCCCCGCCAAAAATGCCAATGCGCTGAACTTGGCTCAAGCGCTTTGAGCCCAATCTTGGGGGACCAAAAAGTGCGTGTAGAGTTTTTCTTCTGCCGACCCGGCCTCAGGCGTTTGCTGGTAGGACCAACTCACCAGAGGCGGCAACGACATCAGAATAGATTCTGTGCGACCACCGGATTGAAGACCAAAGTGCGTGCCCCTGTCCCAAACCAAATTGAACTCCACATAGCGACCCCGCCTGTAGAGTTGGTGGTTTCGTTCGCGTTCCCCGTAAGAAGTGTCCATACGTTTGGTGACGATGGGGAAATAGGCTTCGTTGAAAGCGTTACCGACGCTTTGCATCATGGCAAAACTCTTTTCAAAACCAAGTTCAGAAAAGTCATCAAAAAAGATGCCCCCAACCCCGCGGGGTTCGTTTCGGTGCTTGAGGAAAAAATACTCATCGCACCATTTTTTAAAACGCGGGTAATAAGAAGTATCAAAACCATCTAAGGATTGTTTGCATTGGGTATGAAAGTGACGAGCGTCTTCATCAAAACCATAGTAAGGCGTTAAATCCATGCCGCCGCCAAACCAGGCCACGGCTTCTCCGGATTCAGGTTGGGCCAACAAAGCCCGAACATTCAAATGCACTGTGGGCACATACGGATTGCGTGGATGAAAAACCAAGGACACCCCCATGGCTTCAAAAGAAGAACCTGCCAGTTCTGGGCGATGTTGTGTTGCAGATGGGGGTAATTTGGGGCCTCGCACATGCGAAAACCCACAGCCGGCTCTTTCAAAAACATTGCCGTTTTCTAAAATTTGGGTGATGCCTTTGCCTTGAAGCGTTTCACCCGGAGGTTTTTCCCATGGGTCACTTATAAACGCATGGCCGTCGATGGCACTCAAGGCCGAGGTGATGCGTTGTTGCAATCCAAGCAAGTAGTCTCTTACAGGTTCAAAAGATGGGTTCATAGAGATGAGGCTTTGGAATGAATAGTTGGTTTTATCGGCGAATAGCACGAAAGCCAATGTCACGCCGCATTTGCATCCCTTTGAAATGCAGTTGATCAGCTAAAGCATAGGCATGGGTCTGGGCTTGCTTGACAGTGTCGCCAAGGGCGGTCACACACAACACCCGTCCACCGCTGGAGAAAATCTTGCCATCTTTAAGAACCGTGCCAGCGTGAAAAACCATGGCCTCATCAGTATCTGACGGTAACCCATGAATCTCTTGCCCAAGTTCGGGTGTTGCGGGGTAGTTGGCGGCGGCCATGACCACGCCAAGTGCACAACGCCTGTCCCATTGCAGTTCGATATTTGACAGTGTCAAGGGATCAGCATCCGTGGCAGCCAAAAGTAATTCAAGCAAATCACTTTTGAGGCGCATCATGATGGGCTGTGTTTCAGGGTCACCCATTCGGCAGTTGAACTCGAGCACTTTGAGCTTGCCTTCTTTACCAATCATTAAGCCTGCATACAAAAACCCAGAGTAAGAAATGCCATCTTGTTGCATGCCTTTGAGCGTAGGCTGTATGACTTCACGCATGACTTTGGCGTGGATTTCAGGCGTGACGACCGGTGCAGGCGAATAAGCACCCATACCGCCCGTGTTGGGGCCTAAGTCGGCATCCAACAACCGCTTGTGGTCCTGCGAAGTGGCCAAGGGCATAGCAGTCAAGCCGTGGGCCACCACCATGAAACTGGCTTCTTCACCGTCCAAAAACTCTTCAATGACCACTCTGGCGACGCCTTGGTTGTGCTGTACGGCGGCATCGCTGGCAAGCATATGGTCGATGGCCGCATGGGCTTGT
The DNA here is from genome assembly GCF_040401495.1 of Limnohabitans sp. Lineage (GTDB taxonomy): Bacteria > Pseudomonadota > Gammaproteobacteria > Burkholderiales > Burkholderiaceae_C > Limnohabitans. Next base: position 62,225 of record NZ_JBBAOI010000009.1, read on the forward strand.
TGTATATCCATGGCAACCACCACGCCTTTGCCAGCAGCCAAACCATCGGCTTTAACCACGATGGGCGCACCTTTGGCATTCACATAGGCATGCGCCTTGGCGGCATCTTCAAACACTTGGTATTGAGCTGTGGGAATCCCGTGCCTGAGCATGAAGGCTTTTGAAAAGGCTTTGGAACTTTCAAGCTGGGCGGCCGCTTGGGTAGGGCCAAAAATGCGCAAGCCGTGCTGACGAAATTCATCCACAATGCCTGCTGCCAGCGGGGCTTCGGGGCCGACCACGGTCAAATCAATGTGTTTGGCTTGCGCCCATTCGCGCAGTGCCACTTTGTCGGTGAGCGCTATGTTGTCAAAATCTTTGTGCTTGGCCGTACCGCCATTGCCTGGGGCGACATAAATGCGTTGAACCTGTGGCGAAAGATTGAGCTTCCAAGCCAGTGCATGCTCTCGACCGCCACCACCGACCATGAGTATTTTCATAGCGCCGCGTTATGAAAAACCTCTTGAACATCGTCGAGTTCTTCAAGGGCGTCAATGATTTTTTGCATTTTCAGTCTATCGTCGTCATTCAGCTCGATGGTCACTTCAGGGCGATAAGTCACTTCAGCCATGCCGGCTTGTAGGCCTGCAGCATCAAGGGCTGATTTGACAGCCTCAAAAGCTGTAGGCGATGTTAAGACTTCAACCGCCCCATCTTCGTCAACCAAGACATCGTCTGCACCAGCATCCAAGGCAGCCTCCACGACCGCATCTTCGCAGGTGCCAGGCGCCAAAAGAAATTGCCCACAATGCTTGAATTGAAAGGCCACAGAGCCCTCGGTACCTAAATTGCCGCCATGTTTACTCAAAGCGTGACGCACCTCAGCAACAGTGCGAACTTTGTTGTCTGTCATGGTGTCGACCATCAGGGCGACGCCGCCTACGCCATAACCTTCGTAGCGTATTTCCTCGTAGTTCACACCCTCAAGGTTGCCGGTGGCTTTATCAATATTTCGCTTAACGGTGTCAGCTGGCAGATTAACCGACTTGGCTTTTTCAACAGCCATACGCAAACGCGGATTGGTGTCCAAATCCCCACCACCCAAACGGGCAGCCACCATGATTTCACGAATCACACGGGTCCAAACTTTGCCACGCTTTTCGTCTTGACGACCCTTACGGTGCTGGATATTCGCCCATTTGCTGTGGCCTGCCACGCTTAACCCGCCTCAGCTTCTTCAGGTTCAGCAGGCTCTGACTTGGATGCTCTGGATTCTTTCTTTGGCAAGGGTTGAATATCGAGCAACACCTCTTCCTTGTCGTCGATATCCACTGTTAAGCGACCACCCTCGGTGAGTCGGCCAAACAACAACTCGTCGGCCAAAGCACGACGGATCATGTCCTGAATCAAACGTTGCATGGGACGCGCACCCATCAAAGGATCAAAACCTTTTTTGGCCAAAAATTTACGCAAGGCATCGGTGAAAGTGACGTCAACCTTTTTCTCTGCCAACTGGGTTTCAAGTTGCAGCAAAAATTTGTCGACCACACGCATGATGACGATTTCATCAAGCGCTTTGAAGCTAACGGTGGCGTCCAAGCGGTTGCGGAACTCGGGGGTGAACAAGCGTTTGATGTCAGCCAACTCGTCGCCCGCTTCACGAGCGTTTGTGAAACCAATGGTGGACTTGTTCATGGTTTCTGCGCCTGCATTGGTCGTCATGATGACGATGACATTGCGGAAATCAGCTTTACGACCGTTGTTGTCTGTCAATGTGCCATGGTCCATAACCTGCAACAACACATTAAAGATGTCGGGATGGGCTTTTTCAATTTCGTCAAGTAACAGCACAGAATGGGGTTTCTTTGTAACGGCTTCGGTCAGCAAGCCGCCTTGGTCAAAGCCCACATAACCGGGAGGTGCGCCAATCAGGCGACTCACCGCGTGGCGCTCCATGTACTCAGACATGTCAAAGCGAATCAACTCAATGCCCAAGATATAGGCCAGTTGTTTGGCAGCTTCGGTCTTGCCAACACCGGTGGGACCGCTGAATAAAAAGGACCCAATAGGCTTGTCGGCTTTACCTAAGCCTGAGCGAGCCATCTTGACGGCTGAGGCCAAGACCTCTAAAGCTTTGTCTTGCCCAAACACCACGCTTTTTAAATCGCGCTCTAAAGTTTGCAGCTTGCCGCGGTCATCATTTGAAACACTGGCAGGCGGGATACGCGCTATTTTGGCGACGATGTCTTCAATTTCGGTCTTGCTGATGGTCTTTTTGCGCTTAGAGACAGGCAATATACGTTGCGCTGCGCCTGCCTCGTCAATCACATCGATGGCTTTGTCTGGCAGGTGGCGGTCGTTAATGTATTTGGCACTCAGTTCTGCTGCCGCTTGAAGCGCTGCGACCGCATACTTAACGCTGTGGTGCTCTTCGAAACGTGACTTCAACCCTTTGAGAATATCAACAGTCTGCTCGACAGTGGGTTCGACCACATCAACTTTTTGGAAGCGACGTGAAAGAGCGGCGTCTTTTTCGAAAATGCCTCGGTATTCGGTGAAGGTGGTGGCGCCTATGCACTTCAATTGACCGGAACTCAAGGCAGGTTTGAGCAAATTGGACGCATCCAAAGTGCCGCCTGAGGCTGCACCGGCGCCGATCAGAGTATGAATTTCATCAATGAACAACACTGCATTAGGCTTGTCTTTCAATGACTTTAAAACGCCTTTGAGGCGTTGCTCAAAGTCACCGCGGTACTTTGTGCCAGCCAGCAAGGCACCCATGTCCAAAGAGTACACCTGAGAATCAGCCAATATTTCAGGCACCTCTTTTTGCGTAATGCGCCAGGCCAAGCCTTCGGCAATGGCGGTCTTTCCTACGCCGGCCTCGCCAACCAACAAAGGGTTGTTTTTACGACGACGACACAGAATTTGAATCACACGCTCGACCTCGTACTCGCGACCAATCAAGGGGTCAATCTTTCCGTCCTTGGCCAATTGGTTGAGGTTCTGAGTGAATTGCTCCAAAGGTGAAGATTTTTCTGACTTCTCAGGAGACTCCTCGTTTTCTGAAGGCGAAGATTCCACACTTTTGCTGGGTTCTGGAGGATCGTTTTTCTTGATACCGTGGGCAATGAAATTGACCACATCCAAGCGAGTGACGCCTTGCTGGTGAAGGTAGTACACCGCATGGGAGTCTTTCTCCCCAAAGATGGCCACCAACACATTGGCGCCAGTGACTTCTTTTTTGCCATTGCCAGTGGACTGCACGTGCATGATGGCGCGTTGGATAACGCGTTGAAAGCCTAAGGTAGGTTGGGTGTCCACCTCGTCAGTTCCGGCAACTTGTGGGGTATTGTCTTTGATGAAGTTGGAAAGCGATTTGCGCAAGTCATCAATGTTGGCTGAACATGCTCTGAGAACTTCAGCAGCGCTGGGGTTGTCTAGCAAGGCCAAAAGCAGGTGCTCGACAGTGATGAATTCATGCCTTTGTTGCCTGGCCTCTACAAAGGCCATGTGTAAGCTGACTTCAAGTTCTTGGGCAATCATGGAAATTCCTTCTGGCAATCTTTGTGTAGGTTCAACTGTATATGGAAACGATGGGACATTATTCAACGGGCTCGAGCAAAGCTTGCAGGGGGTGCCCAGCCTGATGCGCAGCGTCTTGGACTTGGTCAACTTTGCTGGCGGCAACGTCCCTGGTGTAAACCCCACATATCCCTTTGCCGTCTAAATGGATCTTGAGCATGATTTGGGTGGCCGCCTCACGGTCTTTGCCAAAAAACTCCTGCAAAACCCTGACAACAAACTCCATGGGTGTGAAATCGTCATTGAGCATGACCACTTGGTACATCTGTGGGGGTTGGGTGCGCTGCGTGCGTCGCTCTAGAACGACAGAGTCTGAGTCGCCTGTGTGAACGGGTGGGATAACAGGCTTTGAAGGGGTGTTGGGCATGCTCTCATTCTATCGATGACGTCTAGGGCACTCCCAAAACTGAAAAAATGTCCGGGATTCTATTTTTAAATAGTTATTTAAAATTACTTTACAATAAGTTAAAACTGTATTCTACTTTTTAAGTATTCATTTTATTAAAATTTCAATCCGCAAAGGGGTAGGCCATGGCGTTTGGCATTGTGAAGTGGTTTAACAACCATAAGGGATTCGGTTTTATCGAGTCCTCAGAAATTGGACAGGACGTATTTGCACATTTCAGCCAAGTAGACATGGAGGGCTTTAAAACGCTCCAACAAGGTGCCAGTGTTATGTATGAGCCCATACAAGGCCCACGCGGTTGGATGGCAAAAAACATCAAGGTCATTGCTGCACCCGCAAGCCCCGACAACGCAACAGAACCTCAGGTCAGCCCACGCACTAGCCGACTAAGAACCCCTCAATTCAGAGCCAACCTGTTAGGCCAAAACTGCTGAACGAGGAGCCTTGCGGTTTACATGTGGTCGATCATGACCTGACCAAACCCGGAACAACTCACTTGTGTTGCCCCCTCCATGAGTCGGGCAAAGTCATAGGTAACTTTCTTGCTAAGAATGGATTTTTCCATTGAGGAGATGATCAGGTCGGCAGCTTCGACCCAGCCCATGTGGCGCAGCATCATTTCTGCTGACAGAATTTCCGAGCCGGGGTTCACATAGTCTTTGCCTGCGTACTTAGGCGCTGTGCCATGGGTAGCTTCAAAGCAGGCTACAGAGTCAGACAAATTCGCGCCTGGGGCAATGCCAATGCCGCCGACTTGAGCGGCCAAAGCGTCAGAAATGTAATCGCCATTCAGGTTCAAGGTGGCAATCACGCTGTACTCGGCAGGACGGAGCAAAATTTGCTGCAAAAAGGCATCAGCAATGCTGTCTTTGACGATGATTTCTTTGCCAGTTTTGGGGTTGTTGAATTTGCACCAAGGACCGCCATCGATGAGTTGGGCACCAAACTCTTTTTGAGCCAAACCATAAGCCCAGTCACGAAAGCCCCCCTCGGTGTACTTCATGATGTTGCCTTTATGGACGATGGTCACATTGGGCTTGTCGTTATCGATCGCATATTGGATAGCTTTTCTTACCAAACGCTCGGTACCTTCGCGCGAAACGGGCTTGATGCCGATGCCCGAGGTATTGGGGAATCGAATTTTAGTGACACCCATTTCTTCGATCAAAAACTTGATGAGCTTTTTGGCTTTGTCGCTCTGTGCTTCATACTCGATGCCAGCGTAAATATCCTCTGAGTTTTCGCGGAAGATGACCATATGGGTCTTCTCAGGCTCCTTCAAAGGAGACGGCACGCCTTTGAAATACTGAACAGGACGCAAGCACACATACAAATCAAGTTCTTGGCGCAAAGCCACATTCAGCGAGCGGATACCACCGCCCACGGGCGTGGTGAGTGGCCCTTTGATGGACACCACATATTCCCTCAAAACCGCCAAAGTTTCTTCGGGCAACCAGACATCTGGGCCGTAAATTTGGGTGGATTTTTCACCGGCATACACCTCCATCCAGTGAATTTGTCGCTTGCCGCCATAGGCCTTGGCTACAGCTGCATCGACCACTTTGAGCATGACAGGGGTGATGTCAAGTCCGGTACCGTCACCCTCAATATAGGGAATGATGGGCTGCAGGGGGACAGTCAAAGACATGTCTTTGTTGACGATAATTTTTTCGCCCTGGGCGGGCACCTTGATATGCTGATACAAGAGAATGTCTCCAGAAAGTGAACAACAAGGCGGCAGAGGAAAGCCGCAGCTCAGTGGGTAAATCTTCAAATCATTCTAACCAAGCATCCTATGAACCAGCTTACTGTTTCCCTCACGCCAAGCCCAAGGGCTTTGTTTCAAGGCTTTGTGCTGGCCGTTGCTGCCTTGACTGCACCTTTGCAGGCTTGGGCCCAAGAGCCCCAAACCGATTTACAGCGCTTGGTGATTCAAGCAGGAATGTTTCAAATTGATGCCCAAATAGCCCAAACTCCTGAGCAACGGCAAATCGGACTGATGTTTCGAAAGGACATGCCCACGCATGAAGGCATGTTGTTTGTCTTTGAAGAGCCTCAAAAACAATGTTTTTGGATGAAAAATACCTTGCTCCCCCTGACAGCCGCTTTTGTTGATGAAGATGGTGTGATCGTCAACACCGCGGATATGCAACCGCAAACCACAGAGTCTCACTGCTCTGACAAACCGGTGCGATTTGTACTTGAGATGAACCAAGGTTGGTTTGCGAAAAAGAAGATTGGCAAAGGCTACAAACTCAAATCGGCCGTGTTCGCCAAAAAATAATCTCACTTAACTCAAAGACGATGGGTCCCTAAGACCTGCATATCAGCAACGCCATCAGCCATTCGAGCAACAACCTGCGCTCCAATATTGACTTCTTGAACCGAGGCGATGGCTTGTCCCTGCTTGTTCTCTAACCAAGCGTAGCCCCGCTGTAAGACCAAGGCGGGGTCAAGCGAGCCCAGCAATAAAGCTGCTTGGGATAATCGTTGACCCATTTGGGCGGGCATATCCTGCGCAGCCCGGGTCAACCTCATGGCCTGGGGTTCTAGCACCATGGCTTGGCGACTCAGTACTTGCTGCCCCGCTCGTCCTATGCGGGAAGAAAACTGCGATAAATGATGCTGCTGCTTGTGGACCCAACTTGAGGGCCTGGCCAACACAGCTTGCAAGCGATCTAGGTTCTGCGCTCGGTTGTCAATCGCTTGTGCCAACTCGGCATCCAAAAAAGCTTGGATGGCTGTTAAATCTTGCGCCAAGCTTTCTCTTGGCAACGCACAAAGCTCGGCCGCCGCGGTAGGTGTGGGGGCACGCAAATCGGCACACAAATCGGCAATGGTGATATCCGTTTCATGACCTACACCAGAAATAACGGGGACGGTGCTGTTGGCAATGGCATGGGCGAGCTGCTCATCGTTAAAGGCCCATAAATCCTCCATAGAGCCGCCGCCCCTGACCAGCAAAATCACCTCAATTTCAGGCCTGGCCGCCAAGGCTTGCAACGCCTGCACCAGCTGGAGCGGCGCATCGACCCCTTGCACAGGAGAGGGCGAAATAATCACCGGTATATGAGGGACTCGACGCTGTAGGGCTGTGACCACATCGTGCAAAGCGGCTGCGCCCAAGGAAGTCACCACGCCGATACATCGGGGATACATGGAAATAGCCCTTTTGCGGTCTTGCGCAAACAGGCCCAGCGCCTCTAGTTTGGCCTTGAGTTGCAAAAAAGCTTCGTGCAACTGCCCAGCGCCTGCGGGTCGCAAGGCTTCAATCACCAACTGCATCTCGCCCCTTGGCTCGTAAACAGCAACGCGGGCTTGGGCTTGCACCAACTGCCCATCACGCGGAGAAAAATTCAATTGCTCGGCTGTGCGACGAAATAAAGCGCAGCGGATTTGTGCACTGCCATCTTTGAGGTTGAAGTAACAGTGTCCACTGCTGGCTTTGGTAAACCCAGACAACTCACCTTGAACCGAGACCATGCTAAAGCGTGCTTTCAAGGAATCGGCAATCGCTTTGTTCAAAGCGCTGACAGTCCACACATATTGAGCTTGGTTATCGTTGGACATGCTTAAAGCTGGGTAATAATTGACAGCACATATTGGGAGACGCCTTTGTTTGGAATCATACAAGCCGCTGGATGGCCGATTTGGCCGCTGTTGTTATGCTCAGTCATTGCGTTGGCATTGATCATTGAGCGTTTTTACAACCTGCGAAGCAGCGTTGTTCTCCCCCCTACGCTCCTTGATAATGTGTTTTCTATTTCGCAACGTGGTGTACCCCGCCCCGAATCGATTCAGCATATTCAGTCCACTTCTGCTTTAGGGCAAGTCATCAGCGCAGGCTTGTTTTTGCTGCAATCCCAACCCCAGTGCAGCAAAGAAGAGTTTGTGAGTGAAATGCAAGCCAGTGGACGCCGCGTGGCGGCCAAGCTAGATCGTTATTTAAGTACGCTTGGGTCGATTGCTTCGGTTGCGCCTTTGCTGGGTTTGTTTGGGACTGTTGTAGGCATGATTGAGATTTTTGGTTCACAAACCCCAGGTGCGGGCAACCCTGCCCAACTGGCCCATGGCATTTCTGTTGCGCTTTACAACACCGCTTTTGGATTGGTGATCGCCATTCCAAGCTTGGTAGCCTGGCGTTATTTGCGCGCCAAGGTAGATAACTTTGTGGTCGAACTCGAAATCGCCGCCGAGCGAATGGTTCACCACTTTTTCACCCAACGCCCAGCAGCGAGCGCCGCATGAAGTTTGGTCGCAGCCGTTCGGATGAACCGGAAATCAACCTGATTCCTTTTATTGATGTCTTGTTGGTCGTTCTGATCTTTTTAATGCTATCGACCACCTATGGTCGATTGACCCAAATTGACCTGAAACTGCCCACCGCAGACTCTGCCCAGCAGCAAGAAAAACCCAATGAAATCAGGGTGGTGGTGAGCAGCGATGGCCGTTACTTGGTGCAGAAACAAACGGTAGACGGCACTGACATCCAAGCCATTGTTCAAGCCCTGGCTGAAGCGGCCAAGGAAACGGCCAACCCCTTGGTGGTTATCAGTGCTGATGCGCGTGCCAGCCATCAATCCGTGATTCAGGTGCTTGAAGCAGCCCAAACCGTGGGCTTGCAGCAAGTTACCTTTACCGCCCAAAGCCGCTCTCAAGCGACCACCCTTCCTTAAGGCGCAATGCCAAGACCCAGCGACATACTGTTGCACGCTTGGCGCAAGCCAGGATTGCTAGCTTGTTGTTTATACCCGCTGACTTTCCTCAGCCTCATTTACCTTTGGCTCAGCAGGTTGTCCTATGCGCTAGGCTGGAAAACATCCACCCGTTTGCCAGTGCCTGTGCTGGTGGTTGGCAATGTGCTTGTAGGTGGCACAGGCAAAACCCCAGTGGTGATTCACCTTGCCCAACGAATAAGCCAGCTAGGTTGGCAAGTAGGGGTGATTGCACGTGGTCACGGTGGGCAATCGAATGGCTGGGCCGAAGTCACCGACAACAGTTTGGCCTCGCAAACAGGCGATGAAGCGCTTATGCTGAAAAAAAAGCTGGGCTTACCCGTCTACATTGCCAAAAAGCGAGCGCAAGCGGCCTTGGCGCTTTTGCACAAATACCCCCAAACCCAACTCATCATCAGCGACGATGGGCTGCAGCACCGTGCTTTGCATCACGATATTGCCATCTGCGTTTTTGATGACCGAGGTTTGGGCAATGGTTTTTTGTTGCCAGCAGGACCTTTGCGTGAAACATGGCCTCGGCAGTTAGTTGAGGGCGTGACGCAAATCAAGGTCCATACAGGCCTAATCGGCTTTGAAGACAGCCTAGCGGCACATCGCCAACTGGCAGGTTTCGCCGTCAATGGACTGGGAGAGCAACGTGATTTGCGTTTCTGGGCAAACCAATCCGTCAATGCTTTAGCGGCTATTGCCAAGCCGCAGGCCTTTTTCGCAGCCCTGCAAAGCGCGGGCTTGAGCCTTTCGCAAACCCAAATATTTCCTGACCATGACCCACTGGCTGATTGGCAGCCCAGCGATGGGCAGGATGTGATTTGCACTGAAAAAGACGCTGTCAAATTGTGGCCACGTCACCCACAGGTGTGGGCTGTGCCCCTGCAATGCGAACTGCCAGCGGTTTTTTGGGACGCATTGATGCCGCATTTGCAACGACTATCATTGAGCCATGGACGCCAAACTACTTGAACTGCTGGTATGCCCTGTGAGCAAGGGCAGCCTTGAATACAACCGCGAAAAGGCCGAACTGGTCTCGCGCAGCGCTCGCTTGGCCTACCCCATTCGGGACGGCATTCCTGTGATGCTTGAAATGGAAGCTCGGGTATTGACTGACGCCGAACTGGAGCTTTGATTGAGCGCCCCGCCCTTTGTGGTGCTGATTCCGGCTCGTCTGTCAGCGAGTCGCTTGCCCAACAAACCCTTGGCTGATTTGGCAGGCATCCCCATGGTGGTGCGGGTTGCCCAACGTGCCCAACTGTCCCAAGCCAGCCAAGTGGTGGTGGCCACTGACAGCGCTCAGGTGATACAGGTTTGCGAGCAATTTGGTGTGAAAGCTGTCATGACCCGAGCCGATCACCCCAGTGGCAGTGACCGTTTGGCAGAAGCGGTCAGCTTGCTGGGCTTGGCAGACGAGGCCATTGTGGTGAATGTCCAAGGGGACGAGCCCTTGATTGAACCAAACAACATAGATGCCGTGGCGCAACTTCTGCATCAGCAACCTGCCAGCAGCATGAGTACCTTGGCCGACCCCATCATCCATCTAGAGGAATGGCACAGCCCGCATTGCGTCAAAGTGGTTTTGGACGCCCAGTCTCAAGCGATGTACTTCAGCCGAGCCAGCATTCCCCACTTCCGTGGCGGCTCACCTGATCAGTTGCCGCCCTACCCTGTTTACCGCCACGTTGGCTTGTATGCCTACCGATGCGGTTTTTTGAAGCTTTACCCCACGCTCAGTCCATCCCCAGCAGAACAAGCCGAAGCCTTGGAGCAATTGCGGGTTTTGTGGCATGGGTATCGAATTGCAGTGCATGTCTGCGACTTACCCAGTGCTGCAGGTGTAGATACCCCAGCCGATTTAGAACGTGTTCGACAGATGCTTAACCAGTCGATCTGACTGTCTGTCAGGCGAATGCACTGCATGTTATTCTCTGCCAACGACAAAAAGCGCTCTGCCAAGACAGTGCCAAAGACAAAGCAAGGAAGACAATGAGACTGATTCTGTTGGGCGCGCCAGGCGCTGGAAAAGGCACACAAGCCTCCTTCATTTGCCAACATTACGCCATCCCCCAAATATCCACTGGCGATATGCTGCGTGCTGCTGTCAAAGCAGGAACAGATATGGGCTTAGCAGCTAAAAAAGTGATGGACTCGGGCGGCTTGGTAGGTGACGACATCATCATTGGCTTGGTCAAAGAACGTATTGCACAACCCGATTGCGCCAAAGGTTTTTTGTTTGATGGATTTCCTCGCACCATCCCGCAAGCTGACGCCATGAGGCAAGCTGGTGTCAAACTCGACTGCGTGTTGGAAATTGATGTTCCTTTTGAGGCCATCATTGAACGCATGAGCGGGCGCCGTGTCCACGTGGCCAGCGGTCGAACCTACCATGTGCGCTTCAATCCGCCCAAGGTTGAAGGTGTTGACGACCTCACTGGCGAAGCACTCATTCAGCGAGACGACGACAAGGAAGAAACAGTCAATAAACGGCTTGAGGTGTACAGCGCACAAACCCGCCCTTTGGTTGATTACTATTCCTCATGGTCTGACAAAGAGCCGGCTTTGGCACCGCGCTACCGCGCTATCAGCGGACAGGGCAGCGTGGAAGAAATCACCGAGCGCGCTTTCAAGGCACTTCAAAGCTGATTTTCCTGCTCTGCCATCAAACTTAAACACAAAGCAGTTCTTGCTTTAGCCGCACTCAAAGGGGTGACTGCACCCCACGTTGTTTGAGGCTGGGCATGTGCCAGTCCCAATAGGCAACGGCTGCTAAGCCATACCCGTACCCCTTGATCCAGCGCATTTTGTAGGGCAATCTCTAAGGATTGACTGGCTGTTCCCATGCCCGTACCCGCCAGCACGATGCCGGCCAAAGCGGTGTGCTCCGAGCTGGATGCGGCCAATAAAGCTCTGACCACAGCACCGTCATTGAGGGCGTGGTTGGTAACCATCTCCACCCTTGGCCATTTTTGCAAGGCCAAGGCATAGGTCAAGCTGGGTTTTTGAAGAGGGGGCACAGGCGTCATGTCGCGGTGGACCTGCCACTGCTCACCTTGCTTGCTGGCAAAGCAAGCCTGCGCTCCACTGGTGAATGCATCAACGTTTTCCGTGGTGAGTTTTTGCACATCTTGAGACAAATGCACTTTACCGGCGCAGACAACAAACACTGCGCAATGCTTGGTTTTTGACGCCCAGTTCAGGGCGTCGGTGAGGTTGCCAGGCCCATCAGCATGGGGGGCGTTGGCTGGGAGCATGGCGCAGGTCAAAACAATCGGTTTTGACCAAGGCCCCATCACCTCTAGCAAACAAGCAGTTTCTTCCAAGGTGTCAGTGCCGTGGGTGATGACAACCGCGCGTGTTTGTGGGTCTTGGTTTGCCAAGTCGACCGCGGACAAAAGTGCTTGCCAATGAGATGCTTGCATGTCCTTGCTGTTGATTTGCGCCACATTTTTAAGCTCAATTTGCAAATCATGAGATATGCCTAAAGTGCTTATTAAGTCAGCAACTCCTAACGCACCAGCTTTGTATTCTTTTGGATTTTTAGGATCACAAGCCATGCCTGCAATGGTTCCTCCCATGCCCAGCACGAGGATTTTTTGAAGATTTTCTTTTGACATGGGCTTGTAAAAATTAAAAAGCTGGTTAAAAATACAGTTACTGGATGTCTAAACAGTGTCTATTGATCTCAAAGAGTATTTCATTTTCACCTACCTCAGGAGCCGTTATGGAACAAAGCAAGCTCACCGCAAGGCAACAACAAATTCTCTCCTTGATTGAAGCGGCTATTCGCCAAACAGGTGCTCCGCCCACGCGTGCCGAAATTGCCAAAGAACTTGGCTTCAAGTCAGCCAACGCGGCAGAAGAGCATCTACAAGCTTTAGCGCGCAAGGGATACATACAACTGGTCAGCGGAACCTCACGCGGCATTCGGTTAAAAAACCAAGACCACGCAAGAACCCTGGAGTCTTCTCGTACGCCATATTCATTGTCGTTACCAGGACTGGGGCAACTAATATTGCCTTTGGTGGGAAGGGTCGCAGCAGGTTCGCCTATTTTGGCGCAAGAGCACATAGAACAAAGTTATGCGGTTCAAAATTCTTTGTTTTCTGAAACACCCGATTACTTGCTCAAGGTTCGCGGCTTGTCCATGCGCGACATTGGCATTCTTGACGGCGACTTGCTTGCTGTCAAATCCACCTCCGATGCACGAAATGGCCAAATCGTGGTTGCCCGTCTTGGCGAAGAAGTTACCGTCAAACGCTTCGAAAAAAATATCTCCGGCATACACCTGCACCCTGAGAACCCCGATTTTTCAACCATCCACGTCAGCCCTGGCGACAACTTTCACATTGAAGGCTTGGCTGTTGGTCTGATTCGTCACCAGTTTTAACCCTCATTGGAACCCTTATGAACCTCGCACTCATCACCTCACAGAAATTGTTCCAGCGCATTGATGCAGCCTATAAAGCACTTTGGCCTGCTAATGACCCCCATATGACTGCACCTGTCAACCTATCTTCGCCCCTACCCGCCAAGCCTTTGCGTGTCGTTCGGGTGGCTGAGGAAGGCCACGCATCGCCCAGCAACGCTGGCCGCATGGTCATGTCAGGTCGCATGGCCGATATTTGCGCCGAGCTCGATCGCTTGGTACACCTTGAAGCCAGCAAATCACTTCGCTGAAAAGCTTCAGGTTTTCTTGGCTGAAAGGCTGGCCATCAAGGCAGAATTTTCTTTACGGTCAGCTAGCACTTTTTGCATATGGGGGCTTTCAGCCATTTTTTGGCCATAGGCTTTCACAGGTAAATCAGCCAGCAAATCTTCACCAAGCACCAATTTGCAAGCATTGACAGCAATAGGCAAATGAAAAGCAGCGGAGCAATCTGCCAACGTCATGCTGTCGCCTGCCACATAAGGCGAAAATTTAGCTAATTTGGCAAAACCAGCAACGCCTTTTCTCAAATTTTTACGAACTCGTTCTTTGGTTCCCTCGCTGACCTGACCGCCAAAAAAGGCTTGGGGATAAAGCTCACGGGCAACCAACTCGATGTGCAACTCTAAATACACAATCAGTTCTCGAACTTTGGCTGCTTGCATCGGATCAGCGGGCATCAAAGGATGATCGGGGTAGGCTTGCTCAAGGTACTCGGCAATCACCATGGACTCTGTCAAGCAACCATGCGGGGTCTCTAAGAAAGGTACTTTGCCCATGGCCGATCGGCCCATCAATTTAGGATGGCTGTTGCCAACCCACACCAACTCTTCTTCAAAAGGAATGCCTTTTTCAAGCAATTGCAATTTGATTTTGTTGTAGTAGTTGCTGACAGAAAAGCCACACAATTTTAAAGACATGGATGTTCCTTGGTAAGACAAGATCGGCACATTCTGTCACAGCGGCCCAGAGCCATGCCGATTCAAAGTAACGCAAACAGGTTCAAGACTTGGCAGAGATAATGCTTGGTTATGAATTCTTTATTTCCAACTGTAGGCGTTTGCGGCACTGGCGCCATGGGTCAAGGCATTGCTCAAATGGCCGCACAAGCGGGCAGCCAGGTTTTGCTTTTTGACGCAGCAACAGAACGCGCTGTGCAGGCTCAACAAGCCATTACCTCGCAATGGCAAAAAATGCTCGACAAGCAACGCATCTCGCCTCATCAACACCAAGCCTATCTTGCATCATTAAAAACTGTTGATACTTTGAAAGCCCTGTCATCTTGCGACTTGGTGGTTGAAGCCATTATTGAAAATGCGCAGGTCAAACAAGCTTTGTTTGCACAACTCTGTGAAGTGCTCTCAGATGAGGCTGTTTTGGCCACCAATACATCCTCTTTATCCATCACTGCTTTGGCTTGGGGCATAAAGCACCCTGAGCGTTTTGCGGGTTTGCATTTTTTCAACCCTGTGCCACTGATGAAAGTGGTGGAAGTGGTGCCTGGGCTTGCCACTGCGCCAGCGGTTTGTGAAAAATTAAAAGCCTATGTGCACAGCATGGGTCACCAAGCGGTTTTGGCGCAAGACACGCCTGGCTTCATCGTCAACCACGCGGGGCGCGGTTATGGCACCGAGGCTTTACGCATCGTCAGCGAAGACGTGGCAGACTTTGCCACCATCGACCGCATATTGCGTGACCAAGTGGGTTTCAAGCTCGGCCCCTTTGAATTGATGGACTTGACGGCCTTGGATGTCTCGCACCCTGTCATGGAGTCCATTTACCACCAGTATTTTGAAGAACCGCGCTACCGCCCCAGCGTCATCACCGCCCAGCGTTTAGCTGGCGGTTGGTTGGGTCGAAAAACCGGTCAAGGTTTTTACACCTACGCTGAAGGTAAGGCGCAAATTCCCCCTGAAAAAAATGTACCCTCAAGCTCGCTCAAGCCGCCGGTGTGGGTGTCAGCCCGTGCTGCACGCCGCTCAGAGTTGCTGCAACTGCTAAAAAACCTCGGCGCGGCCATTGAAACCGGGGCTGCGCCTTCCAATCAAGCCCTGTGTTGGGTGGCACCTTTGGGTTTTGATGTCACCACCTGCGCCATCGTTGAGCGATTGGACCCCGCACGCACCTTGGGCATTGACATGTTGATGCCCGACGACGCCACCCAAAGACGGGTGCTGGCCACCAACCCTGCAACCCGCAGCGATATGCGTGACGCGGCTCATGCCCTCATGGCCTCGGACGGCAAAGCCGTGAGCCTCATTCAAGACAGTGGCGGTTTTGTCACCCAACGCGTTGTCGCCACCATCGTAAACATTGCCAGCGACATGTGCCAACAAGGTATTTGCAGCCCAGCCGACTTGGATACCGCGGTCACACTGGGCCTTGGCTACCCCTTGGGCCCCTTGGCTTTGGGCGACCGACTTGGCGCCGACAACTTGCTTGAGGTGCTGTTTAACCTGCAAACCGTGTACGGCGATCCGCGTTACCGCCCAAGTCCTTGGTTGCGCCGACGTGGTGCCTTGGGTTTAAGCTTGAGCCATCTTTCAATTTAAACCATGACTGCCCAACTCAAAAGCCACAGCCAAGGACAAACCTTGGTCTTGACCGTCTCCAACCCCGAGCACCGCAATGCTTTAGACCCCGCCATGTACAGCGCGGGTGTCGAGGCCTTGAACGTGGCCGAAACCAACCCCGATGTGCGAAGCGTCATCTTGACTGGCGAGGGAAAGCACTTTTGTGCAGGCGGCAACTTGAACAGGATACTGAGCAACCGCAATGCCCCGCCAGAGCAACAAGCCTCAGGCATTGACGCCTTACACAGCTGGATAGAAGCCATACGAACCTTTCCCAAGCCCGTCATTGCAGCCGTGGAAGGCGCGGCAGCAGGCGCTGGTTTTTCTTTGGTTTTGGCGTGTGACATGGTGGTGGCTTCAGCTGAGAGCCTGTTTGTCATGGCCTATAGCTCGGTAGGTTTGTCGCCCGATGGGGGTGGTAGCTGGTTTTTAAGCCGCGCCTTACCAAGGGCCTTGGTCAATCAATTCATGTTCTTAGGAGAGCGCATTCCAGCGCAACGTTTGGCTGATGCCGGCCTGATCAACCATATTGCGCCCGCTGGTGAGGCTTTGGCCCAAGCCTTGGCCTTGGCTGAAAAGCTTAACCAACGTGCACCGAATGCCTTGGCGAGCATCAAGGATTTGACAGAATCTGCCTATAGCCAAGACGTCTTTGCCCACATGCACACAGAAAAACAGCATTTCTTGAAAAACCTCAACCATGTCAACGCCGGCATTGGGATTCAAGCGTTTTTGGACAAACAAACACCTCACTACAAACCCTAGCGTTGTCGCTGGCGGTCCCGTCGGCGACAAATTTCAACCACTCGGTCACCGAGAAGACAGCCCATGGACGACCCTATCCTTACCATCGAGGAACGCGAGGCGATCAATACTGGTCGTTGGTTTTCCTCTCTTTCCCCTTCACTAGCATTTACTCTAACTATTTGATATTAAATTCAGATAGAGCATCTTTCCT
>NZ_JBBAOI010000010.1:0-77187 GCF_040401495.1 Limnohabitans sp.
TTTGACAGTACGACTGACAGGCATAGTAAAAATGGTTTATCACGCTAGCAACACTTGAGCACGGTTCGCGTTGAGTAATAAGTAGTCTGTAGCGCAAGCTGTACACACCCCACAGCGCAATAAAAAAACGAGGCTACTAAAAATCGCCTCATTGCTTTAAAACTCTTGCTGCAGTCTCGCTATAATTTATGGCTCGGCGCTTTAGCTCAGTCGGTTAGAGCGATGGAATCATAATCCACAGGTCCGCGGTTCGAATCCGTGAAGCGCCACCAAATTCAAAGCCCTTGAACAACTTCAAGGGCTTCTTAATTTCTTCTAATCCAAGCTCTCAAGTGGGCTGAAATTGAGCTCTACCTTGGCGCCACTGGGGTCTTCGCAAAAAATCTGCCATGGCCCATTTGGGCGGTGCTGTAATTTATAGGGGTAGCCAGTTTCATCGAAGACTGATTTAACTGCCTTCAAATCTTTTGCAGTAAAAGCCATGTGGTCAATAACGCCTGCTGGCGGGTTAGGGATTGGTCGTTCAAAATACAAATGCAGTACTGCCGTGTCTCCTGCATAAAGCCATGCGCCGGGAAAGCCCAAGTCTGGGCGCGGTCCAACTGTCAAGCCAATGATTCGCTGATAAAAGTCCAAAGTGACTTCGGGATCTTTAGCAATAGCGGTGAAGTGGTTCATGCCAAGAATCATGTCTATGAACTCCTCAGCTTGAAGCAATGAATGTGTTTTCAATTGCGCCGAGTTGGGCAATCTCTATGCGAACTTTGTCACCATGCTTCAAATACTGCGGTGGTTTCAAGCCCATCCCCACACCCGCAGGTGTTCCTGTGGCAATCAGGTCACCAGGGTACAAAGTGATTCCGCGAGAACACGTTTCAATCAATGTAGGAATATCAAAAATCATGTTTGCAGCATTTCCATCTTGACGCAGCTCTCCATTGACCCAACATTTCACATGCGCGCTCAGCCCATCAAATTTATCCGCAGTGACGACCCATGGCCCCATTGGGCAGAAGGTGTCAAAGGACTTACCCAAGTCCCATTGCTGGTGACGCATTTGTACATCTCGTGCGGTTACATCATTTACCACGGTATAGCCATACACATATGACATAGCGTCTGTCTTGGAGATATTTTTGCCTTGCACGCCAATGACAACCAATAACTCGGCTTCGTAATCGATTTGCTGCGAAACATTCAAAGGCAGATGCACATCATCATACGGTCCTGTGACACATTCAGGAACTTTGCTGAAGACGATAGGCCAAGCATTGGGGTCAGCATTGTTGTCTTTGAAAACAGTGTTGGACAGCTCTTTTGCATGGGCATGGTAGTTTCTTCCAACACAAAAAATATTTCGCATCGGGCGAGGAATTGGCGCCTCTAACTTAAGATCTGTCAAGGCTATTGATTCGGAACTGACAGCAGGAAAGGGTTTGCCGCTGGCTTTTCGGTCTACCAAGGCAAGAATGCCCCGCTCATTTTCTTGATTGCTTAAATCAAGTGCTTGAATTCTTAAACCATCATCACTTAAAAGACCAACACTTCTGCTACCTTGGTAAATAAATGTGGCTAACTTCATGTTTTTCCCTTTAAAGATTGACTGCGTGTAGCTTTAACTGGCTTTGAGTTTATGCGAGCCCTGGCTTCAATTTGTGCCGCCTCTACTAATGCTTTTGCCATCCAAAGCACTGTCGCTTCTACCTGCTTGCTAGATTCACTCCAGATATCTTTCAAAACAATATAGGACTCAATGCCATAGACAACAGACAAAGCTTTGTGCAATTGCAAATAAATATCTTCTGGAAGTTGGGTCTTGAATGGCTCCATGGCATGAGCCAGTATTTCAATTCTGTAGCCACGCCTGAATGACGGTTCCTTCAATTGTCCCGCCAAAGCTAGCGCACGTTGCTCTAAAGAAAGTTGAACAGCAGTTCGAAAGGATGTTTCATTTTTACTCAACCGAGGCAGGCTGCGTTTCAATAAATCCATCACTCTGTCTATGCCCTCCAAATGATCTGATGCAAATGTACGCATGGGGCCTAATGAAGCCCCAACCACTGCCGTCAACATCGCAGCTCGGCTAGGGAAACAACGGTAGGCCGTTGCTCTAGATACACCTGCTAACAATGCAACCGTTGAGACCGATGGCGCTGCGCCCGTTGATTCAATTTTTTGGCGAGCAATATCTAGTAGCTGATTAAAAGTAGCTTGCTTGACCCCCGCTGGTGCTAGTGGTTTATCCGGAGTTGGGGGTGAGATTTTTCTTGCCATCAGGGTAAATCAGGATGAAAAAGTCGCTGCAGTCACTTTCACACAAGACCGTCAAGCTTTAGGATGAGCCGAATAAATGAGACGGTCGTCTCAATAATTTGCGACAGTTTATAGCCTTATTCATAAAGTTTGCCGCTAGGAGTCTGCAAGATGTTGAAAAAAATTCTCACCCTTTTGAAGGTGCTGAGATGAGTTTTTACCTGATGGACCATGTGGCTGTGGAAGAAAGCGGCACAGGTTCGCCTGTGGTGTGTGTTCATGGTTTGGGCGGAAGTTCCAACACGTGGTCTGCCATGCACCCCAGTCTTGATGCCCACCGATTGATTCGCATTGATTTACCTGGCAGTGGTCGCTCAAAGTTACCCCAAGAAGAGTTAAGCATGGCTTTGTTGGTTCAATGTCTTCAAACCATCTGCAAAAGCTTAGGCATCGCTCAAGCCCAGTGGCTAGGGCATTCCATGGGAACCATTGTTCTTCAGCACTTAGCCCTTGCAGCACCTTCACTGGTTAAGAGCATGGTGTTGTTTGGCCCATTGGCAGAACCGCCTGAAACTGCTCGCGAAAGCATACGCAACAGGGCTGAAAAAATTCGAAGTAGCGGTATGCAAGGTCTTCAAGAAGTCACAGAAGCTCTATTAAGCACGGCAGTTTCTGAGCACACCAAAAGAAACAATCCCAGTGCATATGCTTATGTCCGCGAGAGTCTGATGCGCCAGTCACCTTTGGGGTATGCGGCTACTTGTGAAGTGTTGTCACAAGCTCGCAGTGCAGATGTTGAACGCATCGCTTCGCCGGTTTTGCTGGTCACGGGTGAAGATGACAAAGTCTCGCCGCCACAAGCGGTTCATGCCTTGGCACGGCGCATGACATCTGCCAAATCTGTCGTGCTCACCAGGTGTGGCCATTGGACACCCATTGAGAAACCCCATGAATGCGCCCGTGAAGCACGTTCATTTTTGAAACGACACACTTGAAGGAAAACACATGAGCCAAGTGCTGTTTACCAATGTCAATGTATTTGATGCGACAGGGGAAATGCCTTACCCTGGCGAAGTGCTGGTTGAAGGCAACAAAATCATCCGAGTCACCCGAACACATCAAGGTATGCGAAATATGCCTTTAGCGGGTCAAACTGTTATTGATGGTGCTGGTTGCTTTTTGATGCCTGGAATGGTGGAAGCACATACGCATTTTTCATGGAACAACCAACCTAGCCTAGATGCCATACAGCGCATGCCACCTGAGGAGCATATTTTGTGGTGCGCAGAAGTGGCCAAGCTATACCTCGACATGGGTTGGACTTCTTGCGTCGGTGCAGCCGCTGCCAAGCCAAGGCTCGATGTTGTGATTCGCAACGCGATCAACGATGGCACCATCATTGGCCCTCGCTATACCGCACCCAGCCAAGAAATCACCGTTCCCGGCGGTTTGGGTGACAGCACCCAGCCGCATTTGCCTCAGCAGGAATTTTCATTTGGCGCAGTAGTCAGCGGTAACGACGAAATGCGTCGCTGTGTACGCATGTTTTGCAAATACGGTGTTGACACTTTGAAAATCAACCTCTCTGGTGAATCCATCACCGGTATGTCTAGCGAGCAAAGCCAATTCACCGAAGAAGAAATCACTACCTGCGTGCAAGAAGCTAAAAGTTGGGGCAAATGGGTTGCGGCCCATGCGCGGTCAACATGGTCTGTCAAACAATGCGTCAAGCAAGGTATCAATGTCATCTATCACGCAAGTTTTTTAGACAGCGAAGCGCTAGATTTGCTAGATCAACATCGCAATTCGCATTTCATTGCACCTGGGTTGGCATGGCTGATCAACACATGTCACAACGCCAAAGAGTATGGCCTCACCCCTGATTTAGTTCAAAAAATGGGCTACTACAAAGAGTTGGATTCAGCCATTGAATCTATGCGTGCTTTGCACAAACGCGGCGTACGCATCATGCCCGGTGGAGACTATGGTTTTGCATGGACACCGCACGGCACCAACGCCAAAGACCTTGAATATTTCACCAAACACATAGGCATGTCCAACCTTGAAGCCTTGCTCAGTGCGACGGCTTGGGGGGCGCCCATGATGCGCAGTGCCGAACCCTTGGGACAGTTGCGAGAAGGTTATCTGGCTGATATTTTGTTGGTCGATGGCGATCCGATGGTTGACATCACAGTCTTGCAAGACAAATCGCGCATTCTTGCTGTCATGAAAGATGGCAAATTCCATCGTGAACCGCCCTCCGTCACCAGCCGAGGAACCCCTTCTCGTCAGTCACCGCCCACCCGTTGGGCCGCTTAAGCTTTAAAGAGGAGACAGCGATGACAACCACGCTCTTTACCAATGTGCGAATTCTTGATGGCTCGGGTGCGGCGCCATACCCAGGCAGTGTGTTGGTGGAAGGTAATCGCATCAAGCACATCAGCAAGTCTGCAGCACCCATGTCAGCTGGAGACGCCATGCAAGTTGACGCTGCAGGCGCAACGCTCATGCCTGGGATGTGCGAAGCTCACACCCATTTCTCTTGGAACAACGCAGCCAATTTGGCTGGCATTCAAACCATGCCCTTGGAAGAGCATGTATTGTGGAGTGCCAAGGTTGCCAAAATCTATTTGGAAGCGGGATGGACATCATGCGTGGGTGCGGCTTGTGCCAAGCCGCGTTTGGATGTGGTTATTCGAAATGCCATTAACAGCGGTCAAATTCCTGGTCCACGCTATCTGGCAGCCAGCCAAGAAATTACCGTTCTGGGGGCTTTGGGCGATGAAACCTTGCCGCACTTACCGTTTCCCGAGTTCAGTTTTGGTGCCAATGTCAGTGGCGCTGAAGACATGCGTAAATGTGTACGCTTGTTTTTAAAGTATGGTGTTGATTCCATCAAACTGAATTTGTCTGGCGATAACTTCACCCAAGACTCACCTGCAGAAACCCATTGGATGACGGATGCTGAAGTGGGGGCCGCAATGGAGGAAGTACGGATGCGTGGCAAACGCGGTACAGCCCATGCGCGCTCGGGACCCTCAGTGCAACAAGCCTTGCGTCATGGCATAGACATCATCTACCACGCAAGCTTTTGCGATGAAAAAACCTTGGACATGCTCGAAGCTGCAAAAGACCGCGTGTTTGTAGTGCCAGGCATCGGCATTATTCACGCATTACTCAATGAAGCCTCTGAATGGGGCGTCACCCGCGCCAAAGCAGAGAGCATGGGCTATGGCATAGAGTGGGAAGCTGCTTTGAAATCGCTGTCAGCTATGCACAAGCGTGGGGTTCGCGTCATGCCAGGTGGTGACTACGGCTTTGCGTTCACACCCCACGGTCAAAATGCTCGCGACCTTGAATTCTTTGTTCGTTATTTGGGCTTTACGCCCATGGAAGCTATTCGCTCTTGCACGCTGTATGGCGGTCAAATCATGATGAAGCCCAATGAACTGGGTTTGGTTAAAGAAGGTTATTTAGCTGACCTGTTGTTGGTCGATGGCGACCCGTTGACCAACTTGGCAATTTTGCGAGAACCCTCGCGTATGTTGGCTGTTATGAAGGACGGTGTGTTTGCCAAACACCCACCCACCACCCGTCAACGCGCTTGGGAGCGTGCTGCATGAGTCGAGCCAGATTGGCATTTTGGTGGTTATTGGTCTTCCCACTGGCGCTGCTGGCGCTGTGGGGTTTGTTTGATGACGCAGTTCTGTTTCTTAAGACATTTCTCAATGGTTTGACTTTGGCTTCGCTGTATTTCATCGTGGCCAGTGGATTTACGCTGGTCTTTGGTTTGATGCGAAATGTCAACCTTGCACACGGTTCTTTGTTCTTGGTTGGGGCCTATGTTGGATGGATTGTGGGCGACCTGACAAGCTCTTGGTTGTTAGCCGTTTTGGCTGGGTTTATTTCATCTGCTGTCCTTGGTGTGGTCATACAGATTGTGGTTTTCAGGCGTATGCAGGGCGAAGACCTCAGGCAAACTTTGGTAACGATTGGCCTGTCCATCGTCTTAGCTGACTTGATGCTTTGGTACTTTGGCGGGGAAATTTATACCTTTGACCCACCCGCTTGGATTTACGGAACGATGAGCTTGCCCATCATTGAGAAATTTCCCACCTACCGCATTGTTGTGTTGCTTATATCGATCGTCATTGGTTTGCTGCTGTGGGGCTTGCTCAATGGCACTCGCATAGGCATGATGATTCGCGCAGGTGTTGATGACAGAGGAATGCTTTCCGCATCTGGCGTTAATGTGCAGCGAATTTTTGCGCTCACCTTTGCTTTAGGCGCAGGACTTGCAGGTCTTGCTGGCGTCGTCGGGGGAACCGCATTGTCGATTTCTCCTGGAGAAGACACCCGATATTTGCTGGCCTCTTTGGTGGTGGTGATTGTGGGTGGCATGGGCAGTGTACCGGGCGCTGCAATTGGCGCATTGCTGATTGGTCTTGCAGAGCAATTTGGTCAAGCCTACGCGCCCACCTACAGCGTGGTTTTCACTTTTGTCATCATGATCATCGCACTGGCGTTCAGACCGCGCGGTGTTTTAGGGAAAGCCACATGAGTGCGGCCCACTGGCGTCGCGCCATGAACACGCAGTCACCTGGCGTCAGGGTGACAGTCAGCACACAAGTGCCTGTTGTGCAAAACACAATATCGCGCACAGCCCGCTACAGTGCGCCTGCTTATGAGGGAACGGGTTGGTGGTCGCGAATGTGGGCGCCCGTTCATCTTCGCCATTGGGTGGTCATGGCCATGGTGTTGCTTTACCCAGCTGTCGCGTCGCCTTTTTTTACCTACCAAATTGGCGCCCAGTCTCTTGCCTTGGGTCTCATCGCTTTATCTCTGACTTTTTTAGGTGGATACGGTGGCATGGTGTCGCTATCGCAAATGACTGTGGCTGGTCTTAGCAGTTACCTGATTGCGATATTCGGCACCAGCAGCATGCAAGCCATCAGTCTGGGCTGGCCATGGTGGTTAGCCGTACTTTTTGCGATGTTTATCTCTATCGTGTTTGCCACCTTGATTGGTTGGCTGTCTATCAGAACCGAGGGTATTCACACCATCATGATTACCTTGGCCATTGGTGTCGCATTTTTCTATTTGACACAGCAAAACTACGTCTTGTTCAATGGTTTTCAAGGCTTTAGCAAAATCAGCGCCCCCATCGTGGGTGAAGTCAATTTCACCGACCCAGTAGCTTTTTATTTTCTTGCACTCGGGTGTGCTCTTTGTGGATATTGGTCCATCAAGTATTTGGTTCGTGCGCCTTTTGGCTTGGCTTTACAAGGTATCCGCGATAACCCAAGGCGTATGAACTCGCTTGGCTTTAATGTGACAGCCCACAGGCTCGCTGCACATGCATTCTCAGGATTGCTGGCATCTATTGGCGGCATTCTGCTTGTTTGGTACAACAACCGCGTCTCGCCCGGTTCTATCAACACAGGTGCACTGATAAATATTTTGGTGATTGCTGTGCTAGGAGGCATGAAGCACCCCTTAGGCGCATTTATTGGGGCCATTACTTTTGTTTTGCTGCAAAACTTTGCCATCGATTTGGTTGACAGACAACGCTTTAATCTGGTGATTGGCGGTGTGTTTTTATTGATCGTATTTTTCTCGCCTGATGGACTGCTGGGTCTATGGCACAAATTTCGCTCACGCTGGTTGGTTTCATCCACGGCGTCAGCACCTGAAAGTCGCCGCTCATGATTGATTTTTTTTTAGTCAATCAGTTTGGTAACTTGACGCTATGGCCGGTGGGTCTGGGCGTCTTTTCACCGGCCATTGGCCTTTTTTCAACCTGAGGAGACAACAATGCATTTAAGCAAAAGAACGCTGGCACGTACTGTGATCAGCGCAGCAATTTTGGCGGCCACTACTGGTTTTGCTTTCGCTGAAGGAACCTTGAAAGTTGGACTGCTTTCTATTCTTGAAGGCCCATTTGCGGTACCTGGACAAGATGGCATTCGCGGCGCTGAGCTTGCCTTGAAACAAAAAGGTGGAACAGCAGGTGGCATGAAAATTGAACTCATCAGCGGATCCTCTGATGGCAATCCTGACAAAGCCGTTGCTGCTACCCGTAAATTGGTAGAACAAGACAAGGTGCAAGTCATGATTGGCCCCTTGTCGGGAGACGAAGGAATTGCAGTGAAGAACTATGCCAAAACACAGGCAGGCATAACCTTCATCAATGGTTCATCGGGTGCGCAAGCAGCCACCTTGAACGATCCTTCAACCAACTTCTTTCGCTTCAACACAGAAGGTGCGCAGTGGATGGTGGGACTGGGCGACCATGCTTTGTCTAAGGGATACAAAAAAATGTTCCTGATTGCCGAAGACTATGGCTTCCCCTATTCGCAGGTACAAGGCTTCATGGCCAGTTACTGCGCTAAAGGTGGCAAGGTATTGGACAAAGCATGGGTGCCACTGGGCACTAAGGACTACGCTTCCGTCATTGCCAAAATCCCCAAGGATGTGGACGCATTGCTGGTGGTCTTGGGTGGCTCTGATGCGGTCAACTTCCTGACCCAATACGAGCAATCCGGCGGCACTAAGCCCATGGTGGGCGGCTCCATCACGGTTGACCAAACCGTGCTGAACTACAAAGGCAAACGTCGTGAATCTTTGGTGGGCACAGCTTCAGCTGGACCCATGGCCGATTCGTTGGATACAGCTGAGTGGAAAAAATTTGTTGCTGACTACAAAGCCAACTTTAAAGACGGTTTCCCAAGCCCATCACTGTTCGCTTACCTCTACTACATCAACACCAAAGCAGCCTTGGATGGTTTGGATGCTGTTAAAGGTGATTTGAGTGGAGGTCAGAAGAAGTACCGTGAAGCGCTGCAGAAAACCAAATTTGTCGGCCCTGCTGGCGAAGTGGTGATCGATGCCAACCGTAACGGCGTAGGACCAACCTACATCACCGAAGTGACCAAGGCCGCAGACGGTTCGCTTTTCAACAAAGTGGTCAAGACTGTTCCTAACATTACCCAGACTCTGGGTCTGCCCGAAGCAGAATTCAAGAAAATGGGCTTGGGTACACGGGATATTCCTGACTGCCGTAAGTAAGCATCAGGCAGATAACGATGGCATCCATCACCGCATTGCGTTCAAACTCGCCAGAAATGGCGAGGCCCATGGTTACTTCGCCAAGCGAAGTACCCCGCATGTCTTCCGAGGCCTTGGTCTTGGAGAATGTGACACGGGCATTTGGCGCTTTGCGGGCGGTGGATGACGTCTCTTTATCTGTTCTCGCCGGTGAAAAACGTGCCATCTTGGGTGCGAATGGAGCGGGTAAGACCACTTTGTTCAATGCCATCACCGGTGACTTTCCACCCACATCGGGTCAAATTCGTTTTTTTGGTGAAGACGTTACTTACATGGACCCGTTTGAGCGCATCCGCAAAGGGTTGCGACGAACCTACCAGTCTTCACTTTTATTTCGCGACCTGAGTGTGCGCGACAACCTGTTTCTTGCAGTTCGAGGTGTGGCCAACGCAAGATTCAGTTTCAGGCGGGCAGGTAAAAACCACCCCTCCACATTGGCTACCCAAGATTTATTAGAGCGTGGGCGCCTCACCCATATTGCAGATGAATTGGTCAGCAATCTTGCCCACGGTCAACAAAGACAACTTGAAATTGCCATTGCCTTGGCGGGTGCACCTCGCTTGATTTTGTTTGATGAACCAGCTGCGGGACTGTCACCCGCTGAGCGACGTGAGCTTGTCAAACTCTTGACATCTTTGCCATCCCACATGAGCTTCGTGTTGATTGAGCACGATTTGGAAATTGCTTTGCGAGTGGTTGAAAAAGTTACCGTCATGCATAACGGCGCTGTGATCAAAACCGGTACACCTTCCGAGATTGAAAACGATGCGCAGGTGCAAGCCATCTACATGGGGGGCAAACACTGATGGCCTGGTTTGGCGAAGCCCCCAGCCGCAACTTCAAAGGCCCCTTACTGGTGGTTGAGGATTTGCACGTGTACTTTGGCCAAGCACATGTACTGCAAGGCATTTCACTCTCACTCAGTCAGGGTGTTCTCGGCATTGTGGGTCGCAATGGCATGGGTAAATCAACGCTTTGTAATGCGCTCACTGGGTTGGTGGGTGCGAGCGGCAGTGTACGTTTGGCTGGTGAAGAAATTTTAGGCAAGTCGCCCCACGAAATCACAAGACGTGGCATGGCCTATGTCCCCCAAGGTCGACGTGTTTGGCCTTCGTTGACGGTTGATGAAACCCTGCGATTGGTTGCACCTCAGCGCAGCGATGTTGACCGCGTCTATGCAATGTTCCCTCGCTTGGCTGAACGAAAAAACAACGGTGGCTCCCAGCTTTCTGGCGGTGAACAGCAAATGTTAGCCATTGGTCGTGCGCTGCTTTTACGACCACGTATTTTGATCATGGATGAACCGACAGAGGGTTTGGCGCCTGTGATTGTTGAGCAAGTAGAGGCTTCGCTGCGCCAACTTGCCACTGAAGACGGCATAGCCATTTTGTTGATTGAACAAAACTTAGGCGTCGCAGTGGCCAGCGCTGACCGTGTGGCTGTGATGGTCAATGGACGCATACAAGATGAAATGCCTGCTGCTGAGTTGGCTAATGACAAAGGTTTACAAGAGCGTCTGCTTGGCCTTCGAGCCTCTGGTGAAGCGTTTGATGAAACGCCTTTGGAACCTGTAAGCAATGAACCTGCCACTGTGGTGCGAGTTCAACGTGCCTACAGTTCAGAAGATATTCCATTTAGTCAGCAATTCACCAAGGCCTTTAACGCCTCGGATAACTCTGTTGGGTTGGCCCAAGTTGCATCGTCACAAGCACAAGTTTTTGACTTCCCTGTTGCAGCAAGCAGCAGTCAGGCGGCCTATGTGGCTGGCACATTTGATACCAAAGGCAAAGAACTGTTCTTTTTGCGCCAGTGCTTGGAAAAGCTCGGCCTGCGAGTTGTCACCGTAGACCTTTCCACAACAGGTCGCCCCTCGCCTGCATCAGTACATCCGCGAGAAGTGGCAAGACACCATCCGCAAGGAGAGCAAGCTGTTTTCTCTTCTGACAGGGGCAGCAGTGTTGCAGCCATGGCATTGGCTTTTGAGTCATTTATTCGCACTCGCCGAGATGTAGGTGGATTGATTTCCGCTGGCGGCTCTGGCGGCACTTCCTTGGCCACAGCGGCCATGCGTGTGTTGCCGATTGGGGTTCCCAAGGTCATGGTGTCAACCATGGCTTCAGGGGATACAAGACCTTATGTGGGCCCCAGCGATATTTGCATGATGTACTCGGTCACAGATGTGCAGGGTATCAACCGAATCAGCGAAAAGGTTTTGTCCAATGCTGCACATGCTCTCGCAGGCATGGTCACACACAAGCACCGCGGCTCTGAAACCGTTAAACCCGCAGTCGGATTAACCATGTTTGGTGTGACCACACCTTGTGTTCAAGCTGTTACCAAACGTTTAGAAGATCGCTTTGATTGCTTGGTTTTTCATGCCACGGGTACAGGCGGTCAATCCATGGAGAAGTTGGCAGCATCGCAACTTCTGAATGGGGTTATTGATGTCTCGACCACCGAGATTGCAGATGAAATCGTCGGAGCAACATTGTCTGCTGGCCCCACACGAATGGATGTGTTTTCCCAAGTTGATTTGCCCTATATTGGTTCTTGCGGGGCTTTGGACATGGCCAACTTTGGCCCTTACGACACGGTACCTGAGCGTTTCAAAGGGCGCGTTTTGTACCGGCATAACCCCAACGTCACCTTGATGCGTACAACCGCTGAAGAGTGCCGACAAATCGGTGAATTTATCGCCAATAAACTGAATGCAATGCGTGGTCCTGTGCGCTTCTTAATTCCTGAAAAAGGGGTCTCTGCCATTGACAAAGAGGGTCAGGTTTTTTTCGATCCTACTGCAAATCAAGCTTTGTTTTCAGCATTGCAAGCCAACTTCAGTACAACTGCTCAACACAAGTTAATCAAACTTCCTTTGCATATCAATGACGAAGCTTTTGCCCATGCTCTGGTGGATGCATGGCTAGAAATTAGCACCCACAGCCAACGTCAAAGTAAAACAGCCTAAGGAAGAACAGGAAAGAACATGCCGCGTATCGCTCGTCAAACCATTCTCACCAACTTGCGCCAAAAAATTTCTCAAGGCTTGCCAATCATTGGCGGTGGTGCAGGTACCGGTTTGTCCGCTAAATGTGAAGAGGCTGGCGGCATCGATTTGATTGTGATTTACAACTCTGGCCGCTACCGCATGGCAGGCAGAGGTTCATTGGCTGGTTTACTTGCTTACGGTAATGCCAACGATATCGTGTGCGATATGGCGAAAGAAGTTTTGCCCGTGGTGAAGCACACACCCGTATTGGCTGGTGTCAATGGCACGGATCCTTTCATGCTGCCTGAAGAATTCCTTCATCGACTGATTCGTCTTGGATTTTCTGGCATTCAAAATTTCCCAACGGTTGGGCTGATTGATGGACTTTTTCGTGCCAACCTTGAAGAAACTGGCATGGGGTACGGCTTAGAAGTAGACATTATTCGACAAGCACATTCCCTTGATTTGTTGACCACACCTTATGTGTTTCATAGCGACCAAGCAGCGGACATGGCAAAAGCTGGTGCAGATATTGTGGTGTGCCACATGGGATTGACCACAGGTGGGAGTATTGGTGCAGACACAGCCATGAAGCTCAGTGACTGTGTTGAGCCCATTCACCAGTGGTGTGAAGCTGCTTTAAAAGTCAAACCTGATGTCTTACTGCTGTGCCACGGCGGCCCGATTGCAACACCCATTGATGCCGAATGGATTTTGCAGCAATGCCCAGAGTTGCACGGGTTTTATGGGGCAAGTTCCATGGAACGTCTACCCACGGAGATTGCTTTAACGGATACCACTCGCCAATTTGTGAACCTGCGACGCAAAGGTTCTCAATGAAGCAAGTCGTTTGTGTTGACTGTTGTTTGTTTTATATGCTGGAGAATTGACCATGACGGGCTCTCAATTTGGTGAGTTTTTACTCGGCCTCATCGTTTTAGCAATTGTCGTTGCCATCGCTGTTTGGTTGCTGCATTGGCTTTATTTACGCAGCAGCAAAGAGCGTGCATTTGTGCGTACTGGCCTAGGCGGAGAAAAAGTGGTGGTTGATGGTGGTGCATTTGTGCTCCCCATCTTGCATGATGTGATTCCTGTGAATATGAACACCCTTCGGCTTGAGGTCATTCGAGGGCGTGATAAGTCTTTAATTACCAAAGACCGTATGCGTGTCGATGTCATTGCTGAGTTTTATGTTCGAGTTGCTGCAAAACCAGAGTCTGTTGCAGCGGCCGCTCAAACGCTGGGGCAACGGACTTTGGAGCCAGAACGCCTGAAAGAATTGATTGAGGGTAAATTTGTTGATGCCCTGCGAACCGCTGCAGCTGACATGACCATGGAAGAACTCCATGAGAAACGTGGTGCTTATGTGCGTCGTGTACGTGAAGCAGTGGCAGAAGACTTAACCAAAAACGGTTTAGAGCTTGAAGCCGCATCTTTAACGCAGCTCGATCAAACCAGCATGGAGTATTTCAACCCCAGCAATGCCTTTGACGCTGAAGGCTTAACCCGACTGACAGAACAAATTGAGCACCGTAAAAAACAACGCAACGATGTAGAACAAGATACCTTGATTGCAATTCGCAATAAAAACCTTGAAGCAGAAAAGCTGTCTTTGGGTATTGACCGCGAATCGGAACTTGCTCGCCTGCAGCAAAACAGAGAAGTTGAATTTGCCAGGGCTCGCCAGCGCTCTGAACTCACGACCGAGCGTGTGGAGCGCGAACGAGAGGCAGAAAGCGCTCAAATCATTGCCCGTCAATCGATAGAGAGTGCGCGTATCCATTCGGATGAAACCATCGAAAAAGAGCGGATTCAAAAGGAGCAAAACTTGCAATCGATCGAGATCGAACGTCGCAAGGCCTTAGAGTTGGCTGAGCAACAACGTGCGATTGCTGTTGCGGTTGAAAGCAAGCAACACAGCGAGGCCTTGGCCAAGGCGGACGAAGCGCGTGCATTGGCTGTCAGTGCGGAAGAACGTGTTTTCACCGCTCGCGAAGTTGAAGTAGCCAATCGCCAAAAAGAAATTGAACTGATTGCTACCCAGCAAGATATTGAGCGCGAAACCATGCGCATAGTGCAAACCGCACAGGCTGAAGAAAACGCCAGCGCCAGCAGAGGCGCGGCTATTCGTGCGAATGCCCAAGCGGATGCGGATGCAGAAAAAATTCGTGCCATGGCTCAACGCATTCGCGCTGAAGTTGAGGCGGAGTCGCTGATGTTGATGAACAAGGCGCACAACACTTTGACGCCTGAGGCAAGGGCTTCTGCCTTGAGGATGCGTTTGGTTGAGAAGGCTGAGGCCATTATTCGAGAATCGGTGCGCCCCATGGAGCGTATCGAGGGTATCAAAATCATGCATGTTGACGGCTTAGCTGGCGGCGGTCATGGTGGCTCTGACAACCATGGACAAGTCGGTTTTGCAGATGGCATTGTCAATTCTGCTTTGCGTTTCAGAGCACAGGCACCCATTGTTGACCAGCTTTTGAAAGAGATTGGCCTTGAAGGCGGCGACATACAACGCTTGGTCTCAGGCGTGTCTGGTGCCAATGCAGGCATGAGCGATCCCGTCACACCACCAGCGCTCAAGGAGTAGTGTTTTGATTCAGGTCTACACCTCCAGCGTGATTGATGCGAGTGCTGATGCTGTCTGGGCCAAAATTCGCGACTTCAATGCCCTGCCTCAATGGCATCCCGCGATTGCAGACAGCCGCATTGAAAATAGCCAAGCTTCGGACCGGGTAGGTTGTGTTCGC
This sequence comes from Limnohabitans sp., assembly GCF_040401495.1. Classification (GTDB taxonomy): domain Bacteria; phylum Pseudomonadota; class Gammaproteobacteria; order Burkholderiales; family Burkholderiaceae_C; genus Limnohabitans. The sequence continues at coordinate 15,100 of NZ_JBBAOI010000010.1, forward strand.
TACTTTCACTTGCGTGATGGTGGGCTTATCCGTGAACGCTTGCTGGCTTTGTCAGACTATGACTTCACCTGTACTTACAGTATCTTGGAAAGCCCCTTGGGGGTTGACAACTATGTCGCCACCCTGAAGTTGACCCCCATCACGGACGGAGGTCGCTGTTTCGCCGAGTGGAGTGCAGAATTTGACTGCCCGCCTCAGCGCGAAGCTGAGTTGTCAAACTCTATAGGGCAAGGTGTTTTTCAAGTTGGATTTGACGCTTTGAAGCGTCATTTTTCTTCGCGTCGCTAATGGCTTTGCAAAAAGTTGTCCGCTCGACTGTCATCGATGCCCCTATTGATAGAGTATGGGCAGTTTTGCGCGACTTCAACAGCCATGACCAATGGCATGAAGTAGTTGACCGCAGTGAGATTGAGGACGGTAAACAGAGTGACCGTATAGGCTGTGTGCGTAACTTCACTTTACAAGACGGCAGCCATATTCGTGAGATGCTGCTTAGCTTGTCTGATAAAGACTACATCAGCACCTACACCATTGTCGAGGCGACTGTTCCATTGCAACGTTATGTTGCGACCATCACTTTAAAACCAGTGACAGACGGGCAGCGCACTTTCTGGCACTGGGCTTCTTCTTTTGCAACACCTCCTGGTATGGAAAAAGAGCTGCGGGACATGGTGGCCCACGGGGTGTATGAAGCTGGGTTCGTCAACCTTAAAAGACATCTGCAACTGGGAAGTACGTTTGTGCGCAACACAGCACGTACAACGGGCGTCAAGCCTGTGCTTCAATCTTCGCCCATTGCAGCACAAACCATCAAAGTGCGTGAGTATGGTGATGCTGTTCAATTGCGAGCTGAAACCACAGAGGTGCCTCCCCCTGGCGTTGGTGAGGTTCGTATCCGCCAAAACGCTATAGGTGTGAATTACCTTGATGTCTATTTACGCAAAGGCTGGATTCCAGAATTTCTTCCCTTACCCGGCACCCCTGGGATGGAGGCAGCCGGTGAGGTGATTGACGTAGGTCCTGATGTGACCAGTCTTTTACCCGGAGACCGTGTGGCCTACATGGGCCCTGCCCCTGGTTCTTACACCTCGGTTCGTAATGTCCCTGTGGCTTGGACCGTGCGTTTGGGTGCTGGTATTGATGATGTGACCGCAGCAGCAAGCTTGCTCAAAGGCATCACAGCAGAGTATTTGTTACACGACCTTGGCCGAGTGAAAGCGGGAACCCGCCTCTTGGTTCATGCAGCAGCTGGTGGTGTAGGGACTTTGGTATGCGCATGGGCAAGAAGCATGGGCGCATTGGTCATAGGCACCGTCAGCTCCGAGGCCAAAGCGCGAATTGCACGTGACCATGGGTGCCAGCATGTCATCGTTACCTCTGATTACACATTCAGCGCCGCCGTTCACAGCATTTCTAAGGGAGCCGATGTCATCATTGATGGTCTAGGGGATGGCGCGAGAGAAGAAAATTTTGCCGCTCTTGCCCCTTGTGGCCATTGGATCAGTCTTGGTCAAGCCAGCGGCCCACTACAGCCCATATCGCCGGATTGGTTGGTGGAGAAGTCTGTCAGTTTTTCTCGACCAGTTGCATTTGCGTACGTAGCCACACATGCCTTGCTTAACCAAAGGGCAGAGCGAGTTTGGCAAGCCTTTCGTGAGGGTGTTTTGCTACCCGTACAAACAGAACAATTTGCCTTGAAAGAAGCAGCGAGAGCACACACAAGACTTGAGTCTCGTCAAAGCATTGGGGCATTGGTACTTTTGCCTAACTGACACCTAAGTGCCAAGTCGTTTGGGCAAAGCTCAGCGAAAATAGATTTGTTGCCACCTGAAGCACGACCATGTCCAACTACAACACCACACCCGATAACCTTCCAGTGCCCCTAGACGATGGTGCTGCCCAACATTTGATGGGGTTGTCACTGCCATCTATCGCAATGATGGGGACGCATGGTGCGCAAGTCAATGTCGGGCATTTAAAGGGCTGGGTAGTAATTTACTGCTACCCCATGACAGGCATACCAGGTGTACCCTTGCCAGCAGGTTGGGACCAAATACCAGGTGCACGGGGATGCACCCCCCAATCCAACGCTTACAAACAAGCTCACCCAACGCTTAAAGCATTGGGAGTGCAAGTCTTTGGCCTAAGTACACAAGCCACGGCATACCAGCAAGAAATGACCGAACGCTTGCAATTGCCTTTTCCAGTGCTCAGCGACGATGAACTGCAATTTCAAAAGGCATTGCAATTGCCCACCTTCATCGCTGCCGAAAAAACATTGATTAAAAGGCTAACCTTGGTGGCCAATGAAGGTACGATTCAACAAGTACATTACCCAGTGTTTCCAAGCGACGCTGATGCGGCCTGGGTGTTGAACTATTTACAGACCGTGCTTTAACACCCATGCTAGAAACTTTGTGTTTTGCGCTGATCTTTGATTGAACCTAGGGGCTTAGAAGTATGCTGGTAGATGTGGTGGGCGTAGCCCTTAAAAGGCCTTATACATTTGTGGTGATGGCACTCTTGATGTTGGTACTCGGCCCTTTGGCTGCGATGCGAACACCGACAGATATCTTTCCTGAAATTCGCATACCCGTCATTGCAGTGGCGTGGGCTTATACGGGTTTGCCACCAGATCAAATGGCTGGGCGTATCACCACCTTGTATCAACGAGTGCTGACCACCACGGTGAATGACATAGAACACATAGAGGCCAATTCCTATGCTGGCGTTGGCATTGTTAAGATTTTTTTCCATCCGGGTGTCAATATCGCCGTAGCCAATGCGCAGGTGACAGCTATCTCTCAGGTGATGATTCGTCAAATGCCGCCCGGCACTTTGCCGCCCTTGATTGTGAATTACAACGCCTCGACCGTCCCCATTTTGCAATTAGCGTTATCGGGCAAGGGGCTATCAGAACAAAATTTGGCTGACCTCGGGCTCACACAAGTGCGCACCCCCTTGGTCACTGTCGCTGGTGCCGCTATTCCCTTTCCCTACGGTGGAAAGTCGCGTCTTGTTCAAGTGGATTTGAAATTACCCGAGCTTCAAGCGCGCGGCCTAAGCGCTCAAGACGTGGCCACTGCGCTAGCGGCTCAAAATATCGTCACGCCAGTAGGCACCCAAAAGATTGGCAGTTTCGAATACACCATCAACCTCAACAATGCGGCCACTGAGATCAAAGACTTGGCCAATATCCCCGTCAAGTCAGTTAATGGCGCAATGATTTACCTTCGAGATGTAGCCAATGTGCATGATGGCAACTCACCGCAAACCAATATTGTGCATGTCGATGGCAATCGCTCTGTATTGATGTCCGTACTCAAGAACGGCACCACGTCCACCTTGGCCATTGTCGATGGTGTGCGCGAAAAACTGCTAACCATGAAGGCTTCGTTACCACCTACTTTGGAAGTTAAACCTCTGAACGATCAATCGATTTTTGTGCGCTCAGCAATCAGTGGGGTTGCCATGGAAGGCGCGATTGCTGCGGCCTTGACCAGCGCGATGATTTTTCTTTTCCTAGGCAGTTGGCGCTCGACCATCATCATTGCCATCTCCATCCCTTTGTCCATCATGGGTGCCATCATGGGATTGGCCGCTCTTGGCGAAACGCTCAACATCATGACCTTGGGTGGTTTGGCATTGGCTGTCGGTATTTTGGTGGACGATGCCACCGTGACCATTGAAAACATCAACTGGCACCTTGAGCAAGGTAAAGATGTAGAGACTGCTATCTTGGACGGTGCTGCACAAATTGTCACGCCAGCCTTTATCTCGCTGTTGTGCATTTGTATTGTGTTTGTACCGATGTTTTTTTTAGACGGGGTTGCGCGGTTCCTGTTTGTGCCCATGGCTGAAGCGGTGATGTTGGCCATGGCGTTTTCTTTCTTTTTATCCAGGTCATTGGTTCCCACCATGGCCAACTATTTGCTCAAACCGCATGCAGCGCATACCGATATGCATGGCAACAACCAAAGCTTGCCCGCCAGTCGCAATCCTTTGGTTCAATTACAGCGAGGGTTTGAGTCGGGCTTTGAAAAATTTCGGGCAGGTTACCGAAATGTCTTGCATCTGGCCTTGTTCAACCGCATCAAAGTCATCACGGTTTTCATGAGTTTTATCTTGGCGTCATTTGCGCTCTTGCCTTATTTGGGCAGCAACTTCTTTCCTGATGTCGATGGTGGGCAAATTCTGATCCATGCTCGCGTCCCCATAGGAACGCGGGTAGAGGAGACTGCTGCTAGGTTTGCCGCTATTGAAAAAACTATTCTGAAGGTCATTCCGCCTGAAGAAATCACGACCTTGGTAGACAACATCGGCTTGCCACCCAGTTGGATTAACCTCATTTACAACAATACCGGCGTGATTGGCACCCAAGACGGCGACATCCAAATTGCTTTGCGTAAAGGACATTTACCGACAGCTGACTATGTTCGAGAACTGCGCAAAATCTTGCCAACGGAATTTCCAGATACCGTCTTTTCCTTTCCACCTGCAGACATCGTGAGTCAGATTTTGAATTTTGGCGCACCTGCACCGATTGATATTCAAATCAGGGGGGCGAATTTGGCAGGTAATTTTGAGTACGCCAATAAGCTGTTGAAGCAAATTCGTGGCATACCAGGCGTTGCTGATGCCCGCATACAACAATCAGCCAAAAGTCCAGTGTTTGACGTGACCATGGACCGCGGACAAGCCCAAGACCTTGGGATCACGCCCAGAGATGTCACCAACAACTTGGTGGTCAATCTTGCAGGTAGCAGCCAAGTCGCACCAACCTATTGGCTCAATCCCGTTAATGGCATTTCCTACAGCGTGGTCATGCAAGCGCCTCAATACAACTTAGATTCGTTAAGTGATTTGGCGAATCTTCCAGTGTCCTCTGGGGTTAATAACAACCAACAACTATTGGGTGGGATTGCCAGCTTTAACCGAACCACCCGCAATGCCGTGGTGAGCCAGTACGACATTCAACCCATGGTGCAGATCAACGCTACCACCCAAGACACAGATTTGGGCACCGTGGCCAAAGAGGTGCGCCGCGTCATTGCTGAAACCGAAGCCGATTTACCCAAAGGAACCAAAGTGGTTTTACTGGGTCAGGTGAGAACCATGGAAAAAGCCTTTTCTGGTTTGCTGTGGGGCTTGTTGGCCGCTGTGGTGCTGATTTATTTCTTGATCGTGGTGAATTTTCAGTCTTGGCGAGACCCCTTTGTGATCATCAGCGCTCTTCCTGCAGCACTGGCGGGTATTGTGTGGATGTTGTTCGCCACCCGCACAACATTGTCCGTGCCTGCCTTGACCGGTGCCATCATGTGCATGGGTGTGGCAACTGCCAATAGCGTGCTGGTCATTAGCTTTGCCCGCGAGCGCCTAGATGAATGGGGTGACCCTTTGGCCGCGGCATTGGACGCAGGCTTTGTGCGGTTCAGGCCGGTGCTGATGACGGCTTTGGCCATGATCATTGGCATGATTCCCATGGCATTGGGCTTGGGTGAAGGCGGCGAGCAAAACGCACCGCTAGGGCGAGCTGTTATCGGCGGACTTTGCTTTGCCACAGTTGCCACCTTGGTCATCGTCCCTCTTATATTTAGTCTGGTTCATACCCAACGTGGGCAATCACGCTCCACACCCTCGTCTTTCGGAGTAAAGCATGCTTGAGTCGTCAACCCCTACTGTGTCGCGCGGCCTGCTATGGACCGCCCTGTTGTTGGGCGCTGCAGTGGCAGCTTATGTGGTTTACAGCGGCATCAGTTCACGCTCAACAGATGCAAAACTTCTGAAGGACCATGCTCAAACGCAAACGGTCATGACCGTTTCCGTCATCCCCCCGGCACCAGCCAATGCAACCCCTACCTTAGACTTACCAGGTCGCATCGAAGCTTTTTCCAAAGCGCCTATTTATGCTCGCATCAGTGGCTATTTGAAAAGTTGGAAAGTAGACATCGGTTCGCATGTCAAAGCAGGCCAACTGTTGGCTGAAATCGATACACCAGACCTTGATCAACAAATCCTTCAAGCCAAGGCTGAGTTAGCCAGCACGCAAGCCAATGCGGCCCTCTCGGAAAACACCGCCAAGCGTTGGCAATCTTTGCTGGCCACCAATTTTGTCTCTTCTCAAGCCGTGGAAGAAAAACTCGGCGATCTTAAAGCCAAGCTAGCCATTGTTGCAGCCTCTCAAGCCAATGTCAGCCGTGTTGAAGCCCTGAAAAACTTCAGCCGCATCGTTGCCCCATTTGATGGGGTCATCACCGCTCGCAATACCGATGTGGGTGCGCTGATCAACGTGGGGGGCAGTGCAGGCAGCGAATTATTTGTGGTCTCTGACATCAAACGTTTGCTTTTGTATGTGAATTTGCCACAAACCTATGTGGCACAAATTCAAAAAGGCGCCATCGCCAAGTTCACAGTGCCAGAAAGTCCCGGAAAAACCTTCATCGCCAAAGTGCAGACCATGTCGCAGGCTATCAACTCGGGGTCGGGCAGCATGCTGGTTCAGCTTTCAGCTGAAAACGCCAGCGGTACTTTGTTGCCCGGAGGATTTGCAAACGTTAGCTTTGAGTTACCTGGTATTTCTTCCAGCCTGAGTTTGCCGCCCAGCGCCTTGATTTTTACCAAAGCTGGCTTGCGTGTAGCGACTGTTTCGCCAGAAAACAAAGTGGTACTTAAAGCAGTGGTGATAGGACGTGATTACGGTAACAAGGTAGAACTGTCTTCAGGCTTGGAAGCATCGGACAGAGTGATTGAAAGCCCCCCTGATGGCATCACCGATGGCGACGTTGTGAAAGTCGCTGCTGCAGAACCCAAGAAGCCATGAATAGGCCTACGCATCGCAATCGAGTTGCTTGGTTTGAAATTCATGTCGCAGATATGCAACGTGCCATTGACCATGGTGGTCGAGTTTTCAAAGCCAAACGCAGCATCGGATCGAACGGCTTTATTGCCATCATTGGCTACACCGATGGCAATGCAATTGGACTGCATTCAATCAAGTAAGTCGAGAGCATTGAAGTCTAAACATTTGTTTGTAAATCGTTTAAATCACCTAAAGAAACAAAAAAGGATTTCTTGACGCAACATGTCAAATCCGTTAATAATTATTCATGTTGTTGCTATGTGTTCACTACATAAGGATTTTTGGTTTGAAGCTCGTTCGATGATGCCGATTTCAAACCTACCGAAGCTTGATGACACTTGTATTTGTTTGCCCCATGCGCACTTCTTTGGTCGCACCATGTATCGCTCGGAGTTGATGCGTGTTGTTTGACCACTGCGCCGAATGCCAGCGTTGCTGTAACGTTGAGCCTGGTTATCCCTCCCTTGAAATAACCCTCACCCGAAAAGAAGAAAAACGGCTTGGCAGCATTTGCATCCAAACCCAATGCGACCACCTTGGCTCCCAAGGTTGCTCGCTTGGCGAAGCCAAGCCTTTTGGTTGCACGCTTTACCCTTTGAGCTACAACCCCCAAAAACAAAATTTCTACTTTGATGCTGACTGCCCCTTGATGGATGTTTATACCCAAGGCTTGTCAGACGTCAACAGCGATGCCTCAGCCCATATGGCCAAGGTTTCGCGTACCGTGGCCAAACTCGAAGCCACTGACCCTGTGTTCTTGCAAGAAAACTTCGCAGTAGATAAAACCTATTTCGACTTGAAAAAAATAAAACCTAAAAAAACCAAACCTAAAAAATCAACACAAAAGGCAACACTATGAATGGCACGCTTTACCAGTTTAAACCTGCGAACTTGTTCTCCTCGGCACCCAAAGTGCGGCATGTGGGATACCAAAGTTGGACCGAGGACAATTTACTGGTTGAAAGCGACCACAACGATATTCTTTACTACACCACCCGTTGGGATGCGCTTTGTCCCTATATCAATGTCTCTGAAGAGATGATGAACTTCGCACCGCGCCCGTTTGTGGTGTATGCGCTTCCCCCCGACAGCCCCTACGGAGTGCCTATCAACGACAAGTATGGCTTGGTCGATACCTTTGCAGACGACTTCTGGACTGAAGCCCGTCGTGAACGCAAATTTCGCGAACTCGACAAGCAATATAAACATTTCACTTACACCGAGGAGCTTATTCCTGGCAGCCAACTGAGCATTGACGATATGTTCGAAATGGGGGGAGAGCACTTCGCCAACTACTGCATAGATGACCGCGAGGTAGCGGGCTTTGTCGACTACGTACGCGACTTGCAAGTTTTGGTCTTAAGGGTGCGCGACACAGAGGGTGAGTTGGTGCTGACCGACGTTTCTATATTGCTGCCAAAGTACAACCAGCTCTATGGTAGTTTTTGCCAATGGAACCGTGCCCATAAAAATCGTTCACCTGGCATTTACGCCTGTTTGCAAGCTTGCCGCTGGGCTGCAAAGAATGGGTTGCGCTACTACAACCTCGGCCCCGTCGACGACTATGGCTACAAAGCTTTATTTGTGACCGACTTTGAGCCTATTTACGCCATGGCATTGATTGATCCGGCTCACCCCTTGGCCACGGATCCCACCTCGCCTTTGGTCACTGACTTCAAACCCCATCAGTTCAACCAAATCTTCCGAGATGAAACCGCCGTTACCCAAACCGACGACACCATGGTTTTGGCCATGGTGGGTTAATCTGGTTTTCAGAAAAAGTGCTTCTCACCGAAACTGACGTCGTAATCGATAAATAACTCTTCACCTTCAGCGATTTTCCTAAGGCTGATCAGCACGCCTGCTTTCTTAAACTTCAGGTTCGGTTTTTTGGAGTGGTTGAGATAGACCGCCAAATCGAATGAATTGAGCCCGATCGTAGGTATAGATACAGTTTTCTTGTTGTAGAAGCAAAAGGTATCGATTTGTTGCCTGACACCCTTGGGTAAGTCTTTAATCAGCTTTTTCTCAATGTCCACCTCCTTGACGTTCAAGTAACTCCTAAGTGGGTGAATACCTTTGGGAATATCTCGCACGGCAAACACGCCTATGCCGTGTACAGGTGAAACCCCCAATTTGCAATAAACCTCTTTGTTTAGGTGATCGATCAGCTTTTTTTCTGAGATGGGCATTTTTACTCCAATGCTTGGTAAACCATTTGTTTGACCATGCGCCGATAGTATTGGCGAATGGGACCAGGGGTTTGCGCCATCAGCACCCCAATAAGCTGCTCTTTGGGGTCTACCCAAAAAAACGTACCACCCGCACCTGCCCAAGCATAGTCGCCTTCAGAGCCTGGCACGCTGGCCAAACCTGCGCCTTGGCGAACCATGAACCCTAGGCCAAAGGTATAGCCTTGTACGCCCATTAGAAGTTCGCCTGGCTGCAAGGGCGTGGCGACTTTGGGCCCCAGATGGTCAGAGGTCATCAGTGCAACCGTTGTTCTGCTGAGATATCGTCGACCATCCAAGCTGCCGCCGTTGAGAAGCATCTGGCAAAACCGAAGGTAATCGTCTGCGGTGGTGCTTAGACCAGCGCCGCCAGAGTCATTGCCCTGAGCCTTGGTGACGTCTAACATGGCCGCCATGGGCGCTTTGGTGAGGGGGTCAACAGCCAGCGCTTGTGCCAGCCTGTCTACCTTGCTGGCAGGCACCACAAAGTGAGTGTCTTTCATGCCCAAGGGTTTGATCAATCTTTCTTCTAGCAAGATGCTTAAAGGCTTTTTGCCAACAACTTCTAAAACACGGCCAAGCATGTCGGTGGACAAACTGTATTCCCAAGTGCTGCCAGGCTGCCATTGCAAAGGCGCTTTGGCAAATGCTTCAATCTGTTGCTCAGGCGTGAGCGTGATCCACACAGAAGGAATGTCGGGGGAGAACAATCCAGCTTGCTGGTAAGCACTGCGCATGCTGGGTGAGCGGGTAAATTCAGGGTAGGTAATGCCTGAGGTATGCCGCAACAAATCATAAACAGTGATTTGCCTTGTTGCTGGCACTGTGGCACTGGCGGCATCGGCGGGATTGGCCAAAACTTGCATATTGGCCAATGCAGGGAGAAATTTACCCACGGGGTCGGCCAGCTGTAGTTGACCTTCCTCGACCATCATCATCGTCAAAACCGACGCCATGGGTTTGGTCATTGAATATGCACGAAACAAGCTGTCACGCTTTAAAGGCTTGCCTGTCGCAGGGTCTTGCAAGCCCACCACCTCGGCATGAACCACGGCGCCTTTACGCGCAACCAGCAATACTGCACCAGGCATTCGCTGGGCATCAATTTCGGCTTGAATGACGGGGCGAATGCGTGTCAGTCGCTCTGCCACCAAGCCCTTGGAAGCGGGAGAAGCTGCAGGCAGATCGGATGCAACTGCGAGCAAGGGCAGCGCCAATGAAAGACTAACCATGCACAGCAAACGTTTTGAAAATGAGGGGTTCTTCATAGCTGGTCCTAGAAAATAGTTGGATAAATTGGGGGCTAATGGCGAGTCTAGGGGCAAATTCAGGTCATTGGGTCCCATGCCTCTAACCATTTCACGAAATGCTCCAAACCGGCATCCAAAGGGGTCTCGCGCCAGCTTCCCAGCATACCCACCAAGCGGTCTTCACTCGCGCAGGTCAAGGGCACGTCAGCTACCTGCATGGGCGCGTACTCGATGATGGGTTGACGCTTCAAATGGCCCGCCAGCATGTCAATGAAGGCGTTGACTTCAACCGGGCGCTGATGGCCCATGTTCACAATCTGAGCCGCTTGCACCAACTGGGGACTAGCAACCAAACCCACAATGGCTTCCACAATGTCATCCACATAGGTGAAGTCGCGGCGCAGCTTGCCCTCGCCAAAGACCTTTATGGGCAGTCCTCGGCGAATGTTTTGGGCAAACATAAAAGGGGCCATATCGGTACGACCCCATGGGCCATACACCGTGAAGAACCGCATACCCAGCGACGCCATACCGTACTGCGAGTGGTAGGCGTAGGCCATCATTTCATTGGCCATTTTGGTGGCAGCATAAAACGATTTCGGTTGGTCGGTACGGTCGGTTTCCATGAAAGGGACTTGGCTGCGCATTCCGTAAACGCTGGACGAGCTGGCGTAGAGCAAACGCGGCACTTGCTGGCGGTGGCAAGCATCCAGCACATGGGAAAAACCCACCAGATTGGGTGTGACAAAATCCATGGGCGCTTGCATGGAATGTCTGACACCTGCTTGCGCTGCCAAGTGCACCACCGTGTCGGGTTGCCACTGTCCCACCACTGAAGCAAAGGCATCGGTTTGCCCTATATCGATTTGAAAATACTTTACCCCGCACTTGGTAACACAGGCTGCCAACCGCTCTTTGCGCAAGCGTGCCAAAAACGGGTCTGCCGCATCAGCGGCCCCACCGATGCCCGTGGCGGGGTCAACTTTGTCGCAACCGGCCACTTCAAAGCCCAAGGCATGCAAGCTTTTCACCAAGTGTGAGCCTATGAAACCCGCCACACCTGTTACCAATACTTTTTTGCTCATGTCATTCAATCGTTGGAATTCATTGCTTGTTGAGACTCAGATCCGTCATGCGCCAGCTTTTTAGCTCAATTCCGCGGGTATCGGCAAGAAGCCAGTCGATCGCACTGGCCATGGCCACACTTTTGCTGATTTTGGCTTGGGCACTGTGGCGCTCGGATTGGAACCGCGAGGCCATGCTGGCCGTGCACTCAGCCGACTTGGGACCTGCATGGCTTTGGATTTTCCTGACCCAAGGGGGTGACGCTGCAGTTGTACTGCTGTTGTTGCTGGCGGCGGGCAGATCTACTCGCCAAGGTGCGGCTTTGGCCGTCAAAGGTTTCTTGATTGGTTCTGTGGTCTCACCCGCTTTGAAGATGTGGTTGTCGGTGCCTAGGCCTTTGGCAGTGTTGGATATCACACTGCTCAGCCCCATGGGCAACCCGCCTGCGTCTGCCAACGCCATGCCCTCCGGACATGCCTTGGCAGCGTCAACCTTGGTCTGCCTGATCGTGCTCATGTATCCCTCACTTTTGCGCCGCAAGGCATTACTGATCCCTTTGATTTTAGGTGGCTTGGTGGTGGCCTTCTCAAGGGTGGTGGTGGGAGCCCATTGGCCAGCGGATGTGATCGCAGGCCTAGGGCTAGGCATATGGATCGCTTGGTTGGCTCAGCGCTGGGAATGGTGGTGGTCCTGGACGCCTTATTTGTCTGCACGTTCTGGCAGTTGGCTGTTGCTTATTTTGGAGGCAGGCTTGGCGATCTATGTGGTGCTAACCGCGCCCCCAGATTTTGCGGCCAAAGCGGCAATGGGCTTGGTTGCACTCATAGGACTGCTGAGCGCTGTGAGCCGTTACTTGGGTTTGCAGCACCAAAGGTCGCAGGGATGACTGCGCGGTTTGCGCTTAAAAAGTGGTCGAAACTGTTGCTGGGCTGGAGCCTAGGCGGGTTGTTGCTGTTTTGGTTGCTCAGGCATGTAGACGCCTCGGGCATGACGCAAAGCGCGGCGAAATTGCCTGCTTGGTTGTGGCTGGCTTGCACGCTGCTGTGGCTGCTGAGTTTTGTGTTTCGTGGCCATCGTCTGCAACAAGAGTGGCATTGGCGCAGGCCAGTGAATTTGCTAACAGCCATGCGCTTGGTGCTGTTGCATAACGCAGCGGTGCTGTTGTTGCCCTTTAGAGCGGGCGAAGCGGGCTACCCCTTGCTGGTCAAACACGTTTTTGCCGCCCCTGTGACTCAGTCGTTACGAAGTTTGATGTGGCTGCGCATTCAAGATGCTGGTGTTTTGGGCTTGCTACTGGTGTGGCTGTGGCCAGATTTGCACTGGGCATGGCCAGTACTTTGTAGCGGTGTACTTTTGGGCTTGGTCATGTTGCCCGCCAAGTATTGGCTTTTGCTGCTCAAGCGTCGAAGCGCTTGGGCACGGGTATTGCGCAGCATGCTGCACCGCAGAGCCGCACGCAGCGCTTGGCTGCTGTCGCTTGGCAACTGGGTCTGCAAGCTGTGCGTGGTGGCCATCTTGCTGTCTTCGCTTTTGGACATACCCGTCAAAGCTGCTTTTCAAGGCGCATTAGGCGGCGAGTGGGCTGGTTTATTGCCATTGCAAGGCCCTGCAGGACTGGGAACTTACGAAGCAGGTGTTTGGCTAGCGGCTGGCATCACCGACGCCCATGTGGCCACCCAATTACCAGCAGCCGCCTTGCTGGTCCACGTTTTTTGTCTGTCGGTATCCTTGGGTGCGGCTCTCCTTGCCTGGGCAGTATTACGCTGGCCACAACCCGCATCTGCAAATAGCGACAATAGCTGAATGACCTCCCCGAACATGCCCCACCCGCACGACGCCACCGAAGCAATGCCCAGCCGAATACCAGCACACCGCTTATCGGTGGTGGTACCCATGTACAACGAAGTCGAGCTCGCTGCCGATTTGATCGACGCCGTTCAAGCTGCGCTCAGCCACTACCCTTGGCCCTGGGAATTGGTCATCATCGATGATGGCAGCACCGACGGCACATGGTTTCGCTTGAGCCAGCACGCCGCCGAGGTCGGACCACACATCCGTGCTTTACGTTTACAGCGTAACTTTCGCCAAACCGCCGCCATGCAAGCTGGCATCGACTGCGCCAGAGGGGACGTCATCGTCACCATGGACGGCGACTTGCAAAACGACCCACGTGACATTCCCATGCTGGTCGAGCACCTGCTGCGCGAAGACAAAGATATCGTGGCGGGCTGGCGGCAAAACCGTCAAGATGGTTTTTTGTTGCGCAAAATCCCCTCCTACTTTGCCAACCGCCTTATTCGCAAGGTAAGTGGTCTGAACTTCAAAGATTTGGGCTGTAGTTTGAAAGCCTTTAGGGCGCCGGTTTTGCGCAAAATTCGCCTCTATGGCGAAATGCACCGCTTTATCCCCGCTTGGCTCTCGACTGTCACTTCACCTGACCGCATGGCCGAATTACCAGTACGCCACCACGCTCGAACCAAAGGTCAATCCAAATACGGCATATCCCGCACCCTGCGGGTGATCGTGGACTTGCTGTCCATCCATTATTTTTTGCGCTTCGGTACACGTCCTGGCCACTTTTTTGGCGGCATTGGCTTGGCGGTGTTAGCGCTTGGCATGGGCATATTGGTTTATTTGATGGCGCTGAAATTCATGGGCGAATCCATTGGCACGCGGCCCTTGATGTTCGTTGGCTTTTTCTGTGTATTGGGTGGCTTGCAGTTCCTCACAACTGGCGTGCTGGCCGAGTTACTGATGCGCACCTATTACGAAGGTGGCAAAGCGCAGGCCTACCATTTGGTGGACGCGCCTACCCCGCAACACAACGAAGGCTGGCATGGCAGGGTCTGAAGCGCCCATTCGGCGCTGGTGGCTAGGGCTAGGCGCATTGCTGTTGCTGGGCTACTTCTTACTGGGCCTAGGCCAAAGCCTGTTGTTTGATGTAGATGAAGGGGCTTTTTCCGAAGCCACCCGCGAAATGGTGGTCAGTGGCGACTGGGGCCACACTACCCTCAATGGCGCTGACCGCTTTGACAAGCCCATAGGTGTGTATTGGCTGCAAGCCCTTAGCGTGAAGGTTTTTGGCATAAGTGAATTCGCCTTGCGACTGCCCTCTGCACTGGCAACTTGGCTTGCTTGTTTGGCGCTGGCAATGAGCGCCTACCAAGCTTGGGGGCCCCGCGCCGCTATGCTGGCTGCCATGGTCTTTGCCAGCAGTTTGGGGCCTTGGGCCATGGCACGAACCGCCACCGCGGACGCTTTGCTGGGTCTGTGGCTGATGCTCAGCGCCTTGGATCTGTGGCGCTACCTCTGCAACAACGACCGACGAGCACTCAGGCGAATGGCTTTATGGATGGCCTTGGGGGTACTCACCAAGGGGCCGGTGGCTTTGCTGATACCAGCGTGCGTGCTGTTGCTTTGGCAATGGTTGGGGCCTTCGCCAGGTTTGGTTTTTCGAACCTTGCGGGATGGTTGGTCTTGGCTTATCTTTGGCACAGTGGCCGCGCCTTGGTATGTCTATGCATGGCTGCGCCATGGCGATGCTTTTATCCAAGGTTTTTTTCTGCGCCACAACTTAGACCGCTTCAGTGCGCCCATGGAAGGTCATAGCGGGGGGTGGTTGTACTTTGTACTCGTCTTGCCTTTGCTTTGGATGCCTTGGACGCCGCTGGCCATCAGTTTGGTGCCTCGATGGAAACAACTGTGGGATACCCCGCTCTTGCGCTTTGCCTTGGTATGGACTGGCTTTGTGGTGGTGTTTTTTTCATTGTCGGCCACCAAGTTGCCGCACTATGTGTTGTATGCGGCGCCTGGTGTGGTGCTGTTGCTGACCTATGCTGGGCTGCATGCCAACAACCGTTGGTGGTGGGCGTGTGCGGTTTTATTGACGGCTTGGATGGTCCTGCTGCTAACGCTTCCTGACCTTTTACGTGACCACCCCGAATGGATTGGTGACAGTCTTTACCGTGGTTTATTACAAAGCGCCGATACGCCCCACTTTGTGCGATCCATCAGCGCAGCGGTGCTTCTGGTGCAAGTGCTGTGGCTGTTGTCGAGCCGTTTTTTACCTGTACCTCATCAACTGCCACGCTTTGGCTTGTTGGCCATGGGTAGCTGCGCTGTGCTGGGCTTGGGCGTGCTGCCTTGGTGGAGCCAAGCTTTACAGCAACCGGTCAACGCCTTGGCCTTGCACTCAGCAGGACAAAGCGCAGTGCAGTGGGGGGTGCATTTCCCCTCTTTTGCCTTGTACCGACAAAGCCCTGCACCCCGGCGCTCACCCGAAGAAGGAGAAATGGCTTTGGTACGAACCGACCGACCCACTTGGCCGACCCAATGGCCGGTGGTGGCAAGCGTTCGCGGCTTTGCTTTGGTTCAGCGCCCCGTGGGTTCTGCGCCAGCCCCTTGAACATCGAAAGAACCCCGTTTGGCCATGACTGAAGCGATACAAGCCCACAGCAAACGCTCAGATACAGGCTGGCCAGTCTGGGCTTTTGTGTTGCTACTGTTGCCCGGACTTTGGCTAATGCGCATGATCACCGCCGCCCACAGCGGTGCAGGCCTGTTTGTCGATGAAGCCCAGTATTGGGAATGGAGTCGTGATCTGGCTTGGGGCTATTACTCCAAGCCACCTTTGTTACCTGTCTTGATCAAGTTATCGGTTTGGGTGGCAGGCGACAGCACAACGGGTGTGCGCTGGCTAGTCCAGCTGTGTTGGGCAGTGGTGCCCTTGGTGCTGTGGCGACTGGGTTGGGAGATGCAGCGCGACAACCAAGCGGCCTTTGGCTCCTCCCACGCAGTGGGCGCCTGGGCGGCAGCATTGTTGGCCAGCACATTGGCCAGTGGGGTGCTGGGTCAAGTTGCCACCACTGATGGACCTTTGATGCTGTGCTGGGCTTTGCAACTGTGGTTGATGTGGCGAGCTTTGGCACAGCCGCATCAGCTTGGTCGCTGGCTTTTGTTGGGATGGGTGCTGGCCTTGGGTGTATTGTCCAAGTACACCATGGCCGCCGTACTTGCAAGCTGGGGCCTTTGGTGGTTCAGCCATCGCTCAGCTGCTGTCACCAAGGGCATGGCGCTGGCCTTGGGAGTGGCGACACTGGCCATGCTGCCCCATGTGGCTTGGAACCAAGCCCACGACTGGCCCACCCTGAAACACACGGCAGATTTGCTCTCGGGTGCAAACGCTTCTGTTGGGTTCTCCATGGCGACCGTGGCGCTTCGCTTCGCTGAGTATGTGGTTTCACAGGCCTTGGTGGCCGGCCCTGTGTTCTTGCTCATACTTTGTATTGCACTGTGGCGATGGAAGTTTCGCCAGCCCTTGCCTACCTTGCCTTTGCTTTCTCCTGCTCGCTGGGCATGGCAGGCCAGCTGGCCTTTGTGGCTGATTGGGGCAGTGCAAGCCATGCAAGGAACGGCCCAAATCAATTGGCCTGCACCCGCGCTGCTGGGGGCGTGTATGGTGCTGGGCTGGGGGTTGGCATCGCGCACCAGCGCATGGCGTTGGCGAGAGCCGGTTGGGGTGGTGCTGGTGTCTGCGCTGCTGGCCAGCGCTTTGTCGCTGGGCGGCGACTGGCGACAACGCCTTGGTCTGCCTGTGCAAAAGTCGCAATGGGATTTATGGGGACGTGCCAAAGGTTGGGAAAGCGCATTGAACACACTTCGTCCCTTGCTGGCTCAGCATCCGCAAGCAACCTGGGTGGCACTGGACCGCACCCTCATCGTCCATGCCGCCTACGCTTGGCGCGACCAAGCAAGCTTGGCATTGAGTTGGCAGCAAACCCCCTTCCCCTTGCACCATTACGACTTGCTCTACCGCTTTGATCCGTCGCAACACCCTGAACCCGTCTTGCTGCTGGTCATGGGAGAGCTTCCAGCCTGGGTCCGTACGCGCTATGGGCAGGTGCAATTGATATCTGACCACCAGCCCATGGGACGACAGATCTTCCTATGGTTGTTAAAAGATCCTCAGCCATGAAAGCGCGTGACACGGAGCTGCTGGTGGGCGCGGTCGGTTTGGCTGTGTCCGTCGCTCTCTTTACCTTGTGGGCTGAACTGGATGTATTGGTCACGCGGTATTTTTTTGAGGCAAGCGGTCCAAGCTTTCCCGCCAACCAATGGGGCTGGGTCCATGCGGTGTATGTGGCAACGCCATGGCTTAGCCGAACCCTGTTTGTGCTGGGCTGGGTGGCGTGGTGGCTTCTTCCACGCCTGGGGTTCGCCTCAGCCAAGGTATGGCGCAGACGCTTGCTGGCTTGGCTGATCATGGCAGTGCTGGGCTTGGGTCTGGTGGTGGACTGGGCCTTGAAGGACAACGTCGGCCGTCCCCGCCCCGAGCAGTTAGAACTGTTTGGCGGCAGCAAACCTTTTGTGCCAGCCTTTGAACTGAGTTCGCATTGCGATGTGAACTGCGGCTTTGTCAGCGGCCACGCTGCTGCGGGTTTCAGTCTCATGACTTGGGGTATGTGGGCTGCTTGGTCTAGACGCAAACGCTGGCTGGGCGTGGGCTTGGCAGCAGGACTGTTCATAGGCAGCGTACGCATCGCACAAGGGGGGCATTTCTTGAGCGATGTGGTTTTTTCAGGCTGGGCTGTCTGGTTAACTTATCTATTGATACGCTATGTTGGACTGCTCCTGAGGTGGCAGCGCAGCAAACGCACTGCGCCGCCTTTATTGCCCTAAATTTTATGCAGATATAGATAGGCTACAGTTCTGCTCTGATTCTTAACTACCTTGGTTTATCTGATGGAACTTCTGACGGATCCGCACATGTGGGTGGCTTTGGCCACCTTGACCTTGCTGGAGTTGGTGCTGGGCATCGACAACATCATTTTCATCTCTATCTTGGTCAGCAAACTGCCCAAAGCCCAGCAAGAAATGGCGCGGCGCATTGGTTTGTTCATGGCAATGTTCATGCGCATCGGCTTGCTGCTTTTACTGTCAGTGATCATTGGTTTGGTCGAACCCCTGATCACAATTTTGGGGCAAGCTTTTTCGGGGCGAGATTTGATTTTGCTCGCTGGTGGTTTGTTTCTAATTTGGAAAAGCACGGGTGAAATTCACCACTCGCTAGAAGGCGATGAGGCGCCAGCCGCCGTGAAAGCCAAAGTGAACGTGATGGCCATCATTGTGCAGATCATGCTGATCGATTTGGTGTTTTCACTCGACTCCATCATCACTGCCGTGGGCATGGTCGACGATGTGCGCATCATGATTGCGGCAGTGGTCGTGTCCCTTGGTTTGATGATGTTTTTTGCCAAGTCGATTGGCGAGTTTGTTGAGGCCCATCCCTCCATCAAAATGTTAGCCTTGAGTTTTTTGGTGGTGGTCGGAGTGGTGTTGGTGGCGGAAGGCTTTGGTCACCATGTACCCAAAGGCTATATCTACTTTGGCATGGCTTTCGCCTTTGGTGTGGAAATGCTCAATATCCGCTTTCGCAAAAAACGCTCCCATGCTGTGCAACTTCGCCAATCAACCATTCCAGGTGAAGATGATTGATGGTGTTTTATTCAAATCCTTGATGAGGGTCACGCTGGTGGTATTTGCCTTGTGGCCAGCGCTGGGTTTAAGCCAAAGCACGAGTTGCCTGCAAAGCACAGCCTACTACGCTGAGTTTTACCAAGGCTTGTACACCATGCACAGGCATGGCTTAGATACTTTTGCCACCGATTCGCCTGATCGACAGTTGTATTTTTTTCAGGTGCAGCGCAACGGCGACAAAGTTCAAGCCAATGTGGTGAAAAGTGTGCAAGCCGACAATGCTTTGTCGGCCAGCGAGAAAACCAAACTCACTCAACTGCACCATGCCGTTGGACAGCGTTTTCGTAGCTTGGCGGCCTCTGACGCCCAAAACGCTCAGCCCAAAGACAAGGCGGGGGTTTTGCTGGCTTTACAAGAAGCTTGTCTGTAAAAATTGGCTTTTAGCAGCGCTTGAAAAACCACTAGCAACCCGAATCATTCACTGCCCCATCAGGCATCACAGTTTTACAAAACTTGGCGTCGTCGAGTTTGGCCTCATCCATCTTGGCCCCCTTCAGATTGGTGCCCACCAACACAGCGCCTTTCAAATTGGCCTTGGTCAGCACCGAATCACTTAAATCAGCCCCGCTCAGATTGGCTTCGCGCAGATAAGCGTTGGTGAAATTGGCCATGTGCAAATTGGCGCCACTGAAGTCAGTACGGCGCAAATTGGCATCCTCAAAATTGGTCACCAAGGTGCGTTTTTCCATGGGACGTTCTGCCATATTGGCCTTGTCCATCTTGGCCCCTGAAAGGTTGGCGTTTTGGAAGTCTGCCCCGCGCATATCGCGACCGCTCATGGCGGCATCGGTCAAGTCGCAGTATTTGCAGACATTGGTGGTTTTGAAGTCTTCGAACTTCGTGGGGTCAAACGCGCTGACTTGACAGGGCCATGCCCATGCAAAGGAAGACAACAACACGGCAAACATAGGGGATGAACATTTGGGAAACACAGGAATTCCTTCTAAAAGATCCATTTTGATAGGGAATAATACCCAACCCTTGGGCAGGTGGGAAATACATGGCGCCCATCCCGCTGATTGCTAACCATGCGATCATTACCAACCTACTGATGAGATCAGACCTATGTTGTTTGCCCATTCTCGCTTTTTTGCCTACAGCACGGCCACCTTAATACTGATGGTCGGGTTGGTTGGTGCCCTGTCAACAGCCAACGCTCAAACCGAAGTCGTACCCGCCCCAACCCCTGTCACCATCAACCAACCTGGCTCGCCTGCAGTGCTGATCGACGGCAACAAAATCATGGACGCTAAACCCGCTGTAGCGACCAAGCCGCGCAAACTTGCTGCGCCAGCACCTGCTGACAGCTACACCTCACGCGGCGGTGTGCCACAAAGCGCAACAGAGGAAACCCATTTGTCTAACGGCTTGGTATGCAAAACAGAAAAAGGTCAACGCACATGCCGTTAAATGGAAAAGCTTGGCTACTTTGCACAACCTTGTGGTTGGCGAGCTTAAGCGCTTGGGGCTATACCGTTACCTGCGAAGCCCAAGGTAGTTTTCCAGAGATGGAGAAAATCATCGTCAAGCCCGCTACGGTGGAAGTCAATATAGAGAGTATTGGCAACCACTTGTACATCAAGATCGAAGGACCCAAGCTTTACGGCATGTTTGTCAACACCTTGATCACCGAAGAATTCAAGGGCCAAGATCTGACCTCTAAAACGAGTATTTGGGTCAAGCGCAAACATGTCGCAAGCCAAGAAGAAACCGAAATCAAAATCACCCGACAACCTGTGACGCTTTATGCGATGAAAGATGTACAACGCTACGGTAAAAATTTAAAATTCTTGGTGACTGGTCCCTGTCAACTTCCCACTTAACGCGCAAACTCAGTATGCTCGACCCTCAAGCCCAAGCCCTCTTACAACTCATGGTGGACCGCGGTGTGCCTGCAGTCAACACCTTGCCACCCAAAGAAGCTCGCGATTTCTACGTCTTGCGCAAAGCTTTGACGCAACCCGATCCGCCCGTCATGTCGCATGTGCATGATCACTTGCCCCATTTGGGCGGTGTGCAAGTGCCTGTTCGCGAATACCGTCCCATGGGTGTCACAGCCACCACGGTATTGCCTGCATTGGTTTACTACCACGGGGGTGGATGGGTAATTGGAAACATAGAAACCCACGATGTACTGTGCCGCCAACTCAGCAATGCAAGCGGTTGTGCGGTGTTTTCCGTGGATTACCGCTTGGCCCCCGAGCATGTGTTTCCCGCTGCCTATAACGACGCACTGGCGGCTTTTCACTGGGTGGTGGCACAAGCTGCTTTCTTGCACATTGACCCACAACGAATTGCCGTGGGCGGCGACAGCGCTGGTGGCAACTTGGCTGCTGCAGTCAGTTTGGGCTGCAAAGACGCAACCCACAAACCCGCTTTTCAATTGCTGATTTACCCTGCCACCCAGATGTACCCCGACACCCCCAGCTACCACGCCAATGCTGAAGGCTATGGTTTGACTGCAGCCGCCATGCACTGGTTCATGGACCATTACCTGCCCACACGTGAGCATGGCAACCATTGGCGAGCTTCTCCGCTGAAAGCAAGCTCTCACGCTGGCTTACCCCCTGCGCTGGTTTTGACGGCTGGGTATGACCCTCTGAGAGATGAAGGCTATCTATACGCTAATGCTTTGTCTGCTGCTGGCGGCGTGGCCGAGTATGTTTGCTTTGAGCGTCAAATCCATGGCTTTATCACCATGGGTCGGGTTATGCGTGAAGCTTTGAGTGGCGTGGAAGTTTGTGCCCAAGCGCTGCGCCGTTATTTGAGTGCCTAAAACCGAACATCACACCATGAAACTAAACGTCAACGGACAAACCCACCAACTCGATGTCGAACCAGAGATGCCCTTGCTTTGGGCGCTGCGTGATGAACTCGACATCAAAGGGCCCAAATACGGTTGCGGTATCGCCCAATGCGGTGCTTGTACTGTTTTGCTCAACGGCGAACCTGTTCGCTCTTGCTCTTACCCTGTTTCCTCGGCGGCAGGACAGCAAGTGGTCAGCATTGAAGGCTTGGCTCACAAAGGCAAACTTCACGCAGTTCAACAAGCTTGGATAGATCACCAAGTACCCCAATGCGGTTACTGCCAAGGTGGCCAAATGCTGGCGGCTGTGGCCTTGCTGAAAAAGAAACCCAAACCCACCGATGAAGACATCGATGCGGCCATGACCAATATTTGCCGCTGCGGCACCTATGCGCGTATGCGCACCGCCATCCACGCCGCAGCCCGTCAGGCAGGTCAATCATGAACGCTCTCACCAACGCAAGCCTGAACCGCCGAGGCTTTTTGCAAGTCAGCGCCAGCGCCACTGCCGCCCTGAGTTTGGGTTTTGTACTGCCATCTCAAGCAGAAAACGCCAGTGCCCAAGAGGTCAATGCATGGATAGACATCCATGCTGATGAATCAATTGTCATTCGCTATGCGCGTACAGAAATGGGCCAAGGCAGTCGCACCTCGGCCCCCATGCTGATTGCCGAAGAACTCGAAGTCGATTGGAAAAAGGTACGCGTCCAAGCTGTTCAGGCGCATGAAAACCTCAAACGCAAACGTGCCTATGGCGACATGGCGAGTGTGGGCAGCCGAACAATTCGCAACTCGCAAGAGTATTTGCGCAAAGCCGGTGCCTCTGCTCGCATGATGCTGGTGCAAGCCGCCGCTCAGCGCTGGGGCGTCCCAGAGAGCGAGTGTCAAGCAGTTTTGGGCAAAGTGGTTCACGCGCCCAGCAAAAAAAGCCTGAGCTATGGTCAGCTGGCTGCCGACGCCGCCAAACTGACCCCTCCCAAGGATGTGGCGCTGAAAGACCCCGCTACCTGGACCATTGCCGGCAAACCCCTAC
The DNA here is from genome assembly GCF_040401495.1 of Limnohabitans sp. GTDB lineage: Bacteria > Pseudomonadota > Gammaproteobacteria > Burkholderiales > Burkholderiaceae_C > Limnohabitans. The sequence goes on from NZ_JBBAOI010000010.1 coordinate 37,880, forward strand.
CACGGGTGGATATGCACGATATCGTGACCGGCAAGATTCGCTTCGGTGTCGACACCCAGTTGCCCGGTATGTTGCACGCTTGCATTGCACAGTCGCCCGTGTTTGGCGGCAAAGTCGTCAGCATGGACAGCAGCAAGGTGGACAACCGCCGTGGCATCGTCAAAGTGCTGAACATGGGCGAGTTTGTGGCGGTGGTGGCTGACAACTGGTGGCGAGCCAAAGAGGCACTGCGCGATGTGTCCATCGACTGGGACAGTGGCAAGTACGCTCAGGTCAACAGTGCCAGCCTGATGAAGCTGTACCGAGATGGTTTGAGCCAAACCGAAGCTGCGGTGGCACGACAAGACGGGACTGCGGTGGCAACCTTAGACAAAGCCAGCAAGGTCATCGAAGCCGAGTACTACACGCCTTACTTAGCCCATGCCACTTTAGAGCCCATGGTGTGCACCGCTTGGCTGCAAGAAGACCAATTGCAAATTTGGGTATCTACCCAAAATCCAGAGTCCAGCTTGACAGCAGCAGCCAGCACCGCCGATGTACCGCAAGAAAACGTCAAAGTGTTTGCCATGCAAATGGGCGGCGGTTTGGGTCGCAAAAGTCCGCAAGACTTCACACGCCAAGCGGTGGCTATTGCCAAGGCCATGCCTGGCAAACCGATCAAACTGATGTGGAGCCGCGAAGAGGACACCCAGCACGACCTTTACCGACCCGCCAGCTTGGTCAAAGTTCGCGCCAGCGTTCAAGCCAACGGAAAACCTGATGCGCTGCATATCCGTGTCAGCGCACCCTCCATTTTTTCGCAGTTGCTGCGTATGCCATTGCAAAACGGTGTGGATCCCCAAGCCGTCGCATCTTTCAACGACCACCCTTACGACATACCCAATTGCTTGGTTGACTTTGCCCAACGCAGTGCCCATGTGCCTGTGGGTTTTTGGCGCACCGTGGGGCACTCGCAAAACCCATTTGTGCGCGAGTGCTTCATCGACGAGTTAGCCCATACCGCAGGCATTGATCCCTTGGCCTATCGTCTCTCCCTGCTGCCCAACAACGAGAAAGCCAACCGAGATCGCGGCATATTGCAAGCAGTGGCCAAAGCCGCCGATTGGGATAAGCCTTTGCCTTCTGGTGTGTTTCGCGGTATTTCAGAGACCGAAGGCTATGGCAGTTACACAGCCTGTGTTTGTGAGGTTTCGGTCAACGCTAAAGGCGAGGTTCGTATACACCGCATCGTCATCGGCATTGACCCTGGCTACGCCGTCAACCCCGACAACATCCAAGCGCAACTCCAAGGCAGCGTGGTACACGGTTTGTCCGCCATTTTCTGGGGCGAGATGACGGTCAAAGATGGGCGCATAGAGCAATCTAATTTCCATGATTACCGCATGATGCGAATGAACGAAATGCCTAAAGTGCAAACGGTGATTGCCCCCAGTGGCGGTTTTTGGGGTGGTGTGGGTGAACCTGCGCAAGCGCCTTTGGCACCAGCTTTGGGTAACGCCTTGTTCGCAGCCACTGGCAAGCGCATACGCTCTTTGCCGTTGAAAAACCACGGTTTGAGTTTGGTCAAAGCATGATGCGTGGGTTGTTACTTGGTGTGCTGCTGCTAAGCCCTTTGGTCTGGGCAGCCGACACCATGCCCGCCACACCATCGGCTGCCACTGCAGACGCAACACGGGGTCGCAAACTGCTGCTGGCTCGGCAAGACACGGGTTGCATTTTGTGTCACCAACTGCCAGGTTTTAAAGAAGGCGGCGAAATGGGCCCCTCTCTGATGGGCGTGGGCGAGCGACTCAGCAGTGAGCAAATACGCCAACGCATTGCCGATCCTCGTGTGCTAAACCCTCAAACTTTCATGCCTGCTTATTTCAGTACTGCAGGTCTTCATAATGTCGCCAAACCCTTGCAAGGCAAAACCGTGCTCACCGAGCAAGGTCTGGAAGACATCATTGCCTATTTATTGAAGAACCCTACATGAGGTCTCACTTGCTATCTCGTCGCCAGTCAATCTTGAACATTTTTCAAACCACCCTCGCTGCCAGTATGGGTGGCTTGTGGCTGGGCTCTGCCAGAGCGCAAGTGGACAAACTCACCATCACGGGTTTGTCCGAGGCGCGTTTGCGCTCCTTTGAAGAAATGGTGCGACCTTATGTACAAAACCAAACGCTAAAAAAAGAAAACGTAAGCTTGTCCCTGCCCATGTTGGCAGACAACGGCCACATGGTGCCTTTAAGTCTCAAGATTGACAGTCCCATGACCGAGGCCTCCCACATCACCCACGTCTACCTGATTTCGCAACGCAATCCTGTGCCCTTGATGGCCAAGTTTGTCATGGGGCCTTGGAGTGGGCGTGCTGATTTAAGTACACGTGTGCGCTTGTCGGGCAACCAAAGCGTGATTGCGCTGGCAAGGTTGTCCGATGGCAATTTCATTTACGATGTGCAAGAGGTGGTGGTCACCGAAGCAGCTTGTGTGGACAACGGCTGATGAGTTCCGCTCGCTTGCAAATTCCACCTCGCATCGCTCAAGGCGATGTTTTCAAGGTTCGCCTGTTGGTCAACCATCCCATGGACAGCGGTTTCTTAAGGGACATTGATGGCGTGATCATTCAACGTAATGTCATCCGACACCTGCTGTGCACTTTGAATGGCCGAGAGGTATTTCGCGTGGAGCCCACCACGGGGGTTGCAGCCAACCCATTGTTTGAGTTTTATTTGCGGGCAACCGAGTCGGGTGAGATGCTGTTTCGCTGGGTGGATGACAAGGCTTACATTGGAGAACTGCGCCACAACTTGGTGGTCGAGTCTGCCAACGTATCTAAGCCTGCCAGTAACTGAGCAGCGTCCATCATGCGTTTTGCCGTTTGCAAGTGTTTTCTTTGGTTGTTGCTGGCCGGTTTAGGTGTTGCCACACCTTCGCATTCACAGCAACGCATCATCCCTTTGGATAAGTTGCAGTCTGGCTTGCATTTTTCAGGCGCCGAAGTGCAGTCCTTGCAGACTGATGAGTTTGCCAACCCTGGCAATATCGCTTTAGACAACGGCATCAAATTCTGGGGTAAGCCAGAAGGAAAAAGCAATAAAAGCTGTCAGTCCTGCCATGGTGAAATCGACAAAATGAAAGGTGTCTCCATCCGCTACCCGGCCATCGACAAAGCCAGCGGCAAACTCTTTAACTTAGAAGACCGTATTCGGAACTGCCGCGTCAAAAACCAAAAAGCCGCTGAGTGGCCTTTTGAATCTGATGAGTTGGTGGCCATGACATTGGCCGTGACCAGCACCTCGCGCGGCCTGCCTTTGCAAGCACAAATTACGGGGGTGGCCAAAAGCCATTTTGAAAACGGTCAACGTATTTTCATGACACGCCAAGGCCAAATGAACCTGGCTTGTACAAATTGTCACGACCAACACTATGGGCAAAAGTTGTTTACCGACCCCTTAAGCCAAGGCCAAGCCAATGCCTATCCGCTGTACCGCATCGATTGGCAACGTGTTGCCTCACTTGAGCGGCGACTGCGTTTTTGCTACACCGGCGTGAAAGCTGAAATACCCCCATGGGGCCATAGCGATATGCGAGACATCAGCTTGTATTTGATGTGGCGCGGACAAGGCTTACCCGTCGAAGCGCCTGCCGTGCGCAAATAAACAACGGCTAAAACGTCGCCAACACCTTGGCCCATAAAGCAGGTGTCACCTCTGGCATGACACCAAACCAAGAGGCAAAAGCCGGTCTGGCTTGGTGCAACAACATGCCCAAACCATTGACCGTGGGGTTGCCCCGTGCAGCAGCACGCAAGAGTAAATCCGTTTGTAAAGGTGTGTAAACAATGTCAGAGACCAAAGCTTGGGCGGGCAAAGCATCGAGTTGCAAGTCCAAGGCAGGTTGACCTTGCATACCTTGGGTGGTGGTATTGACCAACAAGGCTGCGTCCTCCAGCACGGCATGGCGCTCGGACCATCCAAAAGCTTTGACAGGTGCACCAAATTCTTGGGCCATGGCCAAGGCTTTGTCATGGCTGCGGTTGAGCAAACGAACCTCTGTGGCTCCTGCATCGGCCAATGCCCACACTACTGCTCTTGCTGCACCTCCCGCGCCTAGCACCACAGCAGGACCAGCGCTGGCTTGCCAACGGCTGTGGGCTTCACGCAAACTTTGGATAAACCCAAATGCATCGGTGTTGGTACCGTGCAAACTGCCGTCAGCGCGCACGCTCAAGGTATTGACGGCTCCTATGCGCTTGGCCATGGGGTCTGCCTCATCGACCCAAGGCAAGGCCTCGATCTTGTGGGGCAAGGTGAGGTTACAGCCTGCAAAACCTAAGGCTTTCAAGCCAGTCAATGCTTCTTGCAAATTCACAGGGTTCACAGCCAGCGGAACATATGCACCGCGCAGGCCATGCTCGGCTATCCAGTGCGAGTGAATGAGTGGAGAGCGCGAGTGGGAAACAGGCCAACCCATCACACCCGCCAAAATAAATGAATCAGTTGCCATAAGAGCGCTAGCATATCTCGACTTAGGGGGTGAGAAGCTTGCCCCCCGCATGTGAAACAATCAGGGCAGTCCCGTCAACTGTCCCGAGATGTCAGACACTACGCCCACTTCTATTGCTCGTTTTCACCATTTCTTAGCGCAAATCACGCGCTTGGTGGATATTGCACCTGAAGAAGCTGAACTTTTATCTCAAGCGCGTGAATGCCTGCATTCTCTTGTAACCCACGATGACTGGTTGCTGCCTGAGTTTGCGCAGCCCCATCCACAGCACTACCAGCAGTATTTGTTGTATGCAGATCCTCAAGACCGCTTTTCGGTGGTGAGTTTTGTGGGTGCGCCTCGTGTATCAACGCCTATCCATGACCATACCGTCTGGGGCTTGGTGGGTATGTTGCGTGGTTTGGAGTTTTGTCAACCTTACAGCCGCATGTCCGACGGACGCTGGGCGCCAGCAGGTTTTCAAATCGATATGTTGCCTGGCGATGTTGAAGCCATCTCTCCTCGTATTGGTGACGTACACAAGGTGTGGAATGCCTTAGCAGATGAGGTCTGCGTGAGCATCCATGTGTACGGTGGCAATATTGGTCTGATTGAACGCAACAGTTACCGAGAAGATGGCTCACGCAGCAAATTTGTGTCTGGGTATTCCAATGTCACATCTGTTGCAGAAGCACCAATGCAACCGCCCCCTGTTGCATCACCCCCTGTGCCCGCTAGCGCACCCGTTTTTATCGCGGCATCGGCCTCGACTGTTACGCCTTCTGAGGCTGTCCCCGCACCTCTGAGTGAAGTGATTGAGCAAGTCGGATCAAAGCCCAGCCACGACACCCCGACACAGGCCATTGCGTTGGAAGCCGCACATCCTTATGCCGTAAGCAGTTACGCACAAATAAAGGCAGCCCTCTTAGCCAAGCAGGAAATCGCGCTTATTGATGTGCGCGAAGAAGACTCTTATGCCCAAAGCCATCCTTTGTTTGCCATCAACTTGCCCTATGGACGCATTGAAGTGGATGCATGGCGGCGCATACCGCGACGCGATACACCTGTGGTGGTTTACGACAATGGCGAAGGCTTGGCACTGCAAGCTATGCCTGTATTGCAACGCATGGGTTACAGCCAATTAAGCGTTATGCAAAACGGTTTGGCAGGCTGGGCAGCCGCAGGGGGTGAATTGTTTCGCGACGTCAATGTTCCCAGCAAATCGTTTGGCGAGCTGGTCGAAGCACAACGCAAAACGCCCTCTTTTTCTGCGCTTGAGGTCAAGGCCCTGCTCGAAAGAGGCTCAGACATGGTGTTACTTGACGCAAGCCGATTTGATGACTACCAAGCCATGAGCATTCCAAGCGCCATCAGCGTCCCTGGAGGTGAATTGGTCTTAAGAGCACGCTCACTTGCACCCAGTCCCACTACCCGCATCGTGGTCAACTGCACGAGTCGCACCCGCAGCATCATTGGCGCACAGTCGCTGATCAATTCTGGCATTCCCAACCCCGTGTGCACCTTGCGCAATGGCACGATAGGCTGGACGCTTGCTGGTTTGGATTTGGTCAAAGGCGCTGGCCAGCGCTATGGCGAAACCAACGAAAACGATCGCAGCAAAGCCGCTGCCTCGGCTCTGGCCTTGTTATTCCGTGCGGGCGTACCCCGAGTGGATCAAGCCACGGTGAAGCAGTGGTTGACTGAAACCGATCGTAATACCTATGTGTTTGATGTACGTAGCCCAGAAGAATATGCCCAAGGTCATTGGCCTTGCGCTATCTGTGCACCAGGGGGGCAACTGTTGCAAGAAACCGATCACTTCATTGGTGTAAGAGGTGCACGTGTGGTGGTGTATGACGACGATGGTGTACGCGCCAGCATGGCAGCGTCTTGGCTGGCACAAATGGGCTGGCAAGTTGCCGTCATGAAAGACATCACAAACCAGGACCTGCAAAGCAAAGCCGCTGTGCCAGATGAAGAGTTGCCGTCTACGCTTGCGCCGTTGTCTGTGGTTGATCCCCCTACCCTCAAAACTTGGCTGGCTAACCGCAGCAACCTGAGCATGGTGATCGATGTTGGCGACAGCGCAACCTATGTCAAACGCCATATCCCAGGTGCTTGGTGGTTACTACGGTCTCAATTGACACAAGACTTCAACCGCGTACACAAAGCCAACCGCTATGTATTGACTTGTGGGGATGGGCGCATTTCGCGGTATGCCGTGGCAGAGTTGCAACCCCTGCTACGCCCTGGCGTGGAAGTTCTGTGGTTGCCTGGTGGCAATGCAGCTTGGCAGGCTGCAGGCTTTAGCACTCAACAGGGAGAATCGTATTTGGCCAGTCCGCGTATCGATCGCTACCGTCGACCTTATGAGGGCAGCGATAACCCTGCACTGGCTATGCAAGCTTATTGGGATTGGAAATACGGTTTGGTTGAACAACTCAAACGTGATGGCACACACCACTTCAAGGTCATTTAAATCTCTATGGATACTGCTTGGGTCGCGCTTGCACTCACCCTGAAAGTTGCGGGTTGGGCCACCGCCATCAATTTGCTGCTGGGTGTTGCTGTCGGGTATGCCTTGTCGCGTAGGCGTTTCAGAGGGCGAGATGTTATAGACGCAGTCCTGACCTTACCCATGGTCTTGCCCCCCACAGTGCTGGGCTACTACTTGTTGGTCTTATTAGGTCGCCATGGTGCCATTGGTCAATGGCTCAAACAAAACCTTGGCATTGAGTTGATCTTCACTTGGCAAGGCGCAGTGATTGCGGCCAGCGTGGTCGCCTTTCCACTCGTCTTCAAAGCAGCAAGAGCAGCTTTTGAAAATGTTGAACCCACATTAGAGCAAGCTGCCCGGGTACTGGGTCTGAGTGAGGCGGCTGTTTTCTTTCGGATCACACTGCCTTTGGCTTGGCGCGGTATTTTGTCTGGCACTCTCTTGGCCTTTGCACGTGCAACAGGAGAGTTTGGCGCCACGCTGATGGTGGCTGGCAGTATCGTCGGTGAAACGCAAACCCTGTCCATCGCCGTTTATGAAGCCGTGCAAGCGGGGCAAGACCAAACCGCTAATTTTTTGGTACTGGTGACCTCTGTCAGTTGTTTGGCACTGCTCTTGAGTGCGGGTTATCTGGCCCCAGGTCGCATCGCGGGTCAAGCCCAACGAGGTGACCGATGATGTGGCAAGTAGAACTTCGCAGTCGCTTTGGGCATCAACAATCTGCTTTCAACCTTTCGATTACTTTCAAAAGCAATGCCCAGCGACTGGTGCTGTTTGGGCCATCTGGCGCTGGGAAGACACAAACATTGATGATGATGGCAGGTTTGAACTCACCCCAGCAAGGCAGAGTGGTCTTTAAAGACAAGCTCTTGTTCGACAGTCAAAGCCACGTTAATTTGCCAGCTCGGCTTCGTGGACTTGGCTATGTGTTTCAAGATTACGCTTTGTTCCCCCACCTGACAGTGCGTCAAAACATTGGTTTTGCGCTAAGCAAAGGCTGGCTTAACCCATCTCATTCGCACAAATATCCGTCGGTAAACCATTGGATAGAGGTTTTCCAACTTGAAGCAGTGGCGAGTCTGTATCCTGAACAGATCTCGGGTGGGCAGCGTCAGCGCACAGCTTTAGCCCGTGCATTGGTGTCACAACCAAAGGCCTTGTTGTTAGATGAACCTTTTGCCGCCATGGACCGAACATTGCGACAGCGTCTGCGTGATGAGTTGTTACAACTTCAAACAGAATTGTCTTTGCCCATGGTGCTGATCACCCATGATGAAGAAGATATGAAAGCCTTTGCCCAAGAGGTGATTCAAGTGGACAACGGCAAAGTAGTTATCGGCTCCAACCCATCCGACTGAGCAGGCCATCGCGTTTAACCCATTGGTGCCATACAGCAGCCGATATATGCAAGATGATGAGGATCATCATTACAAAAGCAGTTACTTCATGGATCTCACTGAAGAGTTCTTTGCCCTCAGGCCAAGGTTCCCATAACTTAGGCAATGCCAACCCAAACAACTTGACAGGGTACTGAGAGAAACTCGAGCCCAGAAAGCCTGTCACTGGCAATACAACCATGCACACATACAAAACACGATGAACCCATTTGCTCAACTTGTTTTGAAACTCGGTGTTGCCAATGGGAGCAGCAGGCACTGAATGGGTGACACGCCAACCCAATCGCCACAAAATCAACAACCCTAAGCAAATGCCAATTGACTTATGCAGGTTGAACCATTGCGCACGAACGCCAGGTGGGTCTTTAGGAATATCTTCCATCCACAAGCCCAAGCCCAGTTGATAAAAAAGACCTATAACCAATACCCAATGCAGTATCACCAACATGCGGTCATATTTCAAAGGCATGCTTATGTCATCAGCTGCATCGGTCGCGGAATGGTCAGAACTCATGAAAGCTTTCGGTTAGTTAAGAGTTTGTGGCTAGTGTGTAACCACGCCCCATGGCAGTTTACCTGTAGGTATCTCTTTGACCATTTTGCGACTGGCAACATCGACCACACTGACTGAACCGCTGCGGCCTGAGGCGATGTAAAGCTTTTTACCATCGGGCGAAAAACTCATGTTCCAAGGACGTTGACCGATGGCGATGTTCTCCACCACTTTGAATGTGGCGGTATCAACCATAGACACATTTGCGTCCCCTCCATTGGTAGCAAACACATAAGCACCATCAGGCGAGACCACAACGCCTGCGGTACGTTTGCCCACAGACTGCTTTTCCACCACTTTTCGCTCGACCATATCGATGGCAACCAGCAAACTGGCAGCCTCTACAGCGACATAGGCTTTTTTACCATCAGGGCTGAAAGCAATGCCGCGTGGGCGCTCGCCTACTTTGATCGAGCCCACTTGTTTGCGTTTTTCAATGTCCAACACATCGACTTGATCGGCTTCTTCCGCAGAAACCAGCATGAGCTTGCCATCAGGGCTGAACACACCGTGCTCTGGGTTTTTGCCATGAACGGGAATATCAAACTCCACCTTGAGACGCTGGGTATGGATAAAGCTGATGCTGTTGGCGCCTTCATTGGCAACGCCCAGCCATTCACCATTGGGTGAGCAGTACACCGCTTCAGGAGATTCACCCAGTTGCACACGCTGCTCAATCACACCTTTTACGGTATCGATCACCCACAGCTGTGCTTTGTTTTGTTCGGTGACGTAGAGTTTTTTGCTGCCCTTGCAAACAGTCAAACCACGCGGTTTGCCACCTGTATCAATGGTGGAGACCACGGTATCTGTGGCGATGTCAATGACAGAGATGGTGCCAGCACCCTCGTTGGTGGCGTAGGCGCGGGATTGGGCAAATACTGGATTGAAAGACAAACAACAGAGAGCGAAAAAAGAAAAGTAGCGGATGCGTTTCATTTCAAAGGCTTTCTAGTCACAAAAGTGATCATTCGAACTATCTTAATTGAATTGAATGACCCTTAAATTGTTGAGAATACTCAGCTATATTTCAGCATGGACACGCTCAAAACCTCTAATGCAGATGACGCGAAAGCAAAGAAAATCAAACGCATCCTTCCCTTGATTGTCGGGGTGTCTTTGTTCATGGACCAGCTGGACGCGACGATAGTCAATACCGCGATTCCAGCAATGTCTGTCAGTCTTGGGGTATCACCTTTGAGCCTTAAGGCGGTTATGACAAGCTACCTGCTGAGCTTGGCAGTATGCATCACGCTGAGCGGTTGGATGTCAGATCGATTTGGCTCTCGCCGAGTATTTGCCAGCGCAGTGGCTTTATTTACCTTTGCATCTTTCTTGTGTGGCATCTCCAATTCTCTTGAGATGTTAATTGCATCGCGTGTTTTGCAAGGGGTTGCTGCTGCACTCATGATGCCTGTGGGTCGGCTTTTGATCGTGAGAACCTTTGACAAATCAGAATTGCTCAAAGCAATGAATTTTGTGATCATTCCCGCTCTGATGGGTCCTTTGCTGGGCCCCACAATTGGCGGCTTGATCATTCATTGGTTTTCTTGGCAGATGATTTTTTTCATCAATATCCCTATTGGGATTGCCATTTTGTATTTGGTCAAGGACTATGTTCCGCAATACCAAAGTGAGGAAAAGAAGTCATTTGATTTTTGGGGCTTCTTGCTGTTTGGAACAGGCTTTGGTCTGCTGACGTGGATGCTAGATCTTGTTGGCAACCGCCACCCAAATTTCGCCTTGATCATCCCCGCAGGGATCATTTCGCTGCTCATGATTGGCGGCTATGTGCTGTATTCCCAAAGAGTCCCCTCACCTTTGCTGAATTTAAAGTTGTTCGAAATTCGAACATTTCGGATTTCTGTTCTTGGAGGGTTTTTTAGCCGCTTAGGGCTGGGGGCCTTGCCTTTTCTTCTGCCGTTTTTTTACCAAATCGGCTTGGGGTTTCCAGCATGGAAAGCCGGATTGCTGACCATTCCAACCGCCCTTGCTGCCATCAGCATGAAGGTTTTTTCATCCAAAGTTTTGGCGACCTTGGGGTACAAAAGGGTGTTGATTTTGAACACTGCTTTGATCTCACTTACTTTCAGTATTTATGCTTTCATTGACGCACAAACCTCTGTGGGATTCATTTTGCTGGTCAACCTGTGTATGGGCTTGTTCAGTTCACTGCAAATGGCCAGTATCAATTCAATGGCTTTTGCAGATATTTCTAAAAACAGCGCCAGCATGGCAAGCACCATCAGCAGCTCAATGCAACAAATGACCATGAATTTTGGTTTAGCCAGTGGCGCATTGATCGCTGGTTTTTTTCTGCAAAATATGCAAAGCAGTACCCCCGAGGAAACCATCGCCGCTGTTCAGCAATCTTTTTTGGCGCTGGGGGTTTTGACTGTTGCTTCAGTGGTCTGGTTTTTGTACTTGCGCAAAGAGGACGGTGCCCAAATCACTGGTCACCGATAAACACCTCTTACCAAGACCGCCATGGGCCAAGGTTCGTTGGTCTTATTCCACCTTGCTCAATTTTTTCGAATTGATTGCGTCGCGGAAAACCAAAGGCTTGACCTCTATGCGCTTTTCATTGGGGAGTTGGGCCAAAGCGACAGCGTCCAGAACCACTTGGTGATGCGGTGACTTGTCACACACGGGATCTGCATTTGCAGCCTCCCCCGTCAACATCAACGCCTGACAACGACATCCCCCCAAATCTTTAGCCTTTTCAGGACAGCTGCTGCAAGGCTCTTTCATCCAAGCGTCGCCTCTGTAAAAGTTAAATGGCTTGGAGTCGTACCAAATTTCTTTGACTGATGCGTTTTTGACGTTGGGGAAATTCAAATGTTTGATCATCTTGGCGGTATGGCATGGCAAGGCTGTTCCATCAGGCGTGATGGTTAAGAATATATTTCCCCATCCATTCATACATTTTTTGGGTCGGGTTTCGTAGTAATCAGGTACCACGAAAAAGATTCGCAATTTATCGCCTAATTTTTCTCTGTACTCGTTTGTTATGCGTTCGGCACGAATCAGCTGATCTCGGCTTGGCATAAGGCCATCACGGTTGAGTTGGGCCCAAGAGTAATACTGGCTATTGGCCAATTCAAGGTACTCAGCGCCTAAATCGACAGCTAACTCGATGATCTTGTCGATGTAATCGATATTGAGACGATGCACAACACAGTTTAAAACCATGGGCCATCCATTTGACTGGATCAATTCTGCGGCTTTTTTCTTCAATACAAAAGTTTTGGTGTGTGACAAAAAATCATTCAATTCTCTGGTGGAGTCTTGGAATGACAATTGAACATGGTCCAAGCCAGCCAGCTTCAAGGCCTTGGCTCTCTCAGGGGTAAAGCCGATGCCTGAAGTGAGTAAGTTGGTATAGAAACCCAGCTTATGCGCTTCTGCAACCAATTCCTCTAAGTCATCACGAACCAGTGGCTCACCACCCGAAAAGCCACATTGAACACTGCCAGCTGCACGCGCATCTCGCAACACACGAATCCACTCTTGAGTTGTGAGCTCTGGACCGTGCTGTGTAAAGTCAACAGGGTTGTAGCAAAACACACAATGCAATGGGCATGCATAGGTAACCTCAGCCAAAAGCCAAAGGGGCGGTCCAACAGCTTGGTCTGCAATCACAGTTGTTAATGTCATAGTTTTACCCACCCTTGTTTGATGGCGATGTCTAAAAACCCCAGCACCTCTTTTTGTAAGCCCGTGGCTTCAAATGCAGTTTCCAGCTCCGCAATAAGTACTTGTAATGTCTTTTCTCCATCGAGTCGTTTCAGAATCTCGCCAGCACTGGTGTTGAGCTTGACCATACCTTCCGGATACAGCAAGACCCATGATTGTTGAACCTCTTCCCATTGCAATCGAAACATAGAAGCAACAGAAGGCTTACTGATTAACAAGTCGTCATCTGACATCATTTTTTGGGGCCTGTAATTTGAACCTCGCACTGATCCAGCATGATTGCATCGGCCAAAGACCACAACACATCCAATTTGAACTGCAGAATTTCCAAAGCACGTTCTTGCAATGCACGGGTTTGACTGAAGTAATTCAAGGTAAAACTCAAACCATGGGCAACATCGCGGCGGGCTTGGGTCAATCGATTTTTAAAGTATTTCAAGGCAACCGCATCCACCCAAGGGTACTGTTCTGGCCAAGTGTCAATTCGCTGCTGGTGTATGTGGGGCGCAAAAAGCTCGGTCAAACTGGACGCCACAGCTTCTTGCCAAGACTGTCGTCTTGCAAAATTCACATAGGCATCCACGGCAAAACGGCTGGCCGGTGCAACGTAGCGCAGAGAAACAACATCGTCACGACTCAAACCTACAGCTTGACCTAACTGTATCCAAGCCTCGATACCGCCCTCGTCTTTGATGCCGTTGAGCTCAAAGCCATCATGGTCAAGAATTCGCAATATCCACTCTCGCCGGATTTCCTGGTCGTTGCAGTTGGACAAAATCGCAGCGTCCTTGATGGGGATAGAGATTTGATAATAAAAACGATTGGCTACCCAGCCACGCAACTGTTGTGCAGAGAGCTTTCCCTCTGCCATCATGACGTGAAAAGGATGGTGTATGTGGTAACTGGTGCTTTTACCTCTGAGCAAGGATTCAAACTCTTCCTTGCCCCAAGGTTCGCGGGTGTCGTTGAATACCTCGATTGATACGTTTCTCATAGCGTAATTTCCATCCCGTCGAAGGCCACCTCAATGCCGTGCTCAGTCAGGGTTTTTCTCTCTGGACTGCTTTCATTCAGGATGGGGTTGGTGTTGTTGATATGAATCAAAATTTTTCTTACTTGGCTGGGCAATTTGTCTAGCCATTCGATCATGCCATCGGGACCTGTTTGCGGCATGTGCCCCATAGCACGCGAGGTTTTCTTTGAGGCACCTAAATCAATCATTTCGTTGTCTGTCCACAAAGTACCGTCCACCAAAACACAATCGGCTTTTTGCATGGCTGACCAGACATGGGGCTCCATTTGGCCTAGTCCTGGTGCATAAAACAAGGTTTTTCCAGTTTCCTCGTCTGCCACAGTGAGTCCGATGTTGTCACCAGGCTGTGGTTGATCGCGATGCGGAGAGTAAGGTGGCGCATTGCTGATCAAGGGAATGGCCTCGAACTTCAAATGGCTTAATTTTGGGATGCTGAATGCTGCGTCAAGTGCCAAGGGGTGCAAGTCAGCACCACAATAATATTCAAGCACATGAAACAAAGGATTGCCGGTCGTCAGGTCTTCTTTAACCAAGGGGTGACACCACAAAGGTAAACGCCCCTTGTGTTCGCGCAACATCAACAGACCGGTCGTATGGTCAATTTGGGCATCCATGAGCATGACTGCAGCAATTCCCGAGTCACGCAAAGAGCGGGCTGGTTGCAACTGGGGAAAAGCTTTGATTTGCTGAAGAATATCTGGCGAAGCGTTGACCAGCAGCCAATCTTGTGCGTTCGAAGAAATGGCAATAGAGGACTGGGTTCGGGCGCGGTGATGGAGACTACCCGCTCGAACAGCACTGCACTGGGGGCAATTGCAATTCCATTGTGGGAACCCACCGCCAGCAGCTGATCCAAGGACTTGTATTTTCAAAATAGTTTCGCCTAAAAAAAAACCGCGTCAAGCGCGGAAATCATCAAAGAATTTGAAAGGTCTGTTGAGTTGCCTCAACAGACCACCGTCAAATTAACGGTTTGCAATGTACATGGTAATTTCGAAACCGAAACGCATGTCGCTTGCTGCAGGGGTTTGCCATTTCATGGTGAATCTCCTAATGGAAGCCGTAAATCACGGTAAATCGTGAACAGAGTCATTCCGAACACAAGTGCTTATTATGCTGGGTACAGGTGTTTTCTAACTCCATAATTCAAGGAATTTGCCCTCGTGAATTTCATGAGTCGGCCCTAGGGAAATCCCTAGTCTCAACACATGCTTATCTTTCAAACTTTAGTTGCGCCTATATTCTGAGGATGTTGAATCAAACCCCTACGGACTTATTTCCACCCATTACACCTTTTCATCATGGGCTGCTTCCTGAGGAGGATGGACACACAGTTTATTTTGAAGAGTGCGGAAATCCCCAAGGCGTTCCTGTGATTTTTCTGCATGGCGGGCCTGGCAGTGGCTGCAGTGCACGACACCGACAATTTTTTGATCCCAACCTCTGCAGGGCCATCCTGTTTGATCAAAGAGGCTGCGGTCGCAGCAATGCTCAGAATCTTTTATTCAACAACGACACACCACATTTGATTCATGACATTGAGCGCTTGCGAAAGCATTTGAATATTGAAAAATGGTTGGTGATTGGCGGCTCTTGGGGAGCGGGTCTTGCCTTGGCTTATGCCTGCCAACACCCTGAGGTTTTCAGTGGAGCTGTTCTTAGAAATACCTTTCTTTCTAGGCGCAGTGACTTGAAATGGTTTTTCCAAGATGCCAAGCAATTCATGCCTGATGCTTGGAAAAAACTGGTCGAACATATTCCGGACAAATTTCAGGACAATATTTGCCATTACCTTTGCTCTCATATCTTGGAGGCAAACAAGGAAACAGCGCTTAAGTTGGCACAGTCTTGGAACACATGGGAAAACGCATTGTTGCAACGTAGCTTTGCAGATTCATCCGTCACGCCCTTGAGCCCACACGAAGCAGATAAGTTAATGGGTAAATACAAGATTCAAAGTCACTACCTTCAAAACCTATGCTTCTTTCCTGAAGAAGGCTTGTTACCTCATCTGAGCAGTCTTACTGATATTCAGATTGATCTTTTACAGGGCCGACTGGACTGGGTGTGCAGACCGGAATCCAGCTGGGATATTCACCAAAAAATCCCCCGCAGTCGACTGCAATGGGTCGAGAGCGCTGGGCATGGGATTTTTGAAACGCCTATGGTTCACTGCATGGTCAACACTATCAACTCCAGTGCCGCATCGCTTCAAAAATTCAAATCCAATTGATTTTTATTGCAGATGGCTACGCTTAATTTGATGCTGATTGACGACCATTTGCTGGTGCGAGCTGGTTTTAAACGTTTGCTCATGACGTTTGAAAATATTGCTGTGGTCGCTGAAGCATCCAGCGGGGAAGAAGCTTTGAATTTGTACAAACTTCATCAACCCGACATCGTCATTTTAGAAATTGATTTACCAGGTATGGGGGGCATTGAAACGATCAAGCGGTTTTTGGATAAATATCCCAAGGCCAAAATCATTGTTCTCACGGCACATGAAGAATTTATTTATCTCAAACGTGCATTGGCTTTTGGTGCATTGGGCTATTTGTCCAAAAAATCTGCACACCAAACTTTGTATGAAGCGGTTAAAACCGTAGCTCAGAAAAAACGTTTTGTTGAACCTGATTTATCGCAAAAGTTATTTCTCAGTGAACTCGATGGCGGCATTGATCCGCTTGAAGATCTTTCTGCCAGAGAGTTTGGAGTTTTCTTGCAATTTGCAAAAGGGCTTTCATTGCCGCAAGTGGCCGAAAGACTCAATTTATCTGAATCAACTGTTTCAACACATTTGTACAGCATCAAGCAAAAGCTTCAACTTGGTAATCTCTCTGAACTTATTTTGATTGCCCATCGTCTGGGCTTAATTCACCCAAGTGAATCGTGACTTTCCGATAACTTGTCGTATGGATGTCCTCGTCCGTTATCATCCGCCCTCTTCTTATTAGGCAGTTCACTTGAAGTCTTTTTTCCAAAACCTGAAGAAACAAAACCCTCATTGGGAAGTCGAGCCATTGTGGTTTGAGTGGTTGGTTTTGGTAGGCTTGTTTGTATTTGCCACTTGGTTGCTGGGCATTCAAGGGGTATGGCATTTACTTCTTAGCTCTGACCCTACAGGTATCACTCTGGTCATCATCATCGTTTTTGCTGTGTCCACTTTGTGGTGCGGGGTACGCTCTAAAGAACTCACGCGGCAAAGAGATTTGCTGTCTCTGGCCAGCGCTTCGGGTGTGGAGTTCATGGTGCAAGCCGAGGGCTGGGCAGGTGAATACTGGAATGCTTTGGCCTTGAACCCCCAAGACAGCGGCGCACCGCTTGACTTGTTGATGGAGCATACCCATGGCCCACATTCCACTGCATGGTGGGTCAATGGCGTTCAACTCAAGCTTGGTTTGCTTGGCAAAGTGATTGGTTTTTCAGTGCTTGCCATGCAAATTGGCCAGATCCAAAGCTTTGATCCCTCGCAAGCCCAAGATCTTCTTCGCAATCTCACCTCAGGTCTTGGCGTTGCATTGCTGACCACCATGGTGGGCTTGGTCGGCAATATCTTGCTGGGGCTTCAACTCACCCGCATGGATCGGTTTGCCGATGATTTGGTGGCGCAGGCGCAGCGCCACGGTATGCGAATCGCTCGCTAATCACAGCCGTTTTATGCGCAAGCTCAGACACTCTCGCGAACCCGAGGTTGACCCCTTTTACGACATGTTGTTCAACATGCTCATTGCTTTTGTGTTTTGCTTCATCATTGCCTTGTTGGCCATGAACCCCAAGGCCTTGAAGTCTGGCGACATACCTGCTAAAGCCGAATTCATCATCACGCTGTCGTGGCCTGACTTGAACCCCAATGATTTAGATTTGTGGGTGCAAGGCCCATCTGGCGAGAGCGTTTGGTTTCGCAATCGCGAGGCTGACCTGATGCACCTAGACCGCGATGACAGAGGCAACTCCAACAACACCATCATGATCAATGGCAAAAAGGTGGTCAACCCTTTGCGCCAAGAAGTGGTGACTATTCGCAGCATCGTCCCGGGTGAGTATGTGGTCAATGCACATTACTATGAAACCAAAGAAATTGACCGCAACGACCCGCAAACAGGGCAACCGGTTGAAGCTACTTTGTCAGTGATCAAGGTCAATCCCAAAGCCGAGGTGGTTTACTACGGACAAGCCACACTCGAGAGCCGTGGCAAAGAGGTGACCATGACTCGCTTTACAGTCACTCCCAATGGCGGTGTCGACAATATCAACACCATCCCCAAAATTCTTGTTAAGTCTTTTTAATATGTCGCTTACCTTTATTCTTGTCTTCGTTATTTTTGCTTTTTTGTTGGCATTGGCCTTGGTTTTTTCGCACTGGCCGCGTTGGCTCAAAGGCTTGCTGGCCATCGGCGTGACGGGGTTTTATTTCTTCGGCTTTGCCAGTGTGCATTCCTTGTTGGGATTGCCCAGCACCGACGCCCTGCCACCACGCTTTGTGATGATTGCCGCGATTGTGGATGAACCACGCGGCAAATTCCCTGGCGCTTTGTACATGTGGGTGACCCCCATCGAGGAAGGTAAAAGCGTGATGCACCCACGTGCCTACCAACTCCCCTACTCCCGAGTCCTTCATGAGCAAATTGCCGATGGCATGAAAAAAGGCCGCGAGGGCGTGCCGCAAATGGGTACAGCTGAAGTCAAGGCAGGTAACGGTAAAGGACCAAGTTGGCTCAACCCCGGCACTGACGAGCAAGAGGTGAAGATTTTGGACTTGCCTACACCTCAAGTGCCAGAGAAATGACCATGCGCTGCTTATTCCTTGCTGCTTGCAGCCTGCTGGTGCTCTCAGGGTGTGACAAGCCGGCCAACGACAACGCTTTGTTTCCCCTTGGTGCGGGCAAACGGTGGAGCTATGAAATAGAAACGGTGTACGACAACCCAGAAGGTAAAACGGTTAAACAAACAATGGAGTTTCACAACTTGGGCAGTGCCACACTGGCAGATGGCTCGACAGCTTGGCTGCGCCGAAGCAGCAATGGCCATGAGTACTGGTTTCAAATCACTGACAAGGGTGTGGCTCGAGTCGCTATGAAGTCACCACTGCAAGAGCAAGCCGTGATGGACGAAGAACCCCGCCAAGTTCTGCCCAACACCTTGACTGTGGGCACCCAATGGAAGCACAACACCCTCCCTTATTTTTTGCGTAGGCGCAATGAAACGCCTGCAGAATTTCGCAATATCGATAAATACAAAAGCGTGCCCATGGTTTACACCTTAGGTGCGCTGGAAGTATCGCTGGACACCCCAGCAGGACGCTTTGAGCAATGTGTCCGTGTTGACGGGCAAATGGAGTTGATGCTGTGGCATGACGATACCCGCACCTATCAACCAACCCCCCTGCTGACAAGGGAGTGGTATTGCCCAGGCGTAGGTTTGGCGCAATTCGAACGCGATGAACCCACCACAGCCCAATTTTTCCAAGGGGGGCATTTGCGTATGCGATTGCTCGATTTCACCCCCTAACTTATCGAAAACTTACTCATAACCGTAAGTAAACTTACATCTGAATGTCAGCCGTGTTTCTTTTTGAGAATTTTTATATCTGGAATAACCCAACTAGGGTTTCTGCTAGGGCTAGTCTTATACAAGTCTTTGAAAATATGCTGGTTAGTGTATTTCCCGTTGTTCTTTATTTAACCCTGAAGGAACCTGTATGAAACTGTTAGTTAAATCAGCCGCGTTGGCTGCCGCCTTGGGCGCAGCAACGCTGGCCAGTGCCCAAAGCTGGCCAACCTACGGTGGTGACACCGGCAACACACGTTATAGCGAAGGTACACAAGTTACTGCCGCCAACGTGAACAAGCTGTCTGTCAAATGGGCGCTGCAACTCGGCTCCAACCGCTCACAAGAATCGTCCCCCATTTTGGTTGGCGACACTTTATACGTGACTTCTTCTTTCGGTCCCAAAAACGTTTTTGCTGTGAACGCCAAAACCGGTGATCTTCGCTGGAAGTGGTCTCCCGAAATGCCAAAAGCGATTGACCAATACGCTTGCTGCGACGTCAACAACCGCGGTGCGGCTTACAACGATGGCAAGATCTTCATTGGTCGCCTTGACGCCCAAGTATCTGCTTTGGACTCTAAAACGGGCAAAGAACTGTGGACAACCAAAGTGGTTGACTACACCCAAGGTTCCGTCATCACTTCCCCCCCCACCATCGCTAAAAACTTGGTCATCACCGGTTTCGGCGGCGGCGAGTACGGTGCACGTGGTGCGTTGGTAGCTCTTGACCAAGGTACCGGCAAAGAAGTTTGGCGTACTCATACCGTGCCAATTGGCAATGAAAAAAATGCTGACACTTGGAAGGGCGACTCTGGCAAAACTGGCGGCGGCGCTGCTTGGAACGTCGGTTCTTACGATCCTAAATTGAACTTGGTTTACTACGGCACCAGCAATCCTTCTCCTTGGACAGCTGCTGTTCGTGGCAATGACACCTCTGACATCGGCAAGTTCTCCAACTTGTACACCGCCTCAGTGGTTGCTTTGAACCCTGACACTGGCAACATCGTTTGGCATTACCAGTTCACACCCCATGACGCATGGGACTATGACGGCGTGAACGAACTCGTGTTTGCTGACCTGCCTGTTGACGGCAAAAAAGTGCCTGTCATCATGCAAGCCAACCGTAACGGCTTCTTCTATGTGATCGACCGTGCCAACGGCAAGTTGATCTCTGCCAAGCAATTCGTGAACGGCGTGAACTGGGCCACTGGTATTGACCTTAAAACAGGTTCACCCATTGAAACCGCTGGTAACGTCAAGCGTCCCCAGTTGAAAAAATGGGCCAAAGACATTTGCCCCAACTTGTTGGGCGGCAAAAACTGGATGCCCATGTCCTACAACCCCAACACCGGCTTGGTCTACATCCCCACACTTAATCTGTGTATGGACCTCGAAGGCGTTCAAGAAGAGTACAAGCGCGGCCAGTTCTACTTGGGCGTGAACTTTGACTTGGGCAAAGTCGGTCCTGGTGGCCACGGCGGTGGTTTGAAAGCATGGGATCCCGTTGCACAAAAAGAAGTTTGGTTCAACAAAGACGAACTGCCTTGGGGCGGCGGCACCATGACCACCAAAACTGGTTTGGTGTTCTCCGGTGACCTCAAAGGTACTTTCCGTGCCAATGACGCTAAAACAGGTAAAGAGCTGTGGAAGTTCGCTACAGGTTCAGGCATCTCTGCTGCACCTATCTCCTACACCTTGGACGGCAAGCAGTACATCGCCGTGGTGTCAGGCCGCACACAATCCATTCCCGCTTTCTTGGGCGCTTTGGGTGAAAAAATGGTTGCTGCCAGCCCTGAAGGCGGCACCTTGTTTGTATTCACTTTGAACTGATATCAGTTGTTGTGATGAAGATACCGCCCTTCGGGGCGGTGTTTTTTTCAAATCAAGGTTTACTTTTAAAGCACTGTGTTGAACAGTTTTTTCAAAGTCATCATTTTATTTTTTGCGGAGTTTTTAAATGTTTAAGCTGAATATGAACTCTACACGTGTGCGCATAACTGCTTTTATTTTGGCAGCGATGACCTCGTCTTTAGCCTTAGCTGCTGAACCCTTGCGTGTGTGTTCTGACCCCGATAACCTGCCCTTTAGCAAGTCAGAAGGTCCCGACAAGGGTTTGTATATCGACTTGGCTGAAATGGTGGGTAAACGATTGGGCACCACGGTGGAGTACGTGTGGTGGTTGTCTTTTAACCAACGCCGTGCTTTGCGCAATACCATGGAAGGCTGCGATGCTTACTTCGCTTTACCCGCTGATGCTGAGTACCGTGTCAAAGGCGTTGAGAAAAGCAATGCGTTTTTGAGTGTCAGCTATGCCATCGTGGCACCTGCAGGCCAAACCTTCAGAGGTTTGGCTGACCTCAAAGGCAAACGTGTGGGTGTGATGTTCGGCTCCCCCCCCCAAATTTTGTTGGCTACCCGTGAAGGCCACACATGGAATACCTTTCGTACCCATGAACAATTGTTTGAAGCGCTTAACAAGGGCGAGGTTGACTTGGCTTTGATGTGGGGCCCCAGTGCTGGCTTTGACAACCTCAAGCAATTCAACAGCCGCTGGCAAGTGTTGCCTGTTCGTGGTGAAAGCTTGGGCGGTCAGGTCGCTGTGGCGGTTTCTAAATCTAAGCCTGGCTTGAAAGACCAAATCAACCAAGCCTTGAATGAGCTAGAACCTGAAATTGCCAAACTGGTGGTGAAATATGGCTTTCCCACGCAATCTCCCATCGATTTGGTTCGTAGCACCCAATCCACTGTACCTGCAGTTCCCACTTTGACTGCTCAGCACGCACCCGCCAAGTCGGGCTTTGTGCGAGTAGGCGTGAAAGACCAGCCAAAAACTGAGTGGGTGGTTGCCAATGCAGGCTTAAGCCCTGATGAAGCCAAGTCTGTCTTCAATAACAAATGTTCTCATTGTCATGGCGCTAACGGGGCTTCGCCAGTCATGGAGCGTGATTTACGCAAGCTTAACCTGCGCTATAAGGACGAATGGAAAGATGTGGCTTTCACCACCATCACCAAAGGCAGACCAGACTTGGGCATGCCCACTTGGGGCGGCATCATTCCAGATGAAGAAATCAAAAGCATCATCGATTTCTTAAGTACTGTCCAAAAGAAATAGTTTCTCAAGCTCTTTGTGAAAACCACCTCAAGCTCTGAGGTGGTTTTTTTTCTTCTAGCGTTGGTGCGATGGGGCTAAGCCATTTTGCTCGGCCACAAAATCTGCCAGCATGGGGACAAACAACTGACCCTCTCCTTGCGCTTCCATGGCTGCAAAAGAGTTTTTCACCATCGCCTGAATAGGGGCCAACGCTCCAATTTCATTGGCAAGACTCGCCATGTAGCGCATGTCTTTGTGGGCATTGCTGATGGTGAACTTGTGGGCATGGCGGTCGCCGTCCATGGTCCACTTTATGAAAGTATCGTAAAAAGGGCTGCGCATCCTGCCAGATCCAATCACTGCATGAAACTGCTCTTTGCTTAAACCCGATTTTCGGGCGATGGACAATGCCTCTGAGAACAAAGCGGCATAACCCATGGCCAAAAAGTTGTTCACCAGCTTCATGGTGTGGCCCAAGCCTACGGGGCCCAAATGCACAATGTTGGCGGCCCAACATTCAATAACAGGTTTCACCGTGGCAAACACAGCATCGTCCGCTCCCACCATGGCGTCCAAAGTACCTGCCTCGGCTTCCACGGGTGTTCTGCCCAGCGGCGCATCGATGAAATGCATGCCTTGTGCCTTGGCAACTTCAGCAAGCTGCTTGGTTGAAACTGGGTTGGAGGTTGAGCAGTCGATCACGATAAGCCCCTTTTTGCCACTGGCAAAAATGCCGTTGGGGCCGTTCATCAACGACTCCACCTGCGGTGAACCGGTTACGCACAGGTGCACGATGTCGCATTGCTGTGCCAACGCTTTGGCAGAAGTAGCTTCGGTGGCACCCAGTGCTTTCAAGCGTTCTACAGGTTCGCGGTTTTTGTTCCCCATGATGACCAAGCTGTAGCCCTTGGTCACCAAGTTTTTGGCCATGCCTGCGCCCATGAAACCCACTCCAATAAACCCGATCACTGGTTTAGACATATTGACTCCTTTTTAAAGACGAAAAAAAAGAGCGGGGTTAGCCGCTCTTAGAAGGTTTATCTTTCTGAACCACCCAACCCCGCATAAGCAGTTGGGTAGATCAGAGGGAGATTTAAGCTTCTTGAATCGCTTTGCCAGTGATAGGCAGGTTGCGAACACGCTTACCAGTGAGCTTGGCAACAGCGTTGGCCAGAGCTGGGACGATGGTAGCGGTGACAGGTTCACCAATACCGCCGGGCTTCTCTGCGCTCTTGACCAAAATAATATCTACCAAGGGTGATTCGTTGGTACGAACCATGGCGTAGGTATTGAAGTTGGTTTGCTGAATCACGCCGCCTTCGATGGTGATGGCTTGCTTCAGAGCAGTACCCATGCCCATGATGACCATAGACTGGATTTGTTGCTCAACGATTTCTGGGTTCACAATGATGCCCATGTCGGCAGCGACAGTTGCTTTGTGAACTTTGACTTCGCCGTCAGCGCCTTTGCTGATTTCAGCAACGACTGCGACGTAGGTGTCATAGCCTTCCATGATGGCAACACCGAAGGCACGTCCGTTAGGAGCACCTTTGCTGTAGCCAGCCTTGGCAGTTGCCAACTTGAGCACGTTTTGGAAACGGGGCTTACCTTCCAACATGGCCATACGGTATTCGACGGGGTCTTTGCCAGCAGCCAGAGCCATCTCGTCAACAAAGCTTTCGTTGGCGAAACAGTTCATGTTGTGGCTCACACCACGCCAGTAACCTACACGCAAACCTGCATCATGGATGACGAGGTCGTGCTGTGTGTTAGCTATGTTGTAAGGCGCAACAGCGGCTTCCACCATGAAGGGGTCCATGGTGTCTTTTGGCAAGCCGAAAGCACGTTGTGTGATGGACTGTGAAGTGACTTTGAAGTGCAAACCGACAGGCATGCCGTTGGCATCCAAGCCAGCGCTCAATTGGTTGAAACCAACGGGACGATAGAAGTCATGGGTCATGTCGTCTTCACGTGACCAGATCAACTTAACTGGCAATTTGACAGCTTTAGAGATTTGGGCAGCTTGTACAACGAAGTCCAACTCGATACGACGACCGAAGCCACCACCCAAGAAGGTGGTTTCTACAGAAACGTCTTCTGGCTTCATGCCCAAAGCTGCAGCAGCAGCGCCTTGAGCGCCTTGCTGGAACTGGGTTGGGCCAATTAAACGAGCTTTACCACCAGTAACGTGGGCAGTGAAGTTCATGGGCTCCAGAGGAGAGTGTGATTGCAAAGGTGTGACGTAGGTAGCGCTAAGTTTCTTAGCAGCACCAGCGATGGCACCTGAAGCATCGCCTTTGGCAGGCTGGATGGGCAGGACCTTGCCAGAAGCAGCAGCTTCTTTGTGGCTAGCCAACATGGAAGCGGTTGACAAAGAAGCGCCAGCACCGTTGTTCCAAGTGATTTTCAAAGCTTTACGAGCTTTGACAGCTTGCCAGTAAGTGGCGGCCACAACAGCAACGCCGTCAGGGATTTCAACCACATCCACCACGCCAGCCATGGCTTTGGCGGCTGCGCTGTCAACGCTAACCACTTTGCCGCCGATGACGGGGCACTGCTCCAAGCTGGCGTAAACCATGCCGGGCAATTTGACGTCGATACCGAACTCGGCAGTGCCATTGACTTTGGCAGGCACGTCGGTACGGGGAATGCGCTTGCCAACGACGCGGAAGTCTTTGGCAGCTTTGATGGCGGGTTTTTCAGGCACGGGCTGCTTGGAAGCAGCTTCAGCCATTTGGCCGTAAGTGGCTTTTTTGCCGCCTGGGCCCATCAACATGCCGTTGTCAGCTTTGACTGCGCTGACAGGAACGCCCCACTCAGCAGCTGCAGCGCCAACCAACATTTCGCGCACTTGTGCGCCAGCGATACGCAGTTTTTCGTAGCCTTCACGAACAGAGGTGGAGCCACCAGTGATCATGGCGCCCAACAAAGCGTTGACGTAAACAGCGTTAGGTGCGCCTGCAGCCACTTTGATTTTGGTGACGTCGATGTTCAACTCTTCAGCGATCAACATGGGCATAGAGGTGTAAACACCTTGGCCCATTTCTGAACGTGCAGAAATAAGAGTGATGGTGTTGTCGTCGGCAATATGCACCCATGCATTGGGGGTGTGCAATGTGCCAGCGGCCATGGTTTCAGCGACTGTGCCAGGCAACACCACACCCAAGACTAGGCCGGAGGTGGTGACGGTGGTGGTTTTAAGGAAGTCGCGACGATTGGTTTGTGTGCTCATCATGGTTTATTTCCTTTGAATTAGGCTTTGCGCATCATGGATGCAGCGTCTTTCACAGCAGCACGGATACGGGTGTAAGTACCGCAACGGCAGATGTTGCCAGCCATGGCGGCATCAATGTCTGCATCGCTGGGGTTTTTGTTTTTGCTAAGGAGTGCCGCAGCGCTCATGAGCTGACCAGATTGGCAGTAGCCACACTGGGGAACTTGGTGTTTGACCCATGCTTTTTGCAGGGCGTGGCTGCCAGTGGCGCCAAGGCTTTCGACGGTGCTGACTTTTTGGCCAGCGGCTGTTCCGATTTGGGTTTGGCAAGAACGAACGGCTTCACCGTTGACATGCACGGTACATGCGCCGCACAGGCCTGCGCCGCAACCAAATTTGGTTCCGGTCATGCCGAGTTCATCGCGAAGAACCCACAGCAGAGGCGTGTCTGCGTCGGAATGGGACTGAACGGTTTTACCGTTGACTTGAAGTTGAAGGCTCATAAATACTTCCTTGATTGAGGGATGCGGACAGCAGACATATTACTAATTAATGGCTCTTAATACCCTAGGGGAAGCCCTAGTAGGGTCTCTCAAATTCTCATTTTGGAACAACTGTTTTAGCCGGCTATTTCGATTCCATGGCGATTTATTTTTCACAGGAATTTTTCCCTAGGTGAATCCTAAAGTAGCACCTAGAGTGCAGTTCATGTCAATTTGTTGAAAAAGTGCTCTATGTTTTTAAATAAACCTTTGCAAAATCCGTTGTTTTGCTTAGTACTTGCAAGCAGCATGGCCACCCATGCCTATGCGCAAAACGCCTCCGATCCCGCTAACACTTTGAAAGAGGTGCAAGTGGTCAACACTTCACCACTGCCAGGCATAGGCATTGAAAAAAGCAAGCTGCCTTACGACGTACAAACGTTCAATAGTGCCACTTTACGCCAAGGCAATTCACTTAACCTCAGTGAATACATGACTGAAAACCTCAACGGCGTGAATGTCAACGACATACAGGGCAGTCCTTACCAGTCAGATGTCACATACCGCGGCTTACGAGCATCCGCCACTTTAGGCGCATCGCAAGGTTTGTCGGTCTACCTCGATGGTGTCCGTGTGAACGAACCCTTTGGCGATGTGGTGAATTGGGATATGTTTCCCGAAGCAGCTTTTGACAATGTCACATTGGTGCCAGGCTCCAACCCCATTTATGGATTGAACACCCTCGGTGGAGCGCTGGCTTTCACCACCAAATCTGGATTGACCACCCAAGGCAATGAATTGGGGCTTTCATTGGGCAGTTTTGGCCGCACCAAAATAGACCTCACCCATGGCAGCAAGTCTGAAGACGGTTGGCACCGCTTTATCGCTGGCAGCGCCTTCAGTGAACAAGGTTGGCGCGATGAGTCCGCTGGCAACTTGCAAAATTTGTTTGTCAAAGTGGGACGCACCCAAAACGACAGCAACTGGGATGTGAGTTTTTTGTCAGGCAACAGCAAACTGATGGGCAATGGCTTGACGCCCAGCACCAATTACGCGGGGCTTGATGAAACCACCGCCTCAGGCGTTGCAGGTTTGTACGAGCGCAATCGCAATGCTGTGTACTCCTACCCTGATGAAACCAAAAACACCACCAACTTACTGACCTTCAATTTTCAACGTGTGCTTGACGCCAACACCGAGCTTTCAGCCACGGCCTATGTCCGCCGAAGCACGCAAAACCGCATAGGGGGTGATGTGGAGTGTGATGATGGAGACGGTGCCGGTTGCAATGATTTCCTGACACCCGACGACACCATAGACGGCCTGATCCGCCGCTCCACCACCTCGCAAAACAGCTATGGCGTGGCGACCAACCTCACGAAAATATGGGATGCCCACCAACTCACAGTAGGCGCGGCACTGGATAAAAGCAAAAGCAGCTACACCTCTACTGAAGAACAATGTCCCTTAAACACCGATACCCGAGAAGTTTCCACCAGCGGCTGCACAGCTGCTAAAACTACCGCAGGTGTAGTGGGCAACACCACGGCTTTAGGCATTTACCTTGCCGACACCTACACCTTGACGCCTGCCACCTATGTCACCTTCGCAGGCAGGTACAACCGTTCCACCGTCAGCAACACCCTGACCGATTACTACGACGCAAATAATGTTTGGCAAGCTGGTGTGGTGGCCGCCAAAGAAACATTCACTTACAAAAAATTCAACCCCTCATTGGGCTTGACGCACAAGTTGAACGACAGCATGACCTTCTTTGGCAATATTGGCCAAAGCAACCGTGTACCCACCGTGATTGAGTTGGGCTGTGCTGACTCAGCCAACCCCTGCCAACTGCCTACAGGCTTGCAAGCCGACCCAGAGTTGAAGCAAGTGGTGTCGCAAACCATCGAAGTGGGCATGCGCTGGAAAAACGAACGCAACTACGCCTTGGCCGTTTCCGCCTACACCACCAACAACAAAAACGATATTTTGTTCACGCCCAGTGCCACCGCTGGCATGGGTTACTTTGACAATTTTTCCAAAACCCGTTACCAAGGGGTTGACCTGAGTGCCAGCAAGTCTTGGGGCGTATGGAGCTTACGCACCCAGTACAGCTATTTGTATGCCACTTACCAAGACACAGCCAGTTTGATGTCGGGCGACAGAACCATGACCATCACCCCAGGAACCCGCATGGCAGGACTGCCGATGAACACTTTGAAACTTCACCTTGATTGGCAAGCCAGCGAAAAGCTATCTCTTGGCGCTTCAACTGTCAGCACTTCTAGGCTCATTACCCAAGGCAATGAAGACGGCTTGGTGGGCATAGATGAAACTGCAGCGCCAGCCTCGGCCGACGCCAGCATCAAAGGCTATACGCTGCTCAACCTGTCTGCCACCTACAAAGCTGAAAAGGGTTTAGAGTTTTTCGGAAAAATCAACAACGCCTTGAACAAGCGTTATGAAACCTATGGCTTGATAGCCGCGAACAACTTTGCACTCGATGGCTCAACCTTGAACGGAACTTCTGGCGAGCAAACCGTTGCTAAGTTTGTGGCGCCTGGTGCGACACGTTCACTGTTGTTGGGTATGCGCTATAAGTTTTAAGAACCCACCACTTCAATCACCTGATGGCGCTGGGCTAAATGCACCAGCGCCGTCATGGTTTCCAAGTGCAATTTTTCTTTGATTTGCGTTTGGTTGTTCGATATGGTTTTATGGCTGACGCACAACACATCGGCACATTCTGTAATGGTGTGCCCCAAGGCCAATAGCCGAAAAATTTCATACTCACGTGGCGACAATGAGGCAATGCGTTGAGCTTCCTGTGCAAATTCGCCGCTCAAAGTTTCTGTATGCAAGCCTTGACTGAGGTATTGCTGCCCGCGAAAAACCGCTTGCACGGCTCGCACCAGTTCTTCGGGTTCTGCATTTTTAGACACAAATCCCTTGGCCCCACTGTCAAAAGCACGTTGAACAAGTTGAGCGGAGTCGTACATGCTGCACACTAAAACCTTGGCATCGGCTTGCCTTTGCAAAATCTTTTGCAGCAAAGTTAAACCTCCAGCGCCTGGCATGGAGACATCGGTGACAGTGACATCGGGATGATGCAGCAGAAATGCTTGGTAGCCCTCATCAGCATTGGAGGCCTCGGCGACCACCTCAAGGCCGGGCTCTTGCAACAACAACCGCTTGTAGCCTGTTCGGACAACCGGATGGTCATCAATCAAAAGAACACGAATCACAAAGACTCCTTAGGGATCTCAATGGCCAAACGCACACCCTGACCCAATTTACTGCTGATGGACATGCGGCCCGCCACACTGGCGACACGCTCTTGCATACCCAAGATACCAAAGCCTTGGTGTACTGCTTGGGTATCCGCCATACCCTGACCATCGTCCTCAATTTTCAAGTTCAGTCCTTGCGAATCAATCGTTAGTTTTACCAATACATGTTTGGCATTGGCGTGTCGTGTGACATTGGTTAATGCTTCTTGCACGATACGGTAAACAGTCACGCAAGCATAGTCATTTAAACCCTCAGGAACGGGCAATATCGTGAATTCACAAACCGTTTGGGTGCTGTTTTGCCAGTCATCACACAAAGCCCTCAAGGCCTGTTCTAAACCCATGCTGTCGAGTGCAGGTGGGCGCAAACGCTGCAACATCTGCCGTGTCATTTGAGACAGATGCTGGGCTGACTTAGAAATGCGCTTGACAGACTCTTCGCCCGCCGGGTGAAGCTGTCCACTGCGCTGCAACACGGCTACTTCAGTACGGATGGCTGTGCTGGTTTGTCCCATTTCATCATGAAGCTCTCTTGACAAGGCCAAGCGCTCGTCTTCCTCGGCGGTAAACAGTCTTTGCAGCAAGTCGCTGTTGTGCTTTAGGAGTTCTTGCACTTTGAGTTCAGAACGAATGCGCTCTTGTAATTGGGCGTGGGCTTCTTGGGTACGCCGCCAAGCAAACCACCATAAGCCCAGACTCAAGACAAGCAGTGTCAACGGCAACTCATCGAGTTGCAAGGCTTCGTAGTTTTGACTGAACAAAGCCACGTGTTCTTGCAACTCCGTGAGGGTCGCCACACCTGCAAAAACCAAGACCAGTAAGAAAACCCAGAAAAGGTCTTTTTGAATTTGAGTGGGTTTCATGCGAATTTGTTCAGGTTTTGGATGATTTTAGTCAGCCCATCAATGTTGCAGTCCAAATAAAAAGAGCTAATAAGTACCCATATACCTCTCTAGCACAAACCCTTTGAGGGAAAATCCTAGGTGTATTCTGAATTCAGAATACTACATTCAAAGTTTTCTGCTGCTCCAAGGGCTTTGAAATCAAAAAATATATGGAACTTAAAAACTCTTCTACATGCAATGGTTGCGCTGGAAACACCTACTGCTCTGACTTGGATCGTCGTCAGGTGTTGCAAATGCTTGGCTCTGGGTTAGTCGCATCGCTGCCCTTTATGTCAAGCAATGCCTTGGCTGAATCAACGACCCTTTTGTTGGTTGATGCGGATGCAGAGAAAGATTTCTCCCCCCTTCGCCCCAGCGACTTGAAAGTGGCTAAACCTTTGCTGGTGTTTCCCTTTGATGCCAAAGCGGGAAAACCCAAGAATGAGTCCCGCGCCAACAAACTGGTGTTGATTCGTTTACCCGAAGACCAAATGGAGGCCTCCACCAGAGAACGCTCAGCCGGTGGCGTTTTGGCTTACTCGGCACTTTGTACCCATCAGGCTTGTGATGTCAAAACTTGGATTGCCAAAGAAAAAGTGTTGGTGTGTTTTTGCCATGCCTCGAAGTTCGACCTGTTGGATGGCGCCAAAGTCGTTGATGGCCCAGCCTCCCGTCCCCTGCCCAGTTTTAGCTTGAAGCTCGACGGCGAATTTCTCGCCATTGCCCCCAGTTCCCCCGCCAACCAGGGTTCCTAACTCTGGTTTTTTACACGACTCACTTTCAGGAGAAAAATAATGAGTCATTTGACAAAGAAACTGTTCATCGCAGTGATGGGTGCTTGTGCCATAGTGGCTCACGCAGATACCAAGCTTGGCCCCTATGAACCCGTAACCGATGCTCGGTTGATCAACCCAGAGGCTAAAAACTGGTTGATGTACCGCGGCAACTACCAAGGCTGGGGCTACAGTCCTCTAGAGAAAATCAACGCTGGCAACGTCAAGAAGCTTGATCTGGCTTGGTCCTTCTCCACTGGCGTGACCGAAGGCCACCAATCTCCCCCCATTGTGAACAACGGCTATATGTACATCACCACGCCCAACGGTCAGGTGATTGCTTTGAACGCCATCACAGGTGAAGAACTCTGGCGTTACAAGAAAGAAATTCCTGCCGACTTGCTGATGCTGCACAACACCAACCGTGGCGTGGCGCTTTATGGCGACAAAGTCTATGTGGGCACGGTTGACGCGCACCTGATCGCCTTGGACGCTAAAACAGGCAAGGTCGTATGGGACACCACGGTAGGCGATGTCAAAGCCTTGCACTACATCACTTTGGCGCCTTTGGCAGCCAAAGGCAAGATTTTGGTGGGCTCCTCCGGTGGCGAAACTGGTGTGCGTGGCTACGTGGCCGCCTTTGATGCCAATTCTGGCAAAGAAGTTTGGCGCACCTACACCACGGCCGCCCCTGGCGAGCCCGGTGGCGATACTTGGCCTGGCGACACCCACAAAAATGGTGGCGGCAGTATCTGGATCACTGGCAGTTACGACCCCGCTACCAATATTGCGTATTGGGGCACGGGCAACCCCGCTCCTTGGCCAACTGAAGGCCGTGACGGTGACAACCTCTACACCACCTCCACCATCGCATTGGATTTGGACACCGGCAAGATCAAGGGTCACCATCAATACCACCAAAACGACGCATGGGACTGGGATGAGGTGAGTGCGCCTGTGCTGATCGACACAGAAATCAATGGTCGAAAAGTCAAAGGTGCAGTCCATGCTGGGCGCAATGGCTACCTGTGGATGCTGGACCGTCAGGCCAGCGGCAAAATCGACTATGTCAACGGTGTTCCCTACGTCTACAACGATGTGTTCAAAAGCATAGACAACAAGACGGGCCGTCCCACCTATGACATGAGCAAAAAGCCTGGCATGGGTAAAGCCGTGACCTTCTGTCCCTCTTTGTGGGGTGGCAAAGATTGGCCCCCAGAAGCTTGGAGTCCCAAAACCAAGCTCTTCTATATACCTGCCAACAACCACCTGTGCTCAGAGCTTCCTGCAGCTGACCCAGCAGCCTACAAAAAGGGTGACCTTTACATCGGTTATCCCATTGAGGGTGTGTTGGGTAGCTTGCGCTACCAAGATGGCAAAAAGCCCGACAGCATTGGCGAACTGCAAGCTTGGGATTTGAACACCGGGAAAATGGCTTGGTCGCACAAATACGACCGCGCCATTTGGGCGCCTCTCTTGACCACAGGTGGAAACCTGTTGTTCACAGGTGGTACCAACGACCGAATCTTCCGTGCGTTTGACGCTACCAACGGCAAGGTACTGTGGCAATACAGCATGCCTTCTGGCGTGACCGCTGTACCCTCCTCCTTTGAAGTCAATGGCGAGCAATACATTGCGGTTCAAGCCGGTTGGGGAATTGACGCAGAGCGTATGCAATCGGGCATCAACGCCCTTGACAACACCAAAAAAGCTGTTCCTCAGGGCGGTACTGTGATGGTATTTAAGCTGGAAAAATAAGTTTTTAACATCCTCAGATGAGAGAGCAAGCATCGTCGCGGACTGCTTGCTTACCCATCTTTCAAGGCTGCTTTGGCAGCCTTTTTTTTCACCTTTTTCGATGGCTTTAAACCATGAATTCACTTTACTTTTTGCTCGTGAAATTAGCCCTGATCAACTTGCTGCTGTTTGCGCACTCACTGAGCAATGCTTTCACCCTCTCCAATGGTGAAGAGGTTCAGTGTCCCGTCACGCGCAACGGTTTCTCGGGTTTCGCCACAGAGGTATGGAACACCTACAGCACACCGAGCGAACGCGACCCCGAATTGGGCAGGGCCGTGGCAGTCATGCGCCTTGATGCCAACGACTGGCCCACCATCATCATTGACGCACAGGCCTACCAAAGAACCGCCAAAGGTACGCCCGCCCAATGGGACTTTGTGTACTTCCATGAATGCGCCCACGCACAAAAACCCGCTTTAAGCGAAATAGGTGCTAACTGCACGGCTTACTTTGATATGGACAGCCGCGGCCTGATGAGCTTTTACAGCTTCAAGGAACTTGAGTCAGCCCACATGGGCATGATGAATTTGCCTATGGAATATGGAGGATCAGGCCCGCAGTTTTGGCACCAAACTTTGCAGTGTGTGCGAAAAGGCCGAGAGCAAAACCTTAAGTGAGTGCCTGCGGCTTGAAAGCGTCGATGAACTTCTGCCGCAAATGTCTGTGCACAATTTTTCCAGTCGCAGTGCGGGGCAAATCTTGGCTTTGCAGAAAAACAAACTGACGTGGACGTTTGTAACCTGCCAAACGACTGCTGCAAAAGTCTTGCAAAGCTTGGCTGGTAGCTGACGCTTGCGCCCTCAGCACCACTGCGGCCAACACACTTTCTCCCCACTTGGGATGGGGTACGCCCACCACCGCTACCTCTTGAATGTCTGGGTGAGAAGAAAGCACGTTTTCGACTTCACTTGGGTAAACATTCTCGCCACCGCTGATGATCATATTGCTCTTGCGGTCTATCAGCCAGATGTAGCCATCTGCGTCTCGCTTGGCCATGTCGCCAACGGACACCCATTCGCCGTCAAAGGCCTCTGCGGTTTTTTGCGGGGACTGCCAATAACCTTCAAAGGCGTAAGGTGTGCATGAAAATAATTCACCCACTTCGCCATCAGGCACTTCTTGACGTTTTTCATTCAACAATTTGATAGGGCCGCTGCCCGCCCATTCACGCCCCACCGAACCGAGTTTGGTGAGTTGGTCTTCGGGTCGAAGCAAGGTCACCCAACCAGCTTCGGTTGAGCCATACAACTCGTAAAGACTGCCGTTTTCAAATAAGGCCATGATGTCACGCTTTAGACGCTCGCTGGCAGGTGCCGAGGAAATCAATAGCCGCGCAACACTGGCCAAGGCATAGCGAGCCTTGATCTGGTTAGCCAAGCCCAGCACCATGATGTAGTGCGTGGGTACCAATGAGGTGAAGGTGATGGTGTGTTGCGCCAAGTTTTGCAACAGACCTTCGGGGTTAAAGCTGGCGCTGTCATCAATGACGACACAGGCCCCTAAGTGGATGAAGGTGTTGGCGAAATACAAGGAGTTGGCATGGCACAAGGGCATTACCAATAAAGCTTTGTCTTGGCGGCTGAAACCCATCTCCATGGCGGTGGCAAAGGCAATCAGGGTACTGGCCTCGTGGCTGCGCAGTGCGCCTTTGGGTTTGCCTGTGGTGCCCGAGGTGTACATCAGTGCACATATGTCTTTGGGGCTGACATCGGGCCATTGGGGGTTGACCAATGGCGTATTGACCACCTCTTCATAAGCCAGCCAGCCTGAGGCTGGCGGCCCACCAAACACCACGCAGGCCTTCAAGGGCAGTTGTTGGCGGACTTCCTCTATGAGGGGGTGCAGATCATGTCCCGCAATCACACCTGCCACCTGTGCGTCTTGCATGATGTAGAGCAACTCTGGCGCTGTCAGGCGGAAATTCATGGGCACAGCCACCAAACCGACTCGAGCCAGTGCAACATAGATTTCCATCCACTCGATGCTGTTATAGGCCAATAAAGCCACGCGCTCACCCGCTTGTAAACCCTTGGCCATCAAGCCTTGCGCCAAGCCACTGGCTCGTTTGTCCCATTGTTCAAATGACAAGCTTCGTTTGGAGTCCAAGCATCCTGTGGCTTGCGGACGTAAACGGGCATGGCTGCGAACCATGTCAGAGATATTGAGAGTTCGTCGCAAAGTTGTTTTCCTTCAAAATCCAATAGGGTTTTCTCGTGCTTTACGATATTCAGGCCCACAGTATAGTATTCTGAATTCAGAATACATTCAGCGTTTTCCCTCAATTTTTCTATCTTTCATAAGGATACCTATGCAAGCAGTTACTTCGGTTGAACAGTCTGTGGCCGATTTGATCGCACGTTTTTTGGTCAACCAAGGCGTCAAGCGGGTCTATGGCTTGTGCGGCGGCCACATCATGCCAATTTGGATGCGCTTGGACGCCCACGGCATTCGCTTGATTGATGTGCGCGATGAACGCGCCGCTGTTTATATGGCCCACGCAGAAGCCGAATTGACGCATGGCTTGGGCGTGGCGTTGGTCACCGCTGGCCCAGGGGTGACCAACGCCATCACCGGCATTGCCAATGCGCATGTGGCCCGCGCCAGCGTGCTGGTGCTGTCTGGCACCTCGCCCACCGCTCAGGACAACCGTGGGGGCTTGCAAGACTTGAACCACACCGACATGGTGGAAGGCATCACCCGCTATGCACGCAGTGTGCGCCACCCTGCCTTGGTGTTGCAAGAACTGAACGAAGCGGTATCCCGTGCTTTGGGGCATGGGGCCGACAGCGGGCCTGCTTATTTGGACTTCCCTGTGGACACTTTGCGCAGTGCGGTTCCTCTGGCGGTGCAGTTGCCAGAATTTTTCATTAAGCGTGAAGCCCCCATCAGCTCCCCCTCACCGCAGGATGTGGCTGCTGCCGTCGATTTGCTTTGGCATGCCAAACGCCCCTTGTTCATCTCCGGCAGAGGCGCTAGAAAAGCTGGTCCCGCTTTGCAGCAACTGCTCAGCCTCTTGGGGGCGGTGTATTTGGACACGGGCGAAAGCAAGGGCTTGGTGCCAGAAGACCACCCCTCTGTGGTTGCCGCGATGCGAGGCAATGTGATGAGCCAAGCCGATGTGGTTGTCACCCTGGGCCGAAAACTGGATTTCCAATTGGCCTTTGGCTCGCCTGCCGTATTTGGTGAAGCCCAATTTTTACGACTGGCAGACAACACCGCCGAGTTGCGTGACAACCGACGCGGGACAGTGGAATTGCTAGCGGACGTGAACCAGTCCTTGCTGGCCATCATGGAAGCGGCCAAAGGCCGTCAAGCTGCAACGGACTTGGCGTGGGCGAGAAGCTTGCGTGAACAGCATGTGAGCCGCGCCCATAAATTGCAGCTAAGCATGCAACAAGCACCTGCAGGCAGCGATGGGTTAATGCACCCCAATCGCTTGTTAGCTGCTTTACGCAAAGCCCTGCCTGCTAACAGCGTGGTGGTGGCCGATGGTGGAGACTTTTTGTCATTCACCAGGGTGGGCTTACCTGCCACTACTTACCTCGATCCAGGCTCCTTGGGATGTATTGGTATCGGGACGCCCTTTGGTGTGGCGGCAAGCTTGGTTCACTCCGACCGCATCGTGGTCGTGGCCACCGGCGACGGTGCATTTGGCTTCAATGCCATGGAGATAGACACTGCGGTTCGCCATCAAGCACCTGTATTGATCGTGGTGGCCAACAACGGTTCGTGGGCTATCGAGGTACGCGACCAGCAAGAGACGCACGGCAAGGTGGTGGGCACCCGTTTGCAGTTTGCTGACCACGCTGCTATGGCCCGAAGTTTTGGCATGCACGCCCAACGCGTAGAGCGCGAAGAAGATTTGGACGAAGCCATTGCCAAGGCCATGCAAAACCGTCCCGCACTGCTCGATGTGCTGGTCACGCCCGAGGCGGCCTCATCTGACGCAAAATCGGGGCTGGCGTGGGTGCCGGATTTACAGGCCCTCAGCGCCTGGGACGAGGCCGAGCGCGACTGGCGCGAAGCACCGCCGAGTCGAACATGATCAGAACAACAGGTGTCTTTTGTGAAAATATTGTCTGTACAACCCAATCTTGTCGAGCAAGTGCATGAGGCCATACTGAAAGAAATATCAGCGGGCAAACTGGCACCAGGTACGCGCATCATCCAAGAGCAAATTGCCGCTGAGCTCGGTGTCTCGCGCCAACCCATTCAACAAGCATTGCTGTTGCTACGCAACCAAGGACTGCTGCGCGATGCGCCTGGGCGCGGTCTGATCGTCGCCCCCTTGGACCCCGACCATATTCGACAGATGTACGACGTGCGTGCCGTCATCGAGGGCTTGGCATTTCGCAAAGCAGCGCTGAACAATGCCGCCGCTGCCAAGCGTGAAGGGCCTGAATTCATCAACAAAGGCCGCGAGGCTGCCAAAAGTGGCTCTGTCAGCGACCTGATTGCCGCTGATATGGCGTTTCACCATTTTGTGTATTCCTTATCGGAAAACCTGCTGGTGGCACCCACCATGGACACCCACTGGACCTATACCCAGCGTGTCATGGGAGAGGTGTTGATGCGAGACGAAAAACCGCGCGATATTTGGGACCAGCACGCGGCTTTGCTGCAGTCCATCATCAGTGGCGACGGGGATACGGCCGAAGCCCATGCCAGAGAACATATTTTGGCGGCTGCCGACTTCATCATCGAGCGCCTCAGCCCCCCCTAGGCGTCACCAACTGTTGCGTAATTCGCGCAGTTTTTTAAACACGGTCTGCGCATCGGCTTGGTCTGGTAAGTCTGGAAAACTTTTTCTCAACTCTGCCACGACTTGCTCACTGTCAAGGCGAAAAAACGTGTTCACCTCTCGCTCTGTTGCCATGCTGGATACATAGGGTTGGTTCACATCTTGACCGCTCACCTGACTAAGCAATTGTTGGGCGACTAGGTTGCCTGGTTCGCGGTTCAAGGTGAAACGTAAATTGTTCTCGATGTAATCGTGGCCGGGGTAAATCAAGGTGTTGTCTGGCAGGCGGCTGAGTTGCTCGTCAAAGGTGCGAAATAAATCGCTGACATTGCCGCCGTTGTGGCAGTTACCAGCTCCCGCATTGAACAAGGTGTCGCCTGAAAATAAAGCGGGTTGATCTGTGTGAGAGCGCAAGCAAATATGGCAATAGGTGTGGCCCGGAGTGTCCAGCGCTTGCAATTCCACTGTCTTGCCCACTTTGATGATGTCACCCGCCAACAGACCGCGAAACATGCCGGGTATAGCCCCCGCTGCTTTGGCATGCGCCAGCACCTTGGCGCCTGTAGCATCCACCACAGCTTGATTACCGCCAATGTGGTCATGGTGTTCGTGTGTATTTAATATTTGGGTGATCTCCCAACCCTCGTCTTTGGCCACTTGCAAGCATTTGGCGCTGTCCAACGGATCGATGGCTAAAGCCTCGCCAGTTTGCGCACAAGCAATGAGGTAATTGAAGTTACGGTAAGCGTTGGCAGTCCAGATTTGTTTGACCAGCATAGCAAAGACCTTGGTTGGGGCGGTGTAAGCCTGTGTAAATGGAGTTGTTCTAAACTGAAATCAATCTATGACTGATTTAGCGAGGAAATGATGAAGCAATTATGGTTGATCTTGGTTTTGTCCATGAACTCTTTGGCATTTGCCCATTGCCCAGGCCCCGTTCCCTGTGAAATGAAATACGTGGACAACGCTTTTGGCAAGACCACCAAAACAGGTGCCGAGCTTGAAAAAGCCAAGGCCATGCGCGAAGAGGGCGAACGTCTTTTCAAAGAAGGCAAAGAAGACGAAGCCTTGAAAATTTTGAAAGAAGCGAAAAAGTTTTTGCTAGAGTAAGCAGTGCCGAGAGCAAAAAAAACATGGGGCGAGAAGATGAATGCAAAGCCGCCCCAGTGGAAGTCGCGGATGAGTTGAAAAAAATTCCACCAGGCTCAACCATTTCGGTACAAGCTTTCAGACGTAAACTGGCAGAGAAACACAAGTGCGATGCCACATGCCCAGTCTCTACGTCCATCTTCCTCAAAATAGTGGCGGAGCATGCTTGGGAAGAATACAACCGGACCGGTAGCACGCAAGACCTTGCCCCGTTTTGGCGGACTGTCGATGCAAGCTCACCCATGGCAAAAAAACTGAGTTTCGATTCAGCGTGGATTGACTTACAGAGGGAACTTGAATCTTGATTCGAGTCCTGCTGTGCGCATGGACTACCGAGCAAGTCTTGGATTTACGACATCAACAAGTCCAAGTTTTACGCAGCACCCCCGGCGGTCAATATTGGAAGGCTTCAAGGCCTTTTCGTGCAATTTATCAACCGGCCAAATTCCCGGAACTTTTATCTCAGGCTTTGCCCACCATGGCCTTGATGTCCTTCATCAAAAGGAACAGGTGAAACGGGTCAGATGGGCTGGGTTCAAACTCCCAATTGAGATACCACTGCCTGGCAGGCTCGTCCTTGGCGTGAACCAACAGTGCACGAATCCCGGCAATATCCGCCGCCTGCGCAGTGCGCAGCAGCGCATCTTTGAGCAGTGCTTTGCCAAGCCCTGCGCCTTGGTGCTGAAGGTCCAC
>NZ_JBBAOI010000011.1:0-74930 GCF_040401495.1 Limnohabitans sp.
AGCATCATGGCGCCGGTTTTTTGCGCGGATTCAATGTCCATCACCCGCGCTTGGGTGCTGGCGTTGGCCAAAATTTCATGGTTCACCCGCGCCTCAATGTCCGCGATTTGGGCATCCGTCACCGCGGCGTTGTGGGCAAAGTCAAAGCGGGTGCGCTCATCATTCACCAGAGAGCCTTTTTGCTGCACATGGTCTCCCAGCACCTCGCGCAAAGCCTTGTGCATCAAATGGGTGGCGCTGTGGTTGCGCACGGTGTCCGCGCGAACGCCAGAGCCCACCGAGGCTTGCAGGCTGTCGCCCACATTCATCGTGCCTTGGGTCAGCGTGCCGTGGTGGCCAAACACATCGGCCTTGATTTTTTGGGTGTCTTCCACCGCAAAGCGAGCCGAGCCACAGACCATCTCGCCCTCATCCCCCACTTGGCCGCCGCTCTCAGCGTAAAACGGGGTGGTGTCGAGCACCACCACACCACTTTGGCCATGGTTCAAGGCCGCGACCGACACGCCATCAAGGTAGATCGCCAAAATTTTGGCGGGCGCTTGCAAGCGCTCGTAACCCACAAACTGGGTGGGGGCGCCGCTGTAGTCCAGCGCCTTGTCCATCTTGAACTTGCCCGCCGCGCGGGCTTGGTTTTTTTGGCGGTCCATGGCGGTGTGAAAACCCGCCTCATCCACATTCACGCCGCGCTCTCGGCAGACATCGTTGGTCAAATCCAGCGGGAAGCCGTAGGTGTCGTGCAACTTGAAAGCCACCTCGCCTGGCAAGACCTTGACGCCATCGGCCAAGGCCTCGTCCAAGATGTGCATGCCGATTTCCAGCGTCTCATAAAACCGCTCTTCCTCGGTTTTCAAAATCGCGGTGATGCGATCGGCCTGCGCCGCCAAGTTGGGATAGGCCGCACCCATGAGGCCAACCAAATCAGGCACCAGTTTGTGAAAGAACGGCGTTTTTTGGCCCAGCTTGTAGCCGTGGCGGATGGCGCGGCGGATGATGCGCCGCTGCACATAACCGCGCCCCTCGTTGGAGGGCACGACGCCATCGCTGACCAAAAACGCAGTGGCGCGCAAGTGGTCGGCAATCACCCGCAGCGATGGCGTGGCCAAGTCGGCACAACCGGTTTCACGCGCTGCTGCTTTGATGAGCGTGGCGAACAGGTCGATTTCGTAGTTGCTGTGCACATGTTGGAGGATGGCCGCCAAGCGCTCGAGGCCCATGCCGGTGTCCACGCAGGGCGCAGGCAGCGGCGTGACCGAGCCGTCCTCGGCCATGTTGAACTGCATGAACACGTTGTTCCAAATCTCAATAAAGCGGTCGCCGTCTTCCTCGGGGCTGCCAGGCGGGCCGCCGGGGATGTGGTCGCCATGGTCGTAAAAAATTTCAGAGCACGGGCCGCAGGGGCCAGTGTCGGCCATCATCCAAAAATTGTCGCTCTTGTAGCGCCCGCCCTTGTTGTCACCGATGCGGATGATGCGGTTTTCCTGCTTGAGGCGCTCGGGTGTCCAACCCGCTTTGACGAAAATATCTTCCCATATGTCATGGGCCTCGTTGTCTTCGATGTAAACGGTGGCATAGAGCTTGTCAGCCGGCAGTTGGTACACCTCGGTCAGCAACTCCCAAGCCCATGTCAGGCTCTCGCGCTTGAAGTAGTCGCCAAACGACCAATTGCCCAGCATCTCAAAAAAGGTGTGGTGGCGCGCGGTGTAACCCACATTTTCCAAGTCGTTGTGCTTACCCCCTGCTCGCAAGCAGGCTTGCACCGAGGCCGCCCGCACATACGAGCGCTTGTCCGAGCCCAAAAACACGTCTTTGAACTGCACCATGCCCGAGTTGGTGAACATGAGGGTGGGGTCGTTGCCCGGCACCAAGGGGCTGGAAGCCACCACGGTGTGGCCTTTGGCGGCGAAGAAATCGAGGAAACTTTGCCGAATGTCGGCGACAGAAACGGGGGCTGAAGTCATACAGAATTTTATGCCATGATTCGTGTTGACCTTTTAACGACAACGGCTCTGCCATGGACATGCAAACCTCTCCCCTTGCCCTGCTCAAAGACCCCAGCTTGCTTAAAACCGATGCGCTGATCAATGGCGAGTGGGTCAAAGGCTCACAACGCTTTGATGTGCTCGACCCCAGCAACGGGCGCAAGTTGGCCGATGTTGCCAACCTCGGCCCCGACGACGCCACCCGCGCCATTGCCGCCGCCGATGCTGCTTGGCCTGCTTGGCGCAGTAAAACAGCCAAAGAACGCAGCATTCTTTTGCGCAAATGGTATGACTTGCTGATGGCGAACGTGGAAGATTTGGCTCGCATCCTCACCGCCGAACAAGGCAAGCCCTATGCAGAAGCCAAGGGTGAAGTGACCTATGGTGCCAGCTTTGTCGAGTGGTACGCCGAAGAAGCCAAGCGGGTAAATGGCGAAACCCTGCCCCAGTTTGACAACAACCGCCGCCTCATGGTGCTGCAACAGCCCATTGGTGTGTGCGCTGCCATCACGCCGTGGAATTTCCCTTTGGCCATGATCACCCGAAAAGTCGCACCTGCGCTGGCGGCGGGTTGTCCTGTCATCATCAAACCCGCCGAACTCACACCGCTGACCGCTTTGGCTGCGGCCGAGATGGCGGTACGTGCTGGCTTGCCTGTCGGCGTGTTGAATGTGCTGACCGCAGACAGCGCCAACAGTATTTCTGTAGGCAAGGTTTTTTGCGCCAGCGACACGGTGCGTCACATCAGCTTTACTGGTTCCACCGAAGTCGGGCGAATCTTGATGGCGCAGTCTGCCCCCACTGTGAAAAAACTGGCCTTGGAATTGGGTGGCAATGCGCCCTTCATCGTGTTTGACGATGCCGACATTGACTCGGCGGTTGAAGGCGCCATGATCAGCAAATTCCGCAACGCTGGGCAAACCTGCGTATGCGCCAACCGCATCTATGTACAAGACGGTGTTTACGATGCATTTGTGCAGAAATTTGCCGCCAAAGTCGCTACCCTGAATGTGGGTAATGGCTTTGCTGAAGGCGTGACGCAAGGCCCCTTGATCGAGGACGCAGCGGTGGAGAAAGTCGAGCGCCATGTGGCTGATGCCGTCAAACAAGGGGGGCGTGTGCTGGCCGGTGGTAAAAAACTGCAAGGTCAGTTTTTCGAACCTACCGTCATCGCCGACGCCAAGGCCAGCATGCTGTGCGCCAAGGAAGAAACCTTTGGCCCGTTTGCGCCGGTGTTTCGTTTCTCAACAGAGCAAGAAGCGATAGATGCAGCCAACAACACCGAGTTTGGCTTAGCCAGCTATTT
The DNA here is from genome assembly GCF_040401495.1 of Limnohabitans sp. GTDB lineage: Bacteria > Pseudomonadota > Gammaproteobacteria > Burkholderiales > Burkholderiaceae_C > Limnohabitans. The sequence goes on from NZ_JBBAOI010000011.1 coordinate 3,286, forward strand.
CTTTAGCCGCGATGTTGGGCGCATCTACCGCGTAGCAGAAGCCTTGGAGTACGGCATGGTCGGTATAAATGTGGGCGTCATTGCCACCGAACACGTTCCCTTTGGCGGTGTGAAACAGTCAGGTTTGGGGCGAGAAGGCTCTAGTCATGGCATGGCGGAATATCTGGAAATGAAATACCTATGCATTGGCGATATACTGAATATATGAAGAAATCAAAAATTTTGTTTATCAAATAATTAATTATGATAAATTTATTTATATTTAATAATTATTAAATAAATGAAAACTTTTATCAATAACTGTTATTATTTTTCTGTATGCGCAACCACATTTACATTCGTTTTTTAACGCTGCTTCACACTATCGAGGGCAAGGGTGAACTGCCCGCTTTAGACCTTGATGCCAAGAAATTGTTAGAGACCATTGCTGTTCGCCAATCACAAGGCAAGCCACTGACCGTGACCGAGGCCATGGCGATGTCGCATATTGCCTCGCCCGCCACAATTCACCGCAAATTAGATGTCTTGCGTGAAATTGGCATGATCGACACGCATTTTGAAGGCAGCAACCGCCGCACCAAATTTTTAGTACCTACACCTCAAGCGGTTCAGTACTTTCAAACCTATAGCAAGGCCATGGACCAAGCCATGGCACAAACCTCCCCTTAGGCTAAGGTTTTCAGTAGCTAAATAAGTGCTACGCCGGTCTTGCTTTGCAAGAACTCGCGGGTCACGCCATCGGCGAGTTCGACCACTTTTAAGCCCTCGGGTGTAACGTCCATCACGGCCAAGTCGGTGATGATGCGATCGACCACCCCCACACCTGTCAGCGGCAAGGTGCATTGGGGCAGAATTTTCAAATCCTCTGTGCCGTCTTTTTTCTTGGCCACGTGCTCCATCAAAATGATGACACGCTTGACACCAGCGACCAAGTCCATGGCACCGCCCATGCCTTTGACCATCTTGCCTGGAATCATCCAGTTGGCCAGATCACCTTTTTCGCTCACCTGCATGGCACCCAAAATCGAGAGGTTGATCTTGCCGCCTCGGATCATGGCAAAGCTGTCGTGGCTGCCAAAAATCGATGTGCCCGCCAAGGTAGTGACGGTTTGTTTACCGGCGTTGATAAGGTCGGCGTCCACATGGTCTTCATTGGGAAAAGGGCCAATGCCCAACATGCCGTTCTCAGACTGCAACCACACCTCGATATGGCTGGGCACATGGTTGGCCACCAGCGTAGGAATGCCAATGCCGAGATTGACATAAAAACCGTCTTCTAATTCGTGGGCAGCACGGGCTGCCATTTGGTCTTGGCTCCAACTCATGGTCAGACCCCCGCTTTCTCTGTGATGGTTCTTTTTTCAATGCGTTTTTCGGGATGGGCGTTAAGCACAATGCGGTGCACATAAATACCTGGCAAATGCACATGATCGGGGTCTAACTCGCCGACCTCAACGATTTTTTCCACTTCCACCACACAGACTTTGCCTGCCATGGCCACGGCAGGGTTGAAGTTGCGAGCGGTTAAGCGAAATTGCAAATTACCCACGCGGTCGGCGGCATAGGCTTTGACCAAGGACACATCGGGTACCAAAGAGCGCTCCATGACGTAGGTTTCGCCATCAAATTCGCGTAATTCTTTGCCATCAGCCACCACCGTACCCACACCCGTTTTAGTGAAAAACGCAGGAATACCTGCGCCGCCAGCACGCAGCTTTTCGGCCAAAGTGCCTTGTGGGGTGAATTCCAATTCAAGTTCACCGGCCAAATACTGGCGTTCAAACTCTTTGTTTTCTCCCACATAAGAGGAAATCATTTTTTTAATTTGACGGGTTTGCAGCAACAAACCCAAGCCAAAATCGTCTACACCTGCGTTGTTGGAGATGGCGGTGAGGTTTTGCACCTTGCTGTCACGCAACGCAGCGATCAAGGCTTCGGGAATGCCGCACAAACCAAAGCCTCCAACGGCAATCAACTGCCCATCACGGACCAATCCATCAAGCGCTGCCGCCGCACTGGGAAACAATTTATTCAAGCCACTCTCCTTTGCTGCAATGCAACGATTCTAAGGCTCGTGGGCATAATGAAGGGACGAATGGAGACAATATGAAGCGCTACCCTGCCCCAGAAATCAAAGACCTGCCCGAGGATATACGGGCCAAAGTCTTGGAGGTTCAAGAAAAAGCCGGTTTTGTGCCCAATGTTTTTTTGACCTTGGCACGTCGACCTGCCGAATGGCGGGCTTTTTTCGCTTACCACGATGCCTTGATGTTGCGCGAAGACAGTGGCCTGACCAAGGGCGAGCGGGAAATGATCGTCACCACCACCAGCGCCGCTAACCACTGCTTGTATTGTGTGGTGGCACATGGTGCCATTTTGCGTATCTATGAGAAAAAGCCTTTGGTGGCAGACCAAGTGGCAACCAATTACCGCAAGGCTGACATCAGCCCACGCCAACGTGCCATGCTCGACTTTGCGATGAAGGTATGTATGCACAGCGACGAAATAGCGGAGGCTGACTTTGCCCCTTTACACGCTCATGGTTTCAGCGATGAAGATATTTGGGATATCGCCTCCATCACCGCTTTTTTTGGCTTGTCAAACCGCATAGCGAGTTTTTCAAATATGTTGCCCAACCCCGAGTTTTATGCCATGGGGCGAATACCTAAAGAAAAAAAGGCTTAAGCCGGCACCAAGTTGCGCACCAGTTGGGACATGAGCAAATCAACCAACTGGTCTTCAAATGCCTCCGACTCCATGTGCTCGAATCGCTCGAGCGATGCGCTACGCAAACAGCCCATGAGCGAGCGACTCAGCACAAAGGTTTGCGTCTCGTCTAAGACCGGCAAAAGAGGGTGGTGCAGGTATTTCAAGCAAGCCATCAAGCGGTCAACCATGTTTTGCACTGACACGGCAGTTTCCTCGGGTTGCTCGAGCAGCCAACACAAGCGGTTCATGGCACGTCGGTAACTTTTCCCTAAAGCAAAACCTTGTATGCAGATTTGCACATAGCGACGAACAAACACTTCTGGCCTGATGTCTTCTGGGTCCTGGCTGCATTCGACCGAAAACAAATAGCTTTCAAGTTCACGCAGCACCAAGTTGCGCCCATGCTGCGACATAGCGCGAAAAATAGCCTCTTTGCTTGAGAAATATTGATACAAGGTACCCACAGAGAAGCCAGCCTTGGCTGCAATTTTGTTGGTGGTCAGACCACTGACACCTTCTCGGTCAACAATTTGCGAGGTGGCTTCGAATATGGCGTCAATGGTGAGTTGAGCGCGTTTTTGGGTCGGTTGCTTGCGCATGATCTGCGCAGACAACTCGTGGGGAAGCGTCACTGTGGTTATCTCCGTCAGTCCCACAAAAGCAGCGAGACACCTTCAAATAATAACCATAAAAACTAATTAATAAGGATTAAGCTGATAATTTAGTAGGAGATGTGAAAGTTTGTATAAAAGGAGCAGCGCGTCAAAACCAAGCACCTCAAACCAAGTGCACCCGCATCCATTCGGGCAAAGGTGCTGATTTTTTCAAAGGGAAATTGACCCATACCGTGGTGGCTCCGCCCTCTGCGTGGATCACACCCGGCTGGTCAGTTCGCTCCAAAGTAGCCCACGATTCAAAGGAGCTGCGTTGCGGATCGCTGACATACATCTTGACCAGCACATCGCAGGGGTATTCCAACTGGATCAAAAAGTTACAAAAAGCATTGACGATGACGGGGCCTTCTCCACTGGGGTCGGGCGGACAGGCCAACTGGGTAAACCAATTGATACGGGCCGTCTCCAAATAGCGAAAGTAACTGGTGTTGTTGAGATGCCCCATGGCATCCATATCGCCCCAGCGCATGGCTATCACCTCTTGGTAAACCCATTTTTTTTCAACAGGCAGTTGAATTCTCATATGGAAAAACCATCATCTGCAGAAATAACGGCACCATTAATGAAATCGCTTTGCGGGCTGGCCAACATCACCAGCAAAGCGTCGAGATCCTGCGGTTGCCCTAAGCGTTTTTTGGGGAACATATTCACCAATTTTTTCCCTTGCTCGGTCTCCCAATGGTGGTGGTTGATCTCGGTGTCGATGTAGCCCGGACAAATGGCATTCACATTGATGCCGTACCTGCCCCACTCGATCGCCATGGCTTTGGTCATTTGCACCACCGCAGCTTTGCTCATGCAATAGATGCCGATTTGTGGCAATACGCGCAGAGCCGCTGCCGAAGCAATATTGATGATGCGTCCACCCGCATACGTGCCTGGCAAGGCGCCTTTGGCACGTCCCAACATGCGTTTACCCACGGCTTGGGCGACGAAAAAAGCCCCGCGCACATTGGTGTTGAAAATAAAGTCAAAGTCTTCTTCCTTGACGTCTTGCAAGCGCTGAGTGGCACTGACACCAGAGTTGTTGATCAAGATATCAATGGCCCCAACTTCGGTTTCCACATGCGCCACGGCAGCTTCAATGCTTTCTTGGTTGGTGACATCCAAACTGATCACATGCGCTTGACCACCCTGCGCTTCGATATCTACGCGCAAAGACTTCAATCTATCCTCACGTCGGCTAGCCAAAACCACAGCAGCACCAGCACCGGCCAAGGTCTGAGCAAACTGCGCGCCCAAGCCACTGGAGGCCCCAGTGACCAAAGCCACGCGTCCAGATAAATCAAGGCTGTATGCCATATTGAACTCCTGAAAGTTAAAAGGGCTCCGAACAGCTAAGGCCCTTTATCATTCGATTATGGCGATAAGCGCTGAGCACTCCGAATAGAATCTGTCGCAGCTATGACATCCTATCCACCGTATCTATGACCCCAAAAAATTTGCTCGACCAATTTGGCCCCCGCGAGGCCATGGAATATGACGTTGTGGTGGTGGGCGGCGGCCCTGGCGGCTTGGCCACCGCCATTCGCTTGAAGCAACTGTGTGTAGAAAAAGGCCACGACCTTTCGGTGGTGGTGCTTGAAAAAGGTTCTGAGCCAGGGGCACATATTTTGTCGGGCGCCGTGATGGACCCTCGGGCCATGAACGAATTGTTCCCCGACTGGAAAGAGCGCGGTGCTCCTTTGAACCAAGCCGTCAGCGGCGACGAGTTGCTGGTTCTTTCTGAGGTTGGTGCTAGCTCTGTACCCTCTTGGCTGATGCCGCGCAATTTTCACAACGACGGTTGCTATGTGGTGTCCCTTAGCAATGTCACCAAGTGGTTAGCTCAGCAAGCGGAGAATTTAGGCGTTGAAATTTTTCCTGGCTTCACCGCTGCTGAAGTGCTCTACAACGAGGACGGTTCTGTCAAAGGCGTGGCCACCGGCCATGTGGGCTTGGGAAAAAACGGCACACCCACCGACAACTTTCAATTGGGTATGGAGTTACACGCAAAGTACACCATATTTGCCGAAGGTGCGCGTGGCCACTTGGGCAAGCAAGTCATTGAGCGTTTTAAGCTTGATCAAGGCAAAGACACCCAAACCTTTGCCATTGGCATCAAAGAATTATGGGAAGTTGACCCCGTCTTAGCCAAACCTGGCTTGGTGGTGCACACCTCCGGTTGGCCTATAGAAGACAACAGCTTTGGTGGTGGTTTTTTATACCACCTAGAAGACAACAAAGTTACTTTAGGCTTTGTGCTGGGTCTCGATTACACCAACCCCTATATGAGCCCGTTCGAAGAAATGCAGCGATGGAAAACGCACCCCAGCATCGCCAAACATTTAAAGGGCGGTAAACGCATTGGCTATGGCGCACGAGCCATCAACAACGGCACTCCGCAGGCCCTGCCCAAAACCGTGTTTCCTGGGGGCGCACTCATTGGTTGCGATGCGGGGTACCTAAACGCGGCTCGCATCAAGGGCAGCCATGCCGCCATCAAGTCGGGCATGTTGGCCGCAGAAGCAGCGTTTGTGGCCATTGCTGAAGGTCGCTCTCACGATGAACTGACGGCCTACCCCACACATTTTGAAAACAGCTGGCTATACAAAGAATTGCACCAAACCCGCAATTTCAAAAACTGGTTCAAAAAAGGCAAATGGGTGGGCCAACTCATGACAGGCGTGGAGCAATTTGCTTTGCCCAAAATAGGTGTCAGCACACCCCCTTGGACCTTGCACAACCACAAGGCTGACCACACCAGCCTCACGCCTGCTGCGCAGTCCCAAGCCATTGCCTACCCCAAGCCCGATGGCGTCATCAGCTTTGACAAACTCTCCAGCGTCTTCGTCAGCAACACCAACCATGAAGAAAACCAACCGTCGCATCTGACCCTTAAAGACAGCGCTGTGCCCGTTAGCACCAACTTGGCCACCTACGATGGACCAGAAGGCCGATATTGCCCTGCCGGTGTTTACGAGTACATCAAGACTGCCCAAGGCGCTGACCAATTGCAAATCAACGCACAAAACTGTGTACATTGCAAAACCTGTGACATCAAAGACCCCACGCAAAACATTGTGTGGGTAACGCCCGAAGGTGGCGGTGGCCCCAACTACGCAGGCATGTGACCATGACCAAATACCACGCAGAACATACATGGGTGCGCACCGAAGGCGATTTCGCTTGGGTGGGTATCACCGTTCACGCCCAAGAAACCTTAGGCGACATTGTGTTTGTAGAACTGCCCGCCATCGGTACCAGTTTTGCGCAAGGGACAGTGTTGGGGGTGGTGGAGTCTGTCAAAGCAGCCGCCGATGTACACATGCCTGCCAGCGGCACGGTGTTACAGGTGAATGAAGATTTGCGAGCAGACCCTTCGCTTGCCAATACCGACCCCGAGGGTGAGGGCTGGTTTTGCAAGGTCCAACTCAGTGACTTGCCAGAACTCGATGGCTTGATGGATGCTTCAAGCTACGCTGGTTTTGCTGGCTAAGTCCGAATAGCCTGCCCCAATCTTTCTATACCTTCTTTGATCTTCGCCACGTCTGCGGTGGCAAAACTCAGGCGAATGGCAGAGGTGTCGGGGTTATTGGCAAAAAAGGGAGTACCTGGCACAAAAGCCACGCCTTTTTCTATTGCACGTTTGGCTAATTCACCGCCATCTTTGAGTGTGCCGCCAGCGCCCGTCAGTTGCGCCCAAAAAAACAGCCCTCCCTGCGGCTGACTGAAGGACAAGGCGTCGCCTAGCTCTAGCTTCAAAGCTTCACCCATGGCTTTGGCTCGCTCAGCGTAAACGCGGCGCACATTCGCCAAGGTGGCGGGCATACGCCCCGCTTTGAGGTAATGCGCTGCAGTGGCTTGGGCGAAGGTAGAGGTGTGCGCATCGCTGAACTGCTTACACATGGTGGCTTTGGCCAACAGCTCTGCAGGCGCAATCATCCAACCCAAACGCAGGCCAGGGGACAACACCTTGCTCAGCGACCCACAATGCACCAACCAATCGCGACTGCCAGGCACTTGCTCGGTGAGCGCCAGCAAAGAAGGGGGCGGTGGTTCAGCGAAATACAAATCGCCATAAGGGTCGTCCTCCACAACCACGGTTTGGTACTTCACAGCCAACGCCAAAATTTTCAAACGACGCTCTAAACTCATCATCGCGCCGCTGGGGTTGCCAAAGGTCGGAATCACATAAACCAACTTGGGTTTGTGCTTGACCATCATTTCTTCCAGTTGGTCAACTTTCACGCCATCGGCATCGATAGGCACGCCCACGACTTGAGGGCCATACAACCTGAAGCATTGGATGGTGGCCAAGAATGTGGGGGCTTCTACCAACACCACGTCGTGGGGGTTGATGAGGGTTTTGGCGACCAAGTCCAAGGCCTGTTGGCTGCCCGTAGTGACAATCAATCCTTCATGGGTCAAACCCCTCACACCTTTGCTGGCCATGAAAGCCACCAGTTGTTCACGCAAAGGGTTGTAGCCCTCTGTTGCGCCGTATTGCAAGGCCGCACCAGGCTCTTCACGCAAAGCACGTTCGCTGGCTTCTCGTATGCCCTCCACGTCAAACATGGCGCTGTCAGGAAAGCCACCAGCAAAGCTGATGATGCCGGGCTTGCCCAGCAGTTTGAAGAGTTCGCGGATGGCGGAGGTTTCTACATTGTTGAGGCGATCGGCAAATTGCATAGGGTGATAATTGGGATCTGACCCCGATTTTGAAGATGAAAAAAGAGCACATCGAGCCGTTTTTTGCGACGCTCAAAGCAGCGAACCCGCAGCCCAACACCGAGTTGGAATATACCAGCGTGTTTGAGTTACTTGCGGCTGTGTTGCTGAGCGCACAAGCCACTGATGTTGGGGTAAACAAGGCGACCCGCAAACTGTTTCCAGTAGCAAGTACGCCGCAAAAAATACTGGCTTTGGGGCTAGAGGGTTTAGAGAATTACATCAAAACCATTGGACTTTTTCGTAGTAAGGCCAAGCACTTGATGCAAACCTGCCAGATGCTGGTCGACTTGCACGGCGGTGAAGTCCCTCGCAACCGAGAGGCCTTGGAAGCCTTGCCAGGTGTGGGTCGTAAAACCGCCAATGTGGTACTCAATGTGGCTTTCGGTGAAGCCACGATGGCAGTTGACACGCATATTTTTCGCATGGGCAACCGCACAGGATTGGCGCCAGGCAAAACGCCTTATGAGGTAGAGATGAGTTTAATCAAACGCATTCCTGCTGCCTATTTGGTCGATGCCCACCATTGGTTGATTTTGCATGGCCGCTATGTGTGCCAAGCCCGCAAGCCCCTGTGTTGGCAATGTCAGGTTGCAGATTTCTGCAACTTCAAACCCAAAACACCCCGCTCCAACTAGCGCTATTCGTCTAAATGGTCTTTGGCTAATTGGATCGCTTGCTTGAGAACGACCAAGTCGCCGATATGGTTGGCCATCACCAAAATCAATCGTGCATTGAGCAAATGGCTTTGGTCTTCGCTCAAGCCTTGGTGGGCATCCATCAAGGCTTCATAAAAAGCGTCCCCTGGCTCGAAGTCACCGCGCACAGCAGAGCCGCTGTCATGAAAATTGGCTTGGGCATTCAAAGTGGTCATGGCATTGCTTCCTAAAGTGGTCCAAGCTTAGCAAAGCTTGAAACTCCCTAGATTGGCAGGACTCCACTATTGCGACAGAAACCTATAGTTTGGTTCAAAAATCTTTACGCCACCACTGCCCATACCCCGGCGCGTCCTTAGGCCACTGGCTCGCACTGTCCACGCTTCGCATACCTTGTGAAAGCAGTTGAGCAACGCGTGCCACGCCAGCGTGGGTGATCCACACTTGGTTTTCGTAAGGCTGTTGCCGTGCCGCATCCCACAAGTCTGCAACCCGAGCCAACACTTCATTGGTGCTTTCAACGCCGCCAAAGCGGTGTGCGCCAAAGTCATCGGTCCAGGCTTGCATGGCTTCCAGTGGAATCGCATTCCAAGCAACGCCCTCCCATGTGCCAAAGTCCATTTCGCGCAAACGCGAGTCGGTTTGCGCTTTCAGCTCAGGCCGTATGTCTGACAAAGCATCAGCCAGTTGCATGCAACGCTGCAAGGGGGACACCCAAACTTTGCAATGCAGTGGTATCGCTTGCGCCAATGCACGGGCAGCTTGCAAGGTGTGTGGTGCATCCGCTGCCACATCCAACGCGCCGTAGCAGACACCACTGGCAATCAGCGGCGTTGCGTGTCTGACTATCCACAGCTTCATGTGTCTAAAACCATCTCGGTCAAAAGCCACCACCAAGGGCCAACGCACAGCCCAAGTAAAACGAAATTTCACACAACTGCTGTGTGGTGCCCAGGCAGTCACCGGTAAAGCCTTGCAAACGCCGCGCAAACAAGCGCAGCAAGAAAATAAATACCAGCACGCTAGCAAGACCGCCGCAGGCTAAAACTTTCAACACCGGCAGTAACTGCGCCGTTACCAACGTTTGACCATCAATCCCTGAAAGCACTGAAGCTGCGACCCATGAACTTAAAGCCAGTGCCGCTGCACACCATAGCAATGCAAGTATCAAACTGCCTTTGCTGATTTGATCTGCCAACGGTTTGGACTTGGAGCCTGCGTCGTCACCCACATGCGGCAGCCATCGAATAATTAGCAAAGGCCAGGTCCGCGAAACCACATGGCCAGCCATCAAAGCAAAACACATCCACAGCATGCCGACCGCACCCAGCAAGGCCAGTAGCGCCACTTTGCTCAGCAAGGCCAGCACCACGGCAATCGCACCGAAAGCACCCACGCGCGAGTCTTTCATGATGATGAGCGCCCGCTCTCGGTCATAGCTGCCGCCCAAACCGTCGGCCACATCGGCCAGACCGTCTTCATGAAAAGCGCCGGTCAACCACACGCTCCAAGCCGTGCCCAGTGCTGCCGCTACCAGGGGCGCATACGCAGCGGGCAAGTAGTGCATCAGTGCCGCAGTCAAGATCACGACCAGGCCGCCGATGACCACCCCAACGGCTGGGAAGTACGCCGCACTAGCTCGCAACATCGCCGGGCTAAAGCCCACCCATTCAGCGAGCCGCCCGGTGACCGGAATGCGAGTGAAAAATTGCAGCGCCAGCAAAAAATGGCGCAGCGCTGTCATTCAACAACCGATGAAGATTTTTCAGACACACCGGCCGAGTCGAAACTGGCCATCTCCCGAAGAATGGCGCAGGCCGACTGCAACAGCGGCCAGGCCAGCGCAGCGCCGGATCCTTCGCCCAAACGCAAACCCAGATCTAACAAAGCTTGCACGCCCAGATGCTGCAACATGAATTCATGGCCGCGCTCTCCCGAGCGGTGTGCAAATACGCAGCGCTGCAGCACCAGTGGTTGAAGAGAATGCGCCACCAGCACCGCAGTGCTGGCAATGAAACCGTCCACCACAATAACTCGCCGCTGCGCTGCCGCTTGCAACACCGCGCCGGTCATGGTGGCTATCTCCAACCCACCGAAAGCGGACAGCGCATCCAAGGGATGCGTCGCATCCGCATGCAGCGCCAGCACCTTGCCCAAGACCTCGCATTTACGAGCTATGGATGCCGCATCCAGGCCGGTGCCCGCGCCGGTACACAGCTCGATATCTAAGCCCGCCAGACGCGCCAGCAACAAAGACGCCGCCGAGGTATTGCCTATGCCCATTTCGCCCAAGAGCAGAGCGTTGCCTGGCAAGTCGCGCACCAGTTCCATGCCGTTACGCATAGCTTGTTCGCATTGCGATGGCGTCATCGCCAAGCATTGCGAGGAATCCGCAGTGCCATGTTCAGCGCCTGCCACTTTACGCACAACCAAGCCTGGGCGTTGCGTGCCAGCAGGCAGGCCCGCCAGAAAGTCGCGGTTCACGCCGCAATCCACCACCGTCAAAGCCAAACCGTGTTGACGCGCCAGCACGCTGACCGCTGCGCCCCCGGCCAGAAAGTTTTCCACCATCTGCCAGCTCACATCCGAAGGAAAGGCTGATATGCCTTGCGCTGTGAGCCCGTGGTCGGCGGCGAACACCACCATTTGCGGATGCGCCAGCATCGGTTTGTCTGTGCCCAAAATTTCGCCGATTTGTACCGCCAGAGCCTCGAGGCGGCCAAGCGAGCCCATGGGCTTGGTTTTGTTGTCTATAGCGGACTGCAATACGCTGTGCAATGCTTGGTCGTTCAGATTGACGAGGGTGGGTAGGGCTGTAGACATAGTCTTGTAGTTTTTCAATGGGGTCATAACAAGGTGTCCTCTGAGGAAACTAGCTTAACAAGGCTTTAAAGATCCCTAAATCGGCAGGACTACCCACTGATCTGCCACACGGTGAATCTTGATGCGATGTGCAAACACTTCCATCAAAGCTTTGTGTAATAGAGGGTCGTCGGGCTTGGCATGAATGACCACACGACCTTGATTCATCAACACCACATGGTCAGCCCGCATGGCCAAATTCAGGTCATGCAAGACACTCACCACTGTGGTGTTTTGCTGGGTGAGCTGCTGAACTGTTTGCAACCAATCAGATTGGTTGGGGAGGTCGACATTGGCAATCGGCTCGTCCATCAACAAAATCGGGGCTTGTACCGCTAAGGCTCTGCCCAACAATGCGCGTTGACGTTCACCCGCAGAAAGTTGCGCCAGACTTTTCTCTCTCAAGGGGATCAGTTGAAGAAGCGCCAGCCATGTTTGTGCTTGTGCAACGTCTTGTGCATCAGCACCCACCCAAGAAGATTGGTGCGGCAAGCGCCCCAGCATCACCACATCATTGACCGACAAATCATCGCTGCCCTGCTCTTGTTGACCCAGCCACGCGATCATCTTGGCGCGGTCTTTTGCCGCCAACATTCTGAGATCTTGATCCTGCACATGCAACTCCCCCGTGCTAGGCAGCAAACCCGCCATGGCTTTGAGCAAAGTGGTTTTGCCAGCGCCATTCGGTCCGACCACGCAAGTCCACTGAGCTGCATGAATCGATAAATCGACTTCGCAAAGGACGCTCAAGGAACCGCGTTGTACGGTCAATTTTTGTGCAGTTAAGGCATACGCGGGCTTCATGCTGACGAACCTGCCATCTGAGAAGAATGGATGCGCCACAACAAATACCCGCCGCCCAAAATGCCTGTCAGCACACCAACCGGTAACTCTTGCGGCGCCCACAAGCCTCTGGCCAATACATCAGCTGTGGTCAGCAGCACACCACCCATCAACGCAGACAAGACCAACAGGGAAGCAGATCTACCTGTGAAACGTGCTCTGACCAAATGGGGAGCTACCAAGCCCACAAAAGCGATCAAGCCGGTTTGCGCAACCGCTGTGGCCGTGGCCAAACCCATCACCGCCAACAGCACGATTCGCAAGGGCAGCACACGCAAACCCAAGCTGTGTGCGGTGGACTCACCCAAACGCAAGCCGTCCAATAACGGGCTGAAAATCCACGACATCCCTGCAGATGACAACAACACGATAGACATCAATACACAAGCCTGTCCACTCAACATGCTGGTGTTGCCCAGCAAAAAAGACTGCATCGCAGGCAAAGTTTGGGGAAATACCAAAGTCAGCAAAGAGGTGAGCGCGCCCAAAACCACACCCACCACCACGCCAGCCAATAACAAACGCAAAGTGTGCTCAACACCCTTGGCAAGCAAAAGCGTGAGAAGAACCGCCGCCCATGCGCCCACAAAGGCCATGCCGGTTAAACCCAAACGCATCGCCCATTGCATGGCCTCAGACATATCTGCAAAGCTGGCAGAGCCCCATAGTCCCAATGACAAAGCGACGGCTACGCCCAGGGATGCGCCAGAGGCGCTTCCCAACAAATACGGGTCAGCTAAGGGATTGCGAAACAAGCCCTGTGCCAAAGCACCAGCCAAACCCAGCAAAGCACCCGCCAACCAAGCGCCCAGTGTTCTTGGCAAACGAATGTCTTGAACGATGGGGTCATGCCAATCGGTATGCCACTCCCAACCGAGGCTGCCGGTCATCAAACCCATAGCCATAGCCATCAACGAAAGCGCAAGCAGCGACCAAGTAAGCACAGTAACGCGGGACAATTTCATGATGGAAAACTGCGTTGTACACAGTCACTGATGAGTTGTGCGGCCTCACCCAAACGCGGTCCTGGTCGCACCAAAACATCGGCTTGTGCTGAGGGAAAAGCACAGACTCGCTTGTTCTTAATAGCGGCGATACCAGACCAACCCGGGCGTTGCGAAAGATGGGTCACCATGGGCTGAGCCAACACCATCAACTGCGGGTTAGCTCGCACCACAAATTCCGGATTGAGCTGTGGAAATGCACCCATGCCAGCAGGAACAATATTTTTCAAACCCAGCTGGCGCATGATTTCACCAATGAAAGAGGCCTCACCTGCGGCATAACCGCCCGTGCTGGCTTCAAGGTAAACCGTGGCGTTGATAGCCTGTGAAGGAATGTTCGCTTTGGCTTGATTGACTTGTTGTTGAATGTTTTGCCACACAGCATCGGCTTGATCCTGAGCATTGGACAGTTGCAGTACGACAGCCACTGTTTGCAACACACGATGCACATCTGCATGGGTTTGTGGCTCTAGCGCTAGCACCGCAATACCCAAGGCCTCTAACCGCTGGATGATGCGAGCGGACTTTGCCAGCAACACCAAATCAGGTTTCAACCGAACCAATGCTTCCAACTGCGTGTCGTCCAAACCACCGAGCTTGGGCAAAGCTTTCACAGAAGCAGGCCAATTGGCGTGTTTGTCGGTACCCACCAAACGGTCACACGCACCCAAAACACACACTGTTTCGGCCAAGGAAGGGAGCAAGGTGACGATACGCTTTGGCGCTTGGGTAAATGTCACAGTCACTTGCCTGTCATCGGTTACCGTGACGGCAACTGCAGCGTGAAACCACAGCCCCATGCAGATAAACAAAAGCAGCCTAGCCACAGTTTTGTACCCAGTTTTGGAAGATACGGTGTAACTGATTCACGCCATCGGTCAAAGCAGCGGGTCCTGGTTGCAAAATGTCGGCAGATTTGATTTCGAAAATCTGCCCGTTTTTGACAGCAGGAACATCGCCCCAACCTGTGCGCGCAGCTACTTTTTCAGGGCGAAACTTCTTGCCGCACCACGAACCGATGATGATGTCGGGGCTACGTCGGACGATCTCCATAGGGTCAGCGATGATGCGGTCTTTTCCCATGGACTGCAATGCCAACTCGGGGAAACAATCATCACCGCCTGCGATTTGGATCAGTTCGGACACCCAACGAATGGCGCTGATGGGTGGTTCGTCCCATTCTTCAAAATACACCTTTGGGCGTTTGACATAGGTTTGAGTTTTCAAAGTGTGCAAATGTTGCTGCATAGCTTCTATGCGCTGCAAGCCTTGTTCTGCTTCGCCCACCATGGCCGCAACTTGGTAGAGCATGGAAAAAATCTCGTCCACGCTGCGTTGATTGAACACCGTCACCTGAATACCATGTCGAATCAATGCGGCAGCAATGTCTGCTTGAAGGTCTGAAAACCCAAACACGCAATCAGGCTTTAAGGCCAATATCTTGTCGATCTTGGCGCTGGTAAACGCACTGACACGCGGCTTTTCATGCCGCGCTTCTTTAGGCCTGACGGTGTAGCCCGATATACCCACAATGCGGTGCGACTGCCCCAAGAGGTAGAGCCACTCGGTGGTTTCCTCGGTAAGGCAGACGATGCGTTGGGGAATCACAATGATCAGTTAATTCAAATAGTGTTTGTAAACAGCAAAGACACTTCGCTTCATGTCGGGGTACAAGGCGATGCTGCCAACGTTGGTAGTAGCATAAGAATAATAGTCCTTGTTAAAAATATTTTTAACCGCAACTTGGAATTCCGATTTCGGGAGCTTGTATAGGTAGCTGAGATCAGTGACTGTATAAGCAGGCATGCTGTAGAGATTTACATAATCGCCACCAATTTGTTGTGAACCTGTGTAAACAATATTCACATTCAAACTTTGTGCGGAAGCAAACTTCCAATTGGCTCTGAAAGAATAAATTTTGTCAGGTGACAAAGGGATTTCATTTCCTGCGTATGTTCCTTCAACAAAACGTGAACGTTTGTAAGTTGCGAAACCACCGATGTCCAAGGAGCTTGTAATGCGCTGGCGAACACTTAAATCAACACCTTTTCTTTTTGTGGGGTCAAGATTGATATTTGTATAGTAGTTTTCGTAATAAGCAATTTCATTTTTCAAATCGCTTTGGAATACCCTTATATTGATATCTCCTTTACTGTAAATGTAGTGCCAACCAATTTCTTTATCCAGGGACGTTTGAGGATTCAAATTCGTTTCAGTGTATGTACCCGAATTAATTATTTCGCTCAAGTCGTATGAGCTAATTATTTCATCTAGGTTTGGCAACCGATAATTGCCAGATAACTTAGCCCAAACTGACTGGCTTGAGCTGATGGATTGTGTAACGCCCAATTCCCATGCCTCCGCTTTTTTTTGTGTTGAATAGAGTTTCCCTTTATTACGTCCATAAGTATCTTTGTACATATCTTCCACTCTATAACCAGCAGATATACGGGTTTGTGAAGACGTTAAGTCAAATTCATTTTTTAGAAAAAATGAATTACTGTCTGCAGAGTTATCGTAATAACCATAGCTAGAGTCGTTTCTTAATTGTGTCCATTCACTTCTTTCCAATCCAACCAAGTAAGTGTAATTACCCCAACTAGTAGGTAGCCCTTGGCTTAAAGTTGTTAAGTAGGTGTCATTTTTTGTTGTATAGGTTGCAGTACTTGCATAACCACCCTTATTATCAAGGAAATAATAACTTCTATCTCTTCGCTTAACGTCATTTCTCCAGATGATGCCATTTAAATCAATTTCTGAAAAAGCACCGTAATGCTTTGAATTTGAATCAAGGAAGGTCAGCAAAGATAAATTGATGGTATTTGCTTGGTTCCTGTTTTCCAAATATTTCGCCATAGTCAAACCGCCCGGTGTTTGTGCTAACTCATTGTTATTGGAAAAACTGCCACCGATTCTTGCTTTGTCACTGATCATTTGAATGGCAAGACTGGCGTTATCTGTATTGCTTGCTGAATTCTCCCTGAACCCATTAGATTCCCCTTTGGAACCTGACGCAAATAAGCGTAGACCATCATGAGAATATTGCGTGCTTGCTTTGACGTCTTTATAGCCATAGCTACCAAATCCAGCTTCTAGCTTTGCTGAGTTTTGTGATTTGCTACTTAACCCAGAGGCATGGGTGATGATGTTGATCACACCACCAACCGCACCCTCACCATACAACACAGATGAACCTCCACGTTGAATTTCGATTCGCTCAACTTCGTCTAAGGAAATATTGCTGATTCGAATTTCACTGCTGTCACCTTGTTTGAAAGCAACGCCATCAATGACATAAACCAAGTTAGAGGCAGCAGCTTCGCCAAAGCCGCCCATGTCCATGGCGAACTCATTTCCTCCAAACAAACTTTTTCTACCTAGAACACCACCCAGACTAATCAAAGCCTCGTTCACTGTTCTTACTCCTGAATTTTTCAAGTCATCTTGAGTTATGACGGTGACAAAAGCAGCTAGCTTTAGTGGATCTTGAGGGTATTTGGTTGCAGTAACGATGTAAGGGGCAAGTTCAGGTGCCTCGTTGTCGTTGGTTTGTGCGATGCAAGCCAGATGCGAGACAGCACAAATGCTGCATAAGAGCAATTTTAAAAAGTTCATGATGAAAAATACCAGCCAAGTGCCCTCACCGCCTTCCCCGACAGTGCATGGACGTTAAGAAGCCACGAACGAACGCGGCTTCACCTTGTTGGCCGGTATCCGGGCTGGCGAAAACAACCCTGTCCGCCTTCCCAGTTGCTTGTTCAAGGCAACCAGTGGCTGTGTAGGAGAGGATGGAAACACCCTAGGGCATTTCGTTCGCTTGACCGTTGCGGGGGCAGCGCAGGCTGGTTTGAAGCCAAGCTATGTACAAAAAAAGATGTACTAAGTAGGCCAAAAAACTTCTGCTTCCCGTTGAACTGCGGTATGTGAACCACACCGCGAGCACCAACCAAGGCATTCTAACCACAATCTTAATTAGCCCCCTAAAATGCGCCCATGTCGGAAAATTCATCCCTAGACCCCGTTCTGGAGCGCGTCGAACGTTTGCTGTTGCGTTACGAAGAACTGCGCCGCACCAACGAACTGCTCATTGCCCAAGTTGAAACACTTGCCCAAGAACGCGATTCACTCAAATCACGTTTACAAGCTGCACGAAGTCGCATCGATGGTTTGCTCGATCGCTTACCCCTTGAAGTCAAGGACAGCGCATGAACCAGTTAGAAGTTCAGATCATGGGGCAAAGCTATATATTGGGTTGCCCTGTGGGCGCTGAAGAGCGTTTTCATGCAGCGGTTCGCCGTGTCAACGATGCGATGTGCAAAATTCGCGACGCTGGAAAAATCAAAGCGCGTGACCGCATTGCGGTGTTGGCAGCGCTGAACTTGGCATTCGAGTTGTCCGACTTCTCTGGTGCGCCCAGCGAACCCAGTTCCTCCAACCACAATCTGAATAACTTACTCTACCGCCTTGACACCGCTTTGGGACATGATGGTCACTTGCTCTAAGCCTTCTACAATGGTGTGGTCTGCAAGTCTGCCGGGTTTTATATTTCTTGAACCAATGCTCTTTGGAGCCCCGGGCTTGGAAATTGGCTGGTGAGCGTGAACATCTCGCGTTAGATGAACCCAACACCTTTCTGACCTCGCCCACCTGAACCTTTCGTTCAGGATGACGATCCGGCGGCCCTTGCAGACACTTTTACTTTTACACATCTCTCTTATGTCGACTTCTCTTAGATTTACGTCATGTCTTTACGCATAGCCATTGTTGGAGCAGGAGCCATTGGCGGCTACCTTGCAGTCAAGCTTAGCTTGGCAGGACACGAGGTCACTTGTATCGCACGTGGCGACAACCTTCGCGCCATCCAAAGCCACGGCATGAAGCTGATAACAGAGGACGGCACTGAATGGGTCGCCCCCGTCAAAGCTTGTAGCGTCGATACCGCTGACACTTACGACTATGTTTTTTTAACTCTGAAGTCGCATCAAGTCGCAGCAGTGGCCCAAGACATCGACCGCTTATGCCATGACACCACTGCCGTGGTGACCATGCAAAACGGTTTGCCTTGGTGGTACTTCCACCAACTTGTCGGTGACTACCAAGGCACTCAACTCAAGACACTAGACCCCGATGGAATGCTTTGGCAGCATCTCAAACCCGAACGTGTAATCGGTGCAGTGGTCTACCCTGCCGCAGAGTTGATTGCCCCAGGTGTGGTCAAGCTGATTGAAGGCAACCGATTCACCTTGGGGGAGCCCAGCGGTGAGAAGTCCGAGCGGGTCACTCTGTTGGCGCAAGCCATGATTGGTGCTGGTTTCAAAGTGCCGGTGTCGGCAGATATCCGCAGTGAGCTGTGGGTGAAGTTGTGGGGAAACCTGTGCTTTAACCCCATCTCGGCTTTAACCCACGCCACACTCGAACAAATTGCCTTGCATCCGCTTAGCCACACACTGGCCAGTCAAATGATGCAAGAGGCCCAAGCTGTGGGTGAAAAAACCGGCGCACAGTTCAAGATCAGCATTGAAAAGCGCATTGCAGGCGCACAAGCTGTGGGTGCTCACAAGACTTCTATGCTGCAAGACATTGAGCAAGGCAAAGCCCTAGAACTGGATGCGATTTTGGGTGGGGTGATTGAACTGGGCCGCGTAGTCGCACTACCTACACCTACGCTTGAGACGGTTTACAGCCTGACTCGCTTGCTAGAGCAAAGCGTTTTGCATAGCCAGCACGGATTGAAATTAAAAACTTAAAGGACAGAGATGCAAACCCTTGAAGAATGGATGGCTCAAGGCCAAGCGAATGCCGTGTGTTTAAGCGCTTCGGGCGCTGCACCTTTGACTTACCAAGGATTACGCAACTTAAGCACCCATGTGCAAGAGGCACTCAATGCAGTCGGCATTGGACGCAACGACCGCGTAGCGATTGTGTTGCCCAATGGCGCAGAAATGGCTGCTGCGTTTGTGGCGGTGGCCGCTTGCTCCACCTCTGCGCCGCTTAACCCGTCATACCGTTCTGATGAATTCGAGTTTTACCTGAACGATTTGAACGCCAAAGCGCTGATGGTTGAGAAGGGCTCCACATCCCCTGCCGTAGCGGTCGCAGAAAAGTTGGGCGTGTCAATTGTGTATGTCCTACCGACACCGTCTCTTGGTGCAGGATCTTTCACACTAGACGCATCTTCTCGCCAACTTGCAACTGCGGCCAATTCAGGCATGGCACAAGCCGATGATGTGGCTTTGGTACTGCATACCTCTGGCACCACCTCACGCCCCAAAATTGTTCCGCTGACACAACGCAACGTATGTGCCTCTGCACAGCACATCGCCCGCAGCACAGCCTTCACCGCCAGCGACCGCGGCTTAAACGTCATGCCCTTGTTCCATATTCACGGGCTAATTGCAGGCATCTTGGCCCCGCTTTCACAAGGCGGCGAAGTGCATTGCACCAGCGGCTTCAATGCGCTGAAATTCTTCTCGCAAATGGAAGAAGTCAAACCCACTTGGTATACGGCTGTGCCCACCATGCACCAAGCCATCTTGTCGCGTTCAGCGAATAACAAAGAGGTGATTGCCAAGGTACCTTTGCGCTTTATTCGATCTTCCTCCTCTTCCTTGCCGCCCCAAGTGTTGGCAGAGCTTGAAGCCACCTTTCATGCGCCGGTGATTGAAGCCTATGGCATGACAGAGGCTGCACATCAAATGGCCTGCAACCCTTTGCCCCCTGGTAAGCGCAAACCGGGCACCGTGGGCTTGGCAGCCGGCCCTGAAGTGGCCATCATGGACACCGAAGGCCAACTGCTGGCGACTGGCAGTACTGGCGAAATTGTGATTCGTGGCCCCAACGTCACCCCTGGCTATGAAAACAACGACAAGGCCAATGCAGAAAACTTCACCAACGGTTGGTTTCGTACCGGCGACCAAGGCGTGATGGACAGCGAGGGCTACATCAGCATCACAGGACGCTTGAAAGAAATCATCAACCGTGGTGGCGAAAAAATCAGCCCGCGTGAAATCGATGAAATTTTGATGGACCATGCGGCGATTGCGCAAGTGGTCTGCTTTGGCATTCCCCATGAAAAATTGGGTGAAGAAGTAGGTGCTGCTGTTGTACTGCGTGAAGGACAAACTGCTACTGAAAAAGAACTGCGCGACTATGTCGCTACCCGTGTAGCTGACTTCAAGGTGCCACGCAAAATCTTGCTTCTCGATGAAATCCCTAAAGGGGCGACCGGCAAACTTCAACGCATAGGCATGGCCCAAAAGCTCGGTTTGGCTTGATGGTTTTGTCCTTTGCTGATGTGATCGTAGCCTTGGTGCTTTTGGGCACGGTGGCGGGGTTTTTGGCGGGCATGTTAGGAGTCGGTGGCGCTCTCATGATGATTCCTTTCATCACTTTTTTGCTCAGCACGCAAGGCGTTGACCCCGACTCGGCTGTCAAGATGGCAATTGCTACCGGTATGTCCACCATTGTGGTGACTTCACTTGCAAGCACCCGTGCTCACCACAAACTGGGGGCGGTGCGTTGGGACTTGGTAAAGGGTTTGGCCCCAGGTATTTTGCTCGGCAGTGCCTTTTCAAGTCTGTGGTTGTTTGCAGTTTTGAAAGGCTCTGCGCTGGCTTTGTTCTTTGCAAGCTTTACGGCGTTTTCAGCGACCCAAATGATCTTGGATAAAAAGCCCAAACCCTCTAGACAAATGCCAGGCCTGTTTGGGCAAACCGCTGTGGGTACGCTCATTGGCACTTTGTCAGGCTTGGTAGGAGCTGGTGGTGCTTTTGTCAGTATTCCCTTCATGACGTGGTGCAATATTCCCATTCGGCAAGCCGTCGCGACCAGCGCAGCCATCGGTTTTCCAGTTGCCTTGGCCAATGCACTTGGCTATGTGGTGAGTGGTTGGGATGCACCGCACAACCTTGACTGGAGCTTTGGCTACATATGGCTTCCAGGCTTGGTGGTGATTGGCTTATGCACCATGGTCACGGCGCCCATGGGCGCACGTTTGGCCCACAAACTGCCTGTGCTCAAACTCAAGCGCGGTTTTGCATTGCTGCTTTTCTTACTCGCCAGCTACATGCTTTACCGCGGCTTGCACAGTTAACGCAGCACCAACACGGGCACTTGAGAGTGTGTGAGCACGTTTTGTGTTTCGCTACCCAACAATACACGTTTGATGCCTTTGCGACCGTGTGAAGCCATCACGATCAGGTCAGCCTTGAATTTGTTAGCAGCTTTGACCAAACCTTCAGAAATATCGTCTGACTTGACCACTGAAGTCTTGACAATCACGCCTTTGGACGCAGCGCTTGATGCGATTTTGTCCAACACCACTTGAGCACCCGCCGCCCACTGAGCTTCTATGCTTTTGACGTCAATATCTGCCACCGTGAATGAGCCCTCAAAGTAGGTTTGAACGTAGCGCGGAATGACCTTCACAGCCACCAATTCGGCACTGAATTTAGATGCCAAATCGATAGCGCTTTTCACCGCTTTTTGTGACAGCTTAGAGCCGTCGGTGGCCAACATGATAGTTTTGAACATGGGTATCTCCTTGAATTACAGCCATACCGAGAAGGTATGTTTCATAGGAGAGAGCTTAAGCAAAGCATGCACTTCATATATTGATATGCATCAATAGTAGGTCACCTTGCACCACGGCGCTTGCTGCTCTACCAAGCCCATCCATAAAGCCCAAGCAGAGCTGACGGCCAATGCCAAGCCAGCCAATCGAACACCTGCATGAGAGACATTTACTTTGGTGATATTGGCTCTCTCAAGTCGCGACCAAAGCCAAGGTGCCAACATCAGCATGATGGCGCCACCCCCAGCAAAAGAAGACATCACGGCTGCGCCTTCCAAGGCAGAGCCGCTGAGCAAGGCTACCAACAGCGCAGAGTAAAGCAAGCCACAAGGCAAAAACGCCCAAACTAAACCTAACAGCAAGGGTCCGAACGGATGACGGTGAAGGGTTTGTCTTTGCTCAGGTGAAGACAGTTTGTGCCAGATACCGTTGGCTGCATGGCTGAGCCACACAGGTTGCTCCGCGCCGATGAGCAGCATCAGCCCAATCAAGGTCGCAGCAATATGCACCATGCTCCATACAGGGCGCAAAGCTGCGCTGTGTACCGTCAACCACCCCAGGGCTTGCATGGAGGCAGCAGCAACCGCACCCAAGCCAGCATAGCCAATGAGTCGTCCAAGTTGAAAAAACAAAACAGGCGTCAACGATGGCTGAGGTGACCAGCGTGAGATGCCCACACACGCGGCTCCACACATGACCAAGCAATGGGGTCCACCGACCAAGCCCATGACGGCTGTCGTCGCCAACAAAGAAACATTCATCAGATGATTTTAGAGAAGCGCGTTCGGTGTTTGTCGTGTTGTATGTAGCGGTCAAACACCATGGCAATAGCGCGGACAACAAACCATCCATCGGCTGTCACTTCTAAGTTGCCCCCATTTAACTTCACCAAACCCTGCTCTTGGATATCTGCCAAGAGTTCAAGTTCAGCGCGGAAATACTGCTTGAAATTGATCAAATAGGACAACTCGACCGACTCATAACTCAGATACCCTTGGCACATGATGGCCATGATCACATGCCGTCTAAGCAAATCGTCTCGGGTCAAAGCAATGCCTCTTTCAACAGGCAAGCGACCTTGCGCCAAGGTGTCTTGGTAGTCAGCCAAAGACTTGAAATTTTGTTGGTAAGTTGCGCCGATATTGCCAATCGAGGACACACCCAAGCCAATCAAGTCGCAATCGGGTTGGGTGGTGTAACCCTGAAAGTTTCGATGCAAACGCCCCTGACGCTTGGCAATCGCCAATGCGTCTTCTGGCAGTGCAAAGTGGTCCATGCCAATATAGACATAGCCTGCCTCTTGCAGCTGCTCCAGCGCCATGGTCAACATATCGGTTTTCATACCCGCAGTGGGAATATCCTCGACCAAGATATGCCTTTGCGGTTTAAAGCGGGCAGGCAAATGCGCATAGGCATACAAAGCGATGCGTTCAGGACGCAGCTGCACGATGCTTTTCATGGTTTGCGCCCAAGACAGCAGTGTTTGCTTGGGCAGGCCATAAATCAAATCAAGATTAACCGAGCTAAAACCCAATGTGCTCGCGTGTCGCATCAAGTTTTCAACTTGCAAAAAAGATTGTTCGCGGTGAACAGCTTCTTGAACAGTGGGATCAAAGTCTTGCACACCCAAGCTGAGTCGGTTAAAGCCCAACTCTTTCAACGTCCCCAAACGATGACTGTCAACCGTGCGGGGATCGACTTCAATCGAATACTCGCCCCCCGCTTGCCAGCTGAAAGTTTCGCTCAACATCTTCATCAGAGACTTCAGCTCTGGGTCACGCAAATAGGTTGGTGTGCCACCTCCCAAATGAAGTTGAGACACTTTGTTGCCCTCACCCAAGTAAGGTGACAGCAAGGAAACTTCTTGGCTCAGCGACTCTAGGTAACTGACGGCTTTGGCATATTGGTGAGTAATGATCTTGCTACAAGCACAGTAGTAGCATAAAGATGCACAAAATGGGATGTGTACATACACTGAAAGTGGAAAGGCATGGGAACGGGCACTGTGCCTTCTTTGTAGCAAGGCATCTTGGTATTGGCTCTCGCCAAATGCTTCAACAAAACGATCGGCTGTCGGGTAAGAGGTATACCTCGGCCCTGGAATATCGAAGCGCTGTAACAATTCAGTGGAAATAGTCATGGATTCATACTGACAAGAGTTCATAATGTGACTCAAGTTCCCTTTGGACGATTTGCGCTTAATCAAGAAAACCCAGATTCACCGCAAACTCAGAGAAATGATAAGAAGTTATGGACTCTCGTACTTTTAAAGCGGCCTGCTCCACTTGCAATTTGCGTGAGCTGTGTATGCCGGTCGACTTAAGCATCAGTGACCTCGACCGAATAGAAAACATTGTTCAAAAACGAAAACGCGTCAAACGTGGCGAACAGTTGTTCAGAAACGGTGACAGTTTTCACTCCCTCTATGCCATTCGCACAGGATTCTTCAAAACCAGCGTGAGCAGCACCGATGGTCGAGAACAAGTCACGGGTTTTCAAATGGCAGGGGAAATCATGGGGCTCGATGGCATCGTGAGTGACCGCCACACTTGCGATGCGGTGTCCCTAGAAGACGCCGAGGTCTGCATCATGCCTTTTGACCGTATCGAAGAACTGTCTCGCGAAATCAACGCCCTACAACACCATGTGCACAAGATCATGAGCCGAGAAATTGTTCGAGATCATGGCGTAATGTTGCTCTTGGGCAGTATGCGAGCCGAGGAGCGCGTGGCAGCCTTTTTGCTTAACCTCACACAACGACTGCACGCTCGGGGGTTCTCTCAATCAGAATTAGTACTTCGCATGACCCGCGAAGAAATTGGCAGTTATTTAGGTTTGAAGCTTGAAACTGTCAGCCGCACCTTCTCCAAATTCATGGAAGACGGCATCGTAGAAGTGAAGCAAAAAAACCTGCATATTCGGGACCCAGAAGCCCTCAAAATGATCGTCAACGCAGCGCATTGCGATTAACTATCAGGGCAATTTTTTAAGCGCAGTGCCAGCTGGTGTCGCTGCATGGTTACGTGCTTGAATAGCCGGGGCCAAGCTGCGATCTCGGTCGGCTTGCATGGCACGCAATGCTGCGATCTCACTCTCGTCCCTGCCCTGCATCACGGTGTCATTGCCTTGAAATGCCACAAACGCAGAAACAATACTGGCCAATACCACCAAGAGCGGACCAGACAGCACCAACCAAACGTGGCCATAAGACCACCAAGGGGCTTGGGTGTTGTGGTTAGACATGAATTTTCCCTTCAAGTGCTTAACGAGGAACCAGGAAGACCGAGGCTTCGGTGATATCGATGCTGCCATCTGCGTTGCTGACATCGAACCAAATTTTATGAGAGCCTGCTGGCAGTGCGCCATAGGGCAATGACACATCCACCACTGCCCAACGTGATTGGGCAGGCAATACCTCCACATGGGCACCGGAAGTCAGCGCCAAGCCAGGTGCTCCGCGTACTTGAATGACCATGTTTTGCGATACCTCAGTGGCATTCATGATTTGCAGTCTGAAGACATTTTCCAAATTGCCATCGGGCGTGATGCGAGCCAAGGTGCCACGGTCACGCAACACATCCACCTTCATAGGTGTGCGCAGCCATAGACTGACACCCAAAGCAATAATCAAAGTCCAAAGAATTGCGGTGTAGACCAACACCCGAGGACGAAACACCCGCTTGAGCATGGCCGCTGTGTCCCAATGGTTATTTAAGGCGTTTTGGGTGGTGTAGCGCACCAAGCCTTTGTCGTAGCCCATTTTGCTCATCACACCATCACAGACATCGGCGCATGCACCACAGCCAATGCACTCGTACTGCAAACCTTGGCGTATATCGATACCCGTAGGACAGACTTGAACACACAAGCTGCAATCGACACACGCACCCAGACCCGACTCGCTCAAGGCTACTTGGCGTGAACGCGCACCTCGTGGTTCTCCGCGCTCGTTGTCATAAGTGACGATCAAGGTGTCGTGGTCAAACATGGCGCTTTGAAAACGAGCGTAGGGGCACATGTATTTGCATACCTGCTCACGCATGAAGCCCGCATTGCCATAGGTGGCAAAGCCATAAAAGAACACCCAAAATACTTCCCACGAACCCATGCGTGTCTGCAAGAACTCCATGCCAAGGCTGTGTATCGGTGTGAAATACCCAACGAAGGTGAACCCTGTCCAAATAGATAAGCCAAGCCACAAAATATGTTTGTATGCCTTCTTAACCAATTTTTCTAAAGAAAAATTACTCTCATCCAAGTGCATTCGCGCACCTCGATCACCTTCGACTTTTCGCTCTATCCACATGAATATTTCGCTGTACACCGTTTGTGGACAAGCATAGCCGCACCACAAACGACCGGCCACGGCGGTGAACAAGAAGAGCGACAGCGCCGCTACGATCAGCATACCAGTCAGGTAAATAAAGTCTTGTGGATACAGCACCAAGCCAAACACATAAAAGCGTCTGGTTTGTAAATCAAACAGCACAGCTTGGCGCTGCCCCCACTCCAACCAAGGTAAACCGTAAAACACCAGTTGCGTGATGAATACGCCTAACCACCGCCAATAGGCAAATACCCCGTGCACCGCACGGGGGTATATCTTGGGCATAGATGCATATAAAAAATCAGGGTTTGATGGGTGCATCTTGATGGTGAGAAAGCGACCACACATAGGCTGTCAGGGCATGAATTTGCGATGGTGTCAGTCGGTCTTTTTGGGCGGGCATTTGGTTGACCTTGCCGTTTTGCACCATGGACACAATCGCACCCTCACCCCAGCCATGCAGCCAAGTTTTATCAGTGAGGTTAGGCGCACCCACGGTTTGGTTTCCCTTGCCATCGATGCCGTGACAAGAGGCGCAAACACCAAATTTCGGTTTACCAAAACCGGCTTTCAAAGAATCGTGAGGACTGCCAGACAGGCTCAATACATAGTTGGCCAGATTTTGAATGTCATCAGCTTTGCCCACCGCTGCAGCCAAGGGTGGCATTTGACCCAAGCGACCTTCGGTGATGCTGTGTTTGATTTGCGCTGTTGCGCCACCATAAAGCCAGTCACCATCAGTCAAGTTGGGAAAGCCTTTGGAGCCACGCCCGTCTGAGCCGTGGCACTGCGCACAGTTGTTCATGAACAAATGTTCGCCAATGGCGTGGCCTTGTGCATTGAAAGCCAAATCTTCGACAGGCATGGCGTCGAAACGCTGATAAAGAGACGCCAGTTGTGCGTTGGTTTGTGAAATTTCGGTGTCGTATTCAGCTTTGGAAGACCAACCCAAACTGCCCTTGTAGGTGCCTAGGCCTGGGTATAGCCACAAGTACGATAAGCCAAAAATAATGGTGATCACAAACATACCGACCCACCACACGGGCAAGGGGTTGTTCATCTCGCGCAAGTCCTCGTCCCAGACATGGCCGGTGGTGTTGTCAGCGTATCCTGTGTTTTTCTTGCGAGCGGTTACCCACAGCAACACCAAGCACGCCAGAATGCCAACAATGCTGATGACAGCGATATAAATCGACCAAAATGATCCTGTGAAGTCACTCATGGCAATCCTTATTCATCCAAAAAAGGTAACTGAGCAGCTTCATCAAAGCGTTGGTTTTTTTTGCGGTCAAAAACCCATAGCACGATGCCAAGAAAACAGAGAAAGCCCACCACGGTGGTGGCAATGCGTAAAGTAGTGATGTCCATGCTGTGTCCTTATTTCAATGCGCGGCCAAGGCCTTGCAAGTAAGCCGTCAAAGCTTGCAACTCTGTTTTGCCACGCACTGCTTCTGTGGCACCAGCAATGTCTTGATCTGTGTAGGGCACACCCACCCTACGCAAAGCTTTTAAATGGCTGGGCAAGGCATCCGCGTCAACCACATCTTTATCTAACCAAGGGTAAGCAGGCATATTGGATTCAGGAACCAAGTCCCGCGGATTGACCAAATGAATGTGGTGCCAGTCATCGCTGTACTTGCCACCGACTCGGTGCAAATCGGGACCTGTGCGTTTGCTGCCCCACTGAAAAGGATGGTCATACACAAACTCACCCGCCACCGAGTAATGGCCATAACGCAAGGTTTCTGAGCGGAAGGGACGGATCATTTGCGAATGGCAGTTATAGCAACCCTCTCGCACGTAGATGTCTCGTCCAGCCAATTCCAGCGCTGGCAAAGGCTTAACACCTTCCAGTGGTTGGGTGGTGGAGCTTTGAAAAAAGAGTGGGACGATTTCGACCAAGCCACCAAAAGCGATGACCAGCACAATCAGTACCACCATCAAAAAGCTGTGGGTTTCAATTTTTTCGTGGCTAAAGCCTTGGGGTTTTTGATCAGACATTCTTCACTCCTTAGGCGTGGGCCACTACAGCGGGTACAGGGATGGCGATGACCTTGCCTTTGACAGCGGTCATCATCACGTTCCACAACATCACCAGCATTCCAAAGAAATACAGCGCTCCACCCACGACCCTCACCACATAGTAGGGATAGGTGGCTTTGACACTTTCCACAAAGGTGTAGGTGAGCGTTCCGTCTTCGTTGATGGCACGCCACATCAGGCCTTGCATCACACCGGCAATCCACATGGCGCTGATGTAGAGAACGATGCCGATGGTGGCGGTCCAAAAATGCAACTCGATGGCTGGCACGCTGTGCATTTTTTTCTGACCAAACAAACGGGGCACCAAGAAGTAAACAGCGCCCATGGAGACCAAACCCACCCAACCCAAGGCGCCCGAATGCACATGACCCACAGTCCAATCGGTGTAATGGCTCAAGGCGTTGACTGTCTTGATCGACATCATGGGGCCTTCAAAGGTGCTCATGCCGTAGAACGATAAGGACACGATCATGAATCGCAGCACTGGGTCGTCACGCAATTTGTGCCAAGCGCCAGACAAAGTCATGATGCCGTTGATCATGCCGCCCCAACTGGGTGCCAACAAAATAAGTGAGAACACCATGCCCAATGACTGTGTCCAGTCTGGCAGAGCGGTGTAATGCAAATGATGGGGGCCCGCCCACATATAGGTGAAGATCAAGGCCCAGAAGTGAACAATCGACAAACGGTAGGAGTACACAGGGCGCTCGGCTTGCTTGGGGATGAAGTAATACATCATTCCTAAGAAACCAGCAGTGAGGAAAAAGCCCACGGCATTGTGGCCATACCACCACTGCACCATGGCGTCTTGCACTCCCGCATAGGCCGAATACGACTTCATCCACCCCGCAGGAACTGCCGCACTGTTGACCAAGTGCAGCACTGCCACGGTGAGAATAAATGCGCCATAAAACCAGTTGGCCACATAGATATGGCTGACTTTGCGTTTGACGATGGTGCCAAAAAACACAACGGCGTAAGACACCCATACCAAGGTAATCAAGATATCAATCGGCCATTCGAGTTCAGCATATTCTTTGCCGCTGGTGTAGCCCAAGGGCAAGCTGATGGCAGCAGCCACGATGACCGCTTGCCAACCCCAAAAGGTGAATGCTGCTAACTTAGGTGCGAACAACCGAGTCTGTCCTGTTCGCTGTACCACGTAGTAACTGGTGGCAAATAAAGCGCAACCGCCGAACGCAAAAATAACTGCGTTGGTGTGCAAGGGACGCAGTCTGCCGTAACTAAGCCAAGGGATGCCGAAGTTCAACTCCGGCCACGCCAGTTGCGCGGCAATGATCAAGCCTACCAACATACCGACCACACCCCAGACCACCGTCATCAGGGTGAACTGGCGCACGGCCGTATCGCTGTAGGTGCTTTCAGTGATGGAATTCATGGATGACCTTTCTACTTTTCAATTCATTCATGGCGCAGGATGCGTTCACCCTCGCCCTCTAGTTGCTCAAACTGTCCTTTGTCGATGGCCCACCACAGGCCAATCAAAATCATCAGCACCAGCACAACGGACAAGGGAATGAGTAAAAATAAAATTTCCATCTCAGGCTTTCGCGGTCTGTACAGACCAGCGTAAGGGCTGGGCCAGTTGCAAGGAATACGCCACCACGACAACAGAGCTGAGCGCCATGCCCAGTCCTGCAAGCCATGGAGGTAGGTAACCCATGAAGGCCAAAGGCACGCAGACCGCGTTATAAAGAGCGGCCCAGACCAAGTTGTGCATCACCACATTGCGTGTGCGTTTGGCTAACCCAAGGGTTTGAGCAATGGCACGCAAATGCTGGCCTTGCACCACCACATCTGAGCGAGCACGGGCAAGTGGAACCGCTTCACCAAAAGCGAAAGACACATGCGCACCCGCAAGAACCGGCATATCGTTGAAGCCGTCGCCCACCATGGCAACACGCCGACCCAAGGCCTGCAAGGCTTGGACGCGATGGAGTTTTTCTTGAGGTTTGCATTCAGCAACGAAGTTGCCCTCTGGGATGCGCAAGCGCTGGGCAATGGTTTGGACCGCTTTGACTTTGTCGCCGGACATCAAAAAAACCTCCAAGCCCTGTGCTTGTAAAGCTTGTACAGTTTCTAAAGCCTCGGGGCGCAGTTCCTCGCGAAAGGCAAAAGATGCCAACCATCCCTGGTTACTGCATAAATGCACTTGGGCGTTTTGTGCAGCTAAAGCTGGGATATCGCAATGACCAAACCAGTTTTGACAAAAGACAAGTGAACCCAAGCGCAAAGACTGGGCTTGACATTGGTCGTCAGCACTGAGCCAATTGGCAGACAAACCCTGCCCCATGGTCTCTTTCACACCGCTCAGCCCCTGCACAAAAGGCGTGTCTTTGAGCAACTGAACCACGGCTCGAGAATAAGGATGCCAAGAATGTTGCGCCATGCTGGCAGCCAAGGCGACAAGGTGGCGGCTGGCGGTGGTGCCCACATCGTTGGAACACATCACGCCCTCGGCGGTGTACAGAGCTTGCAACTCGAGGCGGTCGCTGGTCAGGGTGCCGGTTTTATCGAACACCACGGTATCCACCTGCGCCAAGGTTTCCAGCGTTTGAACGTCGCGTAACAGCACGCCTTGTCTGGCCAAGGTGCCCGCCGCCGACAACATGGCCGCAGGGGTAGCCAAGGTCAAGGCACAAGGACAAGTGACGATGAAGACCGACACAGCCACCATCAAAGCATGCGAGGGGGACACAGCCCACGCCAACCAAGCGCTCAAAACGGCGGCAAACAGCACGGCTAGCAAAAAAGGTTTGGCGATACGGTCGGCCAAGATGGCCAAGCGGGGTTTGTGCAAAGAGGCGCTTTGCATCAAGTCGACGATTTGTGCAAACCGCGTTGATGCACCCACTTGCGTGACCAGCACACGCACGGTTTGGCTTACGTTATGCGAACCCGCCATCACAGACTCCCCCATGCTTCGGCGCAAAGGTTTGGATTCACCAGTGAGCAAAGCCTCTTCCACCAAGGTCTCGCCCTGCAGGATGTTGGCGTCTGCTGGAAAAACCTCAGCGGGCCGCACTTCCAAGACATCGCCTATGCGCAAGTCATCGGTAGCAACCACATCAAACGATTGATTGGCATTCAGACGGCGCACACTGTCGGGCAAACGGTTGATCAGCGACTCTAAAGAGCCTGCAGTTTTTTCACGCAAACGTGCCTCTAACCAGCGACCGGTGAGTAAGAAAAACACAAACATGGTGATGGAGTCGAAGTACACCGCATCGCCGAACAAACCATTGGGCTCGAACATGGCGATAGTGCTGACAAAGAAGGACACCCACAAACCCAGTGCCACGGGTAAGTCCATGCTGACATGGCCTTGGCGCATATCCCGCCAAGCCGCGCTGGTGAACACATCCGCCGAGAAAAACATCACCGGCAAGGTCAGCACCCATGAAGCCCAGCGCAACAAAGACAACATATCGGGAGTGATTCCCTCAGGGCCAGCGAAATACGGCGGCAAGGCGTACATCATCACTTGCATCATGCAAAACCCAGCCACGGCCCAACGCCACAAACTTTGGCGCAGTCGCAGTCGACTGGCATCACGGGCTGCATGGTCTTGCGCGGGAATAGCGTGATAACCGGCTGAATCAACAGCGCTGAACCATTGCGAGGGTTGAACCTCAACGTCGGACCACACAATATTGGCGCGGTGAGTTGCACCATTGACTTGTGCTGACTTAACGCCAGGCACAGCCCGCAAGGCAGACTCCACATTCAAGGCACAAGCGCCGCAAGTCATGCCTTCAATGACTACCTGCGATTGCCACAAATGGTCGTCCGATACGTCGGATTTAAGCAAAGAACTGAAGGTTCCCCAGCGCTTGGGATCGTCTAGTAAGCCATAAACTGCATTCATAGCCCCGAGGCTAAAGCGGTATGCGTGCAAGCCACTTGATTTAAATCAAAACCCAGTCAAAAAGCCCTCATTACTTACGGCTTACTGACTATCCGTCATTGCGAGCTCGCAATGACGAAAGCGCCCAAACGATGTGCTCCCGCACCACCTCGCTGGGATGGTCTTGCCAACGCTGCAAGGCTTGGCGCAAAGCGTTTGCGTCAGTCTCGGGCAAGGTTTGGCGCAAAGCATTGCCTGCAGCTACTGCCAAATTGCGCAGCCAGCGTGTGTGGCCAATGCGACGTATGGCGCTGCCCTCTGTCATTCGCAAGAAGCTGTCTTCATCCCATTGAAGCAATTGCAACAAGGAAGATGCACCCAAACCGTGTCGCTCGTCAAAGTCGGGCAAAGGCGAGCGCTTGGCGAATTTGTTCCAAGGGCAGACCAATTGACAGTCATCGCAGCCATAGATGCGGTTGCCCATCAGGGGGCGAAGCTCTAAAGGGATGCTGCCCTCGTGCTCAATGGTCAGGTAAGAGATACAGCGCCTGGCATCCAATCGGTAGGGCGCGGTGATGGCTTGGGTAGGACATGCGCTGATACAGGCGCTGCAAGTGCCGCAATGCTCGGATTGAACAGCGGTTGGCTCTAGTGCGATATCAACAAAAATTTCACCCAAGAAAAAAAACGAACCCGCATCGCGTTGCAACACCAAGGTGTGCTTGCCACGCCAGCCAAGTCCGCTGCGCACCGCCAACTCGGCCTCCAACACCGGCGCGGAGTCTGTGAACACGCGAAAACCCAAAGTGCCTGCATATGCTTGCAGTTTCTCAGCGAGTTGCTGCAAACGTTGGCGCATTACCTTGTGGTAGTCCCGCCCTCGGGCGTAGACCGACACCGCGGCTTGCATAGGTTGCTGCAAGCGCTGCATTTCGTGGTCAATCCAGTCCACTGAGTAAGCATCGCTCTTTTGAGGAAGGTAGTCCATGCGGGCGGTGATGACGCTCAAGGTACCAGGGACCAACTCGGCGGGTCTGGCGCGGGTTAGGCCGTGGCGGGCCATATAAGCCATATCGCCATGGTGTCCAAGGGCCAACCAAGCCAGCAATCCAGGCTCGGCATCCTGCAAGTCCACGGGGGCTACGCCAATTTGGGAGAATCCAAGTTGCGAACCCCATTCTTGCAGTTGAGCGAGCAATGCCGATTGATTGATGGACACGAAAACCTTTTGAACGAAATGCCGATTGTAAAAACCCTGCACTGGCCCGACGAGCAAGCTTGCGCGGCCTTTGCCCAGCGCTTGGCTTTATGCCCTGCCTTGGCGGATGCCTTGGTGTGTCTGCACGGCGACTTGGGAGCCGGCAAAACCACCTTCACGCGGTACCTGCTTCAGGCCTTGGGTGTGAATGACCGCATCAAAAGCCCTACCTATGCGGTGGTGGAGCCCTATGAAGTAACCGCGAATGGCAAAAACATCTGCATTTGGCACTTCGATTTTTACCGCTTCAACGATCCGCGTGAATGGGAAGACGCCGGTTTCAGAGACATGTTTGCAAGCGTTGGCTTGAAGATTTGCGAGTGGCCAGACAAAGCCCAAGGCTTTGTGCCTCCCGCCGACTTGGACATCCATTTCAGCGTCAACACCGATGGCAGCCGTGATGTGCGCTTATGTGCCCACAGCGAATTGGGTGAAGATTTAACCGCATGAATAAATACAAGCGCCAACGCCGACAGCTTCTGCAAGCCAGTGGCATGATTTTGCTGTTGGGTCGGGCGCAGCTGGCATGGGGGGCCAGTATTTTGGCAGTGCGGGTGTGGCCTGCGGTGCAATACACCCGAGTGACCATCGAGTCCGACACCTTGCTTAAAGTCACCCACACCTTTGTGGCTAACCCGCCGCGCTTGGCGGTGGACATTGAGGGCATTGAGTTGAATGCCGCTTTACGCGATTTGGTGGGCAAGGTACGCAACGACGACCCCTTTATTACCGGCGTGCGCATTGGCCAATTCAACCCCACCACGGTGCGACTGGTGCTGGAATTGCGCCAACCAGCCAAACCGCAGGTGTTTACCTTGGCGCCTGTTCAAGCGGGGCAATCGAGTTTTCAACACCGATTGGTGTTAGACCTCTACCCCAGCCAAGAAGCAGACCCCTTGGAGGCTTTGATCGCCGAACGCTTGATGGGTGACAAGCCTGCATCTGGCAAAGACGCTTTGGGCGAGATGATTGCCAGCCACCAAAAACCACCAACAGGGTTTTCGCCTAGCCCACCGTCGCAACCCCTGCCCGTTGCACCACCCACCGTTGCGCCAGCGATGAATGAAAAACCCGCTGACAAAACCGACCGGTTTGCCGTGGTGGCCCTGGACCCAGGTCACGGCGGCGAAGACCCTGGCGCGATTGGCCCTAACGGTACACGCGAAAAAGATGTGGTGCTGCAAATTGCTCAACTTTTGCAAGAGCGCATCAACAAAACAGTGTTGAAAACCAAACGCGGAGATTTGCCGCTGCGCGCTTTTTTAACCCGCGACGCCGACTTCTTTTTACCCCTGCATGTGCGAGTGCAAAAAGCGCAAAAAGTGCAAGCCGATTTATTCATCAGTTTGCATGCCGACGCATTTTTCACGCCACAAGCCCGCGGAGCCAGTGTGTTTGCGCTGAGCCAAGGCGCGGCGTCTAGCGCGGCGGCGCGGTGGATGGCCAACAAGGAAAACGGCGCTGACGCCATTGGCGGTTTGAACATCAAAGTGCAAGACCAGCATGTGCAACGCGCTTTGCTAGACATGAGCACCACCGCGCAAATCAATGACAGTTTGAAACTGGGCAACGAAATGTTGGGGCAAATTCGCCGTGTGGGTAAATTGCACAAGCCGCAGGTGGAACAAGCAGGGTTTGCGGTGTTGAAAGCACCCGATATTCCCAGTTTGTTGGTAGAAACTGCGTTCATCAGCAACCCAGAAGAAGAGGCTTTGCTGATTAACCCCGCTTACCAAAACCAATTGGCCGACGCCTTGATGCGCGGGATTGAAAACTACTTTTTACGCAACCCACCGCTGGCACGTAACCGCTCTGCTTAGCTGCCATGGCAAGCCGCCGTAGCGCTTTAGCGCTGCGCCCGCCAAGCGCCCCAAACGGCCATCAAGCCAGGTATCAAAATCATGGCCCAAATGATCTTGTCCAAATTCGCTTTGACCCATTCAATGTTGCCAAAAAAATAACCCACAATACAAATACCCCAAACCCAGATAAAGGCACCCAAGAAATTAAAGAGCGTAAAGCGCCGCCTGTCCATATTCGCTACACCCGCGACAAACGGCGCAAAGGTGCGAATGAATGGAAGAAAACGGGCCAACACGATGGTGATGCTGCCGTAACGTTCGTAAAAGGCATGGGCTTGGTCGTAGGCTTGGCGGTTAAACCAACGCGTGTTAGCGTTGAGCAGTCGCTGCCCAAAGTGCCTCCCAATCAAGAAATTGCATTGATCACCCATGATGGCTGCAGCCGTCAACAAACCCAGAACCAACGGCAAACTCAGCAACTCGGCGCCGGCCAACGCACCCACCACAAACAGCAAAGAGTCGCCCGGCAAAAACGGCATAACCACCAAACCGGTCTCGACAAACACCACCAAAAACAAGATTGCATAGACCCACACGCCATAGGCTTGCACAAACGCCTCTAGGTAGCGGTCAATGTGCAGCACGAAATCCATCAGCAAACTTAAGGTGTCCATGGCTGGGATTATCACTGGCAGAGCACCCCTTTAGAATCAGGCGCGTGAATGCCCCCTCCTCTGCGCGACGACCCATCCGCGAACTCCCCGATGAACTGATCAGCCAAATTGCCGCCGGTGAAGTGGTCGAGAGGCCTGCGTCGGTGGTGCGTGAATTGGTGGACAACGCTTTGGACGCAGGTGCGACTCAAGTGGTGGTGCGTTTGGTCGAAGGTGGTGTGCGTCTTATCAGCGTGGAAGACGATGGCGTGGGTTTGCTAACCGCCGACATGCCGCTGGCTTTGCGCCGCCACGCCACCAGCAAGATCAGCAATTTGCACGACCTCGAATCGGTGGCCACCATGGGTTTTCGTGGCGAGGCATTGGCGGCCATTGCCGCTGTCAGTGAACTCTCTCTCACCTCTCTTACCGCCGATCAAGATCACGCCATGCAGCTCGATGCCCGCAGCGGCGAGTTGCGCCCTGCCGCTCGCAGCGTGGGCACCACCGTCGAAGTGAAAGAACTGTTTTTCAGCACACCGGCCAGGCGTAAATTTTTAAAGTCCACCGCCACCGAACTGGCGCATTGCTTGGAGTCTCTGCGCCGCCACGCCTTGGCTCGCCCAGACGTGGGTTTTGCTTTGTGGCATGACGGCAAACTGGTGGCGCAGTGGCGAGCCCACACGCATGACAACGCTTTGAACGCACGTTTGTCCGATGTGTTGGGCGAAGAATTTGTACAGGCCTCGGTAGCGGTTGACCATGTCCATGCAGGTATGCGGGTACTTGGGCGAGCTGGTTTACCCGACGCAGCAAGGTCTAGGGCTGACCACCAATTTTCCTATGTAAACGGCCGCTATGTGCGTGACCGGGTACTGGGCCACGCCGCTCGCAGCGCTTACGAAGATGTGTTGCACGGCCAGCGCCAACCGGTGTATGCGCTGTACCTGTCCATCGATCCAACAAGGGTGGATGTGAATGTTCATCCCACCAAAATCGAGGTGCGGTTTCGCGACAGCCGTGAAGCTCACCAAGCGGTGCAACACGCTTTGACCCAAGCCTTGTCGGTCTCCCGCGCAGGCCAGGCGATGAGTACTGGCAGCGCTTTGGCGTCGCACACAGGTGCCATCAACCAAAGCGCCCTGCCGTGGCGAGCGCCCACGCATGGCCACATGGTGAATGATTTGGCGCAACTGTGGCAACCCACCGCTTTACATACGCAAAGCGCAAGCGCTGAATTCACGCCATTGCCTGAGGGCGAATGGCCTTTGGGCAAGGCCTTGGCGCAGTTGCAAGGCGTGTACATCTTGGCCGAGAACGCCCAAGGTTTGGTGGTGGTGGATATGCACGCAGCCCACGAGCGCATTGTTTACGAACGCTTGAAATACCAGCTGGCGCAGCACCAAATGCAAGCCCAAGCGCTGTTGATTCCTGCATCGTTTGCAGCCACACACGAAGAAATGGCCACTGTAGAAACCCACGCCGCCACGCTGTCAGAACTGGGCTTGGCCATAGAAGCTTTAAGTGCCCAGTCGTTGGTGGTGCGAAGTGTGCCCGCCTCTTTAGCCCAAGGAGATGCGGTGGCCTTGGCGCGTAATGTGTTGGCAGAGTTGGCCCAACACGATGCCCACAACGTCTTGCAACGCGCCCGTGACGATGTGTTGGCCGCCATGGCTTGCCACGGCGCGGTACGTGCCAACCGCCAACTCACCTTGCAAGAGATGAACGCCTTGCTGCGGCAAATGGAAATCACGGAACGAGCCGACCAATGCAACCACGGCAGACCCACGTGGCGACAACTGGGGATGCGCGACTTGGACAGTTTGTTTTTAAGAGGACGTTGATGCATCCCAATTTGGTGATTTTGTTGTTGTCCTTGTCGATTGGTTTGCAACCCGTCTCCACCGACTTGTATTTACCTGGCTTGCCAGGCTTGGCGTTGGACTTGCAGGCCAGTGTGGGCATGGTGCAGTACACCCTCAGCGGCTTGCTGTTGGCGTTTGGCATTTCACAACTGTTTTGGGGACCTTTTTCGGACAAAGTGGGGCGTCGCCCCATCATGCTCACTGGCTTGGTGGTGTACACCGTGGCGGCGGTGGGGTGTGTGATCAGCCCCAGCATCGAGGTGTTGGTGGCGTGGCGGGTGTTGCAAGGTGCGGCCATGGGCGCGGTCATCACGAGTGCAAGGGCGGTGGTGCGCGACCTGTACACCCCTTTGCACGGCGCCAAAGTCATGTCCAAGGCCATGACAGGTTTGGGTTTGATGGCTTGCACCAGCCCGCCCTTGGGCGGCTTTCTCAGCCAGCACTGGGGCTGGCGTGTGGCGATGATGACGGTGGTGACCTACGCCTTGTTCACCATGGGCTTGGTGGCGTGGCGTTTCAAAGAAACCATCACCACACGCAACCCGAATGCCCTGCACCTGCCCACCATGCTGCGTATATGGGGCGAGGTGTTGCGTAACCCTACCTTCCGTGCGTTTGCGCTTTTGTCTTTGGCGGCTTATGGCGCTTTGTTCACCTACCTTGCCAGCTCATCTTTCATCTTCATTCAGGTGCTGCACCTGACAGGCTTGCAACTGGGTTGGATATTGGCGTCGATGTCGGTGGTCTACATCACCGGCACTGTCGTGTGTCGGTTTTTGCTGCGCCACATCGGTATGCGCAAAACCATCGCCTTGGCAGGACTGTTCAGCTTGGGCAGTGGCCTGTCCTTGTGTTGGATGGTCTATGGGGGAGAGCCCACGGCCATAGGCTTGGTGCTGAGCATGTACCCCATGGTGCTGGCCCACGGGGTGCATCAACCGATTGGGCAAAGTGGCGCTGTCGGTCCCTTCCCCTTGTCAGCAGGTGCTGCCTCGGCGATGAATGGTTTTTTGATGATGGTGGCAGCGTTTGGCACAGGCTTGTGGCTGAGTCACAGCATTGACGGCAGCTTGTTTCCGCTGGCGCACGGCATCGCTTTTTGGGGCACCGTACTGGCTTTGACCGCGTGGACCTTGGTGCAGTGGCATGGTGATCCCGTCCAAACCGACTGAGTTATTTCCCGCTTGGGACGCCTTGGCGCTGGTCGGACCCACCGCCAGCGGCAAGACCGCCGTGGCCTTGGCATTAGCGGCAAAGTGGCCGCTTGAAATCATCAGCGTCGATTCGGCTTTGGTCTACCAAGGCATGGACATTGGCACAGCCAAACCCACGCTTGCCGAGCGCAAAGCGGTGACGCATCACCTGATTGACATACGCGACCCCATGCAAAGCTACAGCGCTGCCGACTTCGCACGAGAGGCCACTGCCTTGATTGCCGATATACGCGGCAGAGGCAAATTGCCGCTGTTGGTGGGTGGCACCATGTTGTATGTGAAAGCTTTGATCGATGGCCTAGACGACCTGCCTTTGGCTAACCCCGAGATACGCGCTGACATTGAGGAGGATGCGCATGACAAAGGCTGGCCTGCGCTGCACGCCGAGTTGGCTTTGGTCGACCCACCCACTGCGCAACGTCTGCCACCCAACGACGCGCAACGCATCGCCAGGGCCTTGGAGGTGTGGCGCATCACGGGCAAGCCTTTGTCGTCTTTCTTTGGGGCGACACGGGTGGCGGGGCCGCGTATTGCTTTGCTGTCCTTGGAACCTCACGACCGCAAATTGCTGCATGAACGCATTGCGCAACGTTTTGACGGCATGCTGGAGCAAGGCTTGGTCGACGAGGTGAAAGCCTTGCGAAGCCGTAGCGATATGCAAGCCGACTTACCCTCCATGCGTTGTGTGGGTTACCGCCAAGTGTGGGAGGCTTTGAATGCCATTGAAGATGGCATGCCCCAAGCTGACGCCTTGCGGCAGATGCGAGAGCGTGGCATTGCAGCCAGCCGACAACTGGCTAAACGGCAACTGACGTGGTTGCGTGGCATGCCACAGCGGCAAGTGGTGACTTGCGACAGCGACTCAGTGATGGCCGATGTGCTCACCGCCTTGGCGCAATGGCAGACTTGAGCGCTTGGCAGTGCCTTCACGCAGATGAAGACCTGCTCGTGGTCGACAAACCTGCGGGCTGGCTGAGTGTGCCAGGGCGTGGGCCTGATAAACAAGATTGTTTGCTGGCGCGGGTGCAGCAACGCTACCCGCAAGCTTTGGTGGTGCATCGCCTTGACCAAGCTACCTCGGGGCTGATGCTGTTTGCGCTTAACCCCGAAACGCAGCGTCAACTGAGCATGGCGTTTGAAGCGCGGCAAGTGGAAAAAACCTATCTTGCTTGGGTGGAGGGTGTGAGGCCTTTGCAAGAAGATTGGCAGACCATCGATTTACCCATTCAAGCCGATTGGGACAGACGCCCTTTACGCATCATCAGCCCCGACGGACAAGCCAGCCAAACACGTTGGCGCTGTGTCGCTCACCATGCTGAGGAGACTGCCTCTTTGCTGGAACTGCAACCCCTGACTGGTCGCACCCATCAGCTGCGGGTGCACTTGCAAGCCATCGGTCACTCCATTTGGGGCGACGCCTTGTACGCGCCTGCCGCCGTGCAAGCCCGCAGCCCCCGCCTCATGCTGCACGCCCATACACTTGCCTTCACCCATCCCAGACAGTTAATCGGGGTCAGATTCCAATTACCTGTTAATTGGGGTCAGATCCCAATTGTTTCGAAAGCAACTCACCTATGACACAACTCACCATCCTCACTGGCGCTTCACGCGGTATGGGCTTGGCCATGGCCGAGCAACTGTGCACACCCCAGCACACCTTGCTGTGCATTTCGCGTGGCAGCTCGGACGCTTTGGAGCTGTTGGCGAAAAAGAATGGCACCACGCTGATCCAATGGCAAGCCGATTTGGCGCAACCCGAAGCCGTGGCGAACAAACTGAGGGCTTGGTTACAGGCACAAGAGGGCAACACCTTC
This sequence comes from Limnohabitans sp., assembly GCF_040401495.1. Lineage (GTDB taxonomy): Bacteria > Pseudomonadota > Gammaproteobacteria > Burkholderiales > Burkholderiaceae_C > Limnohabitans. The sequence continues at coordinate 44,160 of NZ_JBBAOI010000011.1, forward strand.
AGCCAAACCAGTTTGATCAACAATGCGGGGGTGATTGGCCACTTAGGCCCCATCGAGCAAGCCCCAGCCAGCAGCGTGCAGCAAGCCTTGGCCATCAATTTGGCCGCACCCATGTTGCTGACGCAGGTGTTCTTGCAAGCCACCCGAGCATGGTCGGCCAAGCGCCGGGTATTGCAAATTTCATCTGGCTTAGGGCGACGTGCCATGGCGGCCAGCGCCGTGTATTGCGCCACCAAAGCGGGCTTGGACCATTTCAGCCGAAGCGCGGCGCTGGATGAAGCCTTGCTGAGCAACCCCGCACACATTGTCTCGCTCGCCCCTGGGGTAATTGACACCGATATGCAAACCGATTTACGCGCTGGCAACCCCACAGGCTTTCCTGACCAAGCCAATTTCATCCAACTGAAACAAAGCGGCTCGCTCACCTCACCCGCCGACGCAGCCGCAAGGGTGTTGGCCTTTTTGGCGCGGGGGGATTTTGGCAACAACGTCGTGGCCGATGTGCGCGATTGACAGATAATTGGGATCTGACCCCCATTAATTCACCATGACCGATACCACCACCCAAGAGCGCCAACCCACCCTCACCTGGTCCGATGACTTGGTGCTGAACATGGACAAAATGGACGAAACGCACCGCGAGTTTGTCGACATGCTCGCCGCAACGGAGCTGGCTGAAGATGCCAACTTACTGCAAAGTTTCACCGACCTGATCGCCCACACTGAAAGCCATTTCGGCGGTGAAGACCAGTGGATGAAAGACAGCGCCTTTGGCCCAGGCGGCTGCCACAGCGATGAACACGACATGATTTTGAAGGTCATGCGTGAAGCGCTGCGCCGTGGTCAGGTCGACAACAACCTCTCCATGGTGCGCCAACTGACCCGCGAACTTGCCATCTGGTTTGACAACCACGCCAAGAGCATGGACGCGGTGCTGGCCATGTATTTAAAAGAAGTGCAGTATGACCCGCTGACCGGCATTGTGCACAAACCTCAGCAGCTACCCGAAGGCGTGACTGCTGGCGAATGCGGTGTGCCTGAGGTGCAGTAAGCGCTTAAAGCCTCTGCCTCGCCAGCTCCGCGCCTTTGGCCAAGGCCTGCAGCTTTTTCCACGCCACGTCACGGCCCATGGGTGCCAAGCCGCAGTTGGTGCAGGGAAATAAATGCTCTTTGCTGACAAACTGCAAAGCTTTGCCGATGGTGTCGGCCACTTCTTCGGGGGTTTCGATCACATCGGACGCCACATCGATCACGCCCACCATCACGTCTTTGCCTTTGAGCAAAGAGATTAAATCCATGGGCACATGCGAGTGAAAGCACTCTAGGCTGACTTGCTTGATGCTGCTCTTGGCCAGCGCGGGAAACACCTTTTCATATTGCCGCCACTCATGGCCCAAGGTGTTTTTCCAGTCCACATTGGCTTGAATGCCATAGCCATAGCAAATATGCACGGCGGTGGTACAGGTCAGACCCTGCACCGCACGCTCTAGCGCTTTGACACCCCAGTCAGCTGCGTCTTCCATGTAAACATTGAAAGCGGGTTCGTCAAACTGGATGATGTCGATGCCATCGGCTTGCAGCGCCAGCGCCTCTTGGTTGAGCAACTCGGCAAACGCCATGGCCATTTGGATGCGACCTTCCTTGCCCTCACCGTAAAACCTGTCAGCCACGGTGTCCACAATCGTCATGGGGCCAGGCAAGGTGAATTTGGTTTTCTTTTTCGTGTGGGCCCGCAGCAGTTGCGCTTCCATGGCGTGGACACGCCCCTTCAAGCGCAGTTGGGCCACGACTTGCGGCACCATGGCGTCGTAGCGGTTGTTGCGTATGCCCATCTTGACCTTGTTCTCAAAGTCAATGCCTTGGACCTGCTCTAAAAAACCATGCACAAAGTGCTGCCTTGCTTGCTCGCCGTCGCCGATGATGTCCAAGCCCGCATCTTCTTGCGCCTTAATCCACAGCAGCGTGGCGTCAGCTTTGGCTTGCTGCAAAGAGGCACCGGCTTGCTTCCATTGTGGCCACAGCTTTTCGGGCTCAGCCAGCCATTCGGGTTTGGGCAAGCTGCCGGCAATGGTGGTTTCAAACATCGGTTACTCCAAAAAATGGGGGGCAAGCCCCATGGCTTTCGCCAACAACTCAAAAGACCGCAACTGAACCTCAGGGTCGTGGGTCCATGAACACACCACCAACTCGTCAAGTTCCAGTTGCTTGGCAAGATCGCGAAGTTTATCTGCCGCCTGAGTGGGGTTGCCTACCAGCGCGGTTTCGCGCATGACCATCATCTCGGCTAACTCTTGGGCGCTGACATCTTTCACCGCGTCCTCTGGCGAGAGCAAGGGGCCTACGCGCCCACGGTTGCGATCCATGCGCCAGCGAGCGCGGCTTTGGAATTGGTACCAAGCCTCTTCTTCGGTGTCGGCCGCCAGCGCAGACACACAAATGGTGACCTGCGGCTTGTCCAAATACGGGCTGGGTCGAAACTGGCTGCGGTACATCTCCAAGGCCTGTTCCACGCCCACACCATCGCTGAAAAAATATGCAAACGCATAAGGCAGGCCCAAATGCGCGGCGAGTTGTGCCCCGTAGTTAGAGCTGCCCAGAATCCACAAGCTAGGCGATGTAGGGCTGACCGGCATGGCCCACACCCCATGCGCAGGGTGACCTACGGGCATGGTCTGCCCCGTCACCCAAGCTTGGAGTTCCATGACTTGCTGAGGGAAGCGTTCGGCGGCGTAGCGGTCGGGGTTGAGCAGTTGCGAGGTGCGCCCATCGCTGCCGGGGGCTCGACCCAGCCCCAAATCGATACGCCCTGGTGCCAAGGCGTCGAGCACCCGAAATTGCTCGGCCACTTTGAAGGCCGAGTAATGCGGCAGCATGATGCCCGCACTGCCCAAGCGAATACGTTGGGTGCGCATGGCGATGGCGGCCAACAACACCTCGGGTGCAGTGCCCGCAATGCTGGGCAAGCTATGGTGCTCACTCACCCAAAAGCGGTCATAGCCCCAAGCCTCGCAATGCGTGGCCAAAGCCACAGTGTTGCGAATAGCCTCTTCTTGGGGACGGCCTGCAGACACCACCGACTGGTCGAGCACAGAGAGTTTCAAGATGCGCTCATCTCAGCTTCTTGCAAGGATCGCCACATCACTTTGCCGCTGCCGCTCTTGGGCAAAGCGTCGACAAACGCCACCAAACGTGGCGCTTTGTACACCGCCATGTTGTCGCGGCACCAAGCCAAGATGTCTTCCTCGCTGACCTGTGTGCGGTGGCTCTCTCGCAGCACCACCACCGCTTTGACCGTCTCGCCTCGGTAGGCATCCCGCGAGGCAATGATGCAAGCCTCTTGGATGGCGGGGTGGCGAAACATCAGCGCCTCCACCTCGGCTGGCCAGACTTTGAAGCCCGAGGCATTGATCATGCGCTTCAAACGATCGGTAATGAAAAAATAGCCCTGCTCGTCCACATGGCCTAAGTCGCCCGAGCGAAAAAAACGCTCGCCATCGAGTTGCATGAACGCTTGCTCGGTGGCGTCGGGACGACGCCAATAGCCGTTGAAAATTTGCGGGCCGCGCATGATGATTTCACCTTGCTCGCCAGTGGCGACTTCTTGCAAAGTCTCGGGGTTGATGACCCGCGCATCGACACCGATGATGGGGATGCCTAAACACTGCTGTTTGGGTGAATCGGGCGGGTTGCCGTGCGAGGGTGCGGCAGTTTCGGTCAAGCCGTAGCCTTCGATATAGCGCAAGCCGTACAACTCCCACAGGCGTTGCGCCACCGCTTGGGGCATGGCTGCACCGCCGCCACCAATGGCCACCAAACTGGACAGGTCGTATTGGTCAAACTTTGGGCTGCCCAATAAATCGATGACCATGGTGGGTATGTTGGTCCAGTGGGTAACGCGGTAACGCGAAATAAGGGCCCCCGCATAGTCGCGGTCCCAGCGCGGCATGAGCACCACGGTGGCACCCAAATACATGCCGCAGTGCATAACCGTGACCAAACCCGTGATGTGAAACATGGGCACCACGCACAGGCCAATATTTTCATGCGAGCCGTTGTTCCAAATCGCACCACAGACAGCGTTGTGCATGACGCTGCTGTGCGGGTGCATACAGCCCTTGGGCAAGCCTGTGGTGCCGCTGGTGTAGGGCAATATGGCCAAGTCAGAAGGCGTGACGGTTAATGGCGGCAGCGACAAAGTGTTGCCTAGCATCTGCGTCCAATCGAGCGACTGTCCGCCTTTGAAAACGGGCAGTTCTGTGCGTTGCGTCAGCCATGCTTGCCAAGCCGCAGGCCAAGCTTCTTGGGCCTGAAGCGCGGGGTCAAACGCATCGCTGTAATGCGTCACTAGCAAATGCTGCAAACCCTCGCCTTTGGGCAAAGCGTCGCTGGCCGCTGCCATATCGCCAGCCACATCGGCCGTGGTGATGGCAATGCGGGCTTGGGCATCGGTAATGTAGTGCTCCAACTCTTTGGCGCGGTTCATGGGGTTGACAGGCACCACCACCGCATTGGCTCGCAAAATGCCGAAATGCGCCGCCACCAATTGGGGGCAGTTTTGCATGTCCAGCAAGACACGGTCGCCTTTTTGAATGCCTTTGTCGTGCAACCAAGCGGCGATGCGCTCGGCTTGGTGGGTCAGTTGTTGGTAGCTGAGGGCGCTGCCCAAAAAATGCAGCGCAGTTTTACGGGGAAAGCGCTGGGCGCTGAACGCCAAGTTATCCCAGAGGGTGGTGGCAGGTGGCGTGATGTGGTGGGGAACGCGAGCAGGCCAATGCTTGTAATGAGGTTTCATGACCCTAAAGCCTAACCCCGCCACCCAAGAGGCGCAAGAGGAATGCCCCTTGGTTGAGAAGCGTTCTTAGGCAGTTTGGGGGGTTGGGATGCGACGTCTGCCGCCTTGACGCAGGCTGAACATGGCTTGGAAATAGCCTCTCAACCAACCCATGTCGATGGGTTTACGAAGCACATGGGAGCCTGCGGGCAGTTCGCCGTAGGTGGCAATTTCTTCGTCAGACAAACCCGTGATGACGATGACCGACATTTGGGCAAACAAGGGATGGGTGTGCAACTGGCGCAACATTTCAACGCCGTCAATGCCAGGCATTCGCAAATCGGTCAACAGCACCTGCGGTTTGAGCACTGAAATATCGAGCAAGGCTTCAATGGCCGACGCGGTAATGGTGGTGTCGAGTGACAAGTCCCATTGGTCAAAATGCATTTGAAACATGGTGCGGGTGAGTTCGTCGTCCTCGACGACCATGACTTTCAGTCGCTTGACGTCTTGGTAATTGGCGTTGGGCGAGAGGCTAGCGCGGTTTTGGTAGTCACGAATCGACTGAATGGAAATACGGCGGTGACCGCCTTGGGTTTTCCAAGCCTCGAGTTCGTTTTTTTCCACCAAGGTTTGCACAGTGCCCACCGACAGGTTGAGCAATTTAGCGGCGTAACTGGTGCCACAGTACTCGTCGCTGGTGTCAGGTATGGCTTTATGACTCATGAATACTCCACGGTAATGAATGCGGTATGAATTACCACTTTTTTAGCATTTTACCGTGAGTTTTGTCGTATCTTTAACTATTTATTACTTTTATGTGGTTTTTTGGGAATTATTTGAGCGCTTTATAGCGCACACGCTTGGGTTTTGCGCCTTCCTCACCCAATCGCTTCTTCTTGTCCGACTCGTACTCTTGGTAGTTGCCATCAAAGAAGGTCCAGTGTGAATCGCCCTCGCAGGCCAAGATATGGGTCGCAATACGGTCCAAGAACCAGCGGTCATGGCTGATGACCATGATGCTGCCAGCGAACTCGAGTAGAGCGTCTTCCAAGGCCCGCAAAGTTTCCACGTCCAAGTCATTGGAGGGTTCGTCCAGCATCAAGACATTGCCGCCAGCAATCAAGGTTTTGGCCAAATGCAAACGACCGCGCTCACCACCGGACAGGGTTCCGACACGCTTTTGCTGGTCGCCGCCGTTGAAGTTGAACCGACCGCAATAAGCACGGCTGGCCATCTCGAACTTGCCCACGGTCAGGATGTCCAAGCCACCCGACACATCTTCCCAGACGGTTTTTTCGTTGGCGAGGTCGTCGCGGTTTTGATCAACAAAAGCCATCTTCACGGTTTGACCGAGTTTGATTTCGCCACTGTCGGGCTTGTCTTTGCCCGCAATCATGCGAAACAGCGTGGATTTACCCGCACCGTTGGGGCCGATGATGCCCACAATCGCACCTGCTGGCACTTTGAAGCTGAGGTTGTCAATCAGCATGCGGTCGCCAAAGGACTTGCTGACATTGGTGAACTCGATGACTTCATGGCCCAAACGCTCGGCTACGGGAATGAAAATTTCCTGTGTCTCGTTGCGCTTTTGGTATTCGAAGTCGGACAGTTCTTCAAAGCGGGCAATACGCGCCTTGCTTTTGGCTTGTCGGCCTTTGGGGTTTTGACGTACCCAATCCAGTTCCTTTTTCAAGGCCTTTGCACGGGCTTCTTCGCCCTTTTGCTCTTTCTCTAAGCGGTCTTGCTTTTGCTCCAACCAAGTGGTGTAGTTGCCTTTGTAGGGGATGCCGTGGCCACGGTCGAGTTCCAAAATCCATTCGGCAGCGTTGTCTAAAAAGTAGCGGTCATGGGTGATGGCCACCACGGTGCCAGAAAAGCGGGCAAGAAACTGCTCCAGCCAATCGACAGACTCGGCGTCCAGGTGGTTGGTGGGTTCGTCAAGCAACAACATATCGGGGCGCGAAAGTAACAATTGGCACAAGGCCACACGGCGTTTTTCACCACCCGACAAATGTTCGATGACTGCGTCCCATGGCGGCAAGCGTAGTGCGTCGGCGGCGATTTCAAGTTGGTGCTCGCTATTGTCGCTGCCAGCAGCGGCGATGATGGCTTCAAGTTGACCTTGCTCGGCTGCAAGCGCATCAAAGTCGGCGTTTTCTTCAGCGTAAGCAGCGTACACCTCTTCAAGGCGTTTTTGAGCTTGCAACACCTCTTCCATGCCACCCTCCACCGCTTCACGCACGGTTTGCTCGGGGCGCAACTTGGGCTCTTGGGGCAAATAACCAATTTTCAAACCCGCCATGGGAAACGCTTCACCCTCGATTTCCTTGTCGATGCCGGCCATGATTTTCAGCAGTGTGGATTTGCCCGAACCGTTCAAGCCCAGCACGCCAATCTTGGCGCCAGGAAAGAAGCTAAGGGAAATGTCTTTCAGAATATGGCGTTTGGGCGGCACGATTTTGCCGACGCGGTTCATGGTGAAAACGTATTGGGACATGGAATGGACTCTCTGGGCTCTGCGCCACACGATGTGGCAATGTTCAACTTCCCATTATCCAACCAAGCTGGGAAAGCTTGGCAGGAGGCATCTGAGCCTGAAAAGGAAATTCGTCAAATCCATGCGACAATGCTTTTCAGTTGACGCCACCAGTTGCTTCAACATCAGCGCTTCTGCTGGGGCTGGAACCCAAACCCTGCGTTTGTTATCTACCTGCCCAAATGTGTTTCCTCGGTCTCTAGCTGGCTGCCTTTTTTTGGCAGAACAGGCCGAAACCCAAAGCGTCGCCCAACCGCGCGCTCCTTTATGAACTTTGATGAACTGAATTTGGCTCCGGCCATTTTGAAAGCTGTGCGCGAGCAAGGCTACGACACCCCCACCCCCATCCAAGCGCAAGCCATTCCCGCGGTTCTCGCAGGACAAGATTTGTTGGCAGGCGCACAAACCGGCACGGGCAAAACCGCCGCCTTCACCCTGCCCATGCTGCATAAACTCAGCATGAGTCGCAGCGCCACCAACCGCTTTGGGGTGTTTGGCATCCGCGCTTTGGTGCTCACACCCACCCGAGAACTCGCCGCGCAGGTGGAAGAGTCGGTGCGCACCTATGGTAAGCACCTGCAACTGCAATCCGCTGTCATCTTTGGCGGCGTTGGGATGGCGGCTCAAATCAAGGTCTTGAAAAAAGGCGTTGATATTTTGGTGGCCACACCTGGGCGACTGCTCGATTTACAGCAACAAGGTTTTCTGGACCTCTCCACCGTGCAAATGTTGGTACTCGACGAAGCCGACCGAATGCTGGACATGGGTTTCATCCATGACGTGAAAAAAGTGCTGGCCTTGGTGCCCAAAGAAAAACAAAGCCTGCTGTTCTCAGCCACTTTCAGCCAAGAGATCCGCGATTTAGCGGCCCAGTTGCTGCACAAGCCGCAAAGCATTCAAGTCACGCCCGAAAACACCACGGTGCAACTCATCAAGCAGGTGATTCACCCCGTGGGGCGCCAGCAAAAGAAAGCGCTGCTCGCGCACATCATTGACACCAAGCAGTGGAGCCAAGTGCTGGTGTTTTGCCGCACCAAGTTTGGCGCCAACAATGTGGCCGATTTTTTAAACAAACAAGGCATTACCGCCATGGCGTTGCACGGCAACAAAAGCCAAACCGCCCGTACCCAAGCGCTCGCTGGTTTTAAAAGCGGCGACATCAGAGTGCTGGTGGCGACAGACATCGCAGCGCGCGGCATCGACATCGATGACTTGCCGCACGTGGTGAACTATGAAATCCCCAATATCAGCGAAGACTATGTGCACCGCATTGGCCGCACTGGCCGCGCGGGTGCCAGCGGAGAAGCGGTCAGTTTGGTGTCCTTGGACGAGGAAGGCTTTATGCAAGAAATTGAAAAATTCACACGCCAGAATATTGAGGTTGAAAAGGTCGAGGGCTTTGGTCCTGCACCCGACGAACGTGCCGAGCCCATCGCCATGGGCCGCCAAACCTTGTGGGGTGGCTTGGGCAAACCGCCAAGCCGTGACGTGATGGCTGCGGCCGCTCGTGCTGCTCGCCAAGAAATGATGGAACGCATCCGCGAGAAAAAACCTGCGGGTGGCGGTGGTGGCCGAGGACAGGGACAAGGTCAAGGCCAGCGTGCTGCTGCGTCCCCATCAACTCGCGCAGAACGCCCTCCCCGCAACCCTAACCCTGGCCAGCCCTCGCATGGCGCAGGCTCAGCGCACAACGGCGCACCCCGCTCGCAAGGCCCTCGTCGTGACCGCCCTGAGCGCGGCCCGCGTAACCCTGCCCCTGAAGGGATGCCGCGTGATGACTTCGAGCATCAACCTCCTGCTCATCACCAAGAAGACGATTTCCAACCCCGCGCCAATGCCCATTTGGGTACCCAAAGCGGAGTCAATGCCTTTGGCCATAAGTCTGGTGGCGGCGCAGGCCGTCAACCCGACCCCACCATGACCTCGGTCGATTTGCTCAGCCGCAACAACCGTGGTGGTGGCGGTGGCAAACGCCGCACGGGCGGCGGCGGCGGCGGCGGTGGCCGACCCGGTGGTGGTGGCGGTGGTTACGCTGGCAAGAAAAGCGGCGGCGGTTTCGGTCGTTAAACCACCTTCAGGGTTTTAAACCCTGTTTGCCCACTCAGGGACCAAGGCGGGAATAGCCTGCCCTTCAAAGTGCGCGTTTAAGTTCGCCAATGCCAAGGCGGCCATGGCTTGGCGGGTTTGTACCGTGGCGCTGGCCACGTGCGGTGTCAGCACCACGTTTTGCAAATTACGCAATTCGGCAGGCACACGCGGCTCGTCGGCATACACATCCAAGGCTGCACCGCCAATCACTTTCTTTTGCAAGGCCTCAATGAGCGCGGTTTGGTCTACCACTGAACCCCGCGCGACATTGATAAGGTAGCCCTTGTTGCCCAAGGCCTGCAACACCTCGGCGTTGATCAGGTTGCGGGTCGTGGGACCACCTGGGGTGATGGCCACCAAATAATCCACATTCGCGGCCAACTCTTTGGCTGAAGGGAAATAGGTAAAGGGCAAAGTGGGCACTGCGTGACGGGCGTAATAGGCGATAGACATGTCAAATGCCGCTGCACGCTTGGCAATGGCCTGACCAATGCGGCCGATACCCACCAAACCCAATCGCGCACCACTCATTTTGGTTTGCAAAGGAAAGGGGCCTTCCACCCAATCGCTGTTACGAACAAACTTATCAGCTTGCGGAATGCGTCGCGCAATCGCGAGCATCAAGCCCAGCGCCAAATCGGCCACGTCGTCGTTGAGCACCCCTGGCGTGTGGCTCACCTTGATGCCTCGCTCCATAGCGCCAATGACATCCACGCCGTCGTAGCCCACACCGCAAATAGAAATAAATTCCAAGGCCGGAAACAAAGACATCAGTTTTTTGTCGATGACTGCGTCGCCGCCGCCCACCATGGCGCGAATTCGGTTCAAAGCACTGGGGTCGGTAATGTGGTCGCGGTCATGCACGGTATAGGTTTGCTGCAAATCCGACATCAGGTAGGTGGGCAGGTTGGTGACCCGCAAAATATCCATCATGGTGCGCTCCTTGTGACCTATCCCCGTATAAACACTGCTCAGAGTGGGGCTTTGGCGGAGGTAGTATAGGCACAGTCTTTCATCTATTTCAGGCCTTACCTCAAAATGACCCAATCCCCACCCAAGAAAAAACCCTCAGAACTTCGCTCGCAACAGTGGTTTGGTCGCCAAGACCGCGACGGCTTTGCCTACCGCAGCTGGGTCAAAGGCAAGGGCGTTCCGCACGACCAGTTTGATGGCCGCCCTGTCATCGGCATTTGCAACACCTTTAGCGAACTCACGCCCTGCAACTCGCATTTCCGCACGCTGGCCGAGCAGGTCAAGATCGGGGTTTACGAGGCTGGCGGCTTCCCTCTCGAATTCCCCGTGATGTCCTTGGGCGAGACCTTGCTTCGCCCCACCGCCATGCTGTACCGCAATTTGGCCAGCATGGACGTGGAGGAAAGCATTCGCGGCAACCCCATTGATGGCGTGGTGCTGCTCATGGGTTGCGACAAAACCACCCCCTCCCTCATCATGGGCGCGGCCAGCGTCGACCTGCCCACCATTGGTGTGAGCGGCGGCCCCATGCTCAACGGCAAATGGCGTGGCCAAGAGCTGGGTTCAGGCACAGGCATGTGGAGCATGAGCGAACAAGTGCGAGCCGGCACCTTGAAACTGGCCGATTTCTTCGAAGCCGAGAGCTGTATGCACCGAAGCCATGGCCACTGCATGACCATGGGCACAGCGTCCACCATGGCCTGTATGGTCGAGGCCCTGGGCGTGGGGTTACCTGGCAACGCCGCCTACCCCGCCGTAGATGGCAGGCGCAATGTGTTGGCCCGCAATGCAGGTCGTCGCATCGTTGAGATGGTGCACACCGACCAAAAACTCTCCTCTATCCTGACCCGTGAAGCGTTTGAGAACGCCATCAAAACATTGGCGGCGATTGGCGGTTCCACCAATGCAGTGGTCCACCTGATTGCTATCGCAGGTCGCTTGGGCGTGCCTTTGAGCGTAGACGACTTCGACCACTTGGCCTCAGAGTTGCCCTGCTTGCTGAATTTGCAACCCTCGGGCGAGCACCTGATGGAAGATTTTTGCTATGCCGGCGGCTTGCAGGTGGTGATGAAAGAAATTGCCCACCTGCTGCACACCAGCATCGTCACCACCAGCGGCCACAGCGTGGCAGACAACATGGCGGATGCGGTGAACTACGACGAGCGCGTCATCAAACCGTTTGACAAACCTTTCAAGGACAAGGCGGGCATTGCCATCTTGCGCGGCAACTTGGCCGAGCGCGGCGCGGTCATCAAGCCCAGCGCGGCTTCACCCGAATTAATGGTGCATACCGGCCGTGCCGTGGTGTTTGAAAACATCGACGACTTCCACGCCCGCATCGACGACGAAAACTTGGACGTGGACGAAACCTGCGTGCTGGTGCTGAAAAACTGTGGCCCCAAGGGCTACCCTGGCATGGCCGAGGTGGGCAATATGCCCTTGCCGCCCAAGGTGCTCAGAAAAGGCATCACCGACATGGTGCGCATCAGCGACGCCCGCATGAGTGGCACCGCCTACGGCACGGTTGTGTTGCATGCTGTGCCCGAGGCCGCGGCCGGCGGCACGTTAGCGCTGGTGCACAACGGCGACATGATCGAGTTGAATGTGCCTGAACGCAGAATTCAATTGCTGGTCAGCGATGAGGAACTGGCCAAGCGACGCGCCGTCTGGAAAGCACCAGCACCGGCGCTGGATTCAGGTTACTGGAAGCTCTACATCGACCATGTGACGCAAGCCGATGAAGGTGCCGACTTGGACTTTTTACGCGGCAAGCGCGGCTCGTTTGTGCCTAAAGACAATCACTGAAAACTTTGTTTTCAGTGATTGGGGGAAGGCTCATATGGCGTAGCAATGTCGGGGCTTCACCTTCATTCATTCGCCGCAGGTGAATGAATGGGGGAAGGCTCATATGGCGCAGCCATGTGATGACTTCACCACAATCACTTGAAGCATTACAACCCTTTGAGCGCGGTGCTCTCCAAGCCCGCCGCCTTGCAGTCATCGATGTACTGGCGAATAACGTCTTGAAAATTGGCGTCGGGTTGCAAGCCCAAGCGCGGAGCGCGTAAGGCTTTGGCGCCTTTGGGCCAATTGGCCACGATGCCGGCAACGCGCTCATCGCGCTGAAACTTCACGCGGGCTCTTACCGCAGGACCGGCTACCGCTTCCAAAGCATCGAGCATTTGCTGCACTGTCACGTTGAGGGCCGGCAAATTCATGGCACTGCGGCCTTGGAAGTCCTCGGCGCTGGCCTCGAAAATCGCGATCAAGCTGCGCACCGTCACGCCGGGGGACGACACAGGGTGCGACACACTGGCGTCCACGGGGCAAATGGATTCCTCTCCAGCCAAGGGTTCGCGCAAAATGCCGCTAAAGAAAGAAGACGCCGCGCCGTTGGGCTTGCCAGGGCGCACACTGACCGTCATCAGGCGGGCACTGCGACCATCGATGAAACCTTTGCGGCTGTAATCAGCCACCATGTATTCACACATCAGCTTTTGTGCGCCATACGAGGTTTGCGGCGTGGTGAAGGTGTCGTCGGTGACCACATCAGGCAAGGGGTGTGCTGGGTCTGGGCCGTACACCGCTACCGAGCTGCTAAACAGCAAACGTGGTTTGTTTCCAGCCAAGCGCAAAGCGTCAAGCAAGGCTCGTGTACTGTCCAAGTTTGAGCGCATACCCAAATCAAAATCGGCTTCGCATTCGCCTGAAACGGCTGAAGCCAAATGAAACACGCCATCAAATTGGGCCTTGGCAAATCCAGCGCATTGGTCTAGCAAAGGGCCGGTCAGTACCTGTACACGCGGGTCGGCCGCCAAATCGGCGGGGGCTGGGAATTGATCAGCCAAAACGACTTGGGTGAGTTTTTGGCCAGCAAGTGTGCCGTTGGCCAACAGGGTACGAGCCAAGCGGGCCCCCAAAAATCCGGCGCCTCCGGTAATTAACAGCTTCATGGTGTGTCTCGGTTACAAATGAAAGAGCCAAAGCATAACCGCCAAAACTGTTCAGGATACGCGCTTTGTCAACGGGTTAGCCCTGATGGACGCTTACCCATCGAGGGGTAAGCTTTGCAGCAATATTGCGCCCAGTGCGCACCCCCTCTTGCGGAGTTTTCCATGGCCAGCGTCACTATCGGGCAAGTACACAAGTACTTTGGCCGCACCCATATCATCCAAGGTGTCAGCGTGGACATCGCCGATGGCGAATTTTGCGTGCTGGTAGGCCCCTCAGGCTGCGGCAAATCCACATTGCTTCGCATGATCGCAGGTCTCGAGGAAATCTCGGGTGGCGATATTTACATTGGTGACAAGCGTGTCAACGACATGCCACCCAAAGAGCGTGACATCGCCATGGTGTTCCAAAACTACGCTCTATACCCCCATATGACGGTGCGGGACAACATGGCTTTTTCTTTGTTGCTGGCCAAACAATCGGCGCAAGTCATTGCCGAGCGGGTCGATGTGGCAGCAGGTATTTTGGGCTTACATGCGCTCTTGGACCGTTATCCGCGCCAACTCTCGGGCGGGCAGCGACAGCGCGTCGCCATGGGTCGGGCCATTGTGCGAGACCCACAGGTTTTTTTGTTTGACGAACCGCTCTCCAACCTCGACGCCAAGCTGCGAGTCTCCATGCGTACTGAAATCAAAGAGCTGCACCAACGCCTGAAAACAACTTCCATTTACGTCACCCACGACCAAATCGAGGCCATGACCATGGCCGACAAAATCGTTGTCATGCGAGACGGCGTGGTCGAGCAAATCGGCAGCCCTTTGCAGCTTTACGACCACCCCGCCAACCAGTTTGTGGCGGGCTTCATTGGCTCGCCGTCCATGAATTTTTTGCCCGGCACAGTGCGCGGTAGCCAAGTGGCCTTGTCTGATGGCAAGCTGCTGCCCATGCCCTTGAAGGCGGGTGCCAGCGAAGGCCAAACGGTGATCTACGGCATACGACCTGAGCATTTGCACATTGCCAGCGGCAGCGATGGCTTGGCCACCGAGGTGGTGGTGGTCGAACCCACAGGCGCCGATACCCAAGTGTTCACCAAAATTGCGGGCGTGGAAGTGACGTCGGTGTTTCGCGAGCGCCATACCTTCACGCCTGGCAGCACCATCCGTTTGCAACCCGATGCTGCATGCGCCCATTTGTTTGATGCCGCCAGCGGCAAAACCTTGATGGCCGCTTGATGTTGTTTGCCCTTTTGCCCCAGGAGGCTTCATGAACGCAACCACCCGCCGCCAATTCATCCAATCCACCAGCGTGGCGACCGGCGCCGTGGCTGCTGCGCCCATGCTCCTGAGTACCCCCGCTCGTGCGCAATGGACCAACGTCCCCGAGAAAGACGCCAAGCTGCGGGTGCTGCGCTGGAGCCGCTTTGTGCAAGGCGACATCGACACTTACTTGGCCAATGTCAAAAAGTTCACCGAAAAAACCGGCATTGAGGTGCGGGTGGACAACGAGGGCTGGGAAGATGTGCGCCCCAAGGCGGCGGTGGCGGCAAACACGGGTGCTGGCCCAGACATCATTTTGTCGACCAATGACGACGCCAACCTCTACCCCGACAAACTGCTCGATGTCTCCGACGTGTGCGACTACTTGGGCAAAAAATACGGGGGGTGGTATCCCGCTTGCGAAACCTATCTCAAGCCTGATGGCAAAAAATGGATTGGCGTGCCACTGGGTGCCAGCGGCGCCATCATGGTCTACCGCCAAAGCCATCTCAAAGCGGCGGGCATCACCAGCTTTCCCAAAGACACCGATGGTTTTTTGAAAATGTTCCAAGCCCTCAAGGCCAAGGGAACACCTGGGGGCATGGCGCTGGGCAACGCCACCGGCGACAGCGGTTGGACGCACTGGTTGATCTGGGCTTTTGGCGGCTCTATCGTCGACAAAAACAACAAAGTGGTGATCAACAGCCCGCAAACCATCATGGCTTTGGAGTTCGCCAAAGAGCTATACGCTACCTTCATTCCTGGCACCTTGTCATGGCTAGACCCCAACAACAACAAAGCCTTTTTGGATGGCCAACTCAGCGTCACCAACAACGGTATTTCCATCTACTACGCAGCCAAAAACTCGGATAACCCCACGGTCAAAGCACTGGCTGCTGACATACAACACGCCCCCTTCCCTGTGGGGCCCGTGGGCATTCCCACCGAGTACCACCTGTTTTTCAACCAAATGATCTTCAAGTACACCAAGTACCCCAACGCAGCCAAAGAATTTTTGCGCTTCATGATGGAAGAAGAGCAGTACGGCGCTTGGTTACAAGGTGCGGGTGGCTATGTGTCCCATCCCTTGGCCGCCTATGGCAAAAACCCCATTTGGACGGTGGACCCCAAGCACACGCCCTACCGCGATTCGGTGAAAAACATGCGCCCTGCGGGCTATGCAGGTCAACTGGGCTATGCCTCGGCAGGTGCCATGGCCGACTTCATTGTTTGCAATATGGTGGCTGAAGCGGCCTCGGGCTCCAAGACCCCTGTGGAAGCAGCCCAACGCGCCCAAAAACGCGCTGAACGCTATTACAAAAGCTGATGTTTAGTCGCCTGCAAAACAGCCGCAACGGGCTGGGCCTGCTCTTTATGCTGCCCGCCACCTTGTTGCTGGTCGTCTTTCTTACCTACCCGCTGGGCTTGGGC
The DNA here is from genome assembly GCF_040401495.1 of Limnohabitans sp. GTDB lineage: Bacteria > Pseudomonadota > Gammaproteobacteria > Burkholderiales > Burkholderiaceae_C > Limnohabitans. The sequence goes on from NZ_JBBAOI010000011.1 coordinate 60,169, forward strand.
ATTTGGCTGGGCTTTACCGACACCAAGGTGGGCCGTGAAGGCATGTTCGTTGGCTTAGAGAACTACGAGTTTTTATGGGACGACGCGGTCACCCGCTTGGCCTTGTTCAACACCTTGTTCTACACTTTTGTGGCCAGCGTGTTGAAGTTCTTTTTGGGCTTGTGGTTGGCGATTTTGCTCAACGAGCGACTGCCCTTCAAAACCTTTTTTCGCTCGGTCATTTTGCTGCCCTACATTGTGCCCACCGCTTTGTCGGCCATTGCTTTTTGGTGGCTGTACGACGCGCAGTTTTCCATCATCAGTTGGGTGCTGGTCAAAGCGGGTTGGATTGACAACTACATCGACTTTTTAGGTGACCCTTGGAATGCACGTTTCTCGGTGCTGGCGGCCAATGTGTGGCGTGGTGTGCCCTTTGTAGCTATCACCTTGCTGGCCGGTTTGCAAACCATTTCGCCCTCGCTCTATGAGGCTGCGGCCATCGACGGCGCCACCGCTTGGCAGCGTTTTCGTCACATCACCCTGCCCTTGCTCACCCCCATGATCGCGGTGGTGATGACGTTCTCTGTGCTCTTCACCTTCACCGACTTTCAGCTGATTTACGTCATCACACGCGGTGGGCCACTCAACGCCACGCATTTGATGGCCACCCTGTCTTTTCAACGTGCCATCTCAGGCGGTGCTTTGGGGGAGGGTGCAGCGATTGCCATCTCCATGGTGCCGTTTTTGCTGGCCGCGATTTTGTTCAGTTACTTCGGGTTGCAGCGACGCGCCTGGCAACAAGGGGGCAGTGACGCATGAGCGATCCAACTGACGACGACGCCCAAGGCATGGGCTATTTGGACACGGCTCGCACCCGTTGGATGACGGTGTACGCGCCTTTGGGCATTTTTGTCTTTGTGCTGCTGTTCCCGTTTTACTGGATGGTCATCACCTCGGTGAAGCCTAACAACGAATTGTTGTCACGTGACGGCAACCCGTTTTGGGTCATCAAGCCCACCTTGGAACATTTCCACAAACTGCTGTTCAAAACCGCCTACCCCGAGTGGCTGTGGAACACGGTGTTCATTTCGGTCATCTCCACCGTGGTGTCGCTGGCGTGTGCGGTATTGGCAGCCTACGCCATTGAGCGGCTGCGCTTCAAAGGGTCACGGCAAGTGGGTTTGGGTATTTTTCTCGCCTATTTGGTGCCCCCCTCTATTTTGTTCATTCCCTTGGCCACCATTGTGTTCAAGTTGGGCTTGTTTGACACCCGTTGGGCGCTGATTCTCACCTACCCCACGTTTCTCATTCCGTTTTGCACTTGGTTGCTGATGGGCTACTTCCGCTCTATTCCCTTCGAACTGGAAGAGTGCGCTTTGATTGATGGCGCCACCCGCTTTGAAATTTTGTGGAAGATCATTCTTCCCCTGTCAGTGCCGGGGCTCATTTCTGCTGGTATTTTTGCCTTCACCTTATCGTGGAACGAGTTCATTTACGCCCTCACTTTTATCTCTTCTTCAGAGGTGAAAACCGTGCCAGTGGGTGTCATCACAGAACTGGTCGAAGGTGACGTTTACCACTGGGGTTCGCTCATGGCGGGGGCGTTGTTGGGTTCGTTCCCCGTGGCGGTGTTGTACTCCTTCTTTGTTGATCACTATGTTTCTGGCATGACAGGCGCGGTCAAGGAATAAGATAGACACCAATTTCTAGAGGTGTTGTTGATGACCAAAATTTCGCTGGCCGATATGCGCAAAAGCTACCAAAGCGCAGAGCTGTTGGAAGACAACGCGCAAAACCATCCGATGCGACAGTTCGAGCAATGGCTGCATGAAGCGCTGCAAGCTGAGGTGCCTGAGCCCAACGCCATGACCTTGGCCACCGTGGGCAGCGATATGCGTCCCAGCACCCGCGTGGTGCTGATCAAGGGCTATGACGAACAAGGCTTGGTGTGGTACACCAATTACGACAGCCGCAAAGGCAAAGAGCTGGCAGGCAACCCCTATGCCAGTCTGCAATTTCACTGGGTAGAGCTCGAGCGGGTGGTTCGCATCGAGGGGCGAGTGAGCAAAGTCAGCGCTCAAGAAAGTGACGCTTATTTTCACAGTCGCCCCTTGGATTCACGCATAGGCGCTTGGGCCAGTCCGCAAAGCCAAGTCATTGCCTCACGCACCCAACTGGTCACCCAAGCAGCCAGCTACATGGCGAAATTTGGCATGAAGCCACCGAGACCGCCACACTGGGGTGGGTATAGGCTCACCCCCGACCGATGGGAGTTTTGGCAAGGCGGCGTGGCTCGTTTGCACGACCGCTTGGTCTACCAACTGCAAGATGGCGAATGGGCCAAAGAACGGCTGGCCCCATAAGCTCTTCTAGGCTTTGACCCACTGTGCAAAGTGTTGCTGCAGTTTTTTCACCTTGGGGGCCACCACAAAGGTGCAATAGCCTTGGTGGGGGTTGTGCTGGAAATAGTCTTGGTGGTAGTCCTCTGCGGGCCAGTAATGTTGTAGAGGCATGACCTCGGTGACGATGGGGCTGTCAAATTCGCCCAAGCTGGTCACCTCAGAGATGAACTGCAAAGCCGCCATGTGGTCTGCATCATTGGAGACATAAATACCACTGCGGTACTGGGTGCCCACATCATTGCCTTGGCGGTTCAAGCTGGTGGGGTCGTGGATCTCGAAAAAAATGTCCAAGATGTCGCGCAAAGTGATGACGCTGTCGTCGTACTGCAAACGCACCACTTCATTGAAACCGGTGCGCCCGGTACAGACTTGTTCATAGGTTGGCCGCGCAGATCCCAAGCCATTGCTGTAGCCAGACTCGACATCCAACACTCCACGAACACGCACAAAAACCGCCTCTGTGCACCAGAAACAGCCGCCCCCTAAAGTGATGCTTGCATTTGCCATGACAGCGATCTTAGCCACTCCTGTCTCCTGTGGGAAACTCAGGTCTTTCTCCTAGCCCTGTGTTTATGCTGAGTTGGATTGGCCCTTTCAAACCCCTGATTTCTGCACTGCTTTTGCCCCCTGCCAGCCTTTTGCTGCTGATAGTGGCGGGTGTGGCATTGATTGGGGTGTCTAAGCGCTGGGGCCGCGCCTTGTGCGCGCTTGGTGCTGTGCTGCTTTGGGTGCTCAGTTGCAACGCCACTGCTTACGGTTTGAGTCAACTTTTGCTGCGCAGTTACCCGCCACTCTCAACCCAAGCGCTAAAGCAAGCTCAAGCTATCGTGGTGCTCGGCGGGGGCGTGAATTTGCATGCCCCTCAATATGGTCAGCCGATCATCAGCGCTGAGACCTACCAACGCTTGGTTTATGGCCGTTATTTGAAAACCGTTCACGACTTGCCACTGGTATACAGCGGAGGCAAGGGCTGGAGCGCACCCGCAGCTCAAACCGTGACCGAGGCGCAAGTGGCTGCCTATGTATTGCAGCGCGACTTTGGGCTGAGCTTCTTCTTGGCTGATGACGAGTCGCGTGACACCCGAGAAAACGCTTTGCGTTCTTATGCCGTTATGTCGGCCAAGGGGATTAAGCGCATTGCATTGGTTACCCATGACTGGCACATGCAGCGCAGTGTCATGCAGTTTGAGGCTGCAGGCTTTGAAGTTCTTACCGCTCCCATGGGCTACATACAGCCACCCATGCGCTGGGATACCGATTACCTGCCCTCGGCAGGAGGACTTCAACTCTCGAACTTGGTTTTACATGAATGGCTAGGTCGGTTACATTACTAACCAGTCAGTCATTAATATGCAAACCACCTCTTTTTCCAGCGATGCGCCCAGCGCTCACAAACGTGAACGTCGCAAACAAGCGCGCCCCGGCGAGTTGCTCGACGCCGCACTGAGCCTGTTTGTGAACAAAGGTTTTTCTGCCACCAAAGTTGAAGATGTGGCGGCCAGCGCTGGGGTATCCAAGGGAACCTTGTTTCTTTATTTTTCCAGCAAAGAAGATCTTTTTAAGGCCGTGATCCGCGCCAATTTAGCCGACCACTTCCCCGCTTGGAACCAAGAGTTTGAAGAATTTGAGGGTTCTACACCAGACATGCTGGAATACGCCATGGCGTCTTGGTGGCAGCGCATTGGCTCAACAGACGCCAGTGGCATCACCAAGTTGGTCATGAGTGAGGCACACAATTTTCCTGAGGTCGTTGCGTTTTACGACCAAGAGGTGATTAGCCCTGGTCACGAGTTGTTCAAACGTATCTTGCAACGAGGCATTGAACGCGGCGAGTTTGTCGTTTTCAACACCGATTTGGCGGTTCACAGCTTGGTCAGCGCCATCTTGTACGTGAACATGTGGAAACATTCCTTGGCCTGCAATGCCTCACACAACTCACTTAATCCTGAGGAATTCTTGCGCAACCATGTGCACCTGATGGTGCAGGGTTGGCGCCAATGTTGAGTAGACCCTTTTACCGGAGCAAGCGCAGATGAATTTCAAAATCAAAGGCTGGGGTGGCGTGGTGCTCTTGTCTGTGGCCATGGTGGGCGGCGGCGCTTGGTATATGCGCTCTGCTGCCCCCAAGGAAGACGCCAGCAAAACCGCAGCGCCTGCGTCCGTCGCGCCTGTTGCAGTTCAGGGATTTGATATTGCGGCCAGCGACACCTTGGTCGCCACAGAGCAACGCTTGGTTCAAAAACTGCCTATCTCTGGCAACCTCAAAGCCGTCAACACCGTGGTCATCAAGTCGCGGGTGGCAGGCGAAATCACCCAACTGAGCTTGCGCGAAGGCGACTATGTCAAAGCCGGTCAAGTGGTGGCACGCATTGACCCCACTGAGTACCAACGCAAACTGCGGCAAGCCGAGCAACAAGCGGATGCGGCCAAAGCGCAAGTCGATATTGCCAAGCGACAGTACGACAACAACAGATCGCTGGTTGACAAAGGCTTTATTTCAGTGACCGCACTGGAAACTTCTTTCTCCAACTTGTCGGGCGCTGAAGCCACTTACAAAGCTGCTTTGTCAGGTGCAGATGTGGCTCGCAAAGTATTGGATGACGCGGTGCTCACCTCGCCCATTTCTGGGCAGGTGTCAGCGCGTTTGGCGCAACCGGGTGAGCGTGTGTCTGTTGATGTGCGTCTGCTTGAAGTGGTCGACCTCAACAGCTTGGAACTTGAAGCTACCATGAGCCCCGCCGACTCCATCGATGTGCGTGTGGGTCAGCAAGCTACGCTGCAACTTGAAGGCCGCGAGCAAGCCGTTACCGCCAAAGTGCAACGCATCAACCCCAATGTGCAAGCTGGCAGTCGAAGTGTGTTGGTGTATTTGCGCTTAGACAGCGTGAGCGGTCTTCGCCAAGGCTTGTACGGCCAAGGCCAACTCGCTCTGGGTCAGCGTCAAGTCGTGGCCATTCCCCTTGACGCCGTGCGCACCGACAAACCCCAAGCTTTTGTGCAGACTATCGAGAACAACAAGGTGCTACACCACGTCGTGAAAACCGGTATTCGCGGCCAGTTGCAGGGTCAAACCGACAACACCGTGTGGGTAGAAGTCAGCGGCGTGCCCACTAACAGCGTGGTTTTGCGCGGCACAGCTGGTGCCTTGCGCGAGGGCTTGGCGGTTCGCTCAGGCAGCACACCTCCTGCCGCGTCCACCTCAACACCTAGCAGCAAGCCCTAAGCCATGTGGTTCACACAAGTCAGTTTGCGTAACCCCGTGTTTGCCACCATGATGATGCTCGCCTTGGTGGTACTGGGCCTCTTCAGCTACGGTCGTCTTAAGATTGACCAATTCCCCAACATCGATTTTCCGGTGGTGGTGATCACCACCGAATACCCGGGTGCCTCGCCCGAAATCATCGAGAGCGAGGTGAGTAAAAAAATCGAAGAAGCGGTCAACTCGATTGCCGGTATCAGCGCCCTCACCTCACGCAGTTACGAAGGTTTGTCTGTGGTGGTGATTGAATTTCAGTTGTATGTCAATGGCCGCAAAGCCGCCGACGATGTGCGCGAAAAAGTCTCGAATGTGCACCCCTTTTTGCGTACCGATGTGAAAGAGTCACGCATCCTGCGATTTGACCCCACCAGCCGTCCGATTTGGTCGATTGCGGTATTGCCTGATGACAAAGCCACGGGATTGAGCCAACCCTTGAGCAATGTGGAGTTGACCAACTGGGCGGACCAAGTCTTCAAGAAACGACTTGAAAATGTTCGTGGCGTGGGCTCTGTGTCCTTGGTGGGCGGCACCAAGCGCGAAATCAACCTCTACTTGAATCCTCAAGCCATGGAAGCGCTGGGCGTGACCGCAGACCAAGTGGTGGCCGCTGTCAGCAATGAGAACCAAGACCTGCCAGTGGGATCAATTCGGTCGATTCAGCAAGACCGCGTGGTGCAAGTGCAAGCACGTATGAAGCGCCCCGAAGACTTCGGCAACATCATCGTAGCTCGCAAAGGCGGCACCTATGTGCGCTTGTCGCAAGTTGCCAAGGTCAACGACGGCGCGCAAGAGTTGGAAAACATGGCGCTGTACAACGGACAACGAACCCTGTTGTTGTCGGTGGTCAAAGCCCAAGACGAGAACACCATCGAAGTGGTGGATGGCTTAATAGACACCATGGAATCCATGCGAAAACAACTCCCGCCTGGTGTGCGCCTAGAGCCTATTTTTGATGGGTCACGTCCCATCCGCGTGGCGGTCAATAACGTGCGAAAAACCCTCATCGAAGGTGCTTTGCTGACGGTTTTGATTGTCTTTTTGTTCTTGAATTCATGGCGCTCAACCATCATCACGGGGCTGGCTTTGCCCATTGCGGTGATTGGCACATTTTTGTTCATGAGCTTGTTTGGCTTTACCGTCAACATGATGACCCTCATGGCGCTGTCGCTTTGCATTGGCTTGCTGATTGACGACGCCATCGTGGTGCGAGAAAACATTGTGCGGCATGTGCAAATGGGTAAAAACGCTTTCACAGCATCCATGGAAGGCACCAAAGAAATTGGCTTGGCAGTGCTGGCGACCACGTTTTCCATTGTGGCGGTGTTCTTACCTATCGGATTTATGGAAGGCGTCATCGGCAAGTTCTTCCACGAGTTTGGCTTGACAATTGTGGTGGCCGTGGTCATCTCGATGTTTGTCAGTTTCACCCTCGACCCTATGCTCTCAAGCGTCTGGCATGACCCCAGCATCCACATTCACGGACAAGCTCTCAAAACACGCAACTGGTATGACCGCACCATCGGGCGAGTCACAGGATGGTTTGAAAGCGCCACAGACCGCTTGAGTGGTGTCTATCAGCGCCTGCTGGCTTGGGCTTTGTTACACAAACTGAAAACCGTTTTGGCAGCGCTGGGTATTTTTGTGGGCAGTATTTTCATGGTGCCTTTGCTGGGCACCGAGTTCGTACCCAAAGCCGACTATTCGGAGGCCACTGTCACCTTCTATGTGCCTGTGGGTTCTTCTTTGCAAGTGACCGAACGCAAAGCGCAAGAGGTGGAAAAACTGCTGCGCAGCTTTCCCGAGGTGCGCTATACCCTCACCACCATCAACACCGGCAACGCCAACGGGAAGATTTACGCCAATGTGTATTTCCGCTTGGTGGACCGCAACCTGCGATATCGCAACCTCAACAGCATCACGCCCGATGTTCGCCAGCGCTTGACACAACTGTCTGGCATCACCGTCACCCATGTTGGACAACTCGACAGCGTGAGCGGCTCTAAGCAAATCGAGTTTTATTTGCTAGGGCCCGACCAAGCCGAACTCGAGCGTTTGGCCGCTCAGGTCATGGCCAAGCTGACTCAAGTCAAAGGCTTTGTCGATATTGAGTCCAGCGTTAAACCCAACAAACCTACCATTGACATCGCCATCAAGCACGAAGCCGCATCGGACTTCGGGATGAACGCCAACAGTATTGCCAACCAATTACGCACCTTGGTTGCCGGTCAAAACATTGGTGTGTGGCGCGCCAGCAATGACCAAACCTACGATGTGTTGGTGCGCCTGTCTCCCGACGCTCGCACCGCCCCACAAGACTTGGAACGCTTGCCGTTTAATCTCCCACCCGCAGCAGACGGCAGCACCCGAACCGTCAAACTCAATCAATTAGCGCAGATCAGCGAGGGGGTCGGCCCCAACCAAATCAACCGCCGAGAGTTATCCCGAGAGGTCTCATTCAGCGGCAATGCCTATGGCCGTGCCAGCGGTGACGTGTCCAAGGAAATTCAATCCATCATGGCTGCTATGCAATTGCCTGACGGCTACCGTTACCAGTTTGGCGGTTCCACCAAAAACATGAAAGAGTCGTTTGCCTACGCCGTTTCTGCGCTGGTGATGGCAATTATTTTCATTTACATGATTTTGGCCAGCCAGTTCAAAAGCTTTTTGCAACCGCTGGCCTTGATGACAGCCTTGCCCTTGACCTTGATCGGCGTGGTCTTAGCACTGATGCTGTTTCACTCCACCTTGTCGCTGTTTTCTGTCATCGGTGTGATCATGCTCATGGGTTTGGTCACTAAAAATGCGATTTTGTTGCTGGACTTTGCCATCCGCGCTCGAGAAGGTTTAGACAATGGCGACGGTACTCACCAAGCACCCATGGGCCGCAGTGAGGCCTTGCTGATGGCGGCCAAGGTGCGTTTACGTCCGATTTTGATGACCACCTTGGCCATGGTTTTTGGCATGTTGCCTCTTGCCTTGTCCACCAGCGAAGGCGCCGAGCAGCGGGCCCCCTTGGGGCAAGCGGTGATTGGCGGCGTCATCACCTCCTCGTTGCTGACCTTGGTGGTGGTTCCTGTGGTCTATTGTTATTTGGATGACCTGACCCAATGGCTCAAGCGCCTATGGGGCGTGACACCCGACAATATGCAAAGTCGCGCTGGTTAAAATTTCATCAATGAACCGCTACAACAACTCGCTATGAACACAGAACTTGCCCGCTTCAATATGGTTGAACAGCAGATCCGGCCTTGGAATGTGCTGGACCACGCTGTGCTCGAGCAGTTATCTTTTGTGGACCGAAGCCTGTTTGTGCCTAGCGCTTTTGAAGAGTTGGCCTATAGCGATACAGAAATTCCTCTGCTGCATGGCGAGACCATGCTGACACCTCGTGTCGCAGCAAGGTTGGCACAAGACCTGTTGATAAAGCCTGGCAACAGTGTGCTCGAAATTGGAACTGGCAGTGGCTATCTCACTGCCTTGTTGGCCGGTTTGTCTGCCAAGGTGCTAAGCCTAGAGTGCCACGCAGATGTGTTGGCACAAGCACATGCCCATTTGCAGCAAGCTGGCATTGCCAATATCGAGCTACGCCAAAGCAGTGGCATCCCGAACGATCTGCCCCAAGCTGCTTTTGATGCCATTGTGCTTACAGGCTCTGTCGCGCAGGTGCCAACTGCGTTGCTGGGTCTGCTAAAGGCAGGGGGTCGTTTGATGGCGGTTGTCGGTGAAGAACCTATCATGCAAGCAACACGCTATACCCGCACCAGCCACGGCGATGTGCATACCCAAGTGATGTGGGATGTGGTTCTGCCACGCTTACATGGTTTTGCGCAAACACCTGCTTTTCAATTTTGATTCGCTTACCTCAAAGGAAGACCATGCGTTCTTTTCGTCCCTTGCCCCTTATCTCGGCCATGGCTTTGGCCTTTTCTGGGCTGGCCCATGGTCAAAGCTTGCTCGAACTCTACGATTCAGCCCGCGGCTTTGACGCAAATTACCAATCGGTACAAGCGCAATTCGAAGCCACACGACTGAAGTCTGCCCAAGCCCAAGCCAAACTAGGGCCCACTGGCAGTTTGAGTGTGAACCTGTCTAAAAACAATATTGACTACTCGCCCAACAAGGGCAGTACCAACTACGAACGGTTCTACGGCACCAATGCCGCCACCGTCACGGCGATCCAACCCCTTTACCGCCCTGCAGACAAAGCCGAAGTGGCGCAAAGCAGTTTGCAAATGCAAGTGGTGCAAGAGCAACTTGCCGCAGCCGAACAAGACCTGATGGTGCGAGTCAGCCAAGCCTACTTCGATGTATTGGCGGCGCAAGACACCGTGACCTTTGTACAAGCCCAAAAAACCGCAGTTGCCGAGCAACTGGCCTCTGCCAAGCGCAACTTCGAGGTGGGAACCGCCACCATCACCGACACCCGCGAAGCACAAGCTGGCTTTGACTTGGTGACAGCGCAAGAAATCGCCGCGCAAAATGATTTACAGGTCAAAAATCTTGCGCTCGATCAAGTGGTGGGGAAAACAGGTACCAAGCCCAAATCTATGGCTTTGAAGGCTGAGCCCAGTCCTTTAAGTCCCGCCCAGGTCGAAGAGTGGGTGAGCATGAGCTCAGACAAAAACCCCAACTTGCGCCAAGCCACCATCAACCTTCAAGTCAGCGAGCTTGAGACACGAAAAGCCCAAGCAGGTCTCAAGCCCACGGTTGATTTGCAAATCAGCCACAGCTTGCAAAACAGTGTGAATGGGTCCTCCTCTGGTGCTTATTCTTATGGTTCGACCAGCAACCTCACCACCGGTGCAGTGGTGCTGTCTTGGCCTTTTTACACAGGCAACGCCTTGGACAACCGAGTGCGCGAAACCCTTTCGCTGACACAAAAAGCCCAAGCCGACTTAGATGCAGCATCTCGCACGGTCGCGCAAAACACCCGCAGTGCATTTTTTGGGGTGATGTCTGGTGTCAGCCAAGTCAAGGCCTTGCAAGCTGCTGTCGAGTCCAGCCAAGTTGCGCTTGAAGCCAACAAACTGGGCTACAGCGTGGGTGTGCGTATCAATATGAACGTGCTGGATGCGCAAAGTAAATTGTTTGATACTAAGGCCAAATTAGCAAAAGCCCGTTACGACGTACTGATGGGCCACCTGCGCTTGCGCCAAGTCAGCGGCACATTGCAATTGCAAGACCTGCAAGGTATCAATAACCTGCTCGAGCCTTGATCTCCTAAGAGACCTGCTAAGGCTTGTCCAACCAAGCAGCCAATGCTTTCACGCAATGCGCCACAGCACCTTGGTGACTGCTGGCAAACTGTCGTGCCGCCTGTGACATACCGTATTGACGCTTTCTGTCTAAAACGATGGCGTGCGCTTTGGCCATAGCGTCTGCCAGATCGGTGCAACGCACAGCAGCTTGGGCTTTGATTGCCCACTCTGCTGCTTGCTTGAAATTAAAAGTATGCGGCCCCATCACCACGGGACAGTTGCAGGCACAGGCTTCGATCAGATTTTGCCCACCCAAGGGCGCAAAACTCCCCCCCAGCAAGGCCACACTGGCAACGCCGTAGTAAAGCGGCATCTCGCCCAGTGAGTCGCCCAATACCAAGCCAGCTTGTTGGGGCACAGCCATGTGTGCCACATCTGACGGCCACTGGCTGCGCCGCTCGAAAGCAAATCCAAGCGACTGAATCAGTGCAGCCACTTCATCGAAACGTTGCGGGTGACGCGGCACTATCCACCACAGCGCTTGTTGCAGGTACTCGGGGTGCTGTTGCAAGGCCTGAAGAAACATTGCCTCCTCATCCTCACGCGAGATGGCCAACAGCACCACGGGGCGCAGGTTCAAGGCATTGCGCCAAGCCAGTCCTAATGCAAGTAACTGCGGGTCAGGAACTGCATCAAATTTCAAGTTACCCATCACCGTGCCCACTGGTGCGCCAAGGCTATGCAAGCGTTTGGCGTCCTCCTCGGTTTGCGCCCACACAGCACTCAAACGGCTGAAGGCTGGCTTAGCAAGCAACGACCAAAGCTGTGCTTTGTGCCATGAACGCTCACTCAGACGGGCATTGGCCAGCACCAGTGGAACGCCTCGCTGCTGGGCGACGGCGGTGAGGTTAGGCCACACCTCGGTGTCGATCAACACACCCATGCAGGGTTGGAAATGCCGCAAGAACCGCTCTACCGCAGTGGGCGTATCCCAAGGTAACCATGCCTGCATATCCCCCTCGCGTAGCAAGTTGACGCCTTCCCTGCGACCAGTAGCCGTGCCGTGGGTAAGCAACAAGCGCACATGGGGGTAGGCAAGGCGCAAGGCCTCTACCATGGAACGAATGGCGCGGGTCTCACCCAAAGACACCGCATGTATCCACAAAGCACCACTTGGTGCTGATTGGCTGTAATAGCCAAAGCGCTCGGAGATGGCTTGCCCATACATCGGTTCGCGCCGCGCTCGCAGATGCAGCTTAAGCCAAAGCAGCGGCGACAAGGCCCACATCAAACAGGAATAGAAAAAAAGCGTCATGCTTGCTGAGCTTCAGACGCCATGCAAGCAGCCCAAGTGGACAAGACCGCTGCAGTTGGCGGCGTGGGCTTGGCAAAGATGCTTTGCTGCCAAGCACAGTCCATAGGGCCGGTACGCCAAGCGGTTTCAAAGTTGTAAATCTGAACATGCGGCAACCCCAAGGCCACCGCAATGTGGCTGACGCCACTGTCCACGCCAACCACTCCCGCGCAAGCCGCCAAGCGGTGTGTGAGTTCCTCCAAATCGCAACGCGGCCAAATAACAGCGCTCGGGCAGGCACTGGCCACGGCTTGCGCGGTGTGCAACTCGCTATCGATGGCATGAGGCAATGCCAAGGCAAAACCTTGTTGATGCAATGCATGAGCCAAAGCCTGCCAATGCGACAGCGGCCAGGCTTTGGCAGCGCGTGAACTGCCATGTACCAAAGCGACGGTGCGAGCTGGCACATCGGGGTGAGGCATCGCTTGTAAGCCGTTTTGCAAAGGAGTGGGCAGTGCATAGCCCATCGCTTGAGCGCAGACATGACGAGCACGGTAGATGGCGTGGCTGTGCCACTCGCAAGACACCGCTACATCGGCTACCCAGCGCGTAGGCGCTTCATAGCCCGAGCCTTCGGTGCGGTTAGCCATGGCGTAGCGCTTGCCGTTAGGAGTGAGTTTGGCCAGCTTGGATACCAGTGCGGACTTGCTTAAGCCTTGTAAGTCAATTACCGCGTCATAGGATGTACTTTGCAAATCTTGTTGAAAGCTTCGCCAAGCTTGACGGGTGTCGGTGCGCCACCAACGCTTGCGCCACAGGCGCAAATTGCAAGGAATGATGCGCTTGACCGCAGGACAGAGTTTGAGCAAAGGGGCAAATGAGGGTTCGACCACCCAGTCGATTTGTATGTCAGGAATTTGGGCTTGCAAGTCCATGGCAGCAGGCAAGCTGTGCACCACATCGCCCAACGAGGACAGCTTGACCAGCAATACCCTCAATGCGCCGCCTCTTGCACCTGTGCATCGGGTTTGACATGGCGCAGCAAGGCCATCATGTCGGACTCAATTCGCGCCAAGGCTTGAGGGGTTTGACCTTCAAAGCGCAGCACCAACACAGGCGTGGTGTTGGACGCCCGTACTAAGCCAAAACCATCGGCCCAATCGATGCGAACACCATCAATGTCGCACAGCACAGGCTGATGTTGAGGAGACGGCATGCCTTGGGTTTGCGCAAGTTTGAGTAACTCGGCGGTAACGAGGTGCGGTTCACCTTCAGCGCAAGCCACGTTCAGCTCGGGTGTGGATTGACTGGTGGGCAAAGCATGGAGCACCGCGTTAGCGTCGGGCGAGCGACTGACGATTTCCAGCAAGCGACAGCCTGCGTAGGTGCCGTCGTCAAAGCCATACCAGCGTTCTTTGAAAAAAACATGGCCGCTCATCTCGCCACCCAGCGGAGAGTTGATGGCTTTCATTTGCGCTTTGATGAGAGAGTGCCCAGTTTTGAACATCACAGGCACACCACCGGCAGCGCGGATAGCAGGTGCGAGTTGTTGCGAGCATTTCACGTCATAGACAATAGAGCCACCGGGGACACGACTTAAGACATCTTGTGCAAATAACATCATTTGTCGGTCGGGGTAAATGGTTTGTCCATCATTCGTCACGATGCCTAAACGGTCACCATCGCCATCAAAGGCCAAGCCCAACTCGGCGCCCGTGGTTTGCAAAGCAGCAATCAAGTCTTTCAAGTTTTCGGGCTTGCTGGGGTCGGGGTGGTGGTTGGGAAAGTCGCCATCCACATCGCTAAAAAGTTCAATCACCTCGCAACCAATGGCACGGAAAATAGCTGGGGCAGATGCACCTGCTATACCGTTGCCGCTGTCGACCACGATGCGCATGGGGCGGCTTAAATGAATGTCTTGCACGATGCGCTCTAGGTAGGCTTGGTTAACGCTGACTTGCTTGACACTGCCGCCAGCTTGGAGATGCCAACTTTCATCTTGCATCATTTGACGCAAGCCCTGAATTTCGTCTCCGTAAATCGCCCTGCCAGCCATCACCATTTTGAAGCCGTTGTAGTCCTTGGGGTTGTGGCTGCCAGTGATTTGAATACCGGTGTGGCATAAGGTGTTGGCTGCGAAATAAAGCTGTGGCGTGGTGACCATGCCCACATCGATGACGTGCACCCCAGAGTCGACCAAGCCTTGAATAAGCGCCTGTGCCAACGCTGGGCCGCTCAAGCGCCCATCGCGACCCACCGCCACTGTGGTTTCACCTTGCGCCAAAGCTTGCGTACCAAAAGCACGTCCCAGCGCCAGTGCGACCAAGGGGTTCAGCGATGAAGGCACCACACCGCGAATGTCATAGGCCTTGAAAACAGAGGCATCAATTTGCATCGCAGTATTGTAGAAGCTGAGCTGGGCGCAAACCGTCATCGCTGCATCGTATGATGAACCCAAAGACTTCTACACGATAAATGCTTTCCACATCTGTTCACGCCATCTTTCAAGCCAATGTTTGGCAAATGCCGATCAACTCGCCCTGGGGTTCGCTCACCTTGGTGGACAGTGACAAAGGTTTGTGCGGCATTTGGTTTGACGATCAGGCACACCGACCAGATTTACGCCATAT
>NZ_JBBAOI010000012.1:0-69177 GCF_040401495.1 Limnohabitans sp.
TGCACGATTTGCACCATCTCGACTTTGTCAAACTGGTGCTGGCGAATCATGCCGCGTGTGTCGCGGCCGTGGCTGCCCGCTTCAGAGCGAAAACAGGGTGTGTGTGCGGTGAGCTTGAGCGGCAACTCGCTTTCAGCCAGCACCTTGTCACGCACAAAATTCGTCAAAGGAACTTCGCTGGTGGGAATAAGGTACAGCGCTTGACCGTCGGTGTCGCCATCTTGCCCGCCCTTTTTGGCGGCAAACAAATCTTCCTCAAACTTAGGCAGTTGGCCCGTACCGCGCAAGCTGTCAGCGTTGACGATGTAAGGCGTGTAGCACTCGGTGTAGCCATGCTCTTGGGTTTGCACATCCAACATGAATTGCGCCAAAGCGCGGTGCAAGCGAGCGATCTGCCCTTGCATCACAGCAAAGCGCGAACCAGAGAGTTTGACGCCCATCTCGAAATCCAGCCCCAAAGGCTCACCCAAATCGACATGGTCTTTGGGCGTGAAGCCAAGCGGTGTGGGCTCTGTGCCTGTGGGGCTCCAACGGCGTAACTCCACATTGCCATGCTCATCGCTGCCCACAGGCACGCTGTCTTGGGGCAAATTGGGCACAGCCAAAAGCAGTTGATTCAATTCATTTTGCACAACATCCAGCTTGAGGGCAGAGGCGTCAAGCTCTTCTTTCAGCTGCCCGACATCGGCCATGATGTCGTCGGCGGATTCGCCTTTGGCTTTGCGCTGGCCGATCTCTTTGGACAAGCTGTTGCGCTTGGCTTGCAGTGACTCGGTACGGGTTTGCAGTGTTTTGCGTTCGTTTTCCAGCTCTTGAAATTGATCAACGTCTAAAAAAGGCTGGGGGTTCTTGCGGGTTTGCAGGCGAGCCACCACTTGCGGGAGGTCTCTGCGAAGTAAAGCGATGTCTAGCATGGGTGGATTGTAGAGAGCCTAGGGCCTCAGTCGTTGCGCAAGCCCTTGGGCAAAGGAAATTTCACAGTTTCTTGCACGCCGTCGAGGGTGCGTACCGAGGTGGCACCCAATTCGCGCAAGCGGCTGATGACTTGCTGCACCAAGATATCGGGGGCAGAAGCACCTGCAGTCAAACCAATGCGCTGTTTGCCATCTAGCCAAGCAGGGTCAAGTTCACCTGCATGGTCAACCATGTAACTGGGGGTGCCGTACTTGGCGGCCACATCGCGCAAGCGGTTGCTGTTGGAACTGCTGGGACTGCCCACCACAATCACCACATCCACCTGCGGACTCAAGACCTTGATGGCGTCTTGGCGGTTTTGGGTGGCGTAGCAAATGTCTTGCTGCTTGGGTTCACGTACCTGAGGGAAGCGTTTTTTCACAGCAGCCATGATCTCGGCGGCATCGTCCACGCTGAGGGTGGTTTGCGTGACGACCGCCAGCAATTGGGCTTGACCAGGCTCGACCTTCCACACGTCATCTGCGTCTTCCACCAAATGAATGCCGTTGGGGAGTTGCCCCATGGTGCCCTCCACCTCGGGGTGTCCCTTGTGGCCGATCATGATGAATTCATAGCCTTCTTTGTGCAGTTTGGCGACTTCCACATGCACCTTGGTCACCAGTGGGCACGTGGCATCAAAGATGCGAAAACCGCGGCGTACAGCTTCGTACTCGACTTCTTTGGGTACACCATGGGCGCTGAATACCAAGGTGGCGCCCTCGGGTACATCGTTCAAATCTTCAATGAAGATGGCACCGCGAGAGCGCAAATCGTCAACCACATGGGTGTTATGCACAATTTCATGGCGTACATAAATGGGCGAACCAAATTTGGCCAAAGCGTGCTCGACAATATCGATGGCACGGTCCACGCCTGCACAAAAGCCGCGCGGCTCAGCTAACAAAATTTCTTGCAAATCAGCCATTCAAAGAACCCCTATCACTTGCACTTCCAAACTGACGGCTTGTCCCGCCAGCGGATGGTTGAAATCAAACAAAATTGCATCCTCGCCTATTTGTGCAACCGCCCCTGCATACTTGCCCTCATTGTTAGGTGCGGGAAACTCCACCACCTCTCCTAACAAGTAGGACGCATCAGCGTCGCCAAAGGTGGCTAAAAGCTGCTTAGGCACCCATTGCAACATATCGGGGTTACGCTCGCCAAAAGCTTCGCCAGCTGCCATGTCCAGGGTGACATGCTCGCCTTCAGCCAAGCCCAGTAAGCGAGCCTCGATGGCAGGCGCCAACTCGGCATTGCCAAGCGTCAACGTGGCCGCAGGGCCACCAAAAGTGTTGATGATGTCGCCTTGCGGACCACTCAATCGGTAGTGCAAAGTCAGAAATGAGCCGGCGTCAATCGTGGGGGTTGCTTGCATATGGGTCTTTTGTAAACTGAATCTATTGTAGAAAGGCCATGGATCACATTGCTAAGCGGGCTTGGTGCACTTGGAGCGCCAGCCAACCAAGGCGAAGATGACACTTGTTTGAACCACCATGCTCTTGACCCATCCCTTTGCCATGCAGTTGCAAGATTTGCCCAAAGCCATGCGCCCTCGCGAAAAACTTCTCGCGCTGGGCAGCCAAGCGCTGACCGATGTGGAACTGCTATCGGTCTTGCTGGGCAGCGGTCTGCCCGGCCAAAGCGTGTTGCAACTCGCCCAAAGTTTGCTCGACCGCTTCCAAGGTCTGGCGGGTTTGTTACATGCCAGCCCAGAACATTTGCGCAGCAGCAAGGGCTTGGGCGGCTTGGCCAGACGCTCTCAGCTGTTGGCGGTGGTCGAGTTGTCACGCCGTGCATTGCTGCAAAAAATGCGGGTATGCGACATCATGACCGACCCCGACAACGTCAAACAGTTTTTGCAACTCCAGTTGGGTCAACAACCGCGCGAGGTGTTTGGTGTCTTGTTTTTAGATGGGCAAAACCGCTTGTTGCGCTTTGAGGAAATGTTCAGTGGCACCTTGAACCAAACCTCGGTTTACCCGCGCGAGGTGGTCAAGCTCGCGCTTTTGCTTGGTGCTTGTGCGGTGATTTTTTCGCACAACCACCCCAGCGGCGAGGTTCGCCCCTCGCAAGCCGACGAAAAACTCACACACGCCCTGCGAACTGCTTTGGCCTTGGTCGATATTCGGGTTTTAGACCATGTCATTGTGGGCCCTGGTCGCTGCTGGTCCATGGCGGAGCAAAGCCCATGGTGAAAGCACGCAGCTTGCAAGACTTGGCAGCCATCAAGAACACGCTTAAAGCAAAGGCTGAGGAGACCGCAGCGCTGGAAGCCGCAAGACTTCAAGCGCAGCGCCGCGCCAATGCGGAAAAAACTTTGTTCATTCGAGCAATTGGTGCGGTGACTACCCTAGACCATGCGCCTAGGGTGAGTTTGTCTCCCCAACCTGCCAAGCCCTTGGCCCAGCAACAGCGCCTCGATGATGCCAATGTCCTACGTGAAAGCCTGAGCGACGATTTTGATGTGTCCACCCTGCTCGATACCGATGACGAACTCAGCTACCGCAGCCAAGGCATAGGCACCGACGTCACCAAAAAACTGCGCAAAGGGCATTGGAGCTTGCAAGGGGAAATCGATTTGCACGGCTTGAGAAGTGATGAAGCCCGCGAGGCCTTGGGGCAATTCATTCGTGACGCCACCAAACGTGGATGGCGTTGTGTGCGCGTGGTACACGGCAAGGGCTTGGGCTCACCTGGCAAAACACCGGTGCTCAAGTCCAAGGTGCAGCGCTGGTTGGTACAAAAAACCGAGGTGCTGGCGTTTGTGCAAGCCAAAGGGTCTGAAGGAGGCGCTGGGGCCTTGGTGGTGCTGCTGAAATAATTGGGGTCAATAATTGGGGTCTGACCCTAATTAATTTAAAGTGCTTGACGCAAGGTGTCGACCACCGGACGGCGCAGCACCTCGCGCAAACCCCACCATCCTGCGCCCCAAGCCAATAATGCACCGCTCAGCACGCCGAACATGGGTACCCAAGGCGATGCGGTCCAAGCAAACTCAAACACATAACGCGCCAAGGCCCAACCCATGACCACCGCCACCACAGCGGCCAAGGCCCCCGACAAAGCGCCCACACCCAAGAGTTCGGCTGTTTGCACCTGGCGCAGCAACTGGTTGCCAGCACCCAGCGCCCGCAGTACCGCGTATTCACGCGCTCGCTCTTCTCGCGTGGCCGTCACGGCGGCAAACAGCACCACCAAACCTGCTGCCAAGGTGAAGGCAAAAAGAAACTCCACCGCACCAATCACCTGACCCAAGACCTTTTGTATTTGGTTGATGGTGGCGCCCATGTCCACATTGGTGATGTTGGGAAAGCGGTTGACCAAGGCATTGTCAAAGCCGGACTGAGTCGGTGCGCGATAAGCAGCGATATAGGTCATGGGCATATCGGGCATGGCGGAGACAGGATACAGAGCAAAGAAATTGGCCCGCATCGAAGTCCAGTCCACCCGCCGGATGGAGGTGATACGCACATCCAGCACCACACCCGCCATGTCAAAACGCAGTTGGTCACCCAATTTGAGTTGCAAAGTTTTGGCAATGCCCTCTTCCATGCTGATGGCGTTGGCTTCTTCTGGCTTCCAAGTCCCTTGCACGATTTGGTTATGGGCAGGCGCCTGAGCCGAGTGCGAGAGATTGAATTCCCGCTCTATCAAGCGCTGCGCTCGCTCATCGGTGTAACGCTCGGCGCGGATGTTTTCGCCATTGATTTGTATCAGCCGTCCCCGAATCATGGGGTACCAGTCCCGTTTGGCTACACCCGCTTCGTCCAAGGTTTTTAAAAATTCTTGCGACTGTGTAGGCTGAATATTGATGACAAAGCGGTTGGGCGCATCCGCCGGTGTGGCATTGCGCCAGCTGTCGACCAAATCGGTGCGCAACAAAACCAACAGCATCAGTGCCAGCAAACCCACCGACAAGGCACTGACCTGCACCACGGTGTAGCCAGGGCGGGCGCAGATTTGCCGTGTTGCCATTCGCAGCCAAATGGGTAAAGCACTGAGTTGCATCGCGCGGCGCAAACCCATCACCCCCAGCCACGCCATACCAGCAAAGACCAATACAGCGCCAGCAAAGCCACCCACCACCATCGAACCCAACCACAGGTCGCGGCTGGCACTTAGCAATAAAGCTGAGAAACCCAAAAGACCCAAGCCCATCACACCCAAGGATGTCGCTCGCAAAGGACCAAGGTCACGACGTATCACCCGCAAAGCCGGCACCTGTGCCAGTTGCAAAATAGGCGGCAAGCCAAAAGCTGCCAGCAAGGTCAAGCCTGATCCCAAGCCTTGCCAAAAAGGCGCCATGCCAGGCGCAGGCAAATCGGTCTCAACCAAACCGGCCAGCAAAGAGATAAACACTTGGTGCAAACCAAAACCCAGCAGCAAGCCAAGCCCACTGGCCAGCAAGCCCACGGTGAAGAACTCGATGACATACACCGTCAAGATGTGACGCTGGCTTTGCCCCAGCACCCTAAGCATGGCGCAGTCATCCAAATGCCGCGCCGCAAAACCTCTGGCCGCTAAAGCCACAGCAACGGCGCTGAGCAATGCAGCCAAAAGCGCCACCAAATGCAAGAACTTTTCAGCACGGTCCAAGGTTTGGCGCATCTCTGGTCGGCCTGCTTCCAACGTCTCCACCCGCAGGCCACGCACTTCGGGTTGCTTGACGTAGTCATTGGCCCAAGCCACAAAGTCGCTGACCTGGTCAGGCGAACCAATCACCGCCAGTCGCCAGTTGAGGCGGCTGGCCGGTTGCACCAACTGGGTAGAGGGTAAATCGGCCTGGTTCATCATCACCCTTGGGGCGAAATTCATGAAACCGGCACCACGATCAGGTTCGCTGAGCAGCACCTCGGCCACCCGAAGTCTGCGCTCACCTAGCAATAAATCATTGCCCAGTTTGAGTTCCAAGGCTTCCATCAAAGCGGGCTCTACCCAGACCTCACCGACGGCGGGTATGCGATCGGTAACAGGCACAGGCCGATCAATCTGCAAACGACCACGCAAAGGGTAGCCATCGGCGACGGCTTTCAAAGCCACCAAACGGCTTGCCCCTTGGCTGCTGCGTGCCATGGTGGAAAAGCTCAAGGTGCTAGAAGCCGTGAAGCCAAAGCGCTTAACTTGGTCCATCAGTTCGCTTGGCAGTGCATGGTCGCTGGCAATCACTGCATCGCCACCCAGCAACTGGCGGGCATCGCGTTGCAAGCCACCTTCAATCCGATTGGCCAAAAAGCCCACTGAAGTTAAAGCCGCCACACCCAAAGCCACCGCCACCCACAACAAGCGCAACTCGCCCGCTTTGGCATCGCGGCACAAGGTACGCCAAGCCATCATCCACAGATTAATCAATTGATGCACTCCATCGGTCATCCCAGCCATGCTGGGCTTGTTGCAATTCGCGCCTATCGCGCTTGGTCGGACGCCCATGTTCTATGGACAGTGCGGGTTCTTTGGCAAAACGTCGATGCTGGACAAAAGCGTCTTTGGCTAGGATGCTCTCGGGAGTGTCGGCGTACAAAGTTTGTGCGACAGGCGCAGAACCACGTACATCGCTCAAACCCATGACAGTGACTGTGCGCACCAAGCCCTCACGCCGTATGGCAACGGTATCGCCGGTTTTCACCTCTCTGGAGGGTTTGGCGGTCTGTTGATTGACCTCGATGCGGCCTTTGTTGATTTCGTCAGTGGCCAAAGAGCGGGTTTTATAAAAGCGTGCCGCCCACAGCCATTTATCGATGCGAATTTTGTCCATTGGTAGCAATTGTGTAGCAAAGCCGAGTCCAGCATACGAGTAGCGGTAAAACAACAACTCCAAAAACACTAAATTTGACTAAAACGTAAAAAAAGCTAATATTCATACCCCCTTACGGAAATTTCCTCATTTGGTTTCTGCATATTGCAGGCGCCCGTGGATTCGACACCTCCGTAAATTCTGGAGCTGATGATGGCATTCAAGATTTTGGTCACAAGTCAAAAAGGCGGCGTAGGTAAAAGCACGCTGTCTGCGAATTTAGTGGCTTATCTGAGTCGAAGTATGAATTTGGCTGTGACCCTGATCGACTGGGATCCCCACGGCTCTTCGAGCAATTGGCTCAAACAGGCACCCGACGTGGGTGCGGTTATCAAACACTTGGCTTTGCCAGTGGACCAAGGCGGCAACCGTCCTATTTTTGAAGCACGCTTGCAAATGCGCCGTGCTGCCAGCGAATGCGATATTTTGGTATGCGACCTAACTTGGTCCGACTCATTGGCTGGTGAATTGATGTTCGAGTTCGACATGGTGCTGGTGCCCACCTCAGTTTCCGAAATTGAGCTTGCAGCAACATCAGGCTTTTTGAACCGCAACCGCTGGGTATTTGACTCCGCCTCCGAGCGACGCCCCATGTTGGTGGTTTGCCCCACCAGGGTACTGAATGAGCAACTCAGCTCTGACGTCTTCACCCGTCAACGCTTTCCTGTGAGTTTCATGCTGGCGCCGCCAATTTTGGAGTCTCAGTCCGCTCGGGATTTGTTTGAGCGCGGCTACCTGATGGATGCCCAAGACATTGGTGGCGAGTCGTTCCGTGAATTTGGCGAAGCCATTTGTGCCGCTCGGGATATCCGCATGGCACAGGCCAACTTGCCCCGCAAGCCTGCTCCTGTAAAGTTGACCGAACAAGACACCAGCCGTGTCCGTGTGCCTTTGGTTGCGGCCAAAGCCAGCGTACTGGAGAACATTCCCAACTCTACGCAGTACTCGGTGCTGGGGCGCTACCGCCAGCGCAAAGTGGCGGAGCAGGATGAAACCATTGTCAACAGCCGATCGCTTTCACAAATCGGCATCCCAGAATTCCTCAAACGTTTGGCTCGTGGCAGTGCAGCCAAGCTTTGATGACAAAGCACACACGGTCTGACCATGTCTGAAGAAAAATTCCTCGCTTTCAAAGGCCTCAAGCAATACGACCCTGGCATGGGTTGGGCGCAGGTGCACAACTTCAACATTAGCCAAAGCAGCAGTTCTAAGCAATCCCAAACGGACGAAGCCTCTGAACCAGCTTATGAAGATGAACACTATGCGGCTCAAACCTACAGCGAGATCAACCACCAAGCTGCACAAACCATCGCCAAGGCTTCTAGCGAAGTGCTGCACGACCCATTGCTTGGAGAACTGTTCGAGCAGTTAAACCGCCCCGCACAGGACGAGTTGGCACAAAACTGGAAAGTCATTGCCGGTAGCGTGAGCCTGCTCAGCCAGCGCATGAGCCAGCAACGCGAGTTGCGCAAGCGCTTGTCCACCATCGATGTGGAGTTAGACGCACTGCGCCAATCCATTTTGAAAGACTTGCAAGAAATTCAACGCTCAGCTGACCAACAACTGTCCATGGCACGTTTGCGCGCTGAGGTATCCTCATTGGCGCAAGCTAGGTTGGCTTCACGTTTGCGTCATTCGCCACCCTGACGCCGAAAAACGGGTGGGGCACCAAGAGACTCTCCCCTATGCCCGATCTATCTCAAATTCTCAAGCGTATTGATGCCATTCGGGTACCCTACCCGGTGCGCTACACCACCTTCTTCATCTGCTTAGGCGGCTTGTGTCTGAGTCTGCTGGTGCTACTTGCCGGCGGTCAGTTGTCTTGGTGGTTGATGCTGTTTGTGCTGCTCACCGCGGTGGGGGTGCACGATTTATTGCAAACCCACCATGCCATCTTGCGCAACTACCCCATTCTTGGACATATGCGGTTTTTGCTGGAATTCATTCGCCCTGAAATTCGCCAGTACTTCATAGAAAGTGAAAACGAGGCAGAGCCTTTTTCCCGCGCCCAACGCTCGCTTGTGTACGCCCGCGCCAAAGGGCAGTCAGACAAACGCCCTTTTGGCACTCAACTCAACGTGATGAGCGAAGGCTACGAATGGTTGACCCACTCCATGGCACCCACTCAAATTCAAAGCCACGATTTTCGTGTTCGTGTGGGCGACAAAAACTGTACCCAAGCCTATGAGTTGAGTCTGTTCAATGTCTCGGCCATGAGCTTTGGCGCCCTGAGTGCCAACGCCATCATGGCTTTGAACCAAGGCGCACAAATGGGCAGGTTCGCACACGACACTGGCGAAGGGTCCATTTCACGCCACCACCGCGTCTACGGCGGCGATTTGATTTGGGAAATTGGCTCCGGTTATTTTGGGTGCAGAGATGCGCAAGGCCGCTTTGACCCCGATGGTTTCGCCCGCCAAGCGGTTGACCCGCAAGTGAAGATGATCGAAATCAAGCTCAGCCAAGGCGCCAAACCTGGCCATGGCGGGGTGTTACCAGCGGCCAAAATGACAGAAGAAATTGCCCATGCGAGAGGCGTTCCCATAGACCAAGACTGCGTCTCCCCCGCAGCGCACAGCGCTTTTTCCAACCCGATTGGACTGCTTGAATTTGTGCAGCAACTGCGCAACTTAAGCGGCGGCAAACCCACCGGCTTTAAGTTTTGCGTAGGTCACCCTTGGGAGTGGTTTGCCATCGTAAAAGCCATGCTGGAGACCGGCATCACGCCCGATTTCATCGTGATCGATGGCGCAGAAGGCGGCACGGGGGCGGCACCTTTGGAGTTTTCTGATCACATGGGTATGCCCATGTTGGAAGGTCTGCGTTTGGTGCACAACACTTTGGTGGGTGTGAACTTGCGCTCGCAAATTCGCCTAGGTGCAAGCGGCAAAATCATCAGCAGTTTTGATATTGTTCGCGCCCTTGCCTTGGGTGCCGACTGGTGCAACAGCGCCAGAGGTTTTATGTTCGCCTTGGGTTGCATACAAGCACAAACCTGCCATACGGGCAATTGCCCCACCGGTGTAACCACCCAAGACCCGCAGCGCCAAATCGCCTTGGTGGTACCCAGCAAAGCACAGCGGGTGAAAAATTTCCATCACCATACCTTGGTGGCATTGCAAGAACTGCTGCAAGCAGCTGGTTTTCAGTCGCCTGACAAGCTTCAGGCCAAGCACATCATGCGCCGTGTGAGCGCACACCAAACCTGCTCATTGGAAGATTTATACCCCACCTTGGCAGAGGGCAGTTTGTTGAAAAAACCCACCAAAGGCTTGCCAACGGTATTTGTCCAGTTTTGGCCACAGGCCAACGCCAAGCACTTTCAACTTGACGAGCAGTTACCGCTGGAACTGCTAGCTTAGTTGACGGCTTAGTTGTCGGTATTGGGGCGTGGATAAATCACGCGGTCTTCTTTGGGTTGGGCGCGGGGGGGAATAGCGGGCGGCTGCGCAGCCCGTTCAGCTGCAGCTCTGGCCTCAATCGCCTTGGCACGAGCTTCTGCGGCTTTGGCGTCTGCCTTGGCCTTGGCTTCTGCCGCTTTGGCATCCTCGGCAGTCTTGGCATCAGCCGCAGCCTTGGCTTGGGCTTTGGCCTCCGCTGCCTTGGCTTCTGCGGCCTTGGCTTCTGCAGCTTTGGCTTTTGCTTTGAGTTCTGCCGCCTTGGTATCCGTCGATTTAGCTTCTGTCGCAACAGGGATGGTCAAAGGCGGGTTACGCGAAGCAGCAATAGCGGCTTTTTCTGCTGCTTTTTCTGCTGCTTTTTCTTGTTCACGTGCAGCTTTGGCGGCAACTTGGTTTGCGGTTATCGCGATTTCCAAGTCTTTTTTAAGCTTTTGAATTTCAACAATCACTGCTTGGTTATTGGCAGGAGGTGGCGCAGCCGATGATTTGGAAGACAAGGCCTGCATTTTGGTTTCCACGGCTTGAATGCTTTTTTGCAGATTTTGCAATTTAGCGTCCAAGCTTTTTTCACTTTGTCCATTGATTTGACCGGCGATTTGATCGGGCATCTTGCCAAACATTTTGGTCAAGTCTTCCATCTTGGCTTCGATCTTGCCGTCGAGCTTGGCCTGGCGTTCTTCAATACCATCGATTTTTTCAGTGGCATCCCCCAAGCCATGGGTGGCGTCACCAAAAGCGGCCAGCGTAGCGTCGAGTTCTACGACTCGCTTGCCAACCGCCAGCGACAGCGCATCCAACTGGCGAATATTTTGTTGTAGTCGGGTTGAAATGGCAAAGAAGGTGCCCACAGCAATCATCAAGAAGCTGAGCAAACCCACCAACATGACCCGCGAATGCAGCACATTGCGTCGGCTCATGTCGTCTACTTTGAGCATCACATTGCGCATTTCTTCGCTGATATTGGCCGCTACCTCGGCTGAACGGGTGGACACCTCAGCTGAGCAGAGCACCACACCGGTGAGGTCTTCAAGTTGCTTGGAGACTTCGCTGCCGTCGAGTGCCTGCGCTTGCAAAGCCTCAATACCTTCGGCAAGGGCCTCCCCCTCGGTGGCGACAGACGGCTCGGCCAAAACCGCGCCAGCCTCGGCGGTTTTTGCGTTTTCCTGTTCTTGCGCCATGGGTAGTGTCCTTATCGGTATTTACGGGTCGTCAAATGATCTAGCCGGACATTCACATCATCGATTTGCTCATGCAAATGCTCAATCCTCGGCTTGATCTGCTCTTGCCATGTATCGGAGTCAGTCAGTCCAACTTGAGCCAAATGGGCTAAATGGGGTTGCAAAACCAGTCCTTCTGTGGGAGATGGGGTTTGCGCTTGTTCGGACTTAGCGGGCTGTTCAGTTTCAGAAGATACAAGCCCAGCCTGCGCCAATTCATGGTTTTGTGCTGGTCCTAATTGGGCGTGCTGCAACTCGCCTGAGCCCGCACCGGCCAAGCTTGCAGGGTCGCTTTGACCGTAGCTGCCTTGATACTGAGGGGCTTTTTCATTTGCAGATGACAGCTCTGGTCTTACCGGATCGACGAACTCAACGTCAAGCGGCACAGGTTCAGGCATGGGTTCAGTTTCAGGTTCAGGCTCGTCGGGAAACTCGTCGGTGCTAGAGGCTGAGGGCATCAGCAGCTCGGGTGGCGCACTGCTGCGCTCGAACACTCGTTCGCTGTTTAAAGCGTTGGCAACAGCCTGCGCATCGACATCGGCCAAAGGCTTATCGTCAAAAGTATCTTCACTGCTCATAAAAAAATCTCCGCAGTTGAAGTCGGCCGCAAAACGGACAACTTGAAAAATCTTGAGGGCTTCAGTCCTGAAACTGCGCTTTCAAGGATTTTGAGGTTCTGAGCCATGCCTTGGCCATGGCTGGGTTTTGCCGCATTTGTGTTTCCGCCAAGGCCTTGTCAGCGTAAGGACCGGTCAAAACAATGTAAAACGATTTCCCGCCTTTACGTTGACTGAACAGGACTTGCGCCGATTTGAACAAGCTGGAGTTGGCTTGAAAAGCTCTTGCCTCGGCCAAACTGTCAAAAGCACCATGCTGCAACACCCAAGTATCGGCTTCAAGTTTGCTCACCCAAACAGAATCGTCAGCACCAGCGGATTTATCTGCCGCTATTTCTTGGGGTTTTTCGGCAGGCTTTTCCGCAGGTTTTTCGGGTTTTTTCTTGGCCTCCACCACGCTGGGGGTGGGGGTAGGGTTGGGAGCTGGTGCTGGCTCAGTCGCAGCAGGCGGGGGGGCTGGGGGCGGTGAATTGGGGGTTGCTGGCGTTGGTGGGCTGGGGTTGGTCGACGCGCTGGGGCTGACAAGCTCTTCTTTTTCGCTCAGCACAATATCGGGTGATTTAGGGGCTGGGGTATTACTGGAAGACATGGAAACCGTGGCTGCAGGTGCAGGTACATGGTCAGATTTAACCTCTGCCACGGGTTTTTTGCCGCCCAAGTAATCTTGCAAGGAGTCAGCCTCTTGGCGAATCAGATCTTGGTACAAAAAGCCAAAGGTCGCCAAACTCCCCAACAAGGCCACGAGCAAGATGGCAACGATTTTGGTGCTGCGTTTTGATGCAGCCGCACTGTCAGCCCATTCTTTGGCCAACTCTTCGCCACTCAAAGTCGGACCTGAAACCACCTCTTCACCCATCACAGGCTCTATGGGGTCCGCCAACTCAGGCGTCACCTCACTAGCGGCTAAAGGCGCAGACTTGTTGGAGGCAATCGCTTGTGCGGGCTCATCCAATGGGGGCAAGGGTGCAGGCGGCAAGTTGTATGTCTTATCTAAGCCTTTGACAATTGGTGCAGCGGTCTTTTGCGAAGCAGAAAAATCGTCGCGGGTTTCTATACGCTGGGACTTTGGGGGAGTGGGATCTTCCGACTCCAATACCCATTGCAATAAATTTTTACCAAAGGTGGCTAGCTTTTTCTCGTAAGACGTTTGGTTGTTGACCAACAAAATTAGATTGATATTGCTGGCTGGGAACCCATTGACCAAGCGGGCCAGAAGTTGCAATTCGAACTCTTGAATGGATTGGGTGTCGGGAAAAATCATGAAGCGCTTGGGTGCTGCTTTGTTGCCCTTGTCTACCGCTTGGTCAACTGTCAGTTCTGACAGTATTTCGTTGAAGCGGTCGACGAGTTTTTCCGAGTCTGCCGATGTCCATAATTCCACATGCGACTCGCCCTGCTCCCTCAGATGTTGAAAGATTCGCCTGCCGTAATAAGTCAATGCGACCTCATCGTCGCCGAGGATGGCTAAATTGAGTCGTCCCTCGCGCAGCGACTTGAGCAAAATCTCAAACCGCAGTTTGTCAGCAGGGCTTTGGTAAAAATCACTCATGGTCGATTCGTCTTCCTGGACTCATCATTGAAAGAGAAAACCGTTTTCGTCATAGCGCATATTGTCGGGGATGCGCAAAGTCGGCTTGAGCAGACCCTCGCCCGGCGCATATGACTGGTTGAGACTGAACACATAGGCAATCACTTGCGCCACCGCGTGGTAGAGCGCCTCGTGAATCGGTTCATCCAACTTGGTGGTGAAGTAAAGTGCTCTGGCCAACTCGGGAGCCTCAAATATATAGACGCCCTCTTCTTTGGCAAGCTCTTTGATGCGGTGAGCCAATTCATCGGTGCCCTTGGCAATCAAGGTCGGGGCGCCATCTGAATTAGGGTCATAACTCAAAGCCACCGCAAAATGCTGGGGGTTGGTGATGACCACGTCAGCGTCTTTGACCTTGTCCAACATACGCCCATTTGCCATCTCGCGCTGACGTCGGCGAATCGTGGCTTTGACCTCGGGACGGCCTTCAGAGTTTTTCATCTCGTCTTTGATCTCTTGGCGGGTCATCTTGAGCTTTTTGCTCACCTGGTAATGCTGCAACGGAACGTCTAGCAAGGCAATCAACACCAAGCCCATGCTCATCCAAAAGCACGCATCCAAAATCATGGAGCCTGCATGTTGAACCGCTGTGCCCAAATCCAAACGATTAAGCGTGACCAAGTCATCGATATTGTTGGACACCGAGTTCCACAAAATCAAACTGATCAGCCCAAATTTCAATATCGATTTGACCAACTCAATCAACGCTCGGGTGCCAAACATGCGACTGAGTCCAGCCATGGGATTGAGCTTGCTAAATTTAGGAACCAGCATGCCCAAGGAAAACACCAAGCCACCACTGAGTACTGTGGAGACAACCCCCACAAATGCCAGCAAAACCATGATCGGCAAAATCAAGATATAGCCGTCAATCACCGATTGGAAAAAGATAGCGGGCAAAAGTTCGGCCTTGTCCATCACCTTGCGATCAAACTGCAACTGGGATATAAACAAAGCCGCTAAGCGGTTAAACATATAACCGCCAGCCATACTGAAAAACAAAGTGGCGGTCACCAAAAGAGCCGCCGTTGACAACTCCACTGAGCGGGCAATTTGCCCCTCTTGGCGCGCTTTACTAAGTCGCTGCGCTGTCGGTTCTTCTGTACGTTCAGCGGAATCGTCTGCCATGACCCTAGCTGCCCGTCAAAATGCTGCGCAACTGGCTAAAGGTTTGCACCCACAGCCAAGCAATGCGTTGAATCACACTGGGAATGGACAACCACAGCACCACAAACCCAGCGATGAGCAAAGCCGGCAAGCCGACTGAGAAAATATTCAAGCTTGGCGCGGCCCGGGTGATGAAACCCACACCGATATTGACAAACAACAAGGTAATGACGACCGGCAAGGAAATCAACAGCGCGGAGACAAACATCAGCGCTCCCCAAGCGGTGATTTTGCCAAACAGGTCTTGCGTCAGCATGGATTTACCGATGGGGAACAAGGTGAAGGACTCCAACAGCAAACCAAACACAATCAAATGTCCACCAATGGACAAAAACACCAGGGTGCCGAGGATGGTGAAAAATTGTGAAATAACGGGGACATTACCAAAAGAGGGGTCCACCATATTGGCCATAGACAGTCCCATAGAGCCAGACACTGCTTGACCCGCCGCCACAATCGCTGCACTCGAGATCTGCATGATCAAGGCCATCACCAAACCGACAAACAACTGGTTGACGATTTCTTTAAGCCCCTCAGCGGTGACGGGGTCAATGCGCGGGATATCCAAGTGCAATGACAAAAACACGGTGAGCACGATAGAGATAGACAAGCGTATGCGCAAGCTCACTGCGCGTATTGAAAAAATGGACGAGAAAGCCAAAAATGCAGAGATGCGCAGCATCGGCCAAATCAGGGCATAAAACCTGTCCAGCAAATTGAGCATCTCAATATTCATAAGCGCTTAGCCAAACAAACCTGGGATGCGACCGTACAAAATTTTGGTGTAGTCGACCAAACTGTTGATCATCCAACCGCCAAAAATAGCGGCGGTCAAACCCAGCGACAAGAGCTTGGGTATGAAGCTCAAAGTCTGCTCGTTGATCGAAGTGGCAGCTTGAAAAATACCCACGATCAAACCCACCCCCAAACCCACCACCAACATGGGCGCCGAAACCAGCATCGTCATCCACAAAGCTTGCCGCCCCAAATCCACCACCATGGCTGTATCCATTGCTACCTCACTTGTAAATAAAACTTGACGCAAGTGAACCCATGACCAGCGTCCACCCATCGACCAGCACAAACAACATCAACTTGAAAGGCATAGAGATGATCATGGGCGAGAGCATCATCATGCCCATGGACATCAACACGCTGGCCACAATCAAATCGATGACCACAAAGGGGATGTAAATCATGAAGCCAATCATGAAAGCGCTTTTAAGCTCCGAGGTCATAAAAGCGGGTACCAAGGTGGTGAAAGGCACATCAGCGGCGCTGTCGACTTCTTTTTTCTGACCAATCTGCATGAACATCGCAATATCGTCTTCACGGGTTTGCAGCATCATGAAGTTGCGTACCGGCACCTCGGCCACCGCCAAGGCTTTGTCAAATTGCAAGGTGCCATTCATATAAGGCGCCACTGCTTTGGTGTACACCTCGTCAAACACAGGGGACATGATGAACAGCGTCAAGAACAAAGCCAAACCCACCAGCACGGTGTTGGGCGGTGTTGATGCCGTGCCCAATGCTTGGCGCAAGATGGACAAAACGATGATGATGCGAACAAACGAGGTCATCATCAGCAACAAGGATGGCAAGACGGTGAGCACCGTCATCAAGCCCAAGAGCTGCAGTGTCATGCTGTACTGTTGACCAGCTTTGCCGCTGTTGACAGTGACCAAGGGCAAGCCTTGAGCAAAAGCCATATCGGGCAAGACCAAGACCAGCAGCATCAGTGCAAAGCACCACCATCCATGTTTAGTGCGCATCGGTTACACCTTGCTCAACGGGGAGGGAAGAATCTGCCGCCCAAGCGTGCAGTTTTTGAATGTCGTTGGGATTGACGGCCAACAACAATCTTTGAGAGTCCACCTGAACCAGCAACAGCTTGTGCCGCATGCCCAGAGAATAGGCCTCTAAAATTTGGATTCTGCGTTTGCCAGAAGGGAGTAGAAAGCCCTTGTTGCGACGCGACAGCCACCACAGGGCCGCCGCCAACAGCAACAAGACGAATGTCATACTGAGAGAATACTGAACCCAGTCTTGGTTTGGCATGGTGCCCCATTATCCATCGCAGAAACGTCAATTCATGAAAAATCTTGATCATTCCTACAAATTCTTGGTTTGCTTGTGTTTAAGCGCCCTCTCATGGTGTGCCTTCGCTTCGGACTGGGTCTCTTTGGGCTTGGCAGACCACGCCACCTACGGCATAGACCGCGCTTCCATCGAAAAAAACGGCAACCTTCGCCGCGTGTGGACTATGTTGGATTACCGCGAGCCCCAAAAAACTGCCCAAGGCAAGACTTACCTGTCCAGTCGAGCGCTGATGGAAATGGAGTGCGCAAAACACCAAGTTCGTACCAGATCGATGTCCTTGTACAGCGGCCACAACCTGGGCGGCGAGGCGATCACCAGCGAAGGTATTTTTGACCAATGGCAAGTTGTGCCACCCAATTCCCCTGTATTCACCATGTTCAAGGTGGTATGTGAGCGTTAGCCGCATACCCAGATTAGGATGGGCGACATGGATTCGCGACATCACCAACGCAGGTGGCACGGGTGGCCTGAACTGGCATCTACATGCCCTGCGCTCGCTCAACCGTTGGCTGCCTACGCGTGAAAAAATTGCCCAGTTTTTAGCAAGCATTGAACCCGAGGAAAGCCATTTACTGTTGATAGGTCCAAGCGCTGGGTGGATGCTCCCAACACCGTGGCTCACCCGCTTTAAGCTCATCGATGTGTACGACATCGATCCATTGGTGCCACTGTTGTTCAGTCTGCGCCATGGTAAAGAATTGCGAGAACACGGAACGCAACTGCGCTTTCATCGCCAAGACGCAATTGCCGGTTTGCCAAAGCTGTTGCGCGACCACTCCCAAGCTTGTGTCTGGTTTGATAATGTGCTCGGGCAGGTCCGTGTGCGCCTGGGTGACGAAGAAATTGCCGAGCGGCAATTGCGTCACATCAAACTGTTGCTCAAAGGGCGTAGTTGGGGAAGTTTGCACGATGTGTACTCTGGCCCCACCGACCCTGGCATGGCCATGCCAGATGTCAAAACCAATGTTTTTCGCCGTCTAGACGAAGCCGATGCAGACACCGCGCAAGTGCAAGTGAACGGCAAACAGCAACTGATGAGCCAAGCAGCGCAAGTCTTACTGACCCAATTGAATGCACAAGGGGTTTGGCTTGACCATGCCACTGCTGGGGTGTTTGCGCCCCACACTTGCACCACCTTGATTCCCTGGGCTTTCAAGCCGCACTATTGGCACTGGTTAGAGGCGGGCTGGGTCAACTCTTCAAATTAAACAGTGTCAAACCCAAAGCATCCATCTCTTTTTGGTCACGTTTGCGCTGCCAAGTCTTGACAGCCTGCTCGTCTTTTTCCTGCATGGTTTCCATTTTCATGCGTTGATGGGTAGCCTGCATCATGGCCAGCTTAACGCCTTCGAGTTCTACCGAAGCTTTGATGATGTCTTTTTCTACACGGTTTACCAAGTCTTGCAGATGCAAAATAAATTGACGCTGGTTTGTGGTGTCGACCATGCTGTGCAGCAAGGCTTGGGATTCAAGCGCACGCTTTTTGTAGTCATCCAGCAAGGTATCCATGCGATGACGGCTTTCATGTAAAGCACGCAATTTTTTTTGAGCATCGGCATAGGAACGCTGTAACAGTTCCTCGGCGTCCTTGGCTTTTTTGGTCAGCACAGCCCAACAACTACGCACCTGCATTGTGTTTTTCCATCATGATTGGTTGAGTAAGTCACGCAGTTGGGAACGCGTGACTTCATAGTCTTGACTGATATGCATATCTTGCCTCAAAAAATTGACTATACGATCGTTTAGGCGAATCGCTTCATCCAACTCAGGATTAGAACCATTTTCATACGCCCCCACCTGAATCAGGTCAACGTTTTGCTGGTACAAAGACCAAAGACGGCGCAATTTATTGGATAACTTCAAATCTTCACTGCTGAGCAAGGTTTGCATCAAACGAGAAATAGAACCTGTCAAATCAATGGCGGGGTAATGCGCCGAGTCGGCGAGTTTGCGCGACAACATCACTTGCCCATCCAAGGAGGCACGGGCAATATCCACAATCGGATCGGCCGCGTCGTCACCCTCGGCCAGTACGGTGTAGATGGCGGTGATAGAGCCGTGGCCATGTCTGCCGACACCGCCGCGTTCAATCAAATTAGGTAATAAACCAAACACTGAAGGCGGGTAGCCTTTGGCTGTGGGTGGTTCACCAATAGCCAACCCGATTTCGCGCTGGGCATGGGCCACACGCGTCAAACTGTCGCACAGCATCAGCACATCTTTGCCTTGGTCGCGGAAATACTCGGCAATCACATGGGTTAAGTGGGTGGCTTTCAAGCGCAAAACCGGTGAGACGTTGGCAGGTGCGGCAATGACCACTGACTTGGCCAAGCCCTCTTCACCCAAAGACTCTTGTATGAACGCTTGAACCTCGCGGCCACGCTCGCCAATCAAACCAATGACGACAATATCGGCTTTGGTGAAACGGGTGAGCATGCCCAGCAACACACTTTTGCCCACGCCAGAACCAGCAATCAAACCCAAGCGCTGACCACGGCCTAGCGTCAAAATACCGTTGATGGCTTTGACGCCTACATCCAAAATTTTGTTGATAGGACCACGCTCCATCGGGTTGATGGGCCGACCCAAGAGGCTGAGCAAGTCTTTGCATACAGGTGCAGGTTTACCGTCCAAGGGCTGACACCGCCCATCAATGACGCGTCCCAAAAGTTCAGGGCCTAAGCTAACCAAAGATGAGTTGCTCACCACACGAACCATGTCGCCAGGGCCCACACCGGCAGGCTCAGTGAAAGGCATCAAAAACAACACCTTGTCGTTAAAGCCCACAACCTCGGCTTCCACTCGGTGACCATGGCGACCTACCACTTCGCAGCAAGCACCCAAAGGCGCCATCACACCGCGGGCTTCCAAAGTCATGCCTACCAAGCGCACCAAGGTGCCGCTGCGTTGCGGTTGGGGCGTGCGCAAGCCTGAGAGGCTTTGTTCAACTTCTTGAGCGAAATCCATCATGGCTGCCCATTAAATTTGAATCATAGAGCGAATGGTATTGGCTACGCGGTTTTGCTCTTGCTCGGCCACAAAACGCACCACCATGAGTTTGTCTTCGTAACTGTTACCTGCTAAAAGTTCCGCAGGAATGGAGGGCTTTTTCTTTTCCTTCTTCATGTTTTCGCGCATCTTTTTCAGCTCGTCGTCGCCATCATCATCTTCAACACCCGCTTCAAAGTCCGCCAAAGCTTTTGCTTGAAGGGCTAAACGATCAGCTTCTTCTTGAGCCACAAGCGCACGACGTGCCAACTCTTCTTCATGACCTTTGTAGCGCAAAGCCATGGCCTGTTGTTGAAGGAAGATTTCTTCTTGCTCCGCCTGTGTCAGTACCACCAAAGGAGCGAGTGCTTCATCATGCACCTCCTCGGCCAAGAGGGCGGGAGACTTGTCTGTGGGTTTTGACAAATAAAAACTTGCGAACTGCTGCCTATAAGCGCTGTTGACCGCAAGCTGCGCCATTTCTTCTAGCTCCATGTAGTTAGGCTCACGCCTGACCATAGACATCAACATGGGTCGCACGACCCAGACCAGAAAAGCCAAGCACATGAGGGTACGCAAAGCAACATTGGTGAAGTCAAGCATGGGGGTCACCGTCTAAAAAATCGATATCAGCTTCGGGTTCTTGGTACGCAACACGTTCGGGCACATCTTGGGCCTGCCCTTCGCGCTGCGCCAAGGGTTGACGGAAAAATACCGATTGCTCTCGCCATTCTTCTGGCTGAGTCAACAAACTGTTGGCCAGCGATTGCATACGGTTTTGCACCAGATCTTCAATTTGGGTGTCGTTTACCAGCACCCTGACACTGCCAGGTTGCAGTGTGGACACAGCTTGGATTTGCATTTGACTCATGACGTCGCCGGCCATCTCTTGTAAGCGTGATTTGTCTTGAGGATGGAGTTCGATCAGCACTTGGGACTGCCCGTGTAAATCGATTTCATCCAGACAGCGTTGAACCAAGCGCTCAATGGCTTGACCAGACAGGTTTAACTCAGCCAACACCATGTGTTCACTGA
The DNA here is from genome assembly GCF_040401495.1 of Limnohabitans sp. Classification (GTDB taxonomy): domain Bacteria; phylum Pseudomonadota; class Gammaproteobacteria; order Burkholderiales; family Burkholderiaceae_C; genus Limnohabitans. The sequence continues at coordinate 20,859 of NZ_JBBAOI010000012.1, forward strand.
TATGCAAGGCCAAACGCTTGAGAGGTTCAAACAAGGCTTGAGGGTTGTCACTCAAGGCTTGTAATTTATCGGTGACCTCTTTGAGCAGTAACTTTTGATCATCAAGACCTGCCAAAAGTTCGCTCTTTTGGCTAGCCAGTGCTTGTGCTTGTTCGACGACAGCCTGTGACTGTGCAGTTTCAAAACCAGCCAATTGCCCCTCTTGCACGCCTGCTAACTTGCCACTCTCATGGCCTTGGGCGTGACCTGCTTGATAGCCTTCTTCGCGCCCCGCTGAAAAACCTTCTTGGTAAGCCACTTCACGGGCAGCAGCCCAGTCCGCCGAATCAAACAGTTGGTCAACTTCGCCGTCATCAGTGAACATATCCCACACATCGGGGTTGGCACAGGCCCAAAAGCTTTCTTCGCCAAACAACACCGAGGTATTGATGGGCTGTGCGGGTGGCGTGGCTTGCAGGGGTGTAGCCGAGGTTTTTTCAGCAGTTGATGCGGCAGCTGAATCGGCTTGTGCCTTGGCAGCCAACTCGCTTTTCTTTTCTGAGCGAGGTGTGGGTAAAGGCAGGCCAAAGGTCTCCAACACAAAACCATCGCTGTTGTCATATACCTTGGCAGACTCAGGAGTCGCAAGTTGCTTGAACAACACCGACGCATAGTCAAGCTTGGGCACTTGCGCCCAATCGACTTCACCGAACTGCGCCGCCAGTTTGTCTGAGGAGTGCAGCCATGTGTCGTGAAGCCAATGCCTAGCGGCTGGTTGATGCGTGTCAGGTTTAAACAAAGTCTGCTCCACCCAAGATCAATTCGCCGGAATCGGACAACTTTCGAGCCAAACGCATGATTTTCTTTTGGGCGTCTTCCACATCGGCCACACGCACAGGCCCACGTGCGTCCATGTCGTCCTTGAACATACCGCGAGCACGCTCGGACATGTTGTCCATGAAACGCGCCAGCACCTCTTCAGGTGCACCTTTGAGTGCGACCATGAGTTGGTCAGGCTCGACATTGCGCATCAGCACTTGAATGCCTTTGTTGTCTACGGTCACCAAGTTGTCGAAAGTGAACATCTGGTCTTGAATCTTCATCATCAAATCGACATCGAGTTCTTCCAGACCATCCATGACCGAACGCTCCAAATCAGTTTTGGTTTTGTTCATGATGTCTGCAGCCGCTTTGATGCCGCCAAAGCTGGAAGACTTTGAGGAAGAGCTTTTGGCAAACTGTTGCTTCATAATTTGCTCAAGTTCTGCCATCGCAGAGGGTTGAACAGTGTCCATGCTGGCTACACGTTGAATGGCTTCTGGGCGCACTTCAGGTGGCAAATACACCAATACGTCAGCTGCCACATTGGTTTCTAGCAAAGACAAAATAATTGCAATCACCTGGGGGTGTTCGGTGCGAATCATCTCGGCAATGGAGCGTGGGTCCATCCAGCTGAGGATGTCCAAGCCTTTTGTGCCCTGTCCAGGCATGATGCGGTTGAGCACCGAATTCGCCTTATCGTCACCCAAAGCCAAGCGCATGACTTTGTCTACATAGTCGGAGCCGCCCAGTCCTACGCTGTTTTGTTTTTTCAGCATATCGACGAACTGGTCGAGCACCACATTCACAGCGTTCTGGGACAAGCTCGAAGCTTGCACCATGGCTGCACCCAAGGCTTGAACTTCCTTGGGGCTGAGGTATTTCACAATCTCTGCGGCCTGTTCTTCGCCGAGCAAAAGCATCAACACCGCAGCGCGTTGGGTGGACGTCATTGCTGCCATCTCAGAGCGCAGCTCGGGGGTCCATTGAATCGTATCGTTATCAGCCATGTTTTTTCCTTGGTTCCTTAATTTTCATCAAGGTTCGCATCATGATTCGATCATGCCGCGCATGACACCAGCCACACGGCCAGAGTTGTCTGCCACGATCATGCGAATCAATGCGACTTTATCGTCATACGAGTTGGCATTGTTAAGCAAATCGGCGGGTATTGCTTGCTTCTTGGGTTTGAGGTTGCCCATGCGAGCCTTGAGGTCTTCCAGAGTTTCTCCCTCGGCGAGTTCAACATCGGTAGGACCTTCTGGCTCTTCGCTGGCAGCAGCAAGGCGTTCGGCTTCGCGGGCAGCCTCTTCTTCGGCCATTTGCACGGATTCTGCAGCAGAGGCTTCCTCGGCCATTTGCAACTGCATGAGTTCTTCTTCTTTGGCTTTGCGAACTTTCTCCTCAGCCTCTTCACGGGCCAAGCGCTCTTGGGTGGCACGAACCGCGGCATCGGCCTCGGCGGCAGCGATGCGCTCAGTGCGCATTTTTTCTGCGCTGGCTGCTTCAGCAGACGCTGCAGCCAAGGCAGCAGCAGCCAAACTTGCGGGATCAATTTCAGGCTTATTAAGCTTCTTGATCATTGGGCGAACCACGAACAGCAAGAAGCTAATGAACAACAAAGCAACCACACCACTGTTGGCCAAAGAAGCCAAAGATTCGTCTTTATACCAAGGCACAGCGTCAGGGTCGACAGGGGGCTCAAAGCGAGTTGCCACCACAGTGACCACGTCGCCACGTTTGTCATTAAAGCCAACAGCGCCACGCACCAACTGGTTCAAGCGGTCGAGCTCTTCTTGTGTATAGGGGATGGTGGTGGGTGCAGCAGAGCCATCAGCGGGCTTTTCAACCTTGGTGCCAGCAGGAATGGGGCGCTCATTGATCAGAACACCCACACCCAGTTTTTGTACATTGCCCATGGCACTCTTGGTGTGGCGAACCGCACGGTCGAGTTCATAGTTTTTGGTTGAACGTGCGACCACTTGCACACCTTTTTCACTGACACCTTTGTTCGGGTCAGCCACAGAGGTCTCTGAGGAAGCAGGGTTTTGCGGAGGGTTGGGAGGCGTGTTCGAGAGCGAACCTGGCACACCAATCGCATCTTTGAAAGAGTTGCGGTCTTCCACAAACAATTCAGATCGGGTCTTGGGACCTTTGTCGCGTTGATCGAAATCTTCGGTGGTGATTTCTTCTTGGGTGAAATCCAGTTGCAAGCTCACCTGTGCGCTGACATTCGTCTCACCCACGATGGGTGCGAGCAATTGAATCAAACGGGTGCGGTAGAGATCTTCCATCTGTTGCTTTTGTTGCAACTGAGCGCCGGTCAGACCCAAGGGGGCTTCACCCAACATCTCGTTCATCAAGGTGCCATAGTTGTCCACAACAGACACGTTTTCGGGTGCCAAATAGGGAACGCTAGACGCCACTAATGAAATGATCGCCTGCACATTGGCAGAAGAGACTTGTTTGCCAGGTGCGCGGGTGATGATGACGGACGCTTTGGTGGGCACACGGTCACGCACAAACACGCTTTGCTTAGGAGCGGCCAAATGCACACGGGCGTTGCGAATACCTGCAATTTGAGAGATGGTTTTGGCCAACTCTTGTTCCATGGCGTTGTTGTAGCGAACCTGCTCCATGAACTGACTCGTGGTCATGGCGGGCATGTCTTTCAATGTATCCATGCCTTGGGCCTCTGTGCGGGGCAAACCTTTAGAAGCCAGCAACATGCGAGCTTCTTGGTATTTGTCGCCAGGCACCATGATTTGGCCTGTGTTGTTGTCGACTTGGGGACTGAAGTTACCCGCCTTCAAGGTTTCAATGGCCAACTGTTTATCAGTCTCGGGCAGCATCATGGTCAAGGCGCGGTAGCTGGGCGTCTTCATCGACATCGAAGCCAATCCGAAAGCCGCTACTACCATCAAGATCACGATGATGGGCAAGGCTTTTTTCACGGTGGGTTGTCGCACCAAATCGCGCACCATGCCCATGGGGTCGCTGAGCGCCGTGTTGGCCACAGAGCGAGCCAAATCGTTGCTGCGAAGCGGGTTGCCACTGGTCACCATAGAGGTTCCTGTCGAGGAACCATCGGAGGTGGTCAATGCGTTGTTGCTGGTGCCCAGCGGGGTATTGAGTGTTGCGCTTGCGGTGGCCATGGTGTTCTCTTAAAGGTTTAAACCGGCATGTTCATGATTTCTTCGTAGGCCTTGAGCACTTTGTTACGCACCTGTAAGGTCGCTTCAAAGGCCAGGGAGGATTTCTGCATTCCCAAGACCACATCGGTCAAGGGAATGTCTTCGCCACGTTGATAGGCTTCTTGCATGGTGCTGGACTTAACCTGCACTTCATTGACTTTGGAGAGCAGGTTTTTCACCGAGTCGGTGAAATTAGGAAGCTCTGTTTTAGGTGCCTGAATGTCTTGGGTAACTGGTGGCTTGATGTTGAGCTGTTCAGCGCCATTGGCAGCCTTGTTTTGGTAGGCGCGAATGGTTTCCATCATGCTGTTAACACTGCCTGCGGAAATTCGATCAATCATGGTGTTTGCTCCTCAATCAATCTGCGAAAGACAGTTCCATGCCACGCTCGCGCAACTGCGCCAACTTGTAGCGCAGAGTGCGTGGGCTGATACCCAATTTCTTAGCCGCTTCGATACGGCTTTCAGTGGCTTGCAAAGCAGCCAAAATCACTTGGTGCTCGCTGCTTTTCACTGCTGAAAACAAGTCGCTTGGCAGCAAACTGTCGCTGCTAGCAGGTGCCATGAAGCTGTCAGGAGAAGGACAGGTAACCACAGCCTCCAAAGGAAAATTGTCACTGGGAGTGGCGACTGGTGTTGCAAACGCCACTGCTTGGGCAGACTGCGCCTCAACGGGCGCTGTCCACAAAGGACGGTCATTTGCAGGGGCTACCAAAGCGGCCACTGGAAATGTATCCATCTCCATGGTTTGGGCTTCGTCAAACATGAGATGAGCGGGTGTGATGACACGACCGGTACACAAGACCACGGCACGTTGCACCACGTTTTCAAGCTCGCGTACATTGCCTGGCCATGGGTATTGCAGCAACATTTGCTGAGCTTCAACATTCACCGACAAAGGCACTGCACCTTTGGCATGGCGGGTCAAGGACTGAGACACCAAAGGCAAGATATCGCCTGGGCGCTCTTTCAAGGGTTGAATGCGCAGACGGAAGGTGCTGATACGAAAATACAGGTCTTCACGGAATTCGCGGTTGTGAATTGCTTGGCGCAAATCTTTATTGGTTGCAGCAATGATTCGTACATCCAAATCGATGGAGGCTTCACTGCCTAAGCGGTTCAGTTTTTTCTCTTGCAACACGCGCAACAGTTTGGCTTGCAACTGAATCGGCATTTCACCGATCTCATCAAGAAAGACCGTGCCGCCTTGCGCTTGCTCAAATAGGCCTTTGTGTTCTTTATGGGCGCCGGTGAACGCGCCCTTCTCGTGGCCAAACAGCATGTCTTCAATCAAATGCTCAGGCAAGGCTGCACAGTTCATGGCAACAAACGGGCCTTTGGCTCGCAGTGAAGATTCGTGCAGTACACGGGCCAAGACTTCTTTACCTGCCCCGGTAGGACCGACCAACAAGGCGGCAACTTCGGTTTGTGCAACACGTTGGGCCAAGGCCAACAAATGCTGGCTGATGGGGTCAACAAACACATAGCTTTTGCTCTTGACTTCAGCAGAGAACAAACCGTCAACAGCCACACGCCAGCAAGCGGTGTCCCACTCGTCACTTGGCAGCACATGCAGTGCACCCAAGCGCATGGCGTCGACAGCCACTTCCATGCGGCGACGCTCTACGCGGCACACCACAGGGACGGCACAACCGAGTTGGGCAATGAGGGTTAAGACTTCTTTGAGCAAGTCAGCGCTGTCCCCGAGTCGTATGACCAGCACATGCGCTTTGCGAAGGGCCAAGTTCAGCTCGCCCACGGTCGAGACCTGTTGAGGTTCGATGTGCGCTTGCGCAAGCTTCTCTCGATCGGCATCGGGCAGCGGACTGAACGGGTCCAGCCAAACAGCTTTGATTAATTTGCCTGTAGATAGATTCACTTTGAATAGCCTGAAGTCAATGGTCATTGCTTCAAGCAATACGTGTGCCACGTTTAAAGTAAAACTATTAATAATTCATTTAATATTTTTTATTAATACTTAGATATAAATTTTCATCTGCTAGACGAAAATCCGACAGTCAAGACACAGATAGTCAGGCTTCCCAGACGCTGGTTGTAACCATTCGTTTCATAGGCGAAATAAGCTTCTTGGAGGGCATAGGTCCAGTCATCACAGACGAAGGTTGCTTGAGCTCCTTGGGCGTAAACCCCCTGCACTCATTGCCATCGGCAAGTTTGACCTCATAGGAGGGCAACATCCTGCTTTTAAACCCCATCATTTGACATGCATAGGGTTTGGAGGGATCCCAGCTGATTTTGAAATAGACACATTTCCAACAATCAGGTCGATTCCGATCTTCGGGTTCTTGGACAGGCATGATTTCAATCATCCATCAAAAACATAGATTCATGCATCTTTTCTGTTGCTGCTGTTAGCCTTGCAACAACTTTAGCACTGACTGCTGGCTGGTATTGGCTTGAGCCAACACTGCGGTTGCAGCCTGCTGCATGATTTGTGTCTTAGCCAACTCAGTGGAAGCAGATGCGTAGTCTGAGTCTTCGATTTGACTGCGCGAAGCAGACAAGTTCATAGACACATTGGTCAAGTTGTTGATGACATGGTCAAGTCGGTTCATCACCGCACCCATGGTGGCACGGGTTTGGTTGACTTTATCCATAGCCGTATCCAACTTAATCAATACCTCTTGTGCCGCTGCACTCGAACTAATGAAGGTGCGTGTCAAGGGCTTACCTTGAAGGTTAGGACCACCTGGCAGTGCATCTGGCACGTCAGAGCCTGCTTGCATAGGATCTAGGTCAGCATCCCAAGTGATTTCACCTGTGATGGGGCCGCCCTTGCCGAAGTCAGCCAAATCGATGGTGATTTTTTGTCCTTCGTTAGCACCTACTTGGAAAGCCAAACGGCCAGTACGTGGGGGCGACATTTTGCTAGTGGCCTCGTCGACCACACCACCAAATGTGCCTTGTGAGAAGCCCAGATTCAGGAAGTTGGCTTCATCTTTAAAACCATTGCTTCCTGGTTCAACTTTGATGGCCTTCTCAGATTGCAATGAAACAGATGCGTAAACCGTGGCTGCACTGGTGGTGTTGATATTGCCACCGGTGACTGCTGTCACACCATCAGGTGTGTGAGTCACGGTTCCTTCACCCAAGCCAAAGCTGCCTGCATTGACCGTGGTGCTGTCAAACCAAACAGACACATTGCGTCCATCGACTGCTTCCAGCGTCAAGCCACCGTTACCGTTGTCAATCGCATCGACACCAAGCAAACCAGCGTTGGCGTGGATAGCTTGCACCACAGCTGCACGGCGTTCTGCCTGCGTCTGCGTGGTCGACATGGTGATGGGAATGTTCTTGCCGTTGATGAACAAAGACACTGTGCTGTCAGCAGTCGCAGCCAATGTGGCAGCAGAAGGAAGGCCAGTATCCGTCACATCGCCGTGGATTTTCACAGGCACGGGAACCGCTGTCACACCGGTTGCAGCGGTACTGGCGTTGATTGCAGCTGCTGTGGCAATTGCACTGGCCTCGGCTTTGCTGGAAAGACTCTGCGTTACTGACAATGTGTCATCGGAAGGCAAGGCGGGGCGAATCGCTACACCGTTGATCATCAGATCGTTGATGCCTAGGCTCTTCACATCACTGGCAGCGGCTGCTTGGGGGCGAACCTTGGTAGTGACGGTACTCAGTATTTTGCTGTCGTAATTGACTGTTTCCAAGCCAGCGCGGTGAATGTCACCGTTGGTGGCTGTGGTGATATTGATAGGTATTTCAACCATGCTCTCTAAAGAGAATGTGCCGGTTTGTACACCTTGCTTCAAACCAGTCAAGCGTGCAAAGTCTGCGTCAGTACTGGCTGTGTTGAAGCTCACTTCAATGTTGCGACCATCATCAGCCACCAACATGATGCCCTTGCTGTCTGTCAGTGAGTCAATAGCACGGATGCCTGTTTGGGCAGAAATGAAGTTGATCGCGTTGACTGCGGCGATGCGTGAATCACGGGGGTTATCTAGCACCGTGTTGATCATGGGCGTGGTGAAACCGTTGATCATCAAAGTACCTTTGGCTTGTCCAGTGCCCGACATCGCAGAACCCGTCATCAGGGTTGGATTGACTGTGGCGTGAACACCGGTGGCAATGGTTTTTTCGTTGATAGCGGCAGCCTTGGCAATCGCGCTGGCAATTTGGTTACCTGTTTGGGGCGAAACCGTATCGTCGACTTCGCGAGAAGCGCCAATGGGAATACCGTTGATGATGACATCGCTTGCATACATCTGCTCCAAGCCTGGCAAGGTGCGACCAACGGTCAAGCCCACCACGTCGCCAGAAGCAAAGTCAGCAGAGTCAGCAGTTGAATTTTGCTGTGTCAAAGTGACATTGCCACCTGACAAGATATTGATACCAGCACGTTCCAAAAGCGTTTTATTGATGCTGACAACACCAGAAGCAATGGTAACGGCGCTATTGACATTCAGATCAAAAATTTGACCATCTTCCAGTGTGAAGGTTGCTGAAGCAATGCTGCTGCTGCCACCTGCTACCACCGACAATGAGCCTGATTTTGAAAATGCGCCTTCACCACCAAGGTAAATGCCACCACCAACCGAGCCTTGTTTGGCATCTGGGGTTGACACTGTGGGGGCCAATGCAATTTGTCCGCCCGAGACTGTGGTACCGCTTGAGACTTCAATGTCTGTTGCAGTGTCAAAGATGGTGGAACTGGTGAATGTCACATTGCTGCTGGCGATTTTGGGGCCAGAGCTGAAATCCACCAATGTGCCGCTGTAGGTGCCTTTGGTGCTAGCGCCTGTTGTGGCGCCATCTGCCAAATTGGCAAATGCCTCGGCCACTTCAGCGCCACTGTTGGCAACTGTTGCGGTGTAGGTTAAGCCAGCCACTGTGATGGTTTGACCCTTGCCCATGGCAGGGAATGTCAACACGGATTCTTCCGTCACACCCAGGCCTGAGGTACCGTTGGTGTTGGTCACACTCAATGCTGTACCTGTGGTGGTGTAAGTCAGATTTTCGACATTGGCGTAGCTGGTGTCGCTTGTGAAGGTCAATACATCGGATGTATTTGCGCCCGTACTGAAACCAGTTAAGGTGCCTTCCATGGTGCCGTTGGGAATTTGTGCTGCGGGTACGTCGGCTGCGGCTGTACCTGCTTCTAAGTTAGCAAAGGCTGCCGCAACTTCCTCAGCTGTGGTGACAGCTGTAGCGGTATAGATCAGGCCACCTACGGTGACTTTTTCGCCGATTGCCAGCTCTTGGAAAGTAACGTCAGCGGTTTCAGTGAGTTTGTTATCTAAAACAGTCACCGACGTGGTTGTTGGCAGGCCAGCAGTGACGGTAATGGCGTCTGTGGAACTTGGCTCAGACACAGTTTTATAAACTGGTTTGATGCCCACACGTTCACCAGTGGTGCCATTCAACACAGGGAAACCATTCCACTCTGTGTTTTCTGCAATTTGGACAATTTGCTTTTTCAGTTGTTGAAACTCTAGGTCCAAGTAGCTGCGTTGCTCGTTGTTGTTGGTGTCGTTGGAGGCTTGAATGGCCAACTCACGCATACGTTGCAGCATGTCAGTGATCTCGTTGGTCGCGCCCTCCGCGGTTTGAATCAATGTGATCGCATCCCCAGCGTTTCGCACTGCTTGGTTCAAGCTGCGTATCTGGTGGGTCATGCGGGTGGCAATGGCCATACCGGCGGCATCGTCCCTTGACGAGTTGATGCGCTTGCCTGTCGACAATTGCTGCATGGACACCTGCTGATTACGCTCGGTGGCTCTTAAAGCTGCTTGCGAGAAAAGCGCTTTGACGTTGGTATTGATCACTGCCATTTTGGTATCTCCTGACTAATTTGAGTCAATCTTTCAAGGTGGTTATGCAAGTCCCGTGCCATCTTTACAAATCAGATTTGCATGCACCTGAACGATTTTCAAAGTATCAATGTGCTGTCGTTTCATTGACAACAGCAGAATTGCTGAAGTCTTGCAATATCAAACTCTCTGCAGTCAATTCAATTTGGTCTGGGTATTTCTTCAAACCTTCATTGGCAACTGCAAGTGCTCGAACGGGTTCCAAGTTGCAACGCAAGGCTCTTACCAACATGACATAGGTAAAAGGCGGTGTGTTTTCACCTTGGATAGCGCGAAGGGATTCAATCAAATCAACTGCTTGAGCCCACTCCTGACGCATCAAAGACAACAAGCCTGTGATGGCAAGAATGTCTTCGCTATCAGGGTACAAACTCAAACCTGCGTCACCTAAAGCGATGGCCAATGCATCTTTGCCTTCAGAAACCAAGCTTTGAATGGCTTCACGAATTTCTGCTGGCTTGAATCGTGAAACTTCACGATCGCTCAACATACGGCCAACTTCTGCGTTGGTAATTACTTCTTTGGCTAGAACAGTCATTTGGAACTCCTGATTAAATGTTTCGTTGGTCTTGGCCCTGATTTTCAAGACCGCGGTTACCATCAAGCAAATTAGGTGCCAGCTTTTAAAACCATTGATCGGCTATTTTTTATATACCTACAATTGCTTATTAATATTTTTAAGTATTACTTTTAAATTTAAAAGAATGTTTTTATATTAATTATTTTTTACGGTGAGTCATGCATGCTGGAGCGGCAATGCTGGGTCAAAGCAGCGGCAAAGAGCTGTCGAGACTTTGACAAAATTTGCCGCTATGCACTCATAAAGTATTCAATTAGTGCCTTTCGCCATCTAGATTCGGTCCAATGCCACTGGTCAATTCTTGCCGCATTGGCGCTTTGTTCAGCCTTTGGCCGCACATATTCCTTTTCCTCTAATAGGAACTTATAGGACAGCTATTCACTAATGCAGTCAGGAACATTTTTTGCTTAAATAAGAAAATGCGGTAGCTTTTTGCCGCTTCACTTGGAAACTTGCCACATGTCTTTGTACACAGAATTGATGGATCAGGGCGTCAGCCACACGATTTTTCAAGAGGCGCTAATCAAGCGATTTGAGCCCGAAGAAATCTGCAACACCATCAAAACTCTTTTGGCTGAACCGCATCACCACGACTTGGCTCGCGCCTTGGGTGATGCCGGCTTAGCAATTTACCCTGCAAGTGAAGATATGCTGGTGATCAACGCCATGATGGCCATGTTGCGACAAGACTGGGACACTGTTTTCGAACACATGAAGCCTTTGCTGACGGTTCGGGGAGAACGCACCACCGCAGTTTCATATCGCATCTTGGTCCAAGCCTTGATCAAACGTTTGGACTATTCTTCTGCTTACAGTGTGCTCACTGAGGCAATGTCCAGATACCCTGAAGACGAAGCCATGAAATCTATGCACATTCAGTTATTAGAATGGACACAGCGCCTGGATCAACAGCCACGACCTCAGTGAGGAAGCTTTGAACGCACGCATACCTGTCAGCCCAACCGGAGATTCAGTGTCTTTAACTGAAACCCAGCCCCTGGAACATTGGACCAATTACTTTAAGTTGGCCCAGATGGGCATGCTTAGGCTAGACCAGTTATTCACAAAGGCCCAGTCCTTGGTCGACCAAAGTATGCAAGCCCAAGCCGTGCAGCTTTATTTGGCTTACATCACTCAGCCCAAATCGGAAAAGCGCCACATGGCGTTGTACAACTTAGGCTCTCTTCAACAAGCACAGGGTGATAAGGTGGGCGCAGAAGCCAGCTACCGTGCTTGTATTTCCATGGACCCCAGTTTGGGGCAGGCCATTATCAACCTAGGGTTGCTGCTTGAGAAAACGGCCCGAAAGCAAGAGGCGCTGGAGCAGTGGCACAAAGTGGCCAACCCCACTGAAGGTGGGCCCGCCTATGGCAACGATATCCGAACCATGGCCTTGAACCACATTGGCCGTGTTTACGAAAACCACAAACAATACGACGAAGCCGAACGCGCTTTAGAGCGTAGCTTGGCCATCAATACAAAGCAAACCGGCGTGCTGCAGCATTGGATCCACATCCGGCAAAAAGCCTGCGCTTGGCCGGTGTACAAGCCCCTGCCCGGCATCACCCACAACGATATGCTCATGGCCACCAGCCCGCTGGCCATGCTCGCCATGACCGACGATCCTGTGCAGCAACTGCTCACCGCCCATGCTTTTGTGGGCCGCACCTATGGGTTCAAAGAAGAATTTTTGTGCAAAGACCGTGCGTACACACACGAGCGCATCCGCATTGGCTATGTGTCGGGCGATTTGTGCACCCACGCTGTAGGCTTGTTATTGCCCGAAGTGTTTGAAGGCCACGACCGCACAAAGTTTGAAGTGTATGCCTATGACTTCAGCCCCGAAGACGGCACTGCCCTGCGCGCACGTCTCAAAGCCAGCTTTGACCAACTGCGCCGCATCGACACCCTCAGCGACCGCCAAGTGGCAGAGTTGGTGCTGCAAGACGAGATCGACGTCCTCATCGACCTGCACGGCCTGAGCTCTGGCGCCCGCCCTGGCATCTTTGCCTTGCACCCTGCCCCGAAGCAAGGCACTTACCTTGGCTTCATCGGCACCACCGGCATGCCGTGGTTTGATTTTGTAATTGCCGATAAATATGTGTTGCCTGAGGAATTGACGCCTTATTTCACTGAAAAGCCGTTGTATGTGGAGGGAAGTTTCATACCACTTACCAAAAATGAAACACCTGTCCGCGAAGCTAAGCGGTCAGAGTTTGATTTGCCTGAAGATGCTTTTGTCATGGCTGCATTTGGGAATGTTTACAAAATTACACCTGAAATGTTTGCGACATGGATGGAGATTTTGAAGGAAATTCCAAGGGCAGTACTCTGGCTAATAGATGACAACACGACCACAACCGTTAATTTAAAAGCACATGCAAATAAAGCCGGCGCCGATTTAGACCGGATTTTGTTTACACCACGTTCGGCTCATGAGGACTACTGCGCAAAATTGAAGCTTGCAGATGTTTTCTTAGATACATTTCCCTATAACTGCGGTTCCACAACCAATGATGTAATCAATGCAGGATTACCTTTGGTGACAATGAGTGGGCGAACAATGGTCTCGCGAATGGGTGGAAGTCTTTTAAGTTTAATTGGGATTTCAAATTTAATTGTCAATAGCTATGAAAATTATGTTTCAAATTTAATAATTATCTCTCGAAACGGCGGAACAAAAAAACAAATTGATATGAATACAGATAAATTCAAAAATCATTTAAATAAAAATATTTTAGCCAATGAATTTTTTATTAATTATTTAAAACTATAAAAGTTATATATGGATAAAATAAATAATAACTACTTTATAGTAACCCATAAAAACATTCCTTGGGAAATACCTTTCCCGCACAGAATTATTGGTGTCGAAGGATATATACCTAACACTTTAAAAGGGGTTGCTGCAAGTCAAAGTATTGGTCAGCTTTTAGATTCAGAAACTGCATTTGGGGCTTTACGTTCTTTAATGGCAATGAATCAGCAAATCGAATCCAATAGTAATACACAGGAAGTATTTTGGGGAAGTTATAGGCTTTTTTTAAGTAATGAAACAAATGAAGACTGGCTTAATCCTTCATTGCAGGAAAATCTTATAATAACTCCAAAAGAATTTAATTCTAATTGGAAGAAAATAATTACCACTGAAATACCTAGTGGAGTAGATATAATGATACCTGCTCCTAGGTTGCTTCCAGACACAATACTTGGACAATATGCTCGAGTACACCACCTTGACGACCTTTTACTTGCAGTTGGATGTGCAATTAGATACGGACTATTAGAACCTTTATCGATATCAAAAATGTTGGAATCTAATACATTAATTCCTTACGGTATTTTTGCTGCACCCAAGTCAATACGTTATGAGTTTAATGAGCGAGTATGGGCTTGTGCAATAGATTTCTATAAAAATTACTATACCCCAAAAAATGGATATCAGCGAAGAGTAATAGACTTTGCATTTGAAAGAGTTATATCCATGGCAATAATACAACTTATCATTAATAAAAAATTGAATTGTATTAGTTGCAGAAATATATGGGTAAGTGATACTGGGACATACATTCCATCAAAATAAATCACCTTACAAGTTTATATTTTATGATCAAATTTTTGGTTGTGGCTCCGCAATATCAAGTCAGATCTGGCGGCGTAATGGTTTTACATGAACTCTGTGATGCATTAAATCGAAATGGATACCCCTGTGGAATAGTTTTTCTTCATGGAGGAAATGCTGCCGAGCAAAATTTTCAATTTGCCTTTTCGGATAACAAAGAATTTCATATGCCCCAAGGGCAACGTATTGAAATTTTAAATAATACTGAATTCCAAGAAATTATAAATGAAGGTGTTGTAATTTATCCAGATCTAATCAACGGCAATCCACTTGGCGCGAAAAAAATAATTAGATATATTTTGAATTTTAATGAAAGTCCATTTTATGGAGATTTTATTCTATCATTTTCAAAAATCTATAGCAATTACTCAAATCATGTATTATTTAAAACATTTAAAAATTCTGTTTTTAATGACAATGAAGCAAGGCCTTGGAATGAAAGAAATTTAAATCTCACTTATTTTGGCAAAGGTCCTTCGTTTATTGATTGCAAATTGCTACCGAATACTTTAGCACTAGAACGCGACTGGCCTCGAGACAAAAATCAACTTGCAATATTATTAAAACAATGTAAATTTTTATTCACTTGGGATTGTGTTTCTGCGACTATTCAGGATGCCATAATGTGTGGAGCTATTCCAATTTTGCTTCATGACCAACAAATTCCAAGGATTTTGATTAATCAAATGGAAATTGGCAGCTATCCAGACATAAGGTTTAATTCCATTGAAGATTTGCCATTAGAAATAAGTTATGATTTTGATAGTGTTAACTCATCGATCAAGCAATTCAAGCATAACTATGATTACTTTGCAGATAGCTGGGTAGAAAGAGTTGGCGATTTCGCAAAAATTTACATTAACAAAATATTTAATAAATAAATCCAAATGTATACATCTATTTTAAATGAAAAATATATATTTTCAATAAAAGAAGGTCAAACTATTCTTGCAGCAGCTCAGGAGGCAAATATTTTTTGGCCACACAGTTGTAAGAATGGTCGTTGCAATAATTGCAAATGCCGAATCATGGGTGGCACATCTAGTCTTGTTTTTCAAGAGTTAGGTCTTAGTTTAGATGAAAAAAATGATGGTTGGATCCTCGGTTGTGCTCGGTCGGCTAAGTCTAATTTGATTTTAACAATTGATGATTTTCAAAATAAAAAATTGCCTCGTTCAAAATTAACTCCTTGTAAAATTAATTCTTTAGAATTATTATCTCCTAGCACTTTAAAAGTATCACTTCGGTTTCCAAAAACTACACAATTTGATTTTATTCCTGGGCAATATGTCGAAATAATTGGACATTATGGAATAAAACGTTGTTATTCAATTGCCAATTCAAATTTTATGGATAATATAATTGAACTACATATTCGTTATATTAATAATGGTATTATGAGTGACTATTGGTTTAATTCAGCCAAAGTAAATGATTTATTGAGAATTGAAGGACCAATGGGCACATTTGGACTAAATTCAAACCATGATGGAGGTTTAATATTTTTAGCTACTGGAACAGGAATAGCTCCTATTAAATCAATTTTGGAATCTATTTCTTTTTTGCCAGAAAATAATAGGCCAAAATTTATCAGCGTTTACTGGGGAAATAGAACTATTACTGATATGTATTTCGATATATTTTCTTTACCAAATGTTGATTTATTTATTCCTGTATTGTCAAGACCTAATACCCCATGGGAAGGTGCTATCGGATATGTGCAAGATGAAGTAATTCGAAGAAAAATTTCATTTAAAAATACTGAAGTTTATGCTTGCGGTTCACCGCTTATGATCAATAATGCTAAAGAGAAATTTATTAATGCAGGACTTCCAATTAGTAAATTTTACTCTGATGCATTTTATTCTTCAAATTAAAATCAAATACCACCAGGATTTAAAATATGAAAGCAGTTATTCTTGCAGGAGGACTTGGAACTCGACTGAGTGAAGAGACCTCCACCCGCCCAAAGCCCATGGTTGAGATTGGCGGAAAGCCGATTCTTTGGCATATATTAAAAATGTATTCACACCATGGTATTAATGATTTCGTGATTTGTTGTGGATATAAGGGCTACTTTATCAAAGAATATTTCGCAAACTACTTCCTGCACATGTCAGACATTACTTTTGACATGCGCAGTAACAGAATGGAAGTTCATCAAAAACGAGCTGAGCCTTGGAATGTCACATTAATAGACACGGGAGACGACTCCATGACAGGCGGTCGTCTGCGACGAGTCGCAGAATATGTTAATAAAGACGAAGCTTTTTGCTTAACTTATGGTGATGGAGTTAGCGATATTGACATTAGCGCATCCATTGAATTTCATAAAAATCATGGCAAGGCTGCAACCTTAACTGCGACCTTTCCACCGGGACGCTTCGGCGCACTGGACATTAAAGGACACCAAGTTAATAGTTTCATGGAAAAGCCCAAGGGTGACGGTGCAATGATCAATGGCGGTTTTTTTGTTTTGTCACCACTTGTGCTGGATTACCTCAACAGTGATACAACTGTTTGGGAACAACAACCTCTTCAGCAATTAGCCAAGGATGGGCAATTGATGGCCTTTGAGCATCATGGTTTTTGGCAACCCATGGATACCCTTCGAGACAAGCACTTTTTGGAAGAACTGTGGTCAAGTGGCAAAGCGCCTTGGAAAAAATGGGATTGATATGAAGCGCCAGCAAACAAACCCCTCATTTTGGCGAAATAAGCGCGTTCTGATGACGGGGCACACTGGATTTAAGGGAAGTTGGCTCAGCCTCTGGCTTCAGTCCCTGGGCGCCACACTTCGTGGTGTCTCTCTTGAACCGCCAACAAAGCCATCCCTTTTTGAAGTTGCGAGTGTTGCTGATTCAATGGAGCATTGCATTGCTGACATACGGGAGTATGGAGCTATCAAAACGCAGATGGATGAGTTCAAGCCAGAAATCGTTATTCACATGGCGGCTCAACCTCTTGTTCGTTTGTCCTACGCTTCCCCTATTGAAACGTATTCAACTAATGTTATGGGAACCGTACATGTTCTGGAAGCGGCTCGCCATTGTGGCTCCGTTAAAGCAATTGTCAATATAACGACAGACAAGTGCTATGAAAATCGGGAATGGGTATGGGGCTATCGCGAAGATGAGCCGATGGGTGGGCATGACCCATACTCAAGCAGCAAAGGTTGTGCAGAATTGGTAAGTTCTGCCTATCGCAAATCCTTTATGTTGGACGCAGGTATTGCGATAGCTACTGCTCGTGCTGGCAATGTTATCGGTGGAGGAGACTGGGCTATAGATCGTTTAGTTCCAGATGTTCTGCGGGCACTGCAAAACAAAACTCCGGTTCTGATTCGTAACCCAAACGCGATTCGTCCTTGGCAGCACGTCTTAGAACCATTGTCCGGCTACCTTTTGGTCGCCGAACGTCTTTACACTGAAGGCCAGACCTATGCCGAAGGGTGGAACTTTGGTCCTCTCAACGAGGATGTCCACTCTGTGCAGTGGATCGTCCAGCGCTTGTGCGAAATCTGGGGCAGCGACGCAGCCTGGGCCCCTCTGCCTGGCAACCAACCGCACGAGGCGAATTTTCTAAAATTAGATATCTCCAAGGCTAAAGAACGGTTGCAATGGACACCTCACTGGTCCCTAGAAACCGCACTACATCACATCTCCGATTGGCACCATGCTTGGCTTAACGGGCACGACATGCGTGCAATCTGCTTGAAGCAAATTTCACAATATGGATACAACCTATGAACACCATACCTGTTAATTTCCAACCTCAACTCGACAAATTGCGTAGCCAAATCAGTGAACTGGTTCAGCAATATGCCGATATCGCCTATGCCCCAAAACCATTTATTCCAGGTGAAACTTCGGTACCTGTATCAGGCAAAGTCATTGGCGCAAGCGAACTGAAGTTGATGGTTGAAGCCTCCCTGGACGGTTGGCTGACCACGGGTAGATTCAACGCAATGTTTGAACAGAGATTGGCTGCATTTTTGGGGGTCAAATATCTGATTACCGTGAATTCGGGTTCCTCTGCCAACTTGGTAGCTTTTTCCACTTTAACCAGTCAGAAACTAGGAAGCCGAGCAATAAAACCTGGCGATGAAGTAATAGGTGTTGCAGCAGGTTTTCCAACTACAGTCAACCCCATCATTCAATTTGGTGCGGTTCCAGTATTCGTGGATGTAGATTTATCTACTCATAATATTGACGCATCAAAAATCGAAGCTGCAATCTCACCAAAAACTAAAGCAA
Organism: Limnohabitans sp.; assembly: GCF_040401495.1. Lineage (GTDB taxonomy): Bacteria > Pseudomonadota > Gammaproteobacteria > Burkholderiales > Burkholderiaceae_C > Limnohabitans. Next base: position 39,148 of record NZ_JBBAOI010000012.1, read on the forward strand.
TTATGTTGGCTCACAGCCTTGGAAATCCGTTCAACTTGGATGTTGTTACAAAGCTCTGTAAAAAATACAACTTGTGGCTAGTTGAAGACTGTTGCGACGCCTTAGGTGCCACCTATAACGGTCAAATGGTTGGCACTTTCGGCGATATCGCGACACTGAGTTTTTACCCAGCCCACCACATCACCATGGGAGAAGGCGGTGCGGTTTTTACTAACAATCCTGAATTGAAATTGATAGCCGAATCATTTCGAGACTGGGGCCGCGACTGCTACTGCCCACCTGGCAAAGACAACACTTGTAACAAACGTTTCTGCTGGAGTAAAAATGAACTCGGAGGCGATTTGCCCAATGGCTATGATCATAAATATACCTACAGTCACTTGGGCTATAACCTCAAAATATCGGATATGCAAGCTGCCTGTGCTTTGGCACAAATGGACCGACTAGAAGAATTTATTGCTAAGCGACGAAGCAATTTTTCATATCTAAAGGCCCGGCTTTCAACCGTCACAGACTTTTTATATCTCCCTGAAGCCACACCAAATTCAAACCCCTCATGGTTCGGATTTCCTTTGATCGTCAATGCCAAGGCTGGTATTGAACGAACTGATCTAATCAACTTCTTGGAAGAGAATAAGATCGGAACACGTTTACTGTTTGCAGGTAACCTGACAAAACAACCCTACATGGTTGGGCGCAACTTTAGGATTAGCGGAAATTTAACCAACTCTGATGTAGTGATGAACCAAACCTTTTGGTTGGGTACCTTCCCAGCGCTAGGTCAGGAACAACTTGACTATATTGGAGACAAAATCGAAGAATTCTTTGGGGTTAATTTTTGAACCATGGATAAAAGTCTTTCATTTTTACGCATTCCATTTGAGGATATCAATAGTGTTGTTAATGCAGTCGGCCCTCGCTGGGAGCGCTTGCGTGGCCAGCGACTGCTTTTAACAGGCGGTACTGGATTTATAGGTAAATGGTTGATTTCGAGCTTTCTTGAGGCTAATCGGCGCTTCAATCTTTCCGCTCAAGTTGTTGTGCTTAGCCGTCGCCCAGATTCTTTTCTGGATCAGTTTCCTAACTTACGCAACTCAACAGATGTGGTCTGGCTAACTGGTGACGTCCGAGACCTCGCAGCAGAGTCTGTTGGAGAGTGCCGTTTCGCTATTCATGCTGCGACTGATGTTGTTGCATCCAGTACACCAAGTGAAATTTTAGATACCTGCGTGGAAGGTACCCGTAGAGTACTCGAAGCAATCTCAAGTGATGTAGATTTTCGCCGCATTCTTTTATTGAGTTCCGGTGCAGTATATGGTCGTACGCCTTCGAAACTAAAAACCATACCGGAGGATTGGCAGGGGGCTCCAGACCCATTGAATGCCTTATCAGCTTATGGCGAGGGTAAGCGTGTAAGCGAACTAATCACTTCAATGGCATCAGCAGTGAATCCAAAATTAGAGATTGCGATTGCTCGCTGTTTTGCTTTTGTTGGCCCCCACCTGCCGCTAGATAAACATTATGCTATTGGCAACTTTATTAAGGCGGCCATGCGAAACGAAGACATTATTATCACAGGTGACGGTACGCCTCTGCGTAGTTACCTATATGCTTCGGATTTGGCATACTGGCTTTGGACAATGCTTTTTGAAGCACAAAATGGTCGAGCCTACAATGTTGGGGGTGACGAGAGTCTGTCAATTACTGAGCTTGCCAATCGCGTAAATCACGTACTACAGGGGAGCGGGGAGGTAATTGTTTTAAAGAAACCCCTGTCAGGCGTTAATCTACAGTCTTATGTACCAGCGATTGACCGAATCTCATCTGATCTCAAGCTTACTCCATCCATCCATCTTGACGAATCCATTCGTCGAACTGCACTATGGGCTGCTCAACTTCATTAAGATAAAAATGCAATTTCTCAATTTAGACAGTTTAGGACTAGCACGGCGCATCCGCATTGAGGCGCTACAGATGGTGTATCGTTCTAGAGCTGCTCACATTGGATCAGCTCTTTCCATCTGCGACATTGTTGCCGTGCTTTACGGTCAGGTACTTCAAGTTAATCCGCTACAACCTGATGCAAAGTTGCGTGATCGATTCATACTTAGCAAAGGGCATGCTTGCGTCGCTATATATAGCGCATTAGCAGAAACTGGGTTTTTCCCAAAGGAAGATCTTTTGACCTATGGACAAGATCATTCTTTTCTAATGAACCATATCAGTCACAAGGTTGCTGGCGTTGAATTTAGTACTGGATCTTTGGGGCACGGATTACCATTCGGTACTGGCAAAGCACTTGCAGCCCAGCGATCTAAATTGGATTGGCGGACCTTTGTTTTATTAAGTGATGGCGAATTGGGTGAAGGATCTAATTGGGAAGCGATGATGTTCGCTGCTCATCACCACTTAGATAACTTAGTGGCTATTGTAGATTACAACAAATTGCAAAGTTTAACTACCGTCGATAAGACTTTGCGCATTGAACCTCTGGCCGACAAGGCACGTGCCTTTGGATGGGCTGTTCGCGAAATTGATGGTCACAATCATGCAGAAATAGCAAATTCATTGTTACTTGCACCTTGGGAAAAGGGTAGGCCGTCCTTCTTGATCGCCCATACGACCAAGGGTAAAGGAGTTAGTTTTATGGAGAATAGTGTCGATTGGCACTACAAAACACCCTCTTCGGAACAACTTGCCCAGGCCTTGAAAGAGATTAACCATGCGTAACGCATTCATTCAGGAACTCGTTACCCTCGCTCGTCAACAGTCACACATAGCACTCGTAGTTGGCGACCTCGGTTACTCAGTTATTGAACCCTTCGCAGATGAGTTTCCTGATCGTTTTATTAACGCAGGTGTAGCTGAGCAAAACATGACAGGGGTGGCTGCGGGTATGGCATCAGAAGGTTATCACGTCTTTACCTACTCCATCGCGAATTTTCCGACTTTCCGTTGTGCAGAGCAGATTCGCAATGATGTCGCTTATCACAAATTACCAGTTACTGTAGTTTCAGTTGGCGGAGGACTAGCCTATGGAGCATTGGGGTATTCACATCATGCGGTACAAGATTATGCTCTTATGCGCACATTACCAAATATGTTGATTGCAGCACCTGGCGATCCCCTGGAGGTACGCGCATGCTTACAATATCTCGTAGAAAATCCAGGTCCTTCTTATCTTCGACTGGGTAAGGCAGGGGAGCCTACCTTTCATATGAGTCCTCCTCAAATAAAGCCAGGACACTGGCTAAAAGTTCGTGAAGGTAGAAAAGGAAAAGATCGGCAAGCCTTCCTATGTACAGGTGCTGGGCTCCAGATAGCTATGGATTGGGTAGAAAGAGATGAATTTTCCCACTGGCCTATCTTCTCAATGCCACTATGGTCAATGGCTGACAAAGCATTACAGACTCGTTTACTACTTTCTTTTGATGAGGTAATTACTATAGAGGATCATCTTCAGGATGGTGGATTCGGATCTTGGCTATTGGAGGCTAAGGCCTTAGAAAAGAAGGTTTTTTGTGAAATAAGTAATGTTGCACTAAGTCAAATAGTCTGTGACACTGTTGGGTCACAAGCAATGCTTAACAAACTCGGTGGTTTATATGGCTGAATCAGAAATATCTATGGATATATTGCCTAATATTTTATCTAGCACTGACGAATAATTATCAAATTCACTTTGCGTTAATGTCATCACGTCTTCATCAGTGACAGTGATTATTTTTAATGCATCACCAATATTTTTCAGGTTTTCTAAGTTTAACTTCACATTATTGACCGTATCTGAAACTGTTATTGCAGAAACGGTATTTACATTATTTACTTGTGTTGCAGATGTACTTAGCGCAGCATCCGCGGAAACATTGTTGACAGCCAGTTGATAGGCAGATGAAATCTTGGCCAATAGGTTTTCGTTTTCTTGAAATTGCTGGTAACTCATTTCAATCAATTCATCACCACCGTCTGTCACTTCAACGCTTGATAATTTATCCACAATGGAAGAAAGATCATCCAACGCTATTGATATTCCATCACTTGTTGCTACCAGGCCCATGGCGTGAACAGGTAAAGTCTCAGCAAAATTGAAGACATTAGCCATACCAACGCCAGAGACGTCTAAACTGTAAGTGCTTTGAATCTTATTCAACGTTGACAGGCCATCGATGACTTGGCTTTGGCTCAAGGACACTGGCGCATCGTTATTGTTGAGGTAAATATTTCTAACTTTTGTGTTGGCGTTCAATTGATCGAACGAAGTGTTCACATTGCCTCTTGACTCCAACACATCTATAGCTTGAACGTGGCTATTGCTCAGCAGTGTTTGCGCTTGGGCAATATTTGCACCTGTGGCGTTGATCAAATAATTGCCATTGATTTTTGCCAGTGTTGAAGAGCTGTTCCCAATCATTTCTGCCGATAAATTCAAGGCAGTGGTGATGTTTGTCAGGTCTAGGCCATTGATTTTGCTGCTTCCTTTGATGGATTCCCACTGCAGGGAAACATTTTCAGCCGTATCTTTGATGGCAATGGTTTTGACGCGAGTATCGGATCCAGACGCTGAGAACCATGCAAGGCTTGCTTGTGTCACACTGAACTCTGCATCGGCTTGTGTCGTTGCAATTGAGCTGGATGTTTTAACTTTATCTAATGCGGTTTTATTGGATATCCAGTCATTGGCAGAAACGGTCAATCTGCCCACATCGGTTTGCTCAATTTCCGTCACTTGTCGACCCAATGCTTGGAGCGACGTTAACTGATTAGAAATATTCAAAAGATTATCTTTAACTTGCAAAGACACAACATGACTGTCAGCCAGCACGGTGTTTGCCTTCGCCGCAGCCACGCCGCTCACCGTTGCTGTGTATCCACCTTCAATCTTGTTCAGTGTGGCTGTTTTGGTTGCCCATTGAGAATTTGTCAGTGCTATAGGGGCTCCAGCTACGCTGAGTTGAATCTTGCGTAATTTATTCCCTAAGCCGTGCAGTTGGGCTAGTTTGCTGCTGATGTTGGCTGCGCTGTCCATAACAGCTATGGACACTACTTTGTTATCGTCATCTAAGCTGGCTGCTTGCTCAGCATTCGCCTCCGTGATGCTGAGCGCATAGTTGCTGTTTATTTTGGCCAATGCTGCACCACTGTCAACCCGCTTTTGATAACCCAACACCAACGGGTCAGAACCTCTTAATGTGATGGCGCCGAGTTTTGGTGTTGTTTGACTTGCAATGACTTGCAATGCAGATATATTGGTCGCAACGTTTTCACTGCTGTCAGTAATTTTGACCAAGGAAACTCGCTCATCATCTGCCACACTTTTTGCGTCTGCAGCGCTGAGCTGATTGACCACAACGGTGGGACTGGTGCCAGTCTTGTACTTTGCGAGTACGCTTTGGTTCAACGCCCATTGATTGGCTGTCAAGGTCAAAGCGGCATTATCTGTTTGCTCAATCTGAGTCAATGGTGAGCCCAACAGCTGCAGCGTATCTAGATAGTTTTCAATATTGACGCCTGTGTCCTTGACGCTGATGGAATTCACCCTATCATCGGCCGCAACCATTTGCGCTTTGGACGCGCTCACATCGCTCACCACAGCGTTAAAACCACCCACAATCTTATTTAATGTCGCCGCTTGGTTTTGCCATTGATCGGCGCTTAGCGCCAAGGCAACACCCGCATTGCTTTGTTGAATATTCGCTACTTTTTTACCCAATGCGTGCAGACTGCTGAGGTTTGCAGCAATGGTGAGGTTTGTTCCTGTCACAAACATGGACGAGACTTTTGCGTTGTCTGCCAATGCTGATGCATTTAGAGCAGCCACACCTGTCACAGAAAGACTGTATCCACCGGCAATTTTGGCCAAAGCGGCCGCATCAGTTGTTACCTGGTCGTAAGTCACAGACAACGGCAGCATGGGGCCGATTTGGGTGATGCTTTGCAATTTGTCATTAGCCGCTAATGCATCTAAATTCGCACTGATGTTGTAGCCATTGTCTTCAACGTGTACACCAATAACTTTGTCATTTGACACGAACGATGCGGCGTTTGCCGAGGCTACCTTGGTCACGACCAAGCTGGGTTTTCCCTCGCCAAATTTCCCCAATACACCTGCATTGGCAGCGAACTGATCGGCTGTGATGGTCAGTGCTGCGGTATCGGTTTGCGTGATGGAACTGATTTGTGCGCCTAAATCTTGCAGATCATTGATACGCGCTTGAAGGTTTGCCCCGCTGTCACTGATTTGAACTGTTCCCACCCTCGCATCGGCTGCCACCTGCATCGCTTGTGCCACTGTGACGCCGCTGACAGTGGCCCGGTAGCCTCCCACGACTTTTTCCAATGCGTTAGATTGGTTCTGCCATTGCGACAGGCTGAGCGCAATATCCGTTCCGCTGTCCGTTTGCACAATGCTTTCGACCTTTTGACCCAAGGCATTCAGGTCAGATAAATTGGTCTTAATATCGCTGGCAGATCCGTTGATCGTCATTGAAACAATGCGCTGATTGGCATCCGCCATGGCTTTGGCAGCGGTCACATCCACACCATTGACCGTCAAACTGTAGTTACCTTGAATCTTTGCCAAAGTGTCTGCAATGCCATCGCTTGCATATTGGGCCGCAGTCATCACCAGTGCATTGGGTGGACCTTTTTGGGTGATAGAGGTGATCTTGCTTAAGTTGGTGCTTAAGCTTTCTAAATTGGCTGAAATATTATTGCTGTTGTCTTTCACGGCAATGGAAGACACCACCGAATTTGCCAACATCGCTTGCGCATAGGTCGCACTGACATCGCTGACGGCCAAAGAATAGCCCGCGTTGAACTTACCCACAATGGATTCATTCAATGCCCATTGGTCGTAGTTGATGGCCAAAGGTGTGCTGCTGTCACTGATTTGAATCGATGTAAGGTCATTTCCTAATTTTTTATAAAGCGCTAAGTTTTTAACCACATTGGCGCCAGTGTCAACAATATCGACAGACACGATTTTTTTATTGGAAGACAGCGCATTGACGTGGTAGCTGTTGGCGTTGACCACGGCCAACTGATAGTTGCTGTAAATCTTTCCCAATACCAAGGCATCGTTTTTCACTTGATCTGCAGTGACCACCATCGCTGTGTTTTCACTGGTGCGGATTTCTTTGATTCTTAAACCCAGCTCTTTCAGATTGTCTAATTTTTCTGCGACGTTTGCACTGGTGTCCAGGATAGAGATTGATTTGACTTTGTCATTGGCGGTGTAAGTCAAAGCTTGGGTCACATTGGCACCGCTGACATCCAAGGTGTAACCGCCGCTGATCTTTGCCAAAACTGAGGTGTTGGCAGTTAACTCTGCCGCGGTCAACGATAAAGCTTTGATCGTTCCCTTTTGGGTAATGGTTTGAAGCTTGGTTATGTCTTTAAATTCTGTCAGCTTATCGGCAATCGCATTGCTGGTGTCACTTACCCATATTTTGGCGACATTGCTTTTGGCTGCAACAGTTGCAGCATTCGCAGCAGTTACCTCATTCACATTCAAGCTGTAATTTCCACTCACCTTGGCCAATATGGCGCCATTCCTTTTCAATTGAATGGCAGATAAGGTGATGGGGTTTGCCACATCGGTTAACGTGATACTTTTCACGTTATTGACCATCTTTTGTAAATTCTCTAAATTTCTTGCAATATTTGCGCTGGTATCTGAAATCGTTATTTTGGTTTTGGGGTAGCGGCTCACCAATGCCAATGCCGTGGCCACATTGACAGGGCTAGTGCCCTGGGCAACGTGAAACATGGAACCAGTGGAGGCTGTATTAACTTGCATCGTCATGCAGAATCGACACAGCAGACTTAAACTTGAATAATTCTTAGGTAGTAAATAAATACCCCTGCGTGAGGTCAATCACACAGGGGTATTGGGGGACAGCTATTTAGACTGGCAATTACAACAAGGCAATTTGCGCGGTTGTCAAACCAGCTGTCTGGTCTGTTGTCAGAACAGCAACCTGCGCATCAGTGAAGGCTGACAACTGTGCTGTAGACAAGGTGGCTATTTGCTCAGATGACAAAGCCTCTATGGCATCGTTACTCAAACCCTTCAGGGTGTTCGCTAGCAGGGCTTGGAAGTCTCCAGTTTCAAGCACGGTGATCTGCTCAGATGTCAAGCCAGCCACTTGTGTAGAAGTCAAGACAGAAGTCTGCTCAGTTGACAGGTTAACGATCTGGTCTGTTGTCAAAGCGCCCACTTGCTCGGAGTTAAAGCCCCGAATCGCAGCTGTGGTGAGTTCTGCCAAGTCTTCCGTTGCCAAAGCTGCCACCTGCGCGGTGTCAAGCCCTGCAATCTGCTTGGTCGTCAACACAGACGCCTGCAAGGTGGTCAAGGCGTCGATCTGCTCGGTAGTCAACTCACCCACCTGTGCCGACGTCAACGCTGTGATGACAGCGGTAGACAACTCAGCCAAGTCGTCAACTTCCAAGGCACTGATGGTAGCCGTGGTCAAGCCCGCCAACTGCTTGGTGCTTAACAACGATGCCTGCTCGGTAGTCAAAGCCACTACCTGCTCGGTATCAAAGGCCGCAATCTGTGCGGAAGTCATCGCACTGAACTGGGAACTTGTGATGGCCGCCACTTGGTCCGTTGTCAAAGCATCCACTTGCAAAGTGCTCAATCCCAGAACAGCAGCTGTGGTGAGTTCTGCCAAGTCATCCGTTGCCAAAGCTGCCACCTGTGCTGTGTCAAGCCCTGCAATCTGCTTGGTCGTCAACACAGACGCCTGCAAGGTGGTCAAGGCGTCGATCTGCTCGGTAGTCAACTCACCCACCTGTGCCGACGTCAACGCTGTGATGACAGCGGTAGACAACTCAGCCAAGTCGTCAACTTCCAAGGCACTGATGGTAGCCGTGGTCAAGCCCGCCAACTGCTTGGTGCTTAACAACGATGCCTGCTCGGTAGTCAAAGCCACTACCTGCTCGGTATCAAAGGCCGCAATCTGTGCGGAAGTCATCGCACTGAACTGGGAACTTGTGATGGCCGCCACTTGGTCCGTTGTCAAAGCATCCACTTGCAAAGTGCTCAATCCCAGAACAGCAGCTGTGGTGAGTTCTGCCAAGTCATCCGTTGCCAAAGCTGCCACCTGTGCTGTGTCAAGCCCTGCAATCTGCTTGGTCGTCAACACAGACGCCTGCAAGGTGGTCAAGGCGTCGATCTGCTCGGTAGTCAACTCACCCACCTGTGCCGACGTCAACGCTGTGATGACAGCGGTAGACAACTCAGCCAAGTCGTCAACTTCCAAGGCACTGATGGTAGCCGTGGTCAAGCCCGCCAACTGCTTGGTGCTTAACAACGATGCCTGCTCGGTAGTCAAAGCCACTACCTGCTCGGTATCAAAGGCCGCAATCTGTGCGGAAGTCATCGCACTGAACTGGGAACTTGTGATGGCCGCCACTTGGTCCGTTGTCAAAGCATCCACTTGCAAAGTGCTCAATCCCAGAACAGCAGCCGTGCTGAGTTCTGCCAGGTCATCAGTGGCAATAGCTGCTACCTGTGCTGTGTCAAGCCCTGCAATCTGCTTGGTCGTCAACACAGACGCCTGCTCGGTAGTCAAGGCGTCGATCTGCGTGGTGCTTAACTTACCCACCTGTGCGGATGTCAACGCTGAGATGACAGCGGTAGACAATGCAGCCAAATCATCAGTTTGAAGTTTGCTCAGATGTGCAGTTGTGAGGGCTGACGCCTGCTTGGTGCTCAGCAGCGAAGCCTGCTCGGTAGTCAAAGCAATGACTTGCTTGGTCGTCATTGCAGCAATCTGTACAGAGGTAATGACTTCAAACTGGGTACTTGTAATAGCTGCCACTTGGTCCGTTGTCAAAGCACCCACTTGCAAAGTGCTCAATCCCAGAACAGCAGCCGTGCTGAGTTCTGCCAGGTCATCAGTGGCAATAGCTGCCACCTGCGCAGTGCCAAGCCCTGCAATTTGCTTGGTCGTCAACAAAGAAGCCTGCTCGGTGGTCAAGGCAACAATCTGGTCTGTAGTCAACACAGAAATCTGTGCGGATGTCATGGCACTGAACTGTTCACTGGTTAACGCAGACATCTGATCAGCGCTCAACAAAGAGACAATCGCGGTAGACAAGGCTGCAATGGCCTTGCTGCTTATTTGAGCCAGATCTTCTGTTTCAAGCGAGCTGATGGCAGCAGAGCTGATGGCGGCAACTTGCAAAGTACCCATATTGGTAAATTGCTCAGTTGTCATTGCAACCACTTGGTCTGCGGACAAATTAGCCACTTGAGCGCTTGTCAAATTATTTATCTGTGCAGTGGTCAAAGCCGCAATTTGACCTTCATCTGTTGTCAAAGCAGAGATTTGAGCAGTGGTCAAGGCCTTGATTTGCACACTTGTGAGTTCAACCAAATCTTCGGTTGCAATCACTGCAATTTGAGCAGTCGTCATGGCAGCGATTTGAGCTGTTGTCAAATTAGCCACTTGATCAGTACGAAGTGCTGCAATTTGACCTTCCTCCGCTGTCAACGCACTGATTTGCTTGGTCGTCATGGCCGCAATTGCCTTGGTACTCATCGCCGCTAAATCTTCAGTTTCCAGGGCTGCAATGCCTGCCGTGGTTAATGAAGACGCCTGCAGGGTACCCATGTTGGCAGCTTGCTCAGTCGTCAAAGCAATGACTTGATCTGTCGTCAATTTCGCCACTTGCGATGTGGTCATCGCATTGATCTGTGCGGTGGACAATGCAGCAATTTGCCCATCTGTGCCGGTGGACAGCACGCTGATTTGAGCGGTGGTCATCGCGGCGATAGCGGCAGCACTGAATTCAGTCAGGTCTTCAGTTTGAAGAACGCTGAGTTGCGCAGTTGTGAGTGCTGCCACCTGCAATGTACCCATGGACTCGGCTTGCTCGGTGGTGATCGCTATCACTTGGTCATCTGACAAAGACATCACTTGTAAACGAGTGAGGTAATTGACTTGAGCAGTAGTCAAACTGGCCATCTGCTCGGTACTGATGCCATCAATTTGTGAAGTTGTCAAAGCAGTAATTTGCGCAGAAGTCAATTTGACCAGCACTTCGGTCTGAATGGCCGTGATTTGATCGGATGTCAAGCCCAAGATTTGCGTGGCTTTCAAAGCAGCCACTTGTGCTGTATTGAGGGCCGCAATGGCATCAGTAGACAAGACCGCTAACTGCTTGGTGCCCAGGCCGCTGATGGCCGCTGTTGTCAATTCCGCAACATCATCAGAAGCCAAAGCCGCCGCCTGTGATGTGGTTAAGGCATTAAGCTGCGAACTTGATAAGACAGAAGCCTGCTCTGTATTCAAAGCAATCACCTGGTCTGTGGTCAAGCCAGAAATTTGGGATGTTTTTACAGCTTTGATCTGTGCTGTCGTTAAAGCAGCAAATTGTTCCGTCTCTATGGCGGCCAATTGCGCTGTAGAAAGCCCAGCGACAGCTGCTGTGTTGAGCAACTGCAAGGAGTCAGTTGCCAAACCCACAATTTGTGCTGTTGTTAAACCTGCCGTTTGCGTGCTGCCCAATGCGCCAATATGCTCTGTCGTTAAAGCAGAGATTTGATCAGAGGATAAGCCGGCAATTTGCGAAGACTTCATATTGGCCACTTGCTTGGTGTTTAAGGCCCCAACTTGCTCAGTGGTCAGTGATGAAATTTGATAGGAGGTTAATGAACCAAATCCAGCAATATTCAAATTGGCGATCACCTCTGATTCAAGCGCTTGAACTTGATCTGTGGTCAATACTGACAGCTGAATACTGGTCAAGCCATTGGCTTGCTCCGAGGTTAACGCGCCAATTTGATCCGTTGTCATTGCTGCAACTTGAGCAGACTTCAGCGCTCCTAGCTGGGCTGAACTAAAGGCTTCTATGTCTTCTGTACCCCAAACCTCCACTTGCGCAGTGGTCATATTTGCAATTTGCTTGGAGCTTAACTGGCTCCACTGTTCGGTGGTGATGGCGTCGATTTGTGCAGTGGTGATGGCTGCTATTTGCGAACTGGTCAAGACGTTCAGTGCTGAACTAGTCAGTTGCTCTACATCGTCAGTTGCCAATGCCACCAGTTGGGAAGTGCTCATAGCGCTCACCACACTGGCAACCAATGTCGAAGCCTGCTCAGTGGTCAAAGCAATGATTTGATCAGTCGACAAAGCTTTCACCTGAGTAGCCGACAGTGAATTAATGACTGAAGAAGTCAAAGCAGCCACATCTTCAGTGTCCATTGCCGCAATTTGCTTTGACGACAAACCTAGCGCTTGGGACGACAGCAAGGCGCCTGCTTGCTCAGAGAGCAGAGCGGCAATTTGTACTGTTGACAGAGCATTAATTTGAGCCGATGTCAAAGCAGTAATTTGCTCGGTTCCCAAATCTGATATTTGCTCTGTGGTGAGGCCTGCCACGGCAGTGTTGCTGATGCCACGAACCTGTGTACTGCCCAAAACAGCCAAATCGTCAGTTCCAACGGCAGCCAATTGGACTGAAGTTAATGCCCCTAATTGTGCTGAAGTCAATACATCGAAATGCTCAGTTGTCAAAGCTTCAATTTGGTCTGTCGTCAAAGCCTTGATCTGTGCACTGGTCAAGGACAAGATTTGGTCAGTGTCCAATGATTCCATTTGAGCAGTTGTCAAACCTGCGAGTGCACTGGCAGCTATGGCTCGAATTTGAGTGGAATTCAATTGCGCCAAGTCTTCTGTATCAATAACCGCTGTCTGCGCAGAAGTTAACAAGGCAATTTGAATGCTTCCTAAGCCATCAAACTGGTTTGTGCCCAGTGCTACAACTTGGTCAGTGGTCAAGCCCCTGATCTGAGACTCACTAAGGACATTCAAAGCCGCGGTTGAAAGTGCAGCGACGTCATCCCCCATAGCCAAAATTTGGGCAGTGGTCAGACCGACTGACTGCGCTGAAGTGAGATTTGCAATCGATTCAGTCGAGAAGGCATCAATTTGGTCAGTGGACAACACCTTCAATTGCACTGAACTCAATGCGACCAGTTGCGCAGTGCCTAAGTTTTCAATTTGATCGGTGGTTAAACCAGCCAATGCAGCGTTGGTGATAGAACGCACCTGCTTGGAATCGAGGACGGCCAAATCTTCATCATCTACAACAGCCAACTGTGCAGAAGTCAAGGAAGCAATCTGCACCGAGGTCAAAACATCAAATTGCTCAGAGGTCAATCCAGCAATTTGGTCTGTGGTCAGTGCTTTAATTTGAACTTCTGTCAATCCGATAATTTGATCAGTTGCTAATTCCTTGATTTGGTCTGTAGACAAACCAGCGATGGCAGCCGCACTGATGGCTTTGATTTGTGCTGAATTGAATTGCGCCAAATCTTCAGTTTGCATTTCTGCCAATTGCGAAGAAACTAGGGCTGAAATGACTGCGTTGCTCAGAGCGTCGGCCTGATCAGTGGTTAAGGCCACAATCAGTTCAGTAGACAGCGCTTTGACCTGTACCGCACTCATTGCATTCAGGGCAGCACTGGTCAGTGACGCGAAGTCTTCAGATTCGATAGCCGCTAACTGCGTTGTACTCAATCCACTGATTTGTGATGATTTCAAGACGCCAGCTAATTCTGTTGATAGAGCAACGATTTGGTCTGTAGATAAAGCTTTAATTTGGGCAGATGTCAAATAAGTCATCTGCTCAGTACCCAACATCGTAGAAATTTGCTCCGTTGTTAAGCCTGCCATCGCATTATTTGACAACACCGAGACTTGTTTTGAATCGAGAACTGCCAGGTCGTTGCTGCCCAAGGCCGCAAGTTGAGCTGAAGTCACCGAAGCCAAAACCAAGTTGCTTAAGCCATCAAATTGCTCAGTGGTGAGCGCATCGATTTGTTCAGTTGTTAAGGCTTTGACCTGTATAGCGCTTAGGACATTCAGGGCAGATGTTGTCAATTCAGCCACAGCATCTGCCTGCATTGCTGCAACCTGTGAGGCTGATAGTCCCAAAGCTTGCGCAGAAGTAAGTGAAGAAGCTTGGGCCGAGTTAATTTCAGCTATTTGAGCAGTTGACAACGCTTTTAACTGCAAAGCAGTAAAGGCGGAAATTTCCTCGGTGCCCATACTGTCAATTTGTTCGGTCGTTAAGCCTGCCAAGCCCGTGTTGCTGATAGAACGAATTTGTGCTGAATCCATCGCAACAATATTTGCTGAATCAAGCGCAGCGATTTGAGCAGACGTCATGGCTGACACTTGGGATGTACCCATGGCGTCAACTTGGGCAGTGGTTAAAGCGCTCACTTGGCTTGTAGAAAGTGCTTTGATTTGCGTCGATGTAAGTGCCGCAATTTGATCCGAACCCATGTTGTCCACTTGTTCAGTGGTCAATCCTGCTAGTGCTGTATTGGTCAGCGAGCGAATTTGTTTAGAGTCAAGTAGCGCCAAGTTTTCTGTTGTTAGTGCGGCAAGTTGCACTGAAGTAAATGCGGCCAACTGGACAGAACTAATGACGTCGACTTGAGCTGTGCTCAATGCTGCAATTTGATCTGTAGTCAATGACCTTACTTGAACCACGCTCAAGGCATTCAAAGCGGCTGTTGACAGGATTTCAAAATCATCTGTTGCTATGGCAGCAAGCTGAGTTGCTGACAGACCCAGCGCTTGCGCGGATGTCAAGACCGACATGTCTTCGGTTGAAAAACTGTCTATTTGCGCTGTGGACAATACTTTAATTTGGGCTGAAGTAAGGGCAACGATCTGAGCGGTGTCCATAGCGTCAATTTGCTCAGTGGTCAGACCAACAATACCTGCGTTACTGATGGCGCGAATTTGTGCCGAGTCTAAAACTGCAACATCTTCAGTATTTAAAGCATTCACCTGTTCTGAAGTCATTGACGCAATTTGGGCAGAGCCCATGGCGTCCAATTGATTGGATGTCAGAGACGCAATTTGGTTAGTTGAAAGCGCTTTGATTTGTGCCGTGGTCAAAGCCAATGCCTGTGCAGTGTCAAGTTCGGAAATTTGCTCAGTTGTCAACCCTGCTAATGCGTTTTTACTCAAAGCGCGTATTTGTGTAGAGTTAAGCAAGACCAAATCTTCAGTTTCAATGGCTGCCACTTGCGCAGATGTCAATGCAGCCAGCTGAACGGTGCCCAATGCGTCCACTTGATCTGTACTTAATCCTTTGATTTGCTCTGTCGTCAAGGCCTTGACCTGAACCGCACTGAGTGCGTTCAGACTTGCGGTTGACAATGCAGCAACATCTTCAGATTGCATTTTTGCCAGTTGCGTGGCTGACAAACTGGCTGCCTGTGCCGTGGTTATTGCAGCAGATTGTTCGGTGGTCAATGCCACTACTTGGCTTGTTGACAGCAACTTGATTTGCGCAGTCGTCAAAGCGCTGATTTGCTCCGTGCTCATGCCTGCTATTTGATCTGTTGTAAGACCTGACAACGATTTATTGTTGATAGCCTTTACCTGTGCTGAACTTAATGCAGCAATATCTTCCGTATCCATGGCCCCCAATTGCGCCGAGCTAAGGGCTGCAATTTGCAAAGTGGTCAGTGATTGAACTTGCTCACTGGTCAGCGCTGAGATTTGATTGGTTGACAAACTCTTGAGTTGCAACGCCGTCAGGGCGGCAACTTGATCTGTTTCTAAGCTGGCGACTTGCTCAGTTGTCATACCAGTGATAGCTGTATTGCTGAGAGTACGCAGTTGTGCCGTACTCAATTCGATTAAATCTTCAGTCTCAATGGCGCTGACTTGCTTTGAAGAAAGTGCCGCAAGTTGGACAGTGGCCAATGAAGCAACTTGATCCGATGTGAGCGCTTCCATCTGGGCTGTTGTGAACCCTTTAACCCCCACCGCAGTGATGGATGCCAAATCAGCAGTTTCAATAGCTTGAATTTGTTCTGTGTCAAAGCCTGCAACTTGGTTAGCTGTCAATACTTTTGATTGCGCTGTTGTTAATGCAACGACTTGATCGGTGGTCAGCATCGCCATTTGCGCTGAACTCAGGGCCTTGACCTGCGTTGTCCCCAATGTTGCAAATTGCGTATCTGGGTCTAGGGCCTGAATTTGCTCTTCGATAAGTGCAAACATTTGATCAACACTCAACCCCTTTAACGCTGAGTAATCTATTGCGGCAATCGCTTCTGACGTAATGGCAGCGACTTGTGCAGTAGAAAGCACCTTTATTTGAGCAGATGTGATGTCAGCAATCTCAGTGGCGGTCACCGTTGAGAAAGAATATGTTTTAAGGTCTGCAGTTTTTACTGATGTGAAATCGATCGCCATGACAAAGCTCCAGCCACCTTTTGAAATTAAGGTGAAGTGATCGTTTATCGACACGTGGGCGCGATACTTGAGCGATATTTTTTAAAAAAATTAAAAAATCGATCAATTAACTATTAATTTAACTATTTAATACAACTTTTAAAGTCGCATTAGTTTTTATTTACTACTATCAAAATGATCTTCTTTCTTGCTCCTCACTTATTTAAAGCAACCAATGCCATTATCAGCGCTTGAATGATCGGCAACTGGGCTGATTTCTTTAATAAATGCTGACTATTTATTCTTTAAGAAGACTCCAGCTCAAGGGCGTTCCTGATGAAATATTTTGGCTTACACGCATTCCCAACACAATGTCTTGGAACTTTGGAGGTAAACCAAGACCTGGGCGAATGGCGCGCAGGTTCTCTGCGGTAAGTCGCTCGCCCTTTTGCATATCGGCCACGATGTACAAGGAACGACGCCGTGTGCGTCCAGTCACTTCCGCCTCAGTCGGGCCATAGTGAATATCACCTAGCGACAACCATGCACGCTCTGTTTCAACCACCAGTTGCTTCAACTCTTCTGGCTCAAGAGAAAAAGCTGCATCCACCCCGCCATCGGCACGGCGCAAGGTGAAGTGCTTTTCAATTACCACCGCACCCAAGGCCGTTGCCGCCACAGAAGCGCCCAGACCCATGGTGTGGTCGGACAAACCCGTTGCACAGCCAAACAAGTCACGCATATGCGGAATGGTTCGAACATGCGTGTTTTCTGGCGTTGCAGGGTAAGTGCTGGTGCATTTGAGCAAAACCAAGTCTTTGCAGCCGTTTTCGTGGGCGGTCCGAACTGCATCGTCAATCTCGGCGATGGTAGCCATGCCAGTTGAAATAATCATGGGCTTACCGGTTTGTGCCACTTTGCGTATCAAGGGCAAATCGATGCATTCAAAAGACGCTATCTTGTAGGCGGGCACATCCAGCGTTTCCAGAAAATCCACGGCAGACGCATCAAAGGGGGAACTGAAACACACCAATCCTCTTGCCTTGGCATGTTGCATGATGGGCGCGTGCCATTCCCATGGGGTATGTGCCTGCTCATACAGCTTGTACAAGGATTGCCCTTGCCACAGTGAAGATTTGTTTTGTATGGTGAATTCGGCATTGGCCGAATCCAGCGTCATGGTGTCAGCGGTGAAGGTTTGTAATTTGACAGCGTCTGCACCCGCGTGGGCCGCAGCATCTACCAATGCCAGCGCACGGTCAAGCGACTGGTTATGGTTGCCCGACATCTCCGCGATGATGAAGGGGCGACGGTGATCCCCAATTTCTGAATGGGCAATTTCAATCATGGTTGTAAATTAAAAGTTATGAACTCACTGTTTCAAATTCAAAATGAATTTGTTTCATTGCCGCTAAAGATCTCTCCCCTGCTTCCTGAGCATTTTGTCCAAATGCCAACACTGCACCAAAACGTCCGCCTGAGTGGGTCAACTCAGGTACTTGATCAGAGGGACTAAGGTTGCAACGAACCCATTCAACACCTGGCAAACATGCTGCACGGTCCAATCCATCTATACGGCTGATGGGGGTTTGCGTATTCACAATGTCCAAGTTGGTCATAAAGCGAACCGATAAAGCTTTCTGTGATGGGTGGCGTTCGCAAGACCCCCAAGGATCGGTTTCTCCCAAGGCTTGGCGAATACTGAATTCAACCATATCAACTCCACTGCTGTGAAGCGCAACATCGGCCATGTACCCGCCAGGAATTCGCACTGCAATTTCAAGTACTTTAGGTCCTTCATCAGTCCACAAAACTTGAGGATAGGCTATGCCATTTTGCAAACCAACAGCCCTGATGGCCAGTTCAGATGCGGTGCGAATCGATTCCAGCGCGACAGGGCCAATCTTTGAAGGTAATCGATGCTCCAAGGCAATCCCAAAATGTGGTGATGCAGCTGTGATTCGGTCAGAAAAAGACAACCAATGAATTTCGCCCTGTTGAACTGCGGCCGTCACATTGATTTCTGGTCCTGCATGGAAAATCTCTAATATCGCCTCTCCATCGCTGGAAAATTCCAGTGCGTCAGCCAAAGCGGCAGGCAATTGGTCTGGTGAATCGATTCTGTGCGTTCCGCGCTGGCCAGAGTTGTTACTCGGCTTAATGACCATGGGCAACGCATGGGACTCAACAAAAGCCTTAGCCATGGACAAACTAGACACCCTGCTAGAAGCAGGAGTTGGCACATTAAACAAGGCGAAACGCTCACGCATTGCGTTTTTATTCGTCGCCCAAAATGCAGTCTCCTGACTGAAGCTTGGAAGTCCCATGACTGTCGCAATGTGTGCAACCACCGGTACTGCAGTTTCAGAACTCAGTGTGATGACGCCGTGAACCTTAAACGACTGGGCGACCCGCAAATTTCCGGCTACATCGTGGGTACTGACAACCTCTGCATGGTGTGCAAGCGCCATTCCGGGCGCTGACGGGTTCATGTCAGTGACAATCACCTCAATGCCCATAGAGCAAGCCTTGTTGATTGCGACAACTTGCTCTGAGCCTGCACCAATAATGAGCAAGCGCTTCATGCTACAGCTTGCATCAATTGCAATGCTGTTATTTTTTGACCATCAAAAATGGGCACCATACTGCTAATGTCCTTTTGTGCGCAATAAACGACATCATCACGATTTCCCAATTTAACCAAGTTTGCACCACTCTCGCTTTCCAAAAAATCATTGGTATGGTTGTCACTGAAATGGGGCTCCAACGTGCCACGAGCAGAGATGACACCCATGGCCTGCATGATTTGCGTCACAACGCTGCGATCCTCAATAGCTGGTTGGTTGTTTCGCCCAGCAGCAACCAAGCTGATTCCGCACCCTTGCGATGTAGCCCAAGCAACCGCGGCCTCTGCCACAGTACTTGCATTTGTCATACTGCCAATCAAAACTAAATTGGAATCGCTTTTGGCTGCTTGAATACACTCAGTTCCATTGGTGGTAGTAATCACAACCGACTTACCGCGAATGACGGATCCATTTAAACTCAAAGGACTGTTGTCAAAATCTGCAAACGGTAACTTACTACCGCCTCGCTCACCTATGGTGATCTCACCACGCAGTTCGCCTGCGCTTACAACGGGAATAACCTCACGAGCGCCTAACTCTAAGCACCGAATAATGGTTGTGCTTGCACGAATCGCATCAACCACAACCACTAAATCTCCTCGCTGCCTTGCTCGCATTGCGCCTGCGACACCTAACTCGAGGTAGACACGTCTTGTGCCTTTGCAATGGTCGCGGAAAGTGTCGCCGCGCAAACCATAACGCATAGATTCCAAACTGATGACATCATGAGGTGCAACATTGCCAATTGAGGCGTGTGCACCCAATTGCTTGAGCATCCAAGCTTGTTGATTTTTCTCAGGCGCTTCCCAAATAAGAAGATCAGGATCAACATTTTGAAATAGTTCATACGCAAGCTCCGCATTGATATCACCATTAGCGCGAAAAATTCCTACCGTTCCAGACTCTCTTGCTTCGATAATTACTTTTTGCGCACCTGCAGACAAGTCTTCTTTGATTTCTTGGATCCTACGGCGGTTGTCAATGCTCAAGTCTTCTTGGGCTAATTTTTTACCAACTTCAGATAGGACTTCAAAGCCCTTGGAAACCGCCATTTCAATCATTCGTAGCTTCTGAGTTCTGGATAGATTTGGGTGTATGCCATCCGACACCTCGATGGCATCGAAACCAGTTGCTCCCAACATATCGAGCATAGAAGACAAATCTGTTCGTTCGTGGGCAAACTCTAGAAATGTTCCGCCAGCACAGACCCGAATACCATGATGAAGATAAATATTTATTTTTTTCTGAAGTATGGATTGAGGGTATAAAGCGCTTGAACCCCAACCTAATTTAACAACATCAATATACGGACCCGCGGTTTCGACCAAGTCTTGTGCCCCGTGCAATCCTAAAGACTTATCTAAAACCATGGTCCATCCTGTGGCCCGAGGCTTATTGGGTCGTTGGCTGATTTGTAAGTGTTGAAATAACGAGTTCATATTTATTCCTTTGATGATTTTGAGTTGCTCTCTTTACTCAGTGTGTAAACACCCAAAATTTGACGACCCAATCCCAATTTACCCATTGATGAATACATTTCCAACGTGGCCTCAGGGTTGTGTTTATGCAATAAATTCTCAATTTCAATTCTGGCTTGATGGCACGACTTGCCAACATGTGCGTCAGTCACGTAATTGGTCTTCTCATTGAACAGAAATAAATCAATGGGGAAATCGCCTAATATTTCCAAATTTGTAAATGCATGACTCGACAACAATTG
The DNA here is from genome assembly GCF_040401495.1 of Limnohabitans sp. Taxonomy (GTDB): domain Bacteria; phylum Pseudomonadota; class Gammaproteobacteria; order Burkholderiales; family Burkholderiaceae_C; genus Limnohabitans. The sequence continues at coordinate 59,712 of NZ_JBBAOI010000012.1, forward strand.
ATTGAGACCATCCGCATTGAAATAGGAGATGTGGTCCGGGCTTGCAACCCAAAATGGTTTAGGAATGGTATCGTTAGCCAATAAATGATTTTGCACAAATGAAAAATCATTGGGAACCTCAATGATGAGCAATCCATTTGCAGTTAAAAGTTGGGAAATCTTGTTGAGAACCCAACCAGCATCTAACAGGTGTTCCAAGACGTTATCCAAAACGATTAAATCGAACTGATCCTGCTGTGTTACCAGTTGACTAACAATTTCTTCAATATCGCCAGTGCGTAAATTCTTTAGCAAGTGAGGGTGATGATTTCGACAGCCATGATTGCTAAAGTCAACACCATAAATGTCATAACCTGCATTTAAAAAGTAATTCATCACAAAACCTTCACCAGCACCAATATCCAATAATTTGGGTTTGACAGGCTTCTTATCGCCCCATGCTCGTTCAGCGAGCAATGCTTTTTGTTCACATTTATTTTTCCTGTAAAGCAATTCTTGATCGCTGTAGATTTGTCGATGTGTGCGAATTTCATCTTGGTAGTAACGTTTTTCGTAATAAGACTTCAATTCATCTTTAGCAGGCTTATGTCGCAACTCGTGATAGCCAAACGCATTACTTTGGGTTTCATTTGAAAAAGTTTTTTGCATATACAGTCCTGCGCCCTTAATTTAGCTGCTCACACAGCACTTTGGAAATTCTTGATGCCCCAAGCCCATCAACCAATGGAGGCGTATTTCGCACATGAAGTTTTTTTAATTTCGCTAGTACTGAATCTCTAAGGAATTCAGATTCCAGCTTGGTCCAGTCACCAAGGTAAGTTGCGTCAACTGCCTTAGCCCATGCTTGCCCAGGTTTATCTTGGTTTTCAACTAACGACATGAGTACCATGGGCACTTGAAACACATTAACCTCATGAACAGTGGTGCCGCTTGCCATTACTGCCAAATCACACTCCGACATGATTTTCCAAGGCGCTTCTGGTTGTATGAAGTATTCAATTTGTACACTTGAAATAGCTTCAAGCATTTTCAAGTTATTGCTGTTATGGGGGTTTGTAGCTCCACTGATAATTTTCAGTTTTATTTTTTTATTTATGATGGGCTGCAAACTTTTTAAACACCATGCTATGGCGCCCCTATCATCACCGCCGCCAAACGTCATCAATATGGTGGTTACATCAGTACTTGAATTAGATTTTTTAACTGTGCTTGCAAATTCCTGTCTTAAAACCGCATATCTTGGACCTAGAAACAATCTTGCACTTGGATTTCTCAACACTTGTGAATATGTTTGAGCGTCAGCGCTTGGCAATGCATTAAGAATCCAATTGGCCCAAATTGGCTTGTTTGCCGTGCCATCAAACTGCAACCATTTCATCTGTGCAGCATAGAGATATTTCTGAAAATCTTCATCGGCCCGTGGGTCATCAATGACCAGCATCCTTGCCTTTAATTGATTGGCTATCTCAAGCAATTGCCTTGCATTTTCAATTGAATTATTTTGCCAAGTCATGGGAAACCACTGCTCGAAAATTTCAGTGTCCCCGATTTGCTGTGTTTCTAAGCGCGGACCGACCATGGCCACTTTGACATTTTCTGCTTTCAATGCCTGCGCCAAGGCTCGACAACGCATGAGGTTTCCCATGCCCCACTGATCACTCGCATCACAACGAATGACTATCATGAATCACCCCCTTGCTTACTTTTTTTGATTGCCAAAGTGCTAAGGCGATTTCCCAGTCTTCTTCGGTATCTAAATCCCGAACTTGATTTGCTGGTAATACGTAAGCTTTTGACTTTTTAGCAAACATGTGCTCACCGCTGATAAAGGCATCACGCCTTCCCCAATAGAACTGTGCAGCATCGTGGTACATGGGCTCTAAATCTTGTGATCGTTTGAATCTGTTCTCAGGTTGAACCATTTCTGGTTCAGATTGATGATTTAATTTAAAAGCTCTTTGTATGGGAAATTCAAATTGAACGGCTGAGAATACAAAGTTGTATTCCGTGTTTTGCAGTAACTCATAGGCTGCCACTAAATCTGATGGCTCAAGAAGTGGGGCAGTAGCGTAAACGCAGCAGACTCTTTCAAACCTTCCCCACTTTGCTTCGCAAGTTTCTATCGCATGGTTGACCACTTGTCTTGTGGGTGTGTAGTCATCCGCAAGTTGTGCTGGCCGCATAAATGGAACCAATGCGCCCGAATTTTTTGCGACTTGAGCTATTTCTTCATCGTCGGTACTCACCACAACTTTGTCAAATAAGCCACTCATCAATGCAACGGAAATTGACCAATGAATCATTGGAGAACCTGCAAATTCGCGGATATTTTTCCTCGGAATTCTTTGGCTTCCCCCTCTGGCTGGAATAATGGCAAGGTTCATGTGATCAGACTCTTTTCAAGAGCAATAGCTCAGAGTGAAATCCATCAACTGTTTCGAATCCAAAGGGATGTAAGTTGCTGGCCACCAAATGGTAGTTTGGCAACATATCGATGTAATCCTCCGTTTGTATGGGTGTTTTCACGCCCACATGACCCTCTTTATGGATTTGTTTACCTTCTCGCATGTTGCGCATCAGGATCCAACGCGATTTCAAGCGGTCCACATGATGCAAATAGTTTTGAACAACATCCGGTTCCATTTCTTGAAATGAAATGAAATTTACAAACAAGTCAATCTCACCTTCCAATTGCTCTATTTGCCACGAGCACAATACAGATGCAGCTTTCAGCTTGTCTATATGTATGCTTTGATTTGACCCACATTCATTGAAACTAGTGACTTGATCCTTACCTAAAATGGACTTGAGATAGTAGTCAGCAACACTTTGTGTAGGAGGAATATCAATATCAATGTATCTCCAGTTTTCCACACCTGCTTGAGACCATATTTCTCCTAATGTGCCAAAACCGCCACCAATTTCAAGAACTGTGCGTGGTACTTCATTTCCTAAATGTTGTTTGAGAAAACTTAAGCCCAGCAAATAGTTCAAAGATGAGCGACTGAAAAATTGACCATTCCATTCGAATTGCTCAACTGGGTTGCCTTCATGACTTTCCTTGAATGTATTCAGCCTTGGTAATGTTTTGCTGTTTTCGCTTGCCAATAAAACCCGATAGTCAGCCAATGCAGCTTGTTTTCCAGAGAGAAAGTATTCAAGTGCTTGGTGTGATTTAGCTGCATCGGGATATTCATTTTTAAGATGCTCTTTAATGGACTTCGCTTGATTGAGGTTGATGCCACTTGCTGCGCCACTGTAAAGAGGTACGAAATAACTCATGGCCTTGGGAAGTCGTCTGAAGTCTTCCATGCCTTCTCTTACCAAATCTTGAGCGATGGCTTCACTGGCAGCAGCCCAAAATGCCGTTGGTTGATATATCGTTTTTTGCTGTTTCAGTTCGGCCATTGCCATGTCAAGCAATTTCAAATGGGGGAGGGTCATAAATTCATCTACCTCAAGCGTGTGAGACTACTTTTTCGACAACAAGCCGAATTTGCTCGCAGATTTTTTCTTGTTGCGCTTGTGTCATTTCGACATACATGGGCAAGCTGATCGCTTCTTGGAAATAGCTTTCAGCGTTTTTACAATAGCCACGTTTAAAACCTTTATTTTTGTAAAAAGGTTGTAAATACACTGGTATGTAATGCAGATTGACTTTGATATTCGCCAAATGCAAGGCTTTATAGACTTGTTTTTGCGTCAAACCAAGTTCGGATTTGCATATCCTGATGGGATACAAGTGGTAGCTGGACATGCCGTCAGGGTGCTGCCATGGCGTGACGATTGGCAAATCCGCTAAAGATTCATCGTATTTTTTTGCAATTTTTTGACGCGTTTTTAAAAATTTATCTATTCGTTGAAACTGACTAAGTCCTAGTGCGCCATGTATTTCTGACATTCGGTAGTTAAAGCCCAATTCAAGCTGCTGGTAATTCCAAATTTCATCGTCGGGGTGCGAAAGTATCTCTTCCAGATCGCTGGTGATGCCATGGCTGCGCAATCGCATCATGCTTTTAGCCCAATGCGTGTTATTGGTTAAAGCCATGCCGCCTTCGCAACTGGTAATAATTTTGACGGGATGAAAGCTGAATATGGTGATATCGCTGTAGCGCCCTCCTCCGATAAATTCGCCTTTGTACTTGGCACCTATGGCGTGTGAAGCATCCTCGATCAGTTTGAAACCGTATTTCACAGAAAGCGCATGAATGGCCTGCATGTCGCAAGGCTGGCCACACATATGAACTGCCACCACTATTTTGGGTAATTTTGCTGTTTTCTGTGCAGCCAAGAGCTTTTCCTCCAGCGCAAGAGGACATAAGTTGTATGTTTTGGGATCAATATCGACAAAATCCACTGATGCGCCGCAGTACAAGGCGCAATTTGCTGAAGCAACAAAGGTGATGGGACTTGTCCACAAAATATCGCCTTGCCCAAGTCCTAATGCCAAACAAGCCAAATGCAGTGCTGATGTGGCATTCGATGTTGCTACTGCATGCTTGGCATGGCAATAATTTGCCACTGACGCTTCAAAAACAGGTACGACAGGGCCTTGTGTCAAAAAATCGGAGTTCAACACTTTGACCACGGCATCAATGTCAGATTTACTGATACTTTGACGCGCATAAGGTATAGGTTTCAACATGAAAGTCACCTCTAATTTAATTTTTAAAATTAATAAAACATCTATTTTTTAGATATTTATATTTCATTTTTGAAGTTTTTGATTTGTCCTTGAATTCATCCGTTTTTTCTGAAAGCAAAAAATAAGCCAACGTCTTTTTATGGCGCGCTAATTGCTTCACGCTCTGTAACTGTTTTTTGTTGAACCATGTCGCACAACCTTTCTTTGTTAAAAGATGTATCTGATTCAGACCTGAAGGTAACCCCCATCGCTGGGACTTACCCATGCATCGCCATTGAAGGTATTCGAATGGCCAGCGCTTATGACCCCTGGCGTGAGGCTAATTTAGCACTGCCTCGTTTGATTCACAGCACAAGCGTGCACTTATTTGGCATAGGTTTGGGTCATTTACCGCATGTTTTATTAACTACTTCCAAGCATATTAAACAGCTATATATCTATATATTGAATTCAAAAGTATTTGAAATTCAACTTGAAAACATGCCATATAAAGAATGGCTAGATGACCCACGCGTACACATTCGATCAGCCATTTCAACTGACAAACCACTATTTTCAGACACAACACACATTGCCTTGCCCGATTTGCAATTGATATCGCCGCAATTGTGGCGATTGCGGGACCGACTCAATGCCCTCTTAAATCAAAACTTTATCAACAGCGCATTTCGCAGTGAGGATCCGAATTTGCAATTGCTATTGAAAGCGAATGAACCCATCTTGCAACAAGACTCTGGGGTAAATACCTTATTCAAGCAAGCACCAACCCGCCATGCATGTGTCATTGGCTCAGGACCCAGTCTTGAGCAAAGCATTGCTCGGCTGCGTGACTATGCCGGTAAGACCAGTCCACCATGGGTCATCGCTGTCGACACCGCATTTGCAGCTTTGCTTGAAGCGGGCGTGAAAGTAGATTGCGTGGTGAGCATTGAGAAAAAAATCAATACCCGCTGGCTCCCTACAGAACAAAGCGACAACGTGAACTTGGTCTACACCCCCGTGGTGCCCAAGGATGTGTTGCTTGCTTGGAAAGGCCCTCGTTACGCGTCATTTACCCAAACGGCATTGCACAAAACATCCATTTTTTTTGATGAAGCCTCTTGCCTATTTTGTGGAGGCAGCGTGGTTCATACGGCGACTGACTTAGCCTTGCGCATGGGGTTTGAGACAATCAGCTTTTGGGGAGTAGATTTTGGCTACCCTGGTGGAAAAACCCATAGCTATTGGCCCAGTGGCGAATTGGGGGGACACCCCAAGCGCAGCGGGCATTGGGTCATGGATGTCAATGGTCATAAGCTTGCAAGTTCACCCAATTTTGCAAATTATTTGGCTGAAATGGAGGACCATATTGCACGTCATCCCAACACGCAGTTTTTTAATGCAAGTCAATCTGGTGCTGAAATTCTAGGCACCCAACCTTTTTTGGAGTCTTCGACATGAACCAGTCCCACCCGCTTCACCAGTCATTGCAAGAGATGGCTGAAGGCTTTCGCAGCGGAAACCACATTGCATTAGGCACTGAACTGCCTGATCTATTGGCTCAAATTGTTGAACAAACCGTAAACGTGGCCAACACATCGCCTGACACCGTTCATGAACTGATCAAAAAGTGCTTGAATGCTTTCGAGCTAGGCGATTGGCTGGGCTTGGCAGATTTGCTGGCGTATGAAGTTGCAGCTTTGCCTATTGAGAAGACTTCCTAAGTACCTCTGAAGATGTAAATTCAGCGGCAACAAATTGCCGCTTCTGAATTCTTGGCAATCAACAGCAATGAATCTGTCTGTCGAAAAATGGTGATTTTGAATTGGCGCATTACTTGCTTTAAGAAGTTATTCATTCACCAACTTAGCCTATCCATCGGCTTTATATAGTCATGAAAAAAAATGCAAACGTGTGTGATCAGTCCATTTTGATCACGGGCGGTACGGGTTCGTTTGGCCGATCTTTTGTCAAAAGCGTTTTGGACCACTGTCCCAAAATCAAACGCTTGGTGGTCTATAGCCGAGATGAACTCAAACAGTATGAAATGGCACAAGAATTCCCAGAGTCAAAATACCCACAACTGCGTTTTTTCTTAGGTGATGTGCGCGATGCATCCCGTTTAAGCAGAGCATTAGAGGGTATTGACTCTGTGGTTCATGCTGCTGCTCTTAAACAAGTACCGGCTGCCGAATACAACCCATTTGAATTTATCAAGACCAATATTCTTGGCGCACAAAACTTGATCGATGCATGTTTAGACAGTCAGGTCAAACGTCTTGTGGCCCTGTCCACTGATAAGGCCGCAGCACCCATCAACCTGTATGGCGCAACCAAATTGTGCAGTGATAAGTTGTTTGTTGCTGCGAATAATTTCAAAGGCGGACGTGACTTGCGTTTTTCAGTTGTACGCTATGGCAATGTGATGGGCTCACGCGGCTCAGTCATTCCCTTCTTCTTAAACAAGGCCAAGACTGGTGTGCTGCCCATCACTGACCCGCTGATGACACGCTTTAACATTTCATTAGATGAAGGCGTTGAAATGGTTTGCTGGGCACTCGAGCACGCATTGGGTGGAGAAATTTTGGTTCCCAAGATCCCCTCCTATCGCATCAGCGATGTGGCAGAGGCCATCGGCCCCAACTGTAAAAAAGAAATCGTAGGCATTCGCCCAGGAGAGAAACTTCACGAAGAAATGATTACCTCCAGCGACAGTCCCAATACCTTGGACTTGGGCGACTATTTCGCGATTTTGGGCAGCGGTAACGTGGCTCAGCGAAACAAATACATGGCCAATCGCAAAGCGCAACAAGTCAGCCATGATTTTTCATATGATTCATCTAACAACCCAGAGTTTTTAACTGTTAAACAAATTCGCGAGTTAATTAAACTCCATGTCAATCCTGAGTTTCAACCCGCATGAATGGCGAATGATATGAACAACGCAGTTTTTGAAACAAATATCAAAGCATTGATTCAAAAGTGCCCCGAGCTCAGCTTGGATGAGATTGAGTTGAGCTTGCAACAAGCTTGCCCGACTTCGCTTTTGACCTTTCCTGCTGATTTTCCAAACATCAGTTTTGACTACAACCATCAAAAGTTTCACTTATACGATGGGACTGATCCATTGCAAGCGATTGAGGCCTTGGTGGACAAGCAACTCAGCGCCGGACCTGTCAGTCATATTTTGAACATAGGTGTTGGTTTAGGTTTGTTGCAGCATGAAATTCTTTCCAAAAAATCTAGCAATGCTAAAGTTTTTGTCGTTGAACCCAACTTACGGGTTCTTTTAGAGACTTGCAAATATATCGACCTGACCCCTGTTCTGAGTCATCCAGACATCTTGATTTTTTTGCAGGTGGATGCCAACAAAGCCGCCAGAGAAATGGGCTCGTTGATCAATATTTCCAACAGTGATTTCAAAGGTTGGCGCTTCATCATTTCCACACCCACCTTGGCTTTGTACAAAGATTTTGCAACGCAATTTGTGCATGTTTTTGGCTCCATCATGTCAAACCAAAAATTGCAACTCAACACCTTGGATCTGCATGGCGAGATGACCTTGAGAAACAGCCTGCTCAATTTGAAGCACCTCAATGGGAACTCCTATCTTTCATCCTACAAAGATGCTTACAAAGGGATGTCGGCCATCTTGATTGCGGCGGGTCCTTCGTTGAAAAAGCAGCTCCCTAAGCTGAAAGAAGCCCAAAACAACCATATCCTGATTGCTGCAGGGCAAACCATCAAGACACTTCATGCCAATGGCATACAGCCTCACTTTGTAGTGGCAGCTGATCCACAAGATGCTTTGCAGAAGTATTTTGACAGCGATGCTTTTACCCGCGAGGTTTTGCTTTGCCTCACAGTTTGCAGTTCTGAAGTTGTGAGTAAATTCCCTGGTCATAAAATATTTTTTCAGTACACACCCAAAATTGATGAATCTCTGAGTTCAATTATTGGTCACATGGGATCTGTTCGTCTGGGCGGCTCGGTTGCCAACGTCGCTTATTCATTGGCGCGGTATTTTGGCATCGAAGATATTGCACTGATTGGTCAAGACTTGGCCTTTACAAACGGAGAATCGCATACCGATGGTTATGTAGGCAAAAAAATTCGAACTGAAGACGAAATGGCAAAAAACCACAGGTACCGAAAAGTTCCTGGCTATTACGGCGATATGCTCTACACCAACCGGCAAATGGATACCTATCGAAATTGGTTTGAACAAGTATTGGAGTCAGACAAACAAGTCAAACTCTTCAATTGCACCGAAGGCGGCTCCAAAATTCAAGGAACTGTGCAAATACCGTTCACAGAGTATTTAGATACCCATTCGATGCAGACTGTTGAGGCTATTGCACACCACCCAGTTTCAATTGCTGATGCCAAACTGCAGCAGTTATTTACCAAAGATTTACAAGTTATTTCAAAAATCTACACCATTGCAAACGATGGATGCGAAGCCTGCATCAAGGGAATCAAGAACGATAAAAGCCCCAAATTGGTTTCAAGGGCTCGCAAGTCGCTGATCAAACTCAGATCAACCCTAAATAAAGCAGAGCAGGAATTCAACCCTTATTTGTTTTTTCTTTGGAACAAGTCCATGATGGACATGAGCAAAATTGATGTGGACCAACACGCATCAACAGCCGATATTTTGAAACCTTACGTCACTTACTTTAAGCATTTGCTCAATGCTTGCCAAAAAAGTCAGCAACTTATCCATAAAGCCATCACACAATAAAAAAAGCGACCGCACAGGTCGCTTTTTTTGCGTCTTTTTTTTGCTTACTTGAGCAATGAAAGCACCATCTGTGGTTGCTGGTTGGCCTGGGCCAAGAT
>NZ_JBBAOI010000013.1:0-68288 GCF_040401495.1 Limnohabitans sp.
AATCATGGGGTGCTTTCAGAATTTGCGTGCATCAATGTGATTTGGCTTTGGCAGGAGCTTCATGCTTATCCGCTGGAGCGTTCTTGTCTGCAGGCTCGCCATGCTTTTCAGAGGGGCTAGCCGTATGCGTATCCGTGGCATCTCCATGCCCTGCGCTGTCATGTTTGGCTTGGGCGTCAGTTTTGGCAGGTTCGTGCGACAAGAAGTTGTAAATAGCCAAAGAGCTCAGCACCACAGTCAAACCGCACAAAAGACCAATGACAAAAATCATGAAGCTGCCGCCATCGCTGTCGCTGTCCGCAGACGACATGGATTTGGGGGAGGATTTCTCGGCTGTTTTTTTCTGTACGGCCTGTAACTGAGCCTTAAGTTCGCTCATGCCAGAAGCTAAAGCGCCCATGTTTTTTTCCAAACTTTGCTGCGCAGCTTGGTGGTAGGCATCAACGCGTTTTTCAAGGTGCTCTATGACCTCATGTTGGTCATCTTTGAGGTTTTCATTGTTTTGCGCCATGCTTTGCGCAAGTAATTTATGAATCTCAATTTTTTGTTTTTCAAGTTGAAGCTTGAATTCGTCTGGCATACGCTGCGAATATTGTTGCGCTTCATTCTGAGAAAACAACGCAGCCAATTGGGTAAGTTGACTTTGCAAGTTGGTTTGTTGCTCAGCCACTTGGCTCACCAAAGGCTCTAGCGGGTCAGGTTGGGTTTGCTGATGGTTTTGTTGTTGCGATGTGAGCGAAATGAAGTCGAGCAACAGGGAGTGTTTTTCAAGGGTCTTTTTGATTTCCTGTTGCGTTTGTTCAACAGCTTTTAGCCTATCGTGGTCTATGCTGGGTATTGTCTCTTTGACTGAACTGGTGGGTGCAGGTGTGATGTCTGAAGGGGCAACAGGGGGGGCAGGAATGTTGACTTCCGGTTCAGCATAGGCTGGGGTTACCGTTTGGCTAGGTGTTGGGGCCAACTCTAGGTCAATTTCACGCATATCAGCCATGTGTTCAGGCGGACTGAGTGTGAAGCTCATTTCATCAACAGGTTTGGTTTCTGCAGGGGCCGCAGTTAGCTCGACAGAGTTTTCATCGATGAGGGCTGCCTCAGTAAGCTTTGTGCTGCGTTTAACGGGCGCGCCGCACTTGCCACAAAACTTGGCGGTGATTGAAATAGGTTTTCCACATGCAACGCAATCCATAGCTTTACCTAGTTAGTTTCTTCTGATGTGTAAATACGACAAGGAGAGTACTTGCCTGTGCTGGCTTGGTTTTCTTCACAATCTTTCCTTGCAATTTCCTCAGCCTTTTCTTTGCTTTTGTCGGTGACAGCGCCTGCACAGTAAGCGGTTTCGCCATCAAAACTGTAAACAAAGGCACGGAAGGGCTTTGCTGGGTCGTTTTCTCGCATGAAGCGTTCAAACAGTTTTTTACATTTTCCTAGAAGTGGAGGACGGTACAAATTGGCCAAAGGAGAGGGCTCGGCTTTGACGAAGGACTTTTCATCTAATGCCGAAGATTCAGCGGTGGGCGTTTCGTCATGCGCCGAGGGGGTCTCATCTTGCTGGGTTTGTCCGTCTGCGCCTGCATGCGCATGAACAGGGGCGCCATGCATATCAACTGCTTCCATGCCTGCCCGCTCAGACTTCAAAAAGGAACGGGAATAGATGAACAATGGGATGTTGATAGAGGCCATCAACATCACCATGATCAGGTATTTGGTCATTCCTTTGGTGTTCATTTGTCAAAAAATCTAATAGTTACAGGAGGTTGTTAGCAAAACTTGTTCCACTTTAATCGGTTTGAATATCATCGACTTGAGTCCACAGTACCTCAAGTATTGCCTGAGAAGTTAGAAGTGTATTATTTAGCATTCAAAAAAATCATAAAAAAGCTATTTTTTCATAAGCCTATGGGTTAGTGAGAGGGTTTTTGTTATTAGAATGTTTTTTTTGCATAAAAAATTCCTCTTTCTTTAACCTAAAGGTATGACATGGCTGAAGCTACACCATCTGCAAGCAGTTTGATCATTGGAGAAGGTGTCACCTTTGTTGGCACCATAACCGCACCTGGTCGCGCAACAGTCAACGGCATTATTTCTGGCGAAATCACTGTTCATGATTTACACATAGGCACCCACGGCAGTGTGTCAGGAAGCATTGACGCCCATACCATCGATGTCCATGGTGTTTTGGCTCAACATGTTGTTTGCCATCAGCACATCATGATTCACCGCGATGGTGCGGTTTCAGGCAAACTTGACTATGCGGAAATTGAAATTGAACGCGGGGGGCAATTCATGGGCCAGATGACCCAGCACGAAGCCAATCAAGTCAAGTCAACAGCAGACCTCAGCAAGCCCCTGCCAAAACCCTGAATTTCCTCTGATTAAGGGGCTTTCCCTTAGGATGGCTAAACCCCCATAGTGCTATGATATTTGGCTCTCAGCCGTGATTATTGTTGGCTGTCGTTTGGCCAGTTAATGAGGAAGACATGAAGACCCAAGCCCCCTTTACCGGATCTGAAGCACAGGTCAATTCTTCTGCGGTTGAAGAGATGTTTGCGGGTAAATCTGTGGCCTGTCCTTGTTGCAACGGTAATTTGACACCTAGCATGTTGCAAAAAATCATGGACGACGCCAGTCGTTTAGAGGGTTTCAAAAAAGAATTTCGCGCTATCCCCACAGGGGGCCTTGGCATGATGATCGACCCCCATGCCCACATGACCGCGCGAACCACCGACGACTATGAAGCCATGGCCCAAGCAGGTATCGTGGCTGTCATCGAACCTGCCTTTTGGTTGGGCCAATTACGTACCAATGTAGGCACCTTTGTTGACTACTTCTCTACCATCACAGGCTTTGAGCGCTTTCGCGCCGGTCAGTTTGGTATTCGCCACTATTGCACGATTGGTTTGAACCCGAAAGAGGCTAACAACGAAGCTTTGGCCGAACAAGTGCTGGCTGTTTTGCCGCGCTACCTGACCAAAGAGGGTGTGGTTGCCGTGGGCGAAATTGGTTACGACGAGCAAACACCGCAGGAGGATAAAGCCTTCCGTGCCCAAATTGAGATGGCCAAAGAGTACGACTTGCCCATCATGATCCACACGCCACACCGCGATAAAACCCGTGGTACCCAGCGCAGCATGGATGTGTTGGAAGAGCATGGCTTTGACCCCGCACGATGTGTGATCGATCACAACAATGAAGAAACCATCCGTGAAGTGCTAGACCGAGGCTATTGGTGTGCTTTCACCATTTACCCGTCTACCAAAATGGGCAATGAGCGTTTGGCTACTTTGGTACAGCAGTATGGTTCAGAGCGCGTGATTGTTGATTCTTCATGCGACTGGGGCGTCTCAGACCCCTTGGCTGTTCCTAAGACTGCGCGTTTGATGGCTGACAGAGGTATTTCTGCAGACATCATTCACCAAGTGGTTTACAAAAACGCCTTGGCGGTTTATGGCCTAAATGGCGAGATGCAAGAAGAGCATTGGCTCAAACCCCAGGCCATCGATCAACGCACTCTTTACGAAGGAAACTCGGTTTTGCGGGGTCAAGAGCCCAAAGTACACACCCGTCAAGTCGACGCAAACGTGATCCGCTGACCGGATTAGCTGTTGACTTTTGGGTTTTTCATTTATGCAGCCGCTGATCGTTCTCAATATCGTGGGTCTTACCCCCCGCCACCTAGGTGCAAATACGCCGCGTTTATCGGCGTTTGCCCGTCAAGGTGCTATGCGGCCTTTAACCACCACCTTACCCGCGGTCACGTGCACCACGCAAGCGACTTTCATGACCGGTTTGCCGCCAGACCAAACCGGGGTGGTGGCCAATGGTTGGTTGTTTCGTGACCTGTGTGAAATTTGGTTTTGGCGACAGTCGAATCGCTTGGTCAATGGCGAAAAAATTTGGGAAGCAGGAAAAACACGGGACCCGCGTTTCACCTGCGCCAATATGTTTTGGTGGTACAACATGGCCTCAAGTCACGATTATGGTGCCACCCCCAGACCCATTTACAAAGCAGACGGAAGAAAACTCCCAGACTGCTTTACCGTACCTACCGATTGGCGCGATAAGTTAAGTGAGCGCTTGGGCAAGTTCCCTTTGTTTAGCTTTTGGGGCCCCAATACCAATATAGCGTCGACTCGCTGGATTGCCAAGGCCTCCGAGTTAGCCATTACTGATTTCGATCCCACGCTTACCATGGTCTATTTGCCGCATCTCGATTACGACATGCAGCGTTTTGGTCCCAATGAAAACCATCCTGCAGTGGCCAAGTCTTTGCAAGAGATCGATCAAGTGGCTGGCGACCTGATCGACTTTGCGCAAAAGCACGGTCGCCAAGTCATGGTTTTGTCCGAGTACGGTATCACCGAGGTAGATCGACCGATTCATATCAATCGTGAAATTCGTCGCCAAGGTTGGCTGCAAGTTCGCATGGAAGATGGTCACGAAATGTTAGACCCCACCACCTCCAAAGTGTTTGCGGTGGCAGATCACCAAATTGCGCATGTATATATCCGCGACTCTTCACTGATATCGCAAGTCAAGGCCTTGCTCTTGGCCATGCCGGGGGTCGAGTCTGTATGGGACAAAACCGAGCAAGCAGCCCACCATATTGCGCACGAACGAAGCGGTGAGTTGGTCGTCATGTCGGATGCACGCTCTTGGTTTACCTATTATTTTTGGCTCGATGACGCCTTGGCTCCCGACTTTGCTCGCACTGTTGAAATTCACCGCAAAGCTGGCTATGACCCCGTGGAATTGTTTCTGGACCCAAAGTTAGCTTTCCCGAAGTTGTACATCGTTTGGAAGCTTGTGAAAAAACTTCTAGGCTTTCGTATGCTGCTCGATGTCATCCCTTTGGACGCCAATTTGGTCAAAGGCTCGCATGGCCGGCCCACGGATGACCCACTCGACGGTCCCTTGGTCATGAGCGATATGCCCAATTTGCTTCCAGACACAGTGTCGGCCACCGACATTAAAGCGATTGCATTGCAACATATTTTTGGCGTTTCGACACCTGCTGGTCTCAGGACGACTTGATCGAGGACCTGACACTGATGACCGATGTCCTAACCCCCTACACCCGAATTCAAAAAGAGGAAGTTGATATGAATGCGCGAGCACCATCTCATGAAACACTAGAACCCAACACGGTCAGCGACAGCTTGCAAGTGCAAAGCTTTTCGGTCGATTACGCTTACCCTGTGGTCTTTACACGTCATGCGTTTGACCCTGCCAATTCGCACCTGCTAGACGTTTTACAGCGTCGTGAAACCCACAAGCGCCACCGTGTTGCCGTGTTCATAGATGGTGGCGTGGCGTCTGCGCTACCTAATTTGCTGAGTCAAATCCAAGCCTATTTCCAAGCCCATGCCCAGCACATTGAACTCGTGGGTGATGCGGTCGTTTTGCAAGGCGGAGAAGCCTGTAAAAACGACCCTGAACTGATTACCAATTTGCTGAAAATTTTGTCTGACAAGGCCATTGACCGTCACTCTTACTCGTTGGCCATTGGTGGCGGCGCGATCATGGACGCGGTAGGGTATGCCTCGGCTATTTTCCATCGCGGAGTGCGTCACATTCGTTTCCCGACCACGGTACTGGGTCAAGACGACAGCGGCGTGGGTGTGAAGAATGCCGTCAACTGGCTGGGTTTGAAAAACTTGGTGGGCACGTTTGCTCCTCCTTGGGCGGTCATCAACGACGGTGTGTTCATCGACTCACTTCCCGAGCGTGAAAAGCGTTGCGGCATGTCAGAGGCTGTCAAAGTCTCGCTCATTCGAGACGGCGCATTCTTTACTTGGCTGGAAAACAATGCACAGGCCTTGGCCCGTTTTGATACGGTGCCTTTGTCTTACCTCATTAAGCGTTCAGCCCAAATCCACATGAACCAAATCGCCTTGGGCGGTGACCCCTTCGAGTCTGGCTCGGCACGTCCCTTGGACTATGGCCACTGGGTTGCCCACAAGTTAGAGCGCATGACCACGCAGCACGAACTCAGCCACGGCGAGGCGGTGGCCATTGGTGTTGCCATGGATGCCCATTACTCTGTGTTGGCAGGTTTGTTGCCTGCAGGCGAAGACCTGCGGGTGCATCGCTTGCTCAGCACACTCGGCTTCAAACTCTGGAACGACCAACTTGAAACCCGCAATGCCCAAGGCCGCTTGGCTGTGTTGCAAGGCTTGGCAGATTTTCGCGAACATCTGGGCGGCGAACTCACCATTACTTTGCTGGCAGGCATCGGTAAAGGCATAGAGGTACATGAAATTCAAGACGACTGGGTGACCCAATCTATAGCTTGGCTGAAACAACACATTTGAAGACATGCAACTGACACGGCTTGCCGCCCAACCCCATCTCACCTACTGCACGAATATCCATGCAGGTGAAAGTTGGGATGAGGTAAGCCAAAGTCTCAACCTCTTTGTTCCTACCATCAGAGACGCCGTTGCTGATGGTGCCCCTATGGGCATAGGTTTGCGTTTGTCGGGGCAAGCCGCCTTCAGTCTGCACGACCCCAGCGTTTTGCAAACCTTTCAAGCTCAACTGAAGTCGCTCAACGCTTATGTGTTCACGCTGAATGCTTTTCCTTATGGCACTTTTCATGGCGTGCCAGTCAAGCAAGATGTGTATGCCCCTGATTGGACCCATGCAGAGCGTGTTCGCTACACCTTGGCTTGCATCGATATCTTGACCGCGCTGTTGCCCCAGGGCGTTGACGGCAGCATCTCGACCGTGCCTGTAGGCTTTCGAGATGCCTGCGACGCCCCTCAGGCCATGCCCAAGGTTGTGAGTCATTTATTGCAGTGCGTGGCGCATATGGTGGTGATCAAGCGGCAAACGGGTAAGCACATTGCCCTGGCTTTAGAACCCGAACCAGCGTGTTATTTGGAAACCACCCAAGAGGCTTCGCACTTCATCCAAACCCATATACGCAGCGACAAGGCCGTGGCCGAGTTGGCACAGGCCTTGGCGTGTTCCAGCGAACTGGCCAGGAAAGCCTTGGCCGAGCATTTGGGTGTGTGCTTCGATGTCTGCCACAGCGCAGTCGAGTTTGAAGACCCCGCGCTGGCTTTGAACAATTTGCGCCAAGCAGGCATTGCCATTCCCAAAATTCAGCTCAGCAGCGCGGTTCGCATTCCTCAAATGACAGCGGCGCAACTTCCCACGGTGCAGGGTTTTGACGACGCGGTGTATCTGCACCAAGTGGTGGTTCAGCAGGCGGGACAAATCACACGTTACGTCGATTTGCCCGATGCCGTGGCTGCGTTTCATAGTGGCCAAGCGCAAGGCGAGTGGCGTGTGCATTGCCACGTGCCGGTTTTTTTGCAAGATGCAGGGGCCATCTCCACCACCCAAGCGCAGTTGCTGCAAACCTTGGAGGCTTGCAAGCATGAGGGCTTTTCTTCGCATCTAGAGGTCGAAACCTATACTTGGGATGTTCTGCCCGCTGCGCTCAAGACCGATTCCAAGGCACAAGCCATCGCCCGTGAACTGCTGTTTGTTAAAAAGGTCTTGCTGGCATGAATACCCCGCGTACTGGATTTGCCACTTATTTAAAGATTGGACGGGTGTCCAATTTACCCACCGTCTGGACCAATGTACTGGCTGGCGCTTTTTTGTCGGGCCATGCGGCTGATGTGCCCACCCTGTTGTGGGTGATGCTGGCCATCACCTTGTTTTACACGGGTGGCATGTACCTCAATGACGCTTTTGATGCTGATATCGATGCGCGTGAACGCCCCAATCGTCCCATTCCCTCGGGCCAAATTTCAGCCAAGGCGGTGTCAGCCATTGGCTGCGCCATGTTGATGGGCGGTATTTTCATCGTCGCCCCTTATGGTGTACTGGCGGTTCAAGCTGGCGCAGCTTTGAGCTTGGCCATTCTTTTGTACAACGCGTGGCACAAAGGCAATGTGTTCTCGCCTGTCATCATGGGCAGCTGCCGTGCCTTGGTGTATGCCTTGGCAGCTTGGGTGTGTTTGCCGCAATCGCCAGACGCATTGCTGTGGGGCATGTTGGCGGTTTTTGCACATATCGCAGGCTTAACCTACGCGGCCAAGCAAGAAAGCTTGGACCGCATAGAGCGGCTTTGGCCACTGTTTATTTTGGTCTTGCCTTTTGCCATTTTTGTGCTCAATTTTTCCTCACCGCCTTTGGCTTTGCTCACCTTGTTACTGTTGGCAGTGGCAGATATTTTGGCGGTGCGTTTGTTGGCCTTGCGTCGCCAAGGTGGGGATGTGCCTAGGGCTGTGGCGCAACTGATTGCGGCTTGTGCTTTGCTAGACGCAGCAGCCGTCGCTTTCGCGGGAGGCAGTTGGCCTTGGGTTCTTGCTTGCGTACTGGCTTATTTGGCTTGTCGTTTGTTTCAAAAATTCATTCCAGGCACTTGATTGCATATGTTCCCTCAACATCACCATCTTTCACCCGCGGCCATTCCTCAGGCCATCGACTTGCTCAGTGTTTGGTTGAAGCCGCGCTTGTCTCCCGAAGGCTTTGCCTGGTTTGATACTGAGTTGCGGGCTTTGCAAGCCAAGCCCGAGCAAGCCCGTTGGTTCAAAGCATTGGGTTTGGCGCCTCGCAAGCTTGGCAAGGCGGATTTGCAGCCCACGCAGGCGGAGTTGCAGGCCGCGCAAGCACTGCGTCAGGGCTTAGACCCCAGCGAGTGGAGCGTTGACCAAACAGCTCGTATTGCATTCACGCTTGCGTTCTACCAAGGTGATGAGGCAGGTTTTGTTCAGCAAGTAGTGATGCTGATAGACACCTCCGAGATCAACGAACTGTTGGCCATTTTCCGTGGCTTTGCGCTGTTTCCCCACCCCCAGGCTTTGGAGCCCAAGGCCCGTGAGGCCATTCGCTCGACCATGCGACCTGTCTATGAGGCCATGTCGCATCGCAACCCTTTTCCCTTGGAGTTTTTCGACGAAGCTGCATGGAACCAGATGATCGTCAAGGCGTTTTTCTTGGATTCTTCTATTTGGCAAATCCAAGGTGTGGATGAACGCTACAACGCTGATCTTTCTGTCATCCTCATTTTGTTGGTGCAAGAGCGTTGGGCGGCAGGGCGCTTCATTGCCCCCGAAATTTGGCGTTGTGCGGTGCCCTATGCCAATGCCGAAGGGGTAGCGGTCATTCTGCAAGCCTTGGCTGGCAAAGCCTTGGAGCGAGAGCTACAAGTCATTGCCAAGATATGCCTCAGCCACCCCGACCTGTGTCCCCCTGAGGTAGTGCAAGCCGTCAAGGTCAAAGCGTGGGCCGATGACCCCAGCGGTCTGGCGTGGTCGAGTTTCGCTTCTGCCTCTTACTGAGTTTTAACTGTCATGGCCAATGCTTCCCCCGACCCCACTGTCTGCGCCGATCAAGCGGGCAAAGTCGCACCTGTGATCAACCGCAGTCGCTGCGAGGGTAAGGCCGACTGTGTGGCCGTTTGCCCCTATGCGGTGTTTGAGGTACGCCAATTCACTTGGGAAGAGTTAGGCGACATTTCTTTGCGTGGTCGATTAAAGGCTTGGGCGCACAAGCGTATGCAAGCCGATGTGGTGTCGCCCGAGGCTTGCCATGCCTGTGGCCTTTGCTTGAAGTCATGTCCTGAAGATGCCATCACGCTAGAGAAGTTTCTCACTTAGTTCTCGTCATCTACACAGGCGAAAAAAAACCTGCTGAAACAGCAGGTTTTTTAATGTGTGTGGTGGACAGCCGTTAAGGCATGAACTCATCTCCCATGATAAATGCGGTTACGCCAATGCGTTGCTGCTGATTAAAAACAGCTTTCCAAGAGGGCATTTTGCGAAAACCATTGGTGACGCGGTCGTACACAAACTCGGCTTGGTAGGAGGAAGGCTTGAGCTTGGGTGCTTTGCCGGGGTAGGCGCTGTTACCGTGGCAATGGCGGCATTGGCCGTCCCACACCTGCTTGCCAGCTTCAACATAGGCAGGGTCTTTGATCATGGCAGCCGTGATGACGGGCGCAGGTTCATCGTTGGCGGCAGGTGCCGCAGCTTCTTCAGACCACACAGAGGTGCTTGCAAAGCCAAAGGCCAGCAGGGTTGAAACGCACAACATGAGCTGTGCGCGGCGCAGTGAAAAAAAGGAGAGAGATGAAGTTTTCATGACATCAGTATATTCAAAAAAAAACTGCCACCCATGTCGCACAGGTGGCAGTTTCAGACCTTAGCTTACAAAATTATTTTGCAACAACTTTGTAGATGGTATCTTGCGAACCATTGGGGCCAGTAGTGACGGAAGTCAAAGCATAGACGTCACCTTTGTTATCTTGGGCGAAAGCCAGGATGTAAGGGATCTTGCCGTTGGGGGTTCCACCTTGGACTTCAACAGAAGCAACTTCCATGGACCATTTGCCATCAGAACCTTTGGTGCCGATGAAAATTTGGCCGTCGTTTTCAGCAAAGCCTTTGCTCCAGTCGCCGAAGATGTACTTGCCTTTAGAGCCAGTGCCATCGCCGCGGGAGATGTAGCCACCAGTGACGGAGATGCCTTTGCAACCGTTAGGAACGGCTGTGCAGTTGGCGTATTCCATGATGGAAGCAGTGATGCCAGATTTGTCGCAGCTAGCGGGATGGTTGTCAGGCTCTGCCCAGTTGAAGCAGCGCATCACACCTTCCACACGACGCCAGCCCATGTTTTGGCCTTTGTCGATAGCTTTAACGGCTTCCCAGCTGTTTTGCTGCACGTCGCCGCAATACAGTTGTGTGCCACCAGCTTGGTCGAATGAACATCTCCAGGGGTTACGCAGACCGTAAGCCCAGATTTCTGGCAAAACGTCTTTCTTGCCGACAAATGGATTGTCAGAAGGAATGCCGTAAGGCTTGTCGCCTGTACGTGCATCAACGTCAACGCGCAGGATTTTGCCCATGGCGGTGGTCAAATCTTGACCGTTACCGATCAAAGGATTGTGGCCAATGCCCCAGTCGTTGGCATAGCCGCCGTCGCCGGTGGAGATGTACAACTTCTTGTCAGGACCAAAGCCAATCCAGTGACCATTGTGGTTGAACTGGGGCCAGCTGATGGAGTGGATACGACGTGCAGAAGACATGTCGGCCATGTTTTTGTCGCCTTTGGAGACGGTGTACTCTTCAACCACGTTGCTGTGGTTGTACCAAAGCATTTGGCCCAAATCTGATTGGTAGTCCAAGTGAGCTGAGTAAGCCACATAGAACTTGCCGTTCGATTTGAAATCGGGGTGAAAAGCTAAGCCCAACAGACCGCGCTCGTCGAAGTCAGCCATCAGCGGAACGATTTTGCTGCGGATGTCGAGGAAAGTGCCTGTGATTTTGCCGTTTTCAAGAATCTTGATACGACCGTTTTGTTCTGTGATGAACATGCGGCTGTCACCGGCAGGTTGCACCATGGACAGTGGCGTATTGATACCACTGACTACTTTTTCCAACTTGACGCTAGGGCCGGCGTGTGCTGCCGAGCCAAAGGCCATCAATGTAGTCGCAGCAATAGCCGCAACCAGTTTAAGTGCACGCATTAGAGAACTCCTCGTCTTTGTGAATTGAACGTAACAACCCCGACTTGCTGTTGCTAAGTAAACTTATCAACCCTGTCCTTGGGATTGCACCCTTTAATCAGGCGAATGCATGATAGAACTCTTGCAATACCCTTTGCATAGGTGTTAACTCTATGCTCGGTATTTG
The DNA here is from genome assembly GCF_040401495.1 of Limnohabitans sp. GTDB lineage: Bacteria > Pseudomonadota > Gammaproteobacteria > Burkholderiales > Burkholderiaceae_C > Limnohabitans. The sequence continues at coordinate 11,652 of NZ_JBBAOI010000013.1, forward strand.
CAGGGAAATTTTTTTTGGTGTATGCAATTTTTTGTTTAGATCTTTGAGGTGTTCTACGCGTCTTTGGGGGCGCGGTTTTTTTAGCCCGCCTTGGCACTTTCACGGTGCAGCGCCATTGCGCTAAGTTGGGGCTAGGCATCAATTTATTAGCCCTAAAGATTTCATAATGAGTCGATGTATCCCCAAATATGAGCGTTTCAAAATATTTTGCTGTGATTTGTCATCCGTGTCCCATGGTGGGGCGTTAAGAGCAACAAGATTGTTAACCCATGACCGCCATGAACAAGTCACACACAGACCAGCCCTCAAAGCCCACTGAATCACTAGGCAGCGGTGCTTACATTCCTTCAGAAAACATCTCCATCCGCAACACTTTCGAACGTATTCGCAGCCAAATGGCGCAAGAGGCAGAGCAAAAAAGCCGCCCCGTCTCTCGTTTGTACCCCGGCCTACGTGCCCTCAGAGCCTAAGTTCAGCTTTATCTTTAACCCCGTCAAGGGAAGGTCATAGCGGCTTTCCCACTGCTGGCCAGCCTTTAAAGGCCACGCGTCGGTCCAAGTCCCTGTCGTGATCACATCTCCCGCCTGCACACCGGGCGCCCCAGGGCATTGCCGCAGGGCTTTCAAAAAATACAGCAAGGCCATCAAGGGGCTGTCCAGCACGTTGCTGGCGTAGCCCGTTTCCACCGTTTTCCCCTCGTGCAGAAGTTGCAGCGACATGCCCGACAGCAGGTTATGCAAAGTTGCGCCGTCTGCGGCGACTTCCCGTACCGCCAAGGGCTTGCCCACCAGCAAATGCGCATGAAGCCCGCTGTCGGTCACAGTGTCAGCCACTTTGAAGCGCCAATCGGCGGCGTGGGACTGCACGATTTCAAAGCCGCAGGCCATCCACTCGATGGCATCAAACAGGCTTTGCGGGTTTAAATCGTCAGAGGGCGTGCTGCGCATGCCAAACACCAACTCGGGCTCCAAGCGCGGTTGGCTTATGTGGCTGATGTCAACAAAGCCCTCGCCCTGCGCATCAGCGTGGCTGAGGGTGGTGTTCCAGACCGTGCCCCAAATGGGCTCGAACACTTGGTAGCGTTCCCAAATGCTGCGGTTGGTGAAACCAATTTTGAAGCCGCGCGGTTGTTCGCCGCGCTGCACACGCAACTGCCTCACTTGCAAAGCGGTTTGGTAGGCCAGTGAAACATCGCTGGGGATGGACGCTACGCTGTCGGCAGGCCATAGGCTGCCTTGGTCGATATGCTGCAAAAGTGTGTCGGGTGTCATGTGGATGCTTGTCAGGGGCAGGGCGCAGACTATCATCGCCCATGGCCATCAAATCTACCATTTACAAGGCGCAGCTGCAGATCGCCGATATCGACCATGGCTATTACGCCGACCATGCGCTGACCTTGGCGCGTCACCCCAGCGAGACCGACGAGCGCATGATGGTGCGGCTTGTCGCCCTCGCCATGAACGCCCATGAGGTGCAAGACCTGTGTCAAGGCGATGCAGTGTTGGCGTTTGGGGCGGGCTTGTCCGACCCCGATGATCCCGATGTATCTATCACTGATTTCACCGGCCGCAAGCGGGTATGGATCGAGGTGGGCCAGCCCGAAGAAAAACCCATGCTGCGTGCTTGCAGCAAGTCTGACCGCGTGCTGGTCTATGCCTTTGCGCACTCAGCGGATATTTGGTGGCGTGGCATCGAGAACAAACTGCATCGCCAAGACAAGCTCAAAGTGATGCGCATTCCTTCTGAGGCCTCGCAAGCCATGGCCGCCATGGCTGAGCGCAGCATGCAATTACAAGCCACCATACAAGAGGGCGGCATGACGCTGAGCAGCCATTTGGGCAGTGTGCATTTTGAGACGGTGGTGTGGCGCTGAGAGCGTTCACTGGGCGCTGGGTAGCTCGTCCCAGCGGGTGGTAAAGCGTGGTGAGCGGTTGGCGCTGCGCATACGCCAATCACGGCTGGTGCCTGTGGCGGCCAAGTGAACCGTGTTGCGTCCGAAATGCAGGTTCAGGCGATCGAGTGTTTTCATCAACTCAGCGTCACGTGTACGCGTCGCGCTGCTGTCAAACAAGCTGTGTTGCTGACGTTGTGCTTCACTCAAAGCGCACAGCATGACACCGGCTTTTTTATAGGCAAAACCGGCACGAAATATTTTGCGCAAAGCCACCCACACCGCGTCGCTGAGCAAGCGGCTGTCGTCGCTGGGTTCGGGCAAAGGTACCAAGAGACTGGCGTTGTACTGCGGTTCGTCGGGCTTGAAGGGGTTGGTGCGGATGAAGACGTGAACAGCCCCTGCCAGCGACTGCTGAGCACGCAGCTTTTCACCTGCCCGCGCCACATGGGTGCTGAGGGCTTCGCGCAACTCCACCATGCTGTGGACAGGTCTGCCAAAGCTGCGCGACGCCATGATTTGTTGCTTTGGGGGGGTGATGTCTTCCAATCCCAAGCAGCTGACGCCACGCAGTTCGCACACGATGCGCTCCATCACCACGCCAAAGCGCTGGCGCACACGCGCAGGCGGCGTGTTGCGCAAATCAAGCACGGTGTGAATGTCCATGTCGGCCAAGCGCCGTGCGGTGCGACTGCCCACGCCCCAAACCTCACGCACCTCGGTTTGCGCCATCCAGTCTTGGCGTTCAGGGCGAGAGAGGGCATTTAAATCGCACACGCCCTCAAACACGGCTTGCTTCTTGGCCAGATGGTTGGCGAACTTGGCCAAGGTTTTGGTCGGGCCTATGCCCACGCACACCGGCAAGCCGGTCCACTGGCGAATGCGTTGGCGCATCTGCCGCCCCAGCGCCACACCACCGCCGTGCAGCGGCAGCACTTGTTCAACACGTAAAAAACTTTCGTCGATGCTATACACCTCTAAGTCGGGGGCGTAGTCACGCAAGATATCGACCACGCGTTGGCTCATGTCGGCGTACAGCGTGTAGTTGGAGGAAAACGCCTCGATGCCGTGCAGCAATGCCAAATCTTTGAGCGAAAACCAAGGCGCACCCATCTTCACGCCAAGCGCTTTCACCTCGTTGGAGCGAGCCACCGCGCAGCCATCGTTGTTGGAGAGCACCACCACGGGTATGTTGTGCAGGCGAGGTTGAAACACGCGCTCGCAACTGACATAAAAGTTGTTGACATCGACCAGCGCAAACTGTGCGGGTGTGCTCATGCCTAGCCCCCGCGTGTTAAGCGTCGCACCACGCCGACCACCACGCCCCACACCTCCAAAGGCCGCTCGGCGCTGAGCACAATGGCTTGGTAGGCGGGGTTGTCGGGGCGCAGCTCAATGCGCCCGTGTTGTTGGTGCAAGCGCTTGATGGTGTAGTCGCCTTCAACCACGGCGATCACGATGTCGTTGTGGCGTGCTTGCAGCGAGCGGTCCACCACCACTTTGTCGCCGTCTTCGATGCTGGCGCCACGCATGGAGTCGCCGCGCACATTGAACATGAAGGTGGCGGGTTTGTGGCGCACCAAGTAGTCGTTGAGGTCGAGGCTGTCTTCGGTGTCGTCAGCAGCGGGTGAGGGAAAGCCGGCCGACATGCGGTGCAGCAGCAGGCGCAGCGGTGCGCCGCTGGGCTGGGTTTGCAGGGTTTGGGGTTGTTGGTGCAGGGTGTGCATGTCAAGTGAGAATAAATACTGTATAAAAACACAGTTTAACGGAGTTTAATCAGGGGCGTAGGACACGGTGTGCTGGGTGCGGGGTGCGGGGTGCGGGGTGCGGGGTGCGGGGTGCGGGGTGCGGGGTGCTATCCTGCATGCCCCGAGCCGGTTCCCAAGTGTGCACGGCTGTTTTTCATAAGGTTTTGACGATGACGATACCTGCTTTGATGCGTTTTATCGACCACGGCAGTGGCGGTGCCCCCGATATATTGAAGCCCGCCCAGACCGGCGTGCCCACACCCGCGGCAGGCGAGGTCTTGGTCAAGGTGGCTTATGCGGGTGTGAACCGCCCCGATTGCTTGCAGCGCAGCGGTCGCTACCCACCCCCACCGGGTGCTTCACCCATTTTGGGTTTGGAAGCCTCAGGCCATGTGGTGGCGTTGGGCGAGGGCGTGACCCGCTGGAAGGTGGGCGACGCGGTATGCGGTTTGGCCAATGGTGGAGCCTACGCCGAGTACGTCAGCATCCCCGAGGGGCAAGCTTTGCCTGTTCCCAAGGGTTTAAGCCTGTTGCAAGCAGCAGCTTTGCCTGAAAACTACTTCACCGTCTGGACCAATGTGTTTCAGCGTGGCCGTTTGCAGAAGGGGGAAACTTTCTTGGTGCATGGCGGCTCGTCCGGCATTGGCTTGACCGCGATTCAACTCGCCAAGGCCTTTGGTGCCAAGGTGCTGTGTACCGTGGGCAATGCCGACAAGGTGGCGGCTTGCTTGAAAGCCGGTGCCGATGTGGCCATCGATTACCGCCAGCAAGATTTTGTCGCCCAAGCACTTGCCGCCACCGAGCAAAAGGGTGTGAACATCATTTTGGACATGGTGGGTGGCGACTATATGCAGCGCAATTTGCAAACGCTTGCCATCGACGGTCGTTTGGTGCAAATCGCGTTTTTACAGCCCTCGAAAACCGAGGTCGATTGGATTGCGCTGATGGTCAAGCGACTGACCTTCACCGGTTCCACCCTGCGTCCGCGCAGTGCAGCGGACAAAGCACAGATGGCCCATGAATTGCAAACGCAGGTCTGGCCGCTGCTGGCGCAAGGCAAAGCTTTGCCCGTCATTCACCAAGTGTTCGAGTTAGACCAAGCAGCGCAAGCCCATGCGCTGATGGAGTCGTCCACGCACATTGGCAAAATCATGCTCAAGGTGGCGGGGGACTGAGTTGGCATCTCTCACACGCACCGTACAGCGTCAGCTCGTGGCTCTCCACATGAAAGCCTTTGGGGGCAAGTTGCTGTAACTCCCCCGGGCATTCATGCACGTCATAGACCTTATCGCAGCGTGTGCAATGGAAATGGTGGTGGTGGTGGTGGTGCGAGGACTCGTAGCGAGGGTTTTCGCCGGGCAAATACACCGTGCCCACCAAGCCGTTTTCTACCAACGATTTGATATTTCGGTACACCGTGGCGATACCCATGCCCGGTGCCTTGGCTGCTGCTTCATCCAAAATTTCTTGTGCTAACAGGGGGCGGCCAGCCGTTTTTATGGCGTTGAGGATGGCCGTGCCTTGTTTGGTGATGCGTTCCATAGGGTAAGCTGTTTATATGATAATGAGTTATCATTATCGTGTAACGGAGGATTCCATGCACCGATTTTCACCCCAAAACCAAGTACTCGACGCCAAGCGCTGGGGCTTGGCCATCTTGCTCTTTCAGGTGCTTCATTCACAAGCCCAAAACATGCCTGTCGCAAATCCTGAGCGACTGCAAGAAGTGACGGTGACGGGCAATGCCTTGGGTAACGCCGAGGGCATACAAGCTGTGCAAATCTTGCAAGGCGAGGAATTGATGATCAACAGCCAAAGCACACTGGGTGAGACCTTGGCGCTCACGCCTGGTGTCAGCAGCAGCTATTTCGGCCCCAATGCCAGCCGCCCCATCATCCGTGGCATGGACGGCGACAGGATCAAAATCTTGAACAACAGCGCAAGCTCGCACGATGTGTCTGCGCTTAGCAATGACCATGCAGTGCCGTCAGACCCTTTGACGGTCGAGCGCATCGAGGTGCTGCGCGGCCCCTCGGCCATCATGTACGGCGGCAGCGCTGTGGGGGGCGTGGTGAATTTGATCGACAACCGCATTCCTACGCAGCCCATGGAAGGCTTGAGCGGCAAGGCCGATGTGGGTTGGTCCACGGTCAACAAAGAGTCCCGTGCCGCGGTCATGCTCGAGTCTGGCAACGAGCGCTATGGTTTGCATGTGGATGCCTTTGGCAGGCACAGCGGCGACATGGGTGTGCCCGATACCTTGGCTTGTACCAAGTCGGGTTCTAGCGCCTCAGCCAAGGCCATTTGTAATTCAGCCAACACCAGCCGTGGCTATGCCTTGGGCGGTTCGGTCTTTTGGGACAAGGGCTATCTGGGTTTGTCAGGCACGCACTACAACAGCACTTACGGCACGGTGGCCGAGGATACGGTGACCATAGGCATGCAAAGCGATCGCTATGCCTTGGAAACGGAAATTCGCTATCCTGTAACCGGCTGGGACAATATGCGGGTGCAGTTCACCCAAACCGATTACCAACATACGGAATACGAATCGGGCGCGGTTGGCACAGTGTTCAGCCAAGAGGGGCAAGAGCTGCGCTGGAGCGCCAAGCACCAAGCCGTGGCCAGCCCATGGGGACAGTGGCAAGGGGTAGTCGGCTGGCAAGGCGAAGACAACCGCTTTGCGGCCAATGGCGCGGAGGCCTTCATGCCGTCTACCCAAACCCGGCAATCAGCGATTTACTGGGTTGAAGAGCTGAAAAAACCATGGGGAGGTTTCAGTTTTGGGCTTCGTTCCGAAGCTGTCAAAGTCAATGGCGATGCCTTCGACCCAGAGAGCGACGGGTCGACCCGTTACACCGCCGCGACCACCAACATGTTTTCCCCTATCAGCAGTTCTTTGGGGGTTTTGTACAAGCTCAGTTCCGATGTGTCGCTCAAAGCCCATTGGGCGCGTACCGCACGAGCGCCCAAAGACTATGAGTTGCGTGCCGACGGTGTGCATGTGGCCACCGCCGCTTATGAGCAAGGCTCGGTCGCTTTGCAAACCGAAAAAGCCCGTCAAATGGACATTGGCATGGAATGGGGGCAGGGGCCGCACACTGCCAGCCTGAATTACTTCGTCAACCGCTTTAGCAATTACATAGGTTTGAATGCCACAGGCGATGTAGTAAATGGCTCAGGCCTTGTCGGTGGCGCAGGTACAGACAGCGTTGCTTGTACCAGTGCAGACGCCGACAACGATTGCTGGGATAAATACGAGTTTGAAGCGGTTCGAGCCCAGTTCAAAGGCTGGGAAGCCATGGCGCAGCTGCGTTTGAGTGGCAGCAGCGGCTTGTTTCCAGCCATCGATGGGCTTGCCTTGTGGGATCTCAAATTACGGGCGGATTCCGTTCGTGCCAGCAACCTTGACACGGGAGAAGCCTTGCCGCGTATCGCCCCCTTTCGTTGGGGCGCAAGCTTGTCAAGGCAATCGGGGCCTTGGCGTTGGTCGCTGGGGATGGACAAGGCACAAGCCCCCCGCTTGGCGTCCACTCAGGTGGCCACTGCCGGTTACAACTTGTGGAACACCCAGCTCAGTTACCGACAAACCCTTCAAGCCAACCAAGCTGTGTGGTATATCAAGGTTGACAACCTGACCGACCAATTGGCTTATCCCGCCACCTCTGTGTTGACCACCACCGCTGCAGACACGGTGACAGGCCGCCCCAAGGCGCCGTTGCCTGGCAGAAATATCAAATTGGGTTTGCAACTGATCTTCTAGAATGGAAAAATGATGAAACACAAAATTTGTAGCGCTTTCGCGGCGGCAGTCTTGCTTCACGGCGCTTGTGCGCTGGCCGGTGACAAGCACGCTGCCCATTCCCATGGTTTTGGCACATTGGAGCTGGTTGTCCAAGGCGGCACGGTCAAAGCCAACTTTGAAATTCCCATGGAAAGCTTGCTGGGTCACGAGCATTTGCCGCGTACCCCCGAACAAAAAAAGGCCATGGCCGAGTTGCAAACAGCCGTGGCGCAAGCCAGTTACTTCATCACCCTGCCTGCGGCGGCGGGTTGCCAAACCAAGTCTTTGCTAGTGAACTCTGACATGTTCAAGGGTAAAAAGTCCGAGCACAGCGACTTGGATGCCGAGCTTGAGTTCAGCTGCAGCCAGCCCAGCGCTTTGACTCAGGTTGAAATTCCCTTGTTTAAAAAGCACGCCCGTTTAAGTGCTTTGAAAGTGGACATGGTCAGCCCCAAAGGGCAGGCCAGCGTCACCCTCAAAGCCAAAGACCCAGTGCTTCGCTGGTAAACCGTGACCCACGCTCTTCAACTCTCGCAACTCTCCCACGCTTGGGGCAATTCGCCGCCCTTGTTTGACATTGCGCAACTGACGCTGTTGCAGGGCGAAAACTTGTTCATTCAAGGGCCGAGCGGCTGCGGCAAAAGCACTTTGCTGGGTATGTTGGCAGGCGTGATTGCTGTTCAGCACGGAGACTGCGAAGTATTGGGGCAAGCCTTGAAGCAACTGAGCGCCGCACAGCGCGACCGCTTGCGTGGTGAGCACATGGGCGTGATTTTTCAGCAGTTCAATTTGCTGCCCTACCTCGACGTCAAAACCAATGTGCTGCTGCCTACCCGCTTGTTCCCCAGCCGTGCCGCTGCTGCCGTGCAGGAATGGGGCAGTGCCGAGCAGCAAGCCTTGCATTTGTTGCACACCTTGGGTCTGCCTAAGGCCGTGTGGCAGCAAGGTGTGAACCAACTGTCGGTGGGTCAGCAGCAACGGGTTGCTGCAGTGCGAGCGCTCATGGGCAGCCCCCGCTTGGTGATTGCCGACGAACCTACGTCGGCGCTGGACGAGGCCAATCAACTCGAGTTCCTTGATGTGTTGTTGGGCACAGCGCGGCGCCAAGCTGCCAGCGTGGTCATGGTCAGCCACAACCCGCAACTGGCATCTCGTTTCGACCAAGTCTTTGCCATGCCTTTAAGGGGCCGAGCATGATGTGGCTGAACCTGGCTTGGCGCAGTGCATGGTCGCGTCGCCAAGCTTTGGCCATGGTCATTGTGTCTGTGTGTGTCTCAGTGTTGATTGTGCTGGGCGTGCAGCAACTGCGGGAAGACGCCAAACGCAGTTTCTCCAATGCGCTCAGTGGCGTAGACCTGATCGTGGGGCCACGCGGCAGCGCCACCGAACTCATGCTCTACAGCGTGTTTCAAATTGGCAGACCCTCACGCAATATGAGTTACGAGGGCTTTACCGCTTTGGCGCAACTGCCCCAAGTGCAATGGGCTGTACCCATTCAACTGGGGGACAGTTATTTAGGCCATCCGGTGCTGGGCAGCACCCCTGACATATTCACCCGTTTCAAAAGCCAAGGCCAAGGTTTGCAGTGGGCTCAGGGGCGGGCGTTTGCAGACCCTCTCACCCAGCCTGAGGCCTTGAGCGAGGTGGTGCTAGGTGCCGAGGTGGCCAAACGTTTTGGCCATAAGCTCAATGACAAATTGGTGCTCACCCACGGCCAGTCCAGTGGCCTTGGCACCGAGCATGAAGACCACCCCATGACCGTGGTGGGCATCTTGCAGCCCACTGGCGCACCCATAGACCGAAGCGTCATTGTCAGCTTGCAGGCTTTCGAGGCCATCCATGTCGGTTGGGGCATGGGCATCTCGCCCAGTGCTTTCAAGGCGGCAGGCGGTGCACCGCAGGCCTTGGACATCAAAGAGTTGCAACCCTCCAGTCTGTCGGCTGTGTGGGTGGGTTTGCATAACCGTGCCGAGGTGTTCTCGGTACGGCGCAAGATCGAAGGCTTGGAGCGTGGTCAGTTGATGGCGGTCATGCCAGGCGTGGCGCTAGACGAGTTGTGGCAAATTGTGAAAGTGGTTGAAAACACCTTGTTGCTGGTGGGTATGCTGGTGGCGGTGAGTGCCATGTTCAGCGTGGCGGCGGTGCTGCTCGTGGCGATGGCCGGTCGGCGCAAAGAATTGGCCATTTTGCGGGCCATGGGTGCGGCGCCTTTGGCTTTGATGGGCTTTGTTTTGTTGGAATCTTTGTTGGTCTGCGTGGTGGGTATAGTGATGGGTTATGTGCTGTGCCAAGCCTTGTTGATAGCGGGGCAAGGGGTATTGCGCACCGAGTTTGGTGTGTTGGTGCAAGCAGGCTGGCCTGCTGCACAGGCATGGTGGGCTTTAGCGGGCTTGTGTGGCGTGGCTTTGCTGGCCAGTCTGGTGCCGGCTTGGCGTGCCTACCGTTTGTCTTTGTCGGATGGTTTGCATCCCCCGTCAGTTTGAATAGAGGAATTTCAAATGCATCGTCATTTTTGGGTCTGTGTTGTTTCTTGCTGCCTCAGTGTTGCAGCTTTCATATCACCTGTGTATGTGAGCGCAGAGACCCCAGGCTACAGCCTGATCGATTGGAACGACCTCATGCCCGAGCCTTGGGTCAAAGAGATGACCAAGGAGATGGCGGCGGCTAGCAAATTATCAAATCTGCAGGACAACAGTGACGAGGCCAATAAAGCGATGGCTGTTATGCGCAAAAAATTTGACGAAGCGCCTATCGTTAAATCGCAACTCAATAAAAAAGTACGCTTACCTGGCTACGTCGTACCTCTAGACGCGGATCGAAGCGAAAAACGTGAGTTTTTGTTGGTTCCTTATTTTGGTGCATGTATCCACACTCCCCCCCCGCCAGCCAACCAAATTGTGCTGATTCGCCCGACAGCTCAAAGCAAAATCAAGAAGTTACCGGAGTCTATGGACATTGTTTGGGTCGAGGGAGAGATCAAGGAGGGGCGGGTAGCCACATCCCAAGGGATGAGCGGTTATTTGCTAGAGGCTGTTTCTGTGGCCCCCTACGAGGTTAAACCGGCTAAACGCTGATTACAATGGGCGTTTAAACCCCAAAAACAAAAAATGGAATCCCCAGACCCCACCGAATTGGCCGAAGCTGCCAACGACCCTTTCAAGACCCATTGCGCCTTGTTCATTTCTGCCTTGGCCCTGATCTTGACGGTCAATAATCTGGGTGGCTCTAACACCGGTAAAGAGGCCATGATGTCAAATATCTTGGCCTCCAATATGTATTCTTTTTACCAAGCCAAAAACATCCGCCAAACAGAATACAAGTTAGCAGTTGATAGGCTTGAAATTCAGTTGGCCAACGACAAACCAACGGCCCAAGCCAAAGATCTGATGGAAGCGAAATTGGCTGGCTACAAAAAAAACGTCGAGCGGTATGAAACCGAACCCGAAACGGGCGAAGGCAAAAAAGAGCTCATGGCCAAGGCTAAACACCTTGAGCAAGAGCGCGACCTTGCCTTGCGCAAAGACCCTTGGTTTGATTACGCCGAGGGTCTTCTCCAACTGGCCATTGTGCTCACCTCTGTGGCTATCATCTCCAATCGGCGAGCCATGTTTTACGCTTCCGCTGTCTTGGGCGTGTTAGGTTCTGTGTGCACCCTCAACGGCTATTTCCTTTTTTATTAAACTACCCACTTCACTTCAAAGCGAGACTGACTTATGGCAACCAATATTGATCAATCCAACAATCTGGTGATTGGCAACGGCGTTACTTTCAAGGGCACGCTCAACGTCCCCAAAAAAGCCACTATTTACGGCACTGTAGATGGTGAGTTGACCGCGGAAGAAATCTTTATTGGCCAGTCCGGCAAAATCACCGGCAAAGTCACTGCCCGCGCCATTGAGGTCGAAGGCGAAATGCACCAAATCATTCACTGCCGTGACCATTTGCATATCCGTGCTACTGGTAAAGTGTCTGGCAAGCTTGAATATTCGCAAATTCAAATTGAGCGTGGCGGCGAATTCCGCGGCGAAATGCAGCAAGTCGGCGCACCGCCTGTTTACCCCGCAGGTAGCGCCCCCAGTGCGCCTAAGCCCAATGTGTCGGCACCTGCTGCGCAGCCTCCAACCGTGACAGGTGGCAATACCCCCAACTGAGTTGTTGGCTTAAAGGCCCGTTACTTATAAGGATTTTCACAAGCTGCCTCAGGTGTATTCTTCATGCACCGGCAGCTAAATCCATAGGTTTTCAGGTGATTTTTTTCAATGCCTCTGATAGAGGCATTTCTTTTTTGTCCGGCAGGTATGTAGATCTTGGGTTCAAAAGCGTGTTGGCGCTGTTTGCCGTCTTTCATCTCGAAGCTGGCTCCTACACAGTAGATGGGGCCACTCAGGCGGTTGCCTACTTCAAACAGCATCAACTGGGGGTCATCGCTGGACCAACCCGATTGAATGCTGACTTGTTTCAGCTCAGTTGGCGACAAGTCAAAGCCTTTGAGCTGCTCTTTGGCGTCCCACCAACCCATGGCAGACACTGCTTTTGAGCCCACTAAGAGGCAAATCACTACCCACCTCTTCATAGCAAGGGCAAGATGTCTTTCAAAGTAGGACCGCTGTGTGTTGGGCGCGGTCCTAGGGTCTCAAAGGGCAAGCCTTGGCGGTTGACCCAAAAGCTTTTGAAGCCATACCAAGTTGCGCCCAACGCGTCCCAGCTGTTGCTCGACACAAACAGCACTTCGCGCACATCCATGGGGTAGTGGTGGGTAACCAAGCCATAGCTTTGCGGGGACGTTTTGAACTGGCGCACCTCATCGACCGACAAAACTTTGTCTATCAAGCCCGACATACCTGCGCTGCTAACGGCTTTGGCCAGCATATCTGGGCTGCCGTTGGACAAAATGGCGCAGCGCATCCCAATGGCTTGGAGGTGTTGCAAGACATCTTGGTTTTCTTCAAAGGGCGTGAGTTGGGCGTACTGGTCCATCAATTGTTTTTGTTTGGGTGGGGTGAGTTCCAGCCCCAGTTTTTGGCAGGCGTATTGCAAGCCAAGCCGCGTCAAATCCCAAAAAGATTGGTAGTGCCGACTGCCCAAGGGGTTCAGAGGATCACTCATGGTCACCAAGCGGCTGTACTCGATTTGTTTATCGCGCCACAGCACCGACAAGGCGCTGCCATGCCCGGGAAATAAAGTTTCGGCCATGGCGCTTACCGAGTACACATCGAACAAGGTACCGTAAGCGTCAAAAACCACCAAACGAATCATGGCTTGCTCCTGCGAACGCTTTGAGATGGCTGAACTTCACAGCCCCCGCCTTGCGTCCAAGATGCCATCGTATACTTATTTTATGAAGATTCTCATTCTCAACGGCCCCAATCTCAATCTGTTGGGCACCCGTGAACCTGAACAATACGGCCACGCCAGTTTGGCCGATGTCGAAGCTTTGTGCAGAGCCACCGCGCAACCTTTGGGCTTGGAAGTGCATTTTGTGCAAAGCAACCATGAGGGTGAGTTGATCGACCAGATCCATGCCTATGGACAACTTTGCCAGCAGGGCAAAGCCATTGGTGCTGTGTTTAACCCTGGGGCCTTCACCCATACCTCTGTCGCCCTGCACGACGCTATCAAAGGAACTGGTTTGCCCGTTATTGAAACCCACATCAGCAATGTGTTTGCGCGTGAAGCTTTTCGCCATCACTCCTATGTCTCACCCGTGGCGGTGGGGGTGATAGCAGGCTTGGGTGTACAGGGCTATGCCTTGGCGATTCAAGCGTTGGCGCATCGCTCTTCCAAATAGGTAAAACGATGAATATTCCTGTGATTTGTGTTGTGGTGGCAGGTGTTATGCCCTTGTTGGGAGCCGCCAGCGCCAAATGGGGGTTCAAGGGTTTTGATAACCACAATCCTCGTGCATGGTTGGCCGAACAAACAGGTGCCAGAGCCCGAGCTAATGCGGCGCAGCACAACAGCTTTGAGGCCTTTCCTTTTTTTGCAGTGGCGGTTTTATTGGCCTTGCATTTTCAAGCTGATTCAGCGCTGCTTGAAACCCTATGCTTGGTGTTTGTGGCTGCCAGAGCCTTGTACTTCCTAGCCTATGTGATGGACTGGCCCAGTTTTCGCACCCTCTGTTGGTGTGTTGGCTACGGCACTTGTTTGGCTATTTACCTGCAAGTTCTGTAAACCCTACTCGCAAGGCTTTACTCTGAAATAACCTTGCAAGGTGCTTTGATGCTGCGAGCGGTTTTCATTTGGTCGCACCGCTCCATGGCTTTGCGCTCTGCGACGGCAGACATCTTGACGTAAATAGAGCAGGTAAAGACCATTTTTTCTTGGTCCATGCTGTTGTCGTAACTGACGGCGCAGCGCCCAATCTCACCCAAATGGGGCTTCTCATTCCGATAGGCCTCTTGCAGTGGGCTGGGCAGATCGTGCAAGTGGACGTAGGGAAATTTGTAGGGGTCAGCATTGGCAGGCGCCGAAATGCCGAGAAACCCAGCAACAAGGCTGGCCACATAAACGAGGTAAAAACTTTTCTTCATTGCGAGCCATCATAAATCAGTTACCTGTCATCCCCGAGGCCATGGATCACGTTAAAAGCATGTCATTTGCTCTTCATCAAGGATTCCCCATGAAAAAGCCACTGTTTTGCGCTGCTTTGAGTCTCCTATTGGTCGCGCCTAGCTTGTCCATCGCTGGTGGCGATGGTTGGCGGGGGCATTCCTCGCATGGCTACTCAGGCCATGGTAGAGGCCATGGCGGGTATGGTGGTCATGGCGATCGTGGCCGTGGCGATCGAGGTCTGGGTTGGGTGCCGTGGGCGTCAGCTGTCGTTATTGGCTCTAGCCTTTACTGGGCTAATCAGGCTTACAGCCAGCCGTCTACCACCATCATCGTGACGCCCCCACCCCCTGTGGCCATAGAAGCGCCCCGAGTCGCTTATTTTTGCCAATCATCCAGGCAGTATTACCCCAACGTACCTACCTGCAATATGCCTTGGCAGCTTGTGCCTTACTAACTAGCCAGTGGAAGAGTGGTTTTTTGGCCTTGACGATCCGAGTGTCGAACCAAGCCGCCCAGTGTTTCAATATCCACGCTGGCGCGTTTGCCTTGGTAGACACGGCTCTTTAGCCATGACAGCTCTTCTTTCAAGGCTTTATCGCCCCCAAGCTGGCGGTGCCAGCATTTGATCTCAGGCGCCCATCTGTAGCCACGTGCTTTGAGCGAATCTTTGGAATCAAAGGGCGAGCCTGTGGCATACAAGCGCACTTGCGGCTGGTTAAGTGACTCCAGCAAGCGTAGCAAAGCGGGTTGTTGGCTTTGCGGCAATACAGCGTTAAGCAACTCCAGCAAAGCCCAGCAATCGGTTTCAGCGCGGTGCGCTTCATAAAAAATACCTTGCGTTTGCAGCAAATACTCCAGCTTGGCCGAGCCCACGCCTTCGCCTTTCCAATCGATGTCCTTGATGCTGCAGACCCATTGCTTGTTTTCAAACACAGGCCAACGCTTTTCAACAAAGGGACGGTCAAATGCGGCATTGTGCGCAATGATGACGCTGGCATTTGCCACGAATTTTTCAACAACTGTGTCGTCGATACGTTTGCCGCGAACCATCTCGTCGGTGATGTGATGTATCTGAATAGTCTCAGGTGGAATAGGGCGTCCAGGGTCTTCGAGCTCATCAAACACTTGCCGCACATTGTGAACTGTGCCCAGAACTGGGTCAAACTCAAACGCAATCATGCCAAGCTCAATCACCTGATCATCTTGCGAACTCAAGCCCGTGGTTTCGGTATCGAGTACCACGCCGGTTTGCAGCACTTGAGCAGGCACAGAAGGTAAAAAGTTGTGACGAGGAGTCAAGCGGCGCAATACCCGGTAATCGGGGTGTACGGACAAAGCTTCTGCCAAATCAGCAATGTCTTTCGGTGAGAATTCAGAGAGGTTCATAAAGGAATGAGTTTAAGGTGCAGATCTGCGAGATATTCACTTCAAGGTCTTCAAGCCCTTTGCCACTTGCGTGACCAAAGCAGGCCCTTGGTAAATCAAGCCCGTATAGATTTGCACCACATTGGCGCCGGCTTGAATTTTGTCAATTGCATCTTGAGCGCTGAAAATGCCGCCCACCCCCATCAACGCAAAATCGGATCCAAGGCCTTGGCGCAAGGCCCTGATCACGCGGTTGCTCGCTTGCTTGACTGGGGCACCAGACAAACCGCCAGTTTCGTTGGCGTGGGGTAAATGTTGAACGCCGTCTCTGGCGATCGTGGTGTTAGTGGCGATGACGCCCCAAGCATTGTCCTTGGTCTGACCATTTTCCATGCACTGGTTTTGCAAGGTCATGCACAGTTGCGCAAGCTGTGACTCATCTAAATCTGGCGCAACCTTGATAAAGATAGGAACATGTTTTTGGTAGGTGTGTGCCAGTTGCGCACGTTCCTCGCCCAACAGGCTTAAGAGGTTTGACAAAGCCGTGTCACTTTGCAGGCTGCGTAAATTCTGCGTGTTGGGGCTGGAGATATTCACCGTCACATAGTCTGCAAACGGGTAAACCGCTTGCAAGCCACGCAGGTAATCGTCGGTTGCACGTTCCATGGGGGTTGAAGCATTTTTTCCAATATTCAAACCCAGCAGCATGTGATTGGGGTTGTTTTGGCGAAAACGCGCAAGTTGCACATTGCGCAAAAAACTCTCTAGCCCTTGGTTGTTAAAACCTAGGCGGTTGATCAAAGCATTGGCTGATGGCAGGCGAAACATGCGTGGCTTGGGGTTGCCAGATTGGGCTTCAGGGGTGACAGTGCCTAACTCCACAAAGCCAAACCCCATGGCTGCAAATGCGTCGATGCAGCGGGCATTTTTGTCTAAGCCTGCGGCAAGCCCTACGCGATTGGGAAAATGTAAACCAGCCAGTTGAACAGGGTCCTCGATGCGCTTTTGTTGGTATGCCAAGCGCAAGAAATTGTGTTGTGTCGCCGACAGCATATTGAGCGTGACATCGTGCGCCACTTCAGCGTCTAAGCCAAACAACAAGGGACGCAGCAAGGCGTAGGGCAACAGGGACATGGATAATCGGACTTCTTCTAAAAAAATAGAATTGTCACCGATGAGCCAACCCGCCAGCCAAGATGTACTGAAAGCGCAAGTTGCCCAAGCCGCGTTGGCTTATGTGCAGCCGCATGCTTGGATTGGTGTGGGGACGGGTTCGACAGTGAATTTCTTTATTGATGCTTTGGCCCAAAGCGCTATTGCCCTTAAAGGTGCTGTTTCTAGCTCCGTGGCTTCTACCCAGCGCATGCAAGCCCTTGGCATCCCCGTGGTGGATTTGTCAGAGGTTCAATCTTTGTCTGTCTACATCGATGGCGCCGACGAAATCGATGGTCATGGCTTTATGGTCAAAGGTGGGGGGGCTGCGCTGACCCGCGAAAAAATTGTCGCGGCCCAAGCACAACAGTTTGTGTGCATTGTTGACCAAAGCAAACGCGTAGATATTCTGGGTGCGTTTCCTTTGCCGGTTGAGGTCATTCCTATGGCGGTGCCGCAGATCACCCGCGCCTTTGCGCAAATGGGTGGTCAAGCGGTTTTACGTATGCGGGACACGCAACCGCTGGTGACAGATAACGGCCAATATATTTTGGATGTACATGGCCTAAAGCTCACAGAGCCTTTGGCGCTGGAAGCGCGGATCAGCCAATGGCCTGGCGTGGTGACGGTAGGAATATTCGCTTTTCAAAAAGCCGATATTTGTTTACTGGCGACCCCAGAAGGGGTGCAAATTCTGCGCTACTAGTCAGCCATGCCTTGGTGGCGCATCAATGCGTCCAATGAAGGTTCGCGACCGCGAAAATCTTTGAACGAACTCATGGCAGGGCGACTGCCACCACGCTCCAAGATGCTTTGGCGATAGCGTCGCCCAGTTTCAAGGGATGGTGTGCCATCTTCTGCTGCGGTTTCTTCAAAAGCAGCATAGGCGTCAGCGCTGAGCACTTCGGCCCATTTGTAGCTGTAGTAGCCAGCAGCGTAGCCACCCGCAAAAATATGGCTAAAGGAATGCGGCATGCGGTGCCAAGCGGGTGGGTGCAACACCGCCACTTCATCACGAACCTCTTTGAGCACACCCAGCACATCGCCGCTGCGATGGGGCTCTGTGTGCAAGCGCATGTCTAGCAAAGAAAACTCAATTTGCCGCAAAGTTTGCAAGCCGCTTTGGAAGTTCTTAGCAGCCAGCATCTTGTCAAACAAAGCGTGGGGCAGGGGTTCACCCGTATCCACGTGCGCGGTCATATGACGCAAGACAGTCCATTCCCAGCAAAAGTTTTCCATGAACTGGCTGGGCAATTCAACCGCATCCCACTCCACGCCACTGATGCCAGACACATCGCGCTCATTGACTTGCGTCAGCATATGGTGAAGACCGTGACCGCACTCGTGGAAAAGGGTGATGACATCGTCATGGGTTAGCAGCGGAGGTTGTCCATTAACCCCTTCGGCAAAGTTGCAGACCAAGTGGGCAATGGGGGTTTGCAGAACGCCTGTGTCAGGACGCAACCAACGAGCTCGCACATCGTCCATCCATGCGCCACCGCGTTTGCCGCTTCTAGCGCCTGGGTCGAGGTAGAACTGTCCCACCAACTGCCCAGCGCGTTCTATTTTGTAAAACTCGACTTTGGGGTGCCACACTGGAGCGTTGTCGGGTCGGATACTCACCTCGAACAAGGTTTCCACAATTTTGAACAGGCCCGCCATCACCTTGGGCGCAGTGAAATAGGGTTTGATGTCTTGTTCGCTGAAGTTGTATCGAGCTTCTTTGAGTTTTTCGCCAATGAAGGTCCAGTCCCAAGCTTGGGGATCGGCGATGTTTAACGCTGAGCGAGCAAAGTCACGCATCTGTGTTAAATCTTTTTCTGCATAAGGCTTGGCCCTGCGTGCCAAATCTCGCAAGAAGTCCATGACTTGCGTGGGCGACTCGGCCATTTTGTTGGCAAGCGAGACTTCTGCGTGGTTGCCGTAACCCAGCAAAGCAGCCTCTTCTTGGCGCAGTTGAAGAATTTCTTGTAACAGTGCGCTATTGTCAAATTGGGGATGGGCAAACTCTGCCGAGGCGCGGGTAGCATGGGCTCGGTACAACTTTTCACGCAAACTGCTGCTGAGCGCATATTGCATGACAGGCAAATAGCACGGCATTTTGAGCGTGAGTTTGTAGCCAGTTTGACCGTCTGCCGTTGCTGCCGCTTGGGCTGTCTGCAATACATCGGCAGGAACACCCTTTACTTCGTCTTCAAAGGCAAGCACAGACCAACGATCGGTGGCGTCCAGCACATGCTCACTGAAAAGCTGGCCGATTTCAGCCAGGCGCTCTTGAATCGCGGCAAAGCGTTCTTTGGCTTGCCCCTGAAGTTTGGCGCCTGACAGCACAAAATTACGCAAGGCGAGGGTGTGCGCACGGGACTGCTCTGCATTCAAAGAACTGGAGGAAATTGCCTTGTACTTGGCGTACAGCGCTTCGTTGGCACCAAGGCGGGTGAAGAAGTCGGTGATGCGTGGCAATTCGGCGTTGTAGGCCGAACGTAACTCAGGTGTGTCAGCCACGCCTTGCAAATGCCCAACCATGCCCCAAGCGCGGCCAAGTTGCTCGGTGGCCGTATCTAGCACTTTTGAGATGGTCAGCCAATCCGCTGGGAAGTTGTGTTCAGTCACCTCAGCCATGGCTTGCTCGGCTTGAGCCAGCAGTTGTGTCATGGCGGGAGAAATATGTTCGGGATGAACCTCGCTGAAACGGGGAAGTGAAGAAAAATCTAAAAGGGGGTTGGTCATGTCTTTGCAGTTAGAGACTGTTGGGCAGAATCCAAGGTGTTGGCCAAAAGCATGGTGATGGTCATGGGGCCAACGCCGCCGGGAACAGGCGTGATGTAGCTTGCCACTTGCCTGACGGCCTCGAAATCGACATCACCACACAACTTACCAGCATCATCTCGGTTCATGCCAACATCGAGCACCACAGCCCCTGGTTTGACCATGTCGGCGGTCAACACATTGCGCTTGCCTACTGCCGCCACAATCACATCAGCTTGCAAACAGTGGTGCTTAAGGTCAACGGTTGCGCTATGGCACACAGTGACGGTGGCGTTTTCTTGCAGCAGCATCAGTGCCATGGGTTTGCCCACAATATTGCTTCTGCCAATCACCACCGCATGCTTGCCTTTGAGCTTGTAGCCAATGCTCTCCAACATCTTCATGCAGCCATGCGGTGTGCAGGGCCAGTAAGCGGGCAATCCCGTCATCAATGCGCCAGCACTGGCCACATGAAAACCGTCCACATCTTTGCTGGGTGCAATGGCTTCAATGATTTTCTGAGCGTCAATATGGGCAGGCAAAGGCAGTTGTACCAAAATGCCGTGAATAGAGGGATCGTTATTCAACGCATCTACCCTTGCCAATAAATCAGCTTGGCTCAGGTCATGTGGGTATTTTTCAAGCAGTGAATGGATGCCGACTTGTTCGCAAGCTTTGACTTTATTGCGAACATAAACCTGCGATGCTGGGTTGTCACCCACCAAGACCACTGCCAAGCCGGGGCGAATACCTTGCGAGATGAGGGACTGTGTTCGGGTAGAAAAATCAGCTCGCATGTTTTGCGAGAGGGCGTTGCCGTCGATAAGAAGTGCAGACATCAGTTTTTAGCGTGTTGACCTAGCGCAATTTTAAGCAAATCTGCAACCGTGTTGGCATTGAGCTTTTCCATGATGTTGGCTCGATGCGCTTCAACGGTTTTGATGCTGATGCCTAAGTCATCCGCAATTTGTTTGTTCAATCTGCCTGCCACGATGCGCTCAAGAACTTGGGCTTCACGGGTGGTGAGCTTAGACATGAGGGCGTCACGGTTGGCCGCAATTTGTGAATCGTTGAAGGAGTCACGTGCAAGGTCAAGCATTCGTTCAACCAAGCTGACCAATTCTTCTTCCTTGAAAGGCTTTTGGATGAAATCCATCGCACCTTTTTTCATGGTGTTCACTGCCATGGGTACATCGCCATGACCTGTGATGAAGACAATCGGCAAAGGGGACTTGCGTTCGACCAAGCGGTCTTGTAGTTCGAGGCCAGAAATGCCTGGCATTCGAATGTCGACAATCAAACAAGCAACCTCGCGCGGGTCATAGCGACTTAAAAAGTTTTCTGCAGAATCAAAACAGCGAACGCGGTAATCTTTACCTTCGAGCAACCACTGCAGGGAGTCACGCACAGCTTCGTCATCGTCGACGACGTAGACATTGCCTTTTTTGGGGATCAAACTCATCTCAAGCTCCAAGGCGCCACTGAAGGCATTAAAGGGGTATCAAGGTTTTGGTGGCTGGTAGCCAAAAAGAAAAACGACCCCCAACTATCAATTTTCCATTGTAGATGTTCTCGGCTGTCATATGGCCTTGGTGAGACTCGATGATGGTTCGGCACAAATTCAGTCCTATGCCCATGCCTTCGCTCTTGGTGGTGTAGAAGGCCTCAAACACACGTTCCATCACCTCAGCCGTCATGCCAGAGCCTGTGTCGCTGACTGAAAACTCCACCACCTCTTGACCTTCTACTTCTTTAGGAATCACTTGCAATTCGACATGGCGTTGATGGAGGGGGCGTTGTGCATGCTCAATGGCTTCGGCTGCATTCTTCAACAAATTAATAAGTACTTGCTCGATCAGTATGGCGTCGATATGCAATTTAGATAAGCGGTCTGAAACAAACAAGCTGAGTTTGACTTGCCTGCGACGCAGTTCAATGTCTGCAAGGTCAACCGCCTCTGCCACGATAGGGGCAACCGCAGAGTTCACGCGGTTGGTTTCACTGCGTTTCACAAAACTTCGTATGCGCTGAATGATTTGCCCCGCGCGTTGCGCTTGGCGTGAGGTTTTTTCGAGGGCAACTTTTAACTCTTCCTCAGTAATTTGCTTACCCTGTAAGCGGCTCAACATGCCGTTGCAATAATTGGCGATAGCCGTCAGTGGTTGATTCAGTTCATGGGCCACGCTGGAGGCCATCTCACCCATGGTGATCAATCGACTGGCTGACTGCGATCGCTCAGCTTGCAAAGCGGCCTGCTCTTCGGCCAATCGTCTAGCGGTGATGTCGGTGGAGATGACCATCTGTGCAAGTCGCCCATCGACCCAGTTGAAATAACGGGTTCGCACCTCCAGCCATTTGTTCAACTCAGCAACATAGACCTCTGCATTTTCAGTTCGGGCTTGCGTGAGGTTGAGCGTTGGCATACCCACCATATCGTCAACGTTGTCTAAATTTTGGCTTTCATTAAGGGGCAGTGTGCCTGCTTGGGTTACTAAGTCCAGATGCCCCTTGCCTTGGTTGCCAAACCACTGGCGATAGAGCTTATTGGCAAAAAGAAGCTCTGCGCTTCCCAGCGGTGATACCGACACAGATGCATCTAGCGCTTCAAGCACCGTGGTGAAGCGCTCATGCGAAGCCGAGAGCTGTTCGCGAATTTTGTTGGGTTCAGTGATGTCAGTCATTGAGGTCATCCAACCAGTTTGCTGCCCAACCGCATCAATCAAAGGCGAGACATAAAGTCTGGCATCAAAAATACTGCCGTTTTTGCGCTTAACTCGAATTTGAAAACCACTGACGGTGGTACGACCGTTGAGTTGATCGTTGAGCTTGATTTGCAGCATCTCACGGTCTTCGTCAGGCCAATACGGAAAAGGTGAACCCGAGCCTACCAACTCGGCCTCGCTCCAGCCCGTCATTTGACAAAAAGCTGCGTTGACATACGTGATGCGGCCGTTCATGTCCATCGCTCGCATACCGGTTAGCACAGAGTTTTCCATGGCACGTCGGAAGTTGGTCTCCGTGATCAAGGCTTGTTGGGCTTGAAAGCGTCTGCGAGTGTGTCGCCAAGTACCAATCAACATCCAGGTGGTCATACCGCTGAGCAACATCACCAGCCAGAAAAGACCGCTGCCTATGAGAACTTGGGAGGTGCGATAGGCTTGTGCGCGAAGTTGCAAACTGTTGCCAATGGTGGAGATAGGAACGATGTATTCATAGGCCTTGGATTCCCAAGGGGAATACTCCCACAAACCAGTGCGCGGCTTGATACTTTGTCCCGCCAGCATGGCATTGTTGCCATCCACCAAAGCAACTGCATGACGGGCTGTGACTTCAGCAGGTACGGTGTATCGCAACAAGCCTTCGATGGAGTACTCAACCATCACCACACCCCTGAAATGGGTGTTGTTGCTCATAGGGATGTGGAATTGAATTTGTGTTTCGACTTGGCCCATTTTTTCACGCGGCTTGATGGTGATAGGTGGTGAAAAAATAGCTTGTCTAAGCTCCTTAGCGAGTGAGTAGGTATCCTCTGTTTCTGGGTGTTCAAGCCAAGCGTCTTGACGGTGAAGATGCATCATGTCTAAACTGCTGCTGCTAGCTTGTGCCTTGACGCGCCGGTACTCATCAACCCAAAGAATGGCATTGATTTCGGGGTATTGCTTGAGAAGGTCTGAAGACTGCTCATCAAACTCGGGAACGCTTAGCTTTTCACCGCCAATATCTCTGGCAAGCTTCATCATGTGCTCTTGCTGTTCCAGTAAATGCAGGCGCATTTTTTGGTTGGCGTATTCCAAATCTCGCTGAACACTTTCTTGTTCGCGTTCCATTTCTTCATAGCGTAAGTAACCCACGCTGCTGATAATCGTTAGAAGAAAAATGGCAACTGCACCCATGGGAGCCAACATGGCCACCCTGTCTTGACGGTTAGGCGTTTGTTTTTTCCACCAAGCGACCCAGCGCCTGGTAAGTGGCTTGATAAGTTGGGAGATTTTTTGAAATTGCATGACGCTTAAGTTTAGGGCACCAGGTACTTAAAAAATTCGCCAGAAGATTCAATATTTCACATTAAGAAAAGAGCTGGCACTATTTGAAATTTTCATTGAAACGTGCGACACTTTGAGAAAGTAATGCCCATAAGGAGACAAACCATGGCCGCTCAAACGGAACCCTTGCGTACCTTCGCCTTGAATGACAGTGACAGCCAAGAAACCCGTGAATGGATGGACGCGCTTTCAGCCGTCATCGCCTCTGAAGGACCAGAGCGGGCCCACTTCTTGTTAGAGCAACTGCTTGAACATGCCCGAGAAAACAGCATCGACATGCCGTTTTCTGCCAATACCGGCTATGTCAACACCTTAGAACCCGACCAAGAAGAGCGTTGTCCCGGCAATATCGAGATTGAAGAGCGTTTGCGTGCTTATATGCGCTGGAACGCCATGGCCATGGTGGTCAAGGCCAACCGCCACAACCCCGCTGATGGCGGCGACTTAGGTGGGCACATTGGCTCGTTTGCATCGCTGGCCCACATGTTTGGCGCAGGCTTCAACCATTTTTGGCACGCCGAAAACGAAAACCATGGTGGCGACTTGCTCTATATCCAAGGCCATGTGTCGCCCGGCGTGTATGCACGTGCATATTTAGAGGGGCGCCTGAGCGAAGAGCAGTTGCTCAATTTCCGTCAAGAGGTAGATGGCAAAGGCTTATCCAGCTACCCGCACCCAAAGCTCATGCCCGAGTTTTGGCAGTTTCCCACCGTGTCCATGGGCCTCGGGCCTTTGATGGCCATCTACCAAGCGCGGTTTTTGAAGTATTTGCACGCACGCGGCATTGCCAATACTGAAAACCGCAAGGTCTGGGTGTTTTGCGGTGACGGTGAAATGGACGAGGTGGAGTCTTTGGGCGCTATTGGTTTGGCGGCCCGCGAAAAACTCGATAACCTGATTTTTGTCATCAACTGCAATTTGCAGCGTTTGGACGGCCCAGTGCGCGGCAACGGCAAGATCATCCAAGAGCTGGAGAGCGAATTCCGAGGTGCAGGCTGGAATGTGCTCAAGCTGATTTGGGGCAGCAACTGGGACCCGTTGATCGCCCGCGACAAAGACGGCGCTCTGCGCCGCATCATGATGGAAACCGTTGACGGCGATTACCAAGCTTTCAAAGCTAACGATGGCGCTTATGTGCGCAAGCATTTCTTTGGCCGCGACCCGCGCACCTTGGAGATGGTGGCCAAGATGAGCGACGACGATATTTGGAATTTACGCCGTGGCGGCCACGACCCGCAAAAGGTGTATGCCGCTTACGCCGCAGCGGTCAAGCACAAAGGTCAACCCACGGTGCTGCTGATCAAAACCGTCAAAGGTTTTGGCATGGGCTCCTCGGGTGAGGGCAAAAACACGGTGCACCAAACCAAGAAGCTGACCGACGAAGACATCAAAATCTTCCGCGACCGCTTCAATATTCCTATTCCCGATAGCGAGTTGTCCAAGCTGCCTTTTTACAAGCCCGCTGACGACACCCCCGAGATGCGCTATTTGCACGAGCGTCGACAAGCCTTGGGCGGCTATTTGCCCCACCGACGTACCAAGGCGGATGAACACTTCACCGTGCCCTCGATGGAGACTTTCAAAGCCATCACCGAACCCACGGTAGAGGGTAGAGAAATCTCCACTACCCAAGCTTATGTGCGCTTTCTCACCCAGTTATTGCGTGACCAAGCCTTAGGTCCACGTGTAGTTCCCATCTTGGTGGATGAGGCGCGTACCTTTGGCATGGAAGGCTTGTTTCGACAAATTGGTATTTACAACCCTGATGGCCAGCAGTACACGCCTGTGGACAAAGACCAGGTGATGTACTACAAGGAAGACAAAGCGGGTCAAATTTTGCAAGAAGGTATCAACGAGGCAGGTGGCATGAGCAGTTGGATCGCGGCGGCAACGTCTTACTCGACCAACAACCGCATCATGATTCCGTTTTACGTGTATTACTCGATGTTTGGCTTCCAGCGTGTAGGTGATTTGGCATGGGCTGCAGGCGACATGCAAGCACGAGGTTTTTTGCTGGGTGGCACCTCAGGCCGTACTACCTTGAACGGCGAGGGCTTGCAGCACGAGGACGGCCACAGCCACATCTTGGCGGGCACCATTCCCAACTGCGTCAGCTACGACCCGACCTTTGCCCATGAGGTGGCGGTCATCATGCAACATGGTTTGAAGCGCATGGTGGAAAAGCAAGAGAACGTGTTTTATTACCTCACCCTGCTGAATGAAAACTACCCCATGCCCGGCCTCACAGCGGGTACAGAAGAACAGATCATCAAAGGCATGTATTTGTTGCAAGTTGCTGAAGGCGCGAAAAAAATGCCCCGCGTGAACCTGCTGGGTTCGGGCACCATCTTGCGCGAGTCCATGGCTGCGCGTGACTTGTTAACCGCCGATTGGGGTGTGGCGGCCAACGTGTGGAGTTGCCCCAGCTTCAACGAATTGGCCCGCGATGGTGCTGAGGCCGAGCGCTGGAACCTGATGCACCCCACCGATGCACCCCGTGAATCCTTTGTGGCGCAACAGTTGACGCCGCACGAGGGTCCGGTGGTGGCGTCCACCGATTACATGAAAGCTTATGCCGAACAAATCCGCGCCTACATCCCTGCGGGTCGCGCTTACAAAGTATTGGGCACCGATGGTTTTGGACGCAGCGATTTCCGCAGCAAATTGCGCGAACACTTTGAGGTGAATCGCCACTACATCGTTATCGCTGCACTCAAGGCCTTGAGTGAAGATGGTGTATTGCCAGCCGAAACCGTTGCCAAAGCTATTCAAAAATACCAATTGCAGGCGGATAAGATCAATCCGCTGCACGCTTGATCAAGGGAGAAAACACATGGCAACAATGGAAGTGAAGGTCCCTGACATTGGCGACTTTGATGAAGTGGCGGTGATTGAGTTGTTGGTGAAAGTGGGCGACAAAGTTCGCGCTGAACAGTCTTTGATCACGGTGGAGTCTGACAAGGCTTCGATGGAAATCCCTTGCTCGCATGCGGGTGTGGTCAAGGAAATGCGTGTCAAACTTGGCGACAAGGTCAAGCAGGGCTCGGTGATTGTGCTGGTGGAGACTGCAGCGGCCACGGGTCTCGCAGTGCCAACACCGCCCGCCAGTCTTGCTGTGGCACCGCCAGTCACGGCAGCTGCAACTGTCAGTGTGAGTCAAGCATTCCAAGCCCCCGTCATTGTCGCTCCATTACCCACCACTGGACTCGCGGCGACACCAGTGAAACCGTCCCCTGCGGATGGCACTTTGCCCCACGCCTCACCCTCGGTACGCAAATTTGCGCGTGAGCTTGGTGTGCCACTCCATGAAGTCAAAGGCAGCGGCCCCAAAGGACGCATTTCTCAAGAAGATGTTCAAGCCTACAGCCGCGCAGTCATGGCGGGAGACACCCTTACCCAAGCGCAAAGCAGCAAGGCGCCAACTGGCGAGGGCGGTGCAGGCCTAGGCCTCATCCCTTGGCCCAAGGTGGACTTCGCTAAGTTTGGTCCCATCGAGCGAAAAGAGTTAGGACGTATTCAAAAAATCAGCGGTGCCAATTTGCTGCGCAACGCAGTGATGATTCCCGCTGTTACCAACCACGACGATGCAGACATCACTGATCTCGAAGCTTTTCGTGTGTTGACCAACAAGGAAAACGAAAAAAGCGGCATCAAGGTCACCATGCTGGCTTTCCTCATTAAAGCTTGCGTCTCAGCGCTGCAAAAGTTTCCCCAGTTCAACAGCTCGCTTGATGGGGATGCGCTGGTTTACAAGCAATACTGGCATATCGGTTTTGCGGCTGATACCCCCAACGGTTTGATGGTGCCTGTGCTCAAAGATGCAGACAAAAAAGGCATTTTGCAAATCAGCGCTGAGATGGGTGAATTGGCTAAAAAAGCCCGCGAAGGCAAACTCAGTCCCGCTGAAATGTCGGGTGCCACCTTCACCATTTCCAGCTTGGGTGGTATTGGGGGGCGCTATTTCACGCCCATCATTAACGCCCCAGAAGTGGCCATCTTGGGAGTGTGTCGCAGCACCATGGAGCCAGTGTGGAGCGGCAAAGAGTTTGTGCCACGCTTGATGCTGCCCTTGTCACTCACTTGGGACCACCGCGTGATTGATGGCGCAGCTGCAGCCCGCTTCAATGCCTATTTGGGCCAAGTACTCGGCGATTTCCGTCGCGTCTTGCTTTAACGCCAAGGACAGTCATGGCAAATACTGATATTCAAGTACCCGACATCGGCGACTTTGACGAAGTGGCGGTGATTGAGCTGCTGGTGAAAGTGGGCGACACGGTGGCGGTAGACCAAAGCCTGATCACTGTGGAAAGTGACAAAGCGTCCATGGAAATTCCCTCTTCACATGCTGGTGTCGTGAGTGCATTGAAAGTGAAACTGGGTGACAAGGTGAAGCAGGGCTCAGTGGTGTTGGTCCTTGAGACTGCCTCTGCCTCTGGCGCCGAACTGACCGACAGTGTCATTGCGAGTCAAGCGCAACAAGCCCCTGTCTTGGCTAGCGAAGTAAAGCTACCCCAGACTGTTTCTCCCCCAAGAGGACACGCAGTGACCACCCAACCCCGCGACTACGACCTGCTGGTCTTAGGTGGCGGGCCTGGCGGCTACAGCGCGGCCTTTCGTGCCGCAGACTTGGGCCTCAAAGTAGCCATCGTCGAGCGTTACGCCGAGTTGGGTGGCGTATGTTTGAACGTGGGTTGCATTCCCTCTAAGGCCTTGCTGCATGTGGCAGCCGTCATGGACGAGGTGAGCCACCTGTCTGCTGTGGGCATAGACTTTGGTAAACCCAAGGTGAACATTGACACCTTGCGTGGCCACAAAGAAAAAGTCATCAGCAAGCTGACCGGCGGTTTGGCGGCCATGGCCAAAATGCGCAAGGTCACTGTGCTGCGTGGCTACGGTGTGTTTGTCGATGCGAACCATGTGTCGGTGGAAGAAACCAGCGGCAAAGCGCAAGACAAAACCGGCAAAACCCAAGTGGTCAGTTTTAAAAACTGCATCATCGCAGCGGGTAGTCAAGCGGTGCATTTGCCCTTCATGCCCGACGACCCCCGCGTGGTCGACAGCACTGGCGCATTGCAATTGGCCAAGACAGCTAAACGCATGTTGATCGTAGGCGGCGGCATCATCGGTCTAGAGATGGGCACCGTCTACAGCACGCTGGGTGCGAGGCTGGATGTGGTGGAGATGATGGATGGCTTGATGCAAGGTGCGGACCGCGACTTGGTGAAGGTGTGGCAAAAAATGAATGCGCCGCGCTTTGACAACATCATGCTGAAAACCAAAACCGTGTCCGCCAGAGCCATGGCCAAGGGTATCGAGGTGACGTTTGAAGGAGAAGGCGCACCCGCGCCGCAGTTGTATGACTTGGTGTTGCAAGCCGTGGGTCGTACCCCAAACGGCAAAAAAATATCAGCCGATAAAGCCGGTGTGGATATCACTGACCGCGGCTTCATCCAAGTGGACAAGCAAATGCGCACCAATGTGCCACACATCTTTGCCATTGGCGATGTGGTGGGACAGCCCATGTTGGCGCACAAAGCGGTTCATGAGGGCCATGTGGCTGCAGAGGTGATTGCCGGTGAGTTGCTGGACAAACACGAGTTGGCGTCGTCTGCGTTTGATGCGCGAGTGATACCAAGCGTGGCCTATACCGACCCCGAAGTGGCTTGGGTGGGACTCACCGAAGATCAGGCCAAAGCGCAAGGTATCAAAGTAAAGAAAGGTTTGTTCCCTTGGGCTGCCTCAGGCAGAGCCATTGCCAATGGCCGAGATGAGGGCTTTACCAAGCTCTTGTTTGACGACTCCGAGGAAACCCATGGCCACGGCAAGATCTTGGGCGGCGGCATCGTAGGCACCCATGCGGGCGACATGATTGGTGAGATTGCACTCGCTATAGAGATGGGCGCAGATGCGGTGGATATTGGAAAGACGATTCATCCGCATCCGACGCTTGGCGAAAGCATTGGCATGGCGGCCGAGGTGGCGCATGGGTCTTGCACGGATTTGCCGCCGGCACGTAAATAAGCATCTGGCGCCTTTAACGGCTGATGTCAAAACCCCTTCTCTACACCTACCGCCGCTGCCCCTACGCCATGCGCGCTCGCATGGCTTTGCTGCAAGCGGGTGTGGAATACCAAGCGCATGAATTGACCTCGTTGCGCGACAAGCCCCCCGCCATGTTGGCGGTGTCGCCCAAAGGCACGGTGCCGGTGCTGGTCTTGGCCAATGGCGAGGTGCTGGAGCAAAGCTGGGACATCATGTGCTGGGCCTATGGGCAGAACGGCGACAAAGACACTTGGTGGGCAAGGGCGCAATCCTCTGAAAATAAATCATTGGTCGCGCTTTGCGATGGCGAGTTCAAGTACCACTTAGACCGCTACAAATACCCGCAGCGCTTTGGCGACGCTTTGGGCACCGAGCACCACGCCAGCAAAGCCATGGCTGTGCTGTTAAAGCCCTTGGAAGCGCAATTGAAAGACCAGCCCCAGCTGGGCGGCGCCACCCCTTGCGCAGCAGACATCGGCATTTTTCCGTTTGTGCGCCAGTTTGCGGCGGTGGATCCGGCATGGTTTGAGGCCTTGCCTTTGCCTGCCGTGAAGGCTTGGTTGGCGGGGTGGTTGGCGCACCCCTTGTTTGAGGTGGCGATGAGAAAACTGCCCGCCGTTTAAATGCAAAGCCGCTCTCAATGCTAAACCTTCAAACTTTGCCCCACCTGCTCAGCAAAAAAATCGTAAACAGCACGAATGCGAGCGCTGGTTTGCAGCTCTCGGTGTACGGTGAGCCACATGGGGAATTGGGGCAGTTCCAACTCGGGTAGCAGAGCTTGAACTGAAGGCTCGCTGCGCAGCAAGTAGTCGGCCATAAAGCCCACTCCCAAACCCGCTTTGACCGCCACCCATTGGGCGATCAGGTCGTCGCTGCGCAAGGCAAATTGCAAATCTTTAACCGCAAAACCTTGCGCCTCAAAACCCAGTTCAACATCACTGTTGTGGTCGCCTGCGATCAGATCGTGGTTAAGCAAATCGGCGACTTGCACGGGGGTGACTGTGCGTTGCAGATAGTCGCGGTGTGCGCAGGCCCGAATGGCGATGTGGCCGATTTGCTTGGCGATGAGGCTGCTTTGCTCGGGGCGCACCATGCGCAGGGCAATATCGGCTTCACGGCGCAGCAAGTTGCTGACATCGTTGCTGACCACCAGCGCCACCGTCACCTCGGGCAAGGACCGTCGCATGTTTGCCAAGATGGGCGGCAACAAAAAACACGCCACCGGTTGGCTGGCGGTGATGCGAACCAAGCCCTGCAAACTGGCGGTGCTGCCACTGGCCAAGCGCGAAAAACTGGCTGCGCCGCTTTGCATGGTTTGGGCGGCTTCGGCCAAAGCCAAAGCGTTGGGTGTGGCTTGCAAACCGCGGCCTGTGCGCTCAAAAAGCAGCACATTCAATTGTTGTTCCAATTCGGCAATATGCCGCCCCAAGGTAGGTTGGCTCACTCCGGTCGCCCGCGCCGCGCCCATCAAACTGCCGTGTTCCAAGGCCGCCAAAAACGAGGGGATCAAAGACCAGTTGAAGTTTTTGTCATTCATAAATGAATAGTTGTGTTTTGGTTTTATGCAATTGTGCAATTTTCAGTGCTTCAACACAATGCATACATCCACAACAGTTTCAAGGGAGAAAAGCATGAATAAACGTCAATTTTTACGTATCGCAGGGGGTGGTGTGATAGCCGCCGCCACTGTCAGCAGCCTGTCTGGTTGCAGCAGCGCCTTGCCGCCCGAGGCGATAGTTGCTTGGCAGCCACCCGCGGATGATTTGGATATTCGTCGCTGGGCGCTTTCTCACGCTTTGTTAGCCCCCCACGCCCACAATTTGCAGTCTTGGTTGGTGAATCTGGACACCCCAGACACCATCGTGCTGCGCATGGACTTGCAGCGCTTGTTGCCCGAAACTGACCCATGGTCGCGACAGCTCGTCATCAGCCAAGGGACTTTTTTAGAGCTGTTGGACATGGCTGCCAAACAAAGGGGCTACCGCGCCGACATCAACCTGTTCCCTGAGGGTGAGTTCGATGCCAAAGCGCCCGATGGCCGACCCACCGTCAGCATTCGCCTGGTCAAGGACGATGCCGTTAAAGCAGATCCTTTATTTGCGCAGATCTTTCATCGACATACCCACCGTGGGCTTTATGAAAACCGCATCCCCAATGCCCAAGCACGCCAGGCCTTGGCCGATAGCGTCAAGGGCTTGCCTGTCAAATTTGGTTTGGTCACTGCAGACGAAGCCAGCATGCAGCAACACCGGCAAATTGCCATGGACGCATGGCGCATTGAAATGCAAACCCCACGCACTTTGCTGGAGTCGTACAAGGTGTTGCGGGTCGGTCCGCAAGAAATAGCACATTACCGCGATGGTATTTCCCTCAACACGCCGATGATTCGCGGTTTGGTGGTACTCGGCTTGTTTGACCGCAGCAAGCCTTCAGAGCCAGACAGCTCGGCCGTCAAAGGACAAATCAGCGATTTCAACGAAAAAATGACGGCCACGCCCGCCTGTGTGTGGCTCAGCACCACGGACAACACCCGCACAACACAAATGCTGTGTGGCCGTGCTTATGTGCGCTTGCAACTCGCAGCTACTGCCCTAGGCTTGCGTATGCACCCTTTGTCGCAGGCCTTGCAAGAGTACCCTGAGCAGGCGCAAAACTACAAAGCCATTCACCAACTTTTAGGTGGCAAGGACAGCGCAGACACTGTGCAAATGTGGACACGTTTGGGCTATGCGCCAGAGGTCGGACCTTCACCGCGCAGGGGCATGCAAGCGCATTTGGATAAAGCCTGATGTCTTGCCTCGTAAGGTGTGTGTCGCAGGTCGGCCGTAGCCGACGTTGTGACAGCATGGAGGGGAGGACGAGCCTGCGGCAAGTACCTACACAAGCTGCAGCAAGGCAGCGATACCCAGTGCGATGACGCAGATGATCAGCAAAGCCCCCAAACGCCTAGGCCATGTATCCACAGAGGCCACTGCATCCACCGGCCACTGCCTTACGCCGTGCCACATGGCTTGAATCAAGGCTTGGCGTTTCACCAATGTGTAAAAAAGCACCGCCACCACATGCAAAGCGATGAGGCCAATCAACACCCATCTGCCCACATCGGCGTGGTAGGTGGTGAGAAAAGACACCCAGCTTGAAGGTATCAAGGGTGTGAGCGGTCCGTTAAACCCTACATCGTCATCGCTGCCCAAACCACTGGCGACTTGCAAGAGCAAAAATAAAAGCAGGGCATAGACCGACCAAGCACCCAAGGGGCTGTGGCCTGGGTTGACCATGTCAGCGTCAGTGGAAGACAGGTAGGCACGGGTTTGCCGCCATGAAGGCACAAAGGACGCAAAGCGCGACCAATGGCCGCCCACCACGCCCCACACCAAGCGAAACAGGCACAGAGCCAAAACCGCATAGCCAAATCGGCTGTGCAAAACCATGTCTTGGGCAATCCACACGGCGTAAAACGACCCGCAGATAGCCAACAGCAAACTCCAATGGAAAACCCGTGTGGGTAAGTCCCATACCTTCACGCTAAACTTCTCAGACATTATTTAAAGGGGCCTTTCATGAAATTTCTATCTCTTGCTTCGATGTTACTCATCGGCAGTTTCACCTTCTCGTCTGCACAAGCCCAGTTCGCCAAACCCGAGGATGCCATCAAATACCGTCAAAGTTCCTTGGCGGTGATGGGTGCGCATTTCGGTCGCTTGGCTGGCATGGCACAGGGCAAAATTCCTTATGATGCCAAAGCTGCTGCCGACAACGCTGCCGTGGTGGAGTTCATGTCCAAATTACCATGGACCGCTTTTGGCGAAGGCACCGACCAAGGCGGCAATACCAAGGCCAAGCCTGAAGTTTGGTCGGACAACGCCAAATTCAAAGACGCTGCTGACAAAATGCAAGCCGAGGTGGTCAAACTGAGTGCCGCTGCCAAAACCGGCAAGTTAGACGACTTGAAAGCTGCTGTGAGTGCAACCGGAGGCACTTGCAAAAACTGTCACGACAATTTCCGCAACAAGTAAACCCAGGCCTCAAGCGGGGTCTTGTATGGCTGAAGCTGATGTCAGTAAGTCGGTGATCAACCCAATGATGGCGGTGCTGTTGGCGGAGTAAGGATCAAACTCTGGGTGTTTCATGACCACCATGGGGTCGTCCATGCTTAGGTTCACCAGCGCCATAGACCACGAACCGAATTCCCGACTGTTGATGTCAGTGAAAGACACGATGTCGGGTTGGTCATGGCGATTGTCAGCAACGATGCGCCTGTAAAGGCTGTTGATCACGCTGCGCTCGCCTTCGAGCACTTGCACATACAAGCCCTTGCCTTGGCAAAGCACACCAGTAAGGTTGTGCGACTTGTTAAAAGCCCGTGCTGTTTCCAAAATTTGGGTGGTGACCGTGGTGGTTTGTGGCCCCACCGCACGGCTGATGTATACCAAGCGGGTTAATAGCTGTGTCATATCAGTTGGTTTCCTGCAAAGCTTCGCCAAGGGCTTGAACCAGACTGTCGATTTGGTTTTTTTCCATGATGAAAGGTGGGGCGAGCTGAATCGTGTCCCCGCCATAGCGCACATAAAAGCCTTTGTCCCAGCATTTCATAGCGACTTCATAGGGACGTTTGGCGGGCTCGCCCGGCAGCGCATTAAGCGTAAAACCAGCGGCCAGACCATAGTTTCGAATATCGGTGACGTGGCGCACGCCTTTCAAGCTGTGCACTGCCGCTTCAAAGTAAGGCGCGATGTTGTTGACGCGACCCAGCATGTCTTCTTTAACCAGCACGTCCAATGCAGCCAAGCCCACAGCGCAGGCCACGGGGTGGGCTGAATAGGTGTAGCCATGCGCGAACTCGAGCATGTACTCGGGGCCGCCATGCGCCATGAAGGTGTTGTAAATATCCGCGCTTGCCAGCACCGCACCCAAGGGCTGGGTGCCATTGGTGATTTGCTTTGCCACGTTCATGATGTCGGGCGTGACACCAAAGGATTCGGCGCCGGTGTAACTGCCACAGCGACCAAAGCCGGTGATGACCTCGTCAAAAATCAGCAAAATATTGTGCGCGGTGCAGATGTCGCGGATGCGCTGCAAATAGCCCACCGGCGGAATGACCACGCCTGACGACCCCGAAAAAGGTTCGATGATGACAGCCGCAATATTGGAGGCGTCGTGCAAAGCAATCAGGCGCAAAAGTTCTTCTGCCAAATGCACGCCATGCGTAGGCATGCCTTTGGAGAAAGCGTTTTCGGGCAACTGGGTGTGCGGCAGATGATCAGCCTCGACACCTTGGCCAAAAGTTTTGCGGTTGCCGGGCATGCCACCTACCGAAATACCGCCAAAGTTCACGCCGTGGTAGCCCTTTTCGCGGCCAATAAATCGGGTTTTGCTGCCCATGCCTTTAGCCCTCCAATAAGCGCGGGCCATTTTCAAAGAGGTGTCTGCTGCTTCTGAACCTGAGCCTGTGAAGAATACATAGTCGAGGCCATCTGGGGTGAGCGCTTTCAAGCGGTTGGCCAATTCGAAGGACTTGGTGTGGCCGTGTTGAAAAGCGGGGGAGTAGTCCAGTGTTGCCATTTGGTGGGCTGCCGCTTCCACCAACTCGGGGCGCGAATGGCCTAGTCCGCAACACCACAGGCCCGACAAACCGTCCAAGATTTGGCGCCCGTCTACATCGGTGTAATAAACGCCCTTGGCGCTGGCGATGAGGCGAGGCTTGGCTTTGAAGTTGCGGTTGCCTGTGAAGGGCATCCAGTGCGCTTCCAAGAAAGCTTGGTCATAGGGTGTTGAGCTTGTCATGGGTACATCATTGAGCTTCATGCTTATCTCCTGCGACCGCCGCCGCCCAGCAAACTTCCTAAAACGCCGCGCACAATTTCGCGGCCAATGGCCGAACCAACGGTGCGTACCGCACTTTTTACCACCAGTTGCGCCACGCCGTCGCGTTTGCCGCCCCTGGGGCCGGAACTGCCAAACAGCATGTCAGAAACGCCTGTCATCAAGCCACCGCCCTCGTCGGTGCTCGTGCTTTTGAGCTGGGTCTGCGCTTTTTGCACAGCGCTCTCGTCCATGGCGGGAGCTCGACCCTTGATTAACTCATAAGCGGATTCGCGGTCCACGGTTTTTTCATATACACCCGCCACCAACGAGCTTTGCAGCAAGGCTTGGCGTTGCTCGGCGGTGATGGGGCCAAGCTGGCTACCGGGGGGCAACAC
Organism: Limnohabitans sp.; assembly: GCF_040401495.1. GTDB lineage: Bacteria > Pseudomonadota > Gammaproteobacteria > Burkholderiales > Burkholderiaceae_C > Limnohabitans. Next base: position 47,177 of record NZ_JBBAOI010000013.1, read on the forward strand.
AAACACGCGCTCGGTTTCACTCGGGCGGCCCTTGGCGTCGAGCAGGCTGATGAGCGCCTCGCCCACGGCCAAATCGGTGATGGCCGCTTCAATGTTCAAGCCTTTTTTGGGGCGCATAGTTTGGGCGGTGGCGGCCACGGCTTTTTGGTCACGCGGCGTGAAAGCCCGCAGCACGTGCTGCACACGGTTACCCAATTGCGCCAGCACGCTGTCGGGGATGTCCAGCGGGTTTTGAGTGACGAAATACACGCCCACGCCTTTGGAGCGCACCAAGCGCACCACCAACTCGATGCGCTCGATCAAGGCCTTGGGGGCTTCGTTGAACAGCAAATGCGCTTCGTCGAAAAAGAACACCAGCTTCGGTTTATCAGGGTCGCCGATTTCGGGCAGTTGCTCGAACAATTCGGACAGCATCCACAGCAAAAACGTGGCGTACAGGCGCGGCGAGTTCATCAGCTTGTCGGCCGCCAAGATGTTGACCATGCCGTGGCCGTTGCCGTCGGTTTGCATGAAGTCGTGGATGTCGAGCATGGGCTCGCCAAAGAACTTGTCGCCGCCTTGTTGCTCGACTTGCATCAAGCCGCGTTGTATGGCGCCGATGCTGGCGGCGCTGACATTGCCGTACTCGGTGGTGAACTCTTTGGCGTTGTCACCCACATACTGCAGCATGGCGCGCAGGTCTTTGAGGTCTAGCAGCAACATGCCACGGTCGTCGGCGATTTTGAACACCAAGTTGAGCACGCCCTCTTGGGTGTCGTTGAGGTTGAGCATGCGCCCCAAAAGCAGCGGTCCCATGTCGCTGACGGTGGCGCGCACCGGGTGGCCCTGCTCGCCAAACACATCCCACAAGGTGGTGGGGCAGGGCGCAAAAGCGGGTATCTCCAAGCCGCGCTCTTTCAATATGGCGGCCATTTTGTCGCTCAGCTTACCCGTTTGGCTAAGGCCCGTCAGGTCACCCTTGACGTCGGCCATGAACACCGGCACGCCAATGCGCGAGAGGCTTTGCGCCATGGTTTGCAAGGTGACGGTTTTGCCCGAACCGGTGGCGCCTGTGATCAGGCCGTGGCGGTTGGTCAGTTGGGGCAGCAAAAAACACTCTGCCGAGGCGTTGCGGGCAATCAATAGGGGTTCAGACATGGCGTTTCTCTGAAAAAGAACAGACTAAGCGACAGCGGTTTGCGCGAAAACCTACTAGCTTAGGCCTAGCTTATCGCAAAGAGGCGTCAGAAACCGTGTTGTTTAACTCAGGATTGACCCGACGTGCGCCATTGAAGCGTTTGACCCAATAACTCTCGCGCATGTCTTCGATACGAACTTCACCGCCTGGGCGTGGCGAGTGGATGAACTTGCCCTCACCGACATAAATGCCGACATGGCTGAAGGCACGGCGCAGAGTGTTGAAAAATACCAAATCACCAGGCTGCAGTTCAGTTTTGTCAATTTTATCGGTGGCTGCAGCCTGCGCCTTGGCGTTGTGCGGCAAAACCAAACCCAAGCTGTTCTCGTACATGGCTTGCACAAAGCCGCTGCAATCAAAACCTTGGATGCCAGTTCCGCCGCGGCGATAAGGCACGCCCAAATAGCCCATGGCATTGACCACCAATTCAGAGGCTTGAGAGCCGAAGTTTTGGCCGACGGTGCCTACCTTTTGACCAACATCCGCCACGGCCTTGACCACGCCACGCTCAATCAGCAGCAGGTCAAGCTCGTCATGCGCGGCGTTGTTGGGCGCAGCGTGTGCGCCCAAAGCCAGCATCAGCAAGGGTATCAAAAGGTGTTTCGGCATGGGGCGAGATCATAACCGTGTAAGCAAAGGGGTTTTCTTACGCCAGTAGCGCTTCAAGATTTGGCCCTGACTCTTACATCATCAAGAAATTGTAAGTGAAACGACCCACACTCAATATGCGGGTCGACGCAGATGTATTGGATGCGTTCAACGCCACGGGTCCTGGATGGCAAACCCGCATCAATGCCGTTTTGCTGCAAGCTGTCCGCAAAGGGCTTTGAAGGACAATGGGCCAATTCACGACTTAAACCCTTTAAGGAAAACCATGTTTCGCGCACTGCTACTAGAAAAAGAACCCAATTTCCAAGCCTCTGTCCAGTCTGTGGACGAAAGCCGCTTGCCCGAGGCCGATGTGCATGTGCGCGTGGCCTATTCCACCTTGAATTACAAAGACGGCTTGGCCATCACGAACAAAAGCCCAGTGGTGCGCAACTGGCCTATGGTGGCTGGCATCGATGGTGCTGGCACTGTCATCGCCTCTAGCCACCCGAAGTGGAAGGCCGGCGACAGTTTTGTTCACAATGGTTGGGGCGTGGGCGAAACCCATTGGGGCTGCCTGGCCGAACAAGCCCGTCTCAAGGGCGATTGGCTGGTCAAACTCCCCACAGCTTTCACGCCTCGCCAAGCCATGGCGATTGGCACGGCGGGTTACACCGCCATGTTGTGCGTCATGGCATTGGAGCAGCAGGGTGTCAAGCCCGGCAGTGGCGAGGTCTTGGTGACCGGTGCCACTGGCGGCGTGGGCAGTGTGGCGATTGCCTTGCTCGCTCAATTGGGTTACCAAGTCGTGGCGGCTACCGGCAAAACCAGCGAGGAGGCCTATTTGAAAAGCTTGGGTGCGAGCAGCCTGCTCGACCGCGCCGAACTCTCTGCTGCTGGTAAGCCCTTCCAAAAAGAACGCTGGGCTGGCGTGGTCGACGCTGTGGGCTCGCACACCTTGGCCAATGCGCTGGCGCAAACCCGCTACGGCGGTGCAGTAGCAGCATGTGGCTTGGCGCAGGGCATGGACTTGCCCACCACCGTCATGCCCTTCATCTTGCGCGGCGTTCGTTTGATCGGCGTGGATTCCGTCATGGCGCCGCTGGCGCTGCGCCAGCAAGCTTGGGAGCGTTTGGCAAGAGATTTGGACATCGCCAAGCTCGAGAGCATGGTTGAAGAGGTCGATTTGGACCACGCCGCTGACAAAGCCCATGCGCTGATGGCGGGTCAGGTGCGCGGTCGTGTGGTGGTGAGGATTTAAGCCATGTTGATGGACGCAGATGACAGCCAACTGGTGTTGATCGATTACCAAGAGCGCCTCATGCCTGCCCTGTTCGAGGGGCAAGCTTGTTTAGACAACGCCATGCGGCTGGCGCAAGCTGCCCACCTGTTGGGCGTACCTTTGTGGGGAACCGAGCAAAACCCCTCGAAATTGGGCAGTTTGCCCCCCGCAATGAAAGCAATGTGTACGCAAACGCTGGCTAAATTGCAGTTCAGTGCTTGCGAAGAAGGTTTGCTGGAACTGCTGCGCCCGTCGCCTGTGGCCAAACCCGCCCAAGGCAACGCCCGTAGCTTGCCCAAGCATTTGCAAAAGCCCACCGCTCCTGCGCCTGAACGCGCCAGTGTGGTGCTGGCTGGGGTGGAAGCCCATGTGTGTTTGTTGCAAACTGCTTTGGACTTGCTTGAAGACGAGTTTGAAGTTTGGGTGGTCACTGACGCCTGCAGTTCTCGCACCGAGCGCAACCGCGACGCGGCTTTCGACCGCTTGGCAGGTGCCGGTGTGGAGTTGGTGACTACCGAGATGGTGTTGTTCGAGTGGCTTCGTACCGCAGAACACCCGCACTTTAAAGAGATGCAAGCCTTGATCAAATAAGAAGAACCCATACAAGGGAGACTAGATGAATACCTACCAAGCGTTTTACCGCCGGTCTTTGGACGACCGAGAGGGTTTTTGGGGTGAGCAAGCCCAATTGATCGATTGGCATGTGCCGCCAACCCAGATTTGCGACTACAGCCGTCCTCCATTCGCTGACTGGTACCAAGGTGGTCAAACCAATTTGTGCCACAACGCGGTGGACCGCCATTTGGCCCAGCATGGTGACAAACCCGCGCTGATCTACGTGTCTACTGAAACCGATACAGAAGTCACTTACAGCTTTGCCCAGTTGCACACCGAGGTGCAGCGCATGGCCGCCATTTTGCAAAGTCTTGGTGTTGGCAAAGGCGACCGTGTGTTGATTTACATGCCGATGATCGCCGAGGCGGCGTTTGCCATGTTGGCCTGTGTGCGCATAGGTGCCATCCACTCGGTGGTGTTTGGCGGGTTTGCAGCGCATTCCTTGGCCACCCGCATTGAAGACGCCACGCCCAAGCTCGTCATCAGCGCTGACGCGGGTTCGCGCGGTGGCAAGGTGGTACCTTACAAACCCTTGCTGGACGAGGCCATTCAACTCAGCCAGCACAAACCTGCGTCGGTCTTGATGGTTGACCGAGGCTTGAGTCCCTTCACCCATGTAGACGGCCGTGACCACGGTTACGCCGCTTTGCGCCAAACCCACCTGAACGCTCAAGTGCCCTGTGTCTGGGTGGACAGCAACCACATCAGCTATACCCTGTACACCTCAGGCACCACCGGCAAGCCCAAGGGCGTGCAGCGCGATACAGGCGGTTATGCCGTGGCTTTGGCGGCCAGCATGCAGCATATTTTCGAAGGCCAAGCAGGGCAGGTGTATTTCTCGACCAGCGACATCGGTTGGGTGGTGGGCCACAGTTACATCATTTACGGCCCGCTCTTGGCCGGTATGGCCACCCTCATGTACGAGGGCTTGCCCACACGCCCCGATGGCGGTATTTGGTGGCAGTTGGTCGAAAAATACAAAGTCACCCACATGTTCAGCGCCCCAACAGCGGTGCGGGTTTTAAAGAAGCAAGACCCCGCGTTGTTAAGCAAATACGACATCTCCAGCCTCAAAGCCCTGTATTTGGCTGGTGAACCGCTGGATGAACCCACCGCGCAATGGATTGCCGACGGCTTGAAAAAACCCATCATCGACAACTACTGGCAAACCGAAACCGGCTGGCCCATCCTCACTGTGGCCAACGGTGTGCAAAAAATGCCAAGCAAATACGGTAGCCCTGGCATCCCCATGTATGGTTTTGATGTCAAGCTGGTCGATGAAAACACCGGTGAACCCTTGCACGGTGCCAACCAAAAAGGCGTGGTGGTCATCGAGGGGCCCTTGCCGCCGGGTTGTTTGCAAACCCTGTGGGGCGACGATCAGCGTTTTGTCAAAACCTATTGGCAAAGCATTCCGGGCAAGCTGATGTACTCCACCTTCGACTGGGGTGTGCGCGACGAAGACGGCTACTACTTCATCTTGGGGCGCACCGACGATGTCATCAATGTGGCGGGACACCGCTTGGGCACCCGTGAGATTGAAGAAAGCATCTCCAGCCACCCGAATGTGGCCGAGGTCGCGGTAGTGGGTGTGGCAGATCAGCTCAAAGGGCAGGTGGCCATGGCTTTTGTAGTGGCCAAAGACACCTCTGCCTTGAGCGACGCAGCAGGGCGCTTGAAGTTGGAAGGCGAGATCATGAAATTGGTGGACAGCCAGCTGGGCGCTGTTGCAAGACCCTCAAGGGTACTGTTCCTGAGTTTGTTGCCCAAGACCCGCAGCGGTAAGTTGCTGCGCCGAGCCATTCAAGCGGTGTGCGAGAAGCGCGACCCCGGTGACCTGACCACGATTGACGATCCGACACCTTTGCAACAAATCAAAGAGCAGCTGGCTTGATGGATTAAACCGACATATTTCGCACTTGTCGTGAAACTGTCAGTTATCGATGGCACAATGACCGTACATACCTAAGGGGCAGCCTCTTGGGTCGCATCCACTAGCCGGTTCAGCCGTGTCGTGGAGGGTTCTTCAACCAAGCTAATGTTTCCTGCAGGGAAACGGAGGTCAGCGCCATGAGCGATTCATCGCAGACGGGTTCGTCCGTCTATCAAGCCTATGCGGGCAACACTTATCTCTTTGGGGGCAACGCTCCTTATGTCGAAGAGATGTACGAAAACTACCTCGCCAACCCTGGCAGCGTCCCCGACAGCTGGCGCCAGTATTTCGATGCGCTTCAACACGTTCCCGCGGTCGACGGCAGCAATGCCAAAGACGTCCCCCATTTGCCTGTGGTCAATGCCTTTGCCGAGCGTGCCAAACAAGGTGGTACCCGTGTGGTCATGGCCAGCGCCGACGCCGAGATGGGGCGCAAACGCACCGCCGCGCAGCAGTTAATCGCGGCTTATCGCAACGTGGGCCAACGCTGGGCCAACCTCGACCCCTTGCAGCGCACCGAGCGCCCCAATATTCCTGAACTTGAACCCTCGTTCTATGGTTTTGGCGACGCCGACCAAGAAACCGTGTTCGACACCAGCAACACCTTCTTCGGCAAAGACCGCATGAGCTTGCGTGAATTGGTCAATGCCCTGCGTGAAACCTACTGCGGCACTTTGGGTGCGGAGTACATGTACACCACCGACATGACGCAAAAGCGTTGGTGGCAGCAAAAGTTGGAGAGCATTCGCAGCAAACCGACTTTCAGCGCCGAGAAGAAAAAACACATCCTCGACCGCCTCACCGCTGCCGAAGGCCTAGAGCGCTATTTGCACACCAAATACGTGGGTCAAAAGCGCTTCTCGTTGGAGGGAGGTGAAAGCTTCATCGCCGCCATGGACGAGTTGATCCACATGGCAGGCATCAAGGGCGTTCAAGAGGTGGTGATTGGCATGGCCCACCGTGGCCGCTTGAATGTGCTGGTCAATACCATGGGCAAACTGCCCGCCGATATGTTCGCCGAGTTTGATCATACCGCCCCAGAGGAATTGCCCGCCGGTGACGTGAAATACCACCAAGGCTTTAGCTCCGACGTGTCCACCCCTGGCGGCCCGGTTCACTTGAGCTTGGCTTTCAATCCCTCGCACTTGGAAATTGTCAACCCTGTGGTGGAAGGCTCGGTACGTTCGCGCATGGACCGCCGCGATGATCCCAAGGGCAGCCAAGTGCTGCCGGTACTTGTGCATGGCGACGCCGCCTTCGGCGGCCAAGGCGTGAACCAAGAAACCTTGGCGCTGGCGCAAACCCGTGGTTATTCCACTGGTGGCACGGTGCACATCATCATCAACAACCAAATTGGTTTCACCACTTCCGACCCCCGCGATATGCGCTCCTCGGTGTTTTGCACCGATATTGTCAAAATGGTCGAAGCGCCCGTGCTGCACGTGAACGGCGACGACCCTGAGGCGGTGGTGTTGGCCACGCAGTTAGCGTTGGAATACCGCATGGAATTTCGCCAAGACGTGGTGGTGGACATCACCTGTTTCCGAAAGCTGGGCCACAACGAGCCAGACACGCCTAGCCTGACACAGCCCTTGATGTATAAAAAAATCGCAGCCCACCCCGGCACGCGCAAGCTGTACGCAGAGCGTTTGGCGTCCCAAGGCATGGGCGAGGGCTTGGGCGACGAAATGGTCAAGGCCTACCGCGCTGCTCTGGACGCAGGCAAAAACACCTCGGACCCTGTGCTCAGTAATTTCAAAACCAAGTTCACAGTGGACTGGTCGCATTTCTTGGGCAAGAAATGGACGGATGCGGCTGACACCGCCATTCCCATGACCGAATGGAAACGCTTGGCCGAGCGCATCAGCACCATTCCATCTTCTGTGACACCACATTCCTTGGTGAAAAAGGTGTACGACGACCGCGCCGCTATGGGGCGCGGTGACTTGCCGGTGGACTGGGGCATGGGCGAGCACATGGCTTTTGCCTCCTTGGTGGCCAGCGGATTTCCAGTGCGTTTGTCAGGCGAGGACTGCGGACGCGGCACCTTCACCCACCGCCACGCGGTCATTCACGACCAAAACCGCGAGAAGTGGGACACGGGTACGTACATCCCTTTGCAAAATGCCGCTGACAACCAGTCGCCTTTCAACGTCATCGACTCCATCTTGTCGGAGGAAGCGGTGCTGGGTTTTGAGTATGGCTATGCCTCCAACGACCCCAACACCTTGGTGATTTGGGAAGCGCAGTTTGGCGACTTTGCCAATGGCGCACAGGTGGTGATCGACCAGTTCATCGCCTCGGGCGAAGTGAAGTGGGGCCGTGTCAATGGCATCACGCTCATGCTGCCCCATGGCTACGAAGGCCAAGGCCCCGAGCACAGCTCGGCGCGGGTAGAGCGTTTCATGCAGTTGGCGGCGGACACCAATATGCAAATCGTGCAGCCCACCACGGCCAGCCAAATCTTCCACGTGTTGCGTCGCCAAATGGTGCGTAACCTGAGAAAACCGCTGATCATCTTCACGCCCAAGTCGCTGCTGCGTCACAAGGACGCCACATCGCCTGTGTCTGAGTTCACCAAAGGTGGTTTTCAAACCATCATTCCTGAAGTCAAAGAGATCAAGGCCGACAAGGTCAAGCGCATCGTGGTGTGCTCTGGCAAGGTCTATTACGACTTAGCCAAGAAGCGCGAAGACAACGGCCACGACGACACCGTCTTGCTGCGCTTGGAACAGCTCTATCCCTTCCCGCACAAAGTCTTTGCTGCAGAGTTGAAAAAATACCCCAACGCCACCGAAGTGGTGTGGTGTCAGGACGAGCCGCAAAACCAAGGCGCTTGGTTTTTTGTGCAGCACTACCTGTTCGAGAACATGGCTACTGGCCAAAAGCTGGGCTACAGCGGTCGCGCTGCCTCGGCTTCACCCGCAGTGGGCTATTCGCATCTGCACCAAGACCAGCAAAAAGCGTTGGTTGACGGTGCGTTCGGACGCCTCAAGGGTTTTATATTGACTAAGTAGGAAAAACACATCATGGCCATCATCGAAGTCAAAGTACCGCAACTCTCAGAATCCGTGGCTGAAGCCACCTTGTTGCAATGGAAGAAAAAAGTCGGCCAAGCTGTTGCCGTCGACGAAATATTGATCGACGTCGAAACCGACAAAGTCGTGCTCGAAGTTCCCGCACCCTCGGCGGGTGTATTGGTGGAAATCATCGCAGCCGACGGCGCTACCGTCATGGCCGAGCAACTCATTGCTCGCATCGACACCACCGCCACAGCCACGGCTGCTACTGTGGCTGCCAAACCCGCCGCTGTTGCGCCAACTGCTGCGCCTGTCGCCGCTTCAGTGCCCACCAATGCCAGTCATGCAGGCGTTGCCATGCCTGCGGCTGCCAAGCTGATGGCCGACAACAACCTCGCTTCGGGTTCTGTGGCTGGAACTGGCAAAGATGGGCGCGTCACCAAAGGTGATGTGTTGTCAGCTGTTGCTGTTATTCCCACCGGTTTGCCCACCAAAGCCTTGCCGCAAGTTGCTGGACCTGCCGTTGACTTGGGCGAACGCCCCGAGCAACGAGTACCCATGACCCGCTTGCGGGCTCGTGTGGCCGAGCGTTTGCTGCAATCGCAAGCGACCAACGCCATTCTCACCACTTTCAACGAAATCAATATGGCGCCCGTCATGGAGATGCGTAAACGCATGCAAGAGCGTTTCGAGAAAGAGCATGGCGTGAAGTTGGGCTTCATGAGTTTCTTCGTGAAGGCTGCAGTTCACGCTTTGAAGAAATTCCCTGTACTAAATGCCTCGGTTGATGGCAACGACATCGTCTACCACGGTTATTTCGATATTGGTATTGCCGTGGGTTCACCACGCGGTTTGGTGGTGCCGATTTTGCGCAACGCCGACCAAATGAGCTTTGCCGACATCGAGAAAAAGATTGCCGAGTACGGCGTCAAAGCCCGTGACGGCAAACTGGGCATCGAAGAGATGACCGGTGGCACCTTCTCCATCAGCAACGGCGGTACCTTCGGCTCCATGATGTCAACGCCCATCATCAACCCGCCCCAGTCGGCTATTTTGGGCGTGCACGCCACCAAAGACCGCGCCATGGTGGAGAACGGCCAAGTGGTGGTGCGTCCCATGAACTACTTCGCTATGTCCTACGACCACCGCATCATTGACGGCCGCGAAGCTGTCTTAGGTCTGGTGGCGATGAAGGAGGCGTTGGAAGACCCTGCTCGATTGTTGTTTGACATCTGATTGGAATCACCATGAGCAAACAATTCGACGTCATCGTCATTGGTGCGGGCCCTGGCGGCTATATCGCCGCCATCCGCGCAGCCCAGTTGGGCTTTCAAGTCGCTTGCATTGACGAGTGGCAAAACGCCGCTGGTGGCCCAGCCCCTGGCGGCACTTGTACCAACGTGGGCTGTATCCCTTCCAAAGCCTTGCTGCAGTCGTCTGAGCATTTTGACCACGCCAACCATCACTTTGCCGAGCATGGCATCAGCGCCACCGGCGTGACAATGGACGTGACGCAAATGCTCAAGCGCAAAGACACGGTGGTCAAGCAAAACAACGACGGCATCTTGTTCTTGTTCAAAAAAAACAAGGTCACCTTCTTCCATGGCCGTGGTGCGTTTGCCAGCAAGTCCGATGCGGGTTATGAAATCAAAGTGTCTGGCAAGGCCCAAGAGTCCCTCACGGCCAAACACATCATCATCGCCACAGGATCGAGCGCCCGTGCCTTGCCCGGCACACCGTTTGACGAGGTCAATGTCTTGTCCAACGACGGCGCATTGCGTTTGGGCGCAGTGCCCAAGAAACTGGCACTCATCGGCTCAGGCGTGATTGGCTTGGAGATGGGCTCGGTGTGGCGTCGCCTCGGGTCAGAGGTCACCATCTTGGAAGGTCTACCCACCTTCCTCGGCGCAGTGGATGAACAGATTGCCAAAGAAGCCAAGAAGGCGTTCGACAAACAAGGCTTGAAGATAGAGCTTGGCGTGAAAGTGGGCGAGATCGTCAATGCCAAAAAAGGCGTGACGGTCAATTACAACAATGCCAAAGGTGAAGCCGTGAAGTTGGACGCCGACAAGCTCATCGTCAGCATTGGCCGTGTACCCAATACCACCGGCTTGCAACCAGATGCGGTGGGCTTGGCGCTTGACGAACGCGGCGCAATCGTTGTCGATGGCTACTGCAAAACCAATCTGCCAGGTGTCTGGGCAGTGGGCGATGTGGTGCGAGGCCCCATGCTGGCACACAAAGCCGAAGAAGAGGGCGTTGCTGTGGCTGAGCGCATTGCCGGTCAACACGGTCATGTGAACTTCAATACCATCCCTTGGGTGATTTACACCAGCCCCGAGATCGCTTGGGTGGGCCGCACTGAGCAGCAACTCAAAGCCGATGGTGTGGCTTACAAAGCGGGCACTTTCCCATTTTTGGCCAATGGTCGCGCTCGGGCTTTGGGCGACACCACGGGCATGGTGAAGTTCTTGGCAGACGCCAAAACGGACGAGATTTTGGGTGTGCACATGGTGGGGCCGCAGGTGTCAGAGTTGATTTCCGAGGCCGTGGTGGCCATGGAGTTCAAGGCCAGCGCCGAAGACATCGCCCGCATTTGCCATGCCCACCCCAGCTTGAGCGAGGCCACCAAAGAGGCGGCTTTGGCGGTGGACAAGCGCACCCTGAACTTCTAAGTCTTTAATGGAATACCCCTAAATAAAACATAGATTTATTACTGTTCATTTTGTGAATTATTCCTTATTCTCTTAATTGAACCCATGGGGTGTTCAATTACTTAAAGGAGAACGGTATGAAGTTAAAGTTTTTGCTTTCAGTATCTGCTTCGATGATCATGGGACTTGCCTTTGCGCAAGAAGGAACCCAGCACCACGCATTGAAAGGGCCTATCGATGATGCGGCTCTGACATGGGCGCCCTCCAAATGGGGTGCAGATGACCGCATTGGAAGTGCCAACCACACCAAAAATTCGGCCAATATTGCCCGTGCTTTAAGCACCATCAAACAAAACAAATCGGTCACTATTGGTAAACACTACCACTCAGAAGCGCCTGGTTTTGGTCCTCGCAAATGGAATATGTATATCCCAGGAACACCTACCGGTGGCCCGTTCGGAAAAAATGCCTTGGTCTACCATGATGAATTAGTGGTAACCCAAATTGGTCAAATTCAAACCCAGTTTGATGGCCCTGGTCACATCTACGTGAACACTTCCAAGGGTCCTATGGGCTACAACGGCATCATCAGCTGGGACGCTTATGAGCGTGGCGCTGGCGATCAGGTGGTTGGCATGGGTCCTCATGGCGTCGAGCACATTGCAGAGTTTGGTTTTGTTTGCCGACTCGTGGTCTTGGATGCGGTGGCCTACCGTAAATCTCAGGGCAAGCTGTCCGCTGCTGCTGAAATGCTGCCTGTTCCCAAGCAACCTGGCGACATCGGCATTATTACGGGCGATGATGTGCAAGCCATCGTCAAAGCGCAAGGCCTCCAAGAAATTGGCCCTGGCGACTGCGTCGCTTTGCACACTGGCCAAGGCAATACATGGGGTGCTTCTAGATACAAAAATATGAACTCTGAGCAACGCGCTGCAGCACGTGCGATTTTTGCTGAAGGTGAGCCTGGCTTTGGCATGAGTGCTTGTAGGTATTTGGCCAGTCGCGATATTGCACTGACCATGGGCGACACCTCTGCCAACGATGCGCAACCTGGCAATGAAGAAATGGGCTATGCCGTTCCCTGCCACAGCGATATGCAAACTCGACGCGGCATCTGGAATTTGGAAAACGTGGACACCGAGAGCCTGCTCAACGTTGGTGTTAAAGAAGGTGCCTTCATTTGGGCCCCTTTGAAGATCATTGGTGCAACAGGCTCGCCTGGCAACCCCATCGTTTTGTATTGAAATTGATTTAACTCAAGTCAGGCAAGCACCTTCCGAAAGGAAGGTGCTTTTTTTTATCTTTTCTCTATGATGAAAAGATATTCAGGCGCACATTCAGGCGCACAGACCACAGCCCAGCCTTTGTCATCGCTGGAGAAACCAAACCAAATATGGGTTTCATCTTTGATATCGTTGACCGTGTCCATGCGGATCAAGCGCTTAGGTAACTGCTTGTCAGGGAAATTCTTAACCTTGGTGAAGATATTGTCATAGGCGTCTTGGATATCTTGCCCTTGAACTTCATAAGCTGCAATACGCCTGAAAAATCGCATACCCGGTTCTGCCTTGCGGGTCAGGGGCGAGAAGGCCGAAATGAAGGGCCGGTCAAAGTAGCTGTTAGGGTAGCGCCAAATCCAGTCACTATTGCTGGAAATAAATTGGTTGCAATCGATTTCTGACATGAATTCGATGATTTTGGGAAAGGTGAAGTTAAACACCGATCGGCAATCCACTTTGCTTTCTTTTTCATCAGGCTGAGCTCCTGAGTGTGCGTAAACAAATGGCTGGATGCTCATGAGCCCAGCCATAAAAAGGGCAGATAACAGCTTTGGATGGCGGCGAACAAATGGCAAGTACTTCACTATAGTCCCCATGAATTAGGGGCAATGTTATCTTTCAGTGCTTAGGTTTAGCAATCAGCAATAGCCCTAGGCGGTCAAGAATTTCGCAGACGCCGATGCTGAAAAAACAAACTGCCCATCGCCAACAGGATATAGCTCAGGCAGGCCAACAAATAGATGACGGTGCGTTGGCGCTGGGTTTGCGTGTGTTGCATATTGGCGTCGTCAAGCGCCGAGCGGGCTTGCGAGAGTAAGCCGTCATTGCTGGCACATTGCACCGCGTATTTGCGCATATCGGGGTCAGCGATCAAGTCGTAGCTGAACGACTGGTCTTCCCAGCGCAAGTCGGCGATTTTCTTTTTGTACAAATTCACTTTGGTGATTTCTTCGCGCACGATCATGCCGTTGGGGTAACCCTGCAGCACAGCGTAGTCGACCATGGCCTGAGCTTCATTGAGTTTGAGTTTGAGTTGATCGATATCGGCTTGAACGCGACTGCGTCCATTCAGGTTGTAGGCGCTGAGTTGTTGCTGCAAAGCTTGCACACTTTCATCTGCCAAATTGCATTGACGCGCATTGAGTTGCTGCCACAGGCTGCGCTCTTCTATGGTGTGTTCAATGTCCAAACGTTCTCGCTCGCTTTGCACATTATTTGGCATTGTCCACAGCGTGACCATGGTGATGGCCACGATGAAGGCCACTTGAAGCATCAGCCAAAGGGTCCATGGGTTGATGTGAAAACTTTGTACGCCAACGGGAGCGGAATGGACATGGGTGTTCATAGGGTTTATCTCACCAAGATAGAAGCGGTCATTTGAAGAAAGGGCTGTAAAGCACTGGCGGGGGTGTAGCCAAAACTGGGCACCTCGCCAGACTGGGCGGGGTTGACCGTCAAAGAAACAGGTGTGGCAGAGGCGTAGCGAGGAACCTCATTGCTGTCAGAAAGGGGGAGATTGCCAGACAAAGCAGACGCCACATAGGCTTTGCAGGGTGTAGATTCAGGAGCGTTGGCCGCACAGTAGCGCCAATGTTCGGCGAAGGCAAGAGGGCTTAAGAGGGTCGAAGTGACTATGAAAATGGTTGATCTCAGCATGTTTATCCCCTTTGCCACCTTCGGGTGACGGTTAAAGTCAACGAAATATTGACACCACCAAGGGATAAGCAAATTTCACGCCGAAACAGATTTACTTCAAAACAACCCAATAAATCAATAAATTTGTAATTTTTGTCGTAATATATTGCCAATTTTCTCAACGGTAGTGCATATATGACCATCAAAGTTTGCAGCAAGTGCGGGGTAGCTTCGGAAGAAGCTAAGCCATTGAAATGTTCTAAATGCGGTTCGCGTGATTTCCACGACAGCCAAGGCTCGGCTTTTGGCAAAAAAACCAGTACCCCAGAGGCTGGGGCCGTAGAGCCTGTGCCTGCACCTGCGAAGCCCAAGCCCCCAGAGTTCGAGACCTTGTTTGACAAATACGGCGGCATTCCAACCATTGCCAAACTGGTCAAAGGGTTTCACCATGAAATCATGGCGCGTCATCATTTGGCGGCCTATTTTGACGGCATCGACATGGAGCACTTAGCCCAACACACCGTGAAATATGTGGCCTTTGTTATGGGTAAACCCGCAGAGTTCTACACCGGTAGGGATATGTACACTGCACATGCCAAGTTCCATATCAGTGGAATGCACTTCGACGAGGTTGCCGATGTGCTCAAAGATGTGTTGACAGCGGCGGGGATGGCCAAACCGGACATCGCACTCGTCATGTTGCGGGTCGAAAGCCTGCGGGAGATGATCATTGCCTAAACAGCTGAGCGAGCCAGATAATTTCAAAGCGCTTGCACAGCTGTACATGGCGCATGAATCAGCGCGTTTAAGTCAAGCAGTTTTGACTCGCCGAGAAGCGCACCTTAAGGACCACTTATTACCCTTGTTGGGTGAGATACAACTCTACGACATCACTGCCATGCGGATTCGCCATTTGACGAGTCAGCTTGAGGAAAAAGGTCTCTCACAAGCCAATATCCAACAAGTGACTTTAAGTTTGCGGGTGTGCCTTAAATTCGCAGTGAACAAACGCTGGCTTAATGTGCTACCTTGGCCTAAGCACCGAATTGTGCAAAGCATGCCGATTACACAGGCAATGCCCACGCTAAGCGCCTTCGAATTTAATGACCTCTACAGCGGCTTGCTAGGCGATATTCAAGGCTCAAGGGCTTTTTAACAGACCTTGCAAAATCACAAATTTCGCAGAAAACGCTGCTTTCGCACTGCCTATAGCCAAAGGCTTGTCTTCAGCGCCTAAGGCAGTCACGCTGAACTGGTATTCATGTCCCAAGGTGGTGAAGTTTTCAGGGCAGGGGCCTTTGTAAGCTTTCAATGCGCCAGAGGCAATGGTGAAGCTGCTGCCAAAAGGCTCGCTTTGGCTGATGTCGCCGCCGCCATGGTCATCGTCTTTTTGGTCTAAATCGATCATTTTGATCCGCAAAGTGGTGGTGCCAGCGGGGATGTCTTTGAGGCGAATTTCAGGCGACACCGGTGAGCAGCGGTGGCTGATGTTCCAAGCAAATGCGACATCCAGCCGCGATTGGGCATAGGCCATAGGGACTAGCAATAAAGTCGAAAGCAGCAGGTATTTTTTCATTCATGTCCCCATCTTCAATGCTGTCAGATGCCCCGATTAAATCGGGGTCTGACCCCAATTATTTTGCGCTAAGTCAAAGCGGTGCTTGTAAACTTGGAAAATCTTTTTTTTTGAGAAATTAGCCATGCGAAGTGA
This sequence comes from Limnohabitans sp., assembly GCF_040401495.1. Taxonomy (GTDB): domain Bacteria; phylum Pseudomonadota; class Gammaproteobacteria; order Burkholderiales; family Burkholderiaceae_C; genus Limnohabitans. The sequence goes on from NZ_JBBAOI010000013.1 coordinate 63,072, forward strand.
CATTGAAATCGCCCAAGCCGCCAAGCTCCATCGAATTCCCGCGTTGGTCAAGCAGCATATGAACATTGCCGACGACCATTTGTATGCCTATGGTCACCACAAAGCCAAGCTGTCTTTGAAGCACATCGCCAGTTTGCCAGACAAAAAGGGCAGCAAACTGATTTTGGTTACCGCTATTTCTCCCACACCAGCGGGTGAGGGCAAGACCACCACCACCGTGGGCTTGGGCGACGCCTTGTGCAAGATCGGCAAGAAGAGCCTTATTTGCTTGCGCGAACCTTCGCTCGGCCCCGTGTTTGGCATGAAGGGCGGGGCCACTGGCGGGGGCATGGCGCAAGTGGTGCCTATGGAGGACATCAACCTTCACTTCACCGGCGACTTTGGTGCAATTGCCTTGGCGCACAACCTGTTGTCGGCCATGCTCGACAACCATATCCACCACGGCAACACTCTCAAGATCGACACCCGCCGTATTGTGTGGAAGCGGGTGATGGACATGAACGACCGTGCTTTGCGTCAAATGGTGGTGGGCTTGGGAGGCACCGCCAATAGCGTGCCGCGCGAAGACGGTTTTGACATTGTGGTGGCCTCTGAGGTGATGGCGATTTTTTGTTTGGCGACCAGTTTGTCTGACTTAAAGACCCGCTTGGGTCGTATCGTCGTGGCTTACAACACCGAGGGTTCGCCCGTGTTGGCCAGCGACTTGCAAGCGCATGGTGCCATGGCCGCTTTGCTCAAAGATGCCTTGGCGCCCAATATCGCGCAGACCTTGGAAAACAACTTGGCTTTCATTCACGGCGGCCCTTTTGCCAACATCGCCCACGGCTGCAACTCGGTGATCGCCACCAGCACAGCCATGAAATTGGCCGACTATGTGGTGACCGAAGCCGGTTTTGGCGCTGACTTGGGCGCCGAAAAATTCATTGACATCAAATGCCGTAAAGCCGATTTGAAACCTTCGGCGGTGGTGTTGGTGGCAACCGTGCGGGCCTTGAAGTACCACGGTGGCGTGGCGGTCAAAGAATTGGGAAGCGAAAACCTTGACGCGTTGACAAAAGGCATGGTCAACCTCGAGCGTCATTTGGGCAATATCAAAAACCATTACGGCCTGCCTTGTGTGGTGGCGATCAACCACCGTACCGAAGATACGCCTGCCGAAATCAGCTTGCTTGAAAAAGCCTGCGCGGCCTATGGCGCCCAAGTGGTGGTGGCCAAGCACTGGGCCGAGGGTGGTGCGGGTGCGGTCGAGTTGGCGAATGCCGTGGTGGCTTTGTGCGAGCAACCCAACCAGTTTCAGTTTGTCTACCCTGAAACCGCCACATTGTGGGACAAGGCGCAAACAGTCGCGCAAAAAATTTACGGCGCCCAAGGCATTTCAGCCGACGCCAAAATTCGTGGGCAAATCGACAAATTGCAAGAACAAGGCTATGGCCATTACCCGATTTGCATTGCCAAAACCCAGTACTCTTTTTCCACCGATCCCAAGCTCTTGGGCGCGCCGTCTGGCCACACCATGAACATCCGCGAAGTGCGTTTGGCCGCAGGTGCGGAGTTCATTGTCATGGTGTGTGGTGATGTGATGACCATGCCAGGTCTGCCCAAGGTACCCTCTGCCCATGCCATCGATGTCGATGCTCAAGGCAATATCGTTGGTTTATTTTGATTTTTTTCTTAAAGGGTAGTCATGCGTAAATGGACATGGTTGATTTCTTCGGTGACGGCAGCCTCGCTGTGCAGCATGGCATTGTTGGCAACTTTCTCTGCAGGTGCTGCAAGCGAGGACCAAGCTTTGCTCGACAAAGCTCGGGCTCTTTTCAAGCCTTTGCCAGACAGTTCAGCCTTGGAAAACACTGCGCTGACGCCAGAGCGTGTGGCACTTGGTAAAGCGCTGTTTTACGAAACCCGTGTTTCTAGCGATGGCCGCCAAGGCTGTGTGAGTTGCCACAACCCTGCTTACCATGGCGGTGACAGTCTGCCATTGTCCATGGGGATCCACGGCAAGGTGCTGCCCCGCAACGCACCCACGGTGTTCAACACTTCCTTGCTGGTGGCGCAGCACTACGGCGGCAACCGTGCCAGCGTGGAAGAGCAAGCCGTCAAGGCGCTGACCAGTCCCGTGGCCTATGGCAATGCCAATTTTGAGCAAGCCGAGAAAAAGTTAGCGAACTTGGGCTACCAACCTTGGTTTGACAAAGCCTTTGCGGGAGAAGCCAAACCTTTGAGTGCTGAAAACTGGGGCAAAGCCATTGGTGCCTTCGAGCGCACACTTTTGACACCCGCACCGTTTGACCGTTACTTGAAAGGCGACAGCCAAGCCCTGAGCGCCCAAGCCAAGCAAGGCTTGAAAACCTTCATCGATACCGGTTGCGCCGGATGCCACAACGGTGTCACCGTGGGCGGTCAAAGTTTTCAAAAATTTGGTATCACCCAAGACTATTGGTTGGTCACGGGCAGCACCGAAAAAGAAGCTTTCAAAGGCTACGACAAAGGCCGCTTTCAAGACACCAAAAACGAGGCAGATGCCTTCATGTTTAAAGTGCCGCAGTTGCGTAACGTGGCGATGACACCTCCTTATTTTCACGATGGCACAGCCGCTACCTTGTCGCAAGCGGTTCGCATCATGGCGCAGTTACAACTGGGCAAACAACTCAGCGACACTCAAGTGGCCGACATCGTGAGCTTTTTGGAAAGCTTGACGGGAGAGGTGCCAGCTGATTTCGCCAAAGCCCCTGCTTTGCCAGTGGCTTCCCACTGAAGCACTTTCCTCCTAGATCTGCTGTGCCCCGCTTGCTGCGCATGGTGTTTTGCATAGGCCTGGGGCTAGCACAGGGTGTGTCCAATGCCGCTTGGACCTATATGGGGCATATTGATGGGCATACCGTCATGATTGACCGCAACACGATTCAACTCAAAGGCCGAAATGCCTTGGTGTGGATGTTGACCAACTACAGCAGCCCCACCGCCAACCAGCTTTTGTCGGCTACCACCCATTTGGAGTTTGATTGCGATAAAAACAAAGTCAGGTATTTGCAGATTTACGGTTACGAGGGACAAATGCAAAGCGGTGCTCGTTTGCTCACCAGAACCCAGTCCAGTGTGTTTGTGGCGGTGGAGTTTGGCACCGTCATGAAAAGCTTTCAGCAAATTGCTTGTACAAGAGGCCCCTTCTTTCGACAAGACGGTGTTCTTAACAAACCATCAAAGTAACTTCAGCCAATCCTGGCATTGCAAAGCGAAGTGTTTGACCCGTCAGAGGAAATTGCGAAGCCACCCAACTGCCGGTGGTGACCCAGTCGCCCGCTTTGAAGCGACGACCGCGCGTACGCAAATGGTTGGCTATCCATGCCATGGCAATCAGCGGGTGCCCCATCACATCGCTGCAATGACCTTTGCCGATGGCTTGGTCATTGATAAAGGCACTGGCTTGGGTTTGCCACAGCGTGTCAAAGTCTTTGGCTGCAATCGGCGTTCCCAACACCACCCCATGGTTCCAGGCGTTCTCGGCCACCAAGCTGAAAAAGCCTTTTTTTAGCAATGCATAGTTGGCAAAGCGGTCATCGGCGATTTCAAGCGAGGGGTAAGCGCAGTCTAGATAGGGCAAGATGCTGTGCCTGTCCCAATCGTCTTCTCGCTCTGGCAGGTCTTGGCCAAATTGCAAGGCCAACTCAAACTCAACAATCAAATGCTGGTAATCAGTCGCTTGAACGCGGTGGCCATTGGCAAACACAGTGTCAGCCAGCACGCAGCCCGAAATGGCATCGTCAAAGCCCACAAAGGCCTGCATGGCTGGGGTGGTGATGGCAATTTTGTAGCCTCCCACCTGTGAATTTCTCTGCGCTGCAAGTTGTTGCACAAAGGCCTCTTGGCTGGCATAGGCTTGTCCCAATGTAGGGATGGCAAACGGGGGCACTAATGCATGAAAAGGTTCACGCAAAGCTTGCTGGCGACGCAACTCGGCTGCCGTTGCTATAGCGCCAATCCAGTCCTGCGAAGATTCGGTTTCCATGTCACCAGTGTGGCACAGACTGTCGCTGTCAGCGCAAGCCTTGAGTAACATGCGTCACATGCAATTCATAGAAACCGCGTTGCTGCGCATAGGCTACAAAGAATGGAACCCTGAGGGGGGCCACACCATCGTGCTGGCCCATGGCTGGCCCGACAGTCCACGCTGTTGGCATGAAGTCGTGCCGCATTTGGTGCAAGCGGGCTACCGCGTCATTGCGCCAGCTTTGCGCGGTTTTTTACCCACCACGTTTTTACGCCAAGACACACCACGCACGGGGCAACTCTCTAGCCTTGGGCGAGACATGGTGGAATTTGTGCAGGCCATGGGGCTGACAAAACCTGTGTTGGTCGGCCACGACTGGGGGGCGAGGGCGGTAGCCAATGCCTGCGGTTTACAGCCCGGCATTGCCAGTCATATGGTGATGATGTCCGTGGGGTACGGCACCAACGACCCCACGCAAGACTTGAGCATGGAACAAACCCAGCTTTACTGGTACCACTGGTTCATGGCCACGGCTCGCGGCGAGCGCTATGTACGCGCCAATGCCAAAGCGTTCTCGCAACGAATGTGGGACACATGGGCACCCAAGGGTTGGTATTTGCCCAATGAATTTGAGCAAACCGCTTTGGCGTTCAATAACCCCGACTGGGCCGAGGTGACTTTGCACTCCTACCAGCATCGCTGGGGACATGCGTCTAGCGACCCTTACTACGCCGCCGATGAAGCGCTGTTGCACCCTGCACCCGTGTTGAATGTGCCAACCTTGATGTTGCACGGCGAAGCCGATGGGGTGAGTTTGCCTGCCACTTCTGCCAACCGCGAGAAGTTTTTCAGCGGGCCATACCAGCGCCAGTTGTTGCCAAGTGTGGGGCACTTTCCCCAGCGCGAAGCGCCCTCTAAAGTGGCGAAGGCTATCTTGGGGTTTTTAAAAGCTAAACCTTTTTGACTTTAGCTTATGAGCAAAGCAGCAAATCGCTGTCATTTTGACTATTGACACTCTCGTTAAATGGAGTACAACCAGTCATCCTTAGCAATACAGCCAAGTAATAAGGTGTTGACGCCGACCGAAAACTGACCATTTATTGAGGGTAGTGCCGATTCAAAATTGACCAGGGTGTTCAATCACCTGCTTAACTATTAGGCAGGACAAGGAGATGATCACCATGGACATGTTAGGCAAGGTCAGGCGCATGAAGATGCGCGATAAGTTA
>NZ_JBBAOI010000014.1:0-54942 GCF_040401495.1 Limnohabitans sp.
AATCGTGCCAACGTTCACGTGCGGTTTGGTCCGCTCAAACTTGCCTTTTGCCATTCTTCGACTCCGAAAAAAAACTCACAACAAAAAACCTAAACTCTGGTGCCCTTGGCGGGAATCGGACCCGCGACCTCTCCCTTACCAAGGGAGTGCTCTACCACTGAGCCACAAGGGCAAAACCTCATCACCACCACCAAAAACACAATGGAGCGGGAAACGGGAATCGAACCCGTGTCATTAGCTTGGAAGGCTAAGGTTCTACCATTGAACTACTCCCGCATCAAACCAGACATCTGGTAGACACTAAAGGCCGTGTTTTCGCTGGTGGAGGAGACTGGATTCGAACCAGTGTAGGCGTAAGCCAACAGATTTACAGTCTGCCCCCTTTAGCCACTCGGGCACCCCTCCAGCGAGCCAAAGACTATAGCATATTTCGCCCCTGAAAAAGCTGGACAGCCCTAGAAAATTACCAATTCCTTCAAGCAGTTGCGGTTTTTAGCTGTCTAGGCGCCAGTCCATGGACAGTCCTTTGGCCTGCAACCACTGCTGTGCCTTTGAGAAATGCCCGCATCCGATAAATGGCTGCGGGCCGCGCAAGGCCGACAAGGGCGAGGGGTGGTTGGCTTGCAGTACCAAGCAAGTTGTGGGCTTGTGGCTTGAGGTCTGGGCAATCAACACAGCCCTTGACTGGGCGTGTACACCCCACAGCATAAATACACAGGCCTTGGTAGATTGAGTAATGGCAATAATAATTTCGTCAGTGAGCGCCTCCCAACCTTGTTTGGCATGGCTGGCGGGCAAACCATCCTCAACAGTCAAACAGGTATTGAGCAACAACACCCCCTTTGCAGCCCAAGGACTCAGACTGACCTCAAATGGCGGGGCTTGACCAAGGTCTCTCTGCAACTCCTTGAAAATATTGCGCAACGATGGTGGCACAGGAACCCCAGGGGGTACAGAGAAAGCCAAGCCCTCAGCCTGCCCCGAGCCGTGATACGGGTCTTGACCCAAGATCACCACCTTGACCTCAGACAAAGCGCTTAAGCACAAGGACCTAAGAGGCTCAGGGGGGTAAATCAACGCACCCGCTTGCAAGCGTTGCTGCAAAAAAAACAACAAGGCTTGACCTTGCTGGCTGCGCCAAAACCTGTCAACCAAGTCTTGCCAAGAAGGGTGCACCGGCCAAGCCAGCGGGTCCAGCGTTTGCAAGCTGGCGGAATTAGTCACCGAACAGAGTGGCCAAAGCCTCGCCTGGCTCGGGTGCACGCATGAATGCCTCGCCGACCAAAAACGCATGTATACCTGCCGCACGCAAGCGAGAAACATCCTCGCGGGTGGCGATACCGCTCTCTGTGACCAGCAATTTATTGGCAGGGAAATCGGCCATGAGCGTCAATGTGGTGTCCAAAGACACCTCGAAAGTGCGAAGGTTGCGGTTGTTCACGCCCACCAGCGCGGTTTTGAGCTTCAAGGCACGGTCAAGCTCGACGCGGTCGTGCACCTCGACCAAGACCGCCATGTCCAAGCTGCGGGCAGCGGCTTCGAAATCGGTCATTTGCGCGTCGTCCAAACAAGCGGCGATCAGCAACACGCAGTCCGCGCCCATGGCGCGTGACTCAAAGATTTGGTAAATATCGACCATGAAATCTTTACGCAGCACCGGCAAATCACAAGAGGCACGGGCCTGCTTGAGGTAATCGTTGCTGCCTTGGAAATACTGTTGGTCGGTGAGGACTGACAAACACGCAGCGTTGACGTTGCCGTCGCCCATGGCGTAGCTTTGGGCAATATCTGCTGGGATGAAGTCTTCGCGCAACAAGCCTTTAGAGGGGCTGGCTTTTTTCACTTCGGCAATGACAGCCGCTTGGCCAGCCGCAATTTTGCGGCGCAAAGCGCCTTCAAAGTCTCTGGTCAGCACACGGCTTTGTGCATCGGCACGCACTGCTTCCAAAGACACGGCACGTTTTCTAAGCGCGATTTCTTCATGCTTGGTTTGGACGATTTTGTTCAGTATGTCGCTCACGGACAGGGCCTTTATGTGTGTGTCACGCCTTGGCGTGTTGGGCGGTGAATTCGTTCAATTGTGCCAACTTGGCTTTGGCCAAACCTTGCGCCAAGGCTTGCTGCGCCAATGCAATGCCTGAAGCCATGGTGGGTGCGACATTGGCAGCGTATAGCGCCACGCCTGCATTCAAAGCGACTATGTCACGCGGCGCACCGGCTTGGTTATCCAATACGGATAAAACCATGTCACGTGACTGCTCAGGCGTTTCCACCCGCAAAGCACGGTGACTGGCCATGGCGAGGCCAAAGTCTTCAGGGTGAATTTCATACTCGGAAATTTCGCCGTTTTTCAACTCGCCCACCAAGGTGGCGGCACCCAAGCTGACCTCGTCCATGCCGTCTCGCCCATAGACCACCAAGGCGTGCTCAGCACCCAAGCGTTGCAATGCGCGAACTTGGATACCGACCAAGTCGGGGTGGAACACGCCCATCAAAATGTTCGGTGCAGAAGCTGGGTTGGTCAGTGGCCCCAAGATATTAAAAATGGTTCTAACACCCAACTCTTTTCGCACCGGCGCCACGTTTTTCATGGCGGGGTGGTGATTGGGCGCAAACATAAAGCCAATGCCGACCTCGGCAATGCTTTGGGCAATGGCGCTTGGAGGCAGGTTGATGTGCACCCCTAGGCTTTCCAGCACATCGGCACTGCCGCTTTTGCTGCTGACGCTGCGCCCGCCGTGCTTGCTGACCCTGGCCCCTGCAGCAGCGGCGACAAACATGGCGCAAGTGGAGATATTGAAGGTGTTGGCGCCGTCGCCCCCCGTGCCGACAATGTCTACCAAGTGGGTGCGGTCTGTGACTTCAACCTTGGTGGAGAACTCCCGCATCACTTGCGCAGCGGCAGTGATTTCTCCAATGGTTTCCTTCTTGACACGCAAGCCGGTCAGGATGGCAGCCGTCATAAGGGGCGTGATCTCGCCATTCATGACCATGCGCATGAGGTGCAGCATTTCGTCGTGAAAAATTTCACGGTGCTCGATGGTGCGCTGCAAAGCTTCGCTGGGTGTAATGCTGGTCATGGCTGCTGCATTTTCAAGAAGTTGTTCAACAAAGCGTGGCCGTGCTCGGTGAGTATGGACTCGGGGTGGAATTGAACGCCTTCAATAGACAAACTACGGTGGCGCACGCCCATGATCTCGCCATCGTCGGTCCAGGCGGTGACCTCCAATTCAGCGGGGCAACTGCTGCGCTCAATCGACAGCGAGTGGTAGCGGTTGACGGTGAAGTCTTTGGGCAGATGAGCAAACACGCCTTGCTGGGTAGTGTGGATGACACTGGTCTTGCCATGCATGAGTTGCTGGGCGCGGATGATGCGCCCGCCAAAAGCTGCGCCTATGCTTTGATGCCCCAAACATACGCCCAAAATAGGCAATTTACCCGCAAAGTGCTCAATAGCGGCCACCGAAATGCCTGCTTCAGCTGGCGAGCAAGGGCCGGGCGACACCACCAAATGGCTGGGTTTCAAACCTTCAATGTCAGCCAACGTGATTTCATCGTTGCGGTACACCATCACCTCGGCGCCAAGTTCACCAAAGTACTGCACGAGGTTGTAGGTGAAGCTGTCGTAGTTATCGATCATAAGGAGCTTCATTCCAAGCCCTCCTCGACCAATTCGCTGGCTCGCAGCAAGGCCCGCGCTTTGTGCTCGGTTTCGAGCCATTCCATCTCGGGCACCGAGTCGGCGACCACGCCAGCCGCCGCTTGCACATAAAGCGTGTCATCTTTAACGATGCCGGTACGGATGGCAATGGCTACATCCATGTCACCCGCGAAACTCAGGTAGCCACAAGCGCCGCCGTAAATGCCACGCTTGACTGGCTCCAACTGGTCGATGAGCTCCATGGCGTGTACCTTGGGTGCGCCGGTCAGGGTGCCTGCGGGAAAGGTGGCTCGCAGCACGTCCATGCTGCTCATGCCGTCCTTCAACATGCCCTCGACATTGCTGACGATGTGCATCACATGGCTGTAACGTTCGACCGCAAACGCCTCTGTGACTTTCACCGTACCGGTTTTGGCAATACGCCCTATGTCGTTGCGGGCCAAGTCAATCAACATCACATGTTCGGCACGTTCTTTGGGGTCGTTGATCAACTCTTGCTCGGTCACCAAATCTGCCTCGGGGGTGGCGGCCCGCGGACGGGTGCCCGCCAGTGGGCGAATGGTGACCTTGTTGCCCTCTGGCGTGGTTTCTTGGCGGACCAAAATTTCAGGCGAGGCCCCCACCACATGGAAGTCGCCCATGTTGTAGTAATACATATAGGGGCTGGGGTTCAAAGAGCGCAATGCACGGTAAAGCGACAAGGGGCTTTGGGTGAAGCGCTTTTGGATACGCTGGCCCACTTGCACCTGCATGAAGTCGCCCGCTTCAATCAAACCTTTGGCCCGCTCAACCGCACTCAAATAATCGCCTTTAGCGAATTGCCGCTCGGGTACGTATGCCTGTGAAGGTTTGAGTTCAGGCGCTTGCACCGAGTGCTTGAGCATGTCTTTGAGTTGCCGCAAACGTTGCTGCCCGTGTTCATACGCATGGTCTTGGCCGGGGTCCACATACACCAGCAAGGTCAACTTGCCAGAAAGGTTGTCAATGACTGCCAACTCTTCGGTTTGCAATAGCAAGATATCGGGGCAACCCAAGGTGTCTGGCGGACAACTGTGCGCCAACTTCTTTTCAATATGGCGCACCGTGTCATAACCAAAATAGCCGGCCAAGCCGCCACAAAAACGCGGCATCCTAGGTCGCAACGCCACCTTGAAGCGCTGCTGGTAGCTGGCAATGAAGTCCAAGGGGTTGCCATGGTCAGTTTCCACCACCACGCCGTCGGTCACCACCTCGGTGTGTGCGTTCGCGCTAAAACCATTGGCACGCAGCAGGGTGCGAGCAGGCAAGCCAATGAAACTGTAGCGGCCAAAGCGCTCGCCGCCCACCACCGATTCGAGCAAGAAGCTGTGTTTGCCCCCATCTTGGTGAAAAGCCAGCTTCAGATAAAGCGAAAGAGGGGTTTCGAGGTCGGCAAAGGCTTGGAGCATCAAGGGAATGCGGTTAAAGCCTTGGTTTTTCAGTTCTTTGAATTCGGTTTCTGTCATGACGCCAGAGCCTCCACAGCTCGGCCCTTTAAGGGCTTTCAAAATTTGAAAAGGGGCACCCAAAAAGGGCCCAAGAGAAGGAGGCAGTAAAGGGTTTAAGCCAACGCCAACACTGCCGAGCAGGGCTGGCGACGCCAAGGCCAAGCTCCTCGGTCATTGCAACCTGTGAGGGTGTTGAGATGGATAAACATGTCTGAAAGTGTATCAAATGCGCCCAAAGGCGCTTAAAACCGCAGTTCGGTAAAGCTGTCGATGAAGCCGTCGCAGTCCACACCGCGAATGGGCTCGCCATGGTTGTAGCCATAGGTAACCAACACCACCGGACAAGCTGCCGCCCGCGCGGCTTGGGCGTCGTTTTGCGAGTCGCCTAGCATCAAGGTGTGTGATGGCGCGGTACCCAAAGCTTTGCAGGTTTCCAGCAATGGCATGGGATCTGGCTTTTTACGTGGGAAAGCGTCGCCACCATAGACATGGCCAAAAAACCCATCCAGGCCTTTCCTCGCCAACAAATCTTTGGCAAAAGCTGTGGGTTTGTTGGTCAAGCAGGCCATAGGCAACCCTTTGGCTTGGAACGCCTGCAAGCCTTGCAGCACTCCCGCGTAGACCTCGGCGTGCTGGCCGTTGACACGGCCATAGTGGTGTTGGTAGCGCAAAAAAGCAGGCTCGTACATCGTTTCCACCGTGGTGTTATCGCACACTAAGCCGCTGGCTTGTACCTCGGGCAGCATCAGTTGGTGGCGCAACACCGTGCGAACCAAATGCTCGGAGCCTTTGCCCACAGCGATATTGACCACGCTTTTGTCAACCTTGGGCAAGTCGATGTCGGCCAAAGCCAAATTGAGCGCGGCCTCGAAGTCGGCCATGGTGTCGACCATGGTGCCATCCAGGTCGATCATCAGGGCTTGCAAAGTAGGGATATTCATAGGTAATAACAGTTGGTGAAGTCAGCGCACCCAGCGCACGTAGAGCGGAAGCTTTTTGATGAAGTTGGCAATCAAACCAGATTCGGTGTTGACCACCACTGAACCATCGGGACTGCCCATGTCGGTCGCGGTCCAGACCCAGCCCATGGGGCCAGAGCCAAACCAGCTGTTGTTCAAAGCGGGTTTGCTGCAGCTTTTCTCAATCAAGCCTTCCAACTCGGCTTGGGTGGGCAAACGCCAAGGCTTTGCGCCGGCAACGGTTTTGCTGGCGGTGGGCCAGTCTTGCGGCGTCACATTGCCCGAGCAGGCATTGCCATCCCAATTTAGGCCATGCATACAGCGTTGCCAAACCAAACCCGTTTGCGTGTCTTTGACTTGCGCGCCATTGCTGCCGTCCACCGCTTGGTAGCGGTCATCGGGGCGGGTCAAGGGTGAATCGGCGTAGCACGCCGCTTGGGCGAGGTTGGTGACAAGCGCCAAAGAAGTGGCAAGCGCCATGCAATTGAATCGAAGAGACATGAGAACTTTCAAGAAAAAAATTAAGCCAAGGCCACGCGCATCTGGTCGATGACGCCCTTGTAATCGGGTTTGCCAAAGATGGCGCTGCCCGCGACAAAAGTGTCTGCGCCAGCGTTGGCCACTTGGCGGATGTTGTCGGGCTTGATGCCGCCATCGACTTCCAAGCGGATGTCACGGCCACTGGCTTGAATGCGTTTACGGGCGTGCTCTACCTTGCGCAATGCCGAGTCAATGAAGCTTTGGCCACCAAAACCTGGGTTGACGCTCATGATGAGTATGAGGTCGATGTCGTCGATCAGCCAATCGAGCACATCCATTGGCTCCGCGGGGTTGAACACCACACCCGCTTGGCAACCTGCCGCCTTGATGGCTTGCACGCTGCGGTGGGCATGAGCGGAGGCGTCGGGATGGAAACTGATGAGGTCGGCACCGGCTTGGGCAAACAGCGCGGCCAAAGCGTCGACAGGTTGCACCATGAGGTGCACATCGATAGGCACGGCCACACCGGCAGCGGTTTTGGCGTGGGGCTTTAAGGCCTGACAGACCATGGGGCCGAAAGTGAGGTTGGGGACATAGTGGTTGTCCATCACATCAAAGTGAATCCAGTCTGCGCCAGCAGCGATGACGTTTTTCACCTCGTCGCCCAAACGGGCAAAGTCAGCGGACAAGATGGAGGGGGCGATGCGGTAAGTGGTGTTCATGGGCGCAATTATGGTGTCAGAATGCAAGTTCAGCTGATTTTCTGTCAAACCTATTTCTTATGCCAGCCTACCAACTCCGCGTCGAAGTGACACCGCACTACCTACCCGAGCAATCAGCGCCCGAAAATGGTCTGTATGCCTTCGCCTATTCCGTGCTAATTCGCAACACCGGCGACATTGGAGCGCAAGTCATTTCCCGCACCTGGCACATTAATGATGCTGAGGGCTTGCATGAAAAGGTCAAAGGCTTGGGCGTGGTGGGCTACCAACCCTTGCTTCAACCTGGCGAGGTGTTTGAGTACACCAGTGGCACCCGTCTTCGCACTCCCACCGGCACCATGCACGGCAGTTATTTTTGCGTGGCCGAGGATGGCGAAAAGTTTGATGTCGACATCCCCATGTTTGTGTTGGATGCCTTGAGCGACAGCGGCAAGCGCCAAATGCACTAGCCACATGGGCGAGTTTGACCTGATTGCCCGCTATTTCACCCGCCCTGCTCGCCGTGCGGTGCTGGGCGTCGGTGACGACTGCGCCTTGCTGCAACCTCAAGCAGGTATGCAACTGGCGGTGTCGTCTGACATGTTGGTAGAGGGCAGGCATTTTTTGTCCACCACCCCCGCTGCCGGTGTGGGGCATAAAGCTTTGGCAGTGAACTTGAGCGACTTGGCTGCTTGTGGTGCTAAGCCCTTGGCTTTCACCTTGGCATTGGCTTTGCCCTTCATTGACGACAACTGGTTAGCCGGTTTTTCCAAAGGTTTGTGGGATTTGGCAGATGCGCACGGCTGCGAACTGATAGGCGGCGACACCACCCAAGGACCTTTGAATATTTGTATCACCGTGTTTGGCGAGGTGCCGCCTGGCGACGCCTTGCTGCGCCAGCATGCCCAAGTGGGCGACGACATTTACATCAGCGGCACGGTGGGCGACGCTCGCTTGGCGCTCGAGGTCTTTAAAGGCACTTTGTCTCTTGAGACAGCCCATTTTGAATTAGCGCGGCTTCGCATGGACAGGCCTACGCCCCGCGTCGACCTCGGCCTTGCCCTGCGCGGTGTGGCCAATGCGGCTATCGACATTAGCGACGGTTTGTTGGGTGATCTGGGTCACATCTTGCAGCGCTCCAAAGTCGGTGCGGTGATAGAAACCGCTTGGGTGCAAGACAGCGTCGCCATCAGTGATGCGATGCAGTCGGTGGCGTTTAACAAGCGCTTGGATTTTGCCTTGGCCGGTGGCGACGAGTACGAGCTGCTGTTCACCGCAGCCCCCGATCAAGCTGATGCGGTGTTGGAAGCAGCAGAGCTGTCAGGTGTGAGCATCACCTGTATTGGTCGTATCACCCCTGTGGCTGGGGTGCAGGTGCTGGACCTGCAAGGCCTTCCCATGTCGCGCCGCTTTGCCAGCTTTGACCATTTCGCCCATTAAGATGGCTTTCATGTCTTACGCCGCCAGTTCTCAAGCCGCTCGTTTCATGCTCTCGCACCCTGCGCATTGGCTGGCTATGGGTTTTGGCTCTGGTTTAAGTCCGTGGGCGCCGGGCACGGTGGGCACCTTGTGGGCGTGGGCGTCTTTTTTGTTGATGTCTTATTTGTTGGATACAACCCAGATAGCTTGGGTATTGACGGCCAGCTTGCCTGTGGGTTGGTGGGTCAGCACCATCACCGCCGACCACATGCAAGTCAACGATCCCAGCGCCATTGTGTGGGATGAAATTGCCGCATTTTGGTGGGTGCTTTTCATTTGGATGCCTGCTGGTTTTGGTGGACAGTTGGCGGCTTTTGTGTTGTTTCGATTGTTCGATGCGCTCAAGCCTGGCCCTGTGGGTTGGGCTGATCGTGCGTTTCATGGTCAGGGTTGGCGCGGCGGTTTTGGCATCATGTTCGATGACATCGTGGCGGGGTTTTGCACCTTGTTGTGTTTGGCCTTATGGCAGGTGACCAGGTGAGCACCTCAAGCCTTGTCACCACCTTGGCTGGTGCCTTGCTGCAACGCGGTTGGATGATGGCCACGGCCGAGAGTTGCACAGGCGGCATGATTGCTGCAGCTTGCACCGACCTTGCCGGTTCCAGCCAGTGGTTTGAACGCGGCTTTGTCAGCTATAGCAACGAGGCCAAGCATGACATGTTGGGTGTGCCCAAAGCGCTGATTGAACAGCACGGCGCGGTCAGCGAAGCCGTGGCTCAGTCCATGGTGTTGGGCGCATTGAAGCATTCACAAGCGCAAGTGGCACTGGCTGTTACCGGTATTGCAGGCCCCAGTGGGGGAAGCGCTAGCAAACCCGTGGGCACCGTATGTTTTGCATGGGGACTGCCCACCGACGGCGGTCCCACTTTGGGCGCTGAAACTGTTTGGGTGAAAGTGCAAACCTGTCACTTTGGCGGCGACCGTGCTGCGGTTCGGTTGGCGACCCAAGCCCATGCGTTGGCGCAATTGCTGCAACTGCTGCAACAGCGCAAAACCTGAGACTCAATCCTCAATCAGCACACGCTTGGTTTTTGAAGCCGCACCGCTTTTGATGCTGACCTTGGACTTGGCGCAGCCAAACTGCTTGGCCACCAAGCCAATCAATTCTTCGTTGGCTTTGCCGTCCACCGGCAGCGACTTGATGTGAGCCAGCCAACTGCCGTCTGCTTCTTGGGTGAGCGCACTTGATCTCGACTGAGGTTTGACTTTGATTTGTACCACCCGACTCATACCTGAGAGCTTAAGGCTTTAACTTTGAGAAGCAGTAATAGCCAAGGCGTCCATGGCTCTTGCCAAATCGAAATCTAAATGGGTGAGCCCTCCCGCATCATGGGTGGTCAAGCGCACATTGACGCGGTTGTACACATTGCTCCACTCGGGATGGTGGTTCATGCGCTCGGCCACCTCGGCCACGGCGTTCATGAACGCCATGGCTTGCGCAAAATCTTTGAACACCCACTGCGTTTGAATGCTGGTTTCGTCCATGCACCATTTTGTGCGGGCATGGGTTTGCAATGCCTTGAATGCAGTTTCTTTACAGAAAGATAAAGTCATACTGCCAATGTTACTTAAGCAATTTCTGCCGCACGGCGACCCCCAACCTCTCCAAACGATTGGTTAACCTGAGCACCTGCTTGTCTTTGCTCAACAGCAAGGCTTGATGGGCGACAGCCAAATCGATGAATTTTTGGTCGTCTTCGTCTTTGCACACATAGGGCGCTTTGGGTGCAATGGCTTGGATAGTCGCCAAGCGGTCAAAGTGCGCCAATATCTCTTGTGCGGTCAAGCCGTTTCGGTTGCGGCGCTCAACGATGTGCGGGTAGTCCAACACCCGCAGCAGTTCTTCGCGCATGGGTGGCGTAGCCAGCCATTGCAACTCGCCCGCTTGCAACGCTTGCAACAAGCAAGGGGTGGCTGGGTCTTGGTACACCCAAATATCGAGCACGATATTGGTGTCAATCACCACCTGCGTTGACGCCAAGCCCTCACTCATCCAAGGGGAGGCGGCTGGTCGACAGCCGCAGCAGGTTTACGCGCCGAACCGGCCATCAAGTCAAAGCGGAACATGCGGCACTCGATGGGGCCGTTCCACATGGGGACACGGCGCGACTCTTTCAGCCGCATACGGCCAGGCAACTTGAGGTCTGGGGTCAGCACCCAAGCGCGCCAGCCCGCATAATTTTTCTTCCAGTGGCTGGCGAGTTGGCTGAAAAATTCTCCACCGTCTTCCACCTGCCCCACCTCTCGTCCACTGCGAGCCATGCTGGCCGCACCCGCCACACCAGCGGCTTCTATGCGCTCGCCATAGGGCGGGTTCACCAACATCACGCCAGGCGCATCAATGGGCGGCATGCGCTGCAAAGCGTCGCCGCCGCGCAAGTTCACCGCCTTGGCGACACCTGCCCGCTCAGCGTTGCGTTGTGCAAAGTCGACCATGCGAAATGCCAAGTCGCTGCCGTAAACCGCAGCACGCGGATCGCACTGTTGGCCTCGCGCTTCTTCTTGCAACTGCCGCCACACATGGGCGTCGAACATGCGTAACTTCTCAAACCCAAATCGCCGCTGCAAACCCGCCGCCATGCGGCAAGCAATTTGTGCGGCTTCAATGACGATGGTGCCACTGCCGCAACACGGGTCGTACAACGGCCAGCCTTGCTCGACCCCCGCCACCGAGGGCACAGTTGGCGCGGTCTCGCCAGGCGCTGTGAGGATGGGCATGCTCCAACCGCTGGCGGCCAACATGGCAGCAGCCAAGGTTTCTTTCAAAGGGGCGTCGCCCTTGTCTTCACGCCAGCCGCGTTTGAACAAAGGCTCGCCGCTGGTGTCCAAATAAAGAGTGAGCATTTTGTCAGTCAGGTGGGCATGCACACGCACATCGGGACGTTGGGTGTCCACATCGGGACGTACACCTGCTTTGTCACGAAAGCGGTCGGCGATGGCGTCTTTCACCCGCAAGGTGGCGAAATTCAAACTCTTTAAGGGACTGTGCTGCGCGGTAATTTCCACCCGAAAACTTTGTTTAGGCGTGAACCACATTTCCCAAGCCACGGCGCTGGCGGCGTTGTAAATATCGTCCTCGCTGGCATAAGGCTGGTGGGCGAGTTGAATCAGCACCCGCATGCCTAAGCGGCTGTGCAAATTCAGTTGCAGCGCGGCTCGCCATGAGGCTTGCAGCTGAACACCGCCGCGCAGTGTTTGCATGTCATGCGCTGGCAGACCCGTGATTTGTGCGACCTCATAGGCCAAAAAACTTTCCACCCCAGCGGCGCAGGGGACAAACAATTGCAAGGCGTTCACAGGGTCTTACGCAGGTTGGTAGGCGCTATGCGCAGGGCTTCACGGTACTTGGCCACGGTACGTCTGGCGCAGTCAATGCCTTGCTCTTTGAGCATGTCAGAGAGCTGGTTGTCCGACAAAGGTTTTTTCGGGTTTTCGCTGGCGATCAGCTGTTTGATAAGCGCTCGCACCGCGGTGCTGGAGGCATTGTTGCCGCTGTCGGTGCCAAGCCCTGAGCCGAAAAAATATTTCAACTCAAAAGTGCCATAAGGTGTGTGCATGTACTTGGCGGTGGTCACGCGACTGATGGTGGACTCGTGCAGACCCAGTTCTTCGGCAATCTCGCGCAAGACCATGGGCTTCATGGCCAGCTCGCCATGAATGAAAAAACTCTTTTGCCGCTGCGTGATGGCGTTGCTCACCCGCAAAATCGTGTCAAAGCGCTGCTGTATGTTTTTGATCATCCAGCGTGCTTCTTGCAAACGCTGCTGCAAGCCCGCATGGCCATCGCCCTTGCCGCCTTTTAAGGCGTTGGCATAAATGTCGTTCACCTTCAGGCGCGGCATCACCTCGGGGTTGAGCATGGCGCGAAACTGTGGCAGCCCTTGTTTGTCCACTCCGTGCGGCAAGATCAGCACATCGGGGATGATGACATTGCGTTCCACATCAATGAAACGCCTGCCCGGTTTGGGCTCAAGCCGCGCAATCAAGGTCATGGCCAATTTCACTTGCGCTTCGCTGTCATTCACCGCTACAGCCAAACGCTTGAAGTCCCGTTTGGCCAACAGTTCCAGCGGTTGCTTGCAAATCGCCAGCGCACAAGCACGTAACTGCGCTTGCTCCTCGGTGTCTGCTGGAATGGCTTGCAGTTGCAAGCGCAAACATTCGCCCAAATCACGGGCACCTACGCCTGTGGGCTCCAAGCTTTGCAACAGACTCAAGGCCACTTGAAAGCGGTGCACCAACTCTTCGCATTGCTCCAAGTCGTCGCCCGCCAAGCTCTCGGCCAAGCTTTGAAAACTGTCCTCCAAATACCCCTCGTCATTCAATGACTCGATGAGAAAACGCAAAGCCGCGCGGTCGGTGTCGTCAAGCCTGAGCGACAAGGCTTGGCGGTGCAAAAACGCAGGGAGTGATTCTTGGTTACGAGCCAACTCGGTGGCTTGCGCTTTTTCATCGTCATCGTTGCTGCTGTTGTTGCGCGCTGGTGCGTCGCCGCCCCACTCGCTGTCGTCAGGTGAAAACTCCACGCTGCCATCGCCGTCCCAGCTCTCGGCCACCCCTTCGGCGTCGATGGGGGAGGTGGTTTCGCTGGCAGTTTCTACCCGCACTTCGCTCACACGGTCCATGGGGCCGTCCCAGCTCTCAGGCTCTGCCTCCGAACTGGCTGCTTGGGTGTTTTCTTGCTCTAGACCAAAGTCTTCGCGCGGCGCCAAGTCTTCCATCTCTTTTTCAAGAAAAGGGTTGTCGTCGAGCATTTGGTCGATCTCTTGGCTTAGCTCCAAGGTGGAGAGTTGCAACAAGCGGATGGACTGCTGCAGCTGTGGCGTGAGGGCCAGATGCTGCGAAACGCGAAGTGACAGGCCTTGCTTCATAAGCTTTGCCCTGCCCTCACATGCGGAAGTTTTCGCCCAGGTACACCCGCCGTACCTCTGGGTTGTTGACGATATCCTCTGGCGTTCCTTCGGCCAGCACACGGCCTTCACTGATGATGCTGGCATGGTCACAAATGCCCAATGTTTCGCGCACATTGTGGTCGGTGATGAGTACCCCAATGCCCTTGGCTTTCAAAAAACCAATGATGCGCTGGATCTCCAGCACTGCGATGGGATCAATACCTGCAAAGGGCTCATCCAACAAAATAAAGCGCGGTTGCGTTGCCAAGGCCCTGGCAATTTCCACACGCCGGCGCTCGCCACCCGACAAAGAAGGTGCGGGTGAATCGCGCAAATGCTCGATGCGCAACTCTTGCAACAAGCCATTTAAACGGGTTTGAATGGTGTTTTTGTCCAAGGGCTTGCCAAGGCTATCGACTTGCAACTCCAACACCGCCCGAACGTTGTCGGCCACATTGAGTTTGCGAAAAATAGAGGCCTCTTGGGGCAAATAGCTCAAGCCCATGCGGGCGCGACGGTGAATCGGCAAATCCTCAACCGACTCGCCATCAATGGTGATGGTTCCCGCGTCTGCACGCAACAAGCCAACGATCATGTAGAAGGACGTTGTTTTGCCCGCGCCATTGGGGCCAAGCAACCCGACCACTTCACCCTTGGCCACAGAAATAGACACATCGTGCACCACGGTGCGGCTGATATAGGACTTTTGCAGATGCTGCGCCACCAACCGGCTGATGGGGGCAGGCGTGGAATTCACTTGCCTGCCTCGTCTTTTTTGCGCGGGGTCAGCACCGCGCGTACCCGTCCAGAGGATTCGGTGCCAGGCTTGGCGCCCGCGTTCTTGCCATCCACCGTGAATTGGTCGGTCAAGTTTTCATAAACGATGCGCTGTCCTGTGATGTCGTCGTTCAATACGGTGCCACGGAAGCGGCGAATCTGCGCACGGTTGATAAGGGTGACTCGGTCAGCGCGGCTGTCGTACTCGATACGTTCACCCTCGCCCTCCATCCATTCGTCCAAGCCCTCACGCTTTTGGCGGTAAAACGCTTTTTTTCCAGGCTCGGCGATCAACAAGCCATATTGGTAGCCCTCGGGGTCTTGCAACACCTCTAGACGCGCACCCCGCAAAACCAAGGTGCCTTTGGTGGCGACAACTTTTCCAGTGAAGATGCTGAGTTGCTTGAGTTCATCGTGGTCCAGGTTATCTGCCTCGATGTTCATGGGCTTGCCACGGTCGGCTTTTTCCCCCCATGCAACCATAGGCGCCTGCAAAGCCGCAGCAAGACAACATAAAAAAAGAAAATTTTTCAAGGCACGAAAATTGCTGATGGACAGATGGCTTGCATTGTAGGGGCAGAATTGCCCTGTTCAGCGGCCTTTGCGTACCTCGCCAAGCAAGAAATCAACAATTTGCAAAGCCCGCTCCATGCTGCCAGCCAAAGAGCCATCCACATAAAACCGCCCCGCCACCCCAAGCGCGGGCACGCCTTCGACTTTGAACTGCTCTTGCAACTGCGCGGCGCGACGGGCTTTGCCGATCACGGTAAAGGAGTTGTACAAATCGGTGAACTGCTTTTTGGGAATACCGTTTTTCTCGGCCCACACCAACAAAGGCTCCAAGGTGGTAAGGGTTTGGCGTTCGGTATGGATGGCCGCAAACATCTTGGCTTGCAACTCTTCGACTTTGCCCAAGGCTTCGAGCACATAGTAAGCACGCTGCTGGGGTTCGAATTCGGTGCGAAACCGCACCGGTACACGTTTGAGTTCTATGTCCTTGGGCAGTTTTTTACTCCAAGCACTGAGCGTGGGCTCAAAAGCATTGCAATGCGGGCAGTTGTACCAAAAGAACTCCAGCACCTCGATACGGCCTTTGGCCGCTTCGGTGGGTACAGCTTGGCTGAGCTTGAAGTAATCGGCACCCTCCTTGAAGCCCGACTGTGCAATGGCTGGGGCAAAAGACATGGAAGAAAGTGAGCCCAAAGTCAGGGCTGAAAAAGTGCGGCGTTGCATGGTGGGCCTCTTGAAAAAAAGATCAGCGTTGAACCCGCATAAGAGCGGATTCAAATTTGGTGGCTTTGAGTTTGCTTTGGGCGTCTTCGGCCTCGGTTTTGGTCTCGAAAGGTCCTAAACGCACCCGATAGACGATTTTGCCGTTTTGTTCGCGCTCGGATATTTTGGGGTCAAAGCCCCCCAAAGCCAACTTGGCTCGCTGTGTTTGCGCTTCCTCGCTGCCGTTGAAGGCGCCGACCTGCACGAAATAATAAAAAGCGTCCACACCTTGGGCTTTGCTTTGCGCCAAATCGCCTAATGGGTCAGCAGAACTCGGCTCTGCTGTTGGCGGGACAGGTGGGGGAGGTGCGGCAGGATTGAGCACCGGCTTGTCCGCGGCGGGCGCATTGGCAGCGGGACTTTTGCCATACAAAGGAGCGTTGGGATCCCAGTCTTTGTTCTTTTTTTGCTCTGCCGCGTCTTGTTCGGCGTTGCGGCTCAAGCCTTTGTTCAAAAAAGGAATGGGCACCTTGGTGACGTAAATCGCCACCACCAAGGCCACCGTCAAACCCACCACCAAGCCCAAGATAAAACCCAGTACGGTGTTGCCACGTTGTCGAGAAAAAGAAACCATGCTTGACCTTTACATCCGGGTGGGCGCCGATACGCCCAAAACCGCCAATCCATTGTGCAAAACCTGCGCTACGGCTGCGACCAAAGCCACACGCGCTTGGCGCACCAAGGGCTCATCGACCAAGATGCGCTCGGCATCGTAATAGCTGTGGTAAGCCGAGGCCAACTCGCGCAGGTAAAAACTGACGTCATGCGGGGCAAAATCGGTACAGGCTTGTTGCAACATATTCGGATAACGCGCCAGCACCCGCAAAAGTGACAGTGCCGCGGTTGAGTCCAAGGCAGCCAAATCGACGTCAACCAAATGCATGGGTGTCAACCCGCTGGATTCAGTCCAAGTTGCTAGCACTGAACAAATCCGCGCATGGGCGTATTGCACATAAAACACCGGGTTGTCGTTGTTTTGCGCCAGCGCCAAATCCACATCAAAAACATACTCCGTGTCAGGCTTGCGGCTGAGCAAAAAGAAGCGGACCGCATCCTTGCTGGTCCACTCGATCAGGTCGCGCAGGGTCACATAACTGCCCGCTCGCTTGGAAATCTTCACCTCTTCACCACCACGCATGACCCGCACCATGGTGTGCAGCACATAGTCGGGGTAGCCTTGGGGAATAGCCAAACCCTGCTGCTGTGAGGCGGCCTGCAAGCCCGCACGCACACGAGCGATGGTGCCATGGTGGTCGGTACCTTGGATGTTGATGACCTTGGTGAAACCACGCTCCCATTTGGCCAAGTGGTAAGCCACATCGGGTACAAAGTAGGTGTAGCTGCCATCGGACTTGCGCATCACGCGGTCTTTATCGTCGCCAAAATCGGTGGAGCGCAACCACAGCGCACCGTCTTGCTCGTAGGTGTGTCCCGAGGCGTTCAACGAGGCCACAGCTTGCTCGACCCGCCCATCGGTGTACAGGCTGGACTCTAAATAGTAATGGTCAAACTTCACCTGAAAGGCTTGCAAATCCAAGTCTTGTTCACGGCGCAAATAGGCCACGGCGAAGTCGCGGATATTGTCCAAATCATTCACATCGCCATTGGCAGTGAAATGCCGGTCGTCAGCGGTGACGGTTTTTTGGGCCAAGAAATCACGGGCGATGTCAGCGATGTAGTCGCCGTTGTAAGCGGTTTCGGGCCACGCAGCGTCGCCAGGCGACAAGCCCTTGGCGCGGCACTGGGTGGACACCGCCAAGGTGTGAATTTGCACACCGGCGTCGTTGTAATAGAACTCACGATGCACCGACCAACCTTGGGTATCGAACAGATTGCAAATGGCGTCGCCCAAAGCAGCCTGACGACCATGGCCCACATGCAAAGGACCCGTGGGGTTGGCTGAGACAAACTCCACCAACAAAGCTTTGCCATGCGCTGCTTGCCGACCAAAGCCCGCCGCTTGACGCAAGACTTCACGCACCACTTGATGCTGTGCGTCAGGCGTTAAGCGGATATTGATAAAACCTGGGCCGGCAATCTCTATGGCTTGCACCCAGCGCTTGGCGGCATCGGAGTCCAGCAAAGACAGGCGCAAGGCCTGGGCAACTTCTCGGGGATTGCGCTTTAAGGGCTTGGCCAACTGCATGGCGGCAGTCACTGCCCAGTCGCCATGGGCGGCGACTTTGGGGTGCTCCAGCACTGCCTTGGCAGACGCACCAGGCATGAGGGCTTCCAAAGACTGGGCCAAAGCCAGTTGCAAATCATGTTGAACCAAAAGCATTCGGCCATTCTACGAGGCGGGCTTGCGGCAAAGTTGGTCTGCGCTCGTTCTCTACAATGGCGACACGGCCTTTCGAGGCTTTTTGTTTTTAATGCTCCTACTTTATTGACCCCACATGACCGCTCGCACCTCTGTTTACCGACTCCAAGTAGCCACTGCGCTTTACCAATTTATCGACCAACAGGTTTTGTCCGGCACTGGTGTGACCAGTGTGACCTTCTGGCGTGGCTTTGATGCCATCGTGGCCGACTTGGCCCCGAAAAACCTGGCCCTGTTGGCCGAGCGTGACCGCCTTCAAGCAGCCCTAGACCAATGGCACATCGCCCACCCCGGCCCCGTGACGGACATGGTGGCCTACCAAGCTTTTTTGACACAGATCGGCTACTTGGTACCTGTACCTGCCAAATTCAAAGCCACCACCGCCAACGTCGATGCTGAGTTGGCCCAACAAGCCGGCCCCCAGTTGGTGGTGCCCATTCTGAACGCCCGCTACGCCTTGAACGCCGCCAATGCGCGTTGGGGCTCGCTGTACGACGCTTTGTACGGCACCGACGTCATTTCTGAAGCCGACGGCTGCGCCAAAGGCCCGGGTTACAACGAAAAGCGCGGCGCCAAAGTGATTGAGTACGCCCGCTACGTGCTGGACCGCACCGCGCCTTTGAAGTCGGGCTCGCACATCGACTCCATCGGCTACGCCGTGGTCAAAGGCGCTTTGGTGGTCACCCTCAAAGGCGGCAAAACCTCAGCCTTGGCCGACCCCAAGCAATTCGTCGGCTACCAAGGGGACGCAGCGCATCCCTCCTCGGTTTTGCTGGTCCACAACGGCTTGCATTTGGACATCCAAATCAACGCCCAGCACCCCATTGGCCAAACCGACCCCGCTGGCGTGTACGACTTGGTGGTCGAAGCCGCTTTGTCCACCATTTTGGATTTGGAAGACTCGGTGGCTGCGGTGGACGCCGAGGACAAACTCTTGGCCTACAGCAACTGGCTGGGCATTTTGAAAGGCACGCTGACCGAAGACGTGAGCAAGGGCGGCACCACCTTCAAGCGCGGCTTGAATGCCGACCGTGTCTACCAATCGCCCAAGGGCAACACCGAGGTCAAGCTGCATGGCCGCTCGCTGTTGTTCTTGCGCAATGTGGGCCACTTGATGACCAACCCGGCCATCCTCTACACCGGTGCCAACGGCCAAACGCATGAAATCCCCGAGGGCATCATGGACGCCATGGTCACCACCGCCATCGCCATGCACGACTTACAAGGCCACGGCGCCAACGGCATGCGCAACTCGCGCACCGGCTCGGTCTATATCGTCAAACCCAAAATGCACGGCCCTGCCGAGGTGGCGTTTGCCTCCGAGTTGTTTGGTCGTGTCGAGCAGGTTTTGGGCTTGCCCGACAGCACGGTGAAGCTGGGCATCATGGACGAAGAGCGCCGCACAAGCGTCAACTTGAAAGCCTGTATCGCCGCTGCATCCAGCCGCGTGGCCTTCATCAACACCGGCTTTTTGGACCGCACCGGCGACGAGATGCACACCGCCATGCTGGCCGGCCCCATGCTGCGCAAGGGCGACATGAAGAGCAGCGCATGGATTGCCGCTTACGAGCGCAACAACGTGTTGGTGGGTCTGTCTTGCGGCTTGCGTGGCAAGGCGCAAATTGGCAAAGGCATGTGGGCCATGCCCGACCTGATGAAGGCCATGATGGAACAAAAAATCGGCCACCCCAAGGCCGGTGCCAACACCGCTTGGGTGCCCAGCCCGACAGGCGCAACGCTGCACGCCATGCACTACCACCAGGTGTTGGTGAGCGATGTGCAAAAAGAGCTGGAAAAGATCGACGCCGACAAGCAACGCGACAGTTTGCTCAAAGACCTGTTGACCGTTCCCGTGGTGGCCAAAGCCGACTGGAACGCCGCTGACAAGCAGCAAGAACTCGACAACAACGTGCAAGGCATTTTGGGCTATGTGGTGCGCTGGGTCGACCAAGGTGTGGGCTGCTCCAAAGTGCCCGATATCCACAACGTCGGCCTGATGGAAGACCGCGCCACGCTGCGCATCTCCAGCCAACACATTGCCAACTGGTTACACCATGGCGTGGTCAGCGAGGCCGAGGTGCGCGCCACCTTTGAGCGCATGGCCGCGGTGGTGGACAAGCAAAACGCCCACGACCCGCTGTACCAAAACATGGCGGGCCACTTTGACACCTCCAAGGCTTACCAAGCGGCTTGCGATTTGGTGTTCAAGGGCAAGGCACAGCCCAGCGGTTACACCGAACCGCTGCTGCACGCTTGGCGTTTGCGGGTAAAGGCTTCAGCTACCTAGAGCTTGCGCAGCAACTGCGGTATGGATTGTTTGTAGCGATTCACACGTCCCCACCAGTGCGAAAACGAGGGGCTGTGCTCGGTTTGGCGGGGCCACAACCTTAAGGGGGCATGGCGAACCCAGTTAACGTCTGGCCAATCGGGCAAACACGCATGGTCCCACACGTGGACACTTTTGGCGCTGGCAAGCATGGCCATCAAGCGCTCGTCTGACTCGAACCAACAATGCGAAGCCACATCGTTCATGCCTTTGCCCACAAACCGCCAGCGTGCTTCGCTCCAAGGGTGCTGCTCGGTCCAGCCTTGCCAGCAAGCGGCGATACGAATCACATCTGAGGGCAAATCATCTGGAATTTTGTCGGTGATAGCCCACGAGTGAATCCACCAAACATCGCGCCCTATCAGTTTTTCGCCAGCCAAGCCACTGGAGACCAATCCAGCGACGGCGGGCGGTTGAACATGCAGCATGGGTTCTTCCACCGGTGCAAATTTTGACAGTGACTGGGTAAAGGTAGCGCGGCTGTGGGCAATCATGTCAATAATGTCCATCGGCTTATCAATCACGGTTTGCGGGCTGTGCCATAACTCTGGGGCGTAAAAGGCGACGTTGTCGGCATTAAATAAATATGGCTTATGGCTGCCAGTGCCAGCCACCCATTGCCAGCTAAGGTGGTTGCTTGCGATGTCGCCATCGATCAAATGGCTGTACATCCACTCAGCGCCCACGCGCCAGTGCACCTTGCGCATGTGCACCAAATAGCTTGCCAACCACAGCCTTGCATGGTTGTGCAAATAGCCGCTGAAATACAACTGCCGCACAGCTTGATCAACCACGGGAACTCCCGTGGCGCCTCGACGCACATCATCAGGCAAGGCCTGCACATAGGCATCATCGGGCAACACGCCTTCTTGCAGGTTGTGCAAGATTTCGTTACCCAATGCGTCTTGTACATGCTGAAAATATTCACGCCACGCCAACTCGAACATGAATTTATGCTGCACCCCTATGCGATGCGCTTTGTACACGTGCTGTGCAACTTGGGGCACATTCAATAAGCCATGGGTCAGATAAGGCGATAACAACGTCACCGCCCCGTTGAGGTGGTTGCGGGTTTGGGCGTATTCAAAGGGACGAATTGACGCCAAGCGCGAATGCGCAGCATGAGCATAAGGCTCGAATAACTGCTGATCCAAAAACAACTTCATGGGGTCGATGCAACCGCAGAAACTATGGGGTGTTTCAGCGCTTGCGCCAATGCATCCATGAACATTGCCGCCACATCAAACCCCGTTTGATCGGTGATTTCACGAAAGCAGGTAGGGCTGGTGACGTTGACCTCGGTGAGGCAGTCGCCAATGATGTCCAAACCCACCAGTAGCAAACCCCGCGCCGCCAAGGTGGGTCCGATGGCTTGGGCGATTTCGCTGTCGCGTGGGCTCAAAGCTTGGGCAACACCTTTGCCGCCTGCGGCCAAGTTGCCGCGCACCTCATTACCTTGGGGAATGCGGGCCAAGGCGTAAGGCACGGGCTTGCCTCCAATGACCAACACCCGCTTGTCGCCTTGGGCAATATCGGGCACAAATTTTTGCACCATCACACTGGTGGAGCCCTCGCGGTTAAGCGTTTCGATGATGCTGCCCAAATTCAAACCGTCTGCTCGCACCCGAAAAATGCCCATGCCCCCCATGCCATCCAAGGGCTTCAAAATGATGTCGTGGTGCTGGGCATGAAAAGCACGAATCGCCTGAGCGTCTCGCGTGACCAAGGTGGGCGTGGTCCATTGGGCAAACTCCATGAGGGCAAGCTTTTCTGGATGCTCGCGCAAGGCGCTGGGTTGGTTAAAAACCCTCGCACCTTCGCGCTCGGCTTGGCTGAGCATGTGGGTGGCGTAGAAGTATTCGCTGTCAAACGGTGGGTCTTTGCGCATGAGCACCGCGTCCATGTCGCACAAAGCTTTGGCGCTCGTTTCTTCGACGTGGTACCAACTGGGCGCATGGTCTTTCAGGTGCAGGCGTTGCATCACAGCGCTGACGCGTTCACCACGCTGCCACTGCAGATCGAGGGTGCCGCATACCCACACCGTATAACCCCGCGCTTGGGCCTGGCGCATCATGGCCAAGCTGCTGTCCTTATCGAGCTTGAAGCCCTGCAAAGGATCGGTGATAAACAAAAAGTTCATATACCCAAGGTTACCAGCACCTACGGGAAAGTTCTGCCCGGCCCAAGATTAAATTTCGATCTTGCTACCCATTTCCACCACCGAGTTGCTGGGCAGGTTTAAAAAGTCAGCCGCCGCACTGGCATTGAGGTACATCTGGGCAAAGAGTTTTTCCCGCCACTGCGACATGCCCCCGCCCACGGTGGGCACAATGCTGTCGCGAGATAGGAAAAAGCTGGTGCTCATGGGGTCGATATTGCCCACCTGACCTTTGAGCAAAGACAAAGCGCCTGGCACATCGGGGTCGTCTTTGAAGCCATAGTGAATTTTCACCTGCCAACACTGGTGGCCCATATCGGTGAGTTCTATGCGCTTGTGGTTGGAGATCCAAGGCACCTCATGGCTGCGCACCGACACAAACAGGTTTTGCACGTGCAGCACCTTGTTGTGTTTCAAGTTGTGCAGCAAGGCGTTGGGTACGATGCCGTCTTCTGAGGTCAAAAATACCGCTGTGCCTTCCACTCGGGTGGGAGGTGCGATGAACAAAGCGTCCAAAAAGGAGGACAAGTCCATGGCTTCGGCACGGGTCTTGTGGTGCAACAAGGCGCGGCCATCACGCCACGTGAGCATCAAAACCAAAATCATGCCGCCGATGAACAAGGGGAACCAGCCTCCGTCGGCCAGTTTGAGCAGATTGGAGCCCCAAAACGCCAAGTCCACCACAAAGAACACCGAGGTGGCGCTGATGCACAGCCACATCGGGTACTTCCATGCGTAGCGAATGACAAAGAATGTCAAGATGGTGGTGATCAACATATCGGTACACACCGCAATGCCGTAGGCCGCAGCCAAGTTGCTGGAGGACTTGAACATCACCACGGCCAACACAATAAACACAAACAAGCCCCAGTTCACAAAGGGCATGTAAATCTGGCCAGTGTCTTTTTCGCTGGTATGCTGAATTTGTAAGCGCGGCAAAAAGCCCAGTTGAATGACTTGTTTGGTAACACTGAATGCGCCGGTAATAAGCGCTTGCGAGGCGATCACAGTGGCCGCGGTGGCCAAGATGACCAGTGGTATCAGTGCCCAGTCGGGGGCCATATTAAAGAAAGGGTTTTTCACTGCCTCAGGTTCGGTCAGCAACAAAGCGCCTTGGCCGAAATAGTTCAAGGTCAGGCATGGCATGACGATGCCAAACCAAGCCAAGCGAATCGGTTTTTTACCAAAATGCCCCATGTCGGCATACAAAGCTTCGCCGCCGGTCACACACAGCACCACCGCGCCCAAAATCAAAAACGTGGTGCCAGGTTGCTCCCATATGAACTTCAAGGCGTAGTAAGGGCTGATGGCCCACAAGATGCTGGGATTGCTGGCGATGTGATACACCCCAAGGCAAGCAATGGCGGCAAACCAGACCAAGGTAATAGGGCCAAAAAATTGACCAATGCCGCCTGTTCCTCGCTTTTGCACGGCAAACAAACACAGCAAAATAACCAAGGTCAGCGGTATGACATAGCGTTTAAAGTTGGGCGACACCACCTCCAAGCCCTCAACCGCTGACAAGACAGAGATCGCTGGTGTGATGACGCCGTCGCCATAAAACAAGCAGGTGCCAAAAATACCCACCACCAGCAAAATGCCTCGAAGCCGTGGCTTGTCGCGTACCGAGGAAGACGCCAGCGCTAGCATGGCCACCAACCCACCCTCACCGTTGTTGTCGGCGCGCAGCACCAACATGACATATTTAAGTGAAACAATAAACGTCAGGGTCCAGAAGAAAATGGACAAAATGCCCATCACATTGTCAGGCGTGAATTCAACATGGCCTGAGCCAAAGACCTCTTTGATGGAGTAAAGGACACTGGTGCCAATGTCCCCATAAACGACCCCAATAGCGCCCAGTGTCAAACTGGCAAGAGAAGATTTATTTGAATCCGCGTCGGAACTGCTCATCAGCCTATGAAGCGGCTAATCACCTCTTCACCCATTAATAAGATGCGCGGAGTTTACCTATTTTGTGGTGCAGCATAGGCATTCTTTGTTATTCGTACACCTCGGCATTGGGGTCGGTTTGCTCCATTTCGTAGCTTGCCGCCAACATGGCCAAGCGGGCAATCACGCCATACATGTAAAAGCGGTTGGGCAAACTCGCGCCTGGCTTCATGCCGGGCTGAGGCGTATGGGCGCTTTGCTCAAACGCCAAGGGCACAAAGCTCGATCCTGGGGCGTTCAAGTTTTCGTCCACGCCGCGCTCTGCATGAACGCGGTAAAAGCCGCCCACCACATAGCGGTCCATCATGTAGACCACAGGTTCGGCCACCGCATCGTTGATGCGTTCGTTGGTCAGCACCCCCTCTTGGATGATGACTTGGTTGACCTCTTGACCATCTTTAACCACGCTCATTTTGTTGCGGGTTTTGCGGTTCAAGGCCTCTAGATCGGCCACACTGCGCACCGTCATGATTCCCATGCCATAGGTGCCGTTGTCGGCTTTGACAATGACAAAAGGCTTTTCATGTATGCCAAATTCTTTGTATTTGCGGCGGATTTTGGTCAGCAACATGTCCACATTGGTGGTCAGGCACTCCATGCCCGCGCCTTCGGCAAAGTTGACCTCACCGCATTGGGTGAACATCGGGTTGATCAGCCAAGGGTCAATGCCGAGCAACTTGCCAAAACGCTTAGAGACCTCTTCATAGTTGGCGAAATGCTGGCTTTTGCGCCTGACACACCAACCGGCGTGCAGTGGCGGCAGCAGGTATTGCTCGTGCAGGTCTTCCAAGATGCCGGGGATGCCTGCGCTCAAGTCGTTGTTGAGCAAGATAGTGCAAGGGTCGAAGTCTTTCAGCCCGAGGCGGGTTTTGCTACGGATCACAGGCTCGAGCTTGACCGACTCGCCGTTGGGCAGCTCAATAACAGTGTCTTGTTTGATCTCCGGGTTGATCGAGCCAATGCGCACATTCAGCCCCGCCATGTTGAAGATGCGCGCCAGCTGGGCCACATTGCTCAGATAGAAAGTGTTGCGGGTGTGGTTCTCAGGGATGAGCAGCAGGTTACGCGCCTCGGGGCAAATTTTTTCAATAGCGGCCATCGCCGCTTGTACCGCCAAGGGCAGCATCTCGGGCGTGAGGTTGTTCCAGCCGCCTGGGTAGAGGTTGGTGTCCACGGGGGCGAGCTTGAAACCCGCATTGCGGATGTCCACCGAGCTGTAAAAAGGTGGGGTGTGCTCCATCCACTCCATGCGGAACCAGCGCTCGATGGCAGGCATGGAGTCGAGGATGCGCTGCTCGAGCTCGTTGATGGGGCCGGTGAGCGCAGTGATGAGGTGAGGAACCATGGGGTCGCTTATTTAGTTTGAGGTGTGTAAGTGGGGGTGATTCTGACAGCTTCAACATTAAGTGGTTTTTAAATGCTAATTAAGTACTACTTAAGTATTCACAGTATAAATACTTAAGTATAAATATTGATGATATTTATTAAAAAATATAAATAATAAGTATTTTAAATAAGTTGAATACCTCTCAGATTAGGAGTTGCTCATGGATATTTTCAGACCTTTTCTCATTTCATCCGTCATTGAAAAATTTCATTTCCTATTGGTCTTGGGCTTTCTTTGGATGTTTTCTGTAGGGCACGCCTATGCTGGCACAGGAAATTCAGAACCCCCCACACAATACTGCTCACTAGGGCTAGTCAAAGATAGCGTCAATGGCCTGTGCTATGAAAAATGTCCAACTGGCTTCTCCGACAAGCCATCTAACGGCATTTGTTATGAAAAATGTAAAGATGGATTCTCCATGAATGGCACAAGTTGCCAACAAACCCAAACCTATGTTAAAAAAAGCTACACCAGAACCTCGACGCAGAATCCATACTGTACAAGCTATCAAGAAAAAATTGGCTCGCGGTGCTTTGCTCTATGTTACTCAGGCTATGTTGGCGTCGGGGATACTTGTCAGCAGAGTTGTAAGGAGGGGTTTTCAGATAAGGGGAGTCAATGCGTTAAATCCGTTGTCTACACACCCACTCAGACGAAAACCACAGAGGTAAAAAGTACCCCACAAATTTGTACTAACCAGCGTAAAGACACTATATATCCCATTGTGCTGGTTCATGGCTTTGGTGGCTGGGGCAAAGCTACTATAGTCGAACACATGCAAGGTATCAAAAAAATGTTGGAAGACGGTGGAGCCACCGTTTTGGTGCCAACCCTCCCTCCCTTTGCTAACAATCATAAAAGAGGCCAGGCTTTGCTTTTACAGCTAAAGCAATACAGAGATACCATGAAAATTGATAAATTTCATTTGATTGGCCACTCTCAGGGGGCGCCTGCCTCAAGGTATGCCGCAGGTATACGCCCCGACTGGGTGGTCTCTGTAACCACCGTGGGCGGGGTCAACTGGGGCACTGAGTTTGCTGATTTTTTATTAGATTGGATTAAACCCAATAATGTTTTGGGCGTAATGGCGATATTGGGCACAGAAATAGTCCAAAAATTCATAGATGTTAATTTGCTTCCTTTAGATTTTAATTATCTGCTTGCAAGGAACAAAGCGGATATCCAAGAAGCTGGTGAAGCCCTCAGCACGTCTGGTATGAGAGAATTTAACCGACAATTCCCTGCGGGTCTTGGGGTGAATAAAGACAATGTACCCGAAAGAGGTATGAGCTTAGCAAGTCCTTTAAGTTTTGTTAAAAGTAACATAAATGGAGAACCTCTCCCCATCTTGTTTTATTCTTGGACGGGGAAACAACCATTCGCCGCATCAGTTGACCCTTACCTGGCTATCATGATTCCCGCCGCGGAAATAATTAAAGCGAGAGGGGGTGGGGAGTCCGACGGCTTAGTTCCTGTCACCTCTGCAATGTTTGGCTATTATTTGGGTGCCTACAACCATGAACATGTAGCTGAAATCAATTTCATTGGATTTATACCAACTCCACAACAGGTCAACCCCATTTCACTATGGTGCGAACATGCCGTCAGACTTAAAGAGGCAGAGATGACAATGCTGGTACCTTATTTATTACCCTATGGTTTTGATCCAAAAAAATATGTTTCCTTGCATCCTGACTTGATTCAAGCAGGTGTTGACGGAACCAAGCATTATTTGCAATATGGACGCAAAGAACAGCGACGCTATAGGTAAGAAACGCTCAGGAACTCAACCCCGCACTTCCCCCGCCCCCAACACCACATATTTCAATGAGGTGAGGCCCTCAATGCCCACAGGGCCACGGGCGTGGAATTTGTCAGTGGAAATGCCAATCTCAGCGCCCAAGCCGTACTCAAAGCCATCGGCAAATCGGGTGCTGGCGTTGACGATGACGCTGGCCGAGTCCACCTCGCGCATGAAGCGCTGGCTGTGCACATGGTTCAGCGTCAATATGGCGTCGGTGTGGTGGCTGCTGTAGTGGTTGATGTGGGCGATGGCCGCATCCAAGCCGTCCACCAGCTTGATGCTGATGATGGGCGCCAAATATTCTTCGAACCAATCTTGCTCGGTGGCGTCTTTGAGCACCGCGCCTTTGACATTCGCCAGCAAGGCCTTGGCCTCGGGGCAACAACGCATTTCCACGCCTTTATCGGCAAACACCTGGGCTATGCGCGGCAAAAACGCCGCCGCCACGCCGCGTGCCACCAGCAGGCTTTCTGTCGCGTTGCAAGGGCTGTATTTTTGGGTTTTGGCGTTGTCGACGACGGTGAGCGCCATGTCCAAGTCGCAGGGGTCGTCCACATAGGTGTGGCAGTTGCCGTCCAAATGTTTGATGACCGGCACCTTGGCGTCTTGGCTGATGCGCTCGATCAAACCCTTGCCGCCGCGCGGAATGACCACGTCCACATACTGGGGCATGGTGATGAGTTCACCCACAGCCGCGCGGTCGGTGGTGGGCACGAGCTGCACCGCGTCGACTGGCAAACCGGCCTCGGCCAAAGCTTGTTGCACCAGCACAGCCAAAGCTTTGTTGGAGTCGATGGCCTCGGAGCCGCCGCGCAAGATGCAGGCGTTGCCACTCTTAATAGCCAGCGACGCGGCTTCGATGGTGACGTTGGGGCGGCTCTCGTAAATCATGCCAAACACACCAATGGGCACGCGCATTTGCCCCACCCGAATACCGCTGGGCTGCTGGCTCATGCCGCTGATGCTGCCAATGATGTCGGGCATGGCTGCCAGCTGCTCGCAGCCGATGGCGCAGGTTTCCAGTGTTTGGGGCGAGAGCTTCAAGCGGTCGACCATGGGTTCGGCCAAACCGGCGGCTTGGGCGCGGAACAGGTCTTTGGCGTTGTCGGTTTGCAAAGCAGCGGTGTGTTCGCGCAGCAAACGCGCCAGCACCCGCAGGGCATGGGCTTTTTGCGCCGCTGTGGCACGCGCCATGCCCGCCGACGCACAGCGGGCTTGCAGGCCCAAGGTGCGCATGAGTTCGGGGATGGTGGTGGCGGCGTTCATGGCTTGATTTTGGCAGACAAGCCGTTCAGGCGGGTTGACAGGCTTTGCTGAGCATCAAAGCCAAACGACCCAAAGCCTGCCAGCTGTCTGGCGGCCACTGTGCAAAGCGCAAGCCTTTGACCACGCCGTCCACTTGGTGTGCGGCTTGCAGCAAGCGGTCCATGACCACAGGGGACAAGCGTGGCAATACCCTCTCAAACAAACGTTCCTTGGGACCCCAAATGCGCTGCTCACGCAACACCTGCGGCAGGGCCCGACCGCTGGCTACCGCGTCTTTGACACGTTTCAAGGCACGAATGTCCTCGGCCAAAGCGAAATGCACCAGCACCTCGGAAGTGCCCTCAGCCCGCAAGCCGTCCAACATGCGCTGCACCCGCAGGTGTTGACCTGCCAACACGGTTTCGCTGAGCTTGAACACATTGAAACGCGCCACATTCAAGACGGCGCTTTCAATGTCTTCGAAACTCAGCTCCTGCGCGGGGTAAAGCAAAGCTAATTTTTGAATTTCTTGGTGGGCAGCCAGCAAATTGCCCTCCACCCTGTCGGCAAAAAACTGCAAGCTGCGCTGCCCCTCTTCACCGGCACGCACACGCTGCTGCTGCAAGGCCAAACGCTGGGCAATCCAAGCGGGCAAAGCGGCTCGTTCAACAGGCTCGATTTGCACGCTGATGCCATGAGCGTCCAAGGCGGTGAACCAACCCGAAGATTTAGCGGTTTTATCAAGCCTAGGCAAAGACAGCAGTACCAACACCCCGTCATTGCCCACACAAGCCTGCGCCATACGTTGCAAAGCTTCGCTGCCTTCTTTGCCAGGCTTGCCCGAAGGAATGCGGATATCGATAAGTTGCTTGTCAGCAAACAAACTCATGGCCGAAGCGGCTGATTCCACCTCGCTCCAATCAAAATGCGCACCTGCGACGGTGAACACATGGCGCTCTGAAAAGCCTTGTTGTCTGGCGGTAGCGCGTATCGCATCAGCCGCCTCTTGCAACAACAAAGCCTCGTCGCCATGCAAGGTGTAGAGCGAGCGCAGCTCTTGCGGCAGTTGTTCAGTCAAGCGTTGGCCAGAAAGCTGCATGGGGTCTGTCGGCCTAGGGCATGCGCAC
This sequence comes from Limnohabitans sp., assembly GCF_040401495.1. Lineage (GTDB taxonomy): Bacteria > Pseudomonadota > Gammaproteobacteria > Burkholderiales > Burkholderiaceae_C > Limnohabitans. The sequence goes on from NZ_JBBAOI010000014.1 coordinate 30,008, forward strand.
GACAGCAAGTCGACGCAACACCTGCTGCACCAAGTCCGATCGCATATCACGGTTGAGCAAACCCTCTTCGGTTTCTTTGGACAAAGCCGCGGTTTCGCTAAAGCTGATGTCTCGCTCTTGCACCAACTCGGTGTCTGGAATTAACTCGATGCCGTCGCGGGTACGCAACTTGAAGCGAATGCGAAAGCGCAATTGAAACTCTCGCACCGCTCCCGCAGAGGTGCGGCTGAGAATGACTTTCTCTGGCAACTCCTGCAACAAATCAAAAATCACATCCGCACGCTCGACTTGCTTGGGGTCGCTGATGACCTCTACCCGTCCAGAGGCAGAAATATTGCGCTTGAGTTCTTGGCCAAACACAGACGCTTCAGGCAGTCCGCTGTAAAGGGTACGAAACGGGTAGTTGGGGGCTTGGCGCAACTGAAAGCCACAGGCACTCAAACCCATCAATAACCCACTAGAGACAAATATGCGGCGTTTCATCATGTTTAAACCACTATGTTGACCAAACGCCCCGGCACCACAATCACTTTTTTAGGTGCTGCGCCTTGGGCTTGTTTTTGGAATGCTTCGTTGGCCAAAGCCGCTTTTTCAATGTCTTCTTTGCTGGCCGTGGCAGGCACTGAAATGGACCCGCGCAGCTTGCCGTTGACTTGCAGCATGAGTTCGATCTCGTCGCGCAGCAAAGCGGTTTCGTCCACGCTGGGCCAAGCCGCGTCAAGCAAATCGCCAGTGCGGGCGGCCAAGCCGAGCTCCACCCACAATTGGGCGCTGATGTGGGGGCAAGCGGGATAAAGCATGCGCAGCAACACCGACGTACCTTCGCACAACACCGCTTGGTCACCTGGGCTGCCATCGGGTTTGAAGTCTTCCAAAGCGTTGAGCAGCTTCATGCAGCCAGACACCACGGTGTTGTATTGCATGCGCTCGTAGTCATAGCTGACTTGCTTGAGCGTCAGGTGCACATCGCGGCGCAGATCGGCGGCTTGTTTGCGCACAGTGGCTTGGCTCAAGTTGCCCGCGGTCGCGGCCGCAATAACAGCTTCGTGCTTGAACGCAAAGTTCCAGACGCGGCGCAAAAACCGAAAGCTGCCCTCCACCGCCGAGTCGTTCCACTCCAGCGTGGCCTCGGGTGGTGCGGTGAACATGGTGTACAGGCGTGCGGTGTCGGCGCCGTATTTTTCGATCAGATCTTGCGGGTCCACGCCGTTGTTCTTGCTCTTGGACATGGTGCCCACGCCCTCGTAGTCGATGGGTGTGCCCACGGGCAATTTGCCGTCGCCGCTGTCGGCAGGGTTTTTCAGCTTGGCACCCACCACTTTGCCGGTGTCGTCCAGCACATGCTCGACATCATGCGGCCAGAAATAATCTTTGCCACCTTTGGCAGTGCGGCGCGAATAAATGTGGTTGAGCACCATGCCCTGCGTCAAGAGTTTGGTGAAGGGTTCATCGACCTTGACCAGCCCCAAGTCGCGCATCACCTTGGTCCAAAACCGCGCATACAACAGGTGCAGGATGGCGTGCTCGATGCCGCCGATGTACTGGTCCATGCCACTGCCGCCCGTGGCGTGCTGGGCGTCACGCATCCAGTACTGCGTGCCTTCGGCCACCATGGCGTCAGTGTTGGTGGGGTCGCAGTAGCGCATGAAATACCACGACGAATCCACAAACGTATCCATGGTGTCGGTCTCGCGCCGCGCGGGTTTGCCGCAGGTGGGGCACGCGACACGCTGGTCGCTGCCTGGACTCGCCTTGTGGAAACCTTCGTGTTTGTGCAGCGGGTTTCCTGAGCCGTCAGGGATGCAGTCAAGCGGCAGGATCACGGGCAGGTCTTTTTCGGGCACGGGAACTGCGCCATGCTCTTCGCAGTGGATGATGGGTATCGGCGTGCCCCAATAACGCTGGCGACTCACGCCCCAGTCACGCAAACGCCAAGTGATTTTTTTCTCGCCCAAGCCTTTGGCTTGCAGCAACTCGGCCACTTTGTTCACCGCGTCTTTGAAGCGCAGGCCATCAAGTTCGCCAGAGTTGACGCACACGCCGTCTTTGGTGGCGTACCACTCTTGCCATTCGATGGGAGAAAACTCGTGCCGCATTGACTTGAGGTCATCGGCGAGTTGTTGCTGAGTCTTCGGAGGAAGAAGTACATCTCGCTCTTTTTCGATTTCCTGCCGAACAATTTGTGCAACCCGAGTTTCGACCACCTGCGTGATCGGCAACTGGTACTTGAGGGCAAACGCAAAATCGCGCTCATCGTGCGCGGGCACACCCATGACCGCGCCATCGCCATAAGACATGAGCACATAGTTGCCCACCCACACCGCCACTTGTTCGCCCGTCAAGGGGTGCGTGACAAACAAGCCGGTGGGCATGCCCACCTTGTCTTTCACCGCCAACTCGGCCTCGGTGGTGCCGCCTTCTTTGCATTCTTCCAAGAACGCTGCCAGCTGGGGGTTGGTGGCCGCCGCATGCAGCGCCAAAGGATGTTCAGGCGCGACCGCGCAAAAGGTCACGCCCATGATGGTGTCGGCGCGGGTGGTGAACACATACATGCGGCCGTCTTGGATCAACTGACCGTCGGTGCCGCGAATATCGTGCGTGAAAGCAAAGCGCACACCCTCGCTCTTGCCGATCCAGTTTTCTTGCATCAAGCGCACTTTGTCGGGCCAGCCGTTCAATGTGGCTTTGGGGTTGCCGACCTGTACGTGGTCGAGCAGCTCTTGCGCGTAATCGGTAATCTTCAAGTAATAACCAGGGATTTCGCGCTTTTCCACCACCGCACCGGTGCGCCAGCCTTTGCCGTCTATGACTTGCTCGTTGGCCAACACGGTTTGGTCCACCGGGTCCCAGTTGACCACTTGGGTCTTGCGGTAGGCCACACCAATATCGAGCATCTTCAAAAACAGCCACTGGTTCCACTTGTAGTAGGTGGCGTCGCAGGTGGCGACTTCGCGGCTCCAGTCGATGGCCAAACCCATGGCCTGCATCTGCTTTTTCATGTAAGCGATGTTCTCAAAGGTCCACTTGGCGGGGGGCACGCCGTTCTTTAAAGCCGCGTTTTCGGCCGGCAGGCCAAATGCGTCCCAGCCCATGGGCATCAACACGTTGTAGCCCTTCATGCGCAACTGTCGCGTGAGCATGTCGTTGATGGTGTAGTTGCGCACATGGCCCATATGCAGCTTGCCGCTGGGGTAAGGCAGCATGGAGCAGGCGTAGTACTTGGGACGGCCGGTGTCTTCGCTGACGCGGTAGACGTCTTTGGCGGTCCAGTCGCTTCGGACAGACGCTTCAACGTCTTTGGGAATATAGGTCTCTTGCATGGGGCTCAATAAATAGCCCCTGCGATTTCATGGCTGCAGGGGCGGGAAAGATGCTTGGATTTTAGGCGCAGGGGGCTGAACGGCCAAAGCTACCTTGGTGAGACCCGCTTTTTGCAACAAACCCATCACCTCAGCCACGCGCCCATAGGGCACGCGTTGGTCAGCGCGAAGTTGTACTTCAACAGACGCATCGGTACTGGCTTGCATCGCCAACACCGCTGGCAAGGCTTCAAGCGCCACGGGTTTGTCGTCGATGAAAACCAAGCCTTGTGGGTCAAGACTTAGGCTCAGACCGTTACTGGGTGCAGGGGCAGAGGCCGCCTCAGTAGACGGCAAATCGAGGCGCAAGGCGCTTCCCATCAGGGGAGCAGTGATGAGAAAAATCACCAGCAATACCAACATCACATCCACCAAAGGGGTGACATTGATCTCGCTCATGGGCGCCCTCGCGGGGTTGGATTCAAATTCACCTATACGCATTGCGCAATGCCTATTGAGCGTGGGTCATGAAATAAGCGCGCAAGTCAAATGCCAACGCATCCAATATTGCATCCATGGATGCCAACCGCCTGCCCAACAAGTTGTAGGCCATTACTGCGGGAATGGCCACCCCCAAGCCTGCTGCCGTCATCACCAAAGACTCCCCAACGGGCTGAGCCACTTTGTCTAAGGTGTACTGGCCAGCAAGGGCCAAGTTGACCAAGGCGTGGTAGATGCCCCAAACTGTGCCCAACAAACCGATAAACGGTGCAGTCGCTCCCATGGTGGCCAACATATCTTGGCCAAATTGCAAGCGATGACGGATGATTTGCAAGGCATGACGCAAGCCACTGCTGAGCCGGTTTTCATTGGAAGCCTCGGCAGCCAAGCCCTGTGTTGTGGCCGCCAAAGGGTTGCGCAATAAACCAACAAACAACTTTTGACTGTCCAGTGCGGACCAAGTGGTGTGCAGTTGTGACCAGTCTTGGGCTTGCGACCACGCAGCCTGACACAGTGCCAAATCGCGGTTGGCGACAGACAACAGCCATGTCTTGTAAATAATCAACACCCAACTCAGCACCGACATGGTACACAGAACCACCGCCACCAGTTGGTTCAAAGCATCAGCCTGTGCAAACCAGTGCAACAAACTCATGGCCGCGCGCTCCTCAACCCCAGTACGTCAAACATATCAAACAAGCCGCGTTGCTGACCAGCCAAAAACCGTGCTGCCCGCAAACTGCCCTCGGCGTAGGTGCTACGGCTCGACGACTTGTGGGTGATTTCAATGCGCTCGCCGGTACCGGCAAATAAAACCGTGTGGTCGCCCACGATATCGCCACCACGGATGGTGGAAAAGCCTATGGCGTGATCGGGGCGTGCGCCGGTGTGTCCTTGGCGATCAAACACCGCGCATTGCTTTAAGTCGCGCCCTAAAGCTTGGGCTATGACTTCGCCCATCTTGAGTGCCGTGCCCGATGGGGCGTCTACCTTATGACGGTGATGGGCTTCAATGATTTCAATGTCGTAGTCTGCAGCCAAAGCCACGGCAGCCATCTCCAACAATTTCAAAGTCACGTTCACGCCCACACTCATATTGGGCGCCATGACAATGGCGATGTCTTGGCTGGCAGCTTGAATGTGCGCTTTTTGTGCATCACTGAACCCTGTGGTGCCAATGACCAACTTCACACCCAACTCACGGCAAGCTTGCACATGCGCCATGGTGCCTTCAGGCCTCGTAAAGTCGATCAGAACTTGTGCGTCTTGCAAGCCGACTTTGAGATCAGATTGAATCATCACGCCGCTTGCTTGCCCTAAAAAACCTGTCGCATCATTGCCTATATACACACTGTCAGCAACATCCACGGCGCCCACCAATTGACAGTCAGCTGCCTCTGTGAGCGCTTGAGCCAACATTTGGCCCATGCGCCCGCTGGCGCCAGCGATAGCAACGCGATGGGGTTGGGCGATAGACGTCGTCATAGCGGCTTAGGGTGCTTCAAGCGGTGGGTAGGCTTTTGCAACAGGAGGCGCTGTCGCTTTAGGAGTTGCGCTCACGGGTGCAGGCGCATTCTTTTGGAATTTCTCCAACTCTTTGCTTGTCGCCTCTAAGCGGGGCACCACTTTGCGGTCTTCAGGCACCGCAATACGCTCAGCAAACTCGGATTCGCTGGGCAAATCGTCACCTTCAAAGCGAACGTACAAATCGTCTTTGAAGTAAACCGACAGCTGCCGTTGCTGTGGCTTTGTACCCTTTCGCACAATCGTGAACGCATAGTCCCAGCGATCGGAGTGGAAAACACTGGCGATCAAGGGGGTACCCAAAATGTCTTTGACTTGATTGCGCCCCATTCCCACACGCAAAGCCTGCACTTGCTCTTTGGAGACAAAGTTGCCCTGCACCACCTCCACCCGATAAGGCGTGACTTTGCGAATTGCACGCGCCATGGGGTCATCTATGGTGGAACACGCAGACAACAGCAAGAAAACAGCGGTCACGCACAAGGCCATTGTCTGGCGCATAAGAGTCATGGTGGGCTAAGGGCAAGTTATGATGGAAACATTGTAACGATGGGCATCACACCCGCTACTCACTTCGCAACAGAAAGCACGAATGTCCTCCATTGACGGCTTAAAAAACACGGGCCTCAAAGCCACGGTGCCGCGTTTAAAAATTTTGGAACTTTTCCAAAAAAGCGGGCAGCGGCATATGAGTGCCGAGGATGTTTACCGTTTCGCGCTTGAGGAGCGTGCCGATATTGGTCTGGCGACCATCTACCGAGTACTGATGCAGTTTGAGCAAGCTGGCATTTTGTCGCGCAGTCAATTTGAAGGTGGCAAATCCGTCTATGAGCTCAACCAAGGCCAGCACCACGACCACTTGGTGTGCCTAGATTGTGGCCGTGTTGAGGAGTTTTATGACGCAAGCATTGAGCAACGCCAACACGATATTGCACACGCCAAGGGCTTCGAGATCGCTGACCACGCCCTCAGCTTGTATGCGCACTGCAAGCGCTCGCCTTGCCCTTATAAATCAACCTGATTTTTTTTGCTCGTCCAACATGGCCTGTCGATGGCGATGGACAAATTTATCGTAGGTATCGATACCGCGCAATTGCAAAATCGTGTTGCGCACAGCCGCCTCAACCAAAACCGCAATGTTGCGACCCGCAACCACCTGAATTACCACTTTACGAACGGGTATGCCCAGCACATCTTGGGTAAGAGGCTCATGCGGCAGCCTTTCATAGTCGCGCTCTAAAGTTTCTTTGCGCACCAAATGCACAATCAATTTGAGACGCATTTTTCGACGCACCGCGGTTTCACCAAATATCGCTTGAATGTCCAGCAAGCCAATGCCGCGTACTTCTAACAAATTTTGCAGTAACTCTGGGCAACGCCCCTCAATCGTGGTTTGGTTGATGCGGTACAAATCGACCGCATCATCGGCGACCAAACCATGACCTCGGGAGATCAACTCCAAGCCCAACTCGCTTTTGCCAAGACCAGACTCGCCAGTAATGACCACGCCCATGCCCAAAATATCTAAAAAAACGCCATGCAAAGTGGTGCGGTCAGCAAAATGCTTGGACAAATAAGCACGCAGCAAATCAATGACAAAGGCCGAGGATTCTGTGGTGGCAAAAAGCGGAATTTGCGCTTCTTCGCACATCTTGAGCAGGGGCGGGGGCGGCGTTTGCCCATCAGCCACCACCAAAACGGGGGGTTCAAGCGTCACGATGCGCCCAATACGGCGCTCGGTGTCCACCAGGGGACTGTTGTTGAGGTAGCGAATTTCACGCTCGCCCAGCACCTGCAAACGGTAGGGGTGTATGTAATTTAAGTAACCCACCAAGTCGGCACCCGAGCGTGCCATGCGGACCGCCACTTCATCAAAATGGCGCTCAGAAGCACCCTGACCCGCTATCCATTGCCATTCCAGCTTTTCTCTGAAGTCTTCAAACAAGACATCTGCGCTAACAGCGGTGGGTTTCAATGGCTTGCGTCAGACCGTAAGGGTCGATTGCCAGGCGACGATGAGTTGATGCAAGTCTTGGGCATCGCTGGACTTCTTGAGCCGCTCGCGTAAGACAGTGTCGCTGAGCATCTCGGCTATTTCAGAAAGTATTTCCAAATGCTTTTGGGTGGAAGCTTCTGGAACCAGCAAAAAGAACAGCAAGCACACAGGTTGCTCGTCTGGGGCATCAAACCCTATAGGTTGGCTTAAACGAAAAACTGCCGCCAGCGGCGACTTCATGCCCTTGATACGACCATGCGGAATGGCCACACCGTGGCCCAGGCCCGTTGAGCCCAAGCGCTCGCGGGCAAACAAGCTGTCCGCTACCAATGCGCGGTTGAGCCCATGCAAGTTTTCAAACAGCAATCCGGCTTCCTCAAAAGCACGTTTTTTGCTGGTGACGTCTACCTGCACAAGGGCTTGTGCAGAAGGCAAGATGGCAGAGAGTCTGTTCATATTGGGGTGCTGATTATGCACCGCTTAGCCATGTCAAGCTAGGGTATATATTTAATTGTTTAGTTTTAAAAAATCAGGATTTTACAAGAAAAAGCCACCTGAGAGGCAGGTGGCTTGGCTGTTGAATAAGCCAGCAGAACTAGGTCATCTCAGCGCGTTTAGGGCTGGTGTGGCCATGATCCTGCAAGCGGTCTTTGTGGCGTACCACCTGTCTGTCCAATTTATCGACCAACTCATCCACCGCTGCGTACAAGTCTTCGCTGCAAGACTCGGCAAACAAATCGCTGCCTTTGACGTGGATATTGCATTCGGCTCGCTGCCTGCGCTCTTTCTCTTTTTGCTTTTCGATGCTAAGTATCACGCGCACATCGACCACTTGGTCGAAATGGCGGTTGATGCGATCGAGTTTTTGGGTGACATAGCCGCGCAGGGCTGGGGTGACTTCAAGATGATGACCGCTGATCGTCAAATTCATAGGACTCCTCCAGAAAAGTACCTGACCGTTTCATCAAGCAACATGCCAGACAGAAGACAGGCACCCCCACTATGCGCTGAGTTTCAATAAAAAGCAATTCCCCACCTTGGGCGACCAGTGCGCCTGAGGCTGGGCAGGGGAAAAAGAGTCCTTAAGTCAACGAAGTCTGGGGGGCGCTGTGCATTTCTACGCGCTGCGAAAGCCATAAAGCCAGCAAGGTTGAGGCCATGCCCACCAAGGCGCAAAGCCAAAAGTGGGTGACGTGACCGCTGGCATCGCGTTGAATAAGCACCCCGCCAAGCCAAGATGCCAGCCCGATAGAGACGGACTGAAAAGCACCGTTAAGGGACATGAAGGTGCCCCGCCACTGGGGCTGAGCGGCCGAGGTCAGCATGGCCATGCCAGGAATCATTCGCGCATTCATGCAAAAAAAGAAACCTGCAAACACCATCAAAACCAAAGGCAGGGGGGCCGGTTGCATCAAGGTGGTAATGGTCATGGGAACGATAGCCAGCAGCAGCATTCGTTGAAACATTTTTCGCTTGCCCACGCGGTCGCTCAGACGACCTATCCATCTAGCAGTCAGCAAGGTCACAGTTCCGCCACACAAATAGATATAGGGAATTTCGTCCAGTGTGAGCACATGATTGGCCTGGGTGTAAATGGTGATGTAGGGAATGATGGTGAAGCCTGCAAACATCATCGCAGCCGACATCCATAAAGCTCTTCGGTGATTGGGGTCCGCCCATACTTGCTGCATCGCAAAAGAAACTTGTTGCCCTTGCGCCTTGGCCACATGCGCATCAAGTTGGGGTAAACACATGACGGCCATCACGCCAACAATCGCACACATCAAGGCGATCGCAAAAAAAGCGCTGTGCCAACCACCCATATTGGCCAAGAACAGCCCACTGGGAACGCCCACCACGGTGGCCATGGCAAATGATGTCATCACAAAACCTGTTGCACGCCCACGCCGTTCAAATGGAATCACATCCCCAATCACCGTTTGCGTCATGGCAGACAAGATGCCGCCAAAAGTGCCTGCTGCGACACGCGAGGCCATTAATAAACCGTAGCTTGGCGCCAAGGCACAGGCAAGCGTCGTTAAACCGAACAACAAGTACAACACCAAGAGCAAACGTTTACGCTCGAACCGGTCGACAAAAGAGGCGGCCAACAGTCCTGACGCACCCGCTGCAAAGGTATAAGCCGACACCAAAAAACCAAATTGCGCATCGTTGATGGAAAATAAATCACGCAACTGTGGGCCCAATGGCATGATGATCATGAAGTCCAACACATGGGTGAACTGGATACCGGCCAAGGTAAGCAAGAGCCAAAATTCTCGGCGCGGCGTCAAAACTGTTTGCATAAAAAGTGTGGTGACAAACCCGACACTCTAACAGTCCGACAAACACTTGCCTCTGAGTCGGTGTAATAATTCCCTGATCAATAGCTTTGGAGCACCCTCCTTGGAAACCTACCCTAGTTGGTAGCTTTCGGTTCACTGGCATCAGGCCGGGCGGAATCGAAAGCGTACCCCACCTTTTCGTTCCCCCCTTCACGCACTGAGAATTGCCATGCTCAATATTTTTTCGCTGGCCAATGGCCGCTTGTTTCAAGAAGAAATTTCTTCTCAAGAAGAACTCTCCAAATTTCGCCCTATATGGGTTGACCTAGAGTCGCCTACGCCGGAAGAAAAACGCTGGATCAGTCAGCATTTTGGTGTGCATATTCCAGAAGACGCGATGGACGAGGACATTGAAGAGTCAGCGCGTTTTTATGAGGAAGACAACGGCGAACTGCATATCCGCTCTGACTTTTTAATCGCAGATATCGAAGAACCCCGCGCCGTACGGGTTGCCTTTATTTTGAACCGGCATAACGACACGCACAACAGTCATGGCATCTTGTTCTCCATCCATGATGAGGACCTGCCCGTGTTTCGTTTGTTGCGCTTGCGAGCTCGCCGCGCCCCTGGCTTGATTGAAGATGCCAAAGACGTATTGCTTGAACTGTTCTCAGCCGATGCCGAATACTCTGCCGACACCTTGGAAGGCATTTATGACGAACTGGAAAAAGTCAGCAAAATGGTTTTGTCGGGGGATGTGACCGACGCCATGGCCGGCGAAGTACTGGGTGATATTGCCCGCCAAGAAGACTTGAATGGCCGGATTCGCCGCAACATGATGGACACCCGTCGTGCTTTGAGTTTTGCCATGCGTTTGCGTATGTTGAATCCAGACCAATTTGATGATGCGCGTCAAATTTTGCGCGATATTGACTCACTTGACAGCCACACCGCTTTTTTGTTCGACAAAATTAACTTCTTGATGGATGCCACGGTGGGTTTCATCAACATCAACCAAAACAAGATCATCAAGATTTTCTCGGTGGCCAGTGTGGCCTTGTTGCCTCCGACCTTGATTGCCAGTGTGTACGGCATGAACTTTCAATTCATGCCAGAGCTGCAATGGTCGTTTGGCTATGGCTATGCGGTTCTTCTGATGGTGGCCAGTGCGGTGGTTCCCATGTGGTATTTCCGCAAGCGCGGTTGGTTGAAGTAAGTCACATTCAGCGGTTGGCCATCCAAGTGCTGATCAAGGCGAATGTGTAGCGACTGGCTACTTCCTGGATAAATCGACTGAAGTCAGTGGTGGCTGCGTCATCAGCGCGGTCCGAAATAGTTCGTGCCGCTGCAAAGGGGACGTCATAGTCGTGACACACCTGTGCAACGGCAGCCCCCTCCATTTCCACCGCCATCGCCAAGGGCAAGCGCTGCTGAAGCGCTTGGCTTTCTGAGGAAGTCGATACAAAGCGGTCGCCACTGAGAACCAATCCTGAATGCACCTTGGGCGACTGCACATGCAAGGCGTGTAATGTATCTATGCCTATCCATTGGGAAGGGTTGTTCAAAATTCCTTGCGCCGCGAGCTTGAGACTCTGGGTCAAATCAGGGTCTGTTTGGAAAACGGCCCGACCGTACAAAGGTACCTCTAGTGGGGCAAACAAGGGTGACGCATCCATATCGTGCTGAATGAACTCAGACGCCACCACCATATCGCCCACATTCACACCAGTTGCAAGACCGCCAGCCACGCCTGTGAAAACAATTTCACAGACATCAAATCGCTCGATCAAGGCCGTGGCCGTGGTGGCAGCTGCCACTTTGCCAATCCGCGATAAAACCAGCACCACAGGCTGGCCATGCAAAGTGCCTGTGGTGAATTGTCTAGAGCCGATATGGCGTGTGTGAGCGCCCTGCAAGGCACTTGTGAGGCCCACCATCTCCTCTTGCATGGCCGCCATGATGGCAATCGGTCTCATGGCTGTTACCTGTGCAAAGCGATAAGGCTACTCCACCGCCTTGACCATGTCTTCCACCACCTTCTTTGCGTCGCCAAACACCATCATGGTTTTGTCCATGTAGAAGAGCTCGTTGTCTAAACCCGCATAACCAGCAGCCATAGAGCGTTTGTTGACGATGATGGTTTTGGCTTTGTAAGCCTCCAAAATCGGCATGCCGTAAATGGCTGAGCCTTTGATCATGGCCGCCGGGTTGACCACGTCGTTGGCGCCCAAAATGATGGCGACATCCACCTGACCAAACTCGCCATTGATGTCTTCCATCTCGAACACCTGGTCGTAGGGCACTTCGGCCTCGGCCAGCAACACATTCATGTGGCCTGGCATGCGCCCGGCCACGGGGTGGATGGCGTATTTCACGGTGATGCCTTTGTGGGTGAGCTTTTCGGCCAACTCTTTCACCGCGTGTTGGGCACGGGCCACAGCCAAACCGTAACCGGGCACGATGACCACGGTTTCGGCGTTGCCCAAGATAAAGGCTGCATCATCTGCGCTGCCGCTTTTCACAGGGCGCTGCTCGGTGCTGCCCGATGCGGCAGTGCCCGCCTCGCCACCAAAGCCGCCCAAAATGACGTTGAAGAATGAGCGGTTCATCGCCTTGCACATGATGTACGAGAGGATGGCGCCGGAAGAGCCGACCAGCGAACCGGCAATGATAAACATGCTGTTGTTCAGCGAAAAACCGATACTTGCCGCCGCCCAGCCCGAATAGCTGTTGAGCATGGAGACCACCACCGGCATATCCGCGCCGCCGATCGGGATGATGATGAGTACACCCAACACAAAGGAAAGCGCCAGCATCATCAAAAATGCATCCCAGTTGCCAGTGAACATGAAAAACACGCCCAGGCCAACCGTGGCAATACCCATGAGCAAATTGAGCATATGCTGACCGGCAAACACCACGGGCGCACCTTGGAACAAACGGAATTTGTATTTGCCAGACAGCTTACCAAACGCGATGACCGAACCGCTGAAGGTAATGGCGCCGATGGCCGCACCCAGGAACAACTCTAAGCGGTTGCCATTGGGAATGTCCAAGGTGCCCGAGCCTTGCGCCACGATGCCAAACGCCGCAGGTTCGACCACCGCCGCGATGGCGATGAACACCGCCGCCAAGCCGATCATGCTGTGCATGAAGGCGACGAGTTCGGGCATCTTGGTCATCTCAACGCGCTGCGCCATGATGGCACCTGCGCCGCCGCCAATGACCAAACCGAGCAGCACCCAGCCCAAGCCATCGGCATGACCCGCGAGGTTAACGATCAGCACCGCCGTGGTGACCACGGCAATCGCCATGCCACTCATGCCAAACACATTGCCGCGAATCGACGTGGTGGGGTGCGACAAGCCCTTCAAGGCTTGAATGAAACATATGCTGGCCACCAAGTACAGCAGTACAACGAGGTTCATGCTCATTTGTCAGCTCCTGCTTTGGGGGCTTTTTTCTTGAACATCTCTAGCATGCGCCGCGTGACCAAAAAGCCACCAAACACATTCACTGCCGCCAGCGCCACGGCTAACACGCCCATGGTTTTGCCCAAGGGCGTGACGGTGAGGGCTGCCGCCAACATGGCGCCCACGATGATGATGGCCGAGACCGCATTGGTCACCGCCATCAGCGGCGTGTGCAAAGCGGGGGTGACGTTCCAGACCACGTGGTAACCCACGTAAATGGCCAGCACAAAAATAATGAGGTTGGTGACGGTGTGGTCCATGCTTATTTCCTTTTGACCTCGCCGCCTTGTGTCATCAAACACGCAGCCACGATGTCGTCTTCCATGTCAACAGTGAAGCCCTTGTCTTTGGGCAACACCAATTTCAAAAAATCCAGCACATTGCGTGCATACAGCGCCGAAGCATCCGCGGCCACAAGCGCCGGTAGATTGGTTTCACCCACCAAGGTCACGCCGTGTTTGACCACAGTTTGGTCGGTCTCGGTGAGCGGGCAGTTGCCGCCCACGCCATGGGCACCCTTGCCAGCGGCCAGGTCGACGATGACCGAGCCAGGCTTCATGCTCTTGACCATGTCCTCGGTGATCAACACCGGCGCAGCGCGCCCGGGAATCAAGGCGGTGGAGATGACCACATCGGCCAGCGCCACGCGCTTGGCTACCTCGATTTTTTGGCGGTCCAGCCAGCTTTGGGGCATGGGGCGGGCATAGCCGCCCACGCCTTCTGCGGCTTCTTTTTCTTCGGCGGTTTCATAGGGCACATCGATGAACTTGGCGCCCAAGGACTCGACTTGCTCTTTCACGCTGGGGCGCACGTCAGAGGCTTCGATCACAGCGCCCAAACGCTTGGCCGTGGCAATCGCTTGCAAACCCGCCACGCCCACACCCAGAATCACCACGCGGGCGGCCTTCACCGTACCGGCAGCGGTCATCAGCATGGGAAAGAAGCGTTGGTATTGGTTGGCCGCTTCCATCACCGCTTTGTAGCCCGCAATATTGGCCTGTGAGGACAACACATCCATGCTTTGCGCACGGGTGGTGCGCGGTGCGGCTTCCAGTGCAAAGCTGGTCAGGCCTGCCGAGGCGAGGCGCTGCAAGCCATCGGCGTCAAACGGGTTGAGCATGCCAACCAAGGCAGCACCGGACGTCATGTGGCCAAGTTCTTTGGATGAAGGGGCGCGAACCTTGAGCACCAACTCGGCACCCAAAGCGCCAGCAGCGTCAGTGATTTGTGCTCCCACGGTCTCATAGGCAGCATCGGTCACGCTGGCGGCAAGGCCTGCACCTGACTGAATAAGCACTTGATGCCCTTGGGCAATGATTTTTTTAGCCGTCTCTGGGGTCACGGCAACACGGGTTTCACCCGCCGTGGTCTCGGCAGGCACGCCAATCCGCATGGTTATCTCCTCCACTCAATGGGCGAGAATCATCGCAGATTCACAAGGCGCCCTGAAAAAGGGTTGATTTTGCACCATGATGGAAAGATGGAAACCCAGCGTGACCGTGGCGGGGATCATTGAAAAAGACGGCAAATACCTGTTGGTGGAAGAACACACACCCAATGGTTTGATGTTCAACAACCCCGCTGGACACCTTGACCCTGGTGAGTCGCCCGCTCAAGCGTGCGTTCGCGAGGTGCTGGAAGAAACCGCTTTTCATTTCACACCCACAGCGCTGGTGGGGGTGTATTTATCTCGATTTCTCAAACAAGCCACACCCGAACATCCCGCGCAAGACATCACCTACCTGCGATTTGCTTTCACGGGTGTATTGGGTGCGCATGAGGCCAACAGAGCGCTTGACGACGGAATTGTGCGAACACTGTGGATGAGCATTGAAGAAATGCAAGCCACCCAAAGTCGTCACCGTAGCCGTTTGCTTTTGCGCTGCGCACAAGACTATGCACGAGGCCAGCGCTTCCCACTCGACACGGTCTATACCGACGACAGCGTGTTGGGGCTAATTTAAGGAATAAGTATTTCTGCTGCTGGGTCTTCGGCAGCCATGACGCGCTTGGCCCACGTGCTTAAACGCCCAGCGTCAGCGCGTAAGACTTCTTGCTTGACCCGCAAAATCTGCGTGGGGTGCATGGAAAACTGCCGCAAGCCCAAGCCAAGCAACAAGCGTGTGAGGGCGGGGTCACCCGCCATTTCGCCACACAAGCTGATATCTTTGCCTGCTGCCGCACCTTGGGCGATGGTGTTGGCCACCAATTGCAAGATGGCCGGATGCAAAGGGTCATACAAATGCGCGACTTGCTCATCTGCTCGGTCTATTGCCAATGTGTATTGGATGAGATCGTTGGTACCTACCGATAAATAATCAAAGTACTTTAAAAACACAGACAAATTGAGCGCTGCTGCTGGCACCTCGATCATTGCGCCCACTTTGACTGGCCCGTAAGCCACACCCCTTTTGTCCAACTGCTCCCGCGCTTGGGCCAACAAGACAAATGTCTGATGGATTTCGCGGGTATGGGCCAACATGGGGATGAGCAAATTCACAGGTCCGTGCAAAGCCGAGCGCAAGATGGCGCGCAATTGACTTAAAAACATACTCGGGTCTGCCAAGCTCCAACGAATCGCACGCAAGCCCAAAGCGGGGTTGAGATGGGCTTCGTCTTTGGTGGTTCGGTCTAAAGGCTTATCTGCCCCGACATCAACGGTACGAATAGTGACTGGCAAGCCCTTCATACCCTCGACTGCACGCTTGTAAGCTTGGTACTGCTCTTCTTCGCCTGGCAACTCACCTTCGCGCCCCATGAATAAGAATTCACTGCGAAACAAACCAACGCCCAGCGCACCAACAGACAAAGCCACAGCCGTGTCTTCAGGTAATTCAATGTTGGCCAACAGCTGAATTTTTTGACCGTCCAAGGTGACCGATGGCGTGTGGCGCAAGCGGGTCAGGCGTTCACGCTCCAGCTGAGCTTGGCGCTGCTTGAAGGCATATTCAGCCAAGATGATGGGGGAAGGACTCACGATGATGACACCTGCGTCGCCATCGATGATGACCCAGTCGTCTTGGCGCACCAAATGACTGGCGTTTCTCGCGCCCACCACCGCTGGTATGTCCAGACTTCGCGCCACGATGGCGGTATGCGAAGTCTTGCCGCCGACATCGGTAACAAACCCAGTAAAAACGCTTTGCTTGAATTGCAGCATGTCTGCTGGCGACAAGTCATGAGCGATCAACACCAAGGGCACGTCGTGACTGACGTCCAACAATTGGTCTTGCTGCCAAACGCCCGGTTTGCGCTGTGTGGGCTGAGGCAAGCTGGTGGGTAAGCCTTTTATATGGCGCAGCAAACGCTCCACCACTTGCTCAAGATCGCCTTTGCGTTCGCGAAGATAAGCATCCTCCATGTCATCAAACTGTCGAGAGACGACTTCGAGTTGTGAGGTTAAGGCCCATTCAGCGTTGTACAAACGGTCGGTTACCCAATGCTTGACCCCTTCGGCCAACATTTCGTCTTGTAAGAGCATCAAATGCACTTCCAGCAAAGCTGAGAGTTCCGGCGGCGCATCCTTGGGTACGGTTTTCTGTATGCGCTGAACTTCAAGCATCACTGCATGGCGGGACTGGTTGATACGCTCTAACTCTTGTTCAATTTGCTCTGGCTCAATGAAGTAATGCGCCACATCCACACGGCTGGAGGCCACCAGCACGGCACGTCCAATGGCAATGCCACGGGCGACTGCTAAACCGTGAATGGAGAAGGTCATGGCCTTATTCGCCTTCGCCGAATTTGTCCGCTAACAACGCCAGCAAGGCGTCCATGGCCTGTGCCTCTTGTTCGCCATCCGTTTCAATTTCAATTTCACTGCCAATGCCAGCCGCCAACATCATGACGCCCATGATGCTTTTCGCATTGACGCGTCGCTCGCCTTTGCTGACCCACACTTGGCATGGATAGGTACCGGCGATTTTGGTGAGTTTGGCCGATGCTCTGGCATGAAGGCCCAATTTGTTAATCACTGTTGTGGTTTGTTTCAGCATATTTCACTCAAGAGGAAAGGGGGATTTCTTTTTCACAAGCCACTTGCATCACACCTTGGGCGCCGCCAGACAATGCGCGCTGGGTCAAGATATCAAGGGTTTCATGTCTGTAGCACACGGTACGCAGCAACATGGGTAAATTGACGCCAGCAATCAAGCGCGATTGAACACCGTCTACCAATCGCTTGGCCACATTGGCAGGGGTGGCGCCAAAGATGTCAGTCAATACCAAGGTGTTTTGGTCTATGGGTGCGCCTATCAACTTTTGGGCAGCTTGCAAGGTGTCTTCTGGGGATGCGTCGGCGTGCACGTCGATAGCGATGACGGCTTGGGCACAATCTGGAAAGACGTGCAAGGCGCACTCCCTGAGGGCGGTAGCCAATGGTGCATGGGCAATGAGAAGAATGCGTGTGCTCATGTTTGTTTGTAATTGCCTCAGGATTATCACCCCTGTCCATGGCTTTGCAATAATCTGTACATGAATGCTTTAGACGGTATACGCGTATTAGATTTATCCCGGGTTTTGGCTGGGCCTTGGTCGACCCAAATTTTGGCTGATTTAGGTGCTGACGTGGTCAAGGTGGAGCGTCCCCTGACTGGGGATGACACGCGGGGTTGGGGCCCTCCTTTTTTGCACGATGCCCAGGGGCGTGATACTGCTGAATCTGCTTACTATCTTGGTGCTAATCGTAATAAGCGTTCTATGACTTGCGATATTGCCTCGCCTCAAGGTCAAGCCTTGATTCGTTCATTGGCTCTGCATAGCCATGTGTTTATTGAAAATTACAAAGTGGGCGATATGTCTCGCTATGGCTTGGACTACGCTACCCTGCAAGCCATCAATCCCAAATTGGTCTACTGCAGCATCACCGGCTTTGGCCAAACCGGTCCTTACCGAGAGCGAGCAGGCTATGACTTTGCTGTCCAAGCCATGGGTGGTTTGATGAGTGTCACCGGAGAGAGAGACGATGTAGGAGGTGGCCCCCAAAAGGTGGGCGTTGCGGTAGCTGATTTGTTTACCGGCATGTACGCCACCGTGGCTATCTTGGCGGCCATTCGCCATGCCGAAAGCAAGGGAGTGGGTCAACATATTGATATGGCGCTATTGGATACCCAAGTTGCTATGCTGGCCAATTTAGGGGCTAATTTCTTGGTCAATGGCGCCACTTCTGCGCCTCCGCAACGCATGGGCAATGCCCATGTGAATATTGTCCCCTACCAAGTTTTCGAAACTGCACCCAAGGCTTCAGGCGAGCGAGATTTTGTGATTATTGCGGTTGGTAACGACGGACAATTCGCCAAGCTGTGTGAAGTGCTGGGGCATGCGGATTGGGCACAAGATGCTCGGTTTATGCGCAACCAAGACCGGGTGAGACACCGCAGTATGTTGATCCCCATGATTGCGGATGTTTTATTAAAGCGTGGAAAGTATGGCTGGCTTGAGGCGCTAGAGGCCGCCAAAGTGCCTTGTGGGCCCATCAATAATTTGTCTGAAGTGTTCGCCGACCCGCATGTTCAAGCTCGCCAAATGGTGGACCACTGGCAACATGCTTTGGGTGTGCCTCTTGATTTGGTTGCCAGCCCTATGAAGCTAAGTCTGACCCCTGTAAGGCGCGATTTACCTCCCCCTTCTCTGGGACAACACACTGACGAGGTATTGAAAGAATGGCTGGGTTTTGACCTATCACAGTGCGCGGCATTGCGCCAAACAAGTGCAATCTAGCCCCAGCCTTTGTCTTAGTTCTTAATGCCTGGTCTGCGACAGCAAAGTATCTGCATCGCTGACTTCAAACTTGCCTGGTCCTTCAATATTCAGGGTGACAACTTTCCCGTCTTTCACCAGCATGGAGTAACGGTTAGAGCGAAGTCCCAAGCCTTTGCCAGTCAGGTCCAAAGTTAAACCTGTTGCTTTGGTGAATTCAGCGTCGCCGTCTCCCAGCATGCGCACCTTGCCTGCAGCATGCAAGTCACGGCCCCAAGCACCCATCACGAAGGCATCATTGACGCTCACGCACCAGATTTCATCGACACCTGCAGCGGTTAACTCAGCATGTTTTTCCATGTAGCCAGGTACATGTTTGGCTGAGCATGTAGGCGTAAATGCGCCTGGCAAAGCAAACAAAGCGATGGTTTTGCCCGCCGCGGCCTTGCCCACGTCCACGGGGTTGGGGCCTATGCTGCAACCGTTGCCCTCAACTTCAGAGTATTCCATCAGGGTGGTGTGGGGAAGGGTGTCGCCAACTTTAATCATGTTTTTCTCCTTGAAATGAAAAATGACCCACGATTGTGGGCCATTTTGATGATTGTGTTTATATACAACCCAATAACACTTAGACGGCGGCTGCCTTTTCCACCAAGCGGGTGGCTACCCAATTTTTGGTTTTGGAGATAGGGCGGCTTTCGGTGATTTCTATCACGTCACCCAAGTGGTATTGACCGTTTTCATCATGCGCGTGGTATTTGCTGGACTTGCCCACAATTTTGCCGTAGAGCGCATGTTTGACGCGCCGCTCGACCAAAACAGTAACTGTTTTGGCGCGTTTAGCGCTGACAACTTTACCGATCAGTGTGCGTTTGAGTGATTTTTTGGCTTCTGTCATGGTGTCACTCCTTCGCCTGTTGTTCGGCCAGAATGGTTTTGGCCCGTGCAATGCTGCGACGGGTGACCTTCATTTGCGCGGTGTTATTGAGTTGTTGCGTGGCTTTTTGCATGCGCATATTGAAATGCGCTTTTTGCAATTCTTTGATTTCGGTTTGTAAACCTGCAGCGTCTTTTTGACGTAATTCAGATGTTTTCATGGTGTCTCCTGAATCATTGGCCAATCAGGCGCGAAACAAAGGTGGTTCGCAAAGGCAGTTTGGCCGCGGCCAAACGGAACGCTTCACGCGCGAGTTCTTCTGGCACACCCACGATTTCGTACAACACCTTGCCAGGCTGAATTTCAGCCACGTAGTACTCGGGGTTGCCCTTGCCGTTACCCATACGGACCTCTGCAGGTTTTTGGGAAATGGGTTTGTCGGGGAAGATACGAATCCAAATGCGTCCACCACGTTTGACGTGACGGGAAATCGCACGGCGAGCGGATTCGATTTGGCGAGCTGTCAAACGACCACGGTCGGTGGACTTCAAGCCAAAGTCACCGAACGCCACGGTATTGCCACGAGTGGCAATGCCGGTGTTGCGACCTTTTTGTTCCTTGCGGTATTTACGGCGCGCTGGTTGCAGCATGCTTATTCTCCTTTGCCGTCCGCAGCCGTGCCAGTGGATGCGGGCGCGGCTACCTTGCGGACGCGCTTGACGGTGGTTTTGGGAGCATCGGTGGCTTCAGCGGGTTTATCGCTGCCATCCGCCGGTGCGGCATTGGAGCCAGCAGGGCGACGTGCGCCACTGCGAGCGGGTGGACGGTCGCCAGCAGGGCGAGCGTCGCGACGAGGGCCGCGGGGGCGGCGCTCGTCATCTGAGCGGGGTTCTTGTGCAGCAGGCGCATCATTACGGCCCAAGGTATCACCCTTATAGACCCAAACTTTCACGCCAATGATGCCGTAAGTTGTTTTGGCTTCCGAGGTGGCGTAGTCGATATCGGCGCGCAAGGTGTGAAGTGGCACGCGACCTTCGCGGTACCACTCGGTGCGGGCGATTTCGATACCGTTCAAGCGACCTGCAGACATGATCTTGATGCCTTGGGCACCCAGACGCATGGCATTTTGCATGGCGCGCTTCATGGCACGACGGAACATGATGCGCTTTTCGAGCTGTTGGGTGATGCTGTCGGCAATCAATTGGGCATCGATTTCGGGCTTGCGCACCTCTTCGATATTGACAGCGACAGGCACGCCCAAACGCGCAGCCAATTCTTTCTTGAGGTTTTCAATGTCCTCGCCTTTTTTACCGATAACCACGCCAGGACGTGCGGAAAAAATAGTGATGCGGGCATTTTTGGCAGGGCGCTCAATCAAGATACGCGACACAGCAGCGCTCTTGAGTTTTACTTTGAGGTACTCACGAACCTTGATGTCTTCTGCCAGCATGCCAGCGAAGTCTTTGTTGCTTGCGTACCAGCGACTGGCCCAGTTGCGGCTCACCGACAGGCGAAAACCGGTGGGGTGGATTTTTTGTCCCATACTTTTCTAGACCTTTCAGTTGCCGACCGTCACATACACATGGCATGTGGGCTTGCTGATGCTGTTGCCGCGGCCTTTGGCGCGTGCAGTGAAACGCTTGAGGGTTGCGCCTTGTTCCACGTAAATGGTTTTAACGCGCAACTCGTCAATGTCCGCGCCATCGTTATGCTCTGCGTTGGCGATGGCAGACTCAAGCACTTTTTTAACAATGCCCGCTGCTTTTTTCTGTGTGAAGGTCAGGATGTTCAAAGCCTGGTCCACTTTTTTGCCGCGAATCAAGTCTGCTACCAAACGGCCTTTGTCTACCGATAGGCGCACACCTCGCAAGACTGCACGTGTTTCCATAACTGCTCCTTACTTCTTCTGGACTTTTTTGTCCGCCGGATGGCCTTTGAAGGTACGAGTCAAGGCAAATTCGCCCAACTTGTGACCCACCATTTGGTCGGTGATATAGACCGGCACATGTTGCTTGCCGTTGTGAACCGCGATGGTCAAGCCGATGAAATCGGGCAAAACCATAGAACGTCGTGACCATGTTTTGATTGGCTTTTTGTCTTTGGTGGCAACGGCTTTTTCAGCCTTGGCCAACAAGTGGTGATCGACAAACGGGCCTTTTTTGAGTGAGCGTGTCATGGTTTAACCCTTATTTCTTGCGACGCGAGACGATCATGACTTGCGTGCGCTTGTTGTTGCGGGTGCGATAGCCTTTGGTCAAGTTGCCCCATGGGTCAACTGCTGCACGGCCTTCGCCGGTACGACCTTCGCCACCACCGTGGGGGTGATCGATTGGGTTCATGGCAACACCACGCACAGTGGGTCGAATACCCATCCAACGCTTGACACCGGCCTTGCCCAATTGACGCAAGCTGTGTTCTTCGTTGGCGACTTCGCCGATGGTTGCACGGCACTCTATGTGAATTTTGCGAACTTCACCCGAGCGCATACGAACCTGAGCGTAAGTACCCTCACGCGCCAACAAAGTGGCCGAAGTGCCCGCAGAGCGTGCAATTTGAGCACCCTTACCAGGACGCAACTCTATGCAGTGGATGGTTGAACCCACAGGAATGTTGCGAATGGGCAAAGTGTTGCCGGCACGGATAGGCGCCTCAGAGCCGCTTTGAATAGTGGCACCTACTTCCAAGCCGCGTGGCGCAATGATGTAAGCACGTTCGCCATCGGCGTAGCACACCAAAGCAATGTGGGCTGTACGGTTGGGGTCGTATTCAATACGCTCAACTTTAGCGGGAATGCCGTCTTTGGATCGACGGAAGTCAACCACGCGGTAATGGTGCTTGTGACCACCGCCTTTGTGACGGGTGGTGATGTGGCCATTGTTGTTGCGACCCGCTTTTTGGAATTGCGGTTCGAGCAAAGGCGCATAAGCAGGTCCTTTGAACAAATGGTCACGGGTGACTTTCACCACGGCACGTTGGCCAGGTGAAGTGGGTTTCATTTTGACGACTGCCATGGTTAAGCCACCTCTCCTGACAAGTTGAGCTCTTGACCGGCTTTGAGCGTCACATAGGCTTTACGAACATTGTCGCGTCGGCCCACGGATTTGCCAAAACGTTTGGTCTTGCCTTTGGTGTTCACCACTGACACGCCTTTGACTTCAACCTTGAACATCAACTCCACTGCCGCCTTGATTTCGGGTTTGGTGGCGTTTTGCAAGACCTTGAATGTCACAGCGTTAGATTTTTCAGCCACCATGGTGGCCTTTTCGGAGACGATGGGCGCTAAAAGCACAGCCATCAAACGTCCTTCATCAAACTTGATTGTGCTCATGTGAACATCTCCTTGAGCTTGTCGATCGCGCCTTTGGTGACCAAAACCTTTTTGTAGTGAACCAAGGAAACAGGATCGGCATAACGGGGCTCAACAACCAATACATTGGCCAAGTTACGCGAGGCAAAGTACAAGTTATCGTCTACCTCTTCAGAGATGACCAAAACAGACTGCAAGTTCATCGCTTTGAGCTTGGCTGCCAACAATTTGGTTTTGGGCGCTTCGATTTTGATGGAATCGACAACTGCCAAACGGCCTTCACGAACCAACTGAGAGAAGATCGAAGCCATGCCAGCGCGGTACATCTTCTTGTTGATTTTTTGGGTGAAGTTTTCTTCGGGGCTATTTGGGAAAGCGCGACCGCCTCCACGCCAAATGGGTGAAGAAGTCATACCGGCACGTGCGCGACCAGTGCCTTTTTGTTTGAAAGGTTTTTTGGTCGAGTGCTTGACTTGTTCACGGTCTTTTTGGGCGCGTGTACCTTGACGCGCATTGGCTTGATAAGCCACCACGATTTGGTGGATCAAGTCTTCGTTGTAATCGCGACCAAACAGGGTTTCAGGCGCATCAAACTTGGAAGCGGCTTGGCCTTGGTCATTGAGGAGTTCGATTTGCATCATTTGGCTCCTTGAGGTGCCGCCTTGATGGCATGGCGAACCGTGACAAATCCACCTTTTGAGCCAGGAACTGCACCCTTGATGAGGATAAGTTGACGGCCTTCGTCGATGCGAATTACCGACAGGTTTTGTGTGGTGATGGTCTCGTCTCCCATGTGACCAGACATACGCTTGCCGGGAAAAACACGGCCAGGGTCTTGCGCCATGGAGATAGAGCCGGGCACATTGTGCGAACGGCTGTTACCGTGAGACGCACGCTGTGAACGGAAATTGTGGCGCTTGATGGTGCCAGCAAAACCCTTACCGATGGAAGTGCCTTGCACGTCGACCTTCTCGCCCACATTGAAGATGGCAGTGACGGGCACAGTGGAACCTGCTGGGTATTGCGCAGCGGTTTCAGCAGTAACTTGAAATTCTTGGGTGACTTCGCCCGCTTCGACACCGGCTTTGGCCAGATGACCCGCTTGGGGCTTGGTAACACGCGATGCTTTACGCGCGCCGAATGTGACCTGCAAGGCCACATAGCCGTCGTTTTCTTGGGTTTTGACCTGGGTCACGCGGTTGTTTGAAACATCTACCACTGTGACAGGCACTGCGTCCCCATCATCAGTGAACAGACGCATCATGCCCACCTTGCGGCCCAGCAACCCCAAACGGTTGCTTTGACTCATGTTGTTCTCCAAAACTCTCACCGCCGTCACTTCAATTGGCAACAGCGTTTGGTGTATGAAAGAAGGTTGATAATTTCCCTGCACAAATTGCGCAGAGCCTGAGATTGTAGCTTAAAACTGGCCAACGGCCAGTTTTTTTCCATCTCAACCAAAAGCAGCGTTGTTAACGTTGCATTTGGGTTCGCTTACTGAAGCTTGATTTCAACATCCACGCCTGCTGGCAAGTCGAGCTTCATCAAAGCATCAACTGTTTTGTCAGTCGGGTCCACGATGTCCATCAGACGTTGGTGAGTGCGGATTTCCAATTGGTCACGACTGGACTTGTTGACGTGCGGTGAACGCAGTATGTCAAAGCGCTTCATGCGTGTTGGCAAAGGAACAGGACCTTTGACAATCGCGCCGGTACGCTTGGCAGTATCGACAATTTCAGCAGCAGATTGGTCGATCAGCTTGTAATCGAAGGCTTTGAGACGGATGCGGATTTTTTGCTTGGTTGACATGTCTATTCCTTAAGCAATGATCTTTGCAACAACACCAGCGCCGACGGTTTTGCCGCCCTCACGAATGGCAAAGCGCAAGCCCTCTTCCATCGCAATCGGGTGGATCAACTTCACCGTGATCGACACGTTGTCACCAGGCATCACCATCTCTTTGCCTTCTGGCAACT
>NZ_JBBAOI010000015.1:0-53285 GCF_040401495.1 Limnohabitans sp.
TACTGGGCGTTGGTTTTCCTCTCTTTCCCCTTCACTGCGACACGACATACTCCGATGCGCTTACGTCAAACGACTCAAAGACGGCGATTTGATCTCCGCCCGTGGCGACCCGCCCGAGGAGTGGATGGCCTGCGCCAAGGGTGCGGTGAGGGTCAGCAGCACCTCGCTGTCGGGCAAGCAAATCACCTTCACCTATGTGGAGCCAGGGATTTGGTTTGGCGATGTGGCCATCTTGGACGGCGACACCCGTACCCACGATGTTTATGCTCACGGCGAGACCAGCATTTTGTGTGTGGCCAAAGCCGATTTCCAGAAAATCTTGGCCACTCACGTCGAACTTTACGATGCCATGCTGCGGCTGCAAGCAAGGCGTATTCGCCAGCTGTTTGGCTTGGTCGAAGACCTCAACACCCTGCCCCTTCGCTCTCGCTTGGCCAAGCAACTCCTGCATTTGGCGCGCAGCTATGGGGTGCCTTCGCTTCACCATGGCAGCGAAACACGCATTGGTTTGCATTTGGCGCAAGAAGAATTGGCACAACTACTGGGCGCCTCTCGCCAAAGGGTCAACCAAGAATTGAAAGCCATGGAGCGCGAGGAGATTTTGCGCATAGAACCCGGTGGCTTGGTGGTACGCGACCGCGAAGCCTTGTTGCGCATCAGCGCTTCGGAGTAAAGGCATGAGCGCATTTGACAATTTTGTGGGTACCCGCGAGGTGAGCGACGCCCACCGTTTCGACACGCAAGCGCTGACGCTTTGGTTGCAAGCACATATGCCGGGTTTTGCTGGCCCCTTGGAAGTTGAGATGTTCAAAGGCGGGCAGTCCAACCCCACCTACAAACTCAACACGCCCAGCAAAAGCTATGTGATGCGAGCCAAGCCGGGGCCTGTGGCCAAGTTGCTGCCCTCGGCCCACGCCATTGAGCGTGAGTATGCGGTGATGAACGGCTTACATGGCACTGGCGTGCCTGTGGCACAAATGCATGTGCTGTGCGATGACGAATCGGTCATCGGTAGAGCCTTTTACGTCATGGAGTTTGTGCAGGGACGGGTGCTGTGGGACCAGGCATTGCCGGGCATGACCGCGTCAGAGCGTCGTGAGATTTACTTGGAAATGAACCGTGTCATTGCCGCCTTGCATGCGGTCGATCATGTGGCCCAAGGTTTGGGCAGTTTTGGCAAGCCAGGCAATTACTTTGACCGTCAAATTGGCCGCTGGAGCAAGCAGTACATCGCCTCGGCCACGCAACCCATTCCCGAGATGGACAAACTCATGAAATGGCTACCAGCGCACATGCCAGCCAGCGCACGTGCCGACCATACCTGCATTGTTCATGGCGATTTCCGTTTAGATAACCTCATCTTTCATCCCACTGAACCCAAGGTGTTGGCGGTGCTCGATTGGGAGTTATCCACCTTAGGCCATCCCTTGGCCGACTTCAGCTACCACTGCATGTCGTGGCACATTCCGCCAGGCAGCTTCAGGGGCATTGGCGGCTTGGACCACGCTGCCTTAGGCATTCCGCTGGCTGACGAGTACATTGACCTGTATTGCCAGCGCAGTGGTTTGACCACGCTGCAAGCTTTAAAGCCAGACTGGAATTTTTACCTCGCCTACAACATGTTTCGCATCGCCGCCATTTTGCAAGGCATTGCCAAGCGGGTGGAGGACGGCACGGCTTCCAGCGCCCAGGCCAAAGCCTCGGGTGCAGGCGCACGACCCATGGCTGAATTGGCATGGCTATTTGCACAACGCAGCGATTCTTGATTTTTGACACCTATTAAACCAACGGAGACTCTTTATGAATTTCGACTACACCGACAAGGTCAAAACCATGCAAGCGCGCTTGCTCGCCTTCATGGACGAGCATATTTACCCTAACGAGGCTCGCTTTTTTGCTGAAATCGCCGCTAACCGCGCCGCTGGCAACGCTTGGATTCCCACCAAAATTGTGGAAGAACTTAAACCCTTGGCGCGTAAAGCGGGTTTGTGGAACCTGTTTTTGCCCCATTCCAAGCGTGCGCCTGAAGGCTTGAGCAACTTGGAATATGCACCGATGTGCGAAATCATGGGCCGTGTGCCTTTTGCCGCTGAGGTGTTTAATTGCTCAGCGCCTGACACTGGCAACATGGAAACCTTGGAGCGCTATGCCAGCGAGTCACTCAAAGACCAATGGCTAGAGCCTTTGCTGCGAGGCGAAATTCGCTCAGCCTTTTTAATGACCGAACCCGATGTGGCATCGTCTGACGCCACCAACATCCAGTGCAGCATACGCCGTGAAGGCGACCACTATGTGATCAACGGTCGCAAATGGTGGTCCTCCGGCGCGGGCGACCCCCGTTGCGCGGTGTATATCGTGATGGGTAAAACCGATGCCGACGCCCCACGCCACTCTCAGCAGAGCATGATCGTGGTTCCCGCCAATTCGTCAGGTGTGGAAATTTTGCGTCCCTTGACCGTGTTTGGCTACGACGATGCGCCCCATGGTCACATGGAAGTGGTGCTGAAGAATGTGCGGGTACCCGTGGGCAATCTGCTGCTGGGTGAAGGCCGCGGCTTCGAGATCGCCCAAGGCCGCTTAGGCCCAGGACGCATTCACCACTGCATGCGCACCATTGGCTGCGCCGAGCGTGCTTTGGAATTGATGTGCAAACGCCTCAACAGCCGCACTGCCTTTGGCAAACTCATTTCCGCACAAGGCGTGTGGCATGAGCGCATTGCCGAGTCTCGCATCATGATCGAGCAAGCCCGCTTGCTGACCCTCAAAGCCGCTTACATGATGGACACCGTGGGCAACAAGATCGCCAAAACTGAAATCGCCATGATCAAGGTCATTGCCCCTGTGATGGCCACGCAAATCATCGATTGGGCCATCCAAGCCCATGGCGCGGGTGGCGTGAGCGACGATTTCCCCTTGGCTTACGCCTATGCCCATCAGCGCACCCTGCGCTTGGCCGACGGCCCCGACGAGGTGCACCGCAACTCGATCGCCAAGTTGGAGTTGGCTCGCCACATCACCACTTACCCACAGGAAGTGGAAATGCCCATCACCCGTGGCTCCTGAGCTCAATAAAGGCGACAACCCATGATCGATGTCTATACATGGCCCACACCCAATGGGCACAAAGTCCATGTCATGCTCGAAGAGTGTGGCTTCCAATTGGGGCGCGATTGGCTGGCGCACCCCATTCACATTGGTCAAGGTGAGCAGTTCACGCCCGAGTTCTTAACCATCAGCCCCAACAACAAGATTCCAGCCTTGGTCGACCCCCACGGGCCTGATGGCAAGCCCATCAGCTTGTTTGAATCTGGTGCCATTTTGATTTACTTGGCTGCTAAAACTGGCAAATTCATGCCTGCCAGCGACCGCGGTAAATACGAGGTGCTGCAATGGTTGATGTTCCAAATGGGCGGTGTGGGGCCCATGCTGGGCCAAGCTCACCACTTTCGCATTTACGCCCCCGAAAAAGTGCCCTACGGCATTGAGCGCTACACCAATGAAGCGCGGCGTTTGTATGGTGTGATGGACCGACAGTTGGCGCATCACGCCTATATGGCTGGCAAAACCTATAGCATCGCTGACATAGCCATCTTTCCTTGGCTACGCAGTTGGTCTCACCAAGGCATTGATTGGGCAGATTACCCTAGGCTCAAAGAGTGGTTTGATATCGTGGGCGCACGTCCTGCAGTTCAACGTGGATGCGCGGTATTGGCCGATTTGCGCAAACCCATGCAAGACGACAAAAAAGCCATGGAAACGCTGTTTGGCAAGACCCAATACGAGAAGCGCTGAGCAGATGGGCTAGAGTTGATAATAGCCATCAACTCCGCCATAGCTGTTTGACCATGCGCCCATTTTTCTCTCCATCCTTTGCTGCTTTGCTGGCGTTTGTATGCTTGCTCAGCGCTTGTTCGGACTCCAAGCCGGACGCAGAGCCCAAATTCAAACCTATTCCTGAAAAACGCTCGGATGCCAAAGGCGATCCTGACACCTTCGATCGGCGGGTACAGGCGGTGATGAATGAAGGTTCGCAAAGCCTAGAGGGCCAAGCCGAAGCGCCCAAGGCCTCTAAAGCCAGGCCGCCCAATTCCGGCAAAGAACCCATGGTGATGCTGGACAAAACCAACCGCCCCTTAGGCGAGGTGGTTCACCACAAAGACAAGATGGACTATTACGAATGCAAAGGCATTGTTGCGCCGTGGTTCCAAGAGTTGATCGTGGCGGAGATGAACTATTTCAACGAATTGGCCGATTTGCCTTTTGTGCATTCTGAGCACTGCATCGTGACCTATGGCACCGAAAAAAGCTTAACCCCCGGGCGTATCGGGGTGCAACTGTTTGAAACCCGCAAAGAGTTTGACAAGTGTGTGCGCAGCGATTTCTGCCCCATATTCCGCACCGTGAACTTTGTGCCCATTAACAAGTCTTTGATGCGCTCTTATTTCCTCTCCAACACCAATTCCAAAGAAATTTTCCAGCACTGTGTCACCGACACAGGCAAATGGCACCGCAATTCCACCTGCTACACCATCGATTGATTCCAAAAAACACCTCAAGACTTGGTTTTTTCGGTCGATTAACAGAGGTCAATTCTTTTTTTGAGCTATGAACACATTGCGTTTTTCAGTTTTATCCGTCTTGTTGGGCCTGCAGTGCTTGTGGATAGCCCCTGCTTGGGCCAATGATCCGCCTCCAAAACCAGCTGACTCGCACAGCGCACCAGCCAAGGAAGAAAAAGGAGGCGCCAAGGCCGATAAACCTACCCGCACTTTTGAAGGTCAAGAGCCACTGTTTTACTTTGACTCCAAGAGACGCCCCTATATTGAGCCCTTCCATAAAACAGAAGAAGAAGAGTATTTTGTTTGCCGTGGCGTGATCGGCGAATGGTTTCGCCAACTCATGGCTGAAGAAGCCAATATGCTGGCCGCCAAAGATGGACTCGACAAAGTCACTGGCTCCACCTGTGCGGTGCGTTTGGTCGCCACACACCATGGCAAAAAATTGCCCATTGTGTCTGTCGAGTTGTATGTCAGTTCCAATGTGATGCGAAGCTGCATATTGGGCGACTCTTGCCCACAGTCCCGCACAGCCATCATGTATGTCCTGGATAAAACCCTTTACCGCAGTTATTTCATCACCGACCACGAACGCAAAATTCGCCGCACCTACTGCCTAGATAACAAAAGCAAAATATTGGCCAAGGAAGAATGCTGGCATCATTTCTTTGACAAAGCAGCCAAAGAAAAACCCAAAGACGGTCACTGATGTAGTGACATGAGTTTGGCCTGACCGGAGGGGATCGAACCCCCGACCCACAGCTTAGAAGGCTGTTGCTCTATCCAACTGAGCTACGGGCAGAAATCAAACAAAAAAGGCCCCGGAAGGGGCCTTTTCTCATGTGTGGTCGGGGCGATAGGATTCGAACCTACGACCCTCTGGTCCCAAACCAGATGCGCTACCAGACTGCGCTACACCCCGATGCACTCTATTCTACCCACACAAAGAGTCTGGTCTTGATGACTCTTGCAATTTGCATTTTGTTGCATATCTCGGTAAGCAATAATATGCACTTATGTCCGTTCTTTCATCTGCTAAGCCCAACCCCGCAACCATTGCGGTCATTCCAAAAGTCTATAACGCAGCGCTTGATTTGCTCTCTAGACATGCGACACGCTCAGACAAAACGGCTTATATCGATGCAACCACTGGCGAAACGCTGAGCTACGCTCAGTTGGAAGATCAAGCCTACCGTTTTGCCCAAGGCCTTTTGGCGGCAGGTTTTCAACAAGAACAACGTGTTTTGCTGTGCATGCACGACGGCTTGCGTTGGCCGGTGGTGTTCTTAGGCTGCATTTTGGCTGGGGTGGTGCCTGTGGCAGTCAACACCTTGCTAACGCCCAAAGACTACGAGTTCATGTTGCAAGACTCCAGAGCCCATGGTTTGTTGGTGTCAGAAGCGCTATGGCCACAGTTTGCCGATATCTTGCATAACGCACCGTCATGTAAAAAGGTGTTCATGGATTCGGACACGTCGCACAGACATGCCCAAAGCATTTCGCAAGTAATTCAAGCCTCTGGGCGTTTGACAAAATCAGCCAACACGTTGGCAGATGATGTGTGTTTTTGGTTGTACTCCAGCGGGTCGACTGGCTCACCCAAAGGAACACTGCATTTGCACAGCCACATCATCCATACCGCGGAGTTGTATGGTCGAGGTGTACTGGGTTTGCATGAAAACGATGTGGTGTTTTCTGCGGCCAAATTGTTCTTTGCCTACGGTTTAGGCAATGCACTCAGCTTTCCATTGGCACAAGGTGCCACCACGGTGCTGCTGGGTAAGCGTGCTACGCCTTCGGATGTTTTTCATTTGCTCAAGACCCATCAGCCTACGGTCTTTTATGGCGTTCCAACCCTGTTTGCTAGCTTGCTTGCAGATACCAATCGCCCTGCAGCCCAAGCCTTAAATTTACGCGTCTGTACCAGCGCGGGTGAAGCCTTGCCCGCTGAGATCGGCAAGCGTTGGCAAGCCGAGTTTGGCGTTGAGATTTTGGACGGCATTGGTTCGACCGAAATGTTGCACATCTTCCTGTCCAATCGACCCGGCCGCGTTCGCTATGGCACCACCGGTGAAGTGGTGCCAGGCTATGCCCTGCGCTTGGTTAATGACGAAGGCGAGCCCTGCGCAGTGGGTGAGCTGGGCGAGTTGCAAATTCAAGGGCCTACATCGGCCATCATGTATTGGAATAACCGTGAAAAAACAAAGCACACCTTTGCAGGTGAGTGGACGCGAAGCGGTGACAAATACAGTTGCGATGCCGAGGGCTACTACACCTATGGCGGCCGCAGCGACGATATGCTGAAGGTTGGCGGTATTTACGTGTCTCCTTTTGAAGTTGAAGCCTCGCTGATGACGCACCCTGGGGTTTTAGAGGCGGCAGTCATCGGGGTTGACGACGAACAAGGCTTGACCAAGCCAAAAGCTTTTGTGGTGAACAAGCCGGGACACTCATTGACGGCAGATGAGTTGAAGCAGCATGTCAAGTCGCATCTTGCACCTTACAAATACCCGCGTTGGGTAGAGTTTGTGGGCGAGTTACCCAAAACCGCCACAGGCAAAATTCAACGCTTTAAACTGCGTGCAGCTTCAACATAAGACTTCAAATCAGGAGAACGCCATGACCTCTCGTAGGCAACTATTAAAAAGTACAGCAGCCATTGCAGGCGCAGCCAGCTCAGGTGTTTGGTTTCCCGCACAAGCTCAAGGCACCAAATTACGGATTGGCTTGATGCTGCCCTACACAGGCACCTTCACACAGTTAGGGGTAGCCATTGACAACGGCTTTCGCATGGCCTTGCAAGAAGCGGGTGGCAAAGTCGGTGGACGAGAAGTTGAATTTTTTAAAGTGGATGACGAATCCGAACCTTCCAAAGGGGTGGAGAACGCCAACAAACTGGTTCAGCGCGACAAAGTCGATGTCTTAATTGGCACGGTTCACTCTGGCGTACAAATGGGTATCCACAAAGTGGCACGTGAGACGGGTGTGCTCAACATCATTCCCAACGCAGGCATGCACGCCGCAACCCGTGCGCTGTGTGCGCCCAATGTGTTTCGCACCTCTTTTACCAATGGCCAACCCACCCAAGCCT
This sequence comes from Limnohabitans sp., assembly GCF_040401495.1. Taxonomy (GTDB): domain Bacteria; phylum Pseudomonadota; class Gammaproteobacteria; order Burkholderiales; family Burkholderiaceae_C; genus Limnohabitans. Next base: position 7,648 of record NZ_JBBAOI010000015.1, read on the forward strand.
TGGGCAAAGTCATGGTGGAAAAAGGACATAAAAAAGCCGTATGGATCACTTGGAAATATGCTGCAGGCGACGAAGCGGGTGAAAGTTTCAAAGAAAGCTACACAGCTGCTGGAGGCACCATCGTCAAGGAATTGGGTCTGCCTTTCCCCAATGTGGAGTTCCAAGCATTGCTCACCGAAATTGCGTCCATCAAACCTGATGCAGTGGCATGTTTCTTCTCTGGCGGCGGGGCTTCCAAGTTCATCCGCGATTACGCCGCGGCAGGTTTGAAGGACAAAATCCCGCTTTACGGCTCTGGTTTTCTCACTGAAGGTTTGTTGGACGATGAATTAGCGCCCTCTGCCCAAGGCATCATGACCACCCTGCACTACAGTGCCTCATTGGCCAACAAGCGCAATGATGCCTTCCGTTTGGCCTATGCCAAGACCTACAAAATGCAGCCCGACGTGTTTGCGGTTCAAGGCTATGACGCAGGTTTGTTGTTGTTGCAAGGCGCAGCCGCGGTCAACGGCGACTTGTCCAATAAAAAAGCCTTGTATGCAGCCATGGAAGGTGCCGTGATTGACAGCCCCCGTGGCAAATGGACCATGAGCAAAGCCCATAACCCTGTGCAAGACATGTATTTGCGCGTGGTGCAGGGCAAGGAAAACAAGGTGTTAGGCGTGGCAGTCAAGGCCCTGTCCGATTCAGGTGCAGGCTGCAAGTTGGGCTGATGGATCTCGCTAATTTTTTTATTCAACTCCTCAACAGCGTTCAGTACGGTCTACTGCTGTTTTTGTTGGCCGCAGGGCTGACACTGATCTTTGGCATCATGGGTGTGGTCAATTTGGCGCATGGCTCTTTTTACATGCTTGGCGCTTACATGGCCTATGCATTGACGGCCGCTTGGGGCAATTTGGCTTTGGCCATATTGGCAGGCACACTCATCAGCGTCAGTATTGGGTGGTTATTGGAAAAGTTGCTGTTTCGGCACTTCTACCACCGAAGCCACCTTGACCAAGTCTTGCTTACCTTTGGCCTGATCTATATTTTTGAAGAACTGCGCTCCATGTTGTGGGGCGACGATGTGCACAACGTAGCTGTCCCATCAACGCTAGATTGGTCTATGCAACTGACCGATACCCTGTCTTACCCTGCCTACCGTTTGTTCATGCTAGCGATGTGTTGTGCCTTGGCGCTGGGTTTATGGCTGCTGATTAGCAAAACCAAATTGGGTATGAAAATTCGTGCAGGTGCCTTTAACAGCGATATGGCACAGGCCTTGGGCATCAACATAGTGCGTTTGCACGCCTTGGTGTTTGCCATGGGCGTGGCACTGGCGGCCTTGGGCGGAATGCTGATTGCCCCACTTTCCAGTGTCTACCCAAACATGGGCGCGCAAGTGCTGATCATGTGTTTTGTGGTGGTGGTCATTGGCGGCATTGGTTCGGTGCGCGGTGCACTTACCGCGGCTTTGTTGGTGGGTTTGGTCGACACATTTGGCAAGGTGTTGTTGCCGCAATTTGCCAGCATGCTGGTCTATGTGCTGATGGCCTTGGTGCTGCTCTACAAACCCGAAGGCTTGTTCAAACAATGACTACGCCGCAAGGAAACTTGGAAACCCTGCCGCGCAGCGTACAAATTTTGCTGGGCTTGGGCTTGATCGTTTTGCTGGCCTTTCCTTTTGCGGGGCAAGACTTTTACACCCAGATGGTCACCCGCATGATGATTTTGGCCATCTTCGCCATGAGTTTGGATCTTCTACAAGGCATCACCGGCTTGGTGTCCTTGGGACATGCCGCTTATTTCGGTGTAGCGGGTTATGTGCTGGCTTTTTTGTCACCCGCAGACGCAGCAGCCAGTTGGCTCACCACCTTGCCTTTGGCTGTCTTGGCTTGTGCCTTGCTTGCTTTGGTGATTGGTTTTTTTGTGGTTCGTACCCAAGGCATTTATTTCATCATGGTGACCATGGCGTTTGCACAAATGGTGTACTTCTTATTTTTTGACAACAAGTCTTTGGGTGGTTCTGACGGCTTGTACATCAATGTGCGCCCCTCGGCGCTGGGTTTGGATTTTGAAAACAAGCAAGTGCTGTACTACTTCACGCTGGTGAGTTTGTTGTTGGTGTATGGCTTTTTACGTCGCCTGTTGGTGAGTCCTTTTGGAAGAACGCTCAACGGCATACGTTTGAATGAACACCGCACCCAAGCCTTGGGCTATGCCAGTTTCAGCTACAAGCTCACCGCCTTCACCTTAGCGGGCGCTTTAGCGGGTTTGGCTGGCTATTTGTGGGCGGCGCAGTCGGGTTACGTCAACCCTGAGTTGATGGGCTTTCATATGAGCGCTCACGCCATCATGATGGTGATCTTGGGTGGCATGGGCAATGTGGCGGGGGCCTTGATCGGTGCTTTTGGCTTTGAGTTGCTGCTGCATTTTTTCAAAGACTTGCCTAAAGTGGGCGAGTTCGATTTGGGCAAACACTGGCAGTTGTGGATGGGCTCGCTGATTGTCTTGGTGGTGGTCATTGCCCCCCAGGGCATGATGGGCTTGCTGCGCCCACGGGATTCACATGATGACTGAAGCGTTGTTAGAAGCCAAACATTTAAGCAAACGCTTTGGTGGTTTGTTGGCGGTCAATGGCGTGTCTTTGTCTTTGTACAAAGACCAAATTCATGCTGTCATTGGCCCCAATGGTGCTGGCAAAACCACCCTCACCCATTTGCTCAGCGGCGACATCGCCGCCACCAGCGGCGAGTTGTGGCTCAAAGGCCAAGCGGTGACGGGTTGGCCGCATTACCGGCTATCGCTTCATGGTTTAGGCCGCAGCTACCAAAAAACCAATGTGTTTTTGCCGCTCACAGTATGGGAGAACCTGATGCTTGCCGCACAAGCCAAAGACGCCTTGGCGCCCTTTAATCCCTTGTCTTGGTTCAGTCGAGCAGACCAACAAGCCGCCGTGGCACAACGTGCAGACCGCGCCTTGCAGTTGTCGGGCTTGACTGCCTCTAAAAATAAAACAGCCGCCATCCTTAGCCACGGGATTCAACGACAGCTGGAGATTGGCATGGTCTTGGCAACCGTGCCAGATGTGCTGCTACTAGACGAACCCTTGGCTGGCATGGGGGCTGCAGAGGCACAGACCATGGTGGAACTGCTGCAGTCTTTGAAGAAAGATCATGCCATGCTGCTGGTGGAACACGACATGGATGCCGTGTTTGCATTGGCTGATGTGCTGACTGTCATGGTCAACGGCACCGTGATTGCCAGCGGAACGCCTGAAGCCATACGCAGCGACGCCACAGTGCAAGCGGCTTACCTCGGCGATGCCACACCATGAGCAATGCTTTGCTTGAAGTTCGTGGTCTCAACACCTGTTACGGAGCCAGCCATGTGCTGCAGGACCTCGATTTCACGGTAGAGCGTGGACAAACGGTGGGCCTGATGGGGCGCAACGGCATGGGTAAATCCACGTTGCTTAAAAGCATGGTGGGATTGGTGAAACCACTCAGCGGCACAATTACTTTTCAAGGCCAGCCCATCCAAGGTTTAACCCCCTATGCCATTGCCAACATGGGCATGGCCTATGTACCCGAAGGCCGCGGTATTTTTGGCAACCTCAGTGTGCACGAGAACTTGGTCATGGCGGCTCGCGCAGGTGTGCGCGGTCAACAAGACTGGACCTACCAACGGGTGCTCGACACCTTTCCCCGTTTGGGCGAACGCTTGGCTCACGGCGGACAGCAACTCAGTGGTGGCGAACAACAAATGCTCAGCATTGGCAGGGCTTTGATGACCAACCCCGATTTGCTGCTGCTAGACGAAGCCACCGAAGGCTTGGCGCCACTCATCGCTTTAGAGATATGGCGCATTTGCGCCTTGATAGCGAAGTCTGGTATCAGTAGCGTGATTGTGGATAAGAACTGGCAGCACGTGACCCAAATTACCCAACACAATGTCATCTTGGTCAAAGGCGAAGTGGTGTTCCAAGGAACAAGTGACACTCTGCTGGCGCAACCAGATGTGCTGCACCAACACCTCGGAGTTTGAGCATGTCCCATAGCAGTACCCAAGTCGCCATCATCGGCGCAGGACCCTCTGGTTTGTTATTAGGGGCTTTGTTGCACAAAGCGGGTGTCGACCATGTCATTGTCGAGCGACAAAGCCCTGACTATGTGCTCAGACGAATTCGAGCAGGTATCTTGGAACAGGTGACTGTTGATTTGCTGCACGAAGCCGGTGTAGGCGCGGGTGTCTCAAGACACGGAACAATTCACCACAGCATCGAGTTGGTTTTTAAAAACACCCGCCACCCCATTGAAGTAACCCAACTGACCGGCGGTAAAGTGGTCACAGCTTACGGCCAAACCGAGGTTACCAAGGATCTGATGGACCAGCGAAAAGGTTTGGGGCTAAGCACGGTTTACGAGGCCAGTGATGTCAGCCTGCACGACTTCGACGGAAGTTCCCCTCAAGTTCGCTATGTGAAAGACGGCAAGTCGCATGTTTTGAACTGCGAATTCATTGCCGGTTGTGACGGCTTTCACGGTGTGGCCAGAGCCAGTGTGCCAAAGAGCGCTATTACTGAGTATGAAAAGGTTTACCCCTTTGGCTGGTTGGGTGTGTTGGCCGATGTGCCCCCTGTGTCTACCCACGCCATCGTCTATGCAAACAGCGACCGTGGTTTTGCGCTGTGCTCGATGCGCAGCATGACACGCAGTCGCTACTATGTGCAATGCCCCGTTAGCGACAAAGTAGAAGACTGGAGCGACCAGCGTTTTTGGGATGAAATTCGGCGACGCCTAGACCCCGAGATGGCCGAGCGCATGGTCATTGGCGCATCGGTTGAAAAAAGCATTGCACCCCTGCGCAGCTTTGTGGCTGAACCCATGCGCTTTGGCCGTTTGTTCTTGGCAGGAGACGCAGCCCACATCGTGCCGCCCACAGGTGCTAAAGGTTTGAATTTGGCCGCCAGCGATGTGAAATACCTCAGCAGCGCTTTCATTGAATTTTTCAAAGAAAAAAGCTCAGCAGGAATCGATCATTATTCTCAACGTGCTTTGGCTCGCATCTGGCGAGCCGAGCGTTTTTCTTGGTGGCTCACGTCCTTGATGCACCGCTTTCCTGACAGCGAAGGCTTTGGTCAAAAAATGCAAGAAGCTGAGCTGGACTATTTGGTTAACAGCCATGCCTTGTCTACATCATTGGCCGAAAACTATGTCGGCCTGCCTTTGGATTTTGGACAATGACTTCAACCCCCTTTAAATCATCCAGCAATACTTTGAAAGGTATTCGCATCTTGAGTGTGGCGCTTAACCTGCCTGGCCCTGCTGCGCTCATGCGTTTGGCCGACATGGGCGCTAAATGCACCAAGCTAGAACCCCTGCCCCCCTCTGGTTCTGCCAAAGGGACATCCACAGACCCCATGGGCTTGTACGCTCCCCATGCGTATGCGCAGTTGCACAGCGGTGTGAAAGTGCTGCACGCCGACCTGAAAACAGACAAAGGTCAAGCACAGTTGCACAAACTGTTAGTCAATACCGATGTGCTTCTCACCTCGTTTCGCCCCTCGGCCCTGAAAAAACTGGGACTGGCTTGGGCTGATCTGCACGACAGATTTCCAGCATTGAACATGGTCAGCATTGTGGGTACTAAGGGTGCGGGCGCAGAAATACCCGGCCACGACCTGACCTATTTGGCGGCCCATGACTTGGTGACCGGTTTGGACCTTCCAGCCACCTTGTTCGCCGACATGGCAGGTTCGCTGCAAGCCAGTGAAGCGGTTCTCAAGGTTTTATGGCAACGCTCGAAAACGGGTCGTGCTCAAGGCAAAGGTGTTTTTCACGAAGTAGCGCTCGAAGGTGCTGCGGCTTATATTGCGCTGCCCCGCCAATGGGGTTTGACCAAACCCAAAGGATCGGTGGGTGGTGCTCATGCGGGGTATGCGGTCTACGCCTGTATAAACGGCAGAGTAGCGGTGGCTGCATTGGAGGCGCATTTTGCAGCTCGATTAGCGCAGGTAGCCGGTTTGCCTTCTGCTAAATCGGGGCAAAACATCATGCTGCTACCCAAAACCAAATTGCATCTGAGTGCATTTTTTGCCAGTATGACCCGCAAGCAGATTGATGCGTTGGCTTTAGCGAACGACCTGCCTTTGCACACCATGCGCTAACAAATGGTGCGTGATAACTTTGCAATGACAGGAACTACTTAAGCTTTCGCGGCGGCAAACCGGTGTGCTGCGTCAGCAGCTTGCCGGGCGCGGCCTTGACCCGTCCCTGCGTCACGGGCGATGTTTTGGCAGCCACAGAAGTACTGTTTTTGCGCCGGCTGCTGGTATAGCCCTCGGTGTTCAAAGGCTGAAAGCGTGGTATCAAATGTTGTTTGCCGTTGCCAATCAAATCGGCACGTCCCATGGCCTTCAAAGCCTCGCGCAACAGCGGCCAGTTATTGGCATCGTGGTAGCGCAAAAAAGCTTTGTGCAAACGTCGGCGTTTATCGCCTCGCACAATGTCTACCGCCTCGCTCTCACGGCCTACTCGACGCAAAGGGTTTTTGCCCGAGTGGTACATGGCCGTGGCAGTGGCCATGGGGCTGGGGTAAAAAGTCTGCACCTGATCAGCACGAAAACCATTTTTCTTTAACCACACGGCCAAATGCATCATGTCTTCATCTCGGGTACCTGGGTGCGCTGCGATGAAATACGGAATGAGGTATTGTTTTTTGCCCGCCTCGGCGCTGTACTTGTCAAACATTTGCTTGAAACGGTCATAAGAGCCAATGCCTGGCTTCATCATCATCGACAGCGGACTGCCCTCGGTGTGCTCGGGGGCAATTTTCAAATAGCCACCCACATGGTGGGTTACCAGTTCTTTCACATACTCGGGACTTTCCACCGCCAAGTCGTAGCGCAATCCTGAACCTATGAGAATTTTTTTCACGCCACGAATGGCCCGAGCTTTGCGGTAAAGCTGTATCAAGGCCTCGTGACTGGTATTCAAGTTGGGGCAAATGCCGGGGTACACGCAACTCGGTTTGCGACAAGCGGCTTCAATTTCGGGTGTTCTGCAACCAATGCGGTACATGTTGGCGGTGGGTCCGCCCAAGTCGCTGACCACGCCAGTAAAACCTGGCACCTTGTCGCGTATGTCTTCAATTTCACGCAGGATGGAGCCTTCGCTTCTGCTTTGGATGATGCGACCTTCGTGTTCAGTGATAGAGCAAAACGTGCATCCCCCAAAACAGCCGCGCATGATGTTGACGCTGAAGCGAATCATCTCCCACGCGGGGATTTTGGTCTCGCCATCATGACCGCCTTTGGCGTCCGCATAAGCAGGATGCGGGCTTCGTGCATAGGGCAAGTCAAACACATGGTCCATCTCTGCGGTGGTCAGTGGTATGGGCGGAGGGTTGATCCACACATCCCTAGCAGTACGTCCCTCGCCATGCGCTTGTACCAAGGCCCGCGCATTACCAGGGTTGGTTTCAAGGTGCAGCACACGGTTAGCGTGGGCATATAAAACAGGATCGCTTTTGACCTGCTCGTAACTGGGTAAACGAATGACGCTTTTGTTGCGGGGTGGGACTTTCACGTGCTTGGTTGCTTCGCCTCTTGCAGAGACGATGGCGATTGGTTGCCACGATGCATCGCTCTTTGCAGTGACACCATCTAACTCGTCTTGCCGCGCACAAGTCTCGCCCTGCGCCAAGGCCTGCTCGCTGACCATCAAATACGGGTTGACATGCGACTCCACGCGCCCTGGCATATCCACCTCAGTGGAGTCGATTTCAAACCAACCCTCTGGCGTGTGGCGAACCATGAAAGCCGTGCCACGCACATCGGTGATATCGGTGATGGCCTCTTTGGCAGCCAAGCGATGCGCCACTTCAACCAAAGCCCGTTCGGCGTTGCCATATAAAAGCAAATCTGCTTTGGCGTCGATCAAAATGGCGCGACGCACCTTGTCTTGCCAATAGTCGTAATGGGCAATTCGGCGCAAAGAAGCTTCGATGCCACCGATGACGATGGGTACCTCGGGGTAAGCCTCACGGCAGCGCTGGCTGTAGACCAACACGCTGCGGTCGGGGCGCTTGCCGCCTACGCCACCGGGCGTATAAGCATCGTCACTGCGGATTTTGCGGTCTGCGGTGTAGCGGTTGATCATGGAGTCCATGTTGCCCGCGGTCACACCATAAAACAAATTAGGTTTACCAAGTGCCTGAAATGGCTCGGCGCTGTTCCACTCAGGCTGGGCAATGATGCCGACCCTGAATCCTTGCGCTTCCAACATGCGCCCAATGACGGCCATGCCAAAACTGGGGTGGTCCACGTAGGCGTCGCCGGTGACCAAAATGATGTCGCAACTGTCCCAGCCCAGTTGCGCCATCTCGGCGCGGCTCATGGGCAAAAACGGTGCCGTACCAAATCTCGCTGCCCAGTATTTGCGGTAACTGGTCAGAGGCTTGGCAATGCGCTGGAAAAAGGAGACATCAACCGGGGCGTTCATTAGCCCCCGATTCTAGGTGGCATAGGGATTCTCAAAGCTTGGGACATTAAATGGCCTTGCTACTTTGAGGCATGCTGCACAAACCAGATGACCATAAACGTCAATTGTCGTAACATACAAGCATTGCTTCCTATAGGAGCCTGCCATGACCCTTTTTACCTACTCTAGCCGGGAATTTACCCGCGATGTATCCGCCGCCAAACGCGCCGCCGAAAAAGGCCCGGTGTTCATTACCGACCGCGGTCGCCTCGCCTTCGCCTTGTTGCGCATTGAGGACTATTACAAGCTACAAGGCCAGCCGATAGAAAGCCTCTTGGAGGTCATGAATGCCATTCCTGGTGGGGAAGGTATTGATTTTGAAGCGCCAAACTTGCAATTACAGATCCAGCCCGCCCAGTTGCTTGAAGCAGACTGAACATGTTCTTGATAGACACCAACGTCATTTCAGAATTGCGCCAAGGCAAGCCCATGCAAAACGTCAAGGTCGTCGCATGGGCTCAACAACAAGTGTTTGAGAAGTTCTTTTTATCAGCCATCACCTTGCTTGAACTTGAAAAAGGGGTGCAAGCACTGGAACACAAACACCCCCCTCAAGGCCAAGCACTGCGGCGTTGGTTGGATGGCGTGACCGATGTCTTTGATGGACGCACCCTTGCTTTTTCAGCCAGTATGGCCAAGCGATGTGCGGGTCTGCATTTTCCGCATAGCATTTCAGAACGCGATGCCATGATCGCAGCCACCGCCCTTGAATATCGCTTCACCGTGGTCACCCGCAACATCAAAGATTTTCAAAACACGGGCGCTAAGTTGCTCAACCCTTGGGAAAGCTGAACATTTCAAACATACCCCGCTCCCGAACGGACTTGTTTTTGTCATTCACTTGGCTAGGCCTGCAAGGCTTTGGTGGCGTATTGGCCGTGGTGCAACGCGAACTGGTTGACCGCAAGCAATGGATGACGCTGTCCGAATTTGCCGAGGAATGGGCGCTGGCGCAAACCCTGCCGGGACCGAATGTGGTGAATCTCTCTGTCATGTTTGGCAGTAAACACTTTGGCCCCTCTGGCGCTTTGGCGGCAATGAGTGGGTTGCTGTTGATCCCTGGCCTGTTGATGCTGACCATCGTTTTTGGCTTTCAATCCTTTGCGCACCTGCCAGTCGTGGCATCGGCATTGCGTGGCATGGGCGTGGCCGCTGCAGGCATGGTCATGGCAGCCGGTTGGCGCTTTTGGCCCACAGTCAAGCAACACCCCATAGGCTGGCCTTTGGCCCTGCTTTTGACCGCCTTGAGCTTTGGTCTGGCGGCGATTGTCCACTGGCCCTTGGCCAACGTCATCGGCCTAGTGGGGCTGGTTTCCTGCGCCCTGACATGGTGGCGATTACAAGCAAAGGCGCAAGCATGAATTGGCAACTGTGGTTGGAGTTGCATTTGCATTTCTGCATGTTGTCCCTGTTGGCGGTAGGGGGTGCCTTGGCCATCGTCCCAGAAATGCACCGCTTCTTAGTGAACGACTTGAAACTGCTCAGTGAAACGGCTTTCAGCCAATCGGTGACATTGGCGCAAATCGCACCCGGCCCTAACATCTTGCTGGTAGCGGTCATGGGTTGGAACATCGGTTTGCAATCAGCAGGCGGTTTTGAAACAGGCGGCGTTGCCGTGGTCACGGGTTTGTTGGTGGCTTTAGGCTTGCTGACAGCCGCAGTTCTGCCCTCGTCGCTGCTGAGTTACTACATGGGCAAGTGGTTGCAATTGCATCAACATGCCTTGGGTGTTCGTGCTTTCAAAGCTGGCATGCTGCCATTGGTGATGGGCTTGATGTTGTCTGCGGGATGGTTGTTGCAAACTGCCAGTAACCCGCAGATGGATTGGCGTTTGCTGTTGGTCTGCGCAACCATTATGTTGATCGTGTTGTTCACCCGCATACACCTGCTGTGGTTGATGTTGGGGGGCGCGTTGCTGGGCGCAGCCGTGGGTTTGTGATATGAGCAGAGTGCACCTTCGCCATCTCAAGGCAACAGATGAAAAAATCTTCATGACGAATATACGTCGCAGCCGTGAACTGCATCGCTCATGGGTGCAGGTGCCTACCAGCGCCAAAGCGTTTCAGCGCTATGTGCAAGAGATGAATACGGCGGATGACCAAGCCTATGTGGCAATTCGCACTGACACTCAAGAAATGGTCGGCGTGGTTGAGCTGCAAGATATTTTCCGAGGGGATTTTCAAAATGCCTACCTCATCTACTACGGTTTTGCTGGGCAACTGCAGCAAGGCTTTATGAAAGCGGCGGTGCAGCAAGTCATTGCCAAGGCATTTGGGCCAATGAAGCTTCATCGCTTAGAAGCCAATATACAACCCAACAATTTGGCTTCAATTGCGTTGTTGAAAGGCTGCGGATTTGAAAAAGAAGGTATGAGCCGTAAATTCTTAAGAAAAAACGGCGAGTGGCAAGACCATGAACGTTGGGCCCTGCTTAACGACCGATACGCTGCCTGACGGTTTCATACAAACAAATACCGCTGGCCACTGACACGTTCAAGCTTTCCACCCCCCCCGCCATCGGGATAGACACGAGTTGATCGCAGGTCTTACGGGTCAACTGACGCAAACCATCGCCCTCAGCACCCAAGACCCAAGCAGTAGAAACTCGCAAGTCGACGTCATACAAAGTTTGAGGTGCATCGTCACTGGTACCAGTGATCCAAATATTGCGCTCTTTCAACTCATTCAAGGTACGGGCCAAATTGGTCACCATGAAGTACGGTACGGTTTCAGCCGCACCGCTGGCCACTTTGGCGACCGTGGCATTGATACCAACCGCGTGGTCTTTGGGGGCAATCACCGCATGTACACCCGCACCATCAGCAACTCGCAAACAAGCCCCTAGGTTGTGCGGATCGGTGATGCCATCGAGCACCAACAGCAAGGCAGGAACATCCGAGGGCAAAGCCTCCAAACAGGCGTCCAAAGACTTGGCGATGTCGATGGCATATACACGGGCCACCACGCCTTGGTGCCCATGGCTGCCGGCAAGTTGGGCCAAGCGCGGGCCATCTGCTTCAACCAACTTCACTTTGGCTTCTTTGGCTCGCTCTTGAAACTGCCGCATACGAGCGTCGCGTCGGGTCGGGTCGATGAAGACCTCAATGACCGAAGTGGGAGCAGTTTTCAGGCGCACCCCCACAGCGTGAAATCCAAACAATACCTTGATGGGCGTGGCCATGTGATTTCCTATGAGAAGCTCAAGTGACTGGGGCTTGCAAATCCCGCAAAGGATGTGCAGCAGCAGGCCACGGACTGGTGAAAAACGGCATCACCATGTCGGGGGTGACTTCATCGACGAGTGCTGGCGACCAGCGCGGGGCATGGTCTTTGTCAACGGCCAAGGCGCGAATTCCTTCCACCGTATCGCTTTGTGCACAAGTACTATGTAAATGCCGTGGGTGAAAACTGTGGCGCACCATGTCGCGCTCCATGCGCAGTTCATCACTTAGATTCATGTGACGGGCACGGCGTATTTGTTCAAGCGTCACGGCCAACATCAGAGGCGAGCGTTTTTTCAAAGCCTGCAAAGCGGGTTGGTGATCTGTTGCTGCCAGGGCTTTTGCAATGCTTTGTAAATCAGGGGCGCCAAAGGCCTTTTCCAAACTTTCGGTCCACCACGCAGGCTTGGCTTGTTGGGCCAGTTTCTTTGCGGCATTGAATGGTTGAGTAAAGGTCAGCAAAGCTTTGGCTGGGTCATGCCAGTCTAGGCTTGGCAGTTGCATCCACAGGACATCCAACTGGCTACTGTCACACATCACATCAGCCAAGCCCGCAAACACTGCTTCAGCGCCATTGAGCATCTGACCCGTCAAGCCCAAAAATTCACCTAAAGCACCTTGGCATCGACTCAAAAAATAACCGCCGCCCACATCTGGGAAGAGACCAATCATGGTCTCGGGCATGGCCATCTTGGTGCGCTCTGTGGCAATACGTAATTTGGCACCTTGCGCCAAACCCATGCCCCCGCCCATGACGACGCCATCCATGAAAACCATGCAAGGCTTGGGGTAATGGTGAATCAAATGGTTGAGGCGGTATTCCTCGGTGAAGAAATCTTCCAAGCGTGGGTCACCCGCCAATGCAGCTTGGTGAAAAAAACGAATATCGCCACCTGCACAAAAGCTACCAAAAGCGCCCTCTTTACCCATCCCACGCATGGCCACAGCATGCACACGCGGATCGAGTTGCCATGCTGACAACACATGGGTGATGCTGCGAACCATCTCCAAGGACAAGGCATTCAAAGCTTTGGCACGGTTCAAGGTAATCAAACCCACCTGCCCTTGCACCTCGGCCAATACTTCGCCATGCATCAAAACCACCAACTCATTCATTTGAGAGTCTCCAAGAAGCAACTTCATTCAAGGCCAAAGCACCCAAGACCAAACTGCCGCCGACAAGCACAGCAAACGTAGGCGCCTCGTCCGCACCTAACCAAGCCCATGCAATGCCAAACAAAACTTCCAGCAAGGCTAACAGCGCGACTTCATGCGATTTCAACACTTGTGCCGCCCATACCGCCAGTAAACAGGGCAAGGCCAATTGGGAAAAGCCCAAACCTGCCAACCAAACCAAGTCTGATGGGCTGGCCGTACCCGGCAGCGCCAAAGGTGCGGTGTACATGCTAGACAAGAAAGCGCCCACCCAAACTGCTGGCATAAAGTCAGTAGGTTGCTCTGCGGCTTGTTGATAGTGCGTCACATTCCACTGAACGGCACCCGCAAAAGGTACAGCCAAAGCCACCCATATGCCTTGGAAATGCTGTCCCACATCGACCTGAACTTGCGAGGCAAACATGAAAGCCATTCCAAGCGCAGCCACCACGATGGCAAGCCATGTATGCAGTGCCAAACGCCGTCCAGCCACAAAGCGCGTCAACAAGGCGGTGAAGATTGGGCCCATGGCCATGGTGATGAGCACATTGGCGACAGTGGTCATGGTCAAAGCCAACATGAAAGCGGTGAACATCACCGACCAACACACCCCAGAGAGCCAAAATGTTTTGTCCCGCCAAGGCAGGTTCATCAGCTGTCGACCTTTGAGCAAAGGCAACAAGATGCTCAGAGATAGCAAGGTGAAAAAGCTTCGCCAAAACGTAATTTCAAAGCCTTGGGCATGTGTCATTTGACGCGACACCACGCCTGCCGTCGACCACAACAAGGTAGCCAGCACCATCACCCCCAGGGCTTGTGTGTGGCTAAGCTTATAGGGCATTTGAGGCGAATCAGCCTTCGCGGCTAGCGCGCTTGCGTTCATGCTCTTTCAAGAAACGCTTGCGCAAGCGAACACTCTTGGGTGTGATTTCAACCAGCTCGTCGTCATCAATGAACTCGACGCCGTATTCCAAAGTCAATTGAATAGGCGGTGTGATTTTGATGGCGTCTTCCTTGCCACTGACACGAAAGTTGGTCAGTTGCTTGGTTCGTGTGGCGTTCACCACCAAATCGTTGTCACGGCTGTGGATACCCACAATCATGCCTTCATAAACGGGATCGTTAGGTTTGACAAACATGCGGCCACGGTCATCCAACTTACCCAAGGCGTAGGTGAAGATTTCACCGTCGTCCATGGAGATGAGTACACCGTTTTTGCGACCACCAATGTCGCCTTTGTGCGGCTCGTAACCATCGAAGATGTTGGAGATCAGTCCAGAGCCACGGGTCAAATTCAAAAACTCATTGGTAAAACCAATCAACCCACGCGCTGGAATACGGTACTCCAAACGGACACGGCCACGACCATCGGGGTCCATGTTCACCAGTTCACCTTTGCGCTCACCCAAGGCTTGCATGACGCCGCCTTGATGACCTTCTTCGATGTCAGCCGTGACCATCTCGATAGGCTCATGGCGAACTCCGTCCACATCGCGGTAGACGACGCGTGGTTTGGATACCGCCAATTCGTAGCCTTCACGACGCATGTTTTCCAACAAAATGGTCAAGTGCAATTCACCACGACCTGCCACTTCAAAAATACCGTCTTCATCGGTTTCTTTGACACGCAACGCCACGTTGTGTTGCAGTTCTTTTTGCAAGCGGTCCCAAATTTGACGACTGGTGACGTACTTGCCTTCACGACCTGCCAAGGGCGATGTGTTGACGCAAAAATTCATGGTCAAAGTTGGTTCGTCAATTTTGAGCATGGGCAATGGACTAGGGTTCAAAGGATCGGTGATGGTCACACCAATGCCGATGTCGGCAATGCCATTGATCAAGACGATGTCGCCAGGTCCTGCTTCAGTGGCTTGTATCCGCTCTAAGCCTTGGAACTTCAACACTTGGTTGACACGGCCTTTGACAGGTGTGCCTGTCTCACCTTCCATGACCACCACATCCATGCCAGGCTTTAGGGTGCCAGCGCTGATGCGGCCCACACCAATGCGCCCCACAAAGGTAGAGAAATCCAATGCAGAAATTTGCAATTGCAACGGTGCAGAGGGGTCACCTTGCTGAGGCCGCACATGCTTCAAGACAGTGTCAAACAAGGCCGACATATCCGGACCCCATTGCGCACCTGCCTCGCCCTCCACCAAGGAAGACCAACCATTGATACCAGAGGCATAAACCACGGGAAAATCCAATTGCTCGTCATTCGCACCCAGCTTGTCAAACAACTCAAAAGCGGCGTTGATGACTGCATCCGGACGAGAGCCAGGTTTGTCCACCTTATTCACCACCACGATGGGCTTGAGGCCCAAGGCCAAGGCCTTTTTGGTGACAAAACGGGTTTGCGGCATGGGGCCCTCTTGCGCATCAATCAACAACACCACGCCATCCACCATGGACAAAGCACGCTCGACCTCACCACCAAAGTCCGCGTGTCCAGGGGTGTCAACGATATTGATGTGGGTACCTTGCCAGCTGACAGCGCAGTTTTTGGCTAAAATGGTGATGCCTCGTTCACGCTCGATGGCGTTGTTGTCCATTACGGTGTCCACTACTTTTTCGTGTTCGGCAAACGTTCCGGATTGGCGAAGTAACTGATCGACCATGGTGGTTTTGCCGTGGTCAACGTGGGCAATGATGGCGATGTTTCGTATTTGTAAGGTCATGCTGCACTCTCGAGTAAGGATTGGATTTCTTGGGGATTTAATAAGCGCTCGGGAATCAATTCCCCCGCGCGAACATGGGCTGTGCCAAGCAAGGCGTGAGGCTGAGCACCATACACAGCCACTTGATCGCGATCGGGCCAATCGCCACGACGACGCAAGCCACTGAGGAAACGTCCTGCATCATCGGGCTGTAATGTGATCGGGTGATGACTGTCTAGTAAAACATCAACAGGTCGTAGGGGGCTGTGGCGCTGGTTTTCAGGCAAGCCTTCCAAGGCTTCCAGGGTAAAGCATTCGCCTATTCCAAAACTTCCGCTTTTTACTCTGCGCAAAGCGCTGAGAAATGCGCCGCAACCCAGGGCATTGCCAATGTCTTCGCCCAAGGTGCGGATGTACGTGCCTTTGGAGCAATGCGCTTTAAGCCAAACGCTGCGAACACCGTTTTCAGTGGGCAATTCTTTCAATTCCAACGAATGGATCACCACACTGCGCGGTGCACGCTCAACCTCAATGCCTTCGCGAGCGTACTCATACAACGCTTTGCCATCTTTTTTCAAAGCGCTGTGCATTGGGGGCACTTGTTGCAAAGGGCCCGTGAACAAGGCTTGTACCGCTTGCAGCTTCTCAGGCGTGAAATTCACTTCGGCTTGAGCGATGACCTCGCCTTCTGCGTCCGCGGTACTGGTGCGTTGACCCAAGCGCAGCACTGCTTCGTAGGTTTTGTCAGCATCCAAATGCAATTGACTGAATTTGGTCGCTGCACCAAAGCAAAGGGGCAAGACGCCCGTGGCCATAGGGTCTAAAGTGCCTGTATGACCAGCTTTTTCAGCACGCAACAACCACTTGGCTTTTTGCAAAGCCTGGTTGCTAGACAGTCCTAGCGGTTTATCGAGCAACAACACCCCATGCACAGGGCGCCGTTGCACCCTGGTGCGAGGCGTTTTCATGGCGTGTCAGTTTCCTTGGCACGGGAAGCCACAGCACGAGCGATCAATGCATTCATGTCTGCAGCTCGCTCGGGAGTGCGGTCGTATAAAAAATGCAAGGTGGGTACTGTGTGAATATGCAGGCGTTTGAACAAACCATTGCGCAAGAAACCCGCGGCTTGGTTCAACCCCTCTAGACAGGCTTGAGGGTCACCAACCAAGACGCTGACAAACACTTTGGCATGTGCGTAATCGGGTGTGACTTCTACGGATTGAATCGTCACCATACCCAGTCGCGGGTCTTTTAACTCGCGAATGAGTTCGGCCAGATCGCGTTGTATTTGGTCGGCAACACGAAAGCCACGGTGGGGTGTAGAGGACTTCTTGGCAGCCATACAAACTTAGATCGTTCTTGCAACTTCCTTGATTTCAAAGAACTCAAGTTGATCGCCCTCATTGATATCGTTGTAGCCTTTGAGGTTTAAGCCGCATTCAAAGCCTTCCTTGACCTCTCGAACATCGTCTTTGAATCGTTTCAAACTCTCGAGCTCTCCGGTAAAGACAACCACGTTGTCGCGCAACAAACGCAAACGTGCATTGCGGCGAACAAAGCCATTGGTGACCATGCAACCTGCAATCGCACCGATCTTGCTGATACGGAAGACTTGGCGAATCTCGGCCATGCCAATAATTTCTTCCTTCTTGTCTGGCGTCAACATGCCCGACATGGCGGCTTTGAGTTCATCGACTGCGTCGTAAATGATGTTGTAGTAGCGGATCTCAACGCCGTTGTTTTCAGCCAGTTTGCGAGCACCAGCATCGGCTCGGGTGTTAAAGCCAATGATGACCGCCTTGGAAGCAATCGCCAAGTTCACATCAGATTCGCTGATCCCGCCAACCGCACCATAGACCAACTGCACACGCACTTCTTCGTTGGTGAGTTTGAGCAAAGAGGCAGCCAAGGCTTCTTGCGAACCTTGCACATCGGCTTTGATGATGATGGGCAGGTTTTTTACTTCGCCAGAGGTCATGTCCGAGAACATATTCTCCAACTTGGCCGCTTGTTGTTTGGCCAGTTTGGTGTTGCGGAATTTGCCTGCGCGGTAGGTGGCAATTTCACGGGCGCGTCGTTCATCGGACAACACCATGAACTCGTCACCTGCTTGCGGCACTTCTGTCAACCCTTGAATTTCCACAGGAATGGAAGGACCTGCAGACTTGGTGGATTTGCCGTTTTCATCGAGCATGGCACGAACGCGGCCAAAGGTTTGACCTGCCAACACCACATCGCCTGTTTTCAAGGTGCCCGATTGCACCAAGATTGTGGCCACAGGGCCGCGACCTTTGTCCAAGCTGGCTTCAATCACCAAGCCTTTGGCCATGGCGTCCACTGGTGCTTTCAACTCC
This sequence comes from Limnohabitans sp., assembly GCF_040401495.1. Lineage (GTDB taxonomy): Bacteria > Pseudomonadota > Gammaproteobacteria > Burkholderiales > Burkholderiaceae_C > Limnohabitans. The sequence continues at coordinate 25,556 of NZ_JBBAOI010000015.1, forward strand.
AACACCTCAGCTTGCAACAGGACTTGCTCTAAGAGTTCGTCCACACCTTGACCGGTTTTGGCAGACACAGACACAAAAGGTGACTCTCCCCCAAACTCTTCGGGCACCACTTCTTCGGCAACCAATTCGTTTTTCACACGATCAGGATTCGCATCAGGTTTGTCGATCTTGTTGATGGCAACCACGATCGGCACACCCGCGGCTTTGGCGTGCTTGATCGCTTCCTTGGTTTGCGGCATCACACCGTCGTCGGCTGCGACCACCAAAATCACAATATCGGTGGCCTGAGCACCACGCGCACGCATGGCAGTGAAGGCCTCGTGACCTGGGGTATCCAAGAAAGAAACCATGCCACGCGGTGTTTCCACATGGTAAGCACCAATGTGTTGGGTAATACCACCAGCTTCGCCAGAAGCCACTTTGGCGCGGCGAATGTAGTCGAGCAACGAGGTTTTGCCGTGGTCCACGTGGCCCATGACAGTGACCACAGGTGCGCGGGTGAGTGACTCACCCACGTGCCCAGATGCTTCCTCTTCAGTAAAGGCTTCAGGGTCGTCCAAAGAGGCGATGACCGCCACATGACCCATTTCTTCCACCACGATCATCGCTGTGTCTTGGTCCAATGGCTGGTTGATGGTAGCCATCTGGCCCAGTTTCATCAACTGCTTGATTACTTCTGAGGCCTTGACCGCCATTTTGTGGGCCAACTCGGCCACTGTAATGGTCTCGGGCACATGCACCTCAATGATGCGAGCCTCAACCGGTGCGGCTTGCGCAGGTGTTTCATCTCGGCCGCGGTCACGGCGACCACGAGGACCGCCACGCCAACTGTTGCGACCCACGCCACCGCTGGCGTCTCCACGGGTTTTGATTTCTTTCTTCTTGGCCTGCTCGTCGGCCCAACTGGAAGACAACTTGGCACTTTTGATTTCTTTGCCGTCTTTCGCTGGCGTTGTGCTGGCTGGCTTGACTGTTGTAGGGCTGCCAGCAGGCTTGTGTAGGGTGCCTTTGATGGCTTTGCTGTCAATAGCAGGCGCTTTGACTGGTTCTGGCGGTTTTTTCGCGACAAGCACCTTTTTGGGTGTACTCATCATGGTGCGAATCGCTTCTGCTTCAGCCAAAGCGGTACGGCGACGTGTATCAAGGTCTTTGGCCTTGGCAGCATCTTCATCCGCTTGTGCTTTGGAATCGGCTTGGCGCTTGGCGGCGGCTTGTGCAGCGGCCTGTGCAGCTGCAACAGCTTGGCCATCGTCCACTGGGGTGGCTGGGATTTGCTGTTGGGCTTCTCGGTCTTTGTCCTCTTGGACTTGGCGCAAACGACGTTTTTCTGCCAGCTCTTCTTCTTGTCGACGGATAAATTCAGCTTGGCGACGTGCTTCTTCCTCGCGACGCGCAAGTTCAGCTTGGTCAAGAATAGGTGCAACAGCAACGGGCTCAGCAGACTCCTCAACTTCAGCCGACTCGTTTTCATCACGCTTAACAAAAGTGCGTTTTTTACGAACTTCCACTTGGATGGTGCGGGCCTTACCTGTGGCGTCGGCTTGCTTGATCTCGCTGGTGGATTTCTTCACCAAGGTGATTTTTTTGCGCTCAGGCGTGTCTGTACCGTGGCTGGCTTTTAAAAAGCCCAGCAATTTTTGTTTATCTGCGTCCGTCAGTTCATCTGTTGCTGCGCCTTTGGGCACGCCTGCAGATTTCAACTGCTCAAGCAGCGTATCGGGAGATTTTTTGAGTTCCTTGGCAAACTCGGCAACCGTTGTGTTGGTCATCTGTGGTGTTCCTCTTCATGACCGTTACGCTTGACCCGCGAACCAATGTTCACGCGCCTTCAGGATCAAAGTTTTTGCATCGTCTTCAGACTGGCCGGTGATGTCCACCAACTCGTCCACCGCAAGGTCGGCAAGCTCATCCCGTGTATGTATGCCGCCATCGGCTAATTTGAGAATGAGTTCAGCGTCCAGTCCTTCTAAGTCGCGCAAATCTTGCGAAACCTCTCCCACACTTTCTTCGCGGGCAATTTCCATCGTCAGCAAAGCGTCTTTGGCTCGCGCACGCAATTCATTGACCGTGTCTTCATCAAAGCTTTCAATTTCCAGCATTTCTTGCAAGGGGACATAAGCCACTTCTTCTAAACTGGTGAAGCCCTCTTCGATCAAGATGTCAGCAACCTCTTGGTCGACATCGAGTTTTTCAACAAACAATTCACGTAAACCTTGGGTTTCGGTAGCAGCTTTTTGGGCGGATTCGGCCGCGTCCATGATGTTGATTTTCCAGCCCGTCAGGTCGGAAGCCAATCGAACGTTTTGTCCACCTCGACCAATGGCCATGGCCAAGTTTTCTTCATCGACCACGACATCCATCGCATGTTTTTCTTCGTCCACCACGATGGAGGACACATTGGCAGGTGCCAAAGCTCCAATCACAAACTGCGCGGGGTCTTCGCTCCACAAGACGATATCGACGCGCTCGCCAGCGAGTTCGTTAGTCACCGCATTGACTCGTGTACCACGCACTCCAACGCAGGTACCAATGGGGTCAACACGCTTGTCATGAGATATCACTGCAATCTTGGCACGTGAACCAGGGTCACGGGCGCAGGATTTGATTTCAAGCAAACCTTGCTCAATTTCAGGCACTTCTTGGCGGAACAACTCGATCATGAATTCAGGGGCAGAGCGCGACAAGATGATGGGCGCACCTCGCAAGGTGTTATCAACTTCCATGATCATGGCGCGGACACGGTCAGCACTTCGTAGGTTTTCTTTGGGGATCATTTCTGTGCGGCGTAAACGACCTTCGATACGACCACTCTCAACAATCAAATCACCCTTGTCCATTCGCTTGACGCTGCCCACAAATATCTTGTCGCCACGCGACAAAAAATCAGCCAGCAGCATTTCACGCTCAGCATCACGGATTTTTTGCAAAATCACTTGTTTGGCAGCCATCGCACCAATACGGCCAATAGGCAGCGATTCAATGCTTTCTTCGATGTACTCACCTTCTTCGATATCAGACAAACGCTCTTTGGCGTCCATCAGCATTTCTTCGGCATCAGGGTTTTGCAGACCGGCTTCATCGGGTACCACCAACCAACGACGGAAGGTTTCGTACACGCCACTGTCGCGGTCCATGGCCACACGAATATCGACATCGCCAGGGTAAAGTTTCTTCGTGGCTTGGGCCAGCGCAGATTCCACCGCACCAAACACCAGATCGCGCTCGACATTTTTCTCGCGCGAGATGGCGTCTACCAACATGAGCATTTCGCGATTCATGATCAGTTACTCCTCTTCTCTGCAGGCCTACGGCCTTTGAAATCCACAATCGGTGCCAGTCGAGCTTCACGCAATTCACTCAAGGTGAACTGCAAAGCCTGAACCGGCAAATCTTTTTTGACCTTGGCAACTCGCATTCCGGGTTTGCTGACAGGCTCATCACGCCACGTGATTTGCCAGGTCTGGGGGGTATCTGTGACCTCCAATACACCCCGAAATTTCTTGCGGTTGGCCGAAACCAATCCTGCAGCGGCAGCCCCCATAGGTGCTTTGAGCGTGATATCAATCACTTCGCCACAAAAACGAGCCAAATCAGCCTCGGTTTTCAGCGGCCTGTCAATGCCTGGCGAGGACACCTCCAAGCGGCTGTAGGCCGTTTGCTCAACTTCCAACACAAATTGCAACTGGCGGGTGACTTTTTCGCAATCTTCCACTTGGATGAACTGCTCGGTGACACCTGCCTGCCAGACTTTGTCGATAGTGATGCGCAACAAGCCACCGGCCGAGCGCTCAATGTCTACAAGCTGGTAACCCAGACCGACAACCGTTTGTTCAATGATGTTTTGCAATGCAACCGCTTTTCGTCCGACCAAAAAAAACGGGCGGTTGGGATTTCCGCCCGTTGTCTTTCTTTGACACATTGTAACTTAATTGGGATCTGACCCCGAATATTTTCCGAATATTGCGAATATTAAGTTTCTACGACGCGGCCATCCTTGAGGGCTATCACTTGGTGCGCCATGGCTTGTACCACGTCCATATCGTGGCTGATCAAGATGAAGCTCAAGCCGCGTTCACGTTGCAGTCCTTGCAATAAATCCAGCACTTGTTTTTGAATGGTGACATCCAAAGCGCTGGTCGGTTCATCCAGCACGAGCACCCGTGGCTTCACGATCAGGGCGCGGGCTATGGCGATGCGCTGACGTTGTCCACCCGAAAACTCGTGGGGGTACCGTGCCAAAAGGCCAGGGAACTGCACCTCGTCCAAGCCGACCTCGGTTAATGCGGCCAGCACCTGCGATTGCAAGGTCAAAGGGGCGATGTCGGGGTGGTGCAAACGCAAGCCCTCCCCCACGACTTCCTCCACCGTCATACGCGGCGACAAGGATGAAAACGGGTCTTGAAACACCACCTGCACCGCTTGGCGAAGGTTTAAATCAGCGCCTGCATTGGAGCTCCAAGCTTGTCCGTCTATGGTCAGACTGCCCCGAAACGCAATCAAATTCAAAACGGCCAAGGCCAAAGACGATTTGCCAGAACCCGATTCACCAATGATGCCCAGCGTTTGTCCCGCACGTAATTGAAAGTCCAAGCCATGCACCGCCACAAATTCAGCGCTGCCAAACCAACCGCGCCATCCACTGCGTGGCACGGGGTAGCTCACACGTATTCCTTTGGCTTGAATCACCACAGGCGAAAGCGGATTGGCCGCGAGGACATTGCGCGTGGGTTGGCTGTTGACCAGTTTTTTGGTGTAAGGATGGAATGGCTTGGCAAGCACCTGCGACACCTCACCTTGCTCCACCACATAGCCACCTTCTAGCACCACCACCTTGTCGGCAAAGCGTCGCACCATGTTCAGGTCGTGGGTGATGAGCAAAATCGCCATGCCGTGCTTTTCTTGCAGGCTGTCGAGCAAATCCAAAATTTGCTGGCGCAGCGACACATCCAGCGCGGTGGTGGGTTCGTCAGCCAGAAGCAGCTTGGGGTTTCCCGCCAAAGCCATGGCGATCATGGCGCGTTGACGCTGACCGCCTGACAGTTGGTGGGGAAAGCTGCTGACTCGTCGTTCAGGCTCAGGAATGCCGGTATCGGTCAGCAGTTCGATGGTGTGTTGCCAAGCGTCAGAGGCAGACATGCCACGTTTGAGTTGCAAGACCTCAGCAATTTGGTCACCAATAGAGAACAGCGGGTTGAGCGCTGTCATGGGTTCTTGAAAGATCATGGTGATATCGCCGCCGCGTACCTCACGAAGTTGCGCCTCGCTCATGCTGAGCAAATCCGCATCTTCAAACATTGCTTTGCCGCGCACCCAAGCGCCTCGGGCCAAACCCAACAGACTTAAAGCAGTGACGGTTTTGCCAGACCCCGACTCGCCCACCAGCGCTAGCTTTTCTCTAGCCTTTATTTCAAAAGACACACCATGAACCACCTCTCGCCCTTGAAACGACAGGTGCAAGCCTTCCACCTTCAGCAGGGTGCTCATGGCTGAGTCTCCTGATGCAGTTTGCGTGGGTCCAATGCGTCACGCAAGGCGTCGCCCATGAAGGTGAGCAGCAACAAGGTGATGACCAGCACCGCGAAGGTGGAGAGCGAAATCCACCAAGCGTCAATATTGGTTTTGCCTTGCGACAGCAACTCGCCCAAGCTAGGCGTTCCTGGGGGAACGCCCAATCCTAAGAAGTCAAGGCTGGTCAGCGCCAAAATCGCCGCGCTCATGCGAAACGGCAAAAACGTGACGACGGGCGTCATGCTGTTGGGCAAGATATGTCGCCAAATGATGGCCCAGTTGGACAAGCCCAAAGCGCGGGCAGCTCGCACATAGTCCAGCTGGCGGTTACGCAAAAACTCGGCTCGTACATAGTCGGACAAGCCCATCCAGCCGAACATGCTCAGCAAGATCAGCAGCAAGGCAATACTTGGTTCAAACACCGCAGAAAAAATGATCAACAAATACAACTCAGGCATAGCACCCCAAATTTCAATAAAGCGCTGAAAAGCCAAGTCGGTTTTGCCGGCAAAAAAACCTTGTATTGCTCCCGTCACCACACCTAAAAATGTGCCGGTGATGGTCAAGGCCAAAGCAAACAACACCGACACCCTGAAACCGTAGAGCAACCTTGCAAACAAATCACGGCCTCGGTCATCGGTGCCCAACACGTTGTCTGCTGAAGGCGGCGCAGGGTTGGGTTCTTTGGCGAAGTAATTCAGGGTGCTGTGGTGGTAAGGGTTGGGTGGGTAAACCGCCCAATTGCCCGCTTGGGCAAATTGCTGGCGAATGAACGGGTCTAAGTAGTCGGTAGGGGTTTGAAAGTCGCCGCCAAACTCGGTCTCGGGTGGGTTGTGCCAAATGGGGAAATACAGCTTGCCTTGGTAACTGGCGACCAAGGGTTTGTCGTTGCTGACCAACTCGGCCGCCAAACTCATGACAAACAGCAATGAAAACAGCAGCAAGCTGACAAAACCCAGGCGGTTGCGCTTAAAGCGCTTCCACGCAATGGCTGAAGGGGAAAGAGAAACAGTCGCCATGGGGTTCAATCAAACTTCACGCGGGGGTCTACCCACACGTAACACAGGTCACTGATGAGCTTGGTGACCAAACCAATCAGGGTGAACAAATACAAAGTGCCCAGTACCACGGGGTAGTCACGCCGCATCACGCTCTCGAAACTGAGCAGCCCTAAGCCGTCCAGCGAAAACAAGGTCTCGATCAACAATGATCCAGTAAAGAAAGAGCCAATGAAAGCCGCAGGAAAACCGGTGACCAAAGGTATCAAAGCGTTGCGCATCACATGCTTCCACAGCACCTTGTTCTCACTCAACCCTTTGGCACGGGCCGTCAAGACATATTGCTTGCCGATTTCCTCAAGAAATGCATTTTTTGTCAGCATGGTGGTGACGGCAAATGCGCCCAGCACACTGGCTGTGATGGGCATAGCGATGTGCCATAAATAATCCACCACCTTGGCACCCCAGCTCAAGGTTTCCCAGTTGGCCGAGGTGAGTCCGCGCAAGGGGAACCATTGCAACTGCCCACCAAAGATTACCAGCAAGGCCACGCCCAACACAAAGCCGGGGATGGCGTAGCCCACCAACACCACCAAACTGGTGAGCGTGTCAAAACGGGTACCCGCCCTCACCGCCTTGGCAATGCCCAGCGGCACCGACACCAAATAGCTCAAGAAAAACGTCCATAGCCCCAAGCTGATGGAGACGGGCAGTTTTTCTTTCACCAGTTGCCAAACATCTTTGGGGTAGAAAAAACTTTTGCCTAAATCGAAACGTGCAAATTGGCCCAGCATTTGCACAAAGCGTTCGTGGGCGGGTTTGTCAAAGCCATAGAGTTGTTTAATTTCTTCAATACGCGCCGCATCCACTCCTTGGCGGCCACGGTAACCCGCACCGCTGGCGGCTGCACCCTCGCCGCCGCTGTCACGCCCTTGGAGTTGCGCCACCATTTGCTCAACGGGTCCACCTGGGACAAACTGGATGACAGCAAAGGTCAGCAACAAAATACCGAACAAGGTTGGAATCATCAGCAACAAGCGCTTCACGATATACAAAAACATGTCAACGCTCTCCAGCAAAGTTGGCGGGTGTAGCCCACCAGGTGGATTGAATCCAACTCTCGGGCTGGTAATAGCGGGGGGTGATATTAGGTTGCTCAAAGCGCCCGGCTCGCCATGACACCCGATGCACACTGCCATACCAATGTGGCACGCTGTAGTGGCCGTGGCGCAGCACACGGTCTAAGGCTTTGCAAGCCGCCACCAATTGCCCACGGGTTTGCGCTGCCACAACTTTGTCCAAGAGAGCATCCACGGCAGGGTCTTTCACGCCAATGATGTTGCTAGACCCCTCGGTGTCTGCCGACTTGGAGCCAAAGCGCTCAAGCAGCTCGGTGCCAGGTGCTTCGCTGCCGCCAATACGGTTGCTGATGAGCTCAAAGTCAAAGACATCCATGCGCTTTTGCAGAACTGCGAAATCCACCACTTTGTAGACCACTTTAAAGCCCAGCTTTTCAAGGTTTTTTGCGTAAGGCGTGACGACTCGCCCCATGGAGCCCGAGTTGTCCAAAAACTCGATGGTGAAAGGCTCGCCCTTCTCGTTGCGCAAAGCGCCTTCACGGTAAGTCCAACCCGCTTGGGCCAACAAATCACGGGCTAGTCGCAAATGGTCACGCAAGCTGTGGCCAGAGGCGGGGTCAAGGCTGGTAACCGGCGGCAAGGGCACGGCTTGGGTAAAGATGGCAGGGTCAAGCTTGTCACGCATGGGTTCAAGCAAGTTCAACTCATCGGTATCGGGCAGGTCTTTGGCTTCAAAGTCGCTGCCAACAAAATAACCACGCACACGGGTATAGGCTTGGTAGAAGAGTTGACGGTTCATCCATTCGTAGTCCATGGCCAAGCCTATGGCTTGTCGCACCCTAGCGTCTTTGAATTTGGGCAAACGGGTGTTGAACATAAAGCCTTGGAAGTCGCCCGCATTGCCGTGCTGCAACTCTTTTTTGATGAGGGTGCCGTTGTCAAACAGCTTGCCCTTGTAGCCCCTTGCCCATTCACGGGCCACAAAGGCCTGGATGTAGTCGAACTCGCCAGCTTTGAAACCTTCAAATTGGGCAGTGGTGTCTTTGTAGAGTCGGTAGCTGATGCGGTTGAAATTGAACATGCCTTTACGCACATTCAGGTTTTTGGCCCAATAGTTGTTGTCTCGCACATACTGAATATCTTTACCGAAATCGACTTGACCCAATTTGTAAGGGCCGCTGCCAATGGGTACCTCTGTGATGATTTTGTCAAAGGGCTTGTCAGCCCCCCATTGATGGCTAAATACTGACATACTGCCCACAATCAGCGGCAATTCCGCATTGGCGCGTTTGAAATTGAAACGAATTTCGCGCTCAGACACCACTACCACGCTGGCCACTTCGCTGAAGTAGGTGCGAAATTGCGGCGCGGCCTCTTTGCTGGTGAGGCGATCAAACGAATACTTCACATCCAAGGCCAGCACGGGGTCGCCATTGTGAAAACGTGCCAAGGGGTTGAGACGGAAGGTGACCGACAGTTTGTCTTTGGCCACGCTCACATCTTCGGCCAGCAAACCGTAAGCGGTGGTGGGTTCGTCGCTGTTGCCGGTCAGCAAAGTCTCGAGCATGAGGCTGCCAAGGCCAGGGGGCGCTGTGCCTTTCAAGGTGAAGGGGTTGTATTTGTCAAAACTAGATGCTCGACTGGGCGAGACCATGGCAATTTCACCGCCTTTAGGGGCAATGGGGTTGACATAGCTGAAATGGCTAAAGCCCTCGGGGTACTTGATATCCCCAAACTGGGCATAAGCATGGGCCGCCCATAGGCTGGGACAAAGCAGCAGCCCTAGGCAAAGAAAAAAAGTTCGCATGCGACAATTCTGCAAGATTTTTCAGGAGGGCTCGAAATGCAGCCAAAAACAGGGTTTTTAGCCGGCAAGAAATTGTTGATCACTGGCGTGTTGTCCAACCGGTCTATCGCCTACGGCATTGCCAGATCCTGCCATGCGCAGGGTGCAGAGCTGGCTTTTAGCTACCAAGGCGAGCGATTCAAGGAGCGTATCACCGAATTCGCCGCTGATTTTGGCTCCACACTGGTGTTTGACTGTGATGTGTCAAATGACGAGCAAATCGCCGCATTGGTCAGCGGCTTGGCTGGCGTTTGGCCTAAGTTCGATGGGTTTGTCCATGCCATCGGTTTTGCGCCACGCGAGGCCATTGCGGGCGATTTTTTGGAAGGCTTGAGCCGCGAAGCCTTTGCCATTGCCCACGACATCAGCGCCTACAGCTTTCCCGCCATGGCCAAAGCTTTTTTACCGCATTTGAACGACAACGCCGCCTTGCTGACCTTGAGCTATTTGGGCGCTTTGCGCACCGTGCCCAACTACAACACCATGGGACTGGCCAAGGCATCGCTGGAAGCCTCGGTGCGCTATTTGGCAGAGTCGCTGGGCAGCCACAACCGCGGCATGCGGGCCAATGGCATCAGCGCGGGTCCCATCAAAACTTTGGCGGCTTCAGGCATCAAAGGCTTTGGCAAGATTTTGGATGTGGTGGCCGCCAACTCGCCGATTCGCCGCAACGTGACTATCGACGACGTGGGGAATGTGGCTGCTTTTTTGCTCTCCGATTTGGCCGCAGGCGTGAGCGCTGAAATCACTTATGTGGATGGCGGCTTCAGCCAAGTGGTCGGTGGCATCGCTGATTAATTAATTGGGATCTGACCCCAATTGTTTGTTTGCTAAGACAGCAACCTCTCGCACGGGCAGGTGTTTCAAGCGGTGATCACTCCAGACCTGACGCCATTTGCGTGCACCGGGCTGGCCGTGGCGCAAACCGAGCATATGGCGTGAAACGGCAAACCAAGGCACGCCCTTCACAGCTTGCTGCGCCATGTAGTCCACCATCTGCGCTTGCACTTCATCCACACTTAAGTTGCAAGCTGTTTGCCCCAACAAAGCGTCCCACTCAGACAAAAACCAAGGGTTGTGATAGGCCTCACGCCCCACCATCACACCGTCCAAGTTGGCAAGGTGCTGGCGCAATTGCTCGGTTGTGGTGATGCCGCCATTGATCACAAATTTCAAAGCTGGAAAGTCTTGCTTCAAGCGCAAAACCCAGTCGGGTTTCAAAGGCGGTAATTCGCGGTTTTCCTTGGGCGAAATGCCTTGCAGCCATGCATTGCGGGCATGAACAATGAACAGCTCAGAGCCCGCTTCTGACACCGTTCCCACAAAGTCGCGCACAAAGTCGTAACTCTGCACTTTGTCAATACCAATGCGGTGCTTGACTGTGACAGGAATGCTGACTGCATCGCGCATGGCTTTGACACCATCGGCCACCAAGGCTGGCTCGGCCATCAAGCAAGCGCCAAACGCGCCGCGCTGCACCCGCTCTGAGGGACAACCGCAGTTGAGGTTGATTTCGCCGTAGCCCCATTGCTCGCCCAGCTTAGCGGCACGGGCCAAGTCGGCCGGTTCGCTCCCCCCCAATTGCAAAGCGACGGGCTGTTCTTCAGGGTTGAAATCGAGGTGGCGCGACACATCGCCATGCAGCAAAGCGCCGGTGGTCACCATCTCGGTGTAGAGCAAGGCATGGCGCGACAGCAGACGGTGGAAATACCGGCAATGCCGGTCGGTCCAGTCCATCATGGGGGCGACGCTTAATCGGTGACGCAGCGCTAGGGTGAGTTTCAAAGGGGTGTTTTCGCTTGGCATTAAAACAACTGCATTTGCTGGGTCTGCAGCAAATGGTGAGCCACAAACTGCCACAGCAGGGGATGGTGGGTATTTTGATGCCAATGCGGTTGCAACACCTTCTTGCTGTACCAATGCTGCTGGCTCTCCAAGTGACAACCGACCAAACCTACCGACCCTTGCACCACCGCCATGGGGTCGCCATTGGCGTAACTGGCAATGGTTTGAAACGAACCGCCCAAGAAGGTCGGTCCGTCGTAAAAATACATGCGCTTATCCTGTCCCCGCCATTTCACCGAGGCCACCGTTCCGTAAGAAGACCGAATGTCTGCACGTGGGCGCTTGATGTACTGGACACAGCGGGTACTTTGCAGCAAATTGAAGTAGTAGGCGTCCGCCCAATAAGCGCCCATGCAAATGCCAAGGTATTTACCCCCGCGTTGCATGAAGCCGTGTATATCGTTGAGGTTATTTTTGAGAGCAGCGCGAAACGCCGTTGCTTCACCGTCGCCGCCCGGGAAAACGACCAAATCCACATCTTTGAAAAAACCGTCTTCCGCCTTGTGCTTGGTGAAAATTTTGATATGGGCCATGGCCGACATGGCTGCAATCACGCCGTTAACAGAATCGGTAGAACAAACAGGGTGGTGCAAAAAAATGGCAACAGTGGGTTTCATTGACCTGCACGCCTTGCTTTAATGCGCCATGGCGAGCACCACATTGCCTATCGACTGACCCGCTTCCACCAGTTCGTGGGCTTGCACCACTTGGTCAAGGGGGAAGGCGGGCAACAAGGTGTGCTGCAACTGGCCCGCTGTCAACATGGCGTTCAAAGTGTCAACGCACGCCACACGGTCTGGGGGCAGCAAGTCGTAGACCAAGAAAAATTTCAAATTGAACGAACCAAACAGCATGGCGCGAAAAGCAATGCTGATGTCGGGTGGCGGGTTAGATCCATAGCACACCAGTTGCCCGTGGTGCTTCAAAATGCCTTGCGCCAACCAAGCCGCGGTGGTGGAAAAGTCCATGTCAATCACCACGTCCACGCCCTGCCCTTGCGTCAAGGTTTTCACCTCTTCTACAGTGTGGCCGTTTTTGTAGAACAAGGTGTGGCTGGCCCCTGCCGACTTGGCGTGAGCTGCTTTGGCCTCATTGCCCACGGTACCCAGCACCTGGGCACCTGCGTGCGACAACATTTGGGTGATGTAGTGACCCACGGCAGATGATGCGCCGGTCACCAAAACCTGTTTGCCTTTCACGTTCCCCGCCAAACGCACAGCTTGCAAGGCAGTCAGACCTGGGATGCCCATGCAAGCACCCGCCTCGAAAGAGGTGTTGTCGGGCAAATGCGCTGCCATGGCCGAGGGCAAAACCACGTAGTCAGCGGCGGTACCGTCTGGGCGTTGCCACTGGGCATTCCAAGTCCAAACCCGCTCGCCCATGCGAGAAGCAGACACGCCCGCACCCACTTGGTCGATGACACCCGCGCCGTCGCTGTGGGGAATGATGTAAGGGCCACCCAAGGGTCTGGCTCGACGAGACTTCACATCCGAGGGATTGACGCCCGAGGTGTGCAACTTCACCCTCACCTCGCCAGAACCTGCTTGCGGTGTGGGCCGCTCACCAACTTGCATCACGTCGTTGGCTTCGCCATTGCTTTCGTACCAAGCTGCTTTCATGCACTGTGTCCTTGTTTACATTTGACCTTGCGCTTGCAAAGCCTTGCATACCGCCTCTGTCACCTGCGCCGTGGTGGCTTGCCCGCCTAAGTCACGGGTGTGCAAAGCGGGGTTTCCAGTAACCTGTTCAATCGCTTGCATGATGCGCCCCGCTGCCAGCGGTTCCCCCAAGTGTTCGAGCATCATCACGCAACTCCAAAAAGTGCCAATCGGGTTGGCCAAGCCCTTTCCCATGAGGTCAAACGCCGAGCCATGGATGGGCTCAAACATCGAGGGGTAGCGCCGTTCGGGGTCAATGTTAGCGGTCGGGGCGATACCTAAACTGCCACCCAAAGCCGCAGCCAAATCGCTCAAGATGTCGGCGTGTAAATTGGTTGCGACCAAGGTGTCTAAAGATTCAGGGCGGTTGACCATGCGTGCAGTGGCGGCGTCAACCAACTCTTTGTCCCAGTCAACATTGGGAAACTCCAAGCTGATTTGCTGGGCAATTTCATCCCACATCACCATGGCGTGGCGCTGGGCATTGGACTTGGTGACCACCGTCAGCAACTTGCGCGGACGCGATTGCGCCAACCCGAACGCATAGCGCATGATGCGCTCCACACCAGTGCGGGTAAGAATGGACACATCGGTGGCCACCTCTATGGGGTGGCCTTGGTGCACACGCCCACCCATGCCTGCGTACTCACCCTCGGAGTTTTCCCGCACGATAACCCAGTTAAGTTGCGCGGGGGTGCAGCGCTTTAAGGGCGCATCGATGCCCGGCAAGATGCGGATCGGGCGAACGTTGGCGTACTGGTCAAAGCCTTGGCAAATTTTCAGGCGCAAGCCCCACAAGGTGATGTGGTCGGCAATGTCGGGGTCGCCTGCCGAGCCAAACAAAATCGCGTCGTGTTCACGCAAAGCTTGCAGACCGTCGGCAGGCATCATTTCGCCGTGGGCGCGGTACCAGTCACCTCCCCAGTCAAACTGGGTGAAGGCAAAGCGCAGAGCGGGTTGATGTTTGCCCAAGGCTTGCAGGACTTGCTGACCGGCAGGAATGACTTCCTTGCCTATCCCGTCGCCTGGGATACAGGCGATGCGAAAGGTTTTCACCCTTAACCCATGTGCAAACCGCCGTTGCAGGAAAAGTCTGCGCCGGTGGTAAAGCCTGACTCGTCACCCGCCAACCAGCCGACGATGGAGCCAATTTCTTCAGGCGTACCCAAACGCTTGACGGGAATGGTGGCGACAATTTTATCCAGCACTTCGGGCTTGATGGCTTTGACCATATCGGTGCCAATGTAGCCAGGGCTGACGGTGTTGACGGTCACGCCCTTGTTGGCCATTTCCTGCGCCAAGGCCATGGTGAAGCCGTGCATGCCAGCTTTGGCGGCAGAATAATTGGTTTGGCCTGATTGGCCTTTTTCGCCATTCACCGAGGAAATTTGGATGATGCGACCCCAGCCTTTTTCCACCATGCCAGGCACCACTTGTTTGGTGACGTTGAACATGGCGTTCAAATTGGTGTCAATCACCGCCTTCCAATCGTCCACAGTCATCTTCAAGAACATGCGGTCGCGGGTGATGCCGGCGTTATTCACCAAGATATCAATGGGGCCATGCTCGGCCACGGCTTTAGAAAAAGCTTCGGTGGTGGAAGCCCAGTCGGCCACATTGCCCACAGAAGAATAAAACGTGTAGCCCAAAGCCTTTTGCTCGCCCAGCCATTTGTCAAAGTCTCGGCTAGGACCGCAACCGGCAATGACCTTGTAGCCCATTTTGTGCAAGCGGTGGCAAATGGCGGTGCCTATGCCGCCCATACCACCGGTGACGTAGGCGATTTTTTGACTCATGGTGTTAACTCCTGTGGTTGTTTCAAATAAGTGTAGGTGCCTCTAGGCACGCGCTTTGACATAGCGCCCAGGGGCGGGTTCGATGGACTTGTACTCACCGCGACCGTATTTCTTGGGTGCAGCCACTTGCTGGCCGCCATGTTTTTTCAGCCAAGTCGACCAGTCGGGCCACCAACTGCCAGCGTGTTCCTGAGCTTTGCCGCTCCAGTCGGCAAACTGATTGGGAAACTGGCTGTCTTTGCCCGTCCAATAGCAGCGCTTTTTAGCCTCGGGGGGGTTGATGACCCCCGCAATATGACCCGAAGCCCCCATCACAAACCGCTTAGGACCAAGAAACACTTGGGTACAAGCGTAAGCGGCATCAATAGGCACGATGTGGTCTTCACGTGAGCCATAAATATACAAAGGCGTGTCCACACGGCGCATATCGATTTGCTCGCCGCACACTGTTGCTTTGCCCGCCTTGATGAAGTTGTTTTCAAGGTAGGTGTTGCGCAAGTACCAGGTGTACATGGGACCAGGCAAATTGGTGGCGTCGCTGTTCCAGTAGAGCAAATCGAAAGGTGGCGGTGTTTCACCTTTGAGGTAGTTACCCACCACGTAGTTCCACACCAAATCATTGGGGCGCAAGAAACTGAAGGTTTGGGCCATATCGCGGCCGGCCATCAAACCGCCTTCAGAAAACTGGGCTTCGCGAAATTTGACAAAAGCTTCATCAATAAACACATCGAGCACACCTGTGTCTGCAAAATCGACCAAGGTGGTCAGCAAGGTGGCGCTGGCTACAGGGTCTTGGCCACGAGCAGCCAACACCGCCAAAGCGTTGCTAAGGATGGTGCCGCCCACGCAAAAACCCAAGGCGTTGATTTGCGGCATATTGCCAATTTGGCGCGTTACCTCGATGGCTTGCATAGCGCCTTTTTCCACATAGTCATCCCAGGTGGTTTGCGCCATGGATGCATCGGGGTTGCGCCAACTGACCACGAAGGTGCGGTGCCCTTGGGCTACCGAATAGCGGATAAGCGAGTTGGCCGGTTGCAAGTCCAAGATATAAAACTTGTTGATGCAAGGAGGGATCAACAAAAACGGCCGCTGGTATACCTTGGGTGTGAGGGGTTTGTATTCCAGCAGTTGAAACAACTCGTTTTCAAATACCACTGCACCCTCGGTGGTAGCGACGTTTTTGCCCACCTCGAACAGACTTTCGTCGGTCATGGACACATGGCCTTGCTGTAAATCGTGCAGCATGTTTTGTAAACCTTGGGCAATGCTCTCGCCTTTGGTGTCTATGGCTTTTTGCTGCGCCTCGGCATTGAAGGCCAAAAAATTGCTGGGGGCTGAGGCAGCTGCCCATTGCTCCACTGCAAAACGGATACGCGCTTTGGTTTTGTCGTCAGTGTCCAAGGCCTCGGTCAAACCCATCATGGTGCGGGTATTGAGCAAATACATGGCTGCCGAAAAAGCCGACACGGGGTTGTGCTGCCAAGGCTCGGCGGCAAATCGGCGGTCTTTAAGCTTGGGGTTGTTTTGCAAGCCCTCTTGCCACAAGGTCATGGCCTCTTGGGCATAAGTCGATTGCAGCTGGGCGATTTTGTCGGTGTGGAAATTCATCTGCGGCACAGACGGCATGTGCTGAGCGGCCATCTCCTGAAATGACTTGGCGGCGGCGACTAAAGACTCGGTGCTGTTGTCCCAAAGGGAGCTTGGAGGTGTGGGCATGGCAAGTAGGATGTGACTTTAAAGCCATCTTATGCCAAAGCTCTTACAAGAAACTTCCAATCAGTCCAATAAACCGATGCCTGCTGCAAAACGCCCTGTGACGCCATCTCGTCGGTAGGAAAAAAATACCCCTGGATTAGAAAAGGTGCACCAAGAAGGTGTGCTGTCATTGCCTTCGATGGAAGCGACAGGCCACTTGGCTAACTGAAGACGCGCCAACTGCGCCAAATCGCACAGGTACTGGCCACTGGCTGCCAAAGGCTGAAACGCCAAGGCACACAAAGGGTCTTGGGTCATAAAGGCTTGGCGCACATCTTCGCCCACCTCAAATGCCTGCGGGCCTATGCATGGACCCAGCCAAACCTTCACATCTTCTAAAGCAGAGCAACTGCGCAAAGCCCGGCGAGTTGCCTCCAACACACCGACCTGTCCTGACATGCCGGCCAAGCCTCGCCAGCCTGCGTGGGCGGCAGCCACCACTTTCTTGGCAGGACTGTAAAAAAGAACAGGCAAGCAGTCGGCCACCATGATGGTGCAAGCAACACCTGCTTCGCTGGTAAAACAAGCGTCGGCTTGTTGACCATCAGGCGTGTCGTGGTGCAACTGTGACACGACGTTGCCGTGCACTTGCCGCATGAACACAGTGCGTTGTTTCAACTGAAAAGACAGCAACTGGCGGTTGTTGAAAACTGCCTGCGGGTCGTCGCCCACATGGTCGCCCAGATTGAAGCTGTCGTAGGGCGGCAGTGAAGATCCCCCTTTGCGGATGGTGCAAAACACTTTAGCCCCTGACCACTGAGGCAACACGGGCAAGCTGTCAGGCTTCAAAGTCGGGACAGGCAGAGGGTTGGGCAACTTGGAAGGACGTCAAGGCCATGCAAGCGTCAAACACTTGCAAAGTGCGGTCTAGTCCGCTCAAGTCCACCTTGAATCGGTTGGCATTGAAAATTTGCGGCACCAACACGCAATCGGCCATGCTGGGTTGATCGCCGTGGCAAAAGCGCCCTGTGGCTGGGTGATGCAGTTGTTTTTCAAATGCCTCCAGACCCAAGCGCACCCAGTGGTGGTACCAAGTGTTTTTGGTGGCCTCGTCCAACCTCAAGGTTGCGGTGAGGTATTTCAAAACCCGCAGGTTGTTCAAGGGGTGAATTTCACAGGCAATGGAATGTGACAAAGCGCGGACACGGCTTCTTCCCAAGGCATCGGCAGGCATAAGGGCGGGGTGCGGGTATTTTTCATCCAAGTACTCCATGATGGCCATGGACTGGGTAAGTCGCAAGCCATCCACTTCCAACACCGGAACCAAGGCATCGGCGTTGACCGCAGCAAAGTCGTCTTGTAACTGCTGACCTTTGGCCAAGTGCACGGTCACGTAGTCGTAGCTCAGTCCCTTCAAAGCCAAAGCGATACGAACCCGAAACGAGGCGGAAGACCGAAAGAAAGAGTAAAGCTTCATGGGCATAGGATAAGCTTTTTGAAGGGCTTTGGAAGCGACAGCCTAATCGCTACCCTCACTCCCAAGATCGCCCCCCCAAAGAGCCCCCCTTGCTAAAAAACCCTGTCAAACATTGCCGAAACTGCGGCGCCGCGGTTCTGATGCGCTTGCCCGACGACGGCGACACCCGTTTGCGAGCGGTCTGCCCTGCTTGCCACACGGTGCATTACGACAACCCGCTCAACGTGGTGGGCACCATCCCGATGTGGGGAACGCAGGTGCTGCTGTGCAAACGCAATATCGAGCCGCGCAAAGGTTTTTGGACTTTGCCTGCCGGTTTCATGGAATTGCACGAATCCTTGGCGCAGGGCGCAGCCCGTGAAACCGACGAAGAGGCCGGTGCAGACATTGAGATGCAAGCGCTTTTCACCGTGATCGATGTGCCCAAAGTGGGTCAGGTGCATTTCTTCTTCCGCGCCAAACTGCTGAGCGATCAGTTCAACCCCGGCCATGAAACCATGGAGGCCAAACTGTTTGAAGAAGCCGACATTCCTTGGGACGACTTGGCGTTTCGCACCGTTCGCGAGACTTTGAAGGCTTTTTACGCTGACCGCGCCACTGGCGAGTTTGGTTTTCACCAGTTCGTTATCAGCTAAGCACCGCTATTTGACGAAACTGCGGGCAATCACCTCTTTCATGATCTCGTTGGTTCCGCCGTAAATGCGCTGCACCCTTGCATCGGCATAGGCGCGGGTGATGGGGTACTCCCACATGTAGCCGTTACCGCCATGCAACTGCACACAAGAGTCCATCACCTTGCATTGCAAATCGGTGCACCAATATTTCGCCATGCTGGCGGTGGCCGTATCTAACTTGTCTTGCAGCAGCAACTCGGTGCATTTGTCGACAAATACCTGCGCAATTTGTACCTCGGTTTGCAGCTCGGCCAAGGTGAAACGTGTGTGCTGAAACGCCGCCACGGCTTGGCCAAAGACTTGGCGTTGCAAGACATAGTCCAAGGTCCAACCAATGGCGGCTTGGGATGCCGCCACTGCGCCAATGGCAATTTGCAAACGCTCCCAAGGCAACTGCTCCATCAGGCAAATAAAGCCCTTGTTGAGCATGGCCTCGCCGCCCAACAAAGCCTCAGCGGGTAAACGCACGCTGTCGAAAAACAGTTCGCAGGTGTCTTGCGCCTTGAGACCCAATTTTTTCAGCGGCTTGCCTTTGGTAAAGCCTGGCATTGCGCCCTCCAGCAAGAACAGGCTGGTTCCCTTGGCCCCTGCTGCAGGGTTGGTTTTGGCAACCACTATCACCAAGTCCGAGTGCCAGCCATTGGTGATGTAAGTTTTGCTGCCGCTCAGCACAAACGAGCCATCGGATTGCGCCATGGCCGTGGTTTTGATGCCTTGCAAATCACTGCCTGCCGACGGTTCAGTCATGGCAATGGCGCCCACCATATCGCCGCGAGCCATAGCGGGCAAATAGCGCTGCTTTTGTGTCTCAGTTCCGTAGTGCTGGATATAGGGGGCGACGATTTCAGTGTGCAAACCGTAGCCTATGCCGCTAAAACCTGCAGCGCTCAGTTCCTCCATCTGAATGATGGAATACAGCTTGTCTGCACCAAAACCGCCACAGTTCTCGGGTTGGGTCATACACAAAAACCCCAAAGCACCGGCCTTGCCCCACACCTTCTTGTCCACATAGCCTTGCTCTTCCCAAGCGGCGTGGTGGGGCGCAATTTCTTCTGCCATGAAACGGCGAAAACTGTCGCGAAAAGCTTGATGTTCTGGACTGAAAAGTGTGCGTTCGATCATGCATGTCTCCAAAGAGTAACGAGAGGGAAAACCCTTGATCCTATCTTCCTATAATTTTTGTTTTACTCGTATCGGAGACTACCCCATGGTTTGGCAACAAATTTACGATCCTTTAGGCAATATGCTTTTGTCTACTTTGTTGGCAGCCGTGCCCGTGGTGGTGATGTTGGTCGGCTTGGGCTTTTTGCACATGAAGGCGCACATTGCCGCAGGTGCGGGCTTGCTTGCTGCTTTGGTGATTGCTATAGCTGTTTATGGTATGCCCAGCGATATGGCGGCCAGTGCCGCCCTCTATGGTGGCCTGAATGGCTTGCTGCCTATTGGCTGGATTGTGCTCAACATCATCTTTTTGCACCAACTGACAGAGCAAAACGGCAGCTTCAAGGTGTTGCAAGACTCGATTGCTGGCATCACCGAAGACCGCCGTTTGCAGTTACTGTTGATCGCCTTTGCGTTTGGTGCTTTCTTTGAAGGTGCAGCAGGTTTTGGTACCCCAGTGGCGGTGACTGCAGCTATTTTGATTGGTTTGGGTTTTTCACCCTTGGCCGCCTCAGGCTTGTCGCTGATTGCCAATACTGCCCCTGTCGCCTTTGGCGCCTTGGGTACCCCCATCATTACCTTGGCCAAGGTGCATGGCTACGACGCCATGGCCGTCTCCATGATGGTGGGTCGCCAATTGCCGTTCTTCTCCTTGCTGGTGCCGTTTTGGCTCATCTGGGCCTTCGCAGGGCGGCGTGCCATGTGGGATATATGGCCTGCAATTTTGGTCACCGGCCTGAGTTTTGCCATCATGCAATTCTTGGTTTCCAACTTCATTGGCCCTGAATTGGTCGACATCATTGCCGCGGTTGTCAGCATGGCATGCTTGGTTACTTTCCTGCGCTTTTGGCAGCCCAAAACCATTTGGACCTCGGTGTCATTGAAAGGTCATGAAACAACAGGCGGCCAAGCGCAAGCACCTCGCGCTGTCACGGTTCATTCACGTGACGCCATCATCCGCGCTTGGATGCCTTGGGCCATCCTCACCGTGTTCATCTTTATTTGGGGACAACCCGCTGTCAAAAGTTTTCTCAACAGTTTGTTCGCTCCACAATTTCCCATGGATGGTTTGCACAACCTGATTGAAAAAATGCCGCCGGTGGTGCCTGTTCCTAAAACCGAAAGTGCCATCTACACACTCAATCTGCTGTCCTCTACAGGCACCGGTATTTTGCTGTCGGCCATCGTGGGCGGCTTGGTCATGAAATACAACCCGATCAATATGGTCCGTATTTTCTTCTCCACTTTGTGGCTTGTTCGCTATTCTTTGCTGACCATTGTGTTGATGCTGGCGCTGGGCTACCTCACCCGTTACTCGGGCACCGACACCACTTTGGGCTTGGCCTTTGCCAACACCGGCGTCTTCTACCCCTTCTTTGGCACTTTGATGGGCTGGTTGGGCGTGGCGCTGACGGGCTCTGACACGGCTTCCAATGTGCTGTTTGGCGGTATGCAAAAAGTCGCGGCTGAACAACTGGGCTTGTCGCCCAACCTCATGGGCGCGGCCAACAGCTCGGGCGGCGTGATGGGCAAGATGATTGACGCACAGTCCATTGTGGTGGCCTCCACCGCCACACGTTGGTTCAACCACGAAGGCGATATTCTTCGCTATGTGTTTTTCCACTCCATCGCTTTGGCCTGCTTGGTCGGTATCTTGGTTACCCTGCAAGCCTATGTGTTCCCCTTCACCTTGATGGTGGTTAAGTAAGTTCCAACCCTTAGGAGTATCAGCATGAAAGCTTCAACGTTTTTGGTGTGCATCATTGGTGCGGGTGTGATGGGCTTGGTGTCAGCCCAAAAGCCTGGCTTTACCCGTGTGGCTTTGCAGTCGCATGAGCTGAGTGTGCCTGGGCGCATGGGAGTGCAAGCGCGTGCAGAATTCGATCCAGGCATCTTTGCCGGCCGCCATACCCACCCTGGCGAAGAGTTGGGTTATGTCTTAGAAGGCGAATTTGAAATACGTGTTGACGGTCAAGAACCCAAAACGGTAAAGGCTGGCGACGCTTTCATGGTCCCCGCCAATACCATCCACGATGCGCTTAACTCAGGCAGCACCAAGGGCAAGATTTTGGCTACCTACTTCGTGGAAAAAGGCAAGCCAGTAGCGACCTTCGTTAACTGAAGTTTTACAAAGCGCAGACGTATTTGTACATGGCCTGGCTGCTGGGGTCGCCGCCAATGGCGACCCAGTCACTGGGTTGGTAGGCTTCGTCGGACTTTTGACCTGTGGCCATGGGGCCAGGGTAACCAGCTACCTGCATATTGCGTTGACGGCTTTCTTGGCAGTCGTATTGCCACACACCGCGGTAAGACATATCGCCTTGTTTGTCGGGTTGCTTGAGGTTTTGGATATGCCAAAACATGCGCAAAGCGCCAGTTTTCTTAATGTTTGGGTCGACAAACAGGCCTGTACCATACTCGTTTTCTGTCACCAACACCCACTCAGCCATGGCAGAGAAACTGACCAACAAACACACTGCTGTAATGATTTTTTTCATGAATGACCTTTTGATGATGGGATAAAGAGAATTTGGTCATTCTAAAAACCCACCTACCCTATGGAATAACCCCAAAGAATTAAAGATTCATCAAGCTTTGAGAGTCAAAGACAAGCCAACACTGACCAAGACTCAAGTTTTGCCTCCAAATTCCGAAAATAGAACACCCCCATCACGGATGTTTCCGATCAGGATTGCTGCATGAAAAGACTTAAAACCCTATGGTCCGCCTTGTTTTTGCTAGGTTTGGTGGCCTGTGCCGTCAATGGGCCGATGGCCTCACCCTCGGCGCCCATCCCACATCAAGTGATTTTGGGTTCGAATAGCTTTGGTTTTGCGCAAAATAAAATAACGGTGCTGGGCTCAACCCAAGGCCAAACCTTTGAGACGCGTCACAGCCTCTTGCGCCACGACAGCTGCGCCAGAGGCAGCATGGATATCGTTGAACTGTCTGGCTCCATCGACCCTGTCAGTTTGCAAAGCTTGGAAGCACATATGCATAATTTGTCGCAATGCATCAACCGCCAAGGCCAGCGAGTGCCACCACAGGTCTACCTCAATTCCAACGGTGGCAAACCTATTTTGGGTATCGAGTTGGGCCAAATTTTGGCTCGCTATGGTGCTCAGGCCGTGGTCACCGAAGGACAAATTTGCTCTGGCGCTTGTGCGGTGGGTTTTCTAACAGCTAGACAACGCAGCGTCAAATCCAACGGTCGCGTTGTGTTGTATTTCAACGGGGCCAAAAACAATGGCTTTGATTGCGCCCGCTCCAACGATATGATGCCCCTGCAAACACATTTCTTGGCTGCCGCAGGACGCACTGGTGGCACCGCTTTGTACAACCAAGCCTTAACCTACTGCAACAGCGACAGGGGCTGGGAGATTTCCTGATATGCCAGTGATTGTCATCGCCAACCCCAAAGGCGGGGCTGGCAAATCCACTTTATCGACCAATGTCGCGGGTTTCTTTGCTTCGCTTGGTCATGCCGTGATGCTCGGGGACGCCGATGTGCAGCAGTCTTCGCGCTTGTGGCTGAGTCTGCGTCCCGACACCGTGACTCGCATCACCACGTGGGAATTGCAAGCCGACTTGGTGCTGACTGCCAAACCGCCCAAGGGCACCACCCATATCGTGATCGACACACCTGGAGGTTTGGACGGTTGGCGCTTCAAAGAAGTGCTGGGACGTGCCGACAAAATCATTGTGCCCATCATGCCCAGTATTTTTGATATGTACGCCGCACAAACGTTTCTCACCAAGCTGCGGGAAATCACTCGCAACAGCCGCTCTAAGGTGGGCGTGGTGGGTATGCGGGTGGATGAGCGCACTTTGGCGGCTAACAAGCTGCGCCAGTTCATGGACACGCTGGAGCTTCCCATCGTGGGCTATTTGCGCGATACCCAGCACTATTTGCATTTGGCCGCGCACGGTTTGAGCATGTTTGACATCACCCCCAGCAAGGTGGAGAAAGACTTGCTGCAGTGGCGACCTATTTGTCAGTGGCTACAGGATCCCTGACGCTTTCCTGTTAACTCCGGTGGCAAGCGATTGGGTTTCAGCTTGAGGAGCTAGGAATATAGACGTTTAAGGCAATTTCCAGATTCACAACTCATCAGCATGATCTAGGGAAAGAATTCTTTGTGCTCGATGGCGTGGGTAGGCGGTCAAATAGGTAGAGCAGATGGTTGGCGGCGAATGCAAATCATCATCTACTTTTATTTTTTTATGTAGTTGAAATAGTGTTTTAAGCAGATAGGTCAATTCTTTGGATTCCTGAATCACTATCTAATGAAGCAGACCTTTTCGAAGTTTGATGACCGTCATCCAATAATTTGTTGGATTGCAACTGCCAACCACGATTTTGCAATTCCAAGCCAAAGTGTTGCGCTGCATATAAATTGCTGCTTTGCAAAGCAGCACCCAGCTTGTTCAGATAGGGATCAGCGGAAACAGTGGGATCGAAATTAACCAAGGCCGTAAAAGCCAGTCTGGCAGCATCTAACTCTCCCGCTTTCAAGCTTTGAAGCAAAGCCTGTAATTTTTGACGACGACGCTGTTGCTTGTCACCCTGTGGCGAATTATTGCCACCCCAATGCTTGCCGTTAGCATCAATTCGAAGCGCAAATGAAGTATCCATGACACTTACCCCTTCCGATCAATGTTGGTCTGTTCCGCTACACCTCTGCTTTTATTAGTTATTTAAGTTTCAAAATGAGTGATTGGTTGTCTCGTTTGACCTGATTTGAAAGGTTCAATAAAAATTGAATGTCAAGAGATCAACCAATCAATTTATGCAAAGCATAAAGAATGCCAGCCTTATGAAATTCTTCAGTAGGCCAAGGGGAAGTTTTATTCATTTAATCTAAAGCGGCAAGACCCGCTTGATTCTCAAAGGTCAAAATAGCCAATCTGTCCTAGTGTGGCGTGCAGAAGTCGCGCGCTTGAGTTAACCACTGGGCATCAGTTAAGCCTTTTTGAGTTTAGTAGCTTGGGGATGTACTCCTTGCTTTGGGCAGTACATTCCCTAGGTGGAAAAAAATTCAAAAGCCTAGAATAGCTATATAGTTTTTAAAAAATTGTTACACTGCATCAATTAGAATAACAATTGAAATACCTTAAAGAGTCTCTCAATTGCGCAATGTAGCATTCTGCACCATACTAATTATCTGCTTTTTAAACAAAACCATAGGAGACTTTTGATGATCCCACCGCGTTTTGAATACCACGCGCCCAAAACAGTCGGTGAGGCGGTTGCCTTGCTAGGCCAATTGGGCTCAGACGCCAAGTTGCTGGCTGGCGGCCACAGCTTGCTGCCCATGATGAAATTGCGTTTTGCCCAGCCCGAACATTTGATCGACATCAACCGCATCCCCGAACTCAGGGGCATTCGCGAAGAAGGTGGCACGGTCGTGATCGGCGCGATGACAGTGGAAAACGAGTTGATCAGCTCGCCCATTTTGCAAGCCAAAGTGCCGTTGTTATGCGAAGCGGCCAAACTGATTGCCGACCCACAGGTGCGCAACCGCGGCACCATCGGCGGCGATATTGCTCACGGCGACCCCGGCAACGATCACCCAGCGCTGTCCCTCGTCATCGAAGCCTCTTTTGTGCTCGAAGGTCCCAAGGGTCGCCGAACCGTGGCCGCCGACGGCTTTTTCCTGGGTACCTACATGACCCAACTGGAAGAAAACGAGGTCATGTGCGAAATCCGCGTGCCCGCTTTTGCGCACGGCACAGGCTACGCCTACGAAAAACTCAAACGCAAAACCGGCGACTGGGCGACCGCCGGTTGCGCGGTGGTCATTCGCAAAAAGGGCGACCAAGTCAGCCATGTGCGCATTGGCCTGACCAATGTCGCACCCACTGCACTGCGCGCTGAAGCTGCCGAAGCGGCTTTGCTGAACAAGCCCTTCAACGCGGCCAATGTACAAGCAGCAGTGGCAGCAGCCATCGCTATTTGCAACCCCGCTGAAGACTTGCGCGGCGACATCGAATACAAGACCGCCATGGCCGGTGAAATGGTCAAACGCGCCCTCAACAAAGCCTGGGCGCTGTGCGCTTAAATTCAAGGAATACACAATGACCAAAAAACTCATCACCGTCTCCGTCAACGGCAAGAAAGAAGAAAAAGCGGTTGAGCCGCGCACACTGCTGATCCACTTTTTGCGCGAAGAACTCAACCTCACAGGCGCGCACATTGGTTGTGAAACCAGCCACTGCGGTGTTTGTACGGTGGACATCGACGGCCAATCGGTCAAGTCCTGCACCCATCTGGCGATTCAGTGCGACGGCTCGGAAGTGCTAACTGTCGAAGGTCTTGCCAACAAAGGTGTGTTGCATGCGGTGCAAGAAGGCTTTTACAAAGAGCACGGTTTGCAATGCGGCTTTTGCACCCCTGGCATGCTGATGCGCGCCTACCGCTTTTTGCACGAAAACCCCAACCCCAGCGAAGACGAAATTCGCCACGGCATGAGCGGCAACTTGTGCCGTTGCACGGGCTACCAAAACATCATCAAAGCCGTCCAGTACGCCGCCAAAAAATTGCAAGAGCCTGTCGCGGCTTAAAGCACACCCTTATTTGATCGGAGACACACATGAACGCACCGGTACTGACTGTAGAAGCCCGCGAACTCGCGTTGGCTGGCATGGGCGCCTCGCGCCTGCGCAAAGAAGACGCCCGTTTCATCCAAGGCAAGGGCAATTATGTCGATGACATCAAGATGCCCGGCATGTTGCACATGGACATCGTGCGCAGCCCCATCGCCCACGGCCGCATCGTCAAAATCAACAAGGCAGCCGCCTTGGCCATCCCTGGTGTACACGCGGTGCTGACCGCCGACGACTTGAAGCCTTTGAAGCTGCACTGGATGCCCACCCTCGCTGGTGATGTGGCCGCCGTGTTGGCCGACGAAAAGGTTCACTTCCAAATGCAAGAAGTAGCCATCGTCATCGCAGACGACCGCTACATCGCGGCTGACGCCGTAGAAGCCGTAGAAGTGGAGTACGAAGAATTGCCCGTGGTGATGGACCCCTACGCCGCGCTGCAGCCTGGCGCACCGGTCATCCGCGACGACTTGGCCGGCAAGACCGAAGGCGCCCACGGCAAGCGTGAGCACCATAACCACATCTTCACTTGGGACGCGGGCGACAAGGCCGCTGCCGACGCCGCTTTTGACAAAGCCGAAGTGACGGTGTCGCAACACATGTACTACCCGCGCGTGCACCCCTGCCCGCTTGAGACCTGCGGTTGCGTGGCCTCATTCGACCCGGTCAAGGGAGAGTTGACCACCTTCATCACCTCCCAGGCTCCGCACATTGTGCGCACCGTGGTGTCCATGCTGTCGGGGATTCCTGAATCTAAAGTGCGTATCGTCAGCCCCGACATCGGTGGTGGCTTTGGCAACAAAGTGCCGATCTACCCCGGCTATGTTTGCGCCATCGTGTCTTCCATCGTGCTGGGCCGCCCGGTTAAGTGGGTCGAAGACCGCATCGAAAACATCTCGAGCACTGGATTCGCCCGCGACTACCACATGGACGGCGAATTGGCCGCCACAGCCGATGGCAAGATCACTGGTCTGCGTGTGAATGTGGTGGCTGACCACGGTGCATTTGACGCCTGTGCCGACCCCACCAAGTTTCCTGCCGGCATGTTCCACATCGTCTCTGGCTCTTACGACATTCCTGCGGCACACGCCAGCGTCAAAGGTGTTTACACCAATAAGGCCCCTGGCGGTGTGGCGTACCGCTGCTCCTTCCGCGTGACCGAAGCCGTGTACCTGATCGAGCGCATGGTTGACGTGCTGGCGCAAAAATTGGGGATGGACAAGGCGGAGATCCGCGCCAAGAACTTCGTCAAAAAAGAACAGTTCCCCTACAAAAGCGCCTTCGGGTTTGAGTTCGACTCGGGTGACTACCAAACCGCACTCGACAAAGTTCTTAAAGCCGTGGACTACAAGGGACTACGCGCAGAGCAAAAGGCCAAACGCGCCGA
>NZ_JBBAOI010000016.1:0-50182 GCF_040401495.1 Limnohabitans sp.
GGGTCTTTGCCGTGCATGATGACGTTGCCGGCGCGAATTTCTTGAGCTATTTTCATAAAGGTAGGGGCTTGGAAAAGCAGTTATTTTAGCCGTGCGCCGCTGCAAAGCTTTCTAAGCGCGTTAGCAAGTCGGTTTGACCTGCTAAACGCCCTCTTAAAGCACATACCCAATGGGTCCATACCTGCAAGACCTCAGGGTTTAAAACGGGTAAGGGTGTGGCTTGGTCTGCATTCCACGCCAAGTGGGCTTGCACCACCACGGGAGGCGCATGGGTGGCATCTAAAAAGGCCTGCAGCTTAGTGATATGTGCCCCGTCGTCTTGCGGGTAAATTTGCCAGAGAAATGCTTTGCCTGCCCAAATGGCACGCACCAAAGAATCTTCACCACGTACTAAATTCAAGTCTTGCTTACTCAGCATGTCGTCAAACGCTGCATGTGAAAGATAGGGCAAGGCAGTGACTTCAAGCGTGGGATGGTGTTCCTGTTGTTGCAGGGCGCGACGCACCGCTTGTGCGGCGCGGCCTGCGGTCACGCTCAGCTGCACCGCTTGAGGCAGTTGGGTTAACTGCTCGAGCCACAGCGCCATGCTGGCGGGTTCGTAACAAAACAGGCTGATGCGCAAGGGCTGCAAGCTGTTGTGTGAAGTTGGCTTTGGTGCATGGCTTGTCGTAGAAAGAGGAATGCCGCGCAGCAAGCCGCCGCTGTGCACATCCAGCCCAGGGTAGAAAAACCATTTGGTCATACCCTTGGCCGGACCGCTCATGATGGGCGAGGGCAGACCGTGGTTACGTACTGAGACAGCTTCGGCGCTGAAATACTCCAAGTTGATCCACACAGAGGGCTTGGTTTGGCTTGCCATGGCTGCCTGCACATGCAGTGGCAATTCGCAGCCAAAGGCCTCGATCACCACATCGGGCGGCACCATCGGGTTGTATGCGCCAGCCTCTGTAGGCCAAGGCTTGACGCTCACACCCTTGCAGCCAACAGGTGCCATCCACGCCAAGGCACTGGCGTCGTCCACATACAGCGTGATATGTTTGCCCTTATTTGCCAACTGGGATGCAAGCCGCCAGCACATGCCAAGGTCGCCATGGTTATCCACTACCCTGCAAAAGATTGCCCAATGATGTAATGGGCGAGATGTTGTCATGTCAAAAATCATAACCCTCTCTACCTTCTGCTTTGCATTCCTTTTATGAAAAACGCTAGCCGTGTTCTGTTTGTTGTCGCCTGCGTGATTTCCGCGGCATCGGTATTGTTGGCCGCCTATGTGGCGCACATGGGCGAGGCGCTCAGCCCATCGGCTTTAAAGTCCCTGCAGTCGGCTTTGCAAATGCAGCAAATCCATGCATTGGCCTTGGCGGGGGTTTGTGCATTGGCGCTGCTGCACCTGCCAAGCTATGTCGCTGGATGGCTAGCCTTGGCGGCATGGGCTTGGCGGTTTAGATTGAACTGATCAGGGCTTGTCTTCTAAGCGCACACTGGGCACTTCACGCACCTCGGCTTCAATGATGTCCTCATCTGATCTGCGACCACGCATCTGTTGTGCTGCTTGCTTTTGCCATTGACGGTAAGTGCTGAATATCACCGCCATTTGCGGTTTTTGCCCCGTGATCAACCAGCGCAGCAGGCCTAGCAGCAGGCCCAGCAAGGACAACAGCAACACCACTGACAGCAGCACGATGGCGAAAAATAGAAAAATGATTTTGACCAGCCAGTTCATGCTTTTATTCTCGCCGAGAACTTGGGGTCTACCCTGAGGGAGTTTGGCTCTAAACTCTAAGCCACTCTTTCTCTTGCCGTATTCTTTCAAGGACTTCATCATGCCTAAAGCCTATTTGTTAAGCGTCTACCAAGAAATCAAAGACACCGACGCTGTCGCCGCCTACGCCAAGTTGGCGCTACCCGCCATACAAGCGGCAGGAGGGACTTTTTTGGCCCGTGGCATGCCAGCCGCTGTGAAAGAAAACGGCAAGATGGAGCGCACCGTGCTCATCGAATTTGCTGACCTTGCCACTGCGATGGCGGTGTATGACAGCCCCGGCTACCAAGAGGCCTTGGTCGCTTTGGGCAAAAACGCTGTGGTGCGGGACATGCGCATCATCGAAGGCGTCTGAGCATGGCCGCTTTGAGTCAACGTGCCCAAAGCTTGGGTACAGAAAATGCCTTTGTGGTGTTGGCCGAGGTCAACAAGCTGATTCGTGAAGGGCGCAACATCATTTCGTTTTGCATAGGTCAACCCGACTTTGCAACACCCCAACACATTCAAGATGCAGGCATCGCGGCCATCCAACAAGGCAAGCATGGCTACACGCCTTCGGCAGGCATTCCCGAGTTGCGCCAAGCCGCAGCAGACTATTTTTCACGCACCCGTGGCATTCAGGTGCACGCCGACGACGTGGTGGTGGGTGCCGGTGCAAAACCTTTCATTGGCTACACCATTCAGTCGGTGACTGACCACGGTGCGGGTGACGAGGTGATTTACCCCGTGCCGGGTTTCCCGATTTATGACTCGCAAATCAAGGCCAATGGCGCAGTGGGGGTGCCTATTTACCTGCGTGAATCGCGCAATTTTGGTTTTGATCCGCAAGAGCTGGCCGACAAAATCACACCCAAAACCAAGCTCTTGATTTTGAATTCACCGCAAAACCCGACAGGTGGCATCATTCCCAAAGCCGACCTTGAAGCAATTGCAGAAATATTGCGCAAGCATCCCCAAGTCTGGGTGTTCGCCGATGAAATTTATGGCCAGCTGGTCTATGACGGCGAGTTCAACTCCATCGCTTCTTTGCCTGGTATGCAAGAGCGCACCATCATCTCGGACGGTTGCTCTAAAACATGGGCCATGACAGGCTGGCGTTTGGGCTTTACCGCCAATAAAAAGTTGGCGCCGTATTTCACCAACTGGATCACCAACACCGAGTCGTGTGCCTCCCACATCACCCAGTGGGCGGGTGTGGCGGCGTTGAATGGCCCGCAAGACGATGCCCACCATATGCGTGAGGTGTTTTTGAAGCGTCGCAACCTGATTGTGAGTTTGCTCAACCAACTCCCTGGCGTGAAGTGCCAAAGCCCAGGCGGCGCTTTTTATGCATGGCCCAATGTCACCGAGGCTTGCCGTTTGACGCGTTGTGCAGACTCTGAGGAATTTCGCAAGCGTTTATTGCTAGAAGCCGGTGTTGCTGTGTTGGCAGACATTCACTTTGGCCCACGGGTGCCGGGCGACGGTCAGCACATTCGTTTCAGCTACGCGGCGTCTGATGAAGCCATTCATGCAGGTTTGCAACGCATGGGCGACTTCATCAGCAAAAACAGCGTTTAAAGCCTGTTCATGTTCTGCCAATTGGTGCCGATGTATCAGTGGTCAAGAGGTTCGCAAGGAACGTCTACCCACTTTGAAGGCACCAGCATGGGCTACCTGATTTCGTTTTTACTCGGCATATTTGTCGCCACCGTGGGGGTCAGCGGTGCGGCATCGGTGTTGGATAAAGCGGTGAAAACCACCCAGACTTATATGCAAGAGTCCGTCAAGTAGACGGATTGGCCTCGCTGGGTTTGACGCTGGACTTCATGTGATCCAGCAAAAAGCGCGTCACGCTTTCCTCTGCAGTGCCTTTCCACCAACTCGATTCTCGCCAAGCGGTGAGGTCAATCATGGCTGACACCAGCAGCAACACAAACACCCCTGACACCATGCCAAAGACGCCACCCAAGGTACGGTGCGCCGGTTGAGGTCCGCTGCGGGTAAACAATTGGCGGTGCAAGACCACCGCTTGATGGCCTAGTAACAAAGTAACGATCAAAGCGATGAGTGCGCCCATATCGTCACGCAGTGCCTCACCTGGGCCGCCAAGGGGTAACCAAGCGCCAATAGAGGGGCCAAGTTTCACGACCGCCACAAAGGCTGCGACAAAACCCAGCATAGACAAAGCCTGCGGTAACCAGCCTCGGTAGGCTCCAATAGCGATGGAACAAAGAATGGTTGTTAAAAACGCCCAATCTAACAAACTCAAGTCCCACATGGTTATTATTTTCAAAAAATAGATTAAAACGAACTACATCGTTACTAATCATCTTAAACGAAAACAATAATCGACTAAAAATTTATCAAAAACAACAAAATTAACGAATGATATTTTTCAGCAGCTTGTCGTTGTCCATGTTCATTGCCCCTTCAAAAGTCGTGGCAAATTGTTTGGCTGCCCGCATGAGCATTCGTGTGGGAACGCCGTGGGCATAGGAGATGGCGTGACGCGCAAAAAGAACAGGCCCCTTGGGGCTTTGGCGAATTTGGAATTTTTGGTGGCTGAATTTTTCATTCACATTGTTGCAAAACGCCTCAACAGTCGACAAAGGGGTGTCCACACTGGTGGAGAAACCTTGGCCAATGAAGATCAGTTGTTTGGTGTCGCCCGCCACCCTTGTCCAAAACGGGTAGAAAAAACCGCGCGAGCCGTAAACATCGCCATTTTTTTCTAACCTGGCATCTGTGCGGTTGGCGTTGTAGAGGTCGCACACCAATTGGTTGCTCACCTCAAAAGTTTTCCATACCTTGATGTTTTCGTCAGCCATTTGGGCGCGCGATTCTTCAAACATCTCAAGCAACTTGGCTGACAGAACAGGTATTTGAGATTTGAGGTAGCCGCCCGAGCGCAAAGAGGTTTGCAAAGTAATTTGCAGCTCATCAAATTGGGGTGCCTTGATTTGAATAGCGGAGGGGGACGTTTGGGAAAAAGATTCCCTGTAATAGCGCTCAGGCTTGGGCATGAAAAAATCTTGGTACAGCTCGATATCTTTGACGAGCTTTTCTATGGTCATGCCAAAGAAAAAGTGGCGAAGGTCTTTTTGCTCCATAACGTTGTCATAAAACAATTTGATGGCATCGACCAACTTTTCTTTGTTGTCTGGCGTATCCATGAGTTGCATGCGGTAACTTTCTTCATTAATGACAGTTTTGTAATGATCGTGATTCTATTAAATTCGGAGCTCAAAAAACCTCTTTACACCTTCAGTATCGTCACGAAAAGGGGATGTTTGAATAATTATTTATTCTTTTTGTATCAGGTTTGATAAGGGTCAAAAATTCAGTGGTAGCTGTTGCGACAAGGCCAAAACGGCGAACTCAAGCGAGTATGCTTGTTACTAGCCATCCGTACATGGCGAGCTATTGCTTGGAAGTCCGCCAAGCCTGAAGACAAACCTGAGGAGCAATCCATTCCCAGCATAAATTCGCCCATTGTTTTGGTACATGGTGCTTGGCATGGAGCGTGGTGCTGGCGCAAGTTGGTTCCTTTGCTAATAGCGCAAGGTTTAGAGGTTTACACCCCCACCCAAACTGGTGTGGGTGAAAAGGCTGATTTGCTCTCCAAAGACATCAGTCTAGAGACATTCATCCAAGACATTACAGACTTCCTCACCGCGCATGACCTGCACAACGTGGTGCTGGTGGGGCACAGCTTTGCAGGCATCAGCATCAGCGGCGTGGCAGACCGAATGCCTGAGCGCATAAGCCAGTTGGTCTACCTTGATGCTTTGTTGCTGCAAAACGGTCAAAGCGTGTTTGACATTATTCCGCCAGAGATGGTGCAAGCCAGACGAGCCTTGGCCCAGCAGACCTCAGGGGGCGTCTCACTGCCAGCGCCTGAGCCTTCTGTCTTTGGGGTGACCGAGGCCGAAGACGCTCAATGGGTGAAAAGCCAATGCACACCTCATCCTTTGTCGACCTATGAAAGCAAGATGACCTTGACCCATGCCTTGGGCAATGGCTTGCCAGCCACTTATATCGCCGTCATCCCGCATTACTTGGCCACCACCGCCTCGCGCGAGTACGCCAAGACCCGAAGCGATTGGCAGTACTTAGAGATGGGCGCTGGCCACGATGCCATGGTGACCTCGCCCAAGGCGCTTTGCCGCCTCTTACAAGACTTGGCCTGACTCAAGCAATATTTGCCACGCTGATACGCTTGTCTTGAAGCAATTGGGCAAAGGCCTTGTAGGTGGCTTCTATGCCTTGGGCCAAGGGCATTTGGCCGTAGTCGCCAATGAATGCCTTTAATGGTTCATCCGATTTATTCATGGGAAACGCCAGCGGTTCGCCCTTAATACCTAGCTTGGCGTCAGGTGCGATGGTTTTCAAAATAGCCATGCCTTCTTCCACCGAGGCGTAAACACCGTTCAAGTCAAACACCGGCGCACCCACACGCTCTTTGGCTACGCTGCGAATGAAAGCGCTGGCAGCCTCAGCAGCGAACAACCATGACACATGGCCGCTGAAAGGAATGTCATAGGCTTGATGGGCGGCAGCGGCCAGCAAAGCCACGGTGGTTTTAGAGGTCATGCCTTGGTCACGGCCCACGCCGTACACCACGCCCGGGCGTATGCCCACGCTGTGAACGCCGTTTTCCTCTGAATACACCTTTGCGGTTTGTTCGTTGCAGTACTTGTAAGCACCGTAGAGCGTGGCCATCGCTGCGCCGTTTTCCAAGGCGCCGTAGGCCGCCACCGAGCTGGCATAGCTCAGGCGCTTGATGCCAGCATCCTTGGCGGCTTCAAACACATTCACCGTGCCCACCACATTCACCAAAGCACCACCCACGGGGTCAGCGCGGCAAAAAGGCACTTGCAGCGCCGCCAAATGGATGATGGCGCGGGCCTTGCTGTGCTGCACCGCGGCTTTGACTGCAGCGGTGTCGGCGATGTCGCCTTCGTACCAATGCACTTTCTTCAAATCTGCTTCGGACATCAGCAAAGCGGGGCGGCGGGTGTCGGCTTTCAAATCGAAAGCGGACACGGGCACACCTGCGTGGGTGAGCAGCGCCAATACCCAGCTGCCGATACAACCACCAGCACCCGTGACCAACACGGGGCCGTCAAATTCAGAGGCGGACAGGGGGAAGTGGTCAAGCATGGTTATCTCCAGTGGTGAGGCCTAAAGCGTTTTGGCTTTTTCTCTGAGTTGAAATTTTTGAATCTTGCCGGTGGATGTTTTGGGTATGGCTTCGAAGACAAATGTACGGGGAACTTTGTAGCCCGCCAGCAGCGTCTTGCAATGCGCTTGAAGTTGCTCGGCGTCGACGTCGTGTCCGTTGTGCAGTTCCACAAAAGCCAGCGGCGTTTCGCCCCATTTATCGTCAGGTTTGGCCACCACTGCACAGGCCAGCACCGCTGGGTGGCGGTACAGCGCATCTTCTACCTCAATGCTGCTGATGTTTTCGCCGCCCGAGATGATGATGTCTTTGTTGCGGTCTTTGATCTTCATGTAGCCGTGGGCATCGATCACGCCCAAGTCGCCGGAATGGAACCAGCCGCCTTCAAAGGCCTCTGCGGTGGCTCGTGGGTTTTTCAAATAGCCCTTCATGACGATATTGCCGCGAAACATGATTTCACCCATGGTTTGCCCATCAGCGGGCGTGTCAGCCAAACTTTGCGGGTCTTTCAAGGTCATTCCCTCTTGCAAGGGATAGCGCACACCTTGTCGCCCATTCAGCGTGGCTTGCTTGTCCAAGCTTTGGGCAGACCAATCGCTTCGCTTGACGCACACCGAGGCGGGGCCATAGACCTCGGTCAAACCATAAACGTGTGTGATATCGAACCCCAACTTGGCCATGCCCTCCAGCATGGAAGCAGGCGGGCTGGCACCCGCCACCATGCCTTTAACCCTGTGCGTTACTGCAGCTTGCAAATGCGCAGAGGCTTGTATCAACAGGTTGTGCACCACGGGGGCGGCGCAGTAATGGTCGACGTGGTGCTCCGCCATGGCTTGCAAGATCAAGGCGGCGTCGATTTTGCGCAAACACACATGCACACCGCCTAGCATGGCGATGGTCCAAGGAAAGCACCAGCCATTGCAATGAAACATCGGCAAGGTCCACAAATAGCGAGCGAAGTTGGGCATGTGCCAAGTCACTGCATTGCTGACTGCATTCAGGTAAGCGCCTCGGTGGTGGGTCACCACGCCCTTAGGGTCGCCGGTGGTACCCGAGGTGTAACTCACGGCAATCGCATCCCACTCGTCTTGCGGGGCGCTGAAGTGGGCTACAGGGGAGTGACTGGCTAACCAAGCTTCGTATTCCAATTCACCCAGACGCTCACCCGTGCCGGTGTACTCGCTGTCGTCCACATCGATCACCAGCACATCACGTTGGTATTGACCTCGAAGAATGCTCAACGCTTCCTTCATGGTGGCAGAGAACTCTCGGTCGGTGATGAGGATGCTGGCCTCGCAATGGTTCATCTGCCAAGCAATCAGCGCGGCGTCTAGCCGTGTATTGAGCGCATGTAACACTGCATTCACCGCTGGAACAGCATAGTGAGCCTCCAGCATCTCGGGTGTGTTGGAGAGCATCACGCTCACGGTGAAACCGCGTTGAATACCAACCGCCTGCAGCGCTGCGGCAAGACGGGCGCTGCGCTCACGCACCTGCGCCCAGTTGTAGCGGCGTTCGCCGTGAACTACAGCGCTCAAGTCGGGGTAAATCTCTGCGCTGCGCTCTAAAAAACTGACGGGGGAGAGGGCCGCGAAATTGGCCGAGGTTTTGTCCAGGTCTTGCTCATAAATAGAGGTCATGGGTGTGCGTTGGCTTTAAGACCACCAAGGGTAAAAGTCGGGCATATCGCTGGAGGCTTTGTCTGTAAAAACAGGAGCACGCTTTTCACGGAACGAAGCCACACCTTCTTTGCCACTGGTTTGGCTGGCGTAAAAGATGGCCAGTGAATCCACTTGGTGTGCTTTCAAGGGATGGTCAAGCGCAGCGTTACGGTAGAGCATCTGACGGGTCAAGGCAATGGCCACAGGGCTGTGTGCCACCATTTTTCGGGCTAATTTGTAGACTTCTTCAAGCAATGCGTCTGAAGGAACAACCGCCTTGACGAAGCCCGCAGAAAGCAGGGTGTCGGCGCTGTGGATGTCGCCGGTGTAGCACCACTCCAAGGCGGTTTGTAAACCCACCAAGCGTGGCAAAAACCAGCTCGAACAGGCTTCGGGCGTGATGCCAATTTTATTGAACACAAAACCCACACGGGCTTTGTCCGAGGCCAAACGTATGTCCATGGCGCAGGTCATGGTGGCGCCTATGCCGACCGCTGCGCCGTTGATAGCGCCGATGATGGGCTTTTTGCAATCGAACATGGCCAAGGTGACCTTGCCGCCCGAGTCCCGCACCCCGTCAACCATTTCGGGGTCATCAAGTTTGTCTTGCATGTCTTTGAGCGTGGGATGCAGGTGTTCATTCAAACCAAACACATTGCCCTCGATGCTCAAGTCCATGCCAGCGCAAAAAGCTTTACCCGCACCGGTGACCACAATCGCGGCAACCGTGTCGTCGTCGCTGGCGCGGTTGAAGGCGTGTATCAGTTCGTGCGACATCTCCACCGTGAACGCATTCATTTGCTCTGGGCGGTTCAGGGTGAGGGTGAGGACGTGCTCGGCTACCTCGTAGCGCAAGGTGGTGTAGTTGTTCATGGTGTGCAGGGTTTAGGCGAGGGTGGACATGTCAATCACAAAGCGGTATTTCACATCGCTTTGCTGCATTCGCTCATAGGCTTGGTTGATGCCGTTCATGGGAATCATCTCGATGTCAGAGACGATTTGGTGCTGGGCGCAAAAGTCCAGCATCTCTTGGGTTTCTTGGATGCCACCCACCAAAGACCCGGCAATGCTGCGTCTGCCCATGATGAGTGAACGTGCATTGAGTTCGGCGTTCATGCCAATCGTGCCGACGATGCACTGGGTGCCGTCCACCTTCAACAGCGGCAGGTAGACGTTGTAGTCGTGGTAGACCGGAATGGTGTTGAGCAAAAAATCAAACTGGTTGGCCATGGCTTGCATGGCGGCAGCGTCGTTGGACAGCAGCACCCCATCAGCACCCAAACGCAAGGCGTCTTGGGCCTTGTGGGCTGAGGTGGTGATCATGATGGTTTTCGCGCCCATGGCACGGGCAAACTTGATGCCCATGTGTCCCAAACCACCTAAGCCAATGACGCCCACCGTCATGCCTGCTTGTATGTTCCAGTGCTTGAGCGGCGAATAGGTGGTGATGCCAGCGCACAGCAAGGGCGCTGCTGCTGCGGGGTCGAGCTTGTCCGGCATACGCAGCACAAAATGCTCGTCGACCACGATGTTTTTGGAGTAACCGCCATAAGTGAAGCCGCCAGGGTCGACGCTTGCAGCGTTGTAGGTGCCAGTTACACCCTTGAGGCAGTACTGCTCTAAGTCGACAGCGCAAGAACTGCAGGTGTGACAGGAATTGACAAAACAACCCACCGCCACTTTTTGGCCAAGCTTGAATTTCTTCACCTGCGAACCTACGGCTTTGACGGTGCCCACAATTTCGTGACCAGGCACCAGCGGGTAGTTGCTGCGTCCCCAGTCGTTTTTGGCGAAATGCAAATCGGTGTGACAGACACCGCAAAACTCGATATCGATGGCCACATCTTGCGGACCCGTGGTGCGCCGCTCGATGTGGTGAGCCACCAGCGGTTGATCGGATGACAGGGCTGCAAAGCAAGAAGTATGTGCCAAGGTGTGGCCCCTTTAGAGTGAATTAGCTATAAAAAAATTATAGCCATCACCCCTTTGGGAGCTAGATCACCTCGGGTGTAAGGGCTTGAATCGCTTGGTAGTTGGTCAAAAACACCCGACCATGCAAGTGCTCTAAAAAGTGGGTGGTGCTCAGCTTGTCCATCACCGGCCCCTTGATTTCTGAGAAGTGCAGGGCTATCCCTGAGTCTTTCAAGCGGCTGGCAATCGCCTCCAAGCTCTCTAAGGCACTGGCGTCGATGTCGTTCACCGCCGAGCATTGCAGCAACACGTGTTGCAACTCGGGGCGGGTCGCCACCTCGGCGTTGATGCGGTCTTCAATGCCCCGGGCATTGGCGAAAAACATGCTGGCGTCCACCCGCAAACATACCAACTTGGGGCTGACCAACACTTCGTGGCGCAGCACATTGCGAAAATGCTCGGTGCCAGGCACCAAACCGACGGTGGCGATGTGCGGACGGCTGGCCCGCAACAAAAACAGCGCCAAAGACACCAACACGCCCAACACCAAACCGCTTTCCACACCCACCAGCAAGGTGGCCAGCAAGGTGGTGGCCACCGCCATGAAGTCGAGTTTGGAGAAGCGCCAGGTGGATTTCAAAATACTGAAGTCCACCAGCGACAAGACCGCCACGATGATGGTGGCCGCCAAGGTGACTTGGGGCAAATAAAACAAAGCGGGGGTTAAAAACAGCGAGGCCAAGGTGATGCCTACTGCGGTGAACACACCCGCCGCAGGGGTCACGGCACCGGCGTCAAAGTTGACCACCGAGCGGGCAAAACCGCCGGTGACGGGAAAGCCACCGGTGAAAGCGGCTGACAAATTGCTGGCACCCAAGGCCACCAACTCTTGGTCGGGCTCAATGCGCTGACGCCGTTTGGCGGCCAAGGTTTGGCCCACCGACACCGACTCCACAAACCCCATCACGCTGATCAGTAATGCTGGAACCAACAGCTCTTGCCAGAGTGCCAAGTCCCACAGCGGTGAGGTGAGGGGTGGCAAGCCTTGCGGCACCGTGCCCACCAACTTCATGCCTTGACCCTGCCAGTCGAGCGACCATGCCAAAACTGTTGTCAAAGCAATTGCCACCACGGGACCGGCTTTGGCCAGCACATCGGCGAGCTTTGGCTTCAAACCCGCTGAAATCAGCATAGGCTTCAAGCCCTTGCGCACCCAAAACAAAAATACGGTGACTGCAATGCCTACGGCCAAAGTCAACAGATGAATGTTCGATGCTTGGTGCAGCAGCGAAGACAACAGTTCGACAAAGTTATGGCCCTCGGCTTGCACGCCCATGAGGGTCTTGAGTTGGCTCAAAGCGATCAGCAAACCCGAGGCCGTTATAAAACCTGAGATGACGGGGTGGCTTAAAAAGTTCGCCAAGAAACCCAGCCGCAACAAACCCATCATCAGCAACATGCCGCCCGACAAAAACGCCAAGGTGATGGCCACTTGCCAATAAGCATGGGTGCCCGCCGCAGCGTGTTCGGCCACCGCAGCGGCGGTCATCAGCGACACCACGGCCACGGGGCCCACCGCTAACACGCGGCTGCTGCCCAGAACCGCATACAGCAGCAAAGGGGCGACGCTGGCGTACAAACCCACCTCGGGCGGCAGCCCCGCCAGCAAGGCATAAGCCAAGCTTTGTGGGATCAGCATGATGGTGACGATGAGGGCCGCCACCAAATCGCTGGTGAAAGTGTCGCGGTTGTAAGTTCGACCCCATGCCAGCAGAGGCACCGAGGGCAGCCAGCCAGAGCGGTGCGTCATTCTGTTGGTGAGTGGACGAAACGGTCCATCAACTCAAAGCCCAACATACCTACCAACATAGCAGCAACAAATATCAAGGCTTTAGGCTGACCATCGGCCATGGACACCAAAGCAGGTCCTGGGCAAAAACCGGCCCACCCCCAGCCGGCGCCAAACAGCAAACTACCCATCACCAAGGGCTTGTCAATCTGGCTGTTGGCGGGTAATCGCAACACGCCACCGAAAAAATGGGTGGTGCGTTTTTTGGCTACGCCAAAGGCGAAGAAACCGACCGCAATCGCCCCGCCCATGACCAGCGCCAAGGAGGGGTCCCAAACGCCAAACAGGTCAAGAAAACCAATGACTTTGCCGGGGTCGGTCATGCCCGAGAGCATCAGGCCTAGGCCAAACAAGAGGCCAACCAAAAATTCGCTGATGCGGTGAAATGTGTTGTTGTGAATCATGGGTGTCATCCTTGAAGAGCGTGACGCAAAACATAAACAATTAAAAAGCCGGCACCCATGAAGGACAGGGTGGCGACCAATGAGCGAGGGGAGAGGCGCGACAAACCGCACACGCCGTGGCCACTGGTACATCCCCCCGCGTAGCGGGTACCTATACCAACCAATAAACCTGCGCCAATGACGCTTAACACGCCAGCATCAATGCGCGGGGCCGTCACCCATTCAACTGGCATGACGGCGTGAAACACCGTGGGCGCAGCAAACAAACCCAGCAAAAAAGCAACGCGCCACCAGGTGTCTCCCACCTTGGGGGGCATGAGGCCGCCCATGATGGCGCTGATGCCCAAAATACGGCCGTTGAGCAAAATGAACATGGCCGAGGCCACGCCCAGCATCAGGCCGCCGACAAGCGACGCCCAAGGGGTGAAATACATCCAATCGATAGTCATGAGTTGTCTCCTGTAAGTGGCCCGCAAAATTGCTCGAATAAAACGTTCATCACCGCCAGCGCTTGGGGGCTGGCGATTTGGTAATAAATGCTTTTGCCGTCACGGCGGGTGGTCACCAGCTCTTCGTCACGCAAAACCGTGAGTTGCTGAGACAAGGTAGGCTGCACGATGCCCAAAATCTCTTCTAGCTCGCCCACCCGTTTTTCGCCTTGGGACAGCTGGCACAGCAGCATCAGGCGGTCGGGGTTGGAGAGTACTTTCATCATCTGACAGGCTTTGCCAGCCGATGCTTTCATTTTGTCGAGGTCTAAAGTAGAGGTGTCCATATACAGTTTTTCTGTTGTAGATCAAAAAGATGTGAAAAGTATATTGACAAACAATATATATGTCAATATATTATTTAGTATCTAACTGAAAAGGAATCTTGATGAGCACCGCTACTGTCAACCCGCTTGTTCACGGCATTTTTGACCCCGCCACCTGGACCGTCACCTATGTGGTTTACGAAAAGCCAGGCTCTGCTTGCGCCATCATCGACTCGGTGTTGGACTACGACCCCAAGTCGGGCCGCACCAGCCACAAGTCTGCTGACAAAGTTATCGATTTCGTCAAAGCCAACAATTTGAAGGTGGAGTGGATTTTGGAAACCCATGCCCATGCCGACCACTTGAGCGCCGCGCCTTACTTGAGGCAACATTTGGGCGGAAAAACCGCGATTGGCGACCACATCAGCGGCGTGCAAAAAGTCTTCAAGGGTATCTTCAACATGGAGGCCAGCTTCAAGTTGGACGGCTCACAGTTCGATCACCTGTTTGCCGACGGTGACGCCATCACCGTGGGCGCCCTGACTGGTCACACCCTGTATGTGCCTGGCCATACCCCTGCTTGCGTGGCCTACCAGTTTGGCGATGCGGTGTTTGTGGGCGACACCCTGTTCATGCCCGATGTGGGCACCGCACGCTGCGATTTCCCAGGTGGTGACGCCAAAACCTTGTACGCCTCTACCCGCAAAATTTTGAGCCTGCCTCCCTCCACCCGCTTATTTATGTGCCACGACTACCCACCGAACGACCGCCCCGTGAACTTCGAGACCACGGTGGCCGAGCAAAAGGCCAAGAACATCCATGTGCATGACGGCATCAGCGAAGCCCAGTTTGTGGAGATGCGCACCAAGCGTGACGCCACCTTGGAAATGCCTGAGCTCATCTTGCCCGCGGTGCAAATCAATATCCGCGCTGGTGAGTTGCCACCCAAGGAAGACAATGGCATTGCCTACGCCAAAATTCCTTTGAACGCTCTTTGAAGGCTCACATGTCATGAACACTCTGCATTTGATTCGAAGCATTCCGACTTTGGCGGTTTTTGCGGGTGGCCGCGAGATTGCCAGACAGCCTGGGGCGATGTCGGCCCCCGATGTGGCGCGTTGGGTCAGCGCTGCCTTGCTCAAGGCCTGAGACGACCCACAACCTTTAAGGAAACATCATGATTCAAAACGTTGGCGGCATCGACCGCATGCTTCGCATCGTCGCTGGTTTGGCACTGATCATTTTGGCGGCCATTGGCGTGCTGGGCCCATTTGCATGGCTGGGCATCATTCTGATGGCTACAGGGGTGTTTCGCCTTTGCATGATTTACTCATTGTTCGGTTTGAGCACCTGTGCCATCAAAACCAACCCCGATAACCCCGCTGAATAAGATAAAGCAACGACGCTCTTAGTCCCATCATGCAGGCACGGCTTTGACCTGCTGAGGAATCAGGGGCAAATCAGTTTGATTTTGGGGAAATAGGTTTTGTAGCGCCCCGCATCTCGGGTCAGCAGTTGGTAGCCATCGGCTTGGGCATGGGCACCAAGAAAAAAGTCGGGAAGTACGCCGGTTTTGGTGCCGCCGCGTTGGCGGTAAGCCCTGAACGCATGGGCTGCCAGTTGCGCGGCTGGCTTGGATAAATCCAGAACCTGTAAGTTCAACTGATCTAAAAAAACATCAATGTGCGGGCCAGCGGTGTCGTGGGTGTGTAGCTCGGCATAGACCACGAAATTGGTCACTACGGTTTGATTTTGGGCCTTGCTCAATGCCCTGAGCGACCAGTCCAGCCAAATGGGGTCGTTGTGTATGACATCGACCAACACATTGGTGTCCACCAAAATCACGGCTGATTCCAATCATCGCCACGCGTCATGCGCATGAGTTCATCCGTGCTCATGCCACCTTTGGCAATGCCAATGAATTGACGAATCGGATCATCAGGCGCCAAAAACGACAGATCCGCTTGCGGCGCTGGCTTGGCGTCTGTCGGCGTTTGCGCCGCGACCAAGTACTCGGCCAAGGCTTCTTGGACGACTTGCGATTTGGTAAGTTTGCGGACCGCGCAATACTGCGTTAAATCTCGCTCCATGGCTTCGGGGAGTCGAACTGACAGCATGATGGCTCCTTGTCATACATCCTGATTAAATTGTATGACACAAATTAATTTTCTTGGCTTTTGTGGCTTTGGTGTAAGTTTTTGGGTTCACACTCTGCGCCATTATTTAAGGAGACCAACCATGCAAGACATCGTGATCGTTTCAGCCGCCCGTACCGCCGTGGGCAAATTTGGCGGCAGTTTGGCCAAACTCAGCGCCACCGAACTCGGCGGCTTGATCATCAAAGATGTGGTGGCCCGCTCTGGCATTGACCCCGCATTGGTGGGCGAGGTCATCATGGGTCAGGTTTTGGCCGCCGGTGCAGGGCAAAACCCTGCTCGCCAAGCGCTGATGAAGGGCGGCATTCCCAAAGAGGTGCCAGGTCTCACCATCAACGCGGTATGCGGCTCGGGCCTTAAAGCCGTGATGCTGGCCGCCCAAGCGGTGGCTTGGGGCGACAGCGAGATCGTCATCGCGGGTGGCCAAGAAAACATGAGCGCTGCACCCCATGTGCTGCCCAATTCACGTGACGGCCAACGCATGGGTGACTGGAAGTTGATTGACAGCATGATCGTCGACGGCCTGTGGGATGTGTACAACCAGTACCACATGGGCATCACCGCTGAAAACGTGGCCAAGCAAAACAACATCAGCCGCGATATGCAAGATGCGCTGGCGCTGGCCAGCCAGCAAAAAGCCGCCGCTGCGCAAGCGGCTGGCAAGTTCAAAGACGAAATTACCCCAGTCTTGTTGCCCCAGAAAAAAGGCGATCCCGTGGTGTTTGCTACCGACGAATTCATTAACCTGACAACCAATGCCCAAGCCTTGGCGGGCTTGCGCCCAGCGTTTGACAAAGCAGGAACCGTTACCGCGGGTAATGCCTCGGGCCTCAACGACGGCGCGGCCGC
Organism: Limnohabitans sp.; assembly: GCF_040401495.1. Taxonomy (GTDB): domain Bacteria; phylum Pseudomonadota; class Gammaproteobacteria; order Burkholderiales; family Burkholderiaceae_C; genus Limnohabitans. The sequence goes on from NZ_JBBAOI010000016.1 coordinate 16,511, forward strand.
CGTCATGGTCATGACCGCTGCCAAAGCCAAGGCTTTGGGTTTGACGCCTTTAGGTCGCATCGCCTCTTTTGCCACCACGGGCTTAGACCCCGCCACCATGGGCATGGGCCCTGTGCCAGCTTCACGCAAAGCGCTGGAGCGTGCGGGTTGGAAGGCCTCGGATGTGGATCTGTTTGAGTTAAACGAAGCCTTTGCAGCGCAAGCTTGTGCGGTGAATCAGGCTTTGGACATTGACCCCAAGCGGGTGAACGTGAATGGCGGCGCGATTGCCATTGGTCACCCCATAGGCGCATCTGGCTGCCGCATTTTGGTGACGCTGTTGCACGAGATGCAGCGCAGCGGCGCCAAAAAAGGCTTGGCCGCGCTGTGTATTGGCGGCGGCATGGGCGTGTCGCTGACGATAGAGCGCTAAGCCTTTAAGAACTGCCAGCTCAGCCCTGGCATTGCTTTTTGTAGTCAGCGACATCCTTGGGCAAGCTGCCCGACTCTGGCCTTGCGTCCAAGGATTCGCAGTTTTTAAAGACTTTTTTACAGTAATCCAGCTCTCGCATGGGGTTGCCAAATTCTTTGGCCAAGCAGGCTTGGTGCTTGGTCTCGCACTGGTTGGCCGCACGAATCGCGGTTTGTAGCTGGCTTTCCCATGCCTCACACTGCGCAGTATGGGCGGCAGCGGGCAGGCAAATACACGCTAGCATGCACATCAGTGGCATGAACCTAAGTGACTTCGCTTTCATGGCATCGCTTTCATAATGATGGGTTTTGTAAGTATTCAACTCAGATGTGATGATTTCCATGAAGCTTTCCCACCCAGTCGATTTGCTGATCCGCCAAGCTTTGGTGTTTGATGGTACCTTGAGCGAACCTCGGGTCCAAGACCTTGCCGTGCATGAAGGTCGCATTGTGGCGCTGGACGACCAGTTGCAAGCCCAAGCCGGCCAAACGATTGATGCCCAAGGTTTGGCATTGATGCCAGGCATCATCGACTCGCACACCCATTTCGATGCCCAGATCACTTGGGATTCTTATGTGCGCCCTTCACCCGCCATGGGCGTGACCACCGCCGTCATTGGCAACTGTGGCTTCACTATTGCGCCCTGTCGCCCGCAAGACCGTGAACTCACCATGCGCAACCTCACCCAGGTGGAAGGCATGTCGCTGGATGTGCTGCGCGATGGCATCGATTGGCGTTTTCAAACTTTCCCCGAGTACATGGCCATGCTCAAGCAAAAAGGGTGTGCCATCAATATTGCAGCTTATGTTGGTCACTCCTCGGTTCGTACTTGGGTCATGGGCGAGCAAGCTAACAAACGACAAGCCACACAGGAAGAAATTGACGCCATGGCCGACATCGTCAAAGAGGCCATGGCCGCTGGCGCCGTGGGCTTTGCCACCAGCACCAGCCCGGCGCACAACGGGGAGGGAGGTTTCCCCATGCCGTCGCGTTTGGCCAGTGATGAAGAAATGATGCAACTCACCCTTGCCATGGCTAGCCTTGGCCGTGGCGTCTACATGGTCACCAAGGGCGGGCAAATGCCCATGTCGTTTTTGCAGTCGCTCGCAAAAACCAGTGGCAGGCCAGTGATGGTGGCAGCTTTGCTGCACAACAGTACCAACCCCGACGCAGTGTTCAAGGACATGAACGCCATCGCCCAAGCCAATGCACAAGGCATAGACATGATTGGGCAGGTATCGTGCTGTCCTTTAACCATGGACTTCACCTTTGCCTCTGCCTACCCCGTCGAAGGCTTGGTGAGTTGGCGACCTGCCATGGGTTTGTCGCATGAGGCCCTGAAAGTAATATTGGCAGACAAGTTCTTTCGACAATCGGTCAAAGATGAGCTGTCCCAAACCGCCACTTTCCGCTTGTTCAACAACGAATGGGACAAGGTGCATGTGGTGCAGACCATACAAGCTGCCCACCAAGCCTATGAGCAGCACAGTGTTGCGCATTTGGCCCAGCGGTCGGGCCAAGACCCCTTGGATTTCGCGCTGGACTTGGCGCTGAAAGAAGACCTGCAAACCGTCTTCACTGCGCAGCTGCTCAACAGCGATACCGATGCGGTAGCTCGCTTGCTCAACCACCCGCACAGCTTGGTGTCACTCAGCGACGCGGGGGCGCATTTAACCTTCTTCAACGATGCAGGCTTTGGTTTGCACCTTTTAGGCCACTGGGCCAGAGACCTAGGGCTGATGTCGATGACGCAGGCTGTGCATAAACTGACTTCGCAACCAGCCAAGGTGCTTGGCTTGAAAGACCGTGGACTTTTGCAAGTGGGCTTTGCAGCAGACTTGTTGCTCTTTGACCCGACAACCGTAGGTCGTGGCCCCAAGCACCGCGTGTTTGATTTGCCTGGCGGTGCCGCCCGACTCAATACCTTGGCCTCAGGGGTACATGGGGTTTGGGTCAATGGACAACAGATCGCCGACCTGCAGGGCTTGAAAGAGCAGGCAACGCTTGCAGGCCAACTTTTGACGGAATTCAACTGAAACAAAGACCATGCGCATACTGCTGATTGAGGATGAACCCAAAATAGCCTCATTTATCTGTCAAGGGCTTCGTGCTTGCGGCATGGCAGTCGATCACATTGACAATGGTCTGCAAGGGCTAGAGGCCGTTCTTCAAGCGCAGCATGATTTGGTGGTGCTAGACATCATGTTGCCGGGCATGGACGGCTTTGAGTTATTGCAAAAAATCAGGCCCATGGGCATTGCAACGCCTGTGATTGTCTTGAGTGCCAAGACCGATTTGCCCGATCGCCTGCATGGCTTTGATTTGGGCGCAGATGATTATTTGGCCAAGCCTTTTTTTATCGAGGAACTGATTGCACGTATTCGCTCGCTATTGGGACGCAATGCAAGCCATAACGAGGACATTTTCAGCGTTGCAGGCATTACCCTCAATCGGTTGACACGAAAAGCCGATTGGCAAGACCAAAGCGCAGTGCTTAGCCAGCGTGAGTTCCTGTTACTTGACTACTTGATGCGCTCTCCTGGCTATATTTTTTCACGCAAACAAATATTGCAGCATGTTTGGAATTTCAATTTTGACCCGCAAACCAACGTGGTTGATGTGTGTGTTCAGCGCATTCGAAAAAAATTGATCTCTGAAAAAAATAACAAGTCAGTATTCCCTATTGAATCTATACGCGGCGTGGGCTATCGCATCAACCTTGAAGGCGTGGCGTGAGAAATTCATTCAGACTTCGGTTGATGCTCTTGTTCCTTGTCTGCATCTTGTTTGTCACCTTACTCAACCGTTACTTAAGCCAATATTTTGCAGCCCAATACCTGCACGAGCGTATTCAATCGGGCATGGTCAAGGTTTTGCAGCAATGCACTCAACTCCAAGCAACTAAAGATGATTTCAAACATTGCGCCGATGCGGCAAGGTCGCAATCTTGGATGGAGAGTTTGCCCACTACCTATATTTATTGCGAAAGTCCGTCTGCTGCAAGCAGCTTGTCTAACTTGTGTCAGCAAGCCCATGCAACACCTACGAAGTGGGAAGACATCCAAGGCAGCCCAGTCCCAGATTTTGAGTTTTCACTGATCACCTTGAATCAAGAGGAATGGACCGCGGTTAGGCAAACCTCAAGCCTTCGAATGCTTTTGGTGGAACAAGCAGTGGTCAAGAGGTCGACCAATGAGCTTTGGGGTATTCGCAACCGCGTCATGCAGTACGTATTTCCTGTCATTGCCTTGATGCTACTGGTGGTCAGTTGGTTGATGGCTTCTGTGCTGCTCAAGCCCATCAACAGTATCAAGCAGACCTTGCAGAAACTTTCATCTAAAAACCTCAATGAACCTTTGGAAGTCACGGCTGACTACAACGAGTTCAAAGCATTCACGGCAGTTTTTGAAGAATTGCGTGGACGCTTGCACAACAGTTTTTTGCAGTCACAGCGGTTTTCTGCCGACGCTTCCCATGAGTTACGTACCCCTTTAACTATTTTGCGAGGACATGTGGAGTTGGGCATTGCCGAACTTCCCAGTGGTTCGTCTGCGCAAATTCGCTTGCGCCTGATGGGCGAAGAAATTGAGCGCTTGATTGATATCACTGAAAAACTGCTTTTGCTCTCCCGTGCAGATTCAGACAGCTTGAAACTTGACACGACTCAAATTAATTTCAGCGATGTTATTTTCCAAATGGTGGAAGATGCCCAGCTTTTTCCATCCAACTTAAGCATCAAATCCCATATCGAACCCCAAATCCTTTGGCGCTGCGACAAAAACTTGGTCTACCAACTGATTCAAAACTTGTATGTCAATGCCGTCAACTACAACGTACCCAATGGGTGGATTGATTTTCAATTGAAGCGGCACAACGGATCTTTGGAATTTTCAATTTCCAACCCCACCCAAGAAGTGGTGAAAGACCTCACTGGACGCGCTTTTGAGCGTTTTTACCGAGGCGATTCATCGCATACACGCCAAGTCGATGGCCATGGCCTAGGCTTGAGCCTTTGTATTGAAATCATTCATTTGCACCATGGACGTATTTCAATGACAACAGAGCAGGGCAGTGTGGTGAAGGTGACCCTTACAGCCCCCCTGAATCCGTCGGATGTATGGTTTAGTTGACTTATTTGATGACGGGTATGTAGTTTTTCCCTTGAAATGATGGTTTTGTAATGTTTTTAGGCACTTATTCGCTTAACTTAAGTCATGATTTGACGATTATCTGCATGACACCTCTTAGAAACGCTCTGTTTTGCTTGACAAAATCCATCATCCGCGAAGTGACTCTGACAACCTCTCCTCATTTCAAGAGTCGGTAGAGGCTGCGACCCAAACTTTTTACAAAGCGATTTGTGAGCAAAAAAGTATCAAGCATTTTTTGTTTGGTATTTCCTTAGAAAAAATTTATGAGAACATGAAAATCCATGGGGATTTTGTTGTTCTCAAGCCAGAAAAATACTACCGCGATGTCATCTCACAAACTGCACCGCCTGGTTTGCAAGTCACGCCCAATCAGTTTGAAGATATCTACAGCTGCTTGCTGGACGTGCTAAAAAAGCAAAGATTTTTAAAGAAGCAAATTCCTAAGCTTGCAAGCTACATCATTGAAAATATTGAAGAGACACGTGCCTTGATTGCAGATGCAGAGCCCAACATATTGCGCTCTCACGAGGTCACCAATGAATCCATTTGCGCCATGTTTAATCGATCCAGGGCAGAGGCTCGCATCGACAGCCACAACGATGTGTTTGTGCCTACTGGTTTTGATTACCCTTTTTGGGCACGCGTCAATCCGCAAGCGAATGAAATTATCTTTGGTGCACAAGCATTTCCAGTGAACTCTCAGGTTCAAACCCGTGAAATTGAATTCTTAAGTGAGCAAGCCAATGCAAAATTGGGCAACTTCATGATGGAGGTCGACAGTAGAACCCGTCATGGACCTATCCTTTTTTCTTTGCACAAAATGAAATACAAAGAATTTGTTCCCAAAAGAATGCTCATCAGAGCCGCTAAAGAGTTTTCCAGCGCATTTGAAACAGCAGTTAGCATGGATAAATACAAATACTTGATTTCTTCTTTGAACTGATTTGTTACAGGTCCGAGCAGGGCTTGCCAAACTGCAGCACGGGTACTTCAAAGTCCAAGGTAGTTTTTCACCACAGAAAAATGCTGTTCGAAGTCTGATATGCCATGATCTGAGCCTTCAATCAGATGAAGTTGGGCCAAAGGGTACCTTGCAACCATTTCTTGCCAACTCAGCACCTCATCACCCTTTGCAACCATATTCAGCAAGCTATGGGTGTCTTGCTGAGCTGTATCTTCACTGGCAGACATATCTCCCAATGCTTTTCTTCCCAGACCCACATACAAAGTTTTCAGCTCTTCAATGAAGTGCGGTTCGAATGTGACAAGTTCAAGCGGGTTATGCCAAGCGGTTTGTGTCCCTATGTAAGAGACCAAGTCTCTGGCCGGATGTACTGCAGGGTTGAGCAAAACTGTGCGACAACGCATCAAGGCGCCCAGCCAGGTTGCATAAAACCCTCCAAGAGATGAACCTATGACAGCCATCGAATGCTTGGGCCATGCATGTACGGTATTAAAGAGCATCTTGGCTGCGGCATTGGGTGAGGCTGGCAGTTGAGGGCAAAACCATACTATGTCTGGCCTGTGTGCTTGCAGCCATTGCCCAATGAACTGGGCTTTGAATGAACGAGGGCTGGAGCGAAAGCCATGTGCATACACCATGTGCGTGGTGTTGGCAGGTATTGCCTCAGAGATAGCTTGCGTCAAAAAAAGTCTCCAAGCTGAATGCAGTTTGCGCTGTTATTTGTCCTGTATCTTTAAGGGCTTCAAAGACGGCTTTGGCAGCGGGCTCATAAACCCGCAGTTGTGGCGCAAACATTTGCAAACGCAGGGCTTGTTCTATGGAGCGGCTGGCAAATGCGGGGGTGGTTTGAAGCTCAAGGGCAAGCATAGGTGTCAATGCCTGTTGTTGTTGGGTTAATTGGTTTTGGGCCAACAGCAGCACCTTTAAGAATTGCCGCAAAGCTTGCGCATTTTGTTGCGCCCATTGCGTGTGAACATTCACCGAGGTAAAGAGCCAATCTGGAACCAAAGAAGCAATGGCGCCTAAATTAGGGTAGCCAGCTTCTTCGGCCACATAGCTTAAAGGGAAGGGCTGAAAACCCACATCGATACTCGCCTCTTGCAAACGCTTCCAACGTGTAGGCGCTCCCCCCACTGCGACTACGCTGTATTCGTCGGGCTTGAGACCTACCGATTGCGCATAGCGTTTGACCAAATAGGCGGTCCCTTCCTTGAGGGACAAGACCCCAAACCTGGCGCCTTTCAAATCTTTGTCGGATTTGATGTGCGGTCTGGCAATGATTTGATGCGGCAGTTTTTCCGCATTACCCGCCACCATTCGCAAAGGCCCATGGTTGTAGGCGTCAACCATGATGGACTCAGGGGTAGAGATGGCAATGTCTATTTGCCCCTCTCGCAGGCCTTGGGTGATACGTTCAGCGTTGTCGAAAACGGTAATCTCGACCGACAAGCCCTGATCCCTAAAAAGATGCTGGGCAAGCGCAGCCCATAAAGGCGCATAAAAAACAGTTCTAGAAATAATGGCCACACGCAACACGGGTAGGGCATGTGTTGCTTGTGCGAAGCTTTGGGGAGAGTGGTGGGTGCAGGCTAAAGCACCCAACAAGGCCAGTGTCGATCTGCGCGACTGGGCCATCAGTGGTTGGCGCGGGCCACCCATACAGTGGCACCATCAGAGCCATAAAGCTCAGCATGTTCGATGTTGCGTGCCAGTCGGAAATAGTCGCCAGCTTTCAGGTGCGTGACTTTTTCTCCCACTGTGAGCCAATACTCACCACGTTGGACATAAGCGCTGACATCAAAAGGATGGGTATGCGTGTCGATTTTCAAATCCGAGGCCCATTCTCGAACCAAAATTTCATCAAACCCCTCTTCAAGGGATTGTGCTGTGAAGGACTCTAAGGTGGGTATGGTCATGGGCTTACCTTTACGCAGATGGATGAAAGTCCTTGAATGAATCCCAGCATGGTGTCACCAGCTTTCACAGGTCCCACGCCATCGGGGGTGCCACTGAATATCAGGTCACCTGGGTGCAATTCAAACAAGGTTGAGAGATTGGCAATGGTCTCATTCACAGACCAAATCAAGTGGGAGATATCGCTTTTTTGTTTGGCTTCGCCATTCACATTCAAGCCAATTTCCCCTGCGTTGATTTCGCCAGTGTCAGATTTGAGGTGCAACACGCCGATCGGGGCGGCGTAATCAAAGGCCTTGCCAATCTCCCAAGGGCGTCCTTGCTCACGCATTTTGATTTGCAGGTCTCTGCGCGTCATGTCCAAACCGACGGCGTAGCCCAAAATATGTTCACTGGCTTGTTCGATGGCAATGTTTTTACCCGCCTTGCCAATCGCCACCACCAACTCGATCTCAAAGTGGTAGTTACTGGTTAAAGAAGGATAGGCAATCGAAACTGTTGTATCTGCGGGTACTGGAACGACCGATTGCGCATCATTGGCTTTGCAAAAGAAAAACGGCGGTTCACGATCGGGGTCAAACCCCATTTCCCTTGCGTGAGCAGCGTAATTTCTTCCCACACAGTAAACACGTCTGACTGGGAAGCATTCGGGTCGTCCTGCAATTGGCAGACCGACAACGGTGTGAGGTTCGAAGAGGTAGTTCATGCGGTGGCGTCCGTGGGTGTCTTCAACATCAAAGCAGTGCGTTTGCAAGAGGCGATCAGTACATTGTGTTGGTTGTAGCCTCTGTGGGCAAAAATCACAATGCCGTTGCGTGGGCGAGATTGGCTTTCTCGTAGCTCAAGTACCTCGGTTTCCACTCGGACGGTATCCCCATGAAACAAAGGTTTGGGAAACCTTACCTCGTCCCAGCCCAAGTTGGCCACTGTGGTGCCAAGGGTGGTGTCGCCGACTGAAACACCCACAATCAAACCCAAGGTGAAAACGCTATTGACAATGCGTTGACCAAATTCGGTATGGTGTTTGCAATACTCCTCATCGAGGTGCAAGGCAGCGGGATTGTGGGTCAGTGCAGAGAACATGACATTGTCCATTTCGCTCACCGTGCGACGAATCGCATGTTGAAAGACTTGCCCCACATAAAACGCTTCGAAATACAGACCAGCCATCAGGTTTTCCTAGAAAGTTCGAGCAAGCGCAAGGCTTGCGTGAGGTGAGGTTTGTCCACCATTTTGCCGTCCAATTGCACTGCCCCTGCGCCGCTTGCTTGGGCAAACGCATCAACGATGCGTTGCGCATGGTTGAGTTCATGAGTGGAAGGGGTGAAGCCTTGGTTGATTACCTCGATCTGATCTGGGTGGATAGCCAATTTACCGCTAAAGCCTTCGCGGCGGGCTTGTTGCACATCAAGCGCCAGTGTCTGCATGTTTTTGAAATCCACAGACAAGGTATCGATGGCTTGAATTTGTGCATGGGCCGAGGCCAACAAACAAAGCGAGCGGGCAAGCTTATAGGTGAAAGTGAACTCGCCTGACGCATCGCGGTTAGAACTCGCACCAACGGCGGTTGCTAAATCTTCTGCGCCCCATGTCAAGCCTTGTAAACGAGCGGATGAGCCCGCATAGCTTTGCAAATCGAACAAAGCACCAGGCACTTCTGTGGCGACAGGGATGATGCGAGTCGAACCCAACAATAGGCCCTCGCGGGTTTCAAGTGCTGATAAGTAATGGTCCAGTTGCTGGGCATGCAGCGCATTCAAGGGCTTGGGAAGCATGATGCCGTCTGGGCGTGCTGGCATGACTGCCACCAAATCGGCCAAGGCTTGTGAGGTTTGCAACGGATTGATACGCACCCACAGTTGTTGATGGGTGCGTTGGCGATGGGATTGCAAAAACTCAGCCACCATTGCACGAGCAGTTGCTGTGCGCTCGGGTGCGACAGAATCTTCCAAATCCAAAATCAAAGCATCAGCAGCGGTGCTGGTGGATTTGGCCAGTTTTTTTTCACTGTCGCCTGGGACAAAAAGCAAGGAACGAAGGGTCGTCATTATTTGGTACCAAAGATGCGGTCGCCTGCATCGCCCAAGCCAGGCAGGATGTAGCCATCAGCATTCAATTGCCGGTCAATCGATGCCGTGAAAATGTGCACATCGGGGTGGGCTTCTCGCATGGCAGCAACACCTTCTGGGCAGGTCAGCAAGCACAAAAATTTGATGGACTTAGGATGGGTGAGTTTGATCCGCGTAATGGCAGCAACAGCTGAATTGCCTGTCGCCAGCATGGGGTCGACCACAATCACATCTCGTTCAGGCATGTTCTGTGGGGCTTTAAAAAAATACTCCACGGCCTGCAAAGTGTCGGGGTTGCGATAAAGCCCAATATGTCCCACTCTGGCACCTGGCACCACTTGCAACATGCCATCCAAAATCCCTGTTCCCGCTCTCAAAATGCTGATCAGTGCCAATTTCTTGCCATCAATGGTGGGCGCTTGCATGGTCTCCATAGGTGTATCAACAGACACGTAGCTGATTTCCATGTCGCGGGTGACTTCGTAGGCCATGAGCATCGATAGTTCATTTAGCAAGCGCCTGAAACTGCTGGTGCTGGCGTCCTTGCGGCGCATCAAGGTCAATTTATGTTGCACCAAGGGATGCGAAATCACATGGACAAAGGGGTCGTTTTGCATAAGCGAACAGAGGTTATTTTCAAATGCATTGTCGCTTCAAATTCCCAAGAAACCTTGTGCCTGGTCAAGCCCTGAATTGGTGCCATGAACCTATCGTTAACCCTAGTTTTGCACCCATTTTGTGCGGTCAAAAACAAATTTCAGCACCGATTGAATGCAATTTCGATTATCTTTGCATACAAACAGGCCAAAAATCGGTTGGCATCTTGATTGCTAGGGAAATTGCATGCCTCTCTCCACATACGTTAGTGACAACACCCTGGAATTGATTGCGTTGTCCAAGCATTACAGCGCTGACAGCATTGCTGTGGACAGCATTGATTTAAAGGTGCCCACCAACCATTACTGTTGCTTGTTGGGGCCATCCGGTTGTGGCAAAACTTCTACCTTGCGCATGGTGGCGGGTCATGAAGTGGTGACCTCTGGCGATGTGATTTTGGGTGGACGAAATATCACAAACGCTACTGCTGCAGAACGCGGTACGGCCATGATGTTTCAAAGCTATGCCTTGTTTCCCCACCTCAACTCTTTAGACAACGTGGCTTTCAGTTTGAAGATGCGCGGTGTCGGCAAGGCTGAGCGTCATCAACGTGCCCATGCTTTGTTGGAACGTGTGGCCATGCAGTCTTATGCCCAGCGCTTTCCCTCTGAATTGTCAGGCGGACAGCAGCAGCGCATTGCTTTGGCCAGAGCGCTGATCATGGAGCCAAGGGTGCTTTTGCTCGATGAGCCTTTGTCAGCCCTCGACCCTTTCTTGCGTATACAGATGCGAGCTGAATTACGCCGTTGGCAAAAAGAATTGGGTTTGACGTTCATCCATGTGACCCACTCGCAAGAGGAGGCTATGGCCTTGGCAGACACCATGGTGGTGATGAACCACGGACGCATTGAGCAAGCTGGTACACCCCAAGAAGTATTTAACCGTCCCGCTTCAGAATTTGTTGCCCGTTTTATGGGTGGTCACAACCTTGTCAAAACTTCGCAAGGCTTGGTTGCAGTTCGAAGCGACAAAATTGAAGTGCTTGAATCGTCTCAAGCGGGCAGCAGCCCTGGCGTTCAGGCCTCACTGATCGACATTGAGTTTCAAGGCAGTTACTGCTTGCTGGCATTTGCCCCACAAGGACAACACACAGAAACCATGAGCGTGATGTTGCCTGAATCAAACGTTAAATCGAATTGGACTTCAGGACAAACCTATCACTTGCAATGGCAAGAAGCTGACGGCCATGTGTTGTCAACCCATTAAACCCATGTTCACTCTCGCCGCCTGACGATCTCAGGTTTTTTAACCCCTTAGAAGGAAGACCATGAAAGACGAAAAACCCTCTGTAGATCAATTGGCGACTGGTCGCCGTTCAGTTTTAAAAGGTACTGCTGCTATTTTGGCAAGCGGTATCTTCCCAGCTGTGCATGCCAGCGAAAAGATTGTGTTGCGCTACCTTGGTACAGCTGTGAACCAAGACAAAGCCATTGCTGAAAAATTCAAAGCCGATACCGGCATTGAAATTCAATACGTTGCCGTCACCACTGATGACGTGACCAAACGTGCAGTGACTGCGCCCAATTCGTTTGATTTGATCGACACCGAGTACTTCTCTTTGAAGAAAATCGTTCCTACTGGTAATTTGTTGGGTATCGACACCAAGCGCATCAAAAACGCCGACAAGATCACCACCTTGTTCACCAAAGGTGAAGTGGCTGGTAAAAAAGTGGGCGACCAAGGTACCGCGCCTAAGAAAGTTATGTACTTGGACAAACCCGATAGCAAGACTTTCTCTGCCACGCCCACACAGTACATGACTCTTATCCCCACCGTGTACAACGCAGACACTTTAGGTATTCGCCCTGACTTGATTAAGCGTCCCATTAGCTCATGGGCCGAGTTGCTCAACCCAGAATTCAAAGGCAAGGCTGCTATTTTGAATATCCCTTCCATCGGCATCATGGATGCTGCTATGGTGGTTGAAGCCAAAGGTATTTACAAATACCCCGACAAAGGCAATATGACCAAGGCCGAAATCGACTTGACCATCAAGACCTTGATTGAAGCCAAAAAAGCCGGTCAATTCCGTGCCTTGTGGAAAGACTTCAATGAGTCCGTCAACTTGATGGCTTCTGGTGAAGTGGTGATCCAGTCCATGTGGTCACCCGCAGTGACTGCTGTGCGTACCAAAGGCATTGACTGCGTGTTCCAGCCATTGAAAGAGGGATACCGTGCGTGGGCGGCTGGTTTTGGTGTGCCCAAGTCCGTGAGTGGCAAAAAAGCCGACGGCGTGTACGAGTTCATCAACTGGTTCTTGGACGGCTGGGCGGGTGCATACCTTAATCGCCAAGGCTATTACAGCGCGGTGTTGGAAACAGCTAAAGCCAAAATGGAAGCCTACGAGTGGGCTTACTGGATGGAAGGCAAACCTGCGGCCAAAGACATCAAGTCTCCCAATGGCGACTTGTTGGCCAAAGCCGGTAGCGTGCGTGACGGCGGCAGCTATGAAACCCGTATGGGTGGCATCGCTTGCTGGAATGCTGTGATGGATGAAAACGAGTACATGGTTAAGAAATGGAACGAATTCGTCGCAGCTTGATGGGTTCTGTTTAAGCCATGAGTCATCAGCAGAACACCGTGAAAACAGCGGCACCTTGGCGCATTTCTGCGCTGTGGCAAGCCACGCCCTATTCACTGGTGTTTCTGCTGTTTTTTCTGATTCCCTTGGGACTGATCTTCATGGTCAGTTTCTGGGAATTCAATGAATATGAAATGATTCCCTCCTTTACCTTGCACAGTTACTTCAGTATTTTTGAAGGCTGTTCCAGCTTGAATGACTATGGCGATGTTTGCGTTACCTTGAAAACTTACTGGTCCACCATCAGCATCAGCTTGATGGTGTGGGCAATTACGCTGGTGCTGGGTTTTTCAATCGCTTATTTTTTGGCGTTTTGCGTTCAGTCGTCTTCAACGCAGACGCTTTTGTTTGTGTTGTGCACGGTACCTTTTTGGACATCCAATGTCATTCGCATGATTTCTTGGATTCCCTTGCTGGGTCGCAACGGCTTGGTCAATCAAACTCTGCAAAACATGGGCTTGGTGAACCAACCCATTGAATGGCTTTTGTTTTCTCAATTCTCCGTGGTGTTGGCCTTTGTGCATCTCTACACCATGTTCATGATTGTCCCCATCTTCAATTCCATGATGCGTATTGATCGCTCATTGATTGAAGCCGCCTACGACACGGGGGCAACGCCTTGGCAAACGCTTTGGAATGTAGTGATTCCATTGTCACGAACCGGCATCATCATTGGATCTATTTTTGTCATCACCATTGTCATGGGTGACTTCGTCACCATAGGCGTTATGGGGGGGCAGCAAATCGCCTCTGTGGGCAAAATCATCCAAGTGCAAACCTCTTTCTTGCAGTTTCCACTGGCTGCGGCCAACGCAGTGATTTTGCTTTTGGTGGTGCTTATGATTATTTGGGGCCTTACCCGCCTCGTTGATATTCGCAAGGAGCTTTGATCCATGGCTCGAATATCCTACGCACAAAAGAAACCTGCAGGATTTTGGGGACTGCTTGCCGTGTTTGTCGGCTTTGTTTTGTTCTTGTACGGGCCGATGATCACGATTTTTATTTTGAGCTTTCAAGGGCCTGAGGGTGGTTTGACCTTTCCTTTGCGTGGCGTTTCACTGCACTGGTTTTACAAATTGGCTGAAGGCTTGGGGGTTGTAGACATTGGTGCAGCATTTAAACGCTCCTTGTTGCTGGGTTCGGTGGTAATGCTGATCACCATGCTGATGTCAGTATTGGCTGGTTTGGCGTTTCGCAAAAAATTACGCGGTGGCGATGCTCTTTTTTATGTCACGGTGGCTAGCCTCATCATGCCCTCCATCATCGTGTCCTTGGGCATTGGTCTTCAATTTCGCTTGCTCGACACCGGCATCAAGTCTGTTCTTGAAGCTTGGGGTATGACCGATCTTTTAGAAAATTTTGGAACATCGCTGGGCTTATTTACCTCAGCCATGGGGGCACACCTGACATGGACTTTGCCTTTTGGCTTGCTCATCATGTTTGCGGTTTTCAACCGCTTTAATCCCGCTTATGAAGAGGCCGCACAAGACTTGGGTGCCACACCTTGGCAGACCTTTAAGCACGTGGTTTTTCCACTTATTGCCCCCTCGGTGGTGGGTGTGGGCATGTTTGGTTTTACTCTAAGCTGGGATGAAATTGCCCGCACATCTCAGGCCATTGGCGACGTCAATACCTTGCCTCTTGAGCTTCAAGGCTTGACCACCACAGTCACCAATCCCGCTATTTATGCCTTGGGCAGTGTTACCACCTTGATTTCTTTTGCCGTCATTGGCATTGCATTGTCTACAAGTGCTTGGCTTCGAAGAGGGCGAAAATGAGCAGTACGGCCTTCAAGGAAGACCATGTTGTGTGGAGTGACCAAGCGATTTATGAGCGGATTGTGGAGTCTGTTCTCGATCATCGATTGCCACCCGGTACCCGTTTGACAGAAGACCGCTTATGCGGTATTTTTGGTGTCTCGCGAACCCGAATCAAACCCATTTTGGTTCGTCTGGCCAATGAGCGAATCATCACGCTCACGCATAACCGTGGTGCTTCGGTCTCTCAACCCACACAGCAAGAATCCATCGAGGTATTTGAAGCCCGTCGTCTGATTGAACCCGTTCTGGTGCTTCGATTCATGGCAAAAGCGCAAGCGCACGATATTGCCCATTTGTCCAGAATGATTACCCAAGAGGGACAAGCTCAAGATGCAGGCGATTGGCATAAAGCCATTCGTTTGTCTGGTGAGTTTCATCTGTATATTTCTGAAATTGCAGGCCATGAAACCTTTGGCCGAATGATGCGTGAATTGATTTCCAGAAATTCTCTGATCTTGATGGCCTGGGGATCCCGAGACCCAGGACTGCGCAGGCAGCACGCCGCATGTGGCTGCCAAGAGCATAAAAAACTCTTAGATGCAATTCGCTTGCGAGACACCACAGAGGCGCCGCTTCAAGTCATCGCGCATCTCAACACCATTGAAAGTCAATTGAATTTCACGCTGGCTCAAATTCAATCTGTGGATTTAGAACAGTTGTTGCAAGACTGATTCGCTGTGCGTCACTTACTCGTCATCAACCCCAACACAGGCCAAGCCACCACACAGCGCCTGTCTTCCCACTTGCAAACCCTTTTGCCAAGTGATGTCGCATTGGATTGCATCAATGCCCGTTTCGGAGCCCCCTATATTGCTTGTGAGGCCTCTCACGCAGTGGCCAGTCATGCCTTGCTTGACGCTTGGGCACACCATCTGCACTCGGCAGACCATGCGCCTGATGGTGTTGTTATTGCCTGTTTTGGCGATCCTGGCTTGTTTGCTTTGCGCGAAGCCAGTGCTGCGCCCGTCACAGGGCTGGCTGAAGCCTCCTTCATACAAGCTTCTCGCTTGGGTCCCTTTGCCATCGTGACGGGAGGCGTTCGCTGGAAACCTATGCTGGAGCGACTTGCGCTTGGCTTGGGTTTTGCGTCACAGTTGCAGCATATTGAGTTGGTTCTTGAGACAGGCGCACAGTTGTTGGCTGACCGTGAGCTTGCTTTGCGTGTGTTGGCTCAGGCCTGCCGTAAAGCAGCGCAAACCGGCGTGAAATCGGTGATTTTGGGTGGCGCAGGTTTGGCCGGTTATGCGGCAGACTTGCAAGCCTCGGTCGATTTGCCTTTGATTGACAGCGTGTCTGCAGGCGTTGATCTGTATTTGCAACGGGCGTTGCCTGCCTCACATCGTTCTTTCAATGGCTTTGATACCACTTGGACGCAAATGCCGCCCGAGATGGACTTTAGACTGATAGACCGTTAAACGGCTGCGCTTAGCTCAGCAGGTCAGACAAACTGCGTGCAATGACTTTGGTGGCTCTGCGCAGGTCCTCTAAGTCGAGACGTTCGTCGGCACGTTTGGCGTGGGATTCCAGTACGGTGCGAGGGCCAGCGCCGTAAATAACGCCAGGGATGCCTTGCTCCACATACAAGCGAACATCGGTATACAAGGGCGTTCCCACTGCAGGAATAGGTTCGCCAAAAATTGTGCTGGCGTGTTTTTGTAAAGCATCGACCAAAGGTTTATTGCCAGGCAAGGGTTTCATGGCATGGGCCATCAGCATTCGCCTGATATCGATATGAATGGCGTGTGCTGCGTCACGTTGGCTGTTGTAAGCAGCGACGGCTTGTTCCAAGACTTGGCGAATAGACGCTTCGACTTGCACAGGGTCTTCTTCGGGAATCATGCGCCGGTCCAACTTGAAAATCACTGTGCCAGGAATTACGTTGGTATTGGTTCCACCTTCAATCAAACCCACATTCAGGTAAGGATGGCTGATGCCTTCAACTGTAGAAGTGATTTTTTTATACAAGGCATTTTGCGCATACAAAGCGTTGAGCAATGCCACGGCGCCCTGCAAAGCATCTATGCCACTGTCAGGTATGGCAGCGTGTGCCATTTTTCCGTGGACCGTGACTTCCATTTGCAGACAACCGTTGTGTGCAGTGATCACTTGGTAGCTAAAGCCTGCAGCAATCATCAAGTCGGGTTTGGTGTGGCCGTGCGACAAAAGCCATCCAGGGCCAACTTCGCCACCAAATTCTTCGTCATAGGTGAATTGAAGTTCTACTTGACCTTTGCTGGGTTTGGCGACGGCCTCCAAAGCGCGCAGCGCAAAAGTGAAGGTAGAAAAATCGCATTTGCTGACAGCAGTGGCTCGTCCATAAATTTTGCCGTCAACAATGTCACCGCCATAGGGGTCGTGTGTCCAACCCTCACCAGGGGGCACTACATCACCATGGGCGTTCAGGGCAATCACCAAACCTTCACCGTAATGCCGTTTGACAATCAAATTGGTGATCGAGGTCAGACCTTGGGCTTTGACCTCTGCCTCTGGCACTTCTAAGCGCTGGCAGGGCAAACCCATTTGTTCTAACAAAGCGGCAGTTTTCAAGGCGTGGGGGGTATTGTTTCCAGGCGGTGTATCTGTAGGGATGCGCACCAATGTTTGTAAAAATTGCACCTGTTCGTCGAAATGGGCATCTATCCATTGGTCAAGTTGGCTGTAATTGCTCACGTTTTTTCCTGATAGGGATGGTGTTGTTTCCAATGCTTGGCAATATCGATACGCTTGCAAACCCAAACGCGGTCGAACTTGGCAATGTGGTCTAAGAACTTTTGCAAAGCAACGATGCGACCAGGGCGGCCCAGTAATCTGCAGTGCATACCAACACTCATCATTTTCGGCGATTCTGCCCCTTCAGCATAAAGCGCATCAAAGCTGTCACGAAGGTAGATGAAGAAATCTTCTGCTTGGGAAAATCCTTGCGGTAAAGAAAAGCGCATGTCGTTGGTGTCTAGGGTGTAAGGCACCACCAAATGCGCAACAACCTCGCCATTGGTCTTGGCGACCTTCATCCAAAAAGGCAAATCATCCCCGTAGTAGTCGCTGTCATATTCAAATCCACCATGGTCCACTACCAGACGCCGTGTATTCGGGCTGTCTCGTCCGGTGTACCAACCCAGAGGCGCTTGCCCTGTCATCTTTTGGATGATGTCCATGCCTGTTTGCATGTGTTGACGCTCAGCGTCTTCATCGATATTTTGGTAGTGAATCCAACGCCAACCGTGGCAGGCAATCTCGTGTCCTTGCGCAATCAGTGCTGCGGTCAGCTCAGGATGACGCTGTAGCGCCATACTCACGCCAAAAACCGTTAAGTGGAGTTGACGTTTTTCAAACTCACGAAGTATGCGCCACACACCTGCACGTGAGCCGTATTCGTAGATGCCTTCCATGCTCATATGTCTCGCTGCAAAGCTAGGCGGGTTGAACATTTCAGACAAAAACTGCTCAGACCCCGCGTCACCATGCATGACGGCGTTTTCTCCACCTTCTTCGTAATTCAGCACGAACTGAACCGCCACACGTGCCTGTCCTGGCCAGTTGGCATGGGGAGCTTGTCGGCCGTAACCAACCAAGTCTCGTGGGTAAGGGAGGGTTGTGTCGTAGGTCATGAATCAATCTGTAGCTGGAATATACAGATTATTTCAGCCAATCAGGTTCAGGAAGTTGGTTGAACACATTTCGCAGTCCTTGGCTCCAGCTGCTGCGCAGATCGCGGAAGTAGTCATCGCCTTCGTCGATGCGGTGGCGTTTGAAAACACATAGACCATCTCGTTTGACCATTGCAAAGTCGATGGGCAGTCCGACGGAGAGATTACTTTTGATGGTGGAGTCAAACGACACCAAGGCGCATTTAGCGGCCTTGTACAAACTCAGCTCCGGTTGAATGACGCGGTCTAAGATGGGTTTGCCATACTTGCTCTCGCCAATTTGAAAGAAAGAGGTATCGGCAGAGGACTCAATAAAGTTACCTTGCGGGTAGACCATGAACAGGCGAGGTGCTTCGCCTTTGAGCTGACCGCCCAACAAAAATGTCGCAGAAAAATCCACCGAGGACTGCTCTGGTGCTTCGTTTTGCGTGGTAGTGATGACGTCACGCAACTCTTTGCCAAGCAGCTCTGCGACAGCGAACAAGGAGCCCATGGACGTTAAGGATTCGCCAGTTTTATTTTCGTAATGCTTGATACGACTGACGACCTGTTGGGTGGTTGCCAGATTACCGCTGTTGAGCATGACGATCACACCTTCGCCCAGTGTTTCAAACACCGTCATTTTGCAAAACGTGGAGACATGATCCACACCTGCATTGGTGCGTGAATCAGAGGCGAACAACAAACCCTCGTTCAATGCCATCGCAACACAATAGGTCATAGCGGTTTATTGCTGAGTGAAGTTAACCAATCCTACTTTCGCAAAACTGTCCAAGGTTTCGTTGCCGCCTCCAATGCGCACACCCCGAACAGGACTTGCATCATCGTAGTCAAGTCCATGCGCCAAGCGAATATGGCCTTGGTCTGCCCCGACCGAATTACTGACGTCAAACCCAACCCAACGTGCGCCAATCCAAACTTCTGCCCAGGCATGGCTGGCCACATGGCCTTGATCCTCTGAATTGAGATAACCGCTGACATACCTAGCGGGCAAACCTAAGTGTCGGACACAAGCCAAAAACACATGCGTGTGGTCTTGGCACACGCCTTTGCCGACTGCAAAAGATTGGGCTGCACTGAAGCCTACTTGGGTGTGACCTTTTTCATACGGCATTTGATTGAGCAAGGCCAGCATCACATCGTGCAAGCCAAGGTAGGGGCGGGAACGAACAGTTTGCCGAAACGGTTCTATAAACGCTTTGATCGCGGAATCCGGCTGTGTCAGTGGCGTTATGCGCAAGAAAACCGCAGGCGGTACGGGCCCCTCGGGTTCCCCTTGGTCGCTTTGCATGAGTTCAATCACACCCTGAGCTCTGAGGACAATCGATTGCAAAGGCTTGTCTAA
The DNA here is from genome assembly GCF_040401495.1 of Limnohabitans sp. Lineage (GTDB taxonomy): Bacteria > Pseudomonadota > Gammaproteobacteria > Burkholderiales > Burkholderiaceae_C > Limnohabitans. The sequence goes on from NZ_JBBAOI010000016.1 coordinate 36,110, forward strand.
CACCAAACAGTGACATTGGTTGCCATAGGCATCTGTCCATGGCGTGGCTTTGACTGGCAGCACAAGTTGCCATTGACTGATTTGTTGTCTTGCGGTTTGCGGGGGCGACATGCGCAGCATTTGTATGCTTCGGCGCATGGGCTGATCGTAGGTATAGGTGGTTTCGTGGAAGATTTGCAATTTCATGACAAAACTTCCAAATACTCGGTTTGCACAGCTTGTGCAAGACCTATGTTTTCTTCGACAAATTTCTCTAAATAATCTTCCAAACCCAGTGCATATACCTCTTTCAATGCGCCATAGCGTAAGTGGGTCAAAAGGTTGGCGCAACGTTTGCGAGCTTCACGCCCTGTTTGCTGAGGAAGTTGACTGAGTATGAGAGCGCACTCATCCAAACAAAAATGCAGAGAACGTGGAACCCTTGGATTGAATATCAATAATTCAGCAACACGATCGGCATCGATGGTGTCACGGTAGGTATCTCGGTACGCCTCCAAAGCGCTGACTGATCGAAGCACTGCGCCAAGCCGGTAGTAGTCGTCCACCATGTCGTTGCCTTCTTCTGCTTGGCGTCGTGTCTTGACGCTCAAAATACGCGCTGTATTGTCTGCGCGTTCAAGGTAGGTGCCAAGTCGAATGAAATGGTAGGGCTGGTCACGTTGAACAGTAGCAAAGGTAACGCCACGAAAAAGGTGAGAGCGCTGCTTGATCCATTCAAAAAAACTTGAATCAACGACGGTATCGTTGCGCAGCATTTTCTTTTTGCGTGTCAGCAACTCCAGCCATGTGTCATTGATACATTCCCACATTTCTACCGTCATGGCACCGCGAACCGCTCGTGCATTTTCTCGGCTGGCTTGTATGCAATTGAAAATAGAGGAGGGATGGTCTTGGTCCCATGCCAAGAATTGCGCTACTTGGTCTGAACGAAAGGGTTTGCCAGTGGTTTCAAAAGCAGCAAGTGTGTCAGTGATGACCAAGGGTTCTTTGATGGCATCAACATCGTCGCCTTGGCTGTCGCTGGCTGAAACCAGAGCAAACGACTGTCCCACCTCCAAGATTCGCGCCATGTTTTCTGCACGTTCAAGGTAGCGAGACATCCAATAGAGTTGCGCAGCAACACGAGACAACATCAGTGAGCCTCGCTCTCTTCAAGCACCCAAGTGTCCTTGGTGCCGCCCCCCTGAGAGGAGTTCACTACCAAAGAGCCCTCTCTCAAAGCTACTCGGGTCAAGCCACCCGGCACGATGCGGGTTTTGTCTCCCATCAGCACAAAGGGGCGTAAATCGATGTGTCGTGGTGCAATGCCTTGGTCTACAAAAATAGGGCAGGTCGACAGGCTCAGCGTGGGCTGTGCAATGTAATTATCCGGATGGGCTTTGATGCGCTTGGCAAAAGCGTCAATTTCACTCTTGGTGGATGCAGGACCTACCAACATGCCGTAGCCGCCTGCGCCATGCACCTCTTTGACCACCAAGTCTTTTAGGTTCGCCAACACATAGCTCAATTCGTCAGCATGACGACATTGCCAAGTTTGGACGTTCTTCAAAATGGGTTCTTCTTGAAGGTAAAAACGAATCATCGCTGGCACAAAGGGGTAGATGGATTTGTCGTCAGCCACACCGGTTCCCAAGGCATTGGCAATGATGACATTGCCTTGTCGGTAAACCGAAGCCAAGCCAGGCACACCGATGTACGAGTCTGCTTGAAAGCACAAGGGGTCCATATAGGTGTCGTCCACGCGGCGGTAGATCACATCCACTTGTTGCGGTCCTTCGGTGGTTTGCATATAAACAAAACCATCTCTGACAAACAGGTCTGAACCTTCAACCAGTTCGATGCCCATTTGCTTGGCCAAAAATGCATGCTCAAAGTAGGCACTGTTAAACCGGCCAGGTGTGTGCAGCACTACGGTTGGTTGTTCTACCCAGCTAGAAGATCTGAGGGTTTGTAGCAAGAGTGCAGGGTAGTGTTCAACTGGTCGAACTGCGTAGCGGCGAAACAGGTCTGGGAAGAGTCGCATCATCAAGATGCGGTTACTCAGCATGTATGACACGCCCGAGGGCACACGAAGGTTATCTTCCAACACATAAAAGCTGCCATCTGCATGGCGAATGATGTCTACACCTGCAATATGCGCGTAGATTTGGTGGGGCAAGTCCAGTCCCAACATCATGGGCATGAACTGTGTATTGGCCAAGACTTCCTCGCTTGGCACAATGCCGGCTTTTAAGATGGACTGTTGGTGATAGACATCATGCAAAAACATATTGATGGCCGTCACGCGTTGAACCAAGCCCTTCTCCATCAAGGCCCATTCGCCTGCATCAATGATGCGGGGGATCAAGTCAGAGGGAATCAGGCGTTCTGTACCACCCTCGTCACCGTTCAAAGAAAAAGTAATCCCAGTGCGGCGAAAAATCAAATCCGCCTCATTTTGTTTTTGCTGGATGGTTTCGGCAGAAATACCTTTCAGCCATGTATCAAAGGGGGTGTAGTGCGATCGTGCCAATCCGTTGGATTGCCGCATTTCATCAAATATGGCGTGTGCCATGAAGATCCGCCTTGATTGAATAGGTGTTACCTATGCTTAAGCAGACTTTATGCCCAGCATATCTTTGCTACTTTTCAGTGCAACGCTCAATGAATATCTGTTTTTTTAAGTTTTCAAGGGCTTGCAGCCAGCACTATTGCCCGATAACAGTGCGCGTAGAGAGTAATGCACCTTCATGGGGCAAAAATTTTCAGCGATGAAGCGCCATTCTTTTACGCGAAAAAGCAGCGACACCTTCTTCGTCAAGTGCCGCTTGAAGCGGTAAGCCTGCAAGCTGAAGTGCATGACGAACGGCTTGTTTGTGCAGGGGGCTTGAAGGCGTTCGACCTAGCATGGCCAAGACCCAATCCGGGAGTTCATCAAATGCGGCTCGTATCACCAACTTGATCAGAGGCCGCTCCCACAGGGTGCTGGGATAGTTCTCAATCACCTTGATGATCTCTGCAGTTCGATGATCGAACCGCAAGTCAGGCAAAAAGGCAAGCAGGGCTTGTTCGCTGGCTTGCTTGGTCTGGGGCAAATCATTTATGCCGAGGTGTTTGCCAATCAACGTCATTTCGGCCAAGTAGCGGTCTTCCTCTGCGTGCTCAAGTGGGTTGAGTGAAAAACTTTGGTAGGCACGTAAAAAACTACTCACCTCGCCTAAATGCACCCAGCGCAGCAGTTCGGGTTCATTGGCCACATAGGCAGAACCATCGGGCATGGAGCCATGCACATTGGCATGAATTCGATTGACGCGGTCTATGGCTTTCAAGGCCAACTCGCTAGGCCCGTAGGTGGTGATAGCGACAAAGTAAGCGGTTCTACCCAATCGTGCTTTAAGGTCATGGCGAAAATTTGAATGGTCCCAAACCGCTGCCAAGGCCCGCGGATGCAAAGCTTGCAACATCAGCGAAGACAAGCCCCCCACCATCATGCTGATGAAATGCGCATGGACCCGCCAAGCCTGTGAGTCGGGTCCTAGCAATCCTGGGTCGCCAAGGGGTTGTTTGAAGTTGTCCAATGACTGGGTTGACCCTGTCATTTGCCGAATATGCGTACCAATCAGGCGACGCAAACCTTCGGGCATAGGCAGGGCTGACCTAACACGGCATTCAAACATGTTGTTGTGAGGAAGCGGCCAGCTGCGCATGGTCAAGAGCGAGGTGGTGACTGCGCCGTTTGCTTTTCAAGCAACTGACGCAACTCACTGAGTTCACGGTGTACGGTGCGCAATTCATGCTCTATGGCGTTGAATTGTGCGTGGTCTTTTCTATCTTGTTCTTTATCAGCCGTGATGGAGTCCACGATGACTGCGATGAACAGATTGAAGACAATGAAAGTAGCAATGAGAATAAAAATAACAAAAAATATCCAGGCATAGGGGAAAACCTCCATGATGGGTCTGGCCAGTTCTTGTGACCAACCTTCCAAGGTCATGATTTGAAACAAAGTAAACGCACTCGCCCCCAAGTCGCCAAACCATTGGGGGAAATCATGGCGAAAGAGATTCGTTGCGATCACGGCCGCCACATAAAAAATAATCAAAATCAAACCAAAAACAGAGCCCAGTCCTGGCAAAGAGCCGAGCAAACCGCCCACCACTTTGCGCATGCTTTCGACTTTGTTGATCAGACGAAGTACCCGCAAAACCCTTAAAGCTCTTAAGACAGATAAAGAGCCCGAAGCAGGAATAAGCGCAATACCTACAACAACAAAGTCGAATACACACCAAGGATCTTTGAAATAAGCAAGACCTCTTGCTGTGATGAGAATCACGATTTCAGCGATGAAGATCCACAAAATAGCGTGGTCAACCAAAATCAATTGCATACCAATGCTGCTCATGATGTCGGCATCGGTTTCTAAGCCAAGGATTACTGCATTGAGCAAAATAAGGAAAACCAAAAAATTTTGAATCCATGGGTTTTCCATGAAATCTTCAATTCGGTTTTTCCAAGGACTGCTTGAATGGTAAACGTGATTCATAGAACTGCATCTTATTTTTAAAATGATGCAGACTTTAGCGCATAGCCTTGCTGGCTAAGGCTGGTACTTAGGCGGCTAAAGAATGGGCTAATGTGAAAACCGAATTGGGCCCCGTTGGTAATTTGGGCACTTGAAGGGGTTTAAATTTCCGAGGATCGAGTTTGGCTGATGCAGTCGTTGAGGGTACGCCGCCCCAAGCATCATCTGGCAATTGGTGCATGACGTCGGCCAAACTCAAACCCTGCAAATGGGTTTCCCAAAAACTTTTCATCAGGTGCGAAATCACGTCTTTGCTCATCTCCCCTTGATCTTCGCGGGGGCGGTGTTTGGATTGCTCTTGAAAATCGAAATGCTTAACCAGATCCAACAACATAACTTCAGTTGGTTTTCCTTGCGTGCAATACCCACCACCCGGGCCACGGTAAGAAACCACAAAACCATGTTTCTTCAGTTGAGAGAACAAAGACTCTAAGTAAGACACCGATAGACCTAGCCGTTTACTGACAATTTCGGTGGTGACAGGCCCATTGTCCTGATGCTTGCATACCCACAACATGGTGTTGACCGCGTTTTGCGTCAGTTTAGAAAACATATCAATCTCCAGACTTTATCTCAGGGTGTTAACCACTAAAGAGTGGTATGAATCGATTTCATAGTTGTAATATAGGTTAAAAAAGAACAATTTCAATAAAAAAGAATAAATATGAGTCATTATCGAGTTAATATTAGGTCAAAACCTATTCAATCAATCGGAAAAGAGGGCGATATGCAGCGTAATACTTCAACCGACCCCATGCAAGGCAGGTACAGAATTGGCGCGGTGGCCAAACTGGCTGGTTTGCCTGTAGCAACTTTGCGGGTATGGGAGCGCCGCTACTCGGTAGTCACGCCACCCAAAACCGATGGCGGCCATCGTCTTTACAGTGACCAAGATGTGCTCAAAGTCACCTTGCTGAAAAGCTTGACGCAACAAGGGCACGCCATCAGCACCTTGTCGGACTTGGATATTTCATCCTTGCAAAGCTTGTTGAATGAGTCACGCCAAGCGGTGCAGGTGCACGCGGCACGTCAAGTGCTGCCGGCAGTGATTTCCTTGGTGGTCGTTGGCTACAACTTGGCCTCACGCTTAGAAACGCAAAAGTTCACCTTGAGTTTTGGTCATGCCAGTTTGAAGGTAGTGCAGGTGTTCACTGATTTGCAAGACGCTTTGTCTTCGGCGGAAATGCCCGCAGTGGACGACGCCTCCACCATGCTGGTACTGAGTCAATCATCGGTGCTTTCCAACTACGCGGACGATATCTTGCGTCTGCAACAGCGTTTGAAAGTCAGCAAAGGATTGCTGATTTACCGCTATGCCTCTGAGCAGGTCCTACAAGACTTGAAGAACGCTGGTTTGCTTTTGCGGCGTGAGCCGGTGTCTGATACCGATTTAAGTGACATCATGCAGTCGGTGCTGTTCGTAGACCCGTCAAGACATCTTTCTCAATTGACCACCAAAACCATTCCTGCGAGGCGTTATTCTGATCAGGTATTGCAGCGTGTTGCAGCTATTTCAACCCAAGTGCTGTGCGAATGTCCACGCCACGTGGCCGAGTTGATCGCTCAGCTCAGCAGTTTTGAAAAATACAGTAGCGAATGTTTGAATAGCTCGGTCAATGATGCCAAGCTGCACGCTTATCTCTCTGCGGTCTCTGGCACTGCGAGGGCTTTGTTTGAGGAGGCTTTGCAACGCGTGGCGCTGCAAGAAGGTATAGACTTGTCAGATTAAGCCCTATGAACCGCGTTATCAATTTCAGTTCCGGCCCTGCTACCTTGCCAGAGACCGTTTTGCGACAAGCTGCCAGCGATATGCTGGACTGGCAGGGAAGTGGCATGTCAGTCATGGAGATGAGCCACCGAGGGCCTGAGTTCACACAAATCTTGGCCCAAACACAGTCGCTGATAAAAACTTTATTGGCCATTCCTGACAACTACAGTGTGTTGTTGTTGCAGGGCGGGGCTATTGCACAAAACGCGATCGTGCCCATGAACCTGATCGGCTCAACAGGCCAGGCAGACTACGTGGTCAGTGGCAATTGGTCAGACAAGTCGATGCAAGAAGCCGCTGGTTACGGCCATGTCCATCTCGCCGCCAGTTCCCAAGCGCAAAGCTTCACATGTATGCCTGATCAAGCCACTTGGCAGTTGTCAGAAAAGCCTGCCTATGTGCATTTTTGTAGCAATGAAACCATTGGTGGCGTGGAATGCCATTGGACGCCAAACACAGGTGATGTACCTCTGGTTGCCGACATGTCCTCCAACATCATGTCCCGACCCATCGACGTCTCTCGTTATGGACTGATTTATGCAGGCGCACAAAAAAACATGGGACCCTCTGGCGTTACTTTGGTGATTGTTCGCCAAGATTTGATGGGCCATGCGTTGGCCTCAACGCCCTCAGCCTTCAACTACCAAATACAAGCCGAAAACGAGTCCATGTACAACACCCCGCCCACCTATGCCATTTACATCATGGGTTTGGTTTTGCAGCATATTCAAAGCGAAGGTGGCTTGCCTGCCATGCAAGAGCGCAATCTTGCAAAGTCCCAGTTGCTCTATGATTTTTTAGACCAAAGTCGCTTCTTCAGCAACCGTGTGCGCCCAGAAGATCGCTCTCGCATGAATGTGACTTTTTATTTGCGCGATGAATCCTTGAACACTGAGTTCCTGAATGTTGCGCAATCCCAAGGCATGGTTCAACTGCGCGGCCACCGTATCGCGGGCGGTATGCGAGCCTCCATTTACAACGCCATGTCGCTTTCAGCGGTGCAAAAGCTGCGCGACTTTATGTTTGCGTTTGAAAAACATCACGCTTGAGCCAGCGCCACACGGGCCGCTTTAGCGATGTGGTGCGCATCCACTTGGAAAAAGTTTCTTAACTCCGCGCGTGTGTCGCTGCGGCCAAACCCATCGGTGCCTAATGCTATGTAGCGTCTGTTGGGGGGCAGGTAGGCCCTCACACTTTCTGCGACAGCCCTGACATAGTCAGTGGCAGCAATCACAGGCCCATGGGTGTTGCTCAGTTGGGTGCTGACAAACGGGGTCAGGTTTTCACCTCCCGTCAAGGCTACCTGCTCACAAGTCTGCCCATTTCTGGCCAGTTCACTCCAACTGGTCACACTGAACACTTTTGAGGCAATGCCTTCCTTTGCCAATAAATCAGCGGCTTGCATCACTTCTCGCAAAATGGCACCCGAACCCAAAAGCGTCACCTCTGCAGTGGCTTGAGGCACCGCTGAGCGGTTATCTGAAAGCAGGTACATACCTTGCAAAATCTCGGCCTCCCTACCAGTTTTCAGATCCGGCTGGGCATAGTTTTCGTTCATCAGGGTGATGTAATAAAACACATCTTTTTGGTCAACCATCATCTCTCGCATACCTTGGTCGACGATGACCGCCATCTCGCAAGCGAATGCTGGGTCATAGGCTTTGCAATTAGGGATGGTGGCCGCCACCAAATGGCTGGTGCCGTCTTGGTGCTGCAAGCCTTCGCCACCCAAGGTGGTACGCCCCGAGGTGGCGCCCAGTAAAAAGCCTCTGGCACGTTGGTCTGCGGCAGCCCAAATCGCATCTCCCACCCGCTGGAAGCCAAACATGGAATAGTAGATGTAGAAAGGCAGCATGGCCAAGCCATGAACGCTGTAACTCGTGGCCGCAGCTGTCCAACTGGCAATCGCACCAGCTTCGCTGATGCCTTCCTCCAAAATTTGGCCATCCATGGCTTCGCGGTAACTCAGCACCGAGCCTATATCTTCGGGCTCATACTTTTGCCCCACACTGGAATAAATGCCCACTTGTTTGAACAGATTCGCCATGCCAAAGGTGCGGGCTTCGTCGGCCACGATAGGTACGATGCGTGTGCCAAGCTGCGGGTCTTTCATGAGATTGCCAAGCAAACGAACAAATGCCATGGTGGTCGACATCTCTTTGCCATCAGCAAGGGTTGCGAAGTTCGCGTAGCTGCTCAAGGCTGGTACGGCAATGGTGTCGCAAGCAGTTTCACGCTTGGGCAAGTAGCCGCCCAATTGTTGACGCCGAGCATGAAGGTATTGCATCTCAGGGCTGTCGTCTTGCGGTTTGAAAAACGCCAGCTCTTTGGCTTGTTCGTCACTCAATGGAAGATTGAAGCGGTTGCGAAACTCCAGCAGCGCCGTGTCATCGAGTTTTTTCTGACTGTGGGTGGTCATCTTGCCTTGACCCGCTTGCCCCATGCCATAGCCTTTTTTGGTGTGCGCCAAGATGACGCTGGGTTGGCCTTGGTGAACCGCGGCTGCCGCATAAGCCGCATGGATTTTGACCAAATCATGGCCGCCTCGTTTCAAGCGGTCAATTTGTTCATCGCTCAGGCCTTGAGCGAGTTGGGTCAACTCTGGGTTTTGTCCGAAAAAATTATCACGATTGAAGCGCCCGTCTTTGGCTGCAAAGGTTTGCATTTGCCCGTCCACTGTGTTGGCAAAAGCTTTCACCAAGGCTTGTTGGGTATCTCTGGCAAACAAGCCATCCCAGTCGCTGCCCCAAATGAGTTTGACCACATTCCAGCCCGCGCCACGAAAGAGTTTTTCCAGTTCATCAATGATGCGCCCATTTCCGCGAACTGGGCCATCCAAGCGCTGCAAATTGCAGTTAACCACCCATACCAGGTTGTCTAATTTTTCGCGGGACGCAAGCGTCAAAGCGCTCATGCTCTCGGGTTCGTCCATTTCGCCATCGCCAAACACGCCCCAAACTTTGCGCTGACTGCAGTCAAGCAGTTGGCGGTGCGACAGGTAGCGCATAAATCGGGCGTGGTAAATCGAACTGATAGGCCCTAGCCCCATCGAGCCAGTGGGGAATTGCCAAAAATCGGGCATCAACCATGGGTGAGGGTAGCTCGATAAGCCTCTTGCCCCCGCTTGGGGTGCACTCAGCTCTTGTCGGTAATGCGCCAAATCCTGTTCGCTTAAGCGACCCTCTAGAAAGGCTCTTGCATAGACGCCAGGCGCACTGTGGGGTTGGAAAAACACCAAGTCGCCGCCATGTTGTTGATTGCGGCCATGAAAGAAATGGTTAAACCCCACTTCAAATAAATCAGCAGCGCTGGCGTAACTGGCAATATGGCCACCGAGTTCTCCGTAAGCCGCGTTAGCTCTTGCCACCATCGCCAACGCATTCCAGCGCATCAGCGAGGCAATTTTTTCTTCGATGGCTAAATCGCCAGGAAAGGGCGTTTGAACATCCACGGCAATGGTATTGACGTAGGGTGTGACCAACTCGGGTGACCAGTCCAATTGTTTTTGGTGGGCCAGTGAGACGAGTTGGTCAAGCAAAAAACCTGCACGTTCAGCCCCATGTTGCAGCACGACGGCGTTGAATGCGTCACGCCACTCGGCGGTCTCTTGTGGATCTTGATCCATGTTCGCTGTGGGCAAGGAGGGGTTGACCAGTCTTTTATTCATAACCCCCAATGTAGCGAGAAGGCGACCAAATAAATCTCTTATATATAGTCAATTTTCGATATTTATCAGCATAAAATATATAAAAAATTACTTTTTAAGGAATTTTATGTCGTTAGATATGATTGATTACAAAATATTAGACCAATTGCAGCAAGACAGCGCCATCACCAATGTCGAGCTAGCCAAACGGGTGCACCTCTCGCCATCTCCTTGTCTGAATCGGGTCAAGGCGCTAGAGGCTTCGGGCGTGATTCAAAAATATGTGGCGCTGACCGAACCCAAGGCTTTGGGCCTTGGGTTGAATGTTTTTATCTCCATCAGCTTGAAAGAGCAGTCCAAGCAGACCTTGGCTGAATTTGAGAAGCGCATTGCTGACCATGACGAGGTGATGGAGTGCTACCTGATGACAGGGGACTCCGATTACTTGATTCGAGTGGCCATTGCCGATATGGCGACCTTAGAAAAATTTATATTGGAGCAACTCTCGCCCATCCCAGGTGTCGAAAAAATTCGAAGCAGCTTTGCATTGAAGCAAGTTCGCTATAAAACTGCTTTACCCTTGAAGCCGCCTGCTTTTACTTCTTGAATTTATCAATGGACTTTTTCAAATCGAGGTATTCCTCGCATTGCAAGCCACAAATTTTTTCAAGCGAGGCAAGCAATTCTTTGGCTTTATCGATTTGCTTGGTTTGCACATAGGTTTGCCCTAGGTATTCATGTGCCCCGCGGTGGTTGGGGTCAATGCGCAAGGCTTCCTTGTAGTTGAAGATGGCCTCAGGGTAGCGTTTGCTGTTGCGCAAGCTAAACCCCAGCAAGTTAAAGCCATCGGCGTTGTTGGGATTGGTTTTGACAAATTTTTCCAAGCTTGCAACGGCAGAACTCCAGTCCTTTTTGGCGATCAAGGCTTTCGCCGACTCTAGGTCGGGTGGGGCATTACCGTCCGAAATATCTGCTCCCCATGCCGTAGAGGTCGATAGCAACAGGCTGAAAAAAAGATGAAAAAAAGCTTTCATGGGCGAGACTCCAGGCACTTAGGTGACAGCAAAACGCTGATTATGGCCAAGGTTGCTATTCCTCAAAGGAAGAGACTTTAGGAAATAGCGATAATTTGTTGAATTCTGAATACCGGTCTAGAGGAGACGCATATGAAATTGACCCCAGAGCAGCACGCTCAGTTTGACAAAGAGGGCTATTTATTTTTCCCTGGTTTGTTTAACCCTGAAGAGACCCGCGTCATGGTGGAAGAGGTGCCTCGCCTTTACAGCCGTCGGGAAGCTTTCAATGTGCGCGAAAAGGGCAAGGACGCGGTTCGCACCAATTTTGCGGCACATATGTACAGCGAACCCTTTGCAAAATTGGCTCGTCATCCACGCATGATCGAGCCCGTTGAAGACTTGTTTGGTGAAAAACTTTACATGCACCAGTTCAAGATCAACGGCAAGATGGCTTTTGAAGGTGATGTGTGGCAATGGCACCAAGACTACGGCACATGGCTTAACGACGACATGATGCCCACTGAGCGAGCCATGAATGTGGCCATCTTTTTGGATGATGTGAATGAATTTAATGGCCCTTTGATGTTCATCCCTGGCAGCCACAAAAAAGGTGTGATCGACGCAAAGCACGATTTGACCACCACCAGCTATCCCCTGTGGACCGTGGACAACGACCTGATCAGCCAATTGGTTGCACGCGCAGGCGGTAAGCGCGGCGGCATTGTCAGCCCCACGGGCCCTGCAGGCTCGATGATTTTGTTTCACAGCTGTTTAGTTCATGCCTCTGCTAGCAATTTGTCGCCTTGGAACCGTGTCAGTGTCTACCTGAGTTTGTGTGCGGTGAGCAACCATATTCGTCGCCACAAACGACCTGAATTCATTGCGCACAGAGACTTCACCCCCATCGAGTGCTTGCCCGACGATTGCTTATCCACGTCTTACCCTGTGGATTTGCCTTGGGCCAATGGCTTGCCCGCCAGCGCATTGGTCACGACTGATGTCCCTTTTGACCAAGCCAAAGAAGCCGCATGAGTTTGCACCATCAACTGCTGCAGCGCGAACGAGACAACAATCCCATACGCGTTGCGCTGATTGGCGCGGGAAAGTTTGGCGCCATGTACTTGGCTCAGGTTCCGCGAACCCCTGGGGTGCATTTGGCAGGCATTGCTGATTTATCTCTGGCAAGCGCCAAAACCAATTTGGCCCGTGTAGGCTGGAGCGAGCATCAATCGCAGGCCAAGTCCTTGGACGAAGCATTCCAGCAACGACAGACTTTCCTCACAGAAGATTGGCGCTCTTTGGTGAGTGACCCGCGCATCGATGTGGTGGTGGAATGCACCGGCAACCCCATCGCTGCGGTCGAGCATTGCCTTGCTGCGTTCGAGCATGGCAAGCACGTCGTCAATGTGACGGTGGAAGCAGACGCATTCTGCGGCCCTTTGCTTGCGCGAAAAGCAGCTCTTGCTGGCGTGGTGTATTCGCTGGCCTTTGGTGACCAACCTGCGTTGATTTGCGATTTGGTCGATTGGGCTCGCACCTGCGGTTTCCCTGTGGTGGCGGCGGGTCGTGGTCACAAATGGTTGCCGCATTTTTGTGAGTCCACGCCTGACACCGTTTGGGGCAACTACGGACTCACCCCAGAGCAAGCCAGTCGTGGCGGATTGAACCCCAAAATGTTCAATAGTTTTTTAGATGGATCTAAACCTTCTATTGAAAGCACGGCGGTGGCTAACGCCACAGGTTTGGATGTCCCCAGCAATGGCTTGCTCTACCCACCGGCCAGCGTAGAAGACATCCCTTTCGTGACACGCCCCATCAGCGAGGGTGGTGTGTTGGAGCACAAGGGCATGGTGGAAGTCATTTCTTCACTCGAAGCCAATGGGCGTGTCATTCCTTATGACATTCGAATGGGCGTGTGGGTGACGGTGGAGGCCGAGACGGATTACATCAAAAACTGTTTCGAAGAGTACAACGCGCATACCGACCCCACGGGGCGTTATTTCACTTTGTACAAGCGTTGGCATTTGATCGGGCTTGAGGTCGGCATGTCGGTGGCCAGTGTGGCATTGCGAGGCGAGCCCACAGGTGTGGCGCAGGGTTGGCAAGCCGATGTGGTGGCCACCGCAAAGCGAGATTTGAAAGCGGGAGAAATACTCGATGGCGAGGGCGGTTACACCGTGTGGGGCAAGTTGCTCCCCGCCCGTACATCATCACGCATGGGCGGGCTGCCTTTGGGCTTGGCGCATCAGGTGAAGTTAATACGTGATGTGAAAAAGGGGCAATCCCTGTGCTGGGACGATGTGGCCATGGACACCACGTTACCTGCCTACCGCATCAGAATGGAAATGCAAAATATTTTTGCTGCCTAAGCAGGCCTTAGGAAGATTTTTTCTTCATCTCGGAACGCAAAACCTTCATCAGCAGCATCCATTCCCCGCCGTTTTGAACCGTGAAGGTGAATTTTTCGTTCATGCCATTGTTCATTTGAATTTCATGCCAGTTGGCAAACAATGACAAGCCCTTGATTCGTTTGGCACTCTCGGTGAAAGAAATCTCGATATGGATAAAAGAGATGTCCTCATTGCTGTCAAAAGATTTGAAATACAAGCCGTCTGAGAGTAAATACAAAACACCCGTGGAAAGCGTGAAGCGATTGGACGTGTTGGCGGGACCATAGGCAATGATGGTTTTGTTGATAAGTTCAACTGGAATGCTTTGCCGAATAATCTGCTGCGTATCGTTAGTTTTATAAAAGGCAAAAGCTAAGCCAAGACCAACTGCCACCCACGCGTAAATTGCATTGCCGCTAAAGAGGAAGATGGCCAAAGCCACCAGCAAAAATGGTATGGATAAATCCAGACGCATTTCCCAAGGGCCACGCGAGATCAGCAGTGAACTGTTGTCAAGCGTGTTGGCCAAAATAAGCGGCGAAATATTGGGTTTTTCGTTTTGCACATGCGGCAGTTGCGAACCGCAGTTTTGGCAAAAAACATTTTCGCTTGGGTTGATGAAATAGCAACTGGTGCAAATCATGGGGTGCTTTCAGAATTTGCGTGCATCAATGTGATTTGGCTTTGGCAGG
>NZ_JBBAOI010000017.1:0-48875 GCF_040401495.1 Limnohabitans sp.
GCCCAGTAACGCGGTAATACCTTCATGCACGCCATCTTAAAGGCTTGGGTAACAATGGCCCACATGACAGCCTATTTGCTTCGTTTTTTTGCGTTGATCAGCCTGAGCTTAGGGGCCTGCTTTGCCCAGATGCCTCCCAGCAGCGTGGTCAAGACTCCCCAAGTACGCGCGGAGTTGGTGGCGCAGGCGCCGCAAGGTGTGAAAGCGGGCGAACCGTTGATGCTGGGCTTGCTGGTGCAGCACCAACCGGGCTGGCACACCTATTGGCTCAATGCGGGTGACAGCGGTTTGGCCACACAGCTGAACTGGACCCTGCCACAAGGTCTGCAAGCTGGCAACACACTATGGCCGATTCCGCAAATGATCCGTGTGGGTGACATGGTGAACCATGGTTTTGAGGGTCAGGTCTTGTTGGGGGCGCCGGTTCAGGTAGATAAAGGCTTTGTGGCCAATTCCAGTTCAGTCAAGATCCAACTCCATGCCAGTTGGTTGGTGTGCAAACAAGAATGTATTCCGCAAGAGGGCAAGTTTGAACTCCAACTGCCGGTAGCTGTCAGTCGCGCCAGCCACGCCGCAGCTTTTGAAACACTGCTGGCTGCACAGCCCCAAGCCCTGCAACCTTTTGCACAAAACGCCCCACTTTCAGCCAAGGGTTTGGCCTTGCACATTCAAGGACTGCCGCCAAGCTTGCAAGGCAAGCCCTTGCAAATCTTTGCCGAATCCACTGAAGTCTTGGCCAGCGGCTTGGGCGTGGACACACTGGCCGGCCAGTGGCAAGGTGCTGACTATGTGCTGCAAGCCCCATTGCATGCCATGCGAAGCAGCGAGCCCTCCAAGCTGGGGTTGCTCGTGGTGAACGGCTTTGGTGAACAAGCCAAAGCATGGCGCTTGAACCTGGCCATCCAAGGCGCTTGGCCGCCTGAGGGCAGCACCACCGTGGCCAAAGACTTGGCGCTTGTCAGTCCTCCCCATGCTCAAAAAGTCACCGAGACGGTAAGTTGGCCGGCCTTGCTCGCCGCCTTGTTGGGCGCTTTCTTAGGCGGTTTGTTACTGAATCTGATGCCCTGCGTGTTGCCGGTACTGGCCATCAAAGTGTTGTCACTGAGCCAGCACCACCACAGCGTGGCCCAGCGCCGCGCTATCGGCTTGGCCTATGCACTGGGCGTGATTGCCAGCATGCTGGGCTTAGCGCTTTTGGTGGCAGGCCTGAGGGCATCGGGTCAACAACTGGGATGGGGCTTTCAGTTGCAGTCGCCGCTGGTGGTGTCTGCGCTTGCGCTGCTGTTTACTTTGATTGCTTTAAACCTCTTAGGTGTTCTTCAAGTTCATGCTTCATGGAGCAGCGGCTTAGCAGCGCAATGGGTGCGTCACCCGCTTGCCGATGCTTTTCTCTCAGGCGTTTTGGCCGTAGTGGTGGCTGCGCCCTGTACCGCTCCCTTCATGGGCGCTTCGGTCGGCGTTGCCCTGACCTTGCCCTTGTGGCAAGGCCTGTTGATTTTTGTCGCCTTGGGTCTGGGCTTGGCGCTGCCCTTCACACTGTTAAGTTGGGTTCCAGCTTGGGCACGTTGGTTGCCGCGCCCAGGCATTTGGATGGAAAGGCTTCGCCAGTTGCTGGCCTTTCCTATGTTGGCCACCGTGGTGTGGTTGTTATGGGTGCTGGGTCAGCAAACCAGCATCGACGGCATGGCGGTGATGCTGGCCATGCTGTTGTTGGTGAGTGCCTGTGTCTGGGCCTTAGGCTTGACGGGCAAAGCCCAATGGCTGGGTCTGGGTTTGTGGCTTGGCCTTTTACTGTTGGTCGCTTTGAATTGGGGACCGCTGGTCTGGAGAGAGGCCCCTGCCATCGCTGAAAAATCCAGCAGCAGCGCCGACTGGCAAGCGTGGTCACCTGAGCGCGAGGCTGCTGCAGTCAAAGCGGGGCAAACGGTGTTCATTGATTTCACTGCGGCTTGGTGCGTCACCTGCCAAGTCAACAAACAAACCACGCTGCGCGACGCCAAGGTCTTGCAAGCGTTTGCCGATAAAAAAGTGTTGCTGCTGCGCGCCGACTGGACGCGGCGCGACCCCGCCATCACCCAAGCGCTGGGGCGTTTGGGGCGCAGCGGTGTCCCTGTTTATGTGTTGCTTGCGCCCCAACAGCCACCCAAGGTCTTGTCAGAGGTGCTCAGCCCTGACTTGGTTCTTCAAGCCCTCACCTTCATTACCCTGCCACAATAAGCTTTATGAACGCACCACTCCTCAACGACACCTTCCTCAAAGCCTGCTTGCGTCAGGCCACCGACCACACCCCCGTTTGGCTGATGCGCCAAGCTGGACGCTACCTGCCCGAGTACTGCGCCACCCGCGCCAAGGCAGGAAGTTTCATGGGGCTGGCCACCAACGTGGACTACGCCACCGAAGTGACCTTGCAGCCGCTGGACCGCTACGCTTTGGACGCAGCGATTTTGTTTTCCGACATCCTCACCATCCCCGACGCCATGGGTTTAGGCCTGTCGTTCGCCTTGGGTGAAGGCCCCAAATTTGCCAAGGTGGTGCGCGATGAAGCCGCCGTGTCTGCTTTGGCCGTGCCCGATATGCACAAGCTGCAATACGTGTTTGACGCAGTCACCAGCATCCGCAAAGCGCTCAACGGTCGTGTGCCTTTGATTGGTTTTTCTGGCAGCCCTTGGACCCTGGCTTGTTACATGGTCGAGGGCGGTGGTTCGGACGACTACCGGCTGGTCAAAAGCCTGATGTACAGCCGCCCCGACCTGATGCACCGCATCTTGGCCATCAATGCCGACGCGGTAGCCCTCTATTTAAATACCCAAATCGAAGCCGGAGCCCAAGCGGTGATGGTGTTTGACAGCTGGGGCGGGGTGCTGGCCGACGGCGCTTTCCAAGACTTCAGCTTGGCTTATACCCGCCGCGTCTTGGCGCAGCTGAAACGCAGCCATGATGGTGCTGTCATTCCCAGACTGGTGTTCACCAAGGGTGGCGGCTTGTGGCTGCCCGAGATGAAAGACCTGGACTGCGAGGTGCTGGGCTTGGACTGGACCATGAACCTCGGTACTGCCAGACGCTTGGTGGGTGGTGAGGTCGGCGGCCCTGGCAAAGCGTTGCAAGGCAATATCGATCCGAATGTGCTGTTTGCCCCGCCCGAGGCCATTGCCACCCAAGTGCGCCATGTGCTCGACAGCTTTGGCAAACCCCATACCGACAACTCCACCACGGGTCCCACACATATATTTAACCTTGGCCACGGCATCAGCCAGTTCACACCGCCCGAGCATGTGAGCGCCTTGGTGGACGCGGTGCACAGCCACTCCAAAAAGCTGCGTCAAGCCGCCTGAACACCACTTTTGACAAGAAAGTTTTACCCTGCGCGAACTAGTTATGCACAAATTTTTGGCGGCCGATTAACTAAGGACTTACTCTCAAAAAAAATTTGCAGATCTTCAGTTTTTAGTTAAGTGATTGATTTATATAGACTCTATGAGCTGCCAATTTTTCGTGCATTGTGTTCAAAGCCCTTATTTATCTGGCTTGCGGCGTCAGCCTGACAAGCTGTCAACAAAGTTATCCACAGAATTTTGTGATGACTGTCAAAGCCCCTTCACAATCAACGACTTAGCTCAATTTGTGAAGATTTGCATCAGTTTCATGCCGCAAATGAGGGCTTGACATGCGGCGAGAAATTTTTGTTCTGGTGCCAACTCCCGCTTACAGCCGCTTGACGGGGCCATTGACTTACGAGACCGAGGAGGAGGTGCAAGTCGGTTGCTTGGTGCGGGTGCCCTTGGGACAGCGCGATACCTTGGGCCTGGTGTGGCCACAAGCGCCTGTTCAGCCCCAAACGACTACCCCCGCCCTTAAAACCATCCATTCGGTTTTGCATGGCGTCCCCCCTCTGTCTGCAAATTGGCTGAAACTGATTGACTTCGCGGCCCACTATTACCAACGCAGCGCAGGTGAATTTGCCATGGCCTGCTTGCCGCCGTCCTTGCGAGACATGACAGCACTTCAGTTTGAGCGAAAGCTCTCTCGCCTCAAGCCTTTGGCACCAGCCAGCGCTGAAAAAGCTTTGGCGCCAGCCCTCACGCCTGAACAAACGCAAGTGTTGGCGCAGTTGGCCCAGCACAGTGGGCCGTTTTTATTGCATGGCAACACCGGCAGCGGCAAAACCGAGGTGTACTTGCGCCGCGTCGCCTTGGTGCTGGAAGATGCACCGCAAGCCCAAGTCTTGTTGCTGGTACCCGAGATCAATCTCACACCCCAGCTGGAGGCACGGGTACGCCAACGCTTCGCCCATTTGGGCGACAGCGCCATCGTCGCCATGCACAGCGCTATGACGCCAGCGCAACGTCTCAACAGTTGGTTAGCGGCCCATTTGGGTACGGCACGTATTGTGTTGGGCACACGTTTGGCGGTACTAGCTTCCATGCCAAACCTGAAGCTCATCGTGGTCGATGAGGAGCACGACCCCAGCTACAAACAGCAAGAGGGCGCTCGCTATTCGGCCCGCGATTTGGCGGTCTACCGCGGCCAGCTCGAAGGCGCTCAGGTGCTGCTGGGCTCGGCCACGCCGTCGCTAGAGAGTTGGCACCACAGCCGAGCTGCGGTGGCTGGTCAAGCCACACCCCGCTACCAGCGTTTGTCCATGCCCAGCCGCGTGGGCAACAGCGCCTTGCCGGTGTTGCGGCGCGTGGACATGAACAACCAGCCACGCAAAACCTTGATCTCACCTCCCCTGTTGGCCGCCATGCGAGAAAGGCTGGGCAGGCAAGAGCAGGTGTTGGTGTTGTTGAATCGGCGTGGCTATGCGCCGGTCTTGCATTGCGCCGAGTGCGGCTGGAAAAGCGAATGCCCGCATTGCAGCGCCTACCGCGTGTTTCACAAAGGCGACCGCACCCTGCGCTGCCACTATTGCAGCCTGACCCAAGCCGTGCCGCGTACCTGCCCCGCTTGTGGCAACCAAGACATCAGCGTGATGGGCCATGGCACGGAAAAAGTGGAAGAAGTATTGGCTGAGATGCTGGCAGACCTGAAGCGACCGGACGGCTCGCCCCTGCGGGTGGCACGCATCGACGCCGACACCACGCGCCTGAAGGGCGAGTTGGTCAAACAACTCGCTCAGGTGCATGACGGTGAAGTGGATGTGTTGGTGGGGACGCAAATGGTGGCCAAGGGACACGACTTTCGTCGCATGAGCTTGGTCGTGGCACTCAACCCCGATGGCGCTTTGTTTTCGGCTGACTTTCGCGCACCCGAGCGGCTGTTTTCGCTGCTGTTGCAAGCGGCGGGGCGAGCGGGGCGAGACGCGCAACTGGGCGCATCTCAGGCCTGTGAAATGTGGGTGCAAACCTTTCACCCCACCCACCCCGTGTTTGAATTCTTAAAGCGTCATGACTTTGCAGGTTTTGCAGCACAACAGTTGCATGAGCGGGAACAAGCGGGTTTGCCACCTTTTAGTTTTCAGGCCTTGCTGCGTGCAGAAGCGCGAACACAGCAAGCCGCGCAAGATTTTTTGAATGCAGCCAAAGCATTGGGTGAAGCGCGTTTACCCGCCGATGCTGGGGTGTTGAGCGTTTACCCCGCGGTCCCCATGAGCATGCAACGCGTGGCCAATGTGGAACGCGCCCAAATGCTGGTGGAGAGCCATTCACGCAAACACTTGCAGCAGTTTTTAGCCATGTGGCAGGACGATTTGCAGCACCTCAAAGGGCAACATAAGGCGGTGCTGCGCTGGGCCATTGATGTAGATCCGCTGGCCATTTAAAAGTTTTTCAGGCCTTGTACCAAGCCACCCAGGCTGAAAAACTGGGGAACGCCAAAGCGGTGGACAGCAAAATCACCCGCGTGATGCGAGCGCTGTCGGCGCCAAAGCGCTCGGCCAGCAAAGCGCTGTTGCTGGCGCTGGGCAAGGCGGCGACCAGCACCACCGCCATCAAAGCCGTCGGCGTGAGGGGCAAACCCATTTTCATCAAACCCCAACCCAAAACCGATACCCAAACAGGGTGAACCACCAACTTTAAAAAAACCAACAAGGCGTCAACGCCGCCGCGCTGCCAATGCCACCACCCATGCGCTGAGGGCGGCACGGGACGCGCCAGCAATGCGCCTATGGTGAACAAGGCCACGGGTGCTGCAGCACCGGCCATCAGGCCCACGGTTTGGGTCAGCATCTCGGGCAAAACCCACGCATTGATCGATACCAAGGCGCCCAAACCAATCGCCCATGTCAGCGGAATACTGAAAACACTTTTGATCGCCTGAACCAAAGCGGTGCGAGCGCCATGGGTTTGCGCTTGGTCTAAGCGAGACAAGGCAATGCAGACGGAGCTGGTGAAAAACAAATCAACGACGATGGTGACGATGGCTGGCCCCACCGCGGCAGGGCCAAACAGGCTCAGCAACAAGGGCAGGCCCATATAGCCGGTGTTGGGAAAGGCCACGGCCATGGTGCCAAAAGCGGATTCGTTCCAGTTGTGGTGCTTCTTGAGCGTCCACATGCCCAACAGCACCATCACGCTGGCGCTCAAGCTGTAGAGCAAAGCCACCGAGCCATCGAGCAATTGCGCCATGGGCGTGTTGGCACCAAAGCGAAACAACATGCAAGGCAGAGCGAAATACAGCACAAAGCCATTAAGACCAGGAATGGCTTCAAGCGGCAGCCACCCTCGCTTGGCCGCCACGTATCCCGCCAGTACCAAGGCGAAAAAGGGAAAGGTGACACCCAAAATAGAAAGCATATGGAATGATTGTCATCGCTATGATGGTTGGCTTTGCCGCATTCGCCTCTCCCACTGTCACCTGCATGTCATCGGACCTGAATCTCCCCCAACTCGAAGCGGTCCACCATGTCCAAGGACCTTGCCTTGTGCTCGCGGGTGCGGGTTCGGGCAAAACCCGCGTCATCGCCCACAAGATTGGCCACTTGATTCAATTGGGGCTGGAACCCGAACGCATCGCTGCCATCACCTTCACCAACAAAGCTGCTGCTGAAATGCGCGAACGCGCCAAAAAACTGGTGGGACGCGAGGCACAAAAAGTGATGATTTGTACCTTTCACGCTTTGGGTGTGCGCATGTTGCGGCAAAACGGCGAGGCGCTGGGTTTGAAAAACAACTTCAGCATCTTGGACACCGACGATGTGACCTCCATCTTGAAGGATGCAGGTGGCACCACCGATGCGGCCACTGCCCGTCAATGGCAGTGGGCCATCAGCCTGTGGAAGAACCAAGGCCTGAACGCCGCCATGGCCGAGGCACAAGCCAGCAACGACAACGAGCGCATCACCGCGCGCATCATGGCGCGGTATGAAGAACGCTTGAGCGCCTACCAAAGCGTGGACTTTGACGACCTGATTGGCCTGCCGCTGAAGTTGTTACAACAACACGCGCAGGTGAGAGAACAATGGCAGCAACAGATGGGCCATGTGCTGGTGGATGAGTACCAAGACACCAACGCCACCCAGTACGAGGTGCTCAAGTTGTTGGTGGGCCAGCGGGCCCGCTTCACCGCAGTGGGCGACGACGACCAGTCCATCTACGGCTGGCGCGGCGCCACCTTGGACAATTTGCAGCGCTTGCCGCACGACTTCCCCGCTTTGAAGGTGGTCAAGCTCGAGCAAAACTACCGCTCGACCAGCGCCATCTTGCAAGC
This sequence comes from Limnohabitans sp., assembly GCF_040401495.1. Lineage (GTDB taxonomy): Bacteria > Pseudomonadota > Gammaproteobacteria > Burkholderiales > Burkholderiaceae_C > Limnohabitans. The sequence continues at coordinate 7,645 of NZ_JBBAOI010000017.1, forward strand.
CGCCAACAATGTGATTGGCCCCAACCCCAAGCTGTTTCCCAAAACTTTGTTCTCCGAGCTTGGCGAGGGTGAGCCGGTGCGGGTGATGGACGCCGACAACGAGGAACACGAGGCAGAGCGCTTGGTCAACCGCATCCAAAGCTTGCGTGGGGGCAACGACACCGGCGAGGGTTTGAGTCAGTTTCGGGCGTGGAAGGATTTTGCTGTGCTCTACCGCGCCAACCACCAGTCGCGTATGTTGGAGAAAGCCTTTCGCAAAGCGGCGATTCCCTACAAGGTCTCGGGTGGTCAAAGCTTTTTTGACCGCGCTGAAATTCGAGACCTGTGCGCTTGGCTTAGGCTTTGGGTGAACAACGACGACGATCCGGCGTTTTTGCGCTGCGTCACCACACCTAAGCGCGGCATAGGCCACACCACGCTACAAAAGTTAGGCGAGTTTGCCAACCAGTACCGCATCAGCTTGTTCGAGGCGGTGTTCAGTCACTCGCTAGGGGCAGCACTTCCCCCCAAAGCAGTGGGCAGCTTGCAAGCCTTTGGTAACGAGATCAACGATTTGCAATTCAAAGCCCGCCACACCCAAGGGGCGGAAGCGGCCTTGGCTTTGTTGCAGCAGTGGCTCAAAGACTTAGATTATGAGAAGCACATTTACGACAGCGAGGAGAGTGAAAAACTCGCTGCCGCACGTTGGGCCAATGTACTGGACTTCATCGACTGGATGGCCAAGCGCTGCGGCGGCGAGGTCGACGATGCCGCCGGTGTGAGCCTCATGAGTGAAAGCAAAACCCTCTTAGAGGTAGCGCAAACCATTGCCCTCTTGTCCACGCTGTCAGAGCGCGAAAAAGACCAAGATGTGGTCACCCTCTCCACCCTGCACGCCGCCAAAGGCTTGGAGTGGCCGCACGTGATGATGGCCGGCGTCAACGAAGGCCTGTTGCCCTTCAAGCCCGAGGAGGACGGCGTCAGCCTGCAACAAGATGCCTTGAACTTGACACGCATTCAGGAAGAACGCCGCTTGATGTATGTAGGCATCACCCGCGCCCAGCGCAGTTTGGTGGTGAGTTGGAGCCGCAAGCGCAAAAAGGGGCGTGAGATGGTTAGCGCCTTGCCCAGCCGCTTCATTGCCGAGATGGCCTTGAACACCGCCACCACCAAAGAGGATCCGCGGGCCAAACTTCGGGCGCTTCGTGCCGAGTTCGCACAACGTGTTGAAGCCGAAAAATTGGGGTCAGATCCCAATTAAGATGCGGTCATGTCAGTTCACTCTCTGCACAACACAGCCAACGATGCGGTATGGCAAGCCAAAGTTCATTTGGCTGGTGCTTTGCGCTTGGCCGTGCTCGATGGTTTTGAAGAAGGCATAGACAACCACTTCACCATGACCGTGCCTGGCCGCGAAGACGCATACCTTGTTCTGCCCTTTGGCAAGCATTGGTCCGAGGCCCGAGCCAGCGACATGATGGTCTTCAACGAAGCAGGCGAAACCTTGGAAGGCGAGGGCGTGGTTGAGTTGTCGGCCCAATGCATTCATGCGCCCCTGCACCGCATCACAGGTGCCAAAGTGGTCTTGCACACCCACCAGCCTTGGGCGACTGCGCTCAATATGCTGCAAGACAATCGGCTACTGCCCGCTAGCCAAACCGCGGCGTTTTTCCACAACCGCATCGCCTACGACCATACCTACACCGGCTTGGCCAAAACCTTGAGCGAGGGCGAGCGCTTGGCCTCCATCCTGCAAGACAAGCAAGTGCTGTTCATGAAAAACCACGGCGTGGTGACGGTGGGCAACAGCGTGGCTCAGGCCTATAGGCGCTTATACAAGCTGGAAAAAGCCTGCCACACCCAGTTGCTGGCCATGGGCAGTGGTCAGCCTCTTGCGGTGCTGAGCGAGGAAGTGATTGCCCAGGTATTGCAACGCGCACCTGCAGATAGGCATCCGGTATCTGAGCGTGAGCGCTTGTACTTTGAAGCCATGTTGCGGGTGCTTGACCGCGTCAACCCTGGCTACGCTGACTGACACGCAACACAGGCTTGTCGCCCATCTTTGGGGCGACCTTGCCCACCACCTTGGCATGGGCAAAACCATGTTGGGCAAACACCGCCATTACCGCTGCAAGTGCATCGGGTGCACAACTCACCAACAAACCACCGCTGGTTTGCGGGTCACTTAGCAATGCTTGGTCAACAGCAGAAAAGGCCTCCGGCAACACCACTTGCGCACCATAGCCCGCCCAGTTGCGCCCAGATGCACCGGTGATGAAGCCTTGTTGCGCCAAGGCTTGCACGCCATCGAGCAGCGGCACGGCCGACCAATCCAAAAGCACATCCAAGCCAGCGCCTCGCGCCATCTCCAAAGCGTGTCCTGCCAAACCAAAGCCGGTGACATCGGTCAAGGCATGCACGTCCGAGAGTTCAGCCAAATCTGGGCCTGGGGTATTGAGGCGTGTGGTGATGGCAATCATTTGCGCATAGCCCTCAGGCGATAAAGCTTCCTTCTTCAAGGCCGCCGACAAAATGCCCACGCCCAGCGGTTTGCCCAAGACCAACACATCGCCTGCTTTGGCGCAGGCATTGCGCTTGATGCGACTGGGATGCGCCAAACCCAAGACCACCAAACCGTAAATAGGCTCGACAGAATCGATGCTGTGCCCTCCCGCGATGGGAATGCCTGCGGCCTGACACACGTTTTGACCGCCTTGCAAGATGCGCCCTATCACCTCGGTACTCAGCACATTGATGGGCATACCCACCAAGGCCAAAGCAAAGATAGGTGTGCCACCCATGGCGTAGACATCGCTGATGGCGTTGGTGGCAGCAATCCGTCCAAAGTCATACGGGTCGTCGACGATGGGCATAAAGAAGTCGGTGGTGGCTATGAGCGCTTGGTGTTCATTGAGTTGGTACACCGCCGCGTCATCGGCCGTGTCAATGCCCACCAACAGTTGCGCTGGCAAGGGCAAGCCGCTCATGCCGCCCAAAATATCGCGCAAGACCCCAGGGGCGATCTTGCAACCGCAGCCCCCGCCATGGGCCAATGAAGTTAAACGGGGAGAAGTGTTTACAGCAGAAGTCATCGGGCAAATCTACCATGCGACGCCACTTCACTATGATCTGCCACCGGCAAGACGTTTTGCCTCTGTGTTGTGCCATCCGCTGGAGCCTTGTTTGGAAGTTTCATTTGTTGAAGAAATCAAGTCCCTGCGCTTAAGTGAGGGCGACACCTTTCACGGCGAAGGCATTTTGGCGGTCACCAAAGCGCTGCTGCAATCGGGCGTGGCCTATGTGGGCGGCTACCAAGGCGCACCCGTTTCGCATTTGCTGGATGTGATGGTGCAAGCCAAGCCGCTCATGCAAGAACTCGGCGTCCATGTGGAAGCGTGTTCTAACGAAGCTTCGGCCGCGGCCATGTTGGGCGCTAGCATCCACTACCCGCTGCGCGGCGCTGTCACTTGGAAATCTATCGTTGGGACCAATGTGGCCTCTGACGCACTCTCCAACCTGGCCTCGCCTGGCGTGGTAGGTGGTGCACTCATTGTGGTGGGCGAAGACTATGGCGAAGGTGCTTCGGTTATTCAAGAACGCACCCATGCGTATGCGCTGAAAAGCACGCTGTGTTTGCTAGACCCCCGCCCTGATTTAAGCAAGATGGTGGACATGGTCGAACACGGCTTTGCGCTGTCAGAAGCATCCAATATGCCAGCGATTTTGGAATTACGCATACGCGCTTGCCATGTTCGGGGCAGTTTTGTCACCAAAGCCAACCGTGCGCCTGCGGTGTCCACTCAACATCTGATGGCAGAACCCGCCAAGTTTGACTACATGCGCTTGGCGCATCCGCCCGTCACCTTTGGCCATGAAAAGCGCAAGTTGGAAGAACGCATTCCAGCAGCCCGTGATTACATCGTGCGCCATGGCTTGAATGAACTCATGGCTGGCAAGGTACACCAAGATGTGGGTCTGATCGTGCAAGGCGGCCTCTACAACGCCCTGATGCGCTGCCTGCAACAACTGGGCTTGGCCAATGCGTTTGGCGACAGCGATATTCCTATCTTGGTATTGAACGTCACCTACCCCTTGGTGCCTACCCAAGTGATTGATTTTTGCCAAGACAAGCGCGGGGTGTTGGTGGTGGAAGAAGGCACACCCGAGTACATCGAACAAGACATCGCCACCCAACTGCGCCGCGCAGGTGTGAACACACCGCTGCATGGCAAAGACGTTTTGCCTGGTGCGGGTGAATACAACGTCGAAGCCATCACCTCAGGTTTGGCTGCTTTTGCGAAAAGCTATCTGCCACTTGAGGCCCATACCCAAGCTGCCACTTGGTTAGAAGCCCTGCAACAACGTCGCGCCGATGTGGCCAAGGCTTTGGGCGCGCCGCTGCCTGCTAGACCCCCCGGATTTTGCATAGGCTGCCCCGAGCGGCCCGTGTTTTCTGCACTGAAATTGGTGCAGCAAGAGATAGGCGATGTGCATATCGCCGCAGACATTGGTTGCCATGCGTTAGGTACGTTTGAGCCTTTTTCCACCGGCCACTCCATCTTGGGCTACGGCATGAGCCTGGCTTCTCGCGCAGGTGTTTCGCCAATGATGCAACGCCGCACCTTGGCCATCATGGGCGACGGCGGGTTTTGGCACAACGGCTTGCTCACAGGCGTGCAAAGTGCGCTCTTTAACGGCGACGATGCGGTGCTGCTGATTTTCAAAAACGGCTACACCTCGGCCACTGGCACCCAAGACATCATCTCCACGCCCCGAGAGGCCGAAAAGCAAGCCGCCAGCGATAAGCAAACCAGTTTGTCGCACACCAATATGACCATCGAATCCACCCTACAAGGCTTGGGCGTGCAGTGGCTGAAAACCGTGCATACATACGAGGTGGCCAAGGTTCAAGCCTTATTGAAAGAAGCTTTTACCTCTGACTTCAATGGCTTGAAAGTCATCATCGCCGAGGGCGAATGCCAGTTAGAGCGACAACGCCGCATCAAACCTTGGATCAGCAAGTTACTCAAAGGCGGCAAGCGGGTGGTACGGGTGAAATACGGCGTCGATGAAGATGTGTGCAACGGCGACCACGCCTGCATACGTTTATCGGGCTGCCCCACGCTTACGCTCAAAGACAACCCCGACCCCTTGAAGGTGGACCCTGTGGCAACAGTGATTGACGGTTGCGTGGGCTGTGGCTTATGCGGCGAAAACGCCCACGCAGCCACTTTGTGCCCCAGCTTTTACCGCGCTGAAATCATCCAAAACCCCAAACCGCTGGAGCGCTTGTGGGCGGGTTTGCGAGGAAGCTTGGTTCGCGCCTTGCAAACCGCATGAGTCAGCCCATCAGCCTCTTGATTTGCGCCTTGGGCGGTGAAGGTGGCGGTTTGCTCAGCGAATGGTTGATGCACACCGCACGACTCAGTGGTTACCCCGCGCAAAGCACCTCTATTCCAGGTGTGGCACAACGCACAGGTGCCACCACTTATTACATCGAAGTGTTGCCCACACCGCTTGTGCAGTTGCAAGGCAAAACACCGGTGTTCAGCTTGAACCCCGTGCCTGGCGCTTTAGATGCTTTGGTGTCCTCTGAGTTGTTGGAAACCACTAGGCAAATCACGCTGGGCTTGGTGTCGCCCGAACGCACCCGCGTGTTCAGTTCGTCTGCCCGGGCGCTGACCACCTTGGAGCGCATGCCCATGGGCGATGGACGTTTAGACAGCGCTCATTTAGAGTCAGTGATTCATCAATTTTCCAAACACGCCCATGTGTGGGACTTTGGCGCCATGGCGCAAGCCAATGGCACCATGGTCAGCGCCGTCATGCTCGGCGTCATTGCTGGCAGCGGTTTGCTGCCTTTTGCAAGAGAGCATTTTGAGGCTACGCTGCTGGGGAGTGGCGCACACAGTGCGGCAAGTTTGAAAGGCTTTGCAGCAGGTTTTGTTCGGGTGCAAAACGCTCAAACTGTGCAAGCGATGTTGAACGATGTCCATCCCGATGTTCAAGCCTCATCGCCGACGACAAACGCCGATCATCCCACTTTGCAAGCCTTACCACCCCATGTGCGTGAACTCGCCACTTTGGGCTACAGCCGTTTGTGCGACTACCAAAGCCGCGCTTATGCAGAGCTCTATTTGCAACGCCTTCAAACAGTATTGAAAGCCGAAGAACAAGCCGACCCAAACCATGCCCATGGCTACCAAGCCAGCCGTGAAATAGCGCGGTGGCTGGCTTTGTGGATGGCGTTTGACGACATCGTTCGCGTGGCTGATTTGAAAAGCCGTGCCAGCCGTTGGCAGCGTGTGACGCGTGAAGTGAAGTTGCAAGAAGACGATGTGTTGCACCTCTACGACCACTTCAAACCTGGTGTCCCAGAATTCGCGGCCTTGCTGCCCACGTGGCTAGCGACAGCGTTACAACGTTGGGACAAACAACGTGTATTGCGAGGCCAAGCGCCTTGGGCCTTGCCTTTGAAAATTGGCACCCATTCGGTGGTGGGTATGTTGGCGCTACGCACCTTGGCCAGCTTCCAATGGCTGCGCCCGTTTGGCAGTCGTTTTCATGCAGAGCAAGCCGACATCTCGCAATGGTTGCAAGCGGTTTGCACAGGTTTGCAGCAAGACTGGTCGCTGGGCCATGAAGTGGCTGTGTGCGGTCGCCTCATCAAAGGCTACGGCAGCACCAACGAGCGTGGTCGCAACAACTTGCAACACATACTGACCCACTTGGCGGCCTCGCAGTTGCACCCTGATGCGACCTGGCGAAGCACAGCGGTAGCCCAAGCCCGCGAAGCCGCACTGCAAGACGAAGCAGGCACTGCCATGGATGCAAAGCTGCGTGGCCTAGGGGCGCCAGCTCGACCCATGGCCGAGCAACCGCTGCGTTTTGTGCGCAATGCAAGCCTGCAACCCAAGGGCAGGCCCTAGGGTCAAAGGGTGCTTCGCTCAGTTATCCTATTGTTTGTATCGTTTTCAACCGCAGGTCCTCTATGAACAAGCACCGTTTTTTGCCTCAAGTCTTTTTATCTGCCTTATGCACCTTGACTTTAAGTGCCCTGTGCAGTATCGCTGTGGCGCAAGACAAGGTGCAACAGGTTCGGGTCTCCACTTGGGTGCCAGCGCAACACGCTTTGAACCCTGCGGTACAGGCGTGGGCCGACAGTCTGAAAAAAGCATCTGGTGGCAGCATCAACCCAACCCTTTTCCCCTCAGAACAACTGGGCAAAGCTTTTGACCATTACGACATGGCACGCGACGGCTTGACCGACTTCGCCTTCGTCAACCCTGGTTACCAACCTGGGCGCTTCCCGATTTTTGCGGCGGCTTCCTTGCCTTTCGAGATCAGCAACGCCAAAGCCGGCAGTGCTGCCATTGATGCTTGGTACCGCGCCTATGCCGCCAAAGAAATGAAAGAGGTGAAGTACTGTTTTGCTTTTGCCCATGACCCAGGCGCCTTGCATTCACGCAAAAAAGTTTTGTTGCCTGCTGACATGAAAGGTTTGAAGGTGCGACCCGCCACTTCTACCGTGGGTCAAATGGTCACCTTGCTGGGCGGCACCAATGTGCAAGCCTCTGCACCCGAAGCGCGTGACGCTATCGAGCGCGGCGTGGCTGATGCCCTCACCTTCCCTTGGGGTTCTCTCTCTCTGTTTGGCATCGACAAGGTGGTGAAATTTCACATGGATGTGCCTTTGTACGTCACGCCTTTTGTGTGGGTGATGAACTTGGACAAATACAACGGTTTGTCGCCCGCTCAAAAACAAGCCGTGGACAGCCATTGCACCAGCGAATGGGCTGAAAAAGTTGGCACGGCTTGGGCCGATTTTGAAATTGCAGGACGTACAAAGTTGCTGGCTGACAAAGCCAACCGCGAGGTTTACTCACTGACCCCTGAGCAACTTGCTGCATGGAAAACCGCCGTGGCCCCAGTCAAACAACAATGGGCTGACGAGGTGAAGAAGCGTGGCGACGACCCCGTTGCTGTCATGAAAGCCTTGCAACAAAGCTTGACCAAATACAAATCAGCCCTGTAACCAAGCCGCATGTCGTCTTCCAGCAAAAGCGGATTTGACCGCATCATTGACACCATTGAGTGGTTGGCGGCATTGTTCGTAGGCATAGTAGCAGCCAACATTTTTCTGGCTGTCTTCTTGCGCAAATTTTTTGATACCTCTATTCCTGACAGCTTTGACTTTGGTCGCATGCTCTTGGGTATTCTGATTTTTTGGGGGATAGCCGCCACCAGTTACCGCGGCGGGCACATCACGGTGGACTTGCTGTGGACCCACGCCAATGCTCGCTGGAAGCGCTACATCGACATTTTTGCCACCTTGGTGTTGATGCTGGTGGTGACGGTGCAAACCATCATGCTGTTTGACAAGGTCGCAATGACCTATCGCGATCATGTATTGACCTACGACCTGAACTTACCTACTTGGCCTTTTTTTGCAGTTGCTTGGATGGGTGACGTGTGTGCGGTTTTGCTGATTGGCATTCGCACTTGGCGACTCATTGCCGAGCCGCAGGCATTCGCTGCTGACAACAAGGCGGGGCATTGAGATGGATTTAAGCAACCTAAGCCCTGACGCTGTCGCCGTGATGGGCTTTGTGGCGCTTTTCACCTTGATGCTATTGCGCGTACCGGTGGGCATGGCCATGGGCTTGGTAGGCGTTTGCGGCTACAGCTACATCGTGGGCAGCGGCCCTGCATTGAAGCTGATTGGCCAAACCTCTATGCGTACCGTCACCGATTACACCTTTGGTGTCATTCCCATGTTCATGTTGATGGGTGCGTTTGTATCGGTGTCTGGTGTCAGCCGTGAACTGTTTCGTGCTGCCAATGCTTTCATTGGGCATTTGCGTGGTGGTTTAGGCGTGGCCACCGTGTTGGCATGTGGCGGATTTGCTGCTATTTGTGGCTCCTCGGTGGCAACTGCTGCCACCTTCTCATCTGTGGCTTATCCAGAGATGCGCCGCTTTGGTTACCCCCAGTCTTTCTCCACTGGCGTGATTGCAGCAGGCGGCACCTTGGGTGCGATGTTGCCGCCTTCCACCGTGTTGGCGGTCTACGCCATCCTCACACAGCAAGACATTGGCAAGCTGTTCATGGCGGGCATTGTGCCTGGCTTGCTGGCCATGTTGATGTATGTGCTGACCATTTTCATCATTGTCAAAGTGCGCCCTGATTGGTTGCCACGCGGCGAGAGCACCAACTGGGCAGAGCGCTTTGCAGGCTTGAAAGATGTGTGGGCACCTTTGGTGTTGTTTGTGTTTGTCATCGGTGGTTTGTATGGTGGCTTTTTCACGCCCACCGAGGCAGGCGGCGTGGGTGCGACTGGCGCATTTTTACTAGGTGTGTTGCGCGGTAAATTGGACCGCGCAAAAACCCTAGAGGCCTTGCTGTCAGCCACGCGCACAGCAGCAGCGGTGTTCACCGTGCTGATTGGCGCTTTGATATTTGGTTATTTTCTGACCATTACCCAAGTGCCGCAAAAGCTCACAGGTTTTTTAACCGAGATGGGGCTGGGCCGCTACGAGGTGCTGGCCCTCATTATGGTGATGTATTTGATTTTGGGCTGCTTGATGGACGCCATGGCCATGATCATTCTCACCGTGCCTATCATCTACCCTGTCATCGTGCAAATGGGCTTTGATCCGATTTGGTTTGGCATCATCATTGTGATGACGGTGGAGTTGGGACTGATTCACCCGCCAGTAGGGATGAATGTCTTTGTCATCAAAAGCGTGGTGCATGATGTGAGTTTCACCACCATATTCAAGGGAGTGATTCCCTTTATCTTGACCGATATTTTGCGCTTGGTGATTTTGATTGCCTTTCCCATCATCGCGCTGTGGTTGCCAGCGCAAATGGGTTGAAGCCCTCAAGGGGCACAGAGCTTGTGTATCAACTCAGCGTCCGCGCTGCCTGTAGCCACCGTCGTGAAACGCAGTGGCGTTTCGTAACTGTTTAAAACTTCTCCGCTGGCGTCTTTACCCGCAAAGCGCATCACTTGTGAATTGGCCATCTTGCGGTTCGCGCAGTCCACGCTGGTGCGAGACTTTTCCGACAAAATTTCTTTACCTTCCAAGTTGGTCAAAGGTTTGGCAAAGTTCGTTAAGCGCCATACGGTGACACGATCGCCCTCTTTGCTAAGAGCGTCGTCATAAAACACCTGCACTTGAGCTGTGTGGGCCACGCTGACCCAAGCCGCTTGCGCAGCAGCGTTTATTCCCAGCGCCATCATGGCGCACAAGAGCGACTTGTTCAATTGAGTTTGCGTGGTTCGCCAAAGTCGCCCACTTGAGGGAATAAAAAGGTGGTGCTACTCGGACCAATGCCCATGATTTGCACCGTAGCGCCTTCGGTACCTGCACCGTCGTAATGGATGGCGCCCGCGGGGTGTTGCATATAGGTACCCGCCGTCAAAGGCTGAGTTGCCTTGGGGTCCCATGAGTCGTCCGTGCCCGCCTTCCATGTGCCTTGCAGCACAGTGACATAACGGTCTTCGCGGTGGTAGTGCGGTGCACTCATGATGCCTGGGGGGAAGTACACCCGAATGACATAAGGACCGGGTTTGGAGGGGTCGCCAGAGATGACGGCAAACTTCACGCCCTTGCCTGCGTCTTTCCATGCAATGTCGTCGGGCTTGACCACGGGAAAGGGTTTGTCGGTGGTTTGAGCTTGGACGCCCAACATGAATACAAAGTTAGCGGCCAAGGCCAGCAAAACAGGTTTTATACACTTCATCACAGGCTCCAAAAAGAGATTTGCTGTTCATCTTAAACCAGCAAGAGATCAATGGCATATGCAACAAAATGAGCGAAGGATTAACTTTCCAAACCTTCTGTTACTCGTTTATAAGTATCCCACCAGATATCAGACATGTCGGTCTTTTTAAATTCTTCTAAACATGGGGTTCCAAGGGTATAGTGAATTAATTTGGCATCATGCCTGGGTGGATACTCAATAGCAAGATAATTCCATTCGGCATTCAATTCGCCTATCTCGTCATCCTCTAGCCATTTAAACCGATGTAAAAAAGAGCCATCATGCTCTTGAATATATTGAGGTGTCAGAATACTGTTGGCAGGATGTTCACAATTAAAGATCACCATACTAGACCAATTCTTGCGTGGATAGTTATTGTTTTTATTGCCAAAATACTTGACAGATCTTTTGGTCTGATAGTCATGTTTTACCAATTGAACAGCTTTAGTTGGGTCAAATAGCCTTACTAATTCTGATATGTCAGTGTTACAAATCATGTCGCCATCTGCGAAGACAGCAAAACCTTTAAATTCACAAATGTAAGGCGTTAAAAATCTGCTGTAAATAAAACTATTGCTTCCATCATTATGATTTTCATTGTAAAAATATAAAGAGTTGGTCGCTAAAGGGATAAACTGAATAGGAATTGTAGATTTCTCAAGAATACTTTGGCAAAAGGTATGGTAAGCAATGGCCTCTCTTTGATCGAAACCAACCACAATTGTAATTTTATTCAATTTCATTTATTTTCTTTTCAATCGCAAGTTTTATTCTTTGCACCACATCAAACCACTGACCAGAAGGGCACATTAAATAATGTTTCCTTGCCAATTACACCCGCGATATATGCACTTGTGTTAGTGACAGTAACCACAAAGTCACATGCTTGAATTAATGCGGCGTGACCATCAAGATTATTGAATATTTATCTTAAATCAGGCGCTGTAACCCAGCTTCTGCGCTTCGTCTTCTTGCTCCAAATACACCCAATCCACAATATTGTCGCTGGGCATATAGCCTGACACCAGTTGTTTCATCATTAAGCGGATGACGCCAACGTCATTGACGCTCAAGGCAACCTCCAAAGCGTTTAGCTTGGCTTCTAACTCGACCCAAGGGATGAACTCCTCGCTAGCTTTCATGATGCAAGGGTGAATGGTGGATTTGGGGTTATCGCCAATGAGCAGTTCTTCAAACAGTTTTTCTCCTGGGCGCAGGCCTGTGACTTCGATCTCAATGTCGCCGCTTGAATTTTTCTCATCTTTAACTGTCAGACCCGAGAGTTCCACAATACGCTTAGCCAGATCGAAAATCTTGACAGGCTGCCCCATGTCCAGCACAAAAACGTCACCACCCTTTGCCATAGCCCCAGCTTGAATAACCAGTTGCGCCGCTTCAGGAATGGTCATGAAATAGCGTGTGACATCTGGGTGCGTGAGGGTAATGGGTCCGCCATCACGAATCTGCTGACGAAACTTTGGCACCACCGAGCCAGAGGATCCCAATACATTGCCAAAGCGAACCATGCAGAACTTGGTGCCTGTACTGATGGGCGCGAGCGCCTGAAGCGTCATTTCCGCCAAGCGTTTGCTGGCACCCATGACATTGGTTGGTCGCACGGCTTTGTCTGTGCTGATCAATACAAAGTCGCTCACGCCGCTTTCAACAGCGGCCTGAGCCGTGTGCAGCGTACCCAGCACATTGTTTTTGATACCAGCAGCAGGATTGTGCTCCACCAAGGGCACATGTTTGTAGGCAGCTGCATGGTAGACCGTGTCTGGGCGCCATGTTGACATGATCTCGCGCATACGGTCAGGGTCTTGCACCGATGCAAGCAGGGGAACCAACTCCGATTCACTGCTTGCATTTTTTTCTTCTAATTCTTGTTGAACACTGTAGAGTGCAAATTCGCTTTGCTCTATCAACAACAACTTACTTGGGCCTACCAGAAGAATTTGCCGACAAAGCTCACTGCCAATGGAGCCTCCCGCCCCAGTGACAAGGACCACTTTGCCAAGAATGTTTTTGGTTAAAAGGATATGGTTTGGCGCGACAGGCTCACGGCCGAGCAAGTCATCGATATCGAGTTCACGTAGATCAGAAATGCTCACCTTGCCCTGCGCCAAATCGTTCATACTGGGCAAGGTGCGAACCGCTACACGGGCGCTGCGGACTTGACTCAAGATTTCATTGCGGCGATGACGAGACAGGCTAGGCATGGCCAACAAAACATCACTGATATGCAGGGTAGTGGTTAGCGCCTCTATGTCTGCGGGGTTGTAAATGGGTAGGCCGTTGAGCACATGACCATGCAATCTGTCGTCGTCGTCAACAAATCCAACCACCTGTATTTCATGGCTGTTGGCCATGGCCGCGGCCAACTGACGCCCCGTACTGCCCGCACCATAGATCAAGGCCTTGGGTCGAGACGAACGCTTGAGAATGCTTGTGTACTGGTCACCCAGCCAAACTCGTGCCAATGCCCTTGACGCACCCACCAGCAATAAAAGCAAGATGGGTTGAATGATGCCAATGGTGCGGGGCACACCTGTGACGCCAACAGCGGTGAAAATGCAGGCGTACAAAAGCCCGTAAACACCTACCGCTTGCGCAACCGTTAAAAGTGCAGGCCAGCCGCTGTAACGAAAAATGGCGCGGTACAGGCCAGAGACAATGAATATGGGTAAGGCTAGAGCAATAGCCACTGTACTTGCCCACACAGCACCCGCGGCCCATTCGCTTTGACCGTTGAAGCTGATGAATTCGCCCAAACGAAGATAGTATGCCAACCAGACTGTCGCGACACACAGCCCAAGATCGACCGACAAAACCAAGAAACGTTTGGTCGCTCTTGGCAAAGCCAAGACAGGGGCTGACAGTTTAAATAGCGGATTTTTCATAACAGTTTGGCTCCATATTGCCTACTTTTAATGTGATACGCCTTGGCCTGCAGTCACTTTAATCACTGTCATCCACAGTATCTTCAGATCAAACACAAAGGATTTGCGCTTTAGATAATGCGCATCTAATTCCACTTTTTGAGGAATAGGCAGCTCATCACGCCCATTGACTTGTGCCCAGCCGGTGAGACCCGGTAAGAGTTCATGGACGCCTTTTTCAGTACGTAGCGCAATCAAATCATGCTGATTAAACAGTGCGGGGCGTGGGCCTACAAAGCTCATGTCGCCTTTAAGAATGCTCCACAACTGTGGCAACTCGTCAAGGCTTGATTTGCGCAAAAAAGAACCTATGGGGCTTAGCCACTGGCTGGGGTTGTCAAGTAAGTGCGTGGCGACCGCGGGTGTGTCAATTCGCATGCTACGGAATTTGGGCATTTGGAAGATGCGGTTGTGGCGGCCTACCCGGTCGCTCCAATAGAGGACTGGCCCAGGTGAAGTCTGCCGCACGGCCAACGCCACAGCCGCGATGGGCAGCACCAAAAACAAGCCAACAACCAAGGCCATTGAGAAATCAAACAATCGCTTCATTAGCGAAACCCTTGAGCCGCACGCCGCAGGCCTTCATTGACTGACACAGATGGGCTCCATCCCAACAGCTGTCTGGTTTTGCTAATGTCCAGCTGCAATGAACCGCAAAGGCGCTGATAAATGCCGGGTTTGTTAACCACCTTTGCGGCGATTTTTAACAGCGCAGGTGGCATATGAAATAGGCGTGCAGGATGACCCAAGGCATCCCCCATGCGCGTGAGCAAATCTGCCGTTGAGAGGTCTTCTGCGTCACTGGCCAAAAAAGTCTGGTTAGCAGCTGCTGGGTGGCTCAAGCAGATCAGGATCAGCTCCACCAAGTTGCCCAAGGCCAACAGACTGCGACGGTTGTCGGTGACGGCGGCCAGCGGCAGCGGAATACCGCGCGCCAGCCAGCGCATCATGGATGCAAAATTGGCTTTAACGCCAGGTCCGTAAACGAGTGGTGCCCGAATGATCACCACCTCCATCCCCGTGTCTGCGGCTATCTGGTGCAGCGCCTGCTCTGCTTCATGCTTAGACACTGCGTAGGGATCCTCTGGCGAAGGAGTATCGTCGGCGGTGAAGGGCCTGCCTGCTTGCGTGAACTCCCCATTAACCTTGACGGAGCTCATAAAGACAAAGCGCCTCACACCTAAAGCCGCTGCTTGGCGAGCGAGAGCAGATGTCATGTCGACATTTGCACGACGAAATTCAGCCATCGGATCCGAGCTGTTGTCTTTCATGATGTGCACGCGAGCCGCCAAATGCACGACCACCTCTACGTTTCTCAGGGCACCCGTCCAATCAGTATCTACTGACGGCTCGACAACCGTAACAGTCTCAGCACCAACAGTTTCATCTGCTCTTTGTAACCGACGAAGCGTGAGACGAACATCGTGACCCTGAGCCAAGGCACCGCTGGTCAGCGCTCTGCCAACGAATCCGCTCCCACCCGTGATCAGGCATCTCACAATTTAGTCTTATGGAATATTCGTTTTTGGTAAAGGCTTATCGACTCTTCAAGCAGGCTGAGCAACCGAGTCACCAAAGTGTTGCGATCAAACTCAGCCTTTGCATAGGCCTGCCCATTTTGGCCCATACGCTGGCGTTCATTTGGTGGCATGTTGACCAAGCGCTGTACCGTCTGCGCAAGACCCTCGCTGTCGCCAGCAGGGCAGACCAAACCGGCGCCTGCCCTGAGGATCACATCAGCACCTTCTCCATCGAGCATGCCAATGATGGGGCGGCCCGCGGCTAAGTAGGACTGAACCTTGCCAGGGATCGTCATGCTAAATGTCGGGTCTTTCTTCAGGGTTACAAGCAGCGCGTCCGCCTGTGCGTAAAAGGCCGGCATACGTTCCACTTCATAACGCCCGAGTAGCAGGACCCGATCTTGCAGCCCCCGAGTCTTAACTTGCTCGGCCACCCAGGAAGAACGGCGACCGTCACCGACTATCAACCAGCGAATGTCATGACGATGTTTGAGGCAGTCAGCTGCTCCAAGAATCGTAGGAAAGTCCTGTGCGTCTCCCACGTTGCCAGCGAAGAGGATGCTGAAAGTTCCTGGTGCCGATGGAATTTCTGAAACGGGTTCATTGAGCTGATGCTGGAAAATATCTTCTGCCCAACTCGGAAAATACCGCACCTTGCTAGTATCGTCACAATAGTTTGCAATCTGGGGTAGGAAGGATAGTGATTGACCCAACACCAGTGTGCATCGGTTATAAATGAAACGCACTATAAGAGCCACTGCGCCCAGTGGCATGGGGCTTCGAATAACGCCAAAAGCTGCCAATGTTTCGGGCCATAGATCCAGCGCCCAAAACACCACAGGACAGCGCTTGAGACGGCCTAGCAATACGGCAGGAAGTCCGACAGTCACTGGCGAGGGTTCGAAAACGAAGATCACATCGGGGCGGCAGTCGCGCAACTTCCATGGTCCGACAAGACTGGCGCCCAGCACGAAGCTTAGGTAGTTGAGGCCCAGACGAAACGAACCGCTAGCGCGCGCCAGCATCGGAACCCGATGGACCTGTACTCCGTCGAACCACCCATAGCGGGTCGGATTCTTTTTATATTCAGGGAAGACTTCTCCACTAGGGTAGTTGGGGTACCCCGTCAGAACCGTAACTTGGTGGCCGCGCAGCACCCACTCTTTCACAAGATCATTGATCCGAAAATTCTCAGGCCAAAAGTACTGGCTTACAACAAGAATATGCAAATGCAACTCAGTATTTTTTCCAAACCACGCGGTTCACATAGTCTACGTAGCTGTGAATGATGCGAACCACCTTATCGCTCACATTGGGCACGCTGTAGTCGACGACAAGGCGCAGGTCGCGCACGGCGCCACGCGACTGAGTCGCCAAAATGGCCAGCCCCTGGCGGACTCGCTCAGCCTCTAGACCCACCAGCATCACTGCCGCTTCTTCCATGCCCTCGGGGCGCTCGTGCGCTTCGCGCAGGTTAAGAGCCGGAAAGTTTAGGATGGACGATTCTTCGTTGATGGTGCCGCTGTCGGACAGCACTGCCTTGGCTGACAACTGAAGCTTGACGTAGTCATGAAACCCCAAAGATTTAAGTAGCCGCACCTGAGGGTGAAAGACAACCCCAGTGGCATCAATGCGCTTTTGTGTGCGCGGGTGCGTGGACACAATCACTGGCATGCTGTGGTCTTCTGCCACGGCATTGAGCACCGCGACCAATTTAGTGAAAGACTGAGTGGGCTCAATATTTTCTTCACGATGTGCGCTGACTACAAAGTACCCTTCGGCCTCCAATCCCAGTCGAGTCAGCACATCAGAAGCGTCAATGCGCGGGCGGTAATATGTCAGCACCTCAAACATCGGGCTGCCAGTCTTGATGACCAGATCAGGCGGCAAGCCCTCACGCAACAGATAGTCTCGGGCGATAGTGCTGTAAGTCAGATTTACATCTGCCGTGTGGTCCACTATTCGGCGGTTGGTTTCCTCGGGTACACGTTGGTCGAAGCAGCGGTTCCCAGCCTCCATGTGGAAGATGGGTACTTTGCGGCGCTTGGCCGGAATCACCGAAAGGCAACTGTTGGTATCGCCCAGCACCAGCATGGCATCGGGCATCTCTTGCGCCAGTACCCGATCCACCGCAATGATCAGGTTACCGATGGTCTGCGCCGCCCCGCTTGAATTGGCTGCACTGTCAAGAAAATGATTGGGCTTGCGGATACCCAGATCATCGAAGAAGACCTGATTCAACTCATAGTCATAGTTTTGCCCAGTGTGAACCAGCACATGATCGCAATGCTCATCGAGCTGAGCCAGCACACGGGACAAGCGGATGATCTCGGGGCGGGTGCCGACCACGGTCATGATCTTGAGTTTCTTCAGCGACATGATGAGGTGTTCCTGGTTCGATTACACGGGGCAGGCATAAGTATCCGGGCTTGCCCGATCAAAAATCTCATTGGCCCACAACATCACCACCAGTTCATCGCTGCCGATATTGGTGATGTCATGCGTCCAGCCCGGAACAGTCTCTACGATCACTGGTTTTTCGCCACTGGTTTCAAGTTCATGCACCTGACCAGTCTGCATTTGACGAAACCGAAAGCGGGCCTGACCTTTGATGACCAGAAATTTCTCGGTCTTGGTGTGGTGGTAGTGCCCGCCACGGGTGACCCCGGGATGGTTGGTGAAAAAGGAGAACTGGCCGCAATCGGGCGTCTTCAGCATCTCTACAAACACGCCACGAGGGTCGCGGTACTGGGGTACCTCGTAGGCAAAGCGCTCCACCGGCAGATAACTTACATAGGTGGCATAAAGTGCGCGCACAAAGCCCGTGCCCACGCGGTCGATCACAAGGCTGCCGCGACTTTCGCGGAACTCGGTGATTTGACGCGCCAACTGGCCCACCGTCACTGTGTATTGCGGTGTCAAGGTCTCGAAGCCCTCGGCATCCGGTGCGGCATCTGCGCCATCCATCAAACCGATGAAGCTATTGAGCACATCATCGATGTATACCAGCGTCATGCTCGCATCGGAATCATGAATTTGTACTGGCAGGCCGCGCGCGATGTTGTGGCAGAACGTCGCGACAGCTGAGTTGTAATTAGGCTTGCACCACTTACCAAACACATTGGGCAGGCGAAACACATGAATCGATGTCCCATTAACACCTTCCAAAGTCTGCAAGGCTTGCTCTGCCAAGCGTTTGCTCGATCCATATGGATTGTCCAAGTTCGCCTGGGTGGAGGAGGTGTACAGCACACGCATATGTCGCCCCGAGTCTTGCACAGCGCGGCTAAGCGCCAGAGTCAACGCAGTGTTATCAGCCACAAACTCTTGTGGGTCTTGGGGGCGATTCATACCCGCAAGGTGAAAGACCACATCAATGCCCTTGACTCGCGCAGGAAGATCGGCCACGGTGTCCGCGCGGGTGTAGGTCACCACCTCAATGTCTTTGCGTTCAAGCAAGCGCAACTGGAGATTCTTTCCAACAAAACCATCCGCCCCAGTGATGAGCACCCTCATGCCATCATCCCTCGGCCACAGCGGGTTCACCGCGAGCAATGCGCTGCATAAATTCGAGTTTAAGCAGCAGCGCTTTCACTCCTTCAATGTCCAGTTGGGTGGTATTGTGTGAGTTGTAGTCTTCGCCATGCAGGCTCTGCGTCAGGCGGAGTTCACCCACTTCGACAAATTTCTCGTAGTTCAAGTCACGCCCATCCGGCGGCACACGAAAATAGTGGCCCATGTCTTCAGCGCAGGCCATCTCTTCGCGACCCAGCAGGGTTTCAAACAACTTCTCACCATGCCTGGTGCCAATCTCCTGAATAGGATGGCTAGGCTTACCCATCATTTGCAAAATAGCGTGTGCCAGTGTCTGAACCGTTGCCGCAGGCGCCTTTTGCACAAAGATGTCGCCGTTTCGGCCATGCTCAAACGCATACAGCACCAGATCCACGGCATCGTCCAGCGACATCATGAACCGAGTCATGCTTGGGTCTGTCACTGTGATGGGCTTGCCAGCCCGAACTTGATCTACAAACAGAGGAATAACGGATCCACGCGATGCCATCACATTGCCATAGCGAGTGCCACAAATCACCGTTTCCGACTTCTCCAAATTTCGGCTGGTTGCCACCATGACTTTTTCCATCAAAGCCTTGCTGATACCCATTGCATTGATCGGGTATACCGCCTTGTCCGTGCTCAGGCACACCACACGCTTCACGCCTGCAGCAATCGCTGCATCCAGCACATTCTCAGTACCTAACACGTTGGTGCGAACCGCTTCGCCTGGATAAAACTCGCACGAGGGCACCTGCTTTAGCGCGGCTGCGTGAAAGACATAGTCCACATCGCGCATTGCGGCTGCGATGCTGCGGCTATCGCGCACATCGCCAATATAAAACTTCAGCTTAGGAGCGTCATAGCGCTTGCGCATATCGTCCTGCTTTTTTTCATCGCGACTAAAGATGCGGATTTCAGCCAAATCAGACTGTAAAAAGCGCTTAAGGACTGCGTTACCGAACGAGCCTGTGCCGCCGGTGATCAAGAGCTTGCTATTTTTAAACATTGCTTCCCATTTCTTCTTACCCTTTAAGCTCGACGCGAGGCTGCTACTGCTGTTATAAATTCGAAGGTTTCTTTTGCGCACCGTTGCCAAGAATACGCTTGACTCCGTTCTTTGGCCTGTGCCGCCAACTGCAATCGAAGTTCAGGACTGTTGATAAGCGTGCGCATCGCTTTGGCAATGTCATGGGGCTGAACTGGGTCAAAATAGATCCCCGCATTTTGAAGAACTTCGGGCATCGGTCCACGTTTTGAACATGCGATAGGCAAACCTGCCGTCATAGCCTCTATAAGTATATTGGGTAGATTTTCGCAGCTAGAAGCAAATATAAAAGCATCTGCGTCTTGGTACACGTTATGAAGTTCAGAAAACGGTATGCCACCCTGCCAAATCAGAAAATCTTGCTGGGGGTCCAGTTCCTGCAAAGTCTCGCGAAACTGCTGGCCATAAGCCCCCCAATCCTCACCCACAAATTTCACACGGATCGGGTATCCAGCTTGGCGCAATACATTTGCAGCCTTGGCGACTTCGATTTGATGCTTGTAAGGCATCAGGATAGAGACGTAGAGAAACGTGAACGGCTGGGCGAGCGAGTAGTCCTCTGCGCTGGGTTGTGGCTTAGGATTTCCCGCAAAGCGGGGCTCAACACCGTGAGGAATCAGCGCCTGCAAACCCTTGGCTTTCCCCAGCCAACGGTTTACGCCTTCTTGCGCATATTGGGTAAGAAAAATCAAACCATCGGCATTTTTGAATGAGCGTGCCTGCGATTGGCGCAGCAGCCACATCTTCAATCGCATCCAACTACAGCGGCCGAAAAGTATGGCCTCTTCGGGCTCAAAAGGCAGCATGTTCTGCGACATCGTTACCACCGGCACCTTGGTATGGAAGGGTACAGTACCGCCCGGAGAAAACAGGACATCGCAGCCACGATGCGACGTCTCTTGTCCCAGTTGAAATTGCTGCCCCAAAAAACGTCTCATGATTCCACCCTCTGTCCATGGGGGTGATAGTTTCGTCAGCCACTGCATAGTGGGAAGTTGCGCCGTAGTTTCTTTACACGCCCAGACTGTGACTTGATTGAAGCCTGCTTCATCAGGCTTTGCAACACTGAGTAACTGCGACAGATGCGTGATTCCGCCCCCCTGCCGGATGTTGCTTGCGTCAATAGCCAGATGCATTATTTCTCTATAGACATCTGAGAAACACCTTTAATGACATCGTATTTTCTGGCACAGCCCTCACAAGTTACTTCACTTTGGCTAAACCTCAATTCAGTCGATTTGCATGACGGGCATTGCAGCAGTTTCTCCAACTTAATTTTTCGGTTACGTTGTCTTTGTGAAAATAACTTTCGAGCCATTGCAAGGCCTAAGCGCCCAATCTTTGCTCGCACAGACATTTGTATTTGAGTGGTTTGCGTCATAGTTGGGGGCTCCCAACCGGCGTCAATCTCAGGATTGATAATCCGAAATGGAATGTGACCTGTCCAATAGAAGCGAGTGTGAAATGTAAAGGGATTTGAAGGAATCACTAAACTAGTAATCAAACTTTTTGCCCTCTCTTCATAAAGTTCTACCAATTCTGAATCTAGCTGCCAAGCTGCCTTTTTACGGACTAACAATTCTCCGTTTCTAACAGTTACTTCTGATCGGTGGTCCCAATAGGGGTTGATTCTCTCCATGAACGCATCTGGTGTTTCAATATACCCAGCTTTGGCCACACGCTGCAATTCGCGCAAAAAAATCTCTGGATTAGCTGAGTGTTCGAGCACATGCGAAGCAATCACAAAATCGAAGCATTTGTCACGAAACGGTAGCGCCTCACCCATCCCTAAGACGGACGGTCGGTCGGTGATGAACGGGGCCCAGTGTCGCTCGCGGGTATCTGCGTATGCGTCTATCAATACATTGGCGCGAAAATAGGGACTTCCGCCGGATCCCACCTCCAGTACAAGCGCTGAAGCAGGTACCGGGCAATACAAACGTCTGCAAGCCCATGCCCATTTTGTTTTGCCAATAGCAAGAAAGGCTTGCATTAAGCGGGAGTGTTCTGGTTGCTTATCATTCATTTTGTAAAGCCACCTGAACGGTAGGAAGCTACAAATCGCTTGCAAATACTTAAGATGGACCGCAATGAGCCGACTCCGACAGCAAAGGCCAAACACATACGCTGCATAGGTTGTGCTTGAATGTCACGCAGGAAACTTGCATAGCGGATGTTCATTGCAACGATATTTTTCAATATCAGACCCCAGTTATAGCGCGGTCGCTCTGAAAGTATGTAGTCGACAAGTTTGTCAGCAATGTAATACCCCGGCGATAAGGTCACGCATTTGAGCCAAGCGAGATAGTCTTCTGCAAAGGACATTCCTGGCGTAAACACCGGTTGGATACGGTTCAAAACACTGCGCTTAACAAGTACTGAACTTGTTGCCACGAAATTTCCTCGCGCCAGTAATTGAGGGTTGATACGGCAGGATGCCATCAACGAATTTGAACTCACGGATGAACAGACAAATTCCACGTCGTGCTCCTGTGCCATTCGAAACTGGTTTCCAAGCTTGCTTGGCATCCACACATCGTCAGCATCCAGGAAGGCGATCCATTCAGCTGTTGACATTTCAATTCCGAGATTTCTCGCCTTGGCGACTCCCTGATTTGGCGTACTCACAATTTCAATCAGAGGACTGCCGAGGTCTTGAACAAGTTTTGCTGTGTTATCGCTAGACCCGTCATCAACCACGATGATCCGATGGATCCAATCCCCCTGCTGGTTTAATACGCTGCTCAATGCATCGAGAATTGTTTCTACGCCGTTATAGACTGGAATGACAACGTCCACACAATGCGACGCCCTCAAAGTGCGGTCCATCTATCAGGCAACAATCCTGGAAAGCCCCAAGCCGTCACGCTGTGTAAAGGGTTAACATTTCGTGATGGTGCAAATACCTGCGTTCCCGATCTATCTTGCTCAGCAAGCCATGCTGCCCACCAAGCAAAGGTGCTGTTTCCGATAATGAAATGTTTGCACTGACGCATCAACCAAAAATCTGTCTCCGCGCTTTCAAGCACTTTAGTTTGACTTACCAGCGTATATTGGTATGTCTTCAAGAGAAATTCCATCATTCCTGTTGCTTTGTCTGGTCGGTCTGTAAAAACGAAGAAATGCGCTGCTGGAATTTTTGTCAGTAATTGTGCAATGGCCTGTGCGTAATAGTCTAAAGATATATTGGATGAGTTCTTATTAAGGCCATTGTCAAACCAGCGAATATGTAAAGCGACTGATTCGGTTGAGTTTATGGTTGCAGCAGTATTGCGGCTGTCTAATGCAACTGTGGCCGACATTTTTAAATCTTGTTTGAGTTGCTCACTAATATCTGCAAAGTATTTTTCACTTTGGCCGAAAGGGTCGAAGTAGGTCGTACCCTCTTGCAGACGCAGAGCAACGATACCGGGATCAAAATCTATCCCTACTTGTTGAATGTATCGGCGTTGATCGAGGGGTTTGCTTTCCGATAACTTTCGTGCAAACAGGCGACGTATACGTCCGAAAGGCTCCATACGTTCTTGTGGTGTAGCCAAATGCGCTGGGATACTAAAATCTGCCAATGAATAAGTACGTTTATATAAATGGTCGTACTCGAACCCTGTGACTGTGTCCAAGACTAATTCCGCATCATTGACCAAACTGAGTCGACGTGCAGCTGCGTAGCAAAACAACTGATTTCCCAAACCACCCTTGAGCCGAACAATGACCTTGCGGGGCATTCAGTCGCTCCTTACTTTACGCGACTGCCCCTTGTAGACGCTTCCCAGTAAGGGCGCACGACCTAAAACTCTTTTAATATGGGTGATTAAATAGTCACAGTTCTTACGCCCCAAAACGAGCAGACCGATCGCGTAAACGTAAAAAAGTGGAACTCGCCAGAAACCTAATTTCATAAGCTGCCATAGGTATGACAGAAATGCACCAAACGTGCAATCGGCTTGGATTGACAAAATTGGATAAGCGTAATTACCGATATCTTTCAATATACGACGGCCGACTTTTACACTGCTATGTTCGTCTAAAGAGTTTGCAATAGCCAACATACCCCTCATGAAATGCACAGAAGAATCTGTCGTTTGCTGCCTTGGAACGAATAAGCCCTTCTCAGCGACGCTGGCTCCGAAATCCGGCACCCCACCCAAACGGTGAAATGAGATGATGCGGTTCAGGTAGATGCCAGACTCTTTTGAGAGGATATGACCGGTCAAGTGTTGCTGATAAAGCAGCGTTCCATCAAATTTTTCGGTAGCATAAGCGGCAGCCGAACTACGTTTGAAGACCATGCCGGAAATAAAGACGCAGCGACGAAAGAAAGTCACCACCGTTTCGGGCCCGGGCGGGAAGACTCGGTCTTCGTCAAAGTAGCGAAACACTTGCACCGGCTTCTCTGGATCGGTTAAGAAAGAGGAATAACTGCGCAGTATGACCCCCACATCCTGCTGTTCTTGAACGGCATTCGCCACTGCACTCAGCGCACCAGCGGCGAGCAAATCGTCGTTTCCCATGAAAAGCACGTAATCGCCTGTTGCCAACTCAATCAAGCGGCGCAGGTTGCCGTCGTATCCCAAGGTTTGCGAGTTCTCGAAATATTTCAGCTTTTCGCCGAATTGCTGCTGGTACTCTGCCACCTTGGCAGCAATTGCTTTACGCTCGGGGGAACCATCTTCAGCGATGACAATGTCGAAGTTGTTGAAATCCTGATTAAGGATTGAGTCCAGTAGTGCGCCCAGTAATCCCGCTCGGTTGTAGGCTGGTATGCAGACTGAAATTAAAGCCACTGGTTCAACTGAGCCGCTAAATTTGCATCGACGTTAAGCAAGCAAATCAAGCCAGCAACTCAAAATTTCGAGTTCACTCTGTTTAACGATATCTTTGTCTGCAAGTGCCTGGTAGACCAATGTAAGATTTTCTGGAATCGATTTCTCGGGAGAGACGGCGGCCTTGGCGATTTGCACGACTATGTCGGCCGATAAATAGCAAGGAATTTCAGACTCAAAGTCTTTTAAATAATCGTGTGGGTTACGCTTTTGCAGAACGGTCGCACCAGCGAAACCCAAGTGATAACCTGCAGCCCATAAAATAGGTTGGGCAACCAGTCCCCGCAAAATATCGGTGAAGCGAAAAGTGACCGTCGAAGGTAGATAGAGTAGCGGAAATACTTCTTGGCGGAAATAGGTATTTTGGGAGTTAAAGGGGCAACAGGTGTCTCGATCCAATACCAAAGGTTCTCGCCAGTTGAAGTAGATTGGCGCGTTGATGGTCAATCGGTAGATGGCGTCCACATCAGGGTCTTCATCGGCAAGGAATTGCCAAACCCCCACCTTCAGTTTCTTCCCAAATGCGGCTTTGGGGTTTTCAGCATCTAGCACGCAGCGCAGAGGAATGCCTCTTGGCCAAACTTTTTTATCGGTGAAATACGAATAGATGTTGACAAACGATGCATCGCTAAGTAGTTCGGCATCAATACAAAATTCTGGCTCATTGACCCAGTTGTTTAAGGGAATATTGTCATCATCTGATTCATAAATGACCCTCGCGCCTTGCGAGATAGCATGCAGATATCCAATGTTTTTGCGAGTGTACGAATTCCAGGGCAGCAATCCAGAAAACTCAGATGCAATCTCGTTTTGCTTTTCGGGCGAAAGGTAAGTGACCCCCGGATAGCTCCAATCACCTGCAGTCTTCTTATCACCAACTACTATGACTTTCCAATCTTTCAACTTTGTAAATTTTTCAATCGCTTCAGTTGGCGGAAAAATTGAAGTAATAACAATGAATTTATCCATATCAGATAACTTTTAAAAATTTCTCATAAAAGGCTGCAGTGGTGTATTGCTTGACTGCCCGTTTGTAGGCGTTGTCAATCACGGACAAATACGCGTCGTAGTTGGCAAGTACCTTAATGACGGTCTCAACCAACTTACCCTCCTCGTAGTAGACAAACTCTTCACTAGGCGTGAAGTACTTCTCTATAACGTTGAAGTTGTCTTTCTTGCACAAAATCAGAGATCGGCAAAACGCAGCTTCAAAAATTCGTGACTTCAACTGAGGTACTTCAATCTCCGGCCCAGTTAGCAGTCGTTTGGCTAGCCCCAGAAAACCCGTTGGAATATCAGCGAATGCCTTGTTGGCCGCCCATTCTTTGTATTTCCAGACATTCAAAACGTGGCGCACGGTGGGATATAAAAGATTGTGGGTAAGCGTTATTTTTGATTGAGAAATTAAATCTAGCTTCTCTTGATAACCAACCCCGCGATCTGTTACCAGCTCATCCCCTGAGTTTGAAACCAGTCGGTAGTTAAATCGACTGATCGTCTTCATGTCACGCATAATGGGCTTGGGATGGAGATGTCCTGTGTAGATGATGTCATACCGCTTTTCACTCTTAGGTGGAATGAAGTTTTCATTAAACGGAAAGAAGATCGGAACCCGCCGTTCCGCGTCCTGACTTTTGTTGAAATACTCCGCTGTATACGGACAAAGCGTAAGAACTTTGTAGAAGTCTTCGTCGTAGGCGTCAAAGTCTTCCGGGATAAAGAATTTATTCGGCTCTTCAAACTCGAGACGAACCACGCGCATCTTTTTGATTGCATCAAGCTCGGCAGTAGGCAGCTTGAACTGATCCCAGCACCCTGCTGCTTGATCAAACGCAGCGATGATGAGCGCAATATCATCTGGTCCCTGTCCACCGTAATCCTCAAAACCCAAATTTTTGGTTGGATCTTGGACATAGCCGTGACTACTTCTTTTAATTACTTTCATATATTCATAAATAGATCAACACTCGCATACTGTGATTCAGAGCACTTTATCAATTAATAAATTCTGCGCTGAATTTATGTACGTTTTGTAATTAAGGCCTGCCCAGTAGGAAATTGCAGGATATCTAGCTTTCGGTCCTCGCACCAACTTTCTACTGCCAGACGTGTGTCTTCATAGTCAGGCCAAGCAAAGTCATCTAATAAAACGACACCGCCAGGCACCAATTTATCCCAGAAGAAATCTAATGATGCCAACGTTGGAATGGATGAATTTAAGTCAATGTGCATCCAAGCAATTTGAACTGGATTACGTGAGTGTGAAAACGACTCTGGTATGTATCCCTTCATATAAACAAAATTGTCCGAACCGCACAAATCGAGATTTTTCTTCGTGTTTTCAATATTGAGGTAGGAATAACTGCCCGCTGACTTTCCTTCTGATTCGGTAAGTAGATCAGAACGCATACCCTCCCATGAGTCATAGAGGAAAAATTCTCCATCGCAGTTTAAATTCTGCCTTGCGCGACTTGCGTACCAAGCCGTCAGGCCATCGCAGACACCCATTTCCACAAAATTTCTATCCTCACCGGCTAGACGAGATGCAACGGTAGCAGACCAATATACGATGTAGTGACGCCATCTTAATTGAGCAACTTCTGTGCTCACTGAAGTTTGGGAAAATTGGGTAAGGATGACTTTGCGTGAAGATATGTTTTTAGAAAGATCCGCGTCGCATTTGGAGAACGCAATTGCAAGTGCATTGCTACCGCCTTTACTCCAGGGTGGAAGAGTGCCCGTGGCCATTTTCCATCCAACAAATTCAATTGGTGGAACTATATCTACGATTACTGCACGTCCAAGCAAGACTTTTGCAAATTGTTTTAATATTTTCATCATTTATTAAATAGTTTTAGTTTGATGACCATTGGTCTTAAATAATCTTTGAGTCGCAATACTGGCAAATTTACGATGGTTTTAATCATCAATTTTTTACGGTTTAAAAGAAATGAGTATTTAATGAATTTAATAAAATATTTAGGAAAATTTTTCATTTTTCCTCTTTTAAGAAACGTATTGTTTAAAACTGTTCTCATTGTTTCCCATATTCCATCATCGATATAGTTTTGTATGCAAATCTGGTCAGAAGCCTTATCACCAAGAAGCCATTTAGAGCTTAACCTTAACGACAGCGTCACCTGATCAATAAAATCTGATTTACGAAAAATCTCCCACATATAATTTGAATCGTGTTGAGACGGGAAAACTAGGTAGTCTCTAACCAACAAAACAGGATAATGGTAAGCAATCCTTAACCAAAATTCAGCATCTGGACAATACTTTATTCGCTCGTCATATCCTCCTAATTTATCTGTTATCTCTCTATGCCAAAACTGACCTGAAGCAGGCGGAAGCTTCACCAAGTTAGCTGCAGCAACACCGGAGTCAATCCATTCATGCTTCGAACGAATAGATCCATTTTGCAAAATCAGGCAAGGCTTTTTCGCTAAAGAAATCAATTCATGAATTTGCTTTATCGCATTTGGCTTGTAAATATCGTCATCACACATAAAACCGATCCATTCACCTTGCGCATATTCCACTGCCTTGTTCCAATTCTTCGTCATTCCAAGGTTTGAGGTGTTTCGGTACAGCCTGACATTTTTGTATGAATCTCTTATATTCTCAAGTAATTCCCAATTTACTAATTCTGAACAGTCATCAACAATTACAATTTCAATATCATCATTTAAGTTATTTTGATTAATTATTACTACCAATTCACGCAAAGAAATTGGCCGGTTCCAAGTGGGAATGACAATAGATATTAATATCCTATCTTTGATCGAACTAACTTCTCTCTCCATTTGTCAATTCACTTAAGTAAACTTATTGAAACTTATTTTTTATTGCCATCAGCACAGCACCTAATCCTTCTGTTTTTAACTTACGATATACACGTGCTAAAACGCTTTCTTTACACGAAACAATTACCCGATCCACCATTGTTACCTCGGGAGATAGTTTGCGAAAATTTGGCGCTACTATTACCTTCTTCCAAGAATCATTTGAAGCATCTTTGGCTGGGTTAATGGATCGAAAAATATAGTTCGGCAATGACTCGTCAGATACCGGCATAATTAATTTTCCATGCTGGATCATGTCAAAATAGTTTGTCGCATTAATTTCTGAATTTGAAGAAAAAATAGGCGTGCGTTCACTTTTAGGAGCCTTCCACAAGACAGTTTGCGGATTGCCTCCCATGAGTGTGCAGTATGAAATATCTGGGTGATTATCGTGAATTGCAAAGATTGTCTTGTATACATCTCCATGCCAATCACCTCGCTCCAATCCTGCAAGTTTTCTTTTGTATCTAGACATTTTTGGGTCTGGTAGAGCACTGTAAGCATCGGATGGAACGGTATCATCTATTAACCATAATGTTTTTTCATGAGAATAACGCAAGCTATTTTCAAAATCTTTCAAAGACTGCTCAAAGGTGTGGTATCCATCGATAAATATTATGTCAAATTTATTTCTTTCAGTTGAATCATTTTCAACAAATGAAAGATCTCCGCTATCCATTTTTTTAAAAAAATTGTCTGATGTAATTTCTAAAAAATACGTACCTTCTTTTTTATGTTCTAAGGTATTGAATACGAAACATGGATCTACAGCTACCTTAATGGGAATTTGAACAGGCAAAAATGTACTGCCGCCCCAAACGCCGATTTCAAGATACTTCTTGGCACCATTCAGGCAACTTAAGTAGGAGATTCTGCCGTTGTAACTTGTAAAATCACCATGCATTTTTTAATCCATTTTATAAATAATATTGACTGTTGAGAATAAGTATTAAAAATTTATTTATAGCAAAGTTAAATATTTTAGATATTTAAACATACTATATATTTTTATTATAGTTTTATTTAATAAATTTTCTTATAATACGCATAACATACTTGAAAAATCTATATACGATTGGTGGCAGCCAATCATTCAAATAATTATGAAGTCTTAATTTTAAGGCTTTAATTTTTATTTCTTTGGTATCAAAAGGACGAGCTGCATACATAGTAGAGTATGTTGGGAATTCCTCATATACTCTTTTTGATGCTGTATAATAATATAATGCTAATGATTTTCTTGTAATATTTTCTGGTGTATTTAACGGATCCGGATGTCCGTGATATAAATTAGAATCAGTATTGAATTTTACACATCTATTAAATATAGGCTCAATACTTCTAATCATTTTAGTCATTTTTTTATCCCATAATTCAAGATTACCACCGTATTCTTCCTTCTAATTTTTGTTTAAATAAATTAAAACATTAATTCTTCTTATTAAATGTATTTCAGTTTGAATTTTAAAATCAGCATGGATTCCAAGGTGTCCGCCAGATTTAATTTCATGAAATCCTCCTCCTCCAAAATGCGGATTGCCTAATAATGCATCTATACTTGTTATACTTTCTAAAAATCTTATAAATGGAGATGAATTAAAGAAATTAAATATTCTTTGTATTTTCTCTTCACATCAATAAGGCAATACCTGCCTTTTATGCATTCCTGTAAAAATAGTTTCGAATAATTTATCCTTGAAATTTTGTTCTGTAGGATATTCGTTATGAATTTCTTCAATCATCCACATTGGCAAAAAATTATCAATAACTATATGCGGGTATTCTTCTGCTTTTTTGTATATTTCAGAGTAAAAATTTCCAAACTCTTTTGCTTTTTCAACATCTAAATATAATATTTCATTTAAGTTTATTGGAATTGTATCTTTTATCATGGTTTTTATAAAAAATTATATATTTAAGCCTGATTTTAAGTAGCTGAGCTTTTTTTCGGCATTTTTTCTAACCGCATCATCATAAGTTAATTGATTGGTTAACTCCCACAGAATAATTGAAACATTGAAATCATAGATTAAATTTAATACTGAGTATGCAAGTCCCTTTGAGCCCTTAATGAATGATCCAGTTCGGAAATATCCATATAAAAATCTTCTCAGGGGGCCAAATAGTAATTTGGCTCCCGTCATTCGCTCGCCAGTTGTGAAACGTTGGCGTGCTTCAATTGCGACATAATTAATGGTCTTCTTAATGAAACTTTCGCAGTCTTCGTCTTGAAAGAGATGTAATGAAAGTTCATCTCGGCCTGGTAGTCGCACCATTTTTTTTTCATCAAACAAAATTGAAAATTCATCATGAATTTTTGATTTTGATAGATCTACTGTACTTTTTCTACAAAAGACACATACCGAAGATATTCTTCTGAATATTGGTCTATGCACAACTTCCCCGTATCGATAGATTACGACATCATTGAATATAGCTGATTTTGAATTTTCATTTGCTACTGAAGAGAATAATTCTAGTAACTGCCGAGGGTAATAGTGCGCACCGTAAACATGAAGAACATACTCAGTTGGAGTATTTTCGTATACCCATGGTATCGAGTTGACCCTTTCTGACCACGAGTCCCCTTTTGGCCTCCGAACAAATTTAATATTATGTTGTTTGCAAATTTCTTCGGTACCGTCAGTACTTCCTCCATCAAACACAATAATTTCACAAAAACCTTTTAGATTCTGAAAAATTATTGGAATTCGTTTTTCTTCATTTCGAGCGAAGACGATTGCTGTTATGTTTTTATTCATTTGAGTAAGCCAATTAGTTCGGTTGTGAAATTATTCCACGTCGAAGACTCAACCGCCTTTCGCGCAGCGTTGGACATTTGCTGATATCCCGCAAGATCTGAAAGACTGTCCAAAAGTATGGATTCCAGAGTAGGTCCAGTTTCCTCAAGGATATGCGCCACCTTATTCAAGTTTGAAAAAAAGCTGTTAAGACTTTCATTCGGTCGTACTACTATGGGGTTATGGAAGTACATCGCCTCCAACAGCGCCTGAAAGCCACTCCAACCGGGAGTCGTATTTACAAACAACCGCGCATTTGCTAAAAGTTCATAGTATTTTTTTTTGTCGCTTGGCTTCTCCTTGTCCAGATAGCCATGAACTTTCAACCATCCGTATTCAGTGTCTACCAGTTTTGGATCAATGCCAACTATATCAACCTGGCAATCAATGCCCATCTGTTGGAGATTACGCGCGGCCGCTATCAACTCAAGTGCCCCGGCTAAGTAGAAGGGTTGACCAACAAAAAGAAAATTTTTTGAATTCAGCTTCCTTTCTTTTATATCGGCTGGCACCAGCACATCATTGTCGATGTTTACAACATTACCAAAACAGTAGATGTTTTTATTTTTATATTTTTCATTCATATAATCGCGGACATTGGGAAACAGCGTAATTACTATGTCTGCTGCTTCTATAACAGTATTCTCTCGATTTATAGAATTCCGTTCTAGCCAGCTTGGCTGACGCTTCAGAAATTTCTCAAATAGATATTCAGATGGCCAGTCGCCAATAATAATTAGCCTATTCTTTCTATTTCTTAGTGGATATGAGAATCCCTGAACGAGCATCACATCTCGTTTGTCTGAAAACAATCCTATCCAGAAACTGTAGACGTATGTACAGAAGAAATGTATTGGCGTTCGCACATAAAAATAGGTAGTTCCCAGCTTGAAGAACTTATTGAATAGTCGTATCGGTAAATTGAATAAGGTTTTGAGGGGCTCCAGTTCCCGCATTACATAATTTTCAACTACAAAACCTCTCTTCTCAAGATTTTTGTGCAATAGATAGGGAATATTGGACCAACTCTTGTAGTTAATCGAGGGAGCAGTTGTACAAAAAAATATTTTCATTCGGCGTTTTCACTAAAGAATTTACTTCGCGTGGATACAGAGTTAACTTTTGAAATTTCTAGCAGCACAATCACTAAATCGCAACCCATATCTGAACTGAATGCATTTCTCACTCTTCAGCCTTCATGACTGCAGTCACAGCTTGAACATAGGTTTCCGAATTCAGGCGCGTGTAATGCCAGATATTGTTGTGCTCCATAAATGGCACACCTTTACCCTTCACAGTTTTTGCAATCAATGCTCTCGAATTTCTTCTGGATAGAGCCTGAGTCCAATACACCCCTGGTTGCTCCCATGGCCTGAAAACCTTTTTCGTCCACGATCATCATGAAATTTTTCAACCTGTGATGCGTGGCAAACAATGCGCCTTCCCAGATAGGCCCCTCGTTGATTTCACCGTCACCCACCAGCACAAAGGTCTTTTGATCCTTGCCACGGATCTTTGTGCCCAGTAGTGCCATGCCCCACCCACGGAAAAGACATGCCCTTTGCTGAGCACAAGAAAGTCTCTTAGCGGATGTACAGGATCATTGTCCGGAAAGCGCAGATGGCTGCGATAGAGAACCGCCAATATCTCGACGATGGAGAAAGCACAGCCAATGTGCACCGTGGACCCGGCATACGCCATGTCCAGAACGGTTTTGCGCAAGAGACGTGCGTCAAAGTTAGGGCTTGTCACGTTAATGTAGTCACTTTAGAAGAAAGGGGCGGCTCAGAAATTCACGCCCAAGTAGTTCTCTATCTTTGTCGCTGCAAACTCAAGCATTTCGTGCGTAAGTGAGGGTTGCACACCAATCCAAAATGTGTTGTTCATTACGATATCGGTATTGACCAGTTCACCGCTGATACGGTAATTGGCTCCAGCCATATACGGCTGTCGCACCAAGTTTCCAGCAAATAACAATCTTGTACCCACTTTGTTTTGATCCAAATATGTCAATAAATCAAGTCTTGTCACTGGACAGCCATCTTTTAAGGTTATCGGAAAACCAAACCACGATGGATCTGAATGCTCTGTCGCTTTAGGTAAATGTAAAAACTCTTCGCACGCCCTTAGGCGCTCATTCAAAAAGGCAAAGTTATCCTTGCGCGCTTGAATAAATTGGGGCGCTTTTTCCAATTGGGCCAGACCGCATGCAGCCTGCATATCTGTGATTTTCAGGTTGTAGCCCAGATGGCTGTAGGTGTACTTGTGATCGTAGCCTTCAGGCAAGTCTCCGAGTTTCCAACAAAAGCGCTTACCACAGGTGTTGTCTTTGCCTGGCGGGCAATAGCAATCTCTCCCCCAATCTCGAAAGCTCTCTGCAATAGTTTTCAGTTCATCGCTATTGGTAAATACTGCCCCGCCCTCACCCATGGTGATGTGATGTGCAGGATAAAAACTAAGCGTTGCGATATCGCCAAACGTGCCGACCATTTGACCGCGGTAAGTAGACCCCAAGGCATCGCAACAATCTTCCACCAGCCAAAGACCATATTTTTTACAGAGGCCAGTCACCACATCTAAATTGAATGGATTTCCAAGGCTGTGCGCCAGCATGATTGCTTTGGTTTTGGGTCCTATTGCTGCTTCAATTTTGGTGGCATCAATATTGTGAGACTGAGCATCAACATCCACAAATACTGGGATTGCACCAAATTGAAGTATTGGATTGACGGTTGTGGGAAACCCAGCAGCTACGCCAATGACCTCGTCTCCTTTTTGTATCGCTCTTTTTCCCAATTTTGAAGAAGTCAACGTATTAAAAGCGACGAGATTAGCTGACGAACCAGAATTCACAGTAATCAAATGCTTAACGCCTATGAAATCAGCAAGTTTCTTTTCAAACTCTGCATTAAATCGACCTGTGGTGAGCCAACCATCTAAAGATGCCTGCACCATATTCTTTAATTCAGATGCATCCAACAATTTACCCGATGGCGGCACCATGGTTGCACCCGGAAAAAATACCTGCGGCGCTAAAGCAATAGATGCATACTCTTCAACCAATTCGTCAATTTTTTGCCGCAAAGCTTGTGTTTTTGTATTTTCCACATCAATCCCCGAATTTTATTTAAAAGCTGTAAGCAGCTGACACCAATAACAGATCGCCAGTCCAAGCGAAGTGCCGCCTTAGATACATCCAGTTGAAGTAGTAAGGCCTCTTGTGGATGATGTCCTTCATCTACATTCCTACTCACTGGTTCACCCCATTTTTGCGAAAATAGATTAACAATCCATTCGACAGATTTCGTATCTGCTTCACCCGGCCCAAAATTAAACGCCTCCGCATATTCTGAGCCATGGGTATAAAGCTTTTTAGCAAGCATCAGATATCCACGCAATAGCTCAAGCACATACTGCCAAGGGGCGAACAGCATGCGGATTTTGAATCATGACAGGTTGACTGCGAGAAAAGGCGGCCAATTCATCTGACTCTGCCAATTTTTCTAGTGGGCCTCGTTCCCAAACACACTGGTCTCCGTCAATCAAATTTATTACGGAAGGAGACAGCACAAAAAAACCACCATTGATAATTCCTGCATCACTTTTTGGTTTTTCTTTAAATGTTTGTACTTTATTGCCTCGCATTTCAAGAACACCGAAGCGCCCAGGAGGCAGTGTTGCGGTCAAGGTGGCTTGTACTTTTTGTGAATGGTGAAATTCAATCAATGCTGCAATATTGACATCACTCACACCATCACCATAGGTAAAACAAAACACCTTTTCGTCTTTCACATAAGGCGCGACACGGAGCAAGCGCCCGCCCGTCATGGTGTCCTCACCCGTGTCAATCAAGGTCACACGCCAAGGTTCTGCACTTTGCTGCAACACTTGCATTTCATTGTTGCGCATGTCAAAGGTGACGTCTGACGTATGTAAAAAATAATTCGCAAAATATTCTTTGATAACGTAGCCCTTGTAACCACAGCAAATAATAAAGTCATTTATTCCGTAGTATGAATAAAGCTTCATGATGTGCCAAAGAATAGGTTTGCCACCAATCTCAATCATCGGCTTAGGCTTCAGGTGTGTTTCCTCAGAGATTCTGGTCCCCAACCCACCCGCAAGAATAACTGCCTTCATATTGAATTATTTCTGTTCGGTTGTTTGGATGATTTCATGATATGAGCCAATTCTCTTAACTCGGCCGCTTGACAGTTCAACCACTTGCGTGCAGTCACGCAAAGTAGTGACTCGGTGCGCAACGATTAACACTGTCAAATCATCACCCAAGTTTTTTATGGACTCCATCACTGCTTGTTCAGTCTCGCCATCCAAAGCGCTTGTAGCCTCATCAAAAACAATGACGTCAGCATTTTTATACAAAGCCCTTGCAATACCAATTCGCTGGCGTTGTCCACCAGACAATCGGACCCCACGCTCACCCACTAGAGTTTTATATTTGTCTTGCCAAGATTCAATAGTCTCAGCCATTTGCGCTTTCTCAGCGGCTTGCATTACCCTGTTCAAATCAATCTGGTCAGCAGGTATACCAAATGCTATGTTTTCTGCAATGCTTGCATCTGCCAAAAAGATAGATTGAGGCACGTGTGCAATGTGTTTTTGCCATGATCGACAATTCAATGTATTTATTTCTATGTCATCAATTTTTAAGCTGCCATGATTGGCAGTCAACAACCCCATGACAATATCAAGCAATGTACTTTTACCGCTACCAGTGGTACCAATAAATCCAATTCGACTGCTTTTTGGAATAGTCAAATTTAAACCATGCAACACCCAAGGTAAGTTTTTTCCGTATTGAAAACCTACGCTATCAAACGAGATGCTGTGATGAAAAGGCAACGACATTGGTTCTGGGCTGTCTGCATCTGCTGGCAAGGGCTGATTTAGAAAATCAACCACATCATTTAAAGCTGACTTTCCGCCTCTGATGTTGGACCAACTGGCAAAGGCTTGTTGCAACAGCGGCAGCATTCTCTGGGCTGCAAGCGCAAGCATTCCAATCACTGGAATAGCCGTTCCTAACCCGCCTGGTTGAATGGCCAGCATATAGGCCATGGCTGCAATCAAAGCCATCCCCAGTGCTTCAACGATATACCTAGGGCTTACTGCCACAAATGCAATATTTGATTGTGCTTTTCTAAGTCGCCAATCTGCATCACGGTAAATTTGGCAATACAGGTTTTGCGTGCCATCAATCAGCACATCTCTGATGCCGCCAAGGGCTTCTTGCAACGCCTTGATAACGCGGGACTGCTGCCGGTTAATTAAACTGCCATCGATAGAAATACGTTTCTTTGTGACTGCAATGACCACTGTATAAATAGATCCAAAGCTTAGTATGGCCGCAGCAGTGACCACGGGCTCTACGGTCATCAATGCAACCAAAACTGTTGCCATCATGACCACAGAGCTTACGGCGGTGAGTGAAGGCATAACTGTTTGATGAACGATACCATCCGCCTTGCTGGTCACTCCAGCAATGACTTCGCTGGTGTTTCTATTCAAATGAACGGCATAGGGTTGGTAAAGTGTGCGTTTATAAATTTCTGCACTAAAGTCAGCACCCAGAGCATAACTAAGACGAATTTGAGTCCAACTCAATAACAGCCTTAAGCCACCAGATACGACGGCGGCAACTCCAAACATGAATGTTAAAAATGTCAACAGCTGTTTTGGTTCTGTGATGTTCAGCGCATGAATCAATGGCTGTGCCATTGGATGTTTGAATAAACTTTCAGGTGCTGTCAATACACCCAAAAAAGGCAGGACGGCACCAATGCTGAACAATTCAGCAACAGATACCACCAGCATTAAAGCGAATAGCACTACGATCTGAAAACGTCTACGAAAACTGACATGCTTTAACAACTGCAAAATCAAATGCCAATAAGAGTGATCTGCGGGGTGCTGCATTAACTAAATACTAATCTGATGCCAGCTGCAATGACCATAGATGAACCACTATTCTTGACTCACATTCACACTATATCCATTTGCTTTTAACAGTGCATGTTGTTTTGCCTGTGCCAAGTCTTCAAGAACCATTTCCCTGCACATTTCCTGAACAGTGATTTCCGGCACCCAACCCAATTTTTGTTTGGCTTTGCTTGGGTCACCCAACAATGTTTCCACTTCAGTGGGTCGGAAATAGCGCGGGTCAATCTTGACAACAGTCTGCCCCACTTTAAGCGCCGAAATGTTTTCCCCTTGGATGTGAGAAACCACTGCCACTTCGTCAACACCTTGGCCTTGAAACTCTAGCGTGATGCCAAGCTCGATTGCACTCCATTGGATAAATTGCCGAACGCTGTACTGCACACCGGTTGCAATGACAAAATCTTCTGGTTGATCTTGTTGCAGCATCATCCACTGCATTCGCACATAGTCTTTGGCATGACCCCAGTCGCGCAAAGCATCCAAGTTGCCCATGTACAAACAATCCTCAAGTCCTTGGCTGATATTGGCCAATCCTCGCGTGATTTTTCGGGTGACAAAAGTTTCACCACGGCGCGGGCTCTCATGGTTAAACAGTATGCCGTTACAGGCATACATGCCGTAAGCTTCTCGGTAGTTCACTACGATCCAATAGGCATAAAGCTTTGCCACGGCATAAGGGCTACGCGGGTAAAAAGGCGTGGTTTCTTTTTGCGGTGTTTCTTGAACTAAGCCGTAAAGCTCTGACGTGCTGGCTTGATAAAAACGTGTCTTTTTCTCCAAGCCCAAAATGCGTATCGCTTCCAATATTCGCAGAGTACCCATGCCGTCTACATCTGCTGTGTACTCTGGGCTTTCAAAACTAACAGCCACGTGGCTTTGCGCTCCCAAGTTATAAATTTCATCAGGTTGCGTCTCTTGAATGATGCGCAGCAAATTGCTGGTATCAGTCAAGTCGCCGTAATGCAATTTGAAGCGGGCATTGTCTACATGTGGGTCTTGGTATATGTGGTCTATGCGTTGTGTATTGAAACTCGAGGACCTTCGTTTAATCCCGTGTACGACATACCCTTTTTCAAGTAAGAACTCCGCCAAATAAGAGCCATCTTGCCCAGTGATGCCAGTGATGAGTGCGGTTTTAGAGGCCATCTTATTCAGTTGTATTTCTTGAAATCTTCATATGCTATCGCCAAGCCTTTTTCCAAACTCACTTGGGCTTGCCATCCCAAGGTATTTAACCTGCTGCTGTCCATCCACTTGCGGGGTGCGCCGTCTGGCTTAGAGGTGTCGAATGTGATGTTGCCCTGATAGCCAACTATTTTGCAAACGGTATGCGCTAGCTCTGCAATGGTGACATCCTCGCCATAGCCTACGTTGACGTGACTTTGCATGGGCTGGGTATTTGCATCAAAAATATCCTTGTCTAGATTCATCATAAATACGCTGGCAGCCGCCATGTCATCTACATACAAAAACTCGCGCTTAGGGGCGCCACTGCCCCAAATGACCACTGAAGGTGCACTTCTCTCCTTTGCCTCGTGAAACCTGCGAATGAGAGCTGGTATGACATGGCTGTTTTCAGGATGGTAGTTGTCTCCTGGGCCGTAAAGATTTGTGGGCATGGCGCTGCGATAGTCAATGCCGTGGCTTTGGCCGTACTGGCGGTTGTAGCTTTCGCAAAGCTTGATGCCTGCAATTTTGGCAATCGCGTAGGGCTCATTCGTAGGCTCAAGGGTGCCAGTGAGCAGGGCGTCTTCACGCATGGGCTGCTGCGCCATGCGGGGGTAGATGCAACTTGACCCCAAAAACAACAGCTTTTGCACGCCATTTTGAAATGCAGCCTCAATGACATTCGCCTGAACTATCAAATTTTCGTATATGAATTGGGCAGGGTAAGTTTTGTTGGCTTGTATACCACCGACCTTGGCAGCGGCCATGTAGACCTGTTCAGGCTTTTCAGTTTCGAAGAAAGTGCGGACTGCAGCCTGTTCAGTGAGGTTGAGTTCCGCGTGCGTGCGGGTAAGTATGCGCTCGGCCGGATGATCATGAGCCAATAACTGGCGAACAATCGCCGAGCCGACCATGCCACGGTGGCCAGCTACGTAGATTTTGGGGTGTAAGTTACGCGACACAGAAACAACCTAGAAAATCCTACAAGCAAAAGCTTACTAAACGGATGCTACGGCCACCAAACAGAATCAGAGGTTTTCCTGAATCTTATGGTTCATGACAACAAACCCGATCCCTCAGATTGTTGAAAGTGCCATGTGCTGGAACACATATCGTCCAAAGTACGCGTAGCACGCCAGTTCAATCGTTCAATAGCCATCTTTGGGTCGGCATAACATGCAGCAACATCACCGGCACGGCGGGCAACAATCTTGTAAGGCACTTGGCGACCCGATGCATCTTCAAACGCTTGAACCATTTCGAGCACACTGTAGCCCTTGCCTGTACCTAGGTTGATAGCATGCCATCCCGGGGTTTGAGAAAGAAATTTCAATGCGGCAGCATGGCCATCGGCCAAGTCCATGACGTGGATGTAGTCCCTAACGCCTGTGCCATCTTTTGTAGGGTAATCGCCACCGAAGACGTTTAATTCCGCTCGATGTCCCGAAGCCACCTGAGCGATGTAGGGCATGAGGTTGTTGGGTACACCGTTGGGTTTCTCACCAATATAGCCACTTTCGTGAGCGCCAACAGGGTTGAAATAACGCAGGCAAGCGATGCGCCAGTCAGTAGCAGAAGCCGCAACATCGCTCAGCATCTCTTCAATGTGAAGTTTGCTTCGACCATAAGGATTGGTGGTGCTGGTAGGGTGGTTTTCGCCCATCGGGAGGGACTGGGGTTCACCGTAAACCGTGGCGCTGCTGCTGAACACCAGCGTCTTGATCTGCGCCAACTGCATAGCCTGCAGTAGACTGATGGTGCCCTGAACATTGTTGGCGTAGTAGTCGACAGGTTTTTTAACCGACTCGCCAACCGCTTTATGACCGGCAAAATGAATGACTGCATCAATTGCGTGAGTATCGAGCGTATTTTTCAGCAACTCGGTGTTGCGCACATCGCCGCTAACAAAGCGTATTTGTTGCCCGGTAATCTGTTCAAGTTTTTTGAGCACTGCATTACTGCTGTTTGACAGGTTGTCATAGAGAACAACTTGGTGACCCAACTGCGAGAGCACCACCGCCGTGTGGCTACCGATGTAGCCAGTCCCACCAGTGAGAAGAATGTTCACCTGCCCCGACTACCTTCTGCTTTGCTTAAATCAACTGAAAGTTCAGATTTCAAAGTCTCAATCTCAACTTGGAGCGCTTCATACTCGTTCACTTTCCGTCTCAAAAACTCCGTCGTTAGCTTCGACTTCTGGTTCACTCCGACAGGCGTGAGCAAATAGGCATAGCGGAGCTTGTTCTTGCTCTGGTTGAAGTTGTGCATCTTGACCCAACCCTTGCCCACCAAGGCTTGGAAACAAAAATTGATACTACCCAGACTGATTCCCAACTCTTTAGCCAAGATACGCTGGCTTATTTCGGGCGTTTGATGCAATCGACGCAAGACTTCAAACTGGATTTCCTGTTGGAAACCTGCTAATTTAGGGGATGGGGATAAGAGGCTCAAGGTGATTTAGGGACGCTACCGCAATGCCATTTAGCAGTCAGCAAGCAGGATGAGCAGGGTCAAATAGAAGGGCCAACGTATCAGATGGCAAGACAAACTATTCTCTCTCGTTCAATTGCCGAACGGATTGTGCCACAGTGTTATGAATCTATAGCAAAGTCCCATTGTTAGTTCTCAGACAAGCAAGAATATAACCAAGACGTTGTGCATGAGTTCTGCTAAATATTTGTCCGCAAAGATTTGAGTTGCCACAAAAGAAAAATAACAGACTTGCAGCTAGGGTGTTTATATGGTGGCCTGGGGCGGAATCGAACCACCGACACAAGGATTTTCAATCCTCTGCTCTACCGACTGAGCTACCGGGCCAAG
>NZ_JBBAOI010000018.1:0-48084 GCF_040401495.1 Limnohabitans sp.
TCAAGCCTTATCTA
This sequence comes from Limnohabitans sp., assembly GCF_040401495.1. Taxonomy (GTDB): domain Bacteria; phylum Pseudomonadota; class Gammaproteobacteria; order Burkholderiales; family Burkholderiaceae_C; genus Limnohabitans. Next base: position 15 of record NZ_JBBAOI010000018.1, read on the forward strand.
ACCGCTTCACACTTAATCCACAGCCAACAACCTGACATCTTTCAGCGCATCCTTCATCTCAATTTGCGCCAGCTTCAAGTCGTAGGCAGTTTGCAGGTTCAGCCAATATTGGGGGGTTTGCCCAAGGGAGCGGCCTATGCGCAATGCCAATTCGGCGGTTACAGGTCGGTCACCTTTCAGCAGATGAGACACACGCATCGCCGACACGCCGATGGCGTCCGCAAAAGCGACCTGGGTCAAGGCCAGTTCTTCCAACGTTTCGCGAAGAAATTCGCCGGGGTGAATAGCCGGCAGGCCATTCTTTGGTTTGGGGCTGGTCATCTTCATTGCTCCTCAGTGGTAGTCCACAATTTCAACTTCAAAGGCATCTCCGCTGGAGAATCGAAAACACAGACGCCAGCGGTCATTGATGCGAATACTCCATTTACCGGCCAAGTCGCCAACCAGTGCTTCAAGCCTGTTGGAGGGCGGCATACGTAAGTCATCAATATCAGTTGCCGCATGAAGTTGGGTCAACCTCATCAGCGCTCGCTTGAGAATTTCTGGCGGAAAGCGACGCGACTTGCCCGTGGCAAACAAGCTTTCGGTTTCATCGCTGGCAAAGCTTTCAATCATGACTGAATCATAAACAATTTGTTTATAAAAAACAATCAATGATTCAACTGCCCCCAAGCCTTCTCCAACCGCTTCACACTCACAGGCTGCGGGGTTCTCAGCTCTTGCGCGAAAAAGCTCACCCGCAATTCTTCCAGTAGCCACCGAAATTCCAGCATACGCGCGTCCGTCTGGCCTTTGCGATCGGCCACCAAGCGCCAGTACTTTTGCTCCAAGGGTTTGAGTTCTGCCAAGCGCAGAGCATCTCGGGCGGGATCGGCTCGCACTTTGTCCAGCCGCAGGGTGATGGCTTTCAGGTAGCGCGCGCAATGCTGCAACTGCGGCCACGGGGTGGCAACAAGAAAGTTTTTAGGCAACAAGCGTTGCAGCTGCTGGGTGCAGTCTGCGGTGGTGTCGGGGGCGTTTTTGGTGTCTTTGATTTTTCGGGTGGCCGTGCCAAACTCCAGCAACACGCCGCCTGCCAACCGTGCCACCTCGTTGGCAATCAGCGTGAGCCGTCCCCGTCCCTCGTCCACACGGCGTTTGAAGCTGACCTCGTCATTAGGCAGGGGTTCCACCAAAAAGGCGCGCTCCAGCGCCACATCCAGTATTTGCTGCTTCAGTTCTTCCGATGTGCCCAGGCTCATATAGGCCACCGCCATTTTTTGCAGATCGGGGATGTTTTTCTCAAGGTACTTCAGTGCGTCTTTGATTTGCAGCGCAAACAGCCTGCGCAGACCAGCGCGGTGCTTGGTGGCGGCGACGTCGGGTTCGTCAAACACCTCGATGCTCACACCGTCGCCCAAGTCCACCAGCGCGGGGAAACCCACCAAGGTCTGGCCGCCTTTGCTGATTTCCATCAACTCAGGCAGCTCGCCGAAGGACCACGTAGCGTGTTTGACATTCTTCAGCGAAGAGCGAGGGGGGACTTTAAGGCCAGCAATCTTGGGGTCAGCTCCAGAGTTTTGCTTCGCAAAATTGGGGTCTGACCCCAATTTCTCGGTATCGGTATCTGACCCCAATTTCACCTTCAGGCCAGCCAGCGCCTGAAACGCACCCCGCGCCTGAGCGCCGAGTTCAGCTTTCAGCGCACCAAGGTTGCGGCCCATGCCCAGTTGCCGCCCGTGCTCGTCCACCACTTTGAAGTTCATGAAAAAGTGGGCACTGAGCATGTCTAGCTTGAAATCGTTGCGCTTGACGTCCAAGCTGGTCTCGTCCCGCACTTTTTTCAACAGCACGTCGGTCAAACCGCCCGCGCCAAACACCTCGGGGGCAGACAACTCGTCTGCCAAACGCTTGGCGCTCTCCGGCAAGGGCACAAAGCGAGAACGGGGTTTTTGCGGCAGGCTTTTCAAAAGCGCTTGAATTTTGTCTTTCAACATCCCCTGAACCAACCACTCGGCGCGGTCATCGCTGACTTGATTAAGCACAAACAAGGGCACGGTCACGGTGATGCCGTCTTTGGCGTCGCCAGGGTCATGCAGATACGTGGCTTGGCAGTCGGTGCCGCCCAAACGCACCATCTTGGGAAAGGCTTGCGCGGTAATGCCCACCGCCTCGTGGCGCATCAGGCTATCCCGAGTCATTAACAACGGCTCGGTCGTGTCCCCAGCAGCCGAGCGACGGCGCAGCTCTTCGCGGTGCCAACGCTCCAGCGTTTTGCAGCTACACACATCGTCTGGCAAATGCTGCTCGTAAAACGCCTGAATCATGGCCTCGTCCACCAGCACGTCTTGGCGGCGAGATTTGTGTTCCAACTCCATCACTTGGCTGATCAGCTTTTTGTTTGCGGCCATGAAGGCCAAAGGCGTTTGCCACTGTGCCTCCACCAGCGCTTCGCGAATGAAAATTTGCCGCGCCAGCACAGGGTCGGCCTTGGCAAATGGCACCCTTCGCCCGCTGTAAACCACCAAGCCGTAGAGCGTGGCACGCTCGAAGGCCACCACGTCGCCGTGGCGTGCTTCCCAGTGGGGGTCTAGCAGTTGCTTTTTCAGCAGATGCGAGCCCACCTGCTCTAGCCAAGTGGGCTCGATATTCGCAATGCCGCGCCCAAAAAGTCGGGTGGTTTCCACCAACTCGGCGCATACCAGCCACTTGCCAGGTTTTTTGCGCAAATGCGCGCCCGGATGGCGGTGAAACTTGATGCCCCGCGCACCGAGGTAGATGTCTTCCTCGTCTTGCTTCCAACCGATGTTGCCCAACAAGCCACTCAGCATGGCCAAGTGCAGTTGCTCGTAACTGGCAGGTTTGTCATTCAGTACCCAACGCTGCTCTTTCACCACTGTCAACAGTTGACTGTGCACATCGCGCCATTCCCGCCAGCGGCGGATGTTGATGAAGTTTTGCCGCAGCAAGTTATCGTGTTGGCGGTTGCTGAGTTTGTGGGTTTCACCATCGCCGCCTCTTGAAGCCTGCAGCCAATCCCACAAACGCAAATAGCCGCTGAACTCGCTTTTATCGTCCTTGAACTTGGCGTGGGCTTGGTCGGCTTGAGTTTGAGCTGCCAATGGACGGTCTCGCACATCTTGCACACTCAGCGCCGAGGCGATGATGAGAGCCTCGTTCAAAGCCTGTTGCTCGCGAGCGGCCAAAATCATGCGCCCCACCCGTGGGTCTAGCGGCAATTTGGACAGCTCTTTGCCCATGGGCGTTAAGCTGTTGTCCTCAGTGACCGCGCCGAGCTCATTCAGCAGTTGAAACCCGTCTGAGATGGCCTTGGGCCGCGGCGCTTCCAAAAACGCAAAGTCCGCCACATCCCCCAACCGCAGCGACATCATGCGCAAAATGACGCCCGCCAAGGAGCTGCGCAAAATTTCCGGTTCGGTAAAACGTGGGCGTGCGTTGAAGTCTTTCTCGTCGAACAGGCGTATGCAAATGCCATCGGCCACACGGCCACAACGACCCGCACGTTGGTTAGCTGCGGCTTGGCTGATGGGCTCCACCAGAAGCTGTTCGACCTTGCTGCGAAAGCTATAGCGCTTGACCCGCGCCAAACCGGCATCGACCACATAGCGGATGCCCGGCACGGTGAGCGAGGTTTCCGCCACGTTGGTGGCCAGCACGATACGCGGTGCGCCGCCGGTTTCAAACACCTGTTCTTGCTCGGCTTGCGACAACCGAGCAAAGAGCGGCAGCACCTCCACATGGCGGGTGTAGGCGTTGTGGGCCAAGTGGCCTCGCAGGTGTTCGGCAGCATCACGGATTTCCCGCTCGCCTGGCAAAAACACCAAGATGTCGCCGCGCGGTGCGCCTGTCCACAACTCGTCCACTGCGTCTGAAATCGCGTTGCCTAAGTCATACTCGCGGCTTTCTTCCCAAGGGCGGTAGCGCATCTCCACCGGGAAGGTGCGCCCCGACACCATCAGCACTGGCGCGGGGCCGTGCCTGCTGGCGAAATGCTGGGCGAAGCGGTCAGCGTCGATGGTGGCCGAGGTGACGATGATCTTCAGGTCGGGGCGGCGCGGTAGTATTTGCTTGAGGTAGCCCAAAAGGAAATCAATATTCAAGCTGCGCTCATGCGCCTCGTCGATGATGAGGGTGTCGTAAGCCTGCAGCAGCGGGTCTGTTTGGGTCTCGGCCAGCAAAATGCCGTCGGTCATCAGCTTGACCGAGGCGTCACGCGACAGCTTGTCTTGAAAACGCACCTTAAAGCCCACCACCTCGCCCAGCGGGGTTTTCAGCTCCTCGGCAATGCGCTTGGCAACCGATGTGGCAGCAATGCGGCGCGGCTGGGTGTGGCCAATGATTTTCTTGCCACCTCGCCCAAGCGACAAAGCCATTTTGGGTAACTGGGTGGTTTTGCCCGAACCGGTTTCGCCGCAAACGATGACCACCTGATGCGCCTCGATGGCCGCCATGATGTCCTCGCGCCGCTCGCTGACGGGCAGGTTCTCGGGAAAGTCAATGACCAAGGGCTTTAGTGGGGTGGGCAATGTCACGCGGCAAATTATCCCACGACACAGTTTCACGTGCTACACTTGTTTATGTGAAACCGTGTTGAAGGAGCCCCTTATGGCCAATCTCACCATTTCGTTGGACGAAAACCTCATCAAACAAGCCCGCATCAAGGCTATTCAAGAAGGCACATCGCTCAGCGCGAAAGTGCGCGAAATGCTGGCGGCCTATGTGCGGCAAGACCTGCCCACTGCGCCGGCTGTCATCCCCAAGTTGCCCACGGGTGGCAGTGGCGGTTTGATGCCAGGCATCGACCCCAGCAGCAACCGTTCCTTCTATGAAGCCATGGACGCCGACATGGACATCCTCAAACTCAGATGACACCTGATGTCAATTTGCTTGTGGCGGCCATGAGGCTGGATCATCCGCATCACGCCATGGCCTTCAACCATTTGCAAGCGCAATTGAAACTGGCTTCAGAGCGGCCAAACCAATCGTCCATCATGCTGTTTGGTGTGGTTGTGGCAGGCTTTATTCGTATCGTTACCAATCGCAGAATTTTCCAACTGCCCAGCAGTTTGCTGCAGGCCATTGATTTTGTGGAAGCGCTGCTGAGCGCACCCGGCGTGGTGTTTCAGGGTGCAGGCAGTGACTGGCCGAGCTTCAGAGACCTGAGCCTGCAAACGGACGTGAACCCAGATTCATCAACCGATGTGTGGATCGCCGCCTGTGCTTTGCAATGGGGTCAAATACTGCACACCTTTGATCGTGATTTCAAAAAAATCTTGCCCGCTGAAAACCTTTACCTTGTGAGCCGATAAACCATGTCCACTGTCTTCAATTTCACCTTCGTCCCTTGGTTCCGCTCGGTCGCGCCCTACATCCATATGCACCGCGGCAAAACCTTTGTGGTGGCCATTGCAGGCGAAGCCATTGCTGCGGGCAAGTTGCCCAGCTTGGTGCAAGACTTGGCGCTGATCCAAAGCATGGGCGTGAAGGTGGTGTTGGTGCATGGCTTTCGCCCACAGGTGAATGAACAACTGCTGGCCAAAGGCCATGCGCCCAAATACTCGCACGGTATGCGCATTACCGACAGCGTGGCGCTGGACTGCGCCCAAGAGGCAGCGGGTCAACTGCGCTATGAAATTGAAGCCGCTTTCAGCCAAGGCCTGCCCAACACGCCCATGGCGGGTGCCCCCATCCGCGTCATCTCGGGTAATTTCATCACCGCACGCCCCGTGGGCATTGTGGATGGCGTGGACTTCCAACACTCGGGCTTGGTGCGCAAGGTGGATGTGGCGGGCATTGTGCAAACCCTCAACCTTGGTTCGATGGTGTTGCTCTCGCCCTTTGGCTTTTCGCCCACAGGGGAAGCGTTCAACCTGACCATGGAAGAGGTAGCCACCTCGGTAGCCTCCGCACTGCTTGCTGACAAGCTGATTTTTGTCACCGAGGTAGCGGGCATTCGCAGCAATCCCACGGAACCTGCCAGCGAAGACAACCCCATCGACACCGAAATGCCTTTGGATGAAGCAGAAAAACTGCTGGCCCGTCTGCCCATGGCTACCCAGCCTACCGACATCGGTTTTTACTTGCAGCATTGTGTGAAAGCTTGCAAGTCCGGCGTTGAGCGCAGCCACATCTTGCCCTTCACAGTCGACGGCGTTCTTTTGCTAGAAATTTATGTGCATGACGGCATTGGCACCATGGTGGTGGATGAGCGGCTTGAGAGTTTGCGCGAAGCCACCTCGGACGACTTGGGCGGCGTGCTGCAACTCATCGAGCCGTTTGAGAACGACGGCACCTTGGTACGCAGAGAACGCACTGAGATGGAACGCGACATTGGCGAGTACACCGTCATCGAACACGATGGCGTTATTTTTGGTTGCGCCGCCCTTTATGCCTACCCCGAAAACCGCACCGGTGAGATGGCCGCCCTCACTGTTTCGCCCCATTCGCAAGGTCAAGGTGACGGCGAAAAAATTCTGCGCCGCATCGAGCAACGTGCCAAAAGCAAAGGGCTGGAGAGCATTTTTGTGCTGACCACCCGAACCATGCACTGGTTTTTAAAACGCGGCTTTGTGCAAGCGACCATCGACTGGTTGCCCGAAGCGCGTCAGCGCAAATACAACCTCGACCGTAGAAGTGTGGTCTTGGTTAAAAAACTGACTTAACTTAACCCCAAGCCTCGTCATTAAGTCTTCATATAGATGAACTAACACTCTAAGGGTCAGTTAACTCAACCCATCCAAGGAGTCATCACATGGAAGCCACACAGCCAGAAGAATTTGCGCAATTGGTTGATGAATATCAAGAAGAGTTTGAAACGCCTGATGAGTGCCACCGAATGGCGGCCTACCACCTGACCCAAGCAGCCAAACACCATGAAATTGCGGCTGAAGCCTATGCCAATGACGACCAAGTGAGCTGTGATCTCCATGCCCACCGTGCTTACAAGCACCAACTCAATGGCCAACAATATGCCGAAATGGCAGCGATGGATACGAGCGATATCGACGATATTGAAGTCAGCACAGCAGAGTGATCAGTGCAGGATCTCCCGAAAACGCTGTTTCATACCGTTAACTCGGGCAGCTCCTCACGTCGAATAGCCTATACCCAGCAGGGTGAACTCAGCGCCAAGCATGTTTTTTTGTGTCTGCCGGGGCTACTCGAAACTGGCTCGAGTTTTTATTCGCTTTTTGACCATGCCGTTAATCTAGATGATTGCTGTTGGTTGGCGGTGGATTACTGTGGCAGAGGCAAGTCGGATCCATTGCCAATCCATGAAAATTATTCAACCTCCGTATACCTAGCGGATACGCAAGACTTGATTGCAACTCTTTTCAGGTCGATTCATCCAAGTTCAAGCAGAAAGTTGCACCTGATAGGAACCAGCATGGGGGGCATCTTGTCCATGCATTTGGCAAAGCACTTGAATGGACAGGTTGACAGCTTGGTCCTCAACGATATCGGAATGAGCCTGCACTGGTCTGCATTGATTGACCTCTACCGTCAATTGAATGCGACGTCATCTGTATTCGATGATATTCAAATTGATCCTCGTGCCATTGAGGCGGTCAGCGCTGCAACCCACTTTGACTTGCCTTATGACTTTGATTTAATCAGCATGCAATTTCACCCACTGCTAAAAAATCACTCTGGCAAAGTTGCTTTGCTGCACAACGAAAACAGCACAATTTGTCCAACAGGGATTGCAGAGCAAGCAAAACGCCGAATTCCTCATTTGAAAATATGGACCCAAGCCGGCGATAGCCATCCAGCCGTGTGGACTTCTTCATCGGTCAACAAGTTGAGCCAATTACTAAAATTAAAGTCCAAGACCACTGAGGTCACCCAGTTGATTGTCGATAAAGCTTCATCTGCTGACACGACAGAGCTTGCACCATCAGACCCAAGTTTTGTTCCTTCTTTTTTGCGAACAAGCGAGGCCTACCTGACAAGCACCCGCAAACCCAGCCATGGTCTATTAAGTTCATTGAGACATTGGCTCAGGGGAGCAAGCCGCAGTTTCTCTTGACAGTCACACCTGATTTCAATAGATTGCCTTAACTTACCAAGGTTTAAGGGGCTCTTATGAAAATCGCATCTTTTGTGGGTCAAAAAGGGGGCGTTGGAAAAAGTACGCTTGCGCGGGTATTGGCCGTTAAAGCAGCGCACGAGGGACGCCGCGTTTTACTGGGCGACTTTGACCTCGAGCAACTGTCCTGCATTGAGTGGAGTGCCACACGCTTGCGCAACGGTATTGAGCCTGATATTGAAGCGCGGGCCTTCAAAAGTTTGAAGAAGCTTAGAAAAACCGTTGAAAATTTTGATTTGGTGGTAGTTGATACCCGCGGCTTGGCCGATGAACTGACCACCGATGTGAGCCAAGAAAGCGATGTGGTGTTCCTGCCCACAGGTACTTCCATGGACGATTTGAGGCCTACATTGGCGCTTGCACGCCGTCTCGCCAAGTCCAGCAAGGTGGGCAGCAAAGTTGTACTGGTGCTCTCGAAAGTGGGGCGCTCAGAGCGATTACTTGAAAATGCAAGAATCGTTATCGATGAGGCTGGGTTTGATGTACTCAGCAATGTTTGGCCAGAGCGTGACGGTTTTCAAGCCGATCTGGACATGGGGCGAGCAGGAAGTGAAAGCCACAATCCGCATTTGCGTGAGTCCGCTCAAAGGATTGAAGCTGAGCTATTCAAATTGGTAATGGGTGTGAAAAAACAGGGGCAATGAAAAATTTTTCCTGCTTTAACAATCTAAGGGCGGCGTGCTGACACGGTTAAACGCCTTAGCCCTTCCTTTGTAAAAGCGGTCAATACGCCAATCCCGCAAAAGTTCCATAGCCAAATCAAAATGCTCAGTATTGAGCTTGTACAGATCGCTCAAACTCAAATCTGCCTCTGCTTGTAGCGACAAAATCAATTGGGCAAGCGCTTGTGCGTCAACTGACTCAGGAGAACATTCAATGAATGTTTGAATTTTTTGAATCGCCCGCATTGCTATTTTTTTTACTGCTGAAAACATGCTAAAACTAAAGTGATGTGAAGCCTAACTGAATTAACAGGCGTCATAACATCAGGGCTGACATTAAGAGGTAATTCGTTGATTAATTTGAAATTGAACTCACATTTTGAAACCGAGTTGAAATTGCATGTACCCCAAACTGGCTGCGCCTCTTTTGAAAAGGCGCTCAAGCGCGGTGCGGTGCAAACCATCCATTTGCGAGCGATGTATTTTGATACGCCACAGCGCCACTTGGCGAAGCAAAAAGTCGCTCTGCGTTTGCGACTTGAAAATGAGCAATGGGTTCAAACTCTCAAAATGTCGGGCGGCGATTCAACGCTGACCCGCATCGAACTGAACCACCTCAGGCCTGGCCCAGAGTTAGATTTGGCTGTCTACACAGGCTCACCAGCCGAGTCCATCATTTCAACACTGAATGGCCCACTGACGATGTGTTACGAAGTTCAGGTCTTGCGCCTGATGCGCCACAGCCGCATTCCATCCGGAACCGTTGAAATTGCTTATGACACAGGCTTTATCCGTTCAGAGGGACTGGAGTTACCCCTGCGCGAGGTTGAATTCGAACTCAAGCGTGGGGATGTGGGCGCACTGTTTGCCATGGCCGCCAAATGGCAACGCGAGCATGGACTTGTATTGGATGCTCGCAGCAAGTCAGAACGGGGGGATCTTTTGGCCAAAACGGGGCTGAGGTTGAAAGCCTTGGAATTGACGAAAGATGCTGGCGATGTGTTGAACGCCAAGGCACAGCAAATAGAAAAGTATTGGACGCCCCGAAACGCAAAAGCAGTGCAGCTGATGCCAAACATGAGCGCTGATCAAGCCTTGCGGTTGGTGATGGCAGAGTGTTTAGACCAAATCGTGCGCAACTCGGCTGTGCTTGCAGCGATTGACACCCAAGGTGTTTACAGGGTTGACACCACAGAGCATGTGCATCAATTGCGTGTGGGAATACGACGAATGCGCACCGCCTGGTCGGTATTCAACGGTTTATGCGCCCTGCCGTCTGAGGCGCAACGAGCAGAAATCAAAACATACTTCAGCCGCTTGGGTGGCTCGCGTGACAATCAGGTTCTTTTCAATGATTTATTGCCCTCTTTGCAAGCTGCTGGTCAGCCTGCATTGATGTTTGAAGCAGACACTGTTCAAGATGACTCTGGGGAGGTTGTGAAAGACCCGCTCTATCAATCTTGGCTGTTGAGAATGTGCGAGTTTGTCAACACTTCACCAGAGGCACCCATGCCCCCTGCTGCGCAAGTTGCGCCGCCACCTCGCGTGAAGAAACGCCTGATGGCCAAGCTGGCCAAATGGCAGAAAAAAATTATTCGCGATGGCGTCCAATTTGCACAGCTTGAGATGCAAGCACGACACGACTTGCGCAAGCGGGTGAAAAAACTCAGGTACGCCATGCAATTTGCCGATGCATTGCTGCCTTTAAAAGGGCTTAATCCTTATTTAAAAGGTCTTTCGCAGGTGCAAAACATTCTTGGTGATATGAATGATTTGTACACCGCTTTGGAAAAATTCAGCTTACTTCGAGACTCGCAACCCAGCGCTTGGTTTGCCTGCGGTTGGATTACCCACAAACTAGACCAGTTGCAAACCGATGCGGTGAATGCATTCCAAGATCTGTCCAAAGCCAGCTACTGGGATTGAGGTTGCTGCTTGTAACGCAAAAATGCAAATAACAGCAGCCATAAGGCCATCGCCACAAAAGCCACAAACGACCAATTGGCAATTGAGCCGCCTAAAAACGTCCAATCGATTTTGGTGCAGTCACCGCCGCCGCGAAAAATCATGGGAATGGCGCGTTGCAAGGGAAACGATTCCACCATGCCGTAAAAATCACGGCCGCAACTGAGCACCTCGGGCGGGTACCACTGCAACCAACTTTGCCGTGCGGCAACAAATGCGCCGCCAGCTGCCAAGACTGTCCCCAACCCAGTCCAAACATAGCCTAGCCAACCGGTATGCCAAAACACCGCCAGCAAGGCCACCAAGGCAATGCCGGTCATAGCGTAGCGTTGCACGATGCACATGGGGCAAGGCTCCAAGCCCACCACATGCTGCAAATACAGTCCAAAACCCAGCAAGCCCATGCAAGCCAAGGCGACCAAGGCCCATGTTTGGCGGGGGGACAATTCAAGCAGCAACTTTTTCAACATGGTGTTCAAGAAATAAATAAGTTCTCAGTCTAGCGCTTTGGCAGAACCCCGTTGCAAAGCTTGCTAAAGTCAGTCCTTTTATCGAACCCCTTCAGAGGAACAACATGGCACGCACCGTCCACTGCATCAAGCTTGAAAAAGAGGCCGAAGGCCTGGACTTTCCCCCTTACCCCGGCGATTTGGGCAAGCGCATTTGGGAAAACGTCAGCAAAGACGCTTGGGCGGCATGGCTCAAACACCAAACCATGCTGGTCAATGAAAACCGCCTGAATTTGGCCGATTTGCGTGCCCGCCAATACCTGGCGCGTCAAATGGAAAACCATTTTTTTGGCGATGGCGCTGACGCTGCGCAAGGTTACGTTCCCCCGCCTGCTGCTTAAACCGTGACCGCTCCTCGCCACGGCTTGGTGGTGGGTGCAGGTGTGGCCGGTGCCGCCATGGCCCGCGCCTTGGCGGACAAGGGTTGGCAAGTGGATGTGGCCGATATTGCCCACGCCACTGCAGCCGGTGCCTCAGGTGTTCCGATTGGCGTGCTGTCTTGCCATGTGTCGGTGGACGACAACCCCTTGTCGCAACTCACCCGCGCAGGGGTGCAAAAAGTGATGGCGTTTGCTGAGAAACAACTTGTCAAGGGTCAAGACTGGCTGGACTGCGGGGTATTGGAGCGTCGCTTAGACGGGCACACCAAGAAAAAACCATGGCAACCGTTGGAAGTGGGCAGTGTGTGGCACGGCTGGGTACAAACACCCACCGACCTGCAACTGTCGCAGGCTGGCCTGAACGAGATCAATCCCCACGAACAACTGTGGCAACCCCATGGCGCTTGGATCAAACCCAGCGCCTTGGTGAATGCTTTGATGGACCACCCCGCCATCCATTTTCAAGGTGGTCAAACGCTGATTGCCACGGAGATACAAGTCTTGGGCTATGACGCGGTGGTCTTGGCCTTGGGCGCCCACACCAGCAACTTTTTGGCAGACCTGCCCTATGCGCCTGAATTGCCTTTGATACCTGTGACGGGGCAAGTCAGTTGGGGCTATCACGCCGCAGGCACTGCCACAGCATTCCCTCCTTTTGCAGTGAATGGCTTTGGCGGCTTTGTCAGCGGTGTGCCTACCCCGCAGGGCTTGGCTTGGTACAGCGGTGCCACCTTTCACCGTGGTGAAGCGAAAGCTGAGGTCACCCCACAAGACCATGCAGAGAACTTGGCCAAATTGCAGCAGTTGCTGCCCCGCGCCGCAGAAGAACTGAACGCTCAATGGCAAGCCCCAGACCAACTGCAAGGCTGGTCTGGGGTTCGCTGCACCTCGGTTAACCGAATGCCTGTGGCGCGTGCTTTGCAAGCTCAGCACTTACCCAGCTGGTATGTGCTGACCGCCATGGGTTCACGTGGACTGACCGTGGCAATGGCTTGCGCTGAACGATTGGCTTTAGAAATGGATCAGCGTTTGATGGATTGAAAAATTTGGTCGTAAATCGCGCCATCGGCAAAATGGTCTTTGGCTGCTTTGTCCCAACCACCAAAGGCTTGCTCGATGGTGAACAAAGGTATCTTGGGTAAAGACTTTTCAAACTCTGCTTTGATCTTCTCGTTGATGGGGCGGTAAAAGTTTTTGCCCGCAATGTCTTGGCCTTCATCGCTGTAGAGATATTGCAAATAGGCCTCAGCCACTTTGCGAGTACCCTTGCGGTCTGCGTTTTTATCGACCACGGTGACAGGTGGTTCAGCCAAGATGCTGATGGACGGATAAACGATGTCCACCTTGGAGCCAAATTCTTTTTCCAGCAAATACGCTTCGTTTTCCCAAGAGATGAACACGTCCCCCTGGTTGCGTTGGGCAAAGGTCACCGATGAACCTCGGGCGCCAGAGTCCAAAATGGGCACGTTGGTGAACAGCTTGGTCACAAACTCTTTGGCTTTGGCGTCACCACCGTATTTGCGTTTGGCGAATTCCCAAGCAGCCAGGTAGTTCCATCGCGCACCGCCGGATGTTTTGGGGTTGGGTGTGATGACGCTGATGCCAGGCTTGACCAAATCGTCCCAATCCTTGATACCTTTGGGGTTGCCTTGGCGCACCACCAAAACGATGGTGGAGGTGTAAGGAGATGAGTTATGTGGCAGGCGTTTTTGCCAGTTAGGTGGGATCAGATAGGCCTGCTTGTTCAAGGCGTCCACGTCGCCCGCCAAGGCCAAGGTGACTACATCGGCGTCCAAACCATCGATGACCGAACGGGCTTGTTTACCCGATCCGCCATGAGACTGTTTGATTGCCACATCTTGACCTGAGGTGGCCTTCCAATGCTTGGCGAATGCGGCATTGAACTCCACATACAACTCCCGTGTGGGGTCATAAGAGACATTCAATAAAGTGATGGGCGCTTGTGCGTGGCTTTTGTGAATAGCACCTGCCAAAGCAATGGCAGACAAGGCTTGCAAAACAAGGCGGCGATTTTTCATGATATTCCTTCAAATGCAATGCAACAGTGCAATGAAGGAATTCTGATTTCTTAATGCATAAAAGGGAACGATTGAATAGTCAGTTGCTTATGCAAATACCAACTTAGACAGAAGCGTTATTTGCTTATGCAGACTGCGCCACAAACACCTGCGACTTGCGAGGCGTCAACACCAATAACTCACCTTCCACATAGTTTTGATCGCGGAATTCATTGGCGGGAATCTCAGCTTCAATCACATCGGGCTTGGCGCTGTCGTCATGTGGCACCAACTCCAAACGCGCAACCGAACCCACCACCAATGCTCGCTCCAATCGCGCCACGATGCCGGTGTCACCCGTGGCATAGCGCCGCACATCTAAATCATGTGGACGAATGTAGGTGTGCGTTTCACCCTCGGGTGTACGGCCTTTGAAGAGGTTGACGTCACCCAAGAAACCATAGACAAAAGGGTTGGCAGGGTTGTCCCAAACTTGCTGGGGTGAGCCCACCTGCTCCACCTTGCCGCCATTCATCAGTACCACGCGGTCAGCCACTTCCAGCGCTTCTTCTTGGTCATGCGTGACAAAAATACTGGTCACATCCAAATCGTCGTGCAAACGACGCAACCAACGGCGCAGGTCTTTGCGCACCTTGGCATCCAAGGCACCAAAGGGCTCGTCCAACAACAATACGCGCGGCTCAACCGCCAAAGCACGCGCCAAGGCAATGCGTTGACGCTGACCGCCAGAGAGTTGAGAAGGGTAACGGTCGCCCAGCCAATCGAGTTGCACCAAATTCAGCAGGTCGTGCACTTTCTTTTGAATCGCGGCTTCCGTGGGGCGTGTGTGCTTAGGTCGCACGCGCAAACCAAACGCCACATTTTCAAACACGGTCATGTGACGAAACAGTGCGTAGTGCTGAAACACAAAACCCACTTGGCGCTCGCGCACATGGATGTGGGTGGTGTCTTCGCCACTGAAAGCGATGCTGCCTTGGCCAGCGGTTTCTAAGCCCGCAATGATGCGCAGCAAAGTGGTTTTGCCACAACCTGAAGGGCCAAGAAGCGCCACCAGTTCGCCCGAGGCGATGTCCAAGTTGACGTTGCGCAGGGCTTGGAAGTCGCCAAACTGTTTGCTGATGTTGCGGATTTCTATGCTCATGATCTTCCTCAGATAACGGGGCGTTCAGGTGACAGTGCGGCCAACTCGGCCATCAGGCGTTGCTGCTGCCACTCCACCACGGTCTTGATGACCAAGGTCACCAAGGCCAATAAAGCCAACAATGAAGCCACAGCAAATGCGGCAACCGACTGGTATTCGTTGTACAAAATTTCTACGTGTAATGGCATGGTGTTGGTCTGACCGCGAATGTGACCCGACACCACCGACACCGCCCCAAATTCGCCCATGGCCCGTGCATTGCACAAAATGACGCCATAGAGCAAACCCCATTTGATATTGGGCAAAGTCACCCGCCAAAAAATTTGCAAACCACTGGCACCCAAGACCATGGCGGCTTGCTCCTCCTCGTTGCCCTGCGCTTGCATAAGGGGAATGAGTTCTCGGGCAATGAAGGGGAAGGTGACAAACACGGTGGCCAAGACCATGCCAGGCACTGCAAAAATGACTTTGATGTCATTCGCTTGCAGCCAAGGGCCAAACCAACCTTGCGCCCCAAACACCAAAACATAAATCAAACCCGCCACCACGGGCGACACGGAGAACGGCAAGTCCACCAAGGTGGTGAGAAAGGCTTTGCCGCGAAACTCAAACTTGGCAATCGCCCAAGCCGCGCTCACACCAAACACCAAATTCAGAGGGACAGCGATGGCGGTAATGAGAAAGGTAAGTTTGATGGCAGACCAAGCATCGGGTTCTTTCAAGGCTTCCAAAAAAGCGTCAAAGCCTTTGCGCAATGCCTCGGTGAACACCGCTGCCAAGGGCAAGACAAGAAACAAGCCGACAAATACCAAAGCCACACCGATCAGGGTGCGGCGCAGCCACACAGGTTCACCTGTGCTGTTGATGGCGTGAGTGGGCGTTCTGTGTTGAACACTCATGAAGAAGCCCCCGAACGCGCTCGCTGCCAAGCTTGCAAGCCGTTGATCAGCAACAACATGACAAAGGCAGCGCACAACATCACCAAGGCCACGGCAGTGGCACCCGCGTAGTCGTATTGCTCTAGCTTGCTGATGATGATGAGCGGGGTGATCTCTGACACCATAGGCATATTGCCGGCAATGAAGATGACTGAGCCGTATTCACCTATAGCGCGGGCAAACGCCATGGCAAAACCAGTGAGCAATGCAGGTGCAAGGGTCGGAAAAATCACTCGGCTGAAAGTTTGCCACCGCGTCGCACCCAAACAGGTTGCGGCTTCTTCCAGTTCTTTTTCTACATCTTCCAAAATCGGTTGAACCGTTCGCACCACAAACGGCAAGCCGATGAAGATGAGCGCGATCAACACGCCGTTGCGGTTAAAGGCAAGTTGTATTCCTAAGGGCTCTAAATATTGACCAATCCAGCCGTTGCCAGCCAAGAGCGCTGTAAGGGAAATGCCCGCCACGGCAGTCGGCAAGGCAAACGGCAAATCCACCAGCGCATCGATAATTTTTTTGCCAAAGAATTGGTAACGCACCAACACCCAAGCCAGCAACAAGCCAAAAAAGGCGTTCACAGAGGCGGCGATCAAAGACGCTCCAAATGTGAGCTTGTACGAGGCCACTACACGCGGTGCGGTCACGGCTTGCCAAAACTGCTCCCAAGTAAGGTTCAGGGTTTTGAAGACCAAAGCAGACAGTGGGATGAGCACAATCAAGCTGAGGTAAGCAATGGTGAAACCCAGCGTGATTTCAAAACCGGGCAAGACACGGGCTGGCTGGTGGCGCGGCGTAAACAAAGTCAAACTGCCCATTCATTGCGCCGTGTAAATTTTGTCAAACAAGCCGCCATCATTGAAATGCACTTTTTGGGCCTCGGTGAGAGAGCCAAAGTAGTCAGACACTTGGAACAAGTTGATGGGCTTAAACACCTGAGCGTATTTTTTCAACACAGCGGCGTTGCGCGGACGCAGTGCGTGTTTGGCGGCAATCTCTTGCGCCTCATCGCTGTAGAGGTAATCCAAATAAGCCTTGGCCAACTCGCCAGTGCCTTTCTTCGAAGTGGTGCGCTCCACCACCGCCACGGGGTTTTCGGCCACGATGCTGATGCTGGGGTGAACCGCGTCCACCTTGCCCTCACCAAACTCGCGGTCCACTGAAATCACCTCGGACTCGAAGGTGATCAGCACATCGCCTATGTTTCGCTGCAAAAACACATTGGTGGCGTCACGCCCGCCTTTGGCCAACACCGGCACATTGGCGTAGAGTTTTTTCACAAAAGCTTGAGCGTCAGCATCGGAGCCGCCTTTTTTGCGTACCTGACCCCAAGCAGCCAGATAAGCCATGCGCCCATTGCCACCCGTTTTGGGGTTGACCACAATCACCTGTACACCGGGCTTGATCAGATCGTCCCAGTCCTTGATGCCTTTGGGGTTGCCGTTGCGTGTCAAGAACAACATGGTCGAAGTGGTGGGCGCTGCGTTATGAGGAAATTTTTTCGCCCAATCTTTAGCGACCACACCGTTGCTGGCCAAAAAATCCACGTCCGAGGTGGTATTCATGGTGACCACATCGGCCTCCAAGCCGTCATTCACTGCACGGGCTTGGGCACTAGAGCCACCATGCGACTGGTCTACTTTGACATCCACGCCTTTGTTTTTTTTGTGATTCGCCACAAATGCAGCGTTAACATCTTTGAAAAACTCGCGGGATACGTCGTAGGACACATTCAACAAGGTTTGTGCCCCTGCCTGATTGCTCAAGGCCAAACCGAGACACGCCAGCAGGGAAAACAAGGCATGTCTAAGGGTATGGTTTTGGGTGGAGGGTTTCATAACGGCTTCAAAAAGAAAGAACAACCGGTGATTTTGTCCACTGCGGCCACATTCACCAACGATCGATTAATTGTTTACTTATAGCCAGATCGCATATACCCAAAACTAAAAAATAGTTGGGCTCTATATATTCAATCGTTATAGTCATATCCTTATGAACGAGTTTGCATTCATCTTGGCGGGTTTTGTTGTGGGCCTGATTGTGGGTCTCACAGGGGTTGGCGGGGGTTCGCTCATGACGCCCCTGCTGATTTTTGGCTTTGGCATCAAGCCTGCCTTAGCAGTTGGCACGGATTTGCTATTTGCCGCTGGCACCAAAGCTGGTGGCATGTTGAACTTTGCACGACAACGCATCATCCCTTGGCGGGTGGTATTGAGCCTGAGCTTGGGAAGCATACCCGCCGCCTTGCTCACACTGTGGGTGTTGCACAACTTGGGTACCACCAACCCCTTGGTACAAAAGGCCATCACCTTCACTTTGGGTATTGCCCTGATGCTGACAGCGGCAGCCACTTTGTACAAAGCCATTCGAGGTCCCCAACGAACTGAAGCTGCCAACGATGAATCTTTGGATCGCCCTATCGACCAAGCCAAGCACCCGCTGCTGCCCATTGTTTTTGGCGCAGTGATTGGCTTTTTGGTCACACTCACCTCTGTGGGCGCAGGTGCGATTGGCGTGACTGTGCTGATGCTTCTTTATCCCCAGCTTCCCCTCTACCGCATCGTTGCCGCTGACATTGCCTACGCCGTGCCGCTCACCTTGGTGGCGGGCTTAGGCCATGCTTCACTGGGAACAGTGGATTGGCAACTGCTGGGTTTATTACTCACAGGTTCCATCCCCGGTATTTGGCTGGGTTCACATTGGGTCAGCCGTGTACCCGAACGCTTTATCCGCTCCGCCTTGTCTGTGCTGTTGGCATGGGCTGGCAGCAAACTGGTTTTTATCTAAACATCTTATGTACCAATACACCGACTTCGACCGCCGCTTCATCAAAGAGCGTGCCGCCCAATTCCGCGATCAACTCACCCGCCGCTTGAATGGCCAGTTAAGTGAAGATGAGTTCAAACCTTTGCGTTTGCAAAACGGCTGGTATGTGCAACGCTATGCGCCCATGCTGCGTGTGGCAGTTCCCTATGGAGAATTGAGCAGCGCCCAGCTGCGGGTGTTGGCGCGTATTGCCCGTGAATACGACCGCCCCAGCGACGCCTTGTTTCAAGAAGCTCAAACCAAGCAAAACGCCATTGGCGGCATTGCTGCGCCCCCTTTGAGTTATGGCTACGCCCACTTCACCACCCGCCAAAACCTGCAGTACAACTGGATACCGCTGGAAAAAAGCGCTGATGTGATGGACCTGTTGGCCAGCGTCAATATGCACGGCATACAAACCAGCGGCAACTGCATACGCAACATCACCTCCGATGAACGTGCGGGTGTGGCGGTCGATGAAATCGTCGACCCCCGCCCCTATGCAGAAATCATGCGCCAGTGGAGCACCTTACACCCCGAGTTCGCCTTCCTGCCGCGCAAATTCAAAATCGCCATCAGCGGCGCAATCGAAGACCGCGCTGCCACCGCGTGGCACGATGTGGGCTTGCATGTGCTGCGCAATGATGCTGGCGAAGTGGGTTTTCGTGTCATGGTGGGCGGCGGCATGGGCCGCACACCCATCATCGGCAGCGTCATTCGTGAGTTTTTGCCTTGGAACCAAATTCTCAACTATTTGGAAGCCGTGGTTCGTGCCTACAACCGCTTTGGCCGTCGTGACAACAAATACAAAGCGCGAATCAAAATTTTGGTCAAAGCCGAGGGCCAAGCCTTTGTGGATCAAGTCGAGGCTGAGTATCAGCGCATCCTCACCCAAGATGGCGCACCCCACACCATCACCCAAGCCGAGTTGGACCGCGTCAGCGCCAGTTTTGTGCCGCCTGCATTGCTGGGTACATCTCACCAGTCTGCTGAGACAGTTCACGCATTGCTTGCCAAGACCGCTGATGAAGACAACAACTTCGCACGTTGGTTGCAACAAAACGTGGCACCCCACCGCGACCCGCATTTGCGTGTGGTCACCCTGTCATACAAGCGGCTAGGTCAAGCCCCAGGAGATGCCACCGCTGACCAACTCGACGCCTCTGCCGTGCTGGCTGAGCAGTTCTCTGCTGGCGAAGCCCGCGTCAGCCATGACCAAAACCTGGTCTTGCCATGGGTGGCCGCTGAGCAACTGCCCACCCTTTACCAAGAAGCCAAGGCCTTAGGTTTGGCCAAACCCAATATCCGCATGTTGACTGACATGATTGCCTGCCCAGGCGGCGACTATTGCGATTTAGCCAATGCGCGGTCTTTGCCCATCGCTGCGGCCATCACAGAGCGCTACCAAGACCTTGACGAATTGTTTGACCTCGGCGAAATTGATTTGCACATCAGCGGCTGTATCAACTCTTGTGGTCACCACCACAGCGGCCATATCGGCATTTTGGGCGTGGACAAGGACGGCAAGGAGTGGTACCAAGTGACTTTGGCGGGGTCGGATGGTTCGGCTTTAAGCGGTACGCCGCAACCGGGCAAAGTGGTGGGTCCATCGTTCTCATCTGCCGAGGTGGTGGACGTGATTGATGCGGTTTTGCAGGTCTACACCGACCAACGCCAGCATGGCGAAACCTTTATTCATGCTTTGCAACGCGTAGGTTTTGAGCCTTTCAAAGCAGCTGCCAATGCGGCACGCCACCCTTCTGACGATGAAGCTTTGAGCCCTGCAGCCTGAAAGACTGTCATGAAATTACTCTCTCACACCGATGCATTGCGCACTGCAGATTTGCAACTACCCAACGATGCAGATCCGCTGGTACACAACCTTGCAGGTGTCCAAACCATCGAATTGAACTTCCCCTCTTTCAGTGATGGCCGCGCCTTCAGCCAAGCGCTGATGCTGCGCCGACGCTGCGGCTTTACAGGCGACATTCGTGCGGTTGGCGACGTGCTGGTGGACCAACTCAGCCAAATGCAACGCTGTGGTTTTTCCAGTGCTGTGCTTCGCGCTGACCAAGACCATGCCAAGGGACGACAATTGCTGGCTCACTTCAGCGCTTTCTACCAAGGCGATGTCGATCAACCCCAACCTTTGTTTGCACGATGAAACCGCACGCCAAAGCCACCACACTGCATGCCAAGCCCAGCGCCAACTTCGCTGACAAATTGGCCGCCACGCAAGCACAGCTAAAGGCTGCTGCTGCCGAGTTGCAGCCCATAAAACAGGCTTCTAGCCTGGGCGCTGAAGACGTGGTCATTACCCACCTCATCAACCAATTGGCTTTGGATATTCCCGTGTTTGTACTGGAAACCGGTGCATTGCACAGCGATACTTTGGCATTGCTAGAGCGTTTGCAAGCGACTTCAAGTGCCCCGATTGAGGTTTACAAACCTCAGCATGAGGCGGTCATCGCTTTTGTGAAGCACCCAGGTCAACAGGCTATTTTCGAGAGCATGGCCAACCGCAAAGCCTGCTGCGGTATTCGCAAGCTCGAACCCTTGGGCCGTGCTTTGCAAGGGCAAAAGGCGTGGATTACTGGTTTGCGCCGCGAGCAGTCGCAAGCCCGCGCCGAAGTGTCTGCACAAGAAGCCGACATGACCAACGGCGTGGCCATCACCAAGCTCAACCCACTGGTGGACTGGACTTGGGGTGACGTGTGGCACTACATCGCTGAAAACCAAGTGGACTACAACCCCTTGCATGACCAATTTTTTCCAAGTATTGGTTGTGCGCCTTGCACCCGTGCCATCAGCTTGGGTGAGGACTTTCGCGCCGGTCGCTGGTGGTGGGAAGACGAAGCCGCTAAAGAGTGTGGTTTGCACGTAAAGGCTTGAACAAATGAACGCTATCAACAATAACGAAGTACATCTTCTTAGCAACGCCCATTTGGATGGGTTGGAAGAGGAAACCATTTTCATCTTGCGTGAAGTGGCCGCTGCCTTTGAACGCCCCACCTTGCTTTTCTCAGGTGGTAAAGACTCCTTGGTCATGCTCAAGTGCGCTGAAAAAGCCTTTGGCATTGGGCGCATTCCCTACCCCTTGCTGATGATCGACACCGGCCACAACTACAGTGAGGTTACCGATTTCCGCGACAGCCGCGCCAAAGAGTTGGGGGCAAAGCTCATCGTGCGAAGCGTGGAAGACTCGATGAAACGCGGAACGGTACGCCTGTCTCGCCCTGACGAACCTCGCAACGCCCACCAATCTGTCACCCTGCTAGAAGCCATTGAGGAATTTCGCTTTGACGCTTTGATGGGTGGTGCCAGGCGCGATGAAGAAAAAGCCCGAGCCAAAGAGCGCATCTTCAGCCACCGTGACAGCTTTGGCCAATGGCAACCCAAGTCGCAGCGCCCTGAACTTTGGAACCTCTTCAATACCAAGTTGCAGCCCGGCGAACATTTCCGCGTCTTCCCCATCAGCAACTGGACAGAGCTTGACGTGTGGCAATACATTGCCCGCGAAACCATTGCCTTGCCCTCTATTTATTACACGCACACCCGGGATGTGGTCGACCGCAAAGGCTTGCTGGTACCTGTCACTGAACTCACCCCGCCTCGTGTTGGCGAAGAAGTGGTGCAACGCCAAGTGCGTTTTCGCACCGTGGGTGACATCACCTGCACCTGCCCCGTGCAAAGCACAGCAGCCACACCTGAAGACATCGTCATTGAAACGCTGGCAGCTGACATCAGCGAGCGCGGAGCCACCCGTATGGACGACCAAACCTCAGACGCCTCCATGGAAAAACGCAAAAAGGAAGGGTACTTCTGATGTTGAGCACCGCTACACGCCCTGCCCTGAAATTCATCACCTGTGGTTCTGTTGACGACGGCAAATCCACCTTGATTGGCCGTCTCTTGGTTGACACCAAAGCAGTTCTGCAAGACCACTTGGCGGGTGTGCAACGCCAAGGCGAAACCGATTTGGCGCTGTTGACCGATGGTTTGTCGGCTGAACGCGAACAAGGCATCACCATCGATGTAGCCTACCGCTATTTCAGCACCGAGCAGCGCAAGTTCATCATCGGAGACGCACCAGGCCACGAGCAATACACCCGCAACATGGTCACAGCCGCCTCTAGCGCTGATGCGGCTGTGGTGCTGGTAGACGCTACCAAAGTGGATTGGCAGTCTGCTGATCTGACTCTGCTGCCCCAAACCCGCAGGCACAGCCTGTTGCTGAAGTTACTGCGGGTGCCGACCATCATCTTTGCCATTAACAAACTTGATGCCGTTGACAAGCCCGAACTGGCTTTCATGCACATCGCACAAGCCTTGCAGCGTTTTGCAGACGAAGCGGCCATCGATATCCATGCCATGGTGCCCATGTCGGCGCTCAAAGGCTGGAATGTGGTCAGCACCTTGCCTGATTGGTGTGGCTACAGCGGACCCAGTTTGCTGAGTCTGCTAGAGCAGATTCCCATCACGACCAGCGATGAAGAGGAGGAACTCAGCTTTGCGGTGCAATGGGTGGAGAAGTTCCACGACAGCGCCACCACCTTGCAAGGACGCCGTGTTTACTGGGGTCGTGTTGCAACAGGTGTGGCCCAAGTTGGCGACTCGGTGCGCGTCTTCCCCAGTGGACAGCAAGCTGTTGTGAAAGAAGTGTTGACTGCGGTTCGACTGCCCACTTCGGTGGCTGCAGGACACAGTGCTGGCATTGTTCTCGATCGTGAAGTGGATTTGTCCCGCGGCGACTGGTTGTTGGCTGGTCAAAGCAGCTTGCAGCCTATTAAACAACTCGACGTCACCGTGGCATGGCTTGATGACGAACCCTTGGTGGCAGGCCGCGTGTACTGGGCTTTGCATGGTCACCAATGGGTGAAAGCCAAAGTGGCAAGCATTACCGATCGGCTAGATATTCACAGCTTGGAAAGTTTGCCTGCCACCGAGTTACCCGCCAATGCAATTGGTCATGTGCAACTGAGCTTTCAACAAGCGCTGATCACACTGCCCTATAGCCGCTCAAAGGCGTTGGGATCCATGGTTTTGGTCGATACCGCAAGCCATAAAACATCTGCCGCCGTCATGGTTCAAGGCTGAGCCAGCCTTTACCCTAAAATGCAACCAATCTTCTTTTTAGCCTTTCACGATTTCTCATCATGACCCACGTAGTTACCGAAGCTTGTATCCGCTGCAAATACACAGATTGCGTCGATGTTTGTCCTGTGGACTGTTTTCGTGAAGGTCCAAATTTTTTAACCATCGACCCCGATGAATGCATCGATTGCGCTGTGTGCATACCCGAGTGCCCAGTGAACGCGATTTATGCGGAAGAAGATGTACCTGCAGACCAAATGCACATGGTCAAGCTCAATGTGGAACTGGCCCGAAGTGGCTGGCCCAGCATCACCAAGCGCAAAGCCCCTATGGCCGATGCAGATGACTGGAAAGACAAGACCGATAAGCTGTCCGAGCTTAAGCGCTAAGTCGGCCAGTTACAGTCGGCACAGATGTCTATGCCAGCTGCCTCAAAATCCTCCCCTATTGAAATCGACTGCTTGGTCATTGGCGCGGGACCGGCAGCGCTGTTTCTCATTTTCGAGTTGGGACTGCTAGAAATACCGTGCCATGTCGTCGATGTACTGCCCTATGCAGGTGGTCAATGCGTGGCTTTGTATGCTGACAAGCCGATTTACGACATTCCAGGTACCGTTCGAAGCACAGGGCGAGCATTGGTGAACGCTTTGTTAGACCAAGCAGCACCGTTTAAAGCGCAATTTCACCTTGGACAGCAAGTCACCTCCATTGAGCGTCAAGCAGATGCCCGTTGGCTGGCTGTTAGCTCTAGCGGTCAAGCCTTTCTTTGTAAAACCATGGTGATTGCAGCAGGTGTGGGGGCCTTCGCGCCGCGAAAATTGGCCCAACTAGACTTATCGCCCTGGGAAGGCAAACAGGTTTTTTATGAGCCTACTCAAGGCATAGCTCATCAACACATCGTCATTCACGGTGGTGGCGAAGAGGCGGTACAAGCCGCTTTGGCTGCTGTGGCACTTGAGCCTGCAAGCTTGACCTTGTTACACCGCAGAGACAAACTCGACGCCTCTGACGACTTGCTGGCAGCCTTTGACCACGCAATGCAAAAGGGACAGATTCAATTCAAAGTGGGGCAAATTCAAAACCTGTCGCAATCCTTACTGACATTGGCAACCCCCAATGAACACACTGAACAACTCGCCTTTGACCAGCTTTGGATTCTGCAAGGTTTATCGCCTCAGTTGGGCCCTGTTGCAGAGTGGGGCTTGGACATGCAGAAGAAACAAATCAAGGTTAATACGGAAAACTTTGCTACCAGTGTGTCTGGTATTTTTGCAATTGGAGACGTCAACACGTATCCAGGCAAACGCAAGCTCATTGTCAGTGGCTTTCATGAGGCCACACTGGCTGCGTATGGGGTCGCCGAGTTGGTTTACCCTGGTCAAAAAATTGCACTTGAATACACCACCGCCTCACCACGCTTACACAAGCTCTTAGGTGTCACGAACCCTTGAGCCTAGCGCAGCTGAAAATAATTTTTGCGCACAACACGCCGTTCATTCATTGGAATTTCAGACAGCTTTTCTTTGAAGCCCTTGAGGTTGTAATTTGATTGCCAAGCGATGGGCTTGAGTGTGCCCACCACGATCAACCACTCATCCACTACTTCCTTGCTATTGGGGTAGGACGGCTGCCAAAAGGACTCCAAACCATAAGACTGTTTGGCTTTATGGCTAGGGATGCGGGTGAATTCTGATAAGAAGTTGTTGGTATCAAAATTGTTGGGGAATATTTGAACCATGTTTTCCCCGTCTAAATGGGGATACCACGCAAAAATGCTGACATACATAGGTGCACTGGGCTGCAGTTCAATCTGCATTGCTTCACCCTCACGGTAATTTTTCTTATTAAGCGTGACCTTGATATCGAAATAGGGGTTGGTCTTGGCCTTGGGATTGGCAATGTCCACCACCAAGGTCACTTTGCAAACACTGGCTCCGTCTAAAACCTTCACACTCTCAGAAACTTTTTCAGCGGTACGGATATTGCCATCCAAAAAGACCCAGGTGTTTTTGTTCATCTCGCACGAGGCTGTGCTGTCACGTCCCGTGCTTTGCTGGCAGGTGAGTTTTTCTTCCGAAGTGACTTGCTCTCCCACGACCAAGCTCAAAGCGTTAAATTTTGCCCGCTCGGCTGCCAAGTGACAGGCTTGGTTGCGCGAAGTTTCAGGGCCAAAATGGTATTCGCCTTGGGTGTCTAGCACCACTGCATGAATAATTCCATGCGACAGTACAGCAGCCAAGCAGGCAAGCCTTGCCAATTGACTTAAGAGGCAAGTGCGAATCTGAATCACGGAAAGACAGCCCTTTGTCTATCCCCTATCAACTGAGGTTGCTGGCGCCGGTTCATTGACAATGCTTTTTTGTCAACTTTTTGCGATAGGTAGTCAATCAACTCACCATGGGTAATGTGTTGGTTGCCATCAAAATCTGCTTGACCTGCAAGACCTCGGACCAAGAAATAGCTGAAGATGCCCTGCTTGAAGTCATCTGAAGCCAGCGCGGTTTGATTGGCAGCTGAAGCACTGACCATGGTGAAATTGGTTGGCAAATGAGCCACAGCCGATTTGAACTTCACGCCACGGGTTTGAGGGTCAAGTGACTCGCCCTTTCTTGCCAAGCCACTATAGCAACTGTCTAAAAAAATCGTGATGGATTTAGCCTGTAATTTTTGTAACTCAGTCACTACCCATTCTTCGCTGACCGCGGTTTCTACCAACAATTCTTTGTTGACATCAAAGGGTAACCAGTATTTTTGGGCGTCCTCGTCTGATGTCAAGCCATGCCCGCTGAACAAAATATACACATGACTCTTGCCCGCCTTGACCTGTGCAGGAAGCCAAAACTTCAGAGCAGACAAAATTTCACTGCGCGTGGCTTTGCTATTGCTCAACATCTTGACGTTCTCTGATGGAACACCCATACCGTCTCGCATCAAGTCATGAAATAAATTGGCATCGTTGGCTGCGTAAAGCGCCTTGTTCAAACCTTGGTAGGACTCGATACCAATGATCAAAACCACCATGTCAGGGGCGTGTGCACTGGTGGCGCCTCTGGACTTCATCTCAGAAGCAGTTGGCTCAAGAGCAATTGGTTTACTGTTTTTTTTTTCAGCCCGATCTTCGCTAACGGGGGAAGCTTTTCCTGTCCACTGGTTGTTAGACCACAAACCCGAAAGCGGCGCTCGTCCGTTGTTGAAGGTATAGGTGCCCAAGCCGTGACGCATACCGTTCAAATAATGGCCGGCATATTTTTCACCATTGGAGAATAAATAAATACCAAACCCATGCTTCAAACCTGATTTGAATTCGCCTTGGTAGTGGTCGCCTTGGTATTTTTCACCTGTAAATTCAAGTATGCCTCTACCTTCAAACTTACCGTTTCGAAAGTCACCCGCATACGAAAACTCAGCATCATCCAAAATGCCGCGACAGTTGTGCCATCGACTGGTATCCGTCCCCCGACAAGTGGGCAAGGTGTCTTGTGCCCAGGTCAAAGAAACAAAGACCCAGCTTGCTAGCCATATCCAGCGCAAGCGGATCATGACTTCGCTTTCAAAGCCAATCCTTGGCTTTTAAGGAGTCTGGCCTCATCTTCGAGTTTTTGTCGGTTTTTGGATGTAGTGCGGAACTCTTTGTTGTAACTGACTAACTGGCGACTGAGTTGCGACTTGGCTTGTACCAAGGACTGCTTGTCTATGGCCCATTGCTTTCGCTCTGCTTGAAGCTGGGTATGCCTGTCTTGCAAGGACGAATAATCTGGCGGAGCATGAACTGCCTCCGAAGGAAACTCGAAAGGTGTTTCGCCATGTAAATCAACAGCTGGCTTGTTGACTTTAGACGCAATCACTGCAACCAACTGAGGGGGCTGGGGCTTACTGATAGGTCTGTCGTCCACCGCCTTGACCATCACCTCCAAACCCAACACTTTTTCGTCTTGGTCCAGCCTGTGTTTGGTCAAGTCCGATTGCTTTTGCCAAGCGTCAATTCGCGCTTGCTCTTTGGATATCTGTTCGTGAAGCAAGCTCAGGCGGTAGTCTTCGCTGTCGACGTGTTGCATTTTGGTCTGTAAATTGCTGACCCGCGAAAGTTGGGGTGTGCGATCTGCGGCATTTGACACAAGTTCTGATGACTCACTGCTGAGTTGGCGCAAAGCCTCCTCGGTTTTGCTCAACTTGGCCTCTTGGTCTTGAATTTTTTGACTAAGCTCAAGAACCAAGAGGTCGGAAGCGACGGTGGACCGTGAAGTTTGCGACAGCAACGATCCGACCGCAGCAACCACTGCCACAAGCAAAGACACTGCTAACGCTGCCAATTTCATATACCAACCTCGAAATTAGATCACCCCATCACGCAGATTACTCTGCGTCTTGACTTGAGCGATTTTTGGTTTTTGATTCTCTGGATAACTCAATTTCTTTTTCCAACTCTTCAAAAGCCTTGGTGCGTCTGATCTTGGTATTGAGCACTTCGTTCTTTTGAATTTCTTTCGTCATGATGCGCTTCAAATCTGATGTGGAATAACTCAGACGAACATAGGTGCGAAAAGTTTTGCCATTGGGAAGTACTTCAATTTTTTCTCTTTGATAGCCACCCAACTGAACATCTGCCACCACACTTTTGGTTACTCGTTCGACTTCCTTGTTCACTGCGCCGTCTTCAAGACCACCACTTTGCGCTGCAAAGTCTGTCATGCGGGATGAGACCATTTCCCCCAAGATCTGAGCAAGTTGACGCTTGCCAGACAACATGGCCATGTCGATCGATAGCTGAATATCAGCAGAAGTTTCTGTGGCATTCGCGTAAACAAAATCAGGCGAGGACTCGTTGTTGAAAAACCAAGAAGGCACTTTGCTGATCGTGTTCTGCACCGTTTTTTGAGCCTCTAATTCGCGCGCCGCATCTTCTTGTTTGTCTAAAGACCGGCGATCGACCAAAGGTTTAGCTTGAACCAAAGACTCCACCACCTTGAGCTTTTCGCTTTGCTCATTCAAAGTGGAATTCATTTCCTCCATCTTTTTTTGTATAGCTGCTTCTTGCTGTTTTTTTTGTTCGTCTAGTGCGGTAGGCTGGCTTGCACAACCGGCCAAAACAAGCATCGCCACACCCAAAGAACCTTTAATGTATTTGAACTTTTTCATAAAATCACCTTTATTGAAAATATTATTGTTAAATTTCAGTATAGAAGTGAATCTCAAATTTACATAAGTAATTCAACGGAAGTTCTTGCCATTACAGCTCTTTTGATCAGCTTCAAACACATAAAAACCCATAACTCATGCACTAAGTTCCCAGAAACTGGCCAGCTCCTCGTAAGGGAATACAAGGCAAAGGGCATAATGGACTCCACTTGTTGAAAAACAAGCCGCTAGGGGTGCTGAGGTCTTTTCTAGGACCAATGCTGAGAAAGTCCCTTTGAACCTGATTGAGGTAATCCTCGCGCAGGGAAGCACGGCAAAGCTCAGATTCTTTTTTCAGAAGTTATCAGGCTACCGCGCCGATCTGCCATTCTTTGAAAGAAAACAATGGCGCTCCTACCCACTCGATCTAACGCTGTCTTGGCTCCGGTGACGGCTTCTGATCGGGTTTTTTCTGGTTTCAGTCATGCCTCTTTGTGGTTTAGCTTGGGCGTGGGTCTTTTGGTCATACAGATTGGTGCTTATTTGGTGCCTGCCATGGGCACACAAGATGCCTTGTTGGCAATCTTGCTGGGCTCACTGCTTGGTTCAGGTTTGGTCGCGTGGGTCGCCAAACTGGGGTGCGACTCAGGACTGTCCAGCGCTGGGTTGATGCACCAAGTCTATGGCAGTGGATTTGCCAAACTTCCCATTGTTCTCAATGTCATTCAATTGGTGGGGTGGACATCTTTCGAGTTGGTCATCATGCGAGACGGCACACTCGCCATGGGGGAGCAACACTGGGGATGGTCCAGCAACTATTTGGTCATTGCAACGGTTTTCTGGGGGAGTATTTTGACTTTGCTCATGGCCAGTTCCATGCTGGGTTTGGTCCGTCATTTCATGAGTAAATTTGGTTTGCCTTTGGTCGTCATTTCACTGGCTTGGTTGACATGGCAATTCCTTGGTGTTTTACAAAATCAAGATGTTTCTGCTTTTTGGCTCAGACCTGGTAACAACAGTATGGGTTTTTTATCTGCCATCGATTTGGTCATCGCCATGCCAATTTCATGGTTACCCTTGGTCGCAGACTATGCGCGTCACGGCAAAAACAGCCGTACCGCTATGTCTGGCACTTGGTTGGGTTACGCCATTGCCAATATCTGGTGCTATAGCCTTGGCGTACTGGTTGTGAGCGTGTCTTCACCGGACGTCAACTTGGTCAGTACCCTGTTACTGGCACAAGGTGGCTTATTGGCTCTTGGTTTGATTTTGATCGACGAGTTGGACAACGCTTATGGCGATGTGTACTCGGCCTCACTCAACAGTCACAGCTTGTTGAGCCATTGGAGCATCAAAAAATGGGGACTGCTGATTGCAGTGGTGTGTACCTTGCTGGCCATTGTGCTGCCAATGCACAGCCTAGAGCCTTTTTTGCTCATGCTGAGTTCCATCTTTATCCCACTGTATGGCGTTATTTTGGGTCGTGTGAGCCTTGCCCAACTGCCCAACGAATCACGCAGCATCTACTTTTTACCTGCTTTGATTTGGCTGATTGGCATTGCTGTATTTCATTTATCAGCGCAACTCACCCCTCAATGGGGTTCTGCCCTGCCCAGTTTGGCTGTAAGCCTGAGCTTGGCGTGGTTAAGTCGAGCAATCGAGGCTAAGAAAGACGCCTCACATGCATGACCTGGGGGGCAAAGCCATGATTCAAGGGGCCGTGGCCATGTCCGGTGGTCACGCTTGCTCCGGCTTGAATGGCGGCCAAAATATAGTTTCTGGCCTGCGCCACTGCCTCTGTCAAATTAAGCCCAAGCGCCCAGTGACTGGCAATCGCAGAAGACAAAGTGCAACCCGTTCCATGCACATTTTGGCTGCTGATGCGCTTGCTGCGCAAAGTATGCGAGGTCCCGTCAGCCAACAAAAGCACGTCCACCACATCCTCGCCTTTCAGATGTCCTCCTTTGAGCAACACCGATGCAGCGCCCATGGCCTGCAAATCCGCACAAGCCTGAGACAAGGCAGCTTCGTCCAGCACAGGTTTGCCCAAGAGCAAAGCGGCTTCATCCAAATTGGGCGTGATGAGTTGAACGCGAGGGAACAACTCACGCATCAAAACAGCGACCGTTTCATCAGCGATCAATTTATCGCCACTGGTGGCAACCATCACGGGGTCCAACACCACCCTCTTAAGCTGGTAGTGGTCAATCGCCCAAGCCACGACCTCGACCACCTCGGGAGAATGCAACATACCAACTTTGACAGCATCGACCCCGATATCGTCCAACACAGATTGCAGCTGCGCTTTCAAAAAAGCTGCAGGCACCGATTGAATCGCTTGCACACCCAGAGTATTTTGTGCTGTCAAAGCGGTGATGGCGGTCATGCCGTAACAGCCAAGCGCAGCAAAAGTTTTCAAATCGGCTTGTATGCCTGCACCACCGCCAGAATCAGATCCGGCGATGGTCAAGACGCGGGGGTAATAGGCATGTGCAGCAGTGTTCATGGCTTGGATTATCCTCAGGTCAAGACAACACGTCATTTAAAGGCAGGGCTTTGATGTCTTTTCAGCACAGTGTGGTTTTAGGGGCTGGCTTGATGGGTCGATTAATGGCATGGGCATTGAGTGAGCAAGGCCATGAAGTGCAGGTTCATGAAGCACAGACAGCGTCCTCCCATGGATCTGCCGCATGGGTCGCTGCTGCCATGTTGGCGCCTTTGGCAGAGTCAGCGATCACGGAACTGAATGTGGTCAAGATGGGTGCTTATGGCCTGACGCGGTGGCCCAGCATACTGGCCAGACTCGAACAGAAGGTCTATTTTCAACAGCAAGGCACCTTGGTGGTATGGCACAGACAGGACTTGCCTGAAGCCCACAGATTTGCCAGCAAGCTAGGCGAGACACGCCAACAGTTACCAGAACTTGAGGCACCGGTTTCTTTAGACCGACAAGCACTGCATTCGCTGGAACCTTCGCTGTCCGAATCATTTCAGCAAGGACTGTATTTGCCTGGTGAAGCTCAATTGGACAACCGTCAATTGCTTGATGCATTGCTGCATCAACTCAACAACCCTTTGGTGACCCTTCACTATTTAAGCCCTGCCTCACCTGCCCAATTTACGCAAGCTGATTGGGTCTTCGACTGTCGAGGCATAGGCGCAAGAGCAGATTGGAACCATTTACGTGGCGTCAGAGGCGAGGTGGTGCGGGTCCACGCACCTGAAGTTCAGTTGAGCCGCCCGTTAAGGCTGATTCATCCGCGCTACCCCCTGTACATTGCGCCCAAAGAAGATGGCGTTTTCGTCATTGGAGCCACTGAAATTGAAAGTGAGGACACATCCCCCGCCAGCGTTCGCTCTGGACTTGAACTGCTGAGCGCAGCCTACAGCGTACACAAAGGGTTTGCGGAAGCTCGTATTTTGGAAATCAATGCCCAAGTTAGACCCACACTGGCAGATAACCTTCCAGCCATACGCTTGAAGGGTCAAGGTCATGTCCATATCAACGGTCTTTACCGCCACGGATTCTTGATCGCACCGGCCATCTTGGACGCCGCCTTGGGACTGATGGCAGGAAACCATGAAGTCGCTCAATCTTTAGGTATTCGTGTTGTGCAGGAGAAGCAGGCATGATGGTTTGGATCAATCAACAAAGCTGTGAATTACAAATGGGTGCTACCCTGAAAGATGCGATTGCGTTTGCCAATATCACCCCACCATTTGCCGCCGCCGTGAACGCTCAATTTGTACCCAAAACGCTGTATACCCAAACATCGCTGAATGAAAACGACAAAATTGAACTCATTGTTCCCATCACTGGAGGCTAAGTCATGACGACAACACCTGACGAGTGGAAGCTTTACGGAGAGACATTCAAAAGCAGGTTGCTGTTGGGAACTTCACGCTACCCATCGCCTGATATCTTGGCCAAGGCGGTGCAATTGGCGCAGCCAGCCATGCTGACGGCCTCTTTGCGACGGGAGAGTGCCCACGCAAAAGACTCGCCTGTTTTTTGGAAACTTCTGCAAAACATGAAGATACCTGTGCTGCCCAATACCGCTGGTTGCCACTCTGTCGATGAGGTTTACACCACCGCACAAATGGCTAGAGAAGTGTTTGAAACAGACTGGATCAAGCTGGAGTTGATCGGCGACGACTACACCTTGCAACCTGACACCTTGAATCTTCCCTTGGCTGCGGACAAGTTGATCAAACAAGGATTCAAAGTATTGCCCTATTGCACAGAAGATTTGGTGCTGTGCCAGCGGCTGGTGGATGTGGGTTGTCAGGCTGTGATGCCATGGGCCGCACCGATTGGAACAGGCAAAGGTCCTTTGAATGCCTATGCCATGCGAACGCTGCGTGAACGATTGAATGTGCCATTGATTGTCGATGCAGGTTTAGGTTTGCCCTCACACGCCTGTACCGTGATGGAATGGGGCTATGACGCGGTTTTGCTCAATACCGCTGTCGCTTTAGCCAATGATCCGGTTCACATGGCAGAGGCATTTGCCAATGCAGTCAAAGCGGGTAGATCTGCATTTTTATCGGGTGCGATGCACGCGCACGAATCGGCACAACCCAGCACACCCACATTGGGTACTCCTTTTTGGCACCACGCATGAACGACATCCTCCATCACGCAACATTGATTGCGTCCATTCACCCACTATTACAAATAGATCAGCCGCAACCCTGTGAGTTGTTTCTGTCGGAACTTCAAACAGGTCATTCCCCTGAATATCAGTCTGCTTGGCTGGGGGCTCGCAGTCTGGGCTTTATCGCTAAAGATGCTGAATGCGTAGCGAATGCATGGCAAGCACAAAGCCTTCGTTTGGGATCGTTTGATACCTCTTTATGGCCTTGCCATGCACAAGACTTTGGTATGTCAGTGGCAAAGGATGTACCCAGCTTTGCGCCCTGCCCCGACAAATTAGGACTGTACGCAGTTGTGCCAGACGCCCAATGGGTAGAAAAGGTAGTGCAACTGGGCGTTCCAACGGTGCAACTGCGCTTCAAATCCGATGACCCACGTGCCATCAGTCAACAAATCGCCCAATCCGTCAAAGCGGTGACAGGCACCCAAAGTTTGCTGTTCATCAACGACCACTGGCAACAAGCCCTAGAGGCTGGCGCTTATGGCGTTCATCTGGGACAAGAAGACATGCAAGAAGCCCCGCTTCAAACCCTGCGCTCGGCTGGCTTACGACTGGGTTTAAGCTCGCATGGCTACAGCGAAATGCAGTCAGCTTTCGAATGGCGTCCAAGCTATGTGGCTTTAGGCGCGGTTTTCCCGACCACGCTTAAGAAAATGCAAACCGCTGCGCAAGGCTTGGGCCGCTTGACAAAGTACGTGCAACTGATGAAGCACACCCCCTTGGTGGCTATTGGTGGCATCGATTTGCAGTCGCTTCCTGCAGTCATGCAAAGTGGGGTTGGCTCTGCTGCCGTGGTCAGAGCCATTACGGGTGCAGAAGATACTGCTCAAGCTATCCACGATTTAATGTATTGCATGAGGTAAACCTCCCTGCCTGCCACTCTCCATACTTATAGTTATGTTCCCATCTCACTATCAATCGCTGTTTAGCCATACAGCATTCATGCGGTTTTGGCTGGCCCGTTTGATGGGTATTTCTGCCAACCAAATGCTCATGCTTGGCATTGCTTGGCATATGTACGACATCACTGGCAGCGCTTGGGACTTAGGTTTGGTGGGTTTGTTTCAATTCATCCCCGCCCTGCTCATGGCCCTGCCAGCAGGGCAGTTGATCGACCGCCTTCACCGAGGTCGCATCTTTGCCAGTTGCATGTTGCTACAGGGTTTGGTCGCCCTTGTGCTTTTATGGGCAACCGTTAATCATGTCGAAAGTCGTGAATTGATTTTTGCGATTGCCTTAGTGTTGGGCATTAACCGATCCTTTCAAATGCCCTCGCAACAGGCCATCACGCCCTTGCTTGTGCCCAAAGAATTATTGCAACGTGCAACTGCGCTGAGCTCAACAGGTGTAGAAATCGCCATCATCGGTGGCCCTGCGGTGGGCGGTGCTATCTACACGCAAGGCGCGGCAAGTGTCTATATTTGCTGTGCGGTTTTGTTTGTCTGCGCTTTTGTTTTAACTTTGTCGGTGCGATACAAACACCTTCCCTCTTACTTGGCAGCGTCTTGGCATTCCCTTTTTGCGGGCATTCGCTTTGTCATGCAGCGAAAAGTCTTGTTGGGCGCTATTTCATTGGATTTATTTGCAGTCCTTTTAGGTGGAGCAACAGCTTTACTGCCAATTTTTGCCAAAGATATTTTGCATGGTGGTCCACAAGCCCTTGGTTTTTTACGCGCCGCACCGGCAGTGGGCGCCCTGTTGATGTCCATTGCCATGACACGTTGGCCCATCGAAAAAGCCATAGGCTACAAATTGTTGGCAGCAGTTGCAGTTTTTGGTTTGGCCAATATTGGTTTTGGGCTGTCAACGAATCTAGGCTTATCAATTTTCTTTTTAGCCATCGCAGGAGCGGCCGACAACATCAGCGTGGTCACACGATTGACCTTGATGCAAATAGAGACACCTGACGAAATGCGCGGTCGCGTTGCAGCGGTCAATGGTGTGTTCATTGGTGCGTCCAATGAATTGGGCGAGTTTGAATCTGGTGCCACTGCCGCACTGCTGGGCCCCGTAGGATCGGTGGTGTTGGGTGGTGTGGGAACGATGTTGGTGGCACTCGCTTGGCTCAAGCTGTTTCCAGCCTTGGCCAAACGTGACACCATGGCGTCAACTTAGGGGGCCTACTCGATCAATCAAACAGATCGGGCTGATCCTTGGAAATGCGAGCCAACAAAGGTTGAAATTGAAACCATCCCGCATATGAAGAGCCCACGATGGGAGAAGCTTGTTCTGCGGCAGCCTTGCTAACCATCTTCAAGGGTTTGCCGTGCGAGGCCGCTTCGGCCATCAACTGCACTTGGCAGCTACGTTCCATGGCGATATACCACCAAGCTGCTGCTTCGACAGAATCGCCCACCGTCAATAGGCCATGGTTTTGCAAAATCACACCCTTGTTTTTACCCAAGGCATTGGCAATACGGACGCCCTCTTCGAGTTCAAGGACAACGCCGTCAAAATCGTCATAGACCACGTGGTCGTTGTAAAAAGCACAGGAGTCTAGGGAAATAATATCCAAAGGTTTGCCAAGTGTGGACCAAGCACGGCCATGCGGCGCATGGGTATGTGCTGCGGCCACCACATCGGGTCGGGCATGGTGAATCCGAGAGTGAATCGCAAAGGCCGCCTCGTTGACAGGCAGCACCCCCTCCACCACGTTCCCGCGGTGGTCTACACGGATCAAATTGGAGACCTTGATCTGACTGAAATGCACTCCAAAGGGGTTGACCCAAAAAGTGTCGGTGAACTCTGGGTCACGTGCGGTGATGTGTCCGGCAACTCCTTCATCAAAACCAAAACGTGAAAACAAACGAAAAGCTGCAGCCAGCATTTGTTTACGGTGAATACGTTCGTCTTGAACATTGCTGAATTTTTGGGGCTGGGGTAAGGGTGGCGACATACCATCGCCGAGTTTTTGGTGACGGTCATGCATCATGGAAACTTCTGCGGGTGAATTCATGTTGTTTTTTCTCCTAGGGTGAGGGTCGCTTCATTTGACACGATGTGGGCTGTGAACTGATGTAGGCGTCCCAAACCGCCTCGGTACGAAAACCATAGCCTGTATTTTCAGAGTCATGCTTGACGCCTTTGCTGCCTTGCTTGGCCCAAATACCCAAATACAAGGGTGCTTCAAGTTGATGGTCAGTTTTTCGCATTTTGACTTCACCCAGTGGGCTTTTGTAACTCATACCTTCCAAGGTGAAAGCAACTTTTTTGGGGTCTGTGGACTTGGCCAGTTTGATAGCTTGGAAAAGCATATTCATGGTGTTCCAATGCGCTGCAAAAATAAAGTCTTCGTTGTATTTCTTTTTGTAGGCAATGTGAATTTTCTCGAGTTCAGGGGTGTTGGCATTGGTGTTCCAATTCCAAATGACGCCTACTTTGTTTTCTCCCCAAGAACCTAGCTGTGTGGGCGTTCCAGGATTGTTGGCATTCAGTGTGAAGAAGTTCACATTCAAACCAAAGTCTTTGGAAGCTTTCAGCAAAAGCGTGAGGTCGCTTCCCCAGTTTGAAGTGATGACGGTATCGGCACCCGTGGCTGCAATTTTGGCCACATAGGGGGCAAAGTCACGGATTTGCGCCATAGGGATGAACTCATTGGCAACGATTTGAATATCGGGTCGTTTGCGAGTGAGATACTCTTTGGCGGCTTTCGAGACCTGTTGTCCGTGGGTGTAGTCTTGGTTCAAGAGATAGACTTTTTTGATGTCTTTTCTGTTCACCAAATAGGTCGTCAACGCTTCCATCTGCATTTCGCTAGACGGATAGAAACGAAAATGCCAGAAGCTGCAACGGTCATTGGTCAGCAAAGGGTCCATGGCTGAGTAGTTCAGATACACCATGGCACGCTCGGGTTCACGATCGGCCAATTTATTGAGGGCATCCACCAAGGTCAAGGCCACCCCTGAGCCACCGCCTTGGGTGATGAAATGTATGCCTTTGTCAGAAGCAGCTTTAAGCATATTGATGCTCTCTTGGGTTGATCCCTTGTTATCGAATTCAACCACCTCAAATTTAGGATCGGCAGGGTCAGACTTGGCATTCAATTGCAAGACTACTTCTTTGAGCTGCTTTAACGATCCTTGCCCTGTCAAAGCGAACGGTCCCGACAGCACATCGATGAAGCCAATCTTGACTGTTTCACCAGCTTGCACAAAGCTGCAGCAAAAAAGGAAAATTGCAGCCAAAAGGCATCGATACAGTGTTAAAAAATGCATATTGCCGCCTTTGAAAAATAGTTAGCCACTTATTCGGAAAAGATGCTGCCATATTGAATACGCAGTTCAGCCTTTTGCACTTTACCCGTTCCACCCACAGGCAAGCCAGCAACGAAGATGATGTCATCTGGCACCCACCACTTGGCCACACGCTCAGACAGGAAGTCAAGAATTTCTTGCTTGTTAGAAAAATCTTCCTGTTTACGCACGATCAAAAGCAAAGGTCGCTCATCCCACTTAGGATGCTTTACACCAATCACCGCTGCCATCGCCACCTGCGGATGCGCCGCGGCAGCGTTTTCAAGTTCAATCGAACTGATCCATTCACCGCCAGACTTGATCACATCCTTCGTTCGGTCACGTATTTGCATCACTCCATCGGGGCTGATGGTTGCAATGTCACCTGTTGGGAACCAACCATTTACCAGGGCTGTGGCTTCGGCCTTGTGGTAGTTGTCAACAATCCATTGCCCACGCACCATCAGCTCGCCTTGAGCCTGACCATCACGTGGCAGGGTATTGCCTTCCTCGTCCACAATTTTGAGCTCAATGCCAAACACAGACTTGCCCTGTTTAGCAATCAAATCATGTCGCAAGGCATTAGGCAAAGCTTGCTCTTCATTGTTTAAATTGCTGATGGTGGCAACAGCTGTGGTCTCGGTCATGCCCCAACCGTGTCGCACATCCACCTGATACACATCGCTGAACTTTGCAATCAATGCTTTGGGCATGGCTGAACCGCCCACGCCTGTTCTGCGCATGGTGGTGAAGCGAAGATTGTTTTGCTCCAAGTGCTGAACCAGGCCCATCCAAATGGTTGGCACACCAGCGCTTAAGGTGACTTTTTCGGACTCCATCAGTTCATACAAACTGGCGCCATCCAACTTCGGCCCAGGCAATACCAATTTGGCTCCGGCAATCAAACAAGCATAAGGTAGGCACCATGCATTAATATGAAACATGGGAACAACAGGTAAGACCGTTTCTTGCGAAGAGATATTCAAAACATTAGGCAAACAAGCCGACAAAGCACTCAGCGCAATGGCTCTGTGCGAATACATAACCCCTTTAGGGTTTCCGGTGGTGCCTGAGGTATAGCAAAGCGCTGCGCCTGTGTTTTCGTCTAAGTCGGGCCAAGTTAAATCACTGCTGTGAGGCGAAATTAAGTCTTCATAATTTTGAACGTCAAGCCCCTCAATCTCAGGGGTATGGGCTTTATCGCTCATGCAAACCCAGTGCTTCACATGGGGGCACAGTTTGGCAATCACTTGAACCAAAGGCGCAAAGGTACTGTCAAACAGAATGACTTGATCTTCTGCATGGTTAATGATGTAAGACAGTTGATCGGGGTGCAAACGAGGATTACAGGTATGCATCACCATGCCCAACCCAGACACCGCGTAGTAAGCCTCCAGGTGCCTGTAATTGTTCCAAGCTATGGAGCCGATCACGCTATACGGTTTCAAGCCAAGAGACCGCAATGCATGGGCCAACTGCCTTGCTCGGTGAGCTAACTGACGAAAGGTGTAAGTGTGCAAGGGTCCATGCGTTTCACGACTGACCACTTGCTGAGCGCCAAATTGACCAGCGCCGTGCTCCAAGATGGCCGATACCAGCAAGGGCCGGTTCATCATTTGCCCAATCAATTGCATGTTTATCCTCTCAACAAACCAACCGTTCATCCTCTCATCAAATGCCCCTCCCGAAGATCAAGGCATTCCCCATGTTCTAAATCCGCCTAAACATACACAATAGTATTCAAAATAAGTAATTGAATAGATTTTGAATCGATATATTTCAATTATTCTTACAATTGAATCAATTAAAAATGTTTTTTAGGGTAATATTCGTTTCGTTGAATCACTTATTGAAGAACAAAATTTATTCATCAAAGGGTTCAAGCAACATTCACCCAACAGGAGTTACCCATATGAAAACATCTATTTTTAAACTGATCGCCATCTCTTCCTTGTCCATGCTCGCATCCGTTTCGCATGCAGCATGGGATATCAGCATTTCTCAAGGCAAGAGCCAATTGCTTGTTGCCTCAAATTCTTTCGCTGCTGACGGTGAACTTCGATTCGCCTCACAAATGATCAGCACCAACGAACCTGATTCCAACGGCTTTGTCTATGTTGAAAACATCGCTCAATACAACTGCCAAAAAAATGCTTACCAACTGGTCAAGTCCGTTGGTTTCAAAAGCTGGGACGACAAAGGCGTGAGTGTTGACCAAGCTATGGGTAAATGGAACGTTGTCAAAGTCGGTTCTCCTGAACAACTCATGATCAACCAACTTTGCAAGCAGTCAGTGGCTGATGCTTCCAGCTTCATTAACAAGTAATTCACCCCAATTAAAAAAACCTCTGCAGCGAAAGCTGCAGAGGTTTTTTTAATGTCTACAGTTCTTAGCTCAGTGAAAGTTCTTCAACAGGTACAGCATTGGGAGTTCGAATCAAATAATCAAACGCACTGAGCGCCGCTTTAGCGCCCTCGCCTGCTGCAATGACAATTTGCTTGTACGGCACGGTGGTCACATCCCCTGCTGCAAAAACACCGGCCAAGTTGGTATGGCATTTGGCATCCACCACAATTTCGCCGAACTTGCTCAATTCGACCGTACCCTTCAAGAACTCGGTGTTGGGTACCAAGCCAATTTGTACAAACACCCCTTGAAGTACCACAGTGTGTTCTTCTTGGGTGACGCGGTCTTTGAACCGCAGACCGTTGACTTTTTGACCATCGCCCGTGATTTCAGTGGTTTGCGCATTCACCTGTATGGTCACATTGGGCAAACTTTTGAGCTTGCTCACCAACACCGCGTCGGCCTTTAAGGCATGGGCAAACTCGACCAAAGTCACATGGGCCACCACGCCCGCTAAATCGATGGCGGCCTCCACGCCGGAGTTGCCCCCGCCGATGACGGCCACACGCTTGCCTTTGAACAAAGGACCATCGCAATGCGGGCAATAAGCCACACCTTTGTTTTTGTATTGCTCTTCGCCCGGTACATTCACATTGCGCCAACGCGCTCCAGTGGACAAGATGACACTGCGTGAGCTGAGTACCCCACCATTGGCCATGTGCACCTGTACCAAGCCACCCACCTCTTTGGCAGGCACGATTTTTTCAGCTCTTTGCAAATTCATGATGTCTACTTCATAGTGACGCACCTGCGCTTCCAAAGCAGCTGCAAACTTAGGGCCGTCGGTTTCAAGTACCGAGATGTAGTTCTCAATCGCCATGGTGTCATTGGTTTGGCCGCCAAAACGCTCGGCCGCGACGCCCACGCGTATCCCTTTGCGAGCAGCGTACACAGCAGCGGCTGCACCTGCTGGCCCGCCACCCACGATCAACACATCGAAGGGCTCTTTTTCGCTCAGCTTGATCGCTTCACGCTCAGCGGCGTTGGTATCGAGCTTGGCCAAGATTTCTTCCAAACCCATACGACCCGAACCAAACACTTGATCGTTCAAATAGACCATGGGCACCGCCATCACCTGGCGTGCCTCCACCTCGGCTTGGTTCAAACCGCCGTCAATGATGGTGGTTTGAATGCGCGGGTTGTAAATCGCCATCAAGGTGGCCGCCTGCACCACATCGGGACAGTTGTGGCAAGACAAAGACATGTAGACCTCTAAATGCATGTCGCGGTCCAAAGCCTTGATTTGCGCCATCACCTCTGGCTCGACTTTGGGCGGGTGACCACCCGTCCAAAGCAAAGCCAATACCAGTGAAGTGAACTCATGCCCTAAGGGAATGGCCGCAAAACGCACACCGCGGGTGTCGTTTTCTTTGGCCACCACAAATGAAGGCACGCGCTGGTCTGCTCCCTTGTCCTCAAAACTCACTTTGTCCGACAGTTGAGCAATGTCGGTCAAAAGCTCGCGCATTTCTGCACTTTTATCGCTGCCATCCAGGCTTGCCACCAAGCGAATGGGTTGGCGCAAGTTTTGCAAATAAGCTTGCAACTGGGCTTTCATTTGTGTATCGAGCATGGGGTTTCCTTGTGCGCTTAGATCTTGCCGACGAGGTCGAGCGAGGGCGTCAAGGTTTTGGCGCCTTCGTTCCACTTGGCTGGACATACTTGGCCAGGGTTGGCCGCGGTGTACTGGGCCGCTTTGAGTTTGCGCAGGGTTTCTTTGACATCACGTGCGATTTCATTGGAATGCACTTCTGCCGTTTTGATGATGCCCTCTGGGTTGATGACAAAGGTGCCGCGCAAGGCCAAGCCCTCTTCTTCAATGTGCACGCCAAAAGCACGTGTCAATTGGTGTGTGGGGTCGCCAATCAAAGGAAACTTGGCCTTGCCAACAGCAGGCGATGTTTCATGCCAGACCTTGTGGGCAAAGTGGGTGTCGGTGGTGACGATGTAGACCTCTGCACCTGCTTTTTGAAATTCGGCGTAGTTGTCAGCGGCGTCTTCCACTTCGGTGGGGCAATTGAAGGTGAAAGCAGCGGGCATGAAAATCAGCACCGACCACTCGCCTTTGAGCGACTCATTGGAGACTTGAACGAATTTTCCGTTGTGAAAAGCTTGTGCCTTGAAGGGCTGAACTTGGGTGTTGATGATGGACATGGATGATTCCTTTCAATGGTTGATAAAAACTA
Organism: Limnohabitans sp.; assembly: GCF_040401495.1. Classification (GTDB taxonomy): domain Bacteria; phylum Pseudomonadota; class Gammaproteobacteria; order Burkholderiales; family Burkholderiaceae_C; genus Limnohabitans. Next base: position 42,232 of record NZ_JBBAOI010000018.1, read on the forward strand.
TCTAATGAGCGAAACTCATTGAAGGCAATCATAATGGAATATCGGGTTTACCCTGATTGTTTGTATCAATGCACAGCATTGACTCAGCCTAATGCGGCGCTGATTAACGCTAGGGAACCAAGGTTAAAAACAGGAAAGCTATAAACAAAACCAAGTGAATGGCGCCTTGCATCACATTGGTTCTGCCAGAGCCCAAGGTAATCGAACCCACTAAAAAGGTCAAGCCCAGTAAAACCACATCTTTAACTTCAATGCCAAGCATCAAATCAAATTTAAAGACCACCGAACACAGCACTACCAGCGGAATGGTTAAACCAATGCTTGCCAAGGCGGAACCCACTGCCAAATTCATACTGGTCTGCAAACGATCCGCTCTTGCTGCGCGTAATGCGGCCCAAGTCTCAGGGAGTAACACAATGATCGCAATCAAGATACCCACAGTGGCATCTGGCGCCTTATAGACAGTGACCAAGGATTTGATGACTGGTGAAAGTAACTTGGCAAAACCCACGACACACACCAGCGATACCATCAAAAAAACAAAACTCAACCATGCTTGCCGTGATGAGGGTGGGGCTGCGTGAACAGATTCGTCTTGAAAATCCTCGGCAGGAAGAAAGTAGTCGCGGTGGCGCACAGTTTGGATAAAAACAAAAACCAACCAAAGCGAAAGCGAAGAAAGTGCCACAAACAGCAATTGAGCGTTTGTGTAGGTTCCCTCAGGCGAACTGACGGTGTACAAGGGCATGACCAGCACCAAAACAGACAAAGTGGCCAGCGCAGCAAAGCCAGAGCCTGTGCCTTCAATTCGAAAAAGCTGTTCTTTGTGGTGAAAGCCCCCAATCAATAAAGACAAGCCAACAACCCCATTGCAAATAATCATCACAGCAGAGTAAATGGTGTCTCTGGGTAAAGCCGCGTTTTTGCCCCCCTCTGTGAACATGATGGACAAGATCATGGCCGTCTCGATCACGGTCACAGCCAAAGCCAAAACCAAAGTGCCGAATGGCTCACCAAGACGATGGGCAATCACTTCCGCATGATGAACCGATGCGATTACCCCCAAAATCATGATGGCAAAAGCAAAAAACGCCATGGCACCCATCAGGGAGACCGACAAAAGAGCGTAAAGCACTACGCCGCATAACAAAGGAGAAATTTCAGGCCATAGATTGAAAACAGCTCTAAGTTTCATTGCGGTGCTTCTGGTATGAATGCATGCGCAATCAAAGCATCAGTGTAAAAATGCGTGCGCAAAAACCCACACTGAACACCATACTCAATAAGCCAATGTATTGCTTAGATCCAGACATACAGAGACTCCAAAAATTAATTCATCATCACATAGATGAAATCCCATTTTATTCAATATGGAATCGATTTTGGAGTGCGCTTGTGGGTCACGCAGTATGGATGAGACTCTAGCTTGAATAATGCGCAAAAAGTGAGGCGTAACGATTGGGAGCGACTGAAGACAGGTTTTTTCCTGTCAACTCCTCTTTTCTCTTTCGAATCCAAGTCATGGGCGTCATGAGTTTTTGTTTTGAAAACTCTGATTGCAAAGTTAAATGGTCTAAGCCACTCACAGTCATCAAATCAATCCAGTTGATTTGCTGATCAATATGCGCATCAATCCACGAACACAAATCGTCTATAGATTTGAGGTTGAGGTGTGCGCCTTCATGCGTAAATTGTTTAGTCAACATTTGTCAGTTCACCAAAATAGTGCAAAATCAAGTCTATTGCAAATAGGGTAATTAAGTGTTCGGTTTATTTAAATGCATTGAATATCTTGAAAAAAACACCTTTACCAAGGAAGAAACCCAGCCAAAGTCGATCCCAGATCACTTTGCAATCCCTACAAGAAGCATTTGTTCGGGTTTTGATTGAGCGCGGGTATGAAAAAATGACAATCCGTGAGGTTGTTGCTGTCGCTGGCGTTGGAATTGGTACTTTTTACGATTACATGCCAAATTTACGGTCATTGGCAGGTTCGGCGATCAACAGAAGATGCACTGAATCTGCGGCAGTTCTGAGTTCGACCATGACCCATCACGAAGGACTTTCAATTGAGTTAACGGTCGAGCATTTGCTAAAGGCGTTGGTTAAGGAAGGTTTTGGCAACCCCAAAGAATGGACGGCACTGTTGCTGCTTGAAAGACAAGTATCCTCGGCTGACGCATTGAAAAAAATTCATGATCTGTATGTACAAATATGGGCAAGTGCGATAAGGCATTCAAATTTTGAAATCGACGAAGACAAACTCATTGGAGTATCCAGAATGGCCCATGCCATCAGCTACGGCTGGTACTCGCATGACCTGCTGTTCTACATAGACGATCCTCGGTACAGAAGATCAATTGATGAAATTACTCAGGGCATTGTTGGCATCATCAAGCTTACGGTTACTCCTCAATTAGTGCCTTAGATAAACGACAACGCAAGAAAACGCAATGATGAAGATCCAAACCACCAAAGCGTTATTACCCAAAAAATTGATGGCCTTTTCTTCCATCAATAAATGAGCAGGAATATTGGGATTTCCTTCAGAGACAGAAGCGATAAATGGTTGTCGAACTGGGTCTGCGTTAACGCACCAATCATCAATTGTTGCACCCAAGAAAGCGGATGAATCTTTAGCCAATTCTTTTTCCAACAAAATGCAACGCGAAGCCAGCACGTAAGCCGCATGAGGGTGAGAAGACATCACCTCATTGATCAGTGTGTTTGCTTGAGCGTCCACTTCGAGAGGACGAGTCTGTTGTAAATCGCGGAGAAACTGTGTCAATGTTTCACGTTCATTTCCTGTCATTTAATGCTCCTTGAGATGATTCCTCAACTTGAAAATGAGGATGATTTTCTGGAAGTTCAAAAAGAATAACCAAAAGTGGGAATAGAATAAATCAAACCAAAATCCAGCTAAAAAAACCACCTATACCAATATTGATGGTGATGAAAAGAGCCAATGCAGCTCCCCACTTTGCTGCGAAATTGAGCATGAACAAGAGGCCAACACAAAGCTCTCCCAAGGTCAATACATAAGCAATCAAAAAGGCATTGGGTATGGCAAAGGTGGTCAAGTATTGATGCGCAAAAGTTTCAGCAGGAATATCTAGCAGTCGCTCAAGAAACATGGATTTCAAAATATCTGACCACAGTAGACCTACCAGTAACTTGAAGCAGCCGCCCAAGAAAAAATAAAGCCCATAAAGCTGCCTTCCCCTTCTCAGTAGCACCCAAGGAAGTGGCAGTTGTGTAACCGACATTGAGTCAACTGTAGGTTCATCTGGAGACGACATTTTCCATCTAGCTAGTAATAAGTTGCAATAATACGAATCTCCTACCAATGTAATCGGATAACTTGGTGCCAAATCACAGTAAAAACCCGCGGAATTCGTTGGGATGAATGAAGTAACTCTCTTAAATGACAAGCTGAAAGCTCATGCTAATTGTGCTGCTGCATTTTTAGTTTTTGGGCATATCGCCATGATTGCAGACATGCTTGACCAGACCCTTCTTGGCTTTCAAGCAGATACCTCTTCTGCAATGCCAATCAAGCACGATCACTAGACGGATCGCTCTGGTTTTGCTGTTGACACCTAAAACGTCAACAGCAAAATAAAATTATCTTTTACAAACAGATTGTCGCGTTTTTTCAAGCGCTTCTTGCTGGGCAATTTCTTTCCAATTTTCATCAGCGTCAGAGACTCTTTCTAGCACTTTTCCCATAGCGCCTTTTTCATTAAAGAAAAAAGTTGTGATGTTGGCATAACGAGAATTTTCACAATCAAACTTATAGTAAACATTCAGCGACAGCGCTTGCCCTTCAGCAGAACTAACTGGCTTTGCTAGGTTGTTCAGCAGCCATACCTTGCGTGTAGATCCATATATTCCTATCGATAGCGGATCATAAAAATAATTGTCTTTACCGTTATCGTTATTGACAGAAATCCATTCGGCGCAGGCAGCACAGCTTATGAACATTAAGCCGATCAACAGTAGTTTTTTCATAGAGTTACACCAGGGGTTGTTTAAAAAAGAATTAACAAAGGCGGTTGAGCCAAATGCTACAGCGCTAAATCACATTTCAACAACTAATGTAACTTCGCCATTAGCCGCAACTCACAGTAAAAACCCGAAAAATTAGCTGCTTGATGATTGCATTGATTGAAATGACACACCTTTGAAAAAATAGAAAATTAAGGGAATGATTATTTTTTTGCTACAATCGGGGCCAAGTAAATGAGCATGAGTCAACCCATACAGGTGACACCCCTCAAGCATGTTTCTTGCTAGAAAAAACCGAATACATTCCTCGATAGCTCAGTTGGTAGAGCACCGGACTGTTAACTCCGCAGAAACAGTTCCCTACTTAAAAATACCCCTAAAAAACCAATATAAATCAACAATTTATAACAAATATTTAACGTAAAGTACCAATTACACGGTTATTACACGAATACATCGTAGGCTTCTCACATTATGGGAAGTTGCATATTGCAACTGACGATTTGAAAACCTAGTTTTTGCTGCTGGCACCCTCCTCTTAACGTGCCAAAACAAAGTTGGCTTTCATTACCCCAAACTTTGATTTGAGTGCTTATTCAATTTCTGTTTATCCAAGCTGCTTGAGAGTCCGTCCAATGCTTAGTGACACTCACTGAAGCGGTTGCCCAAACCGTGGTGCTGAAACTAAATTTATGTGAAGTCCAAAGAATTGCTGCATTTGCTTAGGCTGTGCACCTTTTAAGAATCACATGACACATGAAATTCAAATTGCACCACGCACTTATCTCAACACCAAGATCACAAGGCGCATCAACGTCAGCGGTATCGACGTTGATGAGGACTTGATCAAGGAGTTGCTGATCAAACACCTTCAAGACTTCAACAGCAAGCAACGCCCCAAGTTGTCGGATGCGTTTGAAATCTACATGACTGAGAACACCTCAGCCCACAGACGCAAATTCAAACTCAATGCCAATCAGTACTTCAAACGCTTTGTGGCGCAGTTTGGCGACATGTACTTGGATGAACTCAGACATTGGCATATCACCGAGTACCGAGATCACCGTTTGGCTGAAGGCCTTCATCCCAACAGCGTTCGAAAGCACAACAACATCCTCAACGCCATGATTAACATGGCATTCAAGCATTTGGATATTGACAGACTCAGCCCATTCAGAGGCCTGCAGATCCGAGGCGAAGGTGAAAACACGAGACCTATCCCCAACATCACCAAAGAACTGATGCATGAGGTCAAGGCGTTTCTGATTGCCCACTCTACACCGGCCAGTATGGTGGGGTTGATTCAACTCAATACAGGCTTTCGAATCTCTGAGCCCACGCTTGCAAGACTGGAGGATTTGGTTCTGGACCATGACATTCCGCACCTGTGGATCAGAAAGAACGAGTTATCTGACCGCAAGACCAGAGCCAGCATCAGGGCTGTACCTCTATTGGGTATATCGCTTGAAGCCGCCAAAGAGTTGCACAGCCGCGCAAAGCGTAAAAATTCACCTTGGCTGCTGCCTCAATACGCCAAGGAGTTTGGTGGCTGCTCATGCTCAGCCATCCTGAACAAGAACCTGAAGCCACTCAACTTCAGAAGCCACATGTTCAGGCATGCTTTCATTGACCGGCTTAAAGCTTGCAATGACATTCCACTGCCCTTGGCTGAAAGCATCACTGGACACGGGCGCGGGCAATCTGATTTTGCTGTGTATGGAACAGTTGGCTATTCATTGGAACAAAAGCTTGAGGTGATTCGCAAGGTTCTGATCTAAGAACCCTGGAAATAGCCCCGACGAAACCTGTTGGGGCTATTCCAAAAATTGGATACTGGACTCGGAG
>NZ_JBBAOI010000019.1:0-47901 GCF_040401495.1 Limnohabitans sp.
CACCCGCACGGCGACAGCGCCGCCTACGACGCGCTGGTGCGCATGGCGCAAGATTTTTCGCAGCGCTACCCGCTGATCGATGGCCAAGGCAACTTTGGTTCACGCGATGGTGACGGCGCAGCGGCCATGCGCTACACCGAGGCGCGACTCGCCCGCATCACCAGCTTGCTGCTCGATGAGATCGACGAAGGCACGGTGGACTTTCAGCCCAATTACGACGGCTCCACCGAAGAGCCCAAGCAACTGCCTGCGCGTTTGCCGTTTGCCTTGCTCAATGGCGCCAGCGGCATTGCGGTGGGCATGGCGACCGAAATCCCCAGCCACAACCTGCGCGAAGTGGCTGATGCCTGTGTGGCCTTGATCAAAAACCCCAAGCTCTCACACGCCGAGTTGCTGCAAATCTTGCCCGGCCCCGACTACCCCGGTGGCGGTCAAATCATCAGCAGTGACGCCGATATTTCAGACGCTTACGCCACGGGTCGCGGCTCGCTCAAGGTGCGAGCGCGTTGGGTGATTGAAGACTTGGCGCGCGGCCAATGGCAGTTGGTGGTGACCGAGTTGCCCCCCGGTGTCAGCAGCCAAAAAGTGTTGGAAGAAATTGAAGAGCTCACCAACCCCAAGGTCAAGACCGGCAAAAAAGCCCTGAGCCCAGAGCAAACCATGCTCAAAGCCACTATTTTGGCGGTGCTCGACGGCGTGCGAGATGAGTCCAGCAAAGACGCGCCGGTGCGCTTGGTGTTCGAGCCCAAAACCCGAACGATTGAGCAGCAAGAACTCATCACCACCTTGTTGGCGCACACCAGTTTGGAGAGCTCATCCTCCATCAACCTGACCATGGTCGGTTTGGACGGTCGCCCCGTGCCCAAGACCCTGCGCCAAATGCTGGAGGAGTGGATTGCGTTTCGGCAAACCACGGTGCAGCGGCGCTCACAATTTCGTTTGGACAAGGTGCTGGCGCGCATCCATATTTTGGAAGGTCGCCAGTTGGTGTTGCTCAACATCGACGAGGTGATTCGCATCATCCGCCACAGCGACGAGCCCAAGCCAGCCTTGATCGAGCGCTTCAAGCTCTCAGAGCGCCAAGCCGACGATATTTTGGACATCCGCTTGCGCCAATTGGCGCGCTTGGAGGCCATCAAGATCGAGCAAGAGCTCAAGGAGTTGCGCGAAGAGCAGGGGCGTTTGGAAGATATTTTGGGCAGCGCCACCTCGCTGCGCCGCTTGATGGTCAAAGAGATTGAGGCCGACGCCAAAACCTTTGCCGATGCACGCCGCACCCTCATCCAAGCCGAGAAAAAAGCCGTCGCTGAAGTCAAGGTGATTGACGAACCCGTCACCGTGGTCTTGTCTGCCAAAGGCTGGGTGCGCTCGCGCACAGGACACGGCCACGACCCGCTTGGCTTTGCCTTCAAAGCGGGTGACGAGTTGTACGACACCTTCGAGTGCCGCACCGTGGACCAACTGATCGCCTTTGGCTCCAATGGGCGGGTGTACTCGGTGCCGGTGGCGTCATTGCCCGGCGCTCGGGGCGATGGCCAACCCGTCACCACCTTGGTGGATGTGGAAGCAGGTACGCAACTTGTGCATTACTTTGCCGGCCCTGGCACGCTCACCTTGTTGCTCAGCGGCTCTGGTGGCTATGGCTTTGTGTGTTGCATCGATAACCTGATTTCCCGCAACAAAGGCGGCAAGGCCTTTATCAGCTTGGGCGAGGGCGAAACCGTGTGTTGCCCGTCCCTGGTGGGCGGGGGCAATGGTGAAACGCCGCTGCCGATTGCCACCCATGTGGCCTGTGCTTCCACTGGCGGGCGAATACTCACCTTTGCCATCAGCGAGCTCAAAGCCATGGAAAAAGGCGGGCGCGGCTTGATGCTGATTGACTTGGAAGACAAAGACAGCTTGGCTGGTGCTGCGGCCTATACCCGCAGCGTGTGCATTGTGGGCGTGGGGCGGGGTGGAAAAGACCGTGAGGAAACGCTGGAAATCAGAAGTCTGAACAATGCCCGTGCGGCCAGGGCTCGTAAAGGCAAGGCGGCGGACTTGGGTTTCAAGCCCACGACGGTTTTTCGGGTCGAATAAAGCCAACTCGTCTTTTAAAGAAAGAATGTCATGCGTACTCAAAGTTTGGCGACAGGCTGTGTTTTAAGCTTGCTTTTACTTATTGGTGTGAACACTGGGTATGCCCAAAGTACCCCACCCAAGGCCGAACCCAGACCTGCGTTGACAGTGACTGTCACCCGTGCGCAAACCCAAAACCTGTCTCAACGTGTCAGCGCCAACGGCACCGTTGCTGCTTGGCAAGAGGCGAGCATTGGAGCAGAAATTGGCGGTTTGCGACTCACCGAGGTACGGGTCAATGTGGGGGATGAGGTCAAAGCGGGTCAAGTGCTGGCGGTATTCGCCGCTGACAATGTGCTGGCTGAAATCAACCAAGCCAAGGCGGCCATGAATGAAGCCAAGGCGGTGGCTGCAGAAGCCCAAGCCAATGCAGATCGCGCCCGAGCATTGCAGCCCAGTGGTGTTATCAGTGCCCAACAGTTCAACCAAAGCCTGACGGCAGAAGCCACCGCCAAAGCGCGTGTTGAATCTGCACAAGCGTTGATGGCAGTGCACGAACTGCGCTTGCGTCAAACCCAAGTTAAAGCGCCAGACAGTGGTGTCATTTCAAGTCGCAGCGCCAGTGTGGGAGCGGTGCTGGGTTTGGGCACCGAGTTATTTCGACAGATTCGTGGCAATCGTTTGGAGTGGCGTGCTGACTTGGTGTCGTCCGAGTTATTCCAAATCAAGACAGGTCACAAGGTGAATATCCAAGGTGCGGGTGGAGGTTCTGTCACTGGGACAGTGCGTATGGTGGCGCCTACGGTGGACGGAATAAACCGCACCGGTACTGTATATGTAGATTTGCCGCCTAACGCCATGTTGTCGCTCAAACCCGGTATGTATGCGCGGGGTGATTTCGAGTTTGGCTCATCTGCTGCTGCCTTGGTGCCTCAGCAGTCGGTGGTGATACGCGATGGTTTTTCTCAGGTCTTTGTGGTGCAAACCGATCAACGTGTCAAACTTTTCAAAGTGAACTTAGGGCGTCGACAAGGGGAGTGGCTGGAAGTCATCTCTGGTCTACCGCCCGAGGCCAATGTGGTGGTGAGAGGTGCTGGCTTTTTGACAGCAGGGGACTTGGTCAAAGTGGTTGCTGAAACCCCTGCAGCGAGTCAGCCTGCTGCTACCAAGCCATGAACGTTTCCGCTTGGTCTATTCGCAACCCCGTCCCCTCGGTGGTGTTATTTGTTTTGCTGACTTTCGCTGGCTTGTTGTCTTTCAACCATATGAAGGTGCAAAACTTCCCTGACTTGGATTTGCCCACCATCGTCATCACTGCCGCCTTGCCAGGCGCAGCACCGGTGCAAATGGAGACTGAGGTTGCTCGAAAAATCGAGAATGCTGTTGTCTCAGTGTCGGGTTTGAAAAACCTGTACACCAAGATCCAAGATGGCAATGTGCTCATCACCTGCGAATTCCGCATTGAAAAATCGGTACAAGAGGCGCTGGACGAAGTACGTTCTGCGGTCAATGGTGTGCGTAGCGACTTGCCCCCCGATTTGCTCGACCCCATGGTGCGCAAACTCGAATTCACGGGTGGGCCGGTGTTGGCTTTCACCATCGCGACCTCCGAAATGGACAACGAGGGCTTGAGTTGGTTTGTGGACCAAACCGTGACCCGGCGGTTATTGGCCGTCAAAGGCGTTGGTGCAGTTACCCGCGTGGGTGGCGCGAACCGACAGGTCGAAATTGCGCTAGACCCTTTGCGTTTACAAGCATTGCATTTAACGGTGGCTGATGTGTCGCGGCAACTGCGCCAAGTTCAAGGAGAAAGCTCGGGAGGGCGCACCGATTTGGGCGGCTTTGAGCAGTCCATGCGCACTTTGGCCACAGTGAACTCTGCGGCTGAATTGGCCGACATTGAATTGTCGGTTGGTAATGGCAGACGTATACGTCTACGCGACATCGCAACCATTAAAGACACGGTGGCGGAGCAGCGTTCCTCGGCTTTTTTAAATGGTAAACCTGTGGTGGGTTTTGAAGTGGCGAGAAGCCGCGGCACCAGCGAGGTAGAAGTGGGTGAGGCGGTCTTCAAAGCCTTGGATGAATTGCGCCAAGCACACCCTGGCGTCTCTTTCACCACCGCTTTTGACTTTGTCACCCCTGTGAAGGAGGAATACCACGCATCCCTCATCTTGTTATACGAAGGCGCATTGCTGGCGGTTTTGGTGGTGTGGTTGTTTTTGCGCGATGTGCGGGCAACCTTTGTGTCAGCTGTGGCCTTGCCCTTGTCGGTCATTCCGGCTTTCATTGCCATGGACTACCTCGGGTTTTCTATCAATGTCATTACTTTGTTGGCGCTGTCTTTGGTGGTGGGAATATTGGTCGACGACGCCATCGTAGAGGTGGAGAACATCGAACGCCACCTCTACATGGGTAAGACCCCTTTTCAAGCTGCGATGGAAGCTGCGGATGAAATTGGCTTGGCAGTGATTGCGACCACCTTCACCTTGGTGGCAGTGTTTTTGCCTACGGCGTTCATGAGTGGGGTGCCGGGTAAGTTCTTCAAGCAATTTGGTTGGACAGCTGCGTTGGCAGTTTTTGCTTCCCTTGTTGTGGCGAGGGTGCTGACACCCATGATGTCGGCTTATATGCTCAAGCCGCCCAAGCACGCGGCTGTCAATCCTTTTTGGATGCCCATCTATTTAAAGCTTGTGCACTGGTGTCTGCGTCATCGCTTTTGGACGGCTTTAGCCGCTGCCAGTTTTTTTGTGGGTTCGCTGATGTTGATCCCTTTGCTACCCACCGGCTTTCTTCCAGCCGACGACAACTCGCAAACGCAGGTGTATCTGGAATTGCCACCTGGCTCCACCCTGAGCCAGACCATTCAAGCGACGGAAGCGGTCAGGCAACAGTTGCAACAAGTGCCAGAAATTCAAAGCATCTACACCACCGTGGGAGGAGGCTCGGCAGGTACCGACCCCTCTATGCCGCAAGCGGCTGCCCAAACCACCTTGGCCACTTTGACCATTCAGTTATTGCCGCGTGGGCAGCGGCCCAAGAAGGGCCTCATAGAGCAGCGCATTCGTGAACAGTTAAGCACTGTTCCTGGGGTGCGCTACAAAGTAGGACTAGGGGGTGCAGGTGAAAAATACTTGGTCATGCTCACTGGGGAAGACCCTGTTGCTTTGCAAGCCTCTGCCACTGCATTCGTTCGCGATTTACGCACCGTCCCTGGCTTGGGTTCCATCAACTCCAGCGCCAGTTTGGTCAGACAAGAAATCGCTGTTCGACCAGATTTTGCACGTGCAGCGGATCTTGGTGTCACCAGCGCTGCCATTGGCGAGACCTTGCGCATAGCCACAGTCGGCGATTACGACGCAGCTTTGCCAAAGATGAATTTGGCACAGCGCCAAGTGCCCATCATGGTCAAGCTGGCCGACAGTGCCCGCCAAGACTTGAATGTGCTGGGTCGACTGAGTGTGCCAGGTGCCAAGGGGCCAGTGATGCTGGCGGAGGTGGCCACCTTGAGCTTGAGCGGAGGTCCTGCCTTAATTGAGCGTTACAACCGCACCCGCAACATTGTGTTTGTGATTGAGTTGTCAGGCGTTGGCTTAGGCGATGCCAAAAACCTGGTCAATCAATTGCCCAGCATTCGCGACTTGCCCAGTGGTGTGAAGTTGGTGGAAGTGGGAGACGCCGAGATCATGGGCGAACTGTTTGCCAGCTTTGCCTTGGCCATGCTGACAGGCATTTTGTGTATTTACTTGGTGCTGGTGCTGCTGTTCAAAAGCGTGTTGCATCCCATCACGATTTTGGCGGCTTTGCCACTCTCTTTGGGTGGCGCATTCGTCGCTCTTTTGATTGCTGGAAAGAGCTTTTCTATGCCCTCGCTTATTGGCTTGATCATGCTGATGGGGGTAGCCACTAAAAACTCTATTTTGCTGGTGGAATACGCCATCGTGGCCCAAAGAGATGGTGGTTTGAGCCGCTTTGATGCTTTGATGGACGCTTGCCAAAAACGTGCTCGCCCCATTGTCATGACCACCATTGCCATGGGTGCAGGTATGTTGCCCATTGCCGCAGGGTGGGGCAGTTCAGACCCCAGTTTCCGCTCACCCATGGCAGTAGCGGTGATCGGTGGTTTGATCACCTCCACCTTCTTGAGCCTGCTGGTCATACCAGCGGTGTATTTGTATCTCGACGACTTGGGATTGCTGATAGCCCGTTTGTGGCGGCGGCTACGTTAATGCAGTTCAGCGATGAGCTCAATTTCAACGCAGGCGCCTCGCGGCAACTGGGCCACGCCAAAAGCACTTCGGGCATGGGTGCCAGCTTCACCTAACACTTGGCCTAAGAGTTCTGAACAACCATTGGTGACCAAATGGTGCTCAGTGAAATCGGGGCTGGAGTTGACCAAGCTCATCACTTTTACGATGCGCTTGATTTGGTGCAAGTCGCCACCGGTGGCCACGTGCAAGGTGCCCAACAAGTCTATGGCGACCGAACGAGCCGCAATTTGCCCCAAAGCGGTGTCCATATTGGTGCCCAGTTGTCCTACCCATGGATTGCCATCTTGCTTGGCAATATGGCCGCTGACAAACACCAAATTTCCTGTCTGCACAAAAGAAACATAGGCTGCGACTGGTGCGGTCAATGGGGGAAGAACGATGTGCAGTTCTTTGAGGCGTTGGTAAATATCCATGGGGGTCTCCAGAAAAAAAGTTTGGCATGAGTGTAAAGTGCGGAAATGATAAGCAAACCCTTGGAATTTTTGTCTAAAGTTATGCTCATTTCAGTCGATCCACTGCGTATGAAGCCATTTTCTCTATCCCGCTTAGCTTGCACTGCTGTCTTGTTGCTCAGCCCCTTGGCACATGCCGAATGGGGTGAACTGACCAAGGACGAGGAGGTTTTCTATGGCTGGGACAAGGAGTCTGTGCAAACCGTGCATGTCTCTCGTCTTGTGTGGGCCATTACCAATTTGACCAGCCCAACCAAATTTGGCGGTGGCGGGGACTTTCAATCTATCCTGACCCGCTACCGTATCAATTGTAGAAACGATACTTTTTTGAAACTGTCTGAAAGCATCTATGCGCTTCCCAATGGCAAGGGCAAAGAGTTATCAACGATAGATAAGCCTGATTGGCGGCCCAATGACACCGCTATCCGCCCAGGCACGCATATCGCACTTCTGAAAAAACAGATTTGCACTCCCACCCAAACCGCCTCAGCTGAGTAAATTCCTCTTCAACGCTTTGCGTTTTGCAAAGCGGTTTGAAGGGACCACGACCTGCAACTACCCACCCCTTGGCTGTCATGGCTCAGCCCCTTGCTGCTGGCATGGGTCTTTGGCAATGCATTGCAATTATTTCAGGCAGAGCTGGGCAGCAATTGGCACTATCTTTGGCCCATGCTTTGTGCAGGTTTACTGTGCTTGACTGCCTGTATCGCTTGGCGTCGGGCTTCACCCTACACATTCCCCTACTTTTTGGGTTTATGCATTTGCTGGGCCAGTGCCATGGCCAGTGTGGCGGCTTTTGCATATGCCAGTGTGGGTTGGCGAGCACTTGTTTATAAACAAAACGCTTTGCCATCCGAGGTGCAAGGCTTAGACCTGGAGGTGACTGGCACCGTGGTCAGCCTGCCGCAACGCCATGCCGATGGATGGCGTTTTCGCTTCGAAGCCTCTGAGGCGGTTCGCCAAGACAGCACCGTCAAGGTCAACCTACCGTCGTTGCTGCAACTGGGTTGGTATGCCAACGACAGAGCTGGGTCGCAAGCCTTGCCAGTCATCCGTGCCGGGCAGGTCTGGCGACTTCCCCTTCGATTAAAGCAGCCCCATGGCTTGGCCAACCCTGGTGGTTTTGATGTGGAGTTATGGTTTTGGCAGCAGGGCATCCATGCTGGCGCATCTGTGCGAACCGGTACGCGCAGTTCTCAGCCCTTTCTATTGGGTCAGACCAGCGAATGGGCCATGGTTCATTGGCGGCAATGGGCCCGCGATGGCATACAAGAAAGCGTGAGTGATGCGCGGTGGGCGGCGATTGTCTCGGCCTTGCTGGTGGGGGATCAGTCAGGGCTGGACCGTGCAGACTGGGATGTGTTTCGCGCCACGGGTGTGGCGCATTTGATGAGCATTTCGGGCTTGCACATCACCTTATGGGCTTGGGTAGCGCGTTGGTTGTTACAGCGGCTTTGGCGCTACAGCGATTTGTGGGGTCGCTCTTGGTGTCTATGGCTGCCTGCGCCCCATGCGGCGCAACTGGGGGGCTTATTGCTTGCCACTTTGTACGCGGTCTTTAGCGGTTGGGGTGTTCCTTCACAAAGAACAGTTGCCATGTTGGCTACCGTTGGTGTGCTGCATTACCAAGCCCTGCGTTGGCCTTTGCATACCCAATGGTTGTTGGCCATGGTGGTGGTGTTGCTGATCGACCCTTGGGCTTTGATGCAAGCAGGGTTTTGGTTGAGCTTTGTGGCGGTTGGCATGCTTTTCATGTCGCAACCGACCCTAAACAAGTCCAGACTGGTTGGCTATGCATGGTCCTTGGTGCAAGAGCAATTGCGACTCAGCGTATGCCTGGCCCCCTTGGGCATGGTGTTGTTTCAGCAAGTGTCTTTGGTGGGATTGTTCGCCAATTTGTTGGCCATCCCTTGGGTTACTTGGGTGGTTACGCCTTTGGCCTTTGCGGGTTTGGTTTGGTCGCCGCTGTGGCAAGCAAGCGCATGGGCCGCGCAAGTGTTTCATGCCGTGTTAGAGCCTTTGGCGTATTTGCCGTGGGCGGTTTGGCACAGCGCTGCCCCGCCTTGGTGGGTGGCTGCAGGAGGTTTGCTAGGCGCTGTCATGTGGGCTGGGCGCTGGCATGGCTTGGCGCACTGGGTAGGCTTGGTGTTGCTGCTGCCAAGCTTGTGTTGGCCACCATCTCGCCCGCCTTTGGGCAGTGTCGAGTTGCTGGCGGCTGATGTTGGACAAGGCAATGCGGTTTTGGTGCGCACCGCTCATCACAGTCTGTTGTTTGACGCAGGTCCGCGCTACGGCAGCGAAAGCGATGCGGGTGAGCGTGTCTTGCTGCCTTTGTTGCAACGCATGGGCGAACGCCTCAATTTATTGGTACTGAGCCACCAAGACGCAGATCACTCAGGAGGAGCACTTGCGGTTTATTTTGCGCATCCGAAGTCTGAGGTGTTGAGTTCCATCACCTCTGAGCACTGGCTGGGCCACACCGTTCCCATGAAACGCTGCCAAGCAGGTCAGTCATGGCAGTGGGATGGGGTGGAGTTTGCTGTGCTGCACCCTTTGCCCTCAGACTATGACAAACTCTTGCCACCCAATGCGCGAAGTTGCGTGCTGCGCATCAGCGCTTCTGGGCAGGTTGTGTTGTTGACGGCAGACATTGAAGCATTTCAAGAGCAAGCCTTGGTACAACGCGCCAGCGACCAACTCCGCGCCGATGTGCTCTTGGTGCCGCATCACGGTAGCAAAACGTCCTCCACCGAGTTGTTTATCGATGCGGTTCAGCCCCGCTGGGCCTTGTTTCAAATGGGCTATCGCAACCGATATGGACACCCAGCGCCGCAAGTGCTAGAGAGATATGTCAAGCGTCATATTGCGTTCAAGTTGTCACCGTCATGCGGCGCCATGACTTGGCGCAGTGAGAACCCAGCGCAAGTCATGTGTATGAGGGAGGAGAACCGACGCTATTGGCATCATTCTTTGCGCAAAGTTGATGATTAAAAAGCCAAAGTATTTGGGGTGTAGTGAGCAACACTTTTAAATGCACAAGTTTTCATACAACTTCGTGCTCAAGGGATTCAAGGTGTCTAAGGTTGAAACTTCAAGTTCCAAATGACCCAACTCGGTTTGAAAGTTCAGCAATAATTTGTTTGGATCGCTTGTTGCCTTTTGCTTGGCTTGAGAAGCCCAATGCAGCAAGCCCCAAGGACCTGTGGTCTGGAATCGGCTGGTGCGCCCATCTAAATCGGTTAATTCCATCTCTATGGTGGGCACTGTTCCATTGCCCGACCAGGTGAACTTTTGCAAATACTGCTGTCCATGGGAATAACTCCAGCTTTGGTCGTCAAACCTAATACGGACCATTCGTATAGAGTTTTCTAACTCTACAGGTTTAACAAAAAAACTGAATTCGCTGCCACGTTCAGGAAACCAAGCTTTTCCAATTTTTGATGTGCGCTCCAGCCAACGAAGATCTTGACTGGTCAACACCTTATTGGCGTCTGAGGGGCGTTTGTTACCAGAGCCTGAAATACTTTCAATCTGTATTTTCTGATCTGCAATGAACTTTGGAATTCGACCTTGGGCTGAAAAATCGTCCACAAATTCGCGCCACAGCATTTCCTGTTTATTTTTAAAATTCAAGGGGAAGCGAGGTCCTGACATACAGCTTTTATAAGAGGGGATACCCCGCAATTCAGCGACAACTGATTCTTGGTTTTGTTTTTGAAGCTCTGACTCGGTATTGAAAAGCAGTGCCATGGTCATTTCTTTCAGTGGCTTTGGCAACTGAGAAGCTTGTACTTGCAGACGTTTGAGCACACCAGGCTGAGATGATTTGACACCCGTTTGTTCTGAAGCATCGGACTGCCCAAGGTACTGACCAATGGCTGTGATGTTGCTGAGTAACCTGTCGCGATCAGGTGACTTGCCGTTTTTGTCGGAAAAGTAACGACGTAACACCACAAAGTGTTGGCCAATTGCGCGTCGCGGGTCATTGACGTTGGGGCCCGCCGCGGCTGTCGTTCGCCAACCGAATTGAAACTGCACATTCAGCCAGTCTTCGTAAATCTTGTTCGTAAATCGCTCGTACCAACTCAGATTGATTGTTCGCGGCAAGGGCATATGCACGTCCAACACACTCAGCAACTGAGTGATGGGCGAGTCTTCGCTACCAAACATCACGGCCCGGTCTGCTGCTTGCAACAAACCATCCACACGGTTGAGTTTGAGCGCTGAAAACCACTGCTCCCAGCGTTCTGTGGCCACTTCGACGTATCTGGCATTGGTCAAAGACTTCAATGCTTCAAATTCATCTCGCGAAAGTGCTGTCTCATCCACGCCCATGATCCACTGGTACTCGCTGGCCCATTGCGGGAAAGATTGCAAAGCAGGTACATACCCATTCACATAACCGTCCGAGGTAAATAACCAAGGTATTTCCTCGTTGTTGACAAACCAAGAAGCAGCAGCGCCCATGGTGTTGGGCAGGTTGAAGTTTTGATTTTGTTGGGTGTTGGCGCTGTCGTAAATACCACTCCACATTCGTGCTGCCAAGCTGAATTTATATTCACGGGTGAGTTGGACGCGCCAGGCTTGCGTTTGCTTTACCCCCAAGTTGTTAGGCTTGCCAAATTGTTTGAAATAACTCAGCGCCAGTTCGGCTTGATCCGATTTGATGTTGCAGTCTTCAAGCACGCGTTGCATCAGCTTGTCATCTGCGCGAGTCGGTTGATTCAGCATCAAAGCAAATGCTATGGCTTTGTAGAGTTTTTCGCTGCTGAAGTCTGAGCCCTTGTCTACACACGCAATATTGATCCTCATGAGATGAGGTACCAAATAGCCTTGAACCAACAGGAATTGACGCGCATCCAAAGCTTCTTTGGGTTGGATGTTCAAGGATTCTTCCAAAATATATGTCGTGTCCAAGTTCAATGTGCTGAGTGTTTTCAGCGCTGTCAGTATTGGATTGATGTCGTTGACCGTATGGGTTAAATCCTGCGATTGTTGACTCATGCTGGGTTTGAGGCGAAACCATTCTTGTTGTGCTTGGGTGTGCCTGCCAATACGAAGAATGGTTTGGTCCAGCAAAAAATAGCCGAAGAAAACCAAAGAAAAGCACAACAAAATATTGCTGCTCAAAGCGACATCTCGTCTGAATTGACCTTTTGCATGGTCTTTGAGAACCACACTGAGAACTCCTTTCCAACCCACCAGCATCTGGTTGTTGTTGCCCCACGACCAAAATACGCCGCGTAAGCTTTGCAATTGCTCCAAAGCTGTCCTTGTGAATGTCAATTGGTTGGCGCATTGAAAGTAAATGCCTAGCCTGGCTTGCGCAGTAGTTATGTGGGTACTGGGTTTGACAGTACTGGTATGCAAAGCATGAAGCAATTGGTTTATCAGTTTTTGCCAAACAGGCTTGCTGAATGTGTGGTGCAGTGGCAAAGAGAAACCGTACGCCAAGGACGATTCATTGATATTCCAAGCGTGCAGTGTTTCTTCATTGAATGTGTTGGATATCAAAAACCAAAACGGCAATGACTTCAAGCTCAATTGCTGCCATTGCTTGAGTTTGAATTGCAGTTCTTTAACCAACAAAGGCCTTTGGTCGGCGTCATCCCATTTTTTGTTATCGACTACCCACACCAAACTGCGGGGCTTGTAGCGCCAGCGAAGCACTTGCGCCCAATCCTTCCATGCTTCATTGGGAACGGTTAGCCAAATCAATCCTTTAGAGTAAAAATACCGCCCCACTTCGGTTTCACCACTGTCCCAAATAATGGGATGGGGCCAAACGGCCATAAGTTCAGCCACACTGGCGGGTTCTCCATGCACAATGATGTGCGGGTGCGTAGTCCAGTAGTGACCAGACAGATAACCACCCGCAATGCCACGCATTTGTTGCCGCATGACTTTTAATGCCATACGGCACTCTTCGGTCAAGTTTTTTTCATCACTTTCGGTACTTGGCAAACTCAATTGATGCCACAGCCATTGGTACAGCCTCACCAACAGAGGCAAACTCAAAATAACTGGGACCAAAAGAATGACAAAGATGCGCCAAGCTACCGGTTCGAGTGGACGCGAATCACCTATGCGAAGCTCTGGCCCGCCCCACCAGACCAGTGCAAAAAAAAGGAATGCAATTCCTAAAAAAAGTAATATTTTTAAAAATTGTGCAAGCTTGGACAACATATACAGGCTCAGTCTTTTTGACTGTAATTAGGTAAAGTGGTTTGAGCAACCTCATTCCATTGCGCTGCCAGCGTGAGTTCAACCAATACAAAAATAATGAAGCTCAACAAGGCAATCAAGCTGATGCTCTTGAAAAGCGACCAAATCTGCCGCCCCTGAACACTTCGCATCGCCAATTGAACCAGTTGCTGCAGGTGAGCCTCATTGTGCTCATTGCCATAGATGGCTTTATGAAGTCGTGTTCTTAGCTGATAAAGCGTATTCTCGCCATCCACCATGGCTCGGTACCGGCCACGAAACCCAAGTGCGATACAAATTTCGTACAGTTTCAATATGTCCAATTCATGGGTACTTCTACGACCCTTAGAAATCAGCAGTTTCTCTAGCGTATGCCAAGATGATTCTCCGCCATGGGCATTGCCATGGTGTTTGGCCAACAAACTCAGCTTGGTCCAACTCAAATCAAACCGCTCAATGAGCAACTCATCCGATAAAGTGCAGAGTAAGAAAGAACCATGGGCGACCATGTTTTTACTTCCCGTCAAACGCAGCGCTTGGTTTTCAAATTCACCTAAAGACGTGTCTAATTCCTGACTGCATTGAATCATGGTTGCAGCCATACTTTGTGATGCTTTGCTCTTCATCAAATACGAGTGAAGAACCTGTAAAAAAGGCCTTGCTGCTTCGACAAAGGAACTGCTTTTCACAAACCGCTCTCCAACATACCCGCCCTTGATTGGAATAGCCATCCTTTGAGAACCAGGCCAGGCCATTGGCCTGTGATGTGAAGACCTATATTGCGCGATGACAACAATTCCTGCCAAGTGCGGCTGTTTTTTTGCAATTCAAAATAATGCCAACCCGCTTGCAATGGCAATTCGGGTGGCGTCGTGGGTAAATGCAACAATTCGATACCCGCCATTTGCAGCCGTATTTTGTCGACCAAAGTGTCACTGGCAGAAACAATGGTTTGTCCCGCAAATCGCTGCCACATCCAGTCATCGGGTACTTGGGCGTTGACTGCCAGCACAATACGGTCTTGGGCCGTTAACAATGGCAGTAATTGTGTACCCATGTAAGTGCCATCGCTGGCCACTTTGAATTGCATTTCGACAGCCAGCCTTGTGCGAATACTAGACAACATGGTCTTGATTTGCAGCAAGATGGGAATGAACGAACTGCAGGGATCATGGGGATTCCAATGGGTTGCCAGATTCATTCTGATGGGAGGGTGTTGGACAGCCCCCAATTCACAAGCCACAGCAATCAAGCTTTCGTAAACTTCCAGTGGTTTACACGGAATCAAATTGAGCTTGAGTTGCAATGCGGATTCGTAGCGCAACAGTGTTTGAAGCAATAAAAAATCAGAGGTTTCCAAAAGCGATGTGGATTGGGGCTGGTTTAATCGTTTCATCTGCCAATCAGCGCGGTGCTTGAGCAACTGAATGACGCTTTCAACTTCTAACCACAAGTATTGACTTGCCCTCAAGTCCAGCAGTGGCGGCGAAAACATGGGCTCGAGTTGAATTTCATTTTTTGAACTTATCGATGAAATTTTGGCAATAGGCAGCGCAATGTCTGAGCCACTGACATCGGGCAGTCGGCTTAAGCGTAGCTTTAAAGCGCCCAATTGCAGCACATCGGCACTTTGATCGACGGAGAATTCTTGAACGCTATACCTGGCTTGTGCTTGCGAACCATTGACTTTGTCCTTGATGGGTATCAGAGCCATCGCACTTTCAGGGGATGCGTACTCTAAACCCTGAGAGCCAATCACCAAGGCAATCGTTTGTCCCTCATCATTGGATTTGAGAGACAAAGGTTCTGGCAAGTCTTCTGTATTCTCTGCTTTGAATGGACTGCCATCTGGAAAAATACCACTGATAGACGTCAAGCGCAAACTTCCTCGAGACAAGTCGCCGCTGTCAAAAGTCATGGCACTGATGCCAAAAACTTGCTGATTCAGTTGTTGATTCAGTTCGTTGACTTGGTGTGAAAAATAAGCTTCTTGTTGCTCAAAATGCTGAGGTAGCAGCAACAATCCGTCGCTCCATAAAACACGCTTATTGGTTGGTATGTTGAGCATGTGAGTCTCCGTCGTCGGAAATTTCGATATGGGTACCTGAGAACCGTAATTTTTTGGTTTGAGTGGCAGAATTGTTCGGAATCAAGATGACCCTGTTTTGGTCTTTGGGCTGTTGGGATGTTCTGTAGTTGGCCAAAATGGCAATAAAAGAAGTTCTGTTGGTTGTCATCACCATGGTTTTTTGTTCACCTGGAGCCAAGGAAATATCTTCGCTGCTGGTTAAATCTGCCCCAAGCGCTTGAGTTGGGTTGATGAGCAATGCATAAGCCGTGCTTTGTTTGAACTTACTGATTTTTTCAAGTTGGAAAATTCGAATTTGTACGGGTGAAGCATTGTTTTGCGAATTTGGATTGAGCCAATTGTCGGATTCCAGTTCCAAAGTGATATCTACCTTTTGTGGCAGTGCAGGGACTACTGGTAATGGTGGAATGGCTAAGGGCGTGACTTCTGGTTTAACAATTTCATTCGCTTTTTTTGCATTTTCAATGGATTGTCGAGACTCAATACCCAAAAATTTCATGCCAGGAATAGGCTCTAAAAAAGACGATACTTTGTCGTCCACAGTTCGCATCAAACTGCATCCACTGAGAACACACAGGCCTATCCATAAGGGTAAGTAACGCATGGTCATGGTGAAAGTACCAGTACACATAATTGGTTGGGCGTGGATGCCATGGAAGGTGTGTTGATGGTGTTGCTTACCCCACAAGACGTCACACGCTTGGTAGGCAAACCACCCATCAAACAGGTATTTGAATTCACGAATGAAAAAGAGGGCCCCATGACTGTTCCACTGGCCACACCCGAATAGCCCGGTAAATCGTCAGTGGTGATGCCAATCACGGTACCCATATTGTGTACGGGTGCACCACCTACCAAAAAATTAGGAGGGAAAGGTGCAC
Organism: Limnohabitans sp.; assembly: GCF_040401495.1. Taxonomy (GTDB): domain Bacteria; phylum Pseudomonadota; class Gammaproteobacteria; order Burkholderiales; family Burkholderiaceae_C; genus Limnohabitans. The sequence goes on from NZ_JBBAOI010000019.1 coordinate 15,956, forward strand.
CCAAACTCTCAACACCTGAATTGGAATACGGGATATTTTGATCGGACACTCCACTGTTTGTGGCACACACATCAGGGCCTCCAGCGGTGAGGGAAGGGAATTGATTAAGCGCAAACATATGACATCAACCTAAATGAATTTGTGCAGCATCAATTTTCATGACACCGTGCCCTGTGATCACACCCGTTTTTGTGGACAGTGACATGACGTTGTCCACTTGCAAATCATAATTAGCACATTGCACAGATTCAATTTCACTAACTTCTTTGATAGACCTTCTGCTTTTACTGAACAGCAAATCAGCCATCATGGACATAAAGGAGCCAATCCATTCAATGGTGGAAACTGTGGCGTGTACTTTGGTACTGGTTAAATTGATTAACCCATGCGTAGCAGACCATTGATGGCTAGCGGTTTGAAGGTGCTCAAAATTCATCAAGGCATTTGGAGCAGACACTTGCATCTGTGGGGCTTGTAAAACGATATCTCGAACACCTGCTGTCACCAGCACAGCCATGATCCAAGTTTGCTCCTCATTGGTGGCAATCATGGCGGTGTCTCCCAGTTGGGGAATGGTCATGCATGAAGCAGCACGATGTGCCACATGGCTTTGACTGTCAAACACAACGTAAGAGTCCTCCTGAACTTCAGTCACCACAGCGGTGGTAATTTTGAAAGCAGGCTTCGCTGATTCCGACAGAGGGGATTTGACTGTGGTGTTGACCGAAGTGGGATGGATTGCAGTAACTGGCATGTATGTTCTCCTTTTCAATGGTTTTGTTGGATTTCACGTAAATGGCTTGTCGTGAATTGACTCAAAGGCAGCCCCTTGCTTTGGCTGGCCTTTGCATAGTTGGTTGAGATATTGGTGAATACGCTGTCAAATACCTGTGAATGGCTGTAATCTGAGAAATCCAAATTGGCATTGCTGAACACGCAAGCTGTTAAGTGCGAAGAATTGAAATTGGCATACTGCAAGTCAGTACTTGAAAAATTGCAGTTGTTTAACTTGGCTTCATTCCAAAGCGATTGCTTGAGTAAGGCGCCTTCAAATTGACAATGTTCTAGCGTGCTCGTCACCCACTGAGAGTTTTCTATCCGTGCTTTTTGAAAATCAGCAGCTATCAAGTGAGAGAGTGTGAAATTACAAGAACTTAAATCGAGATCCACAAAAGAGCACTTATTTAATTCAGATTCAATCAATTGGCATTGATGCAAAGTTGAATTTGCAAAATTAACCTCAGACAACTTGACTTGGTAGAAGACGCAATTGCGCCATTTGTTGTTGAGCAAAATGGTGGATGTCAAATCAGCAGTAGAAATGAAAGATTCATAAAAATTGATGTTGGTGAAATTGGTTTGCTGCCAACCTGTGCTGCTAATCCATGCAGATTTCTGAGCTTGGGTTTGGATGAATTGAACGCCATCCATCTGGCTTCCCGAAAACACACATTCATCCAAATTTGAGTCACTTAAATCGGCATGACTCCAGTTGCAATCGATAACCTGCCATTTAAACATTTGGCAATGATTCAGCTTTGCATGGGTCATATTGCACTGGTGCATTTGTATCATTTCACACAAACTTTCAGGCCAAACAGTGTTTTGAAGATCGCATTCAATGAATACAGTTTGCTCAAACCCATTTACGTTGAAACGTACACCTTGCATATTGCATTGGATGAATTTAGCGCCATTCAAATCCATGCCAGACAGGTCTAAGCCTGCCAAATTGAAGTTTTGGACAGGTGTTCCTTTCTCAAGTTGTGTTTGGAGTTCGTTCAACATGGTCATGGGGTTGTCAAGACTTCTTTGCGGGGATGGAACGTGCTGCCTGTGGTCACTGCCGAATCCAGACCAATTGCTTCATGGTTGTTTGTTTTACCTAACCAACAGTTTTCAATCTGGGATTTTTCAAATGAAGTGTTTTGCAAATTTCCATGCATGAACAAACTCATCGACAACTTTGCCTCATTGAATTTAGCACCAGTAAAATTAGTATGTACCCATTGAACCTGTTTGGCATAAGACTTGGAAAAATCAGCACCACTCAAATCGGCTTCACTCATATCCACACCATCAAGCTTGGCCTCTTGCCATTGGCTGTCGTTGAGTTTGGCACCTCTCAAACTCATCAAGCTCAATTGGGCTTGGGTCCATATTTTGGGCATTTGGCTGTTAACGAAATTGCATTTCTCTAGTTTGGATTTTTGCAAAGTGCTTTTATCTAATTGACAGCCAATCCAAGCAGTTCCGGATGCAATAATGCTGGTGAAATCTGATTGACCAAAGCCCATTTCATTGAAAACAGTTCTCTTGAGTTGCGCTTGATGCCAGTAGGTGTCAACACAACTGCCTTTGAGAATCACGGAAGAAAGCCATTGGCTGTTTTCAAAGCTTGACATATCCAACTCGCAATTAATGAATTGGGATTCATTGCAATTCATGCCGACGGCTTGTACATGTGTAAGTCGACATGCGGTGAATTTCACTTGGTGAAGCTTCAGCTCTTTCAACTGGCTACCTGTGAAATCGCACATGATGAAATGGCATTGATGTAATTCTGCTTTGTCAAGAACAGATTGACTTAAATCACAGTCAATCATGGTCATGCTCCGCCACTTCACGCCATTCAAGTCTCTGTTTTTTAAATCCAGTTTGAATCCTGTCGCGTTTGTTAATTCTGAGTTCGGTTTCCAAATATGAGTGGGAGCTTCATGAAGGGGCTGAGTTGGTTGTTGAAAACTTGGCATTTCAAAACTGGCTTGCCATTGTTCAATTTCCTCAATAGATGGCGTATTACTATCAAATGGGAGTGGCTTTGCCAAAGAGCCATAAGCCTTCATGAGCTCCAGCGTTGCCGTCAAACCATCCGGTTGTAGTTGGGAGGATTGTTTTTGAAGAAATTCATCTATTTTTTTCAATGCGTTTAAAGCTCTTTCTTTATCCGCTGGTGTTAAATGAGGGGATGGAGTTGCCAGTAGTTTGTTTAGTTCATTCAGTTGTTGCTTTATTTTTTCAGCGCTGATGTCGTCTAGGTGAGACTTTTTAAATGCAATTTCTTCTTTAAATGAATCCAATTTAGAAAAACTATCATTCAATTTACTTTTGGCATCTGCAAGTTCATGTTTTGTTTGCGCAAGTGCAGTTTTCAAAACTTCTTTATTGCTGTTAATTAATTTCTTAAATTGCTGGTTGAGTTCCGCAATATCTTGAGATGGTTGACTTACTATTTGGTTGGCCTCTAACTTATCAAGTTGTTCGTTTATTTTTTTTTGTATTTGTTCATGTACATGAGCATCTTTTGAATTTTTTGAATCCAATTGGTTTTTTTGATGTTCTAACTTATCCAGCGCATCCTGCCAATGCGCCTTCATGGCCTTGTTTTGTTTTTCAAAAACTGGATTATTTTTGAGTTTTTCAAGTGCTTTTTGCAGCGCCTCAAAATGTAATGTCCACCCTGGTGGCATTAACGTTTGATCGTCCAAGGAAGCCAAGGCATTTTCTGCGTCGCGCTGTGTCCGGATTTTCCATACCGCTTCGTAGTGATCCCTGTCGAATGCGGGTTGCGCCATGGACTCCATGCCCGTGATGATTCTTTCCACATCACTGCCGTCAAGGGTGTCCACATCGATGCAACCATGAAAAACCAAAACCATGGTCAATTGATTGGGGAAGAACCATACGGTAGATAACTGCATAGGAACAGATTGAAATACCTGCCCTTTCTTAGCTGCCCAAAGTGCACAGCGTAACCCTGGAAGTTTGCCTTGAATCAGGCTTTGATCAGGGTGCCAATGTTTGAGTTCATACGTTTCATTACCCTTCCAGTACACATTTAATTGCTGGTCTTTTGGCGCCAAGTTGAAATGTTGGCGATTGAAGTCTTGGGCATATCCAGGAAAATATTTTTTCAAATAATCTTCGTCATAGGTACCAATGTGTTTTTGTCGTAAAGGGTGTTGAATGTCTAGGGGCAAAACCCCTGCGACTTCATTGTGGCCTTGAGGCGACTTCCAAGGCGCATGTGGGTATTCAATACAAGGAACCTGCACTTTTTCATTTGCTTGTGCTGTTCCACAACCATGTAGGTTATCCAATATCTCAGGTCCACCCCAGGTATTGGCCCATGACATCTCAACCTGTGTGACAGGTAAAGCTTTGCTCAGTTTGTTGTTGTCATAGTTTCGTGGCCCATGCATTTGCAGTTTCTTTGTGAGTGAGCCTATTTGAACTTGTGCTTGCCATGATTCGCTTTCTTTATGATCTGGCGCATGGCTCTTACCGCACAGCAACCACTCTCCTTGGGGCTTAGGAAAACCAAGATCAATGCAAGCTTGAGAACCCAGCACTGGCAGTATGGTTTGCCAGACATCCACTTCAGCCAACACCACGTTTGTTTGCGCCATGGGAAAACCAATGGCACAGCCAAATGACAAAAATTGTTGTCCGCCTTCCATGAATGGATGTGGAATCAAGTTGATCCCCAAGGGTTTGGATACTTTGGCCATAGGCTTTAACACTGAATGGTAAAAGCAGACTGTTTGAATGTGACCCCACTCAATCCAATCGATACACCTATGGCAGAGACATCAACACCACCTAAAGTAGCAGAAATGCCATAACTTGAAAGTTGAGCCAGTCTTGCTGACAGAGCCATGCCAGTTAACTCGGTTGATACTCCGACCGCTGAATTCACATTTCCAGCAATGTTGTTTGCCATTCCAGTCAAGTCGAATGAAACAGTTGTTTGACTGCTCAATAATCCAGTAGCTGATTCAGAAAAAATGGTTGCAGTTTTTCTTAAAAATGCGACATCCCAATCGTTATACGATGAATTTGTCTGGATATTTTTGCCATTAATTTTTATCAAAGGTGCGTTAATTTGAACTTCTTTGATGCTATTGATATTGGTCAAATCATCTGAATCTATTCTGTGTTCCTTTACACCCCACTGGATTAATTTATTACCGGCATATACAAACATATCCACATTTGCTCGAGCACTAATATCCCCAGGCGTAGATAGTTTAATTCCCATACCAGCACTGTTCAAAGTTTTCAGCGCTTCATCCCATTCAGTGTTTGTAATTGGATATTTTTTTTTATCAAGGGCAACGTCGTTGTCGACTTCTGTTCGTAAGGCTATTAAATTGGGTGGCTCATTTTTATTAAATGAGCCTATTCCCACCCATTTTTTTTGAGTATTTTGTTGGGGGGCTCCGTCGGTCGTGCTATCTTCTATATTCCAAGGTGTAGAGTATTCTTGCGTGCTATACAAGCAACCTAAAACCACAGGTGAATTGGCGTCTCCATGAATGAAAGAGACGATCACTTCTTGCCCAACATGTGGAATCGCCAGAAAACCTGCACTTTCGCCTGCCCATGGTGTCATCATTCGCAACCAAATACCGTCGAAGTTAGTCTGCTCATCATCATTTCTATCTCCACCAGGCCAATTGATACGAACCTTGACTCGTGCAAATTTATCGGTGTGAACCTGGCGTTTTTGTCCATCATCATCAAGAACTTCTGAATAGCCTGGCTTTGCTGTCGCGTCCAAAACTCTGGCATACAGCAGTCCAGGCAGTTGAGGGCGGGGAACTGGGGTTGGTGTGAATTTCGAATCTTTGATTTGTGCTTTGCTTGACACGCGAAGAATATAGTCCCCGTTATTGGTGACGGTGAATTCCTTGCTCGTCTTGGTCACAGCAATATGCAATCCACTGCTAGTAAAATTTGATGTGAGGTAACAATTGCCTGGTGCGATAGCCAGTAATTCCGATTCGAATAAAAATTGACTCTCACTGGAAGCATCTCTTATGAGTTCAATTTTGCTTTGCCCAATATCTGTTGTTTTATATTTCTCATCTGGCAATATGTCAACGATACGTTGTTTTGATTCATCATTTCTAACACTTACTGTCAGATTAGAAAATTCAGGTGGTTGCAAGGTTGAGTTGGCAATGATATTTTGCACACCTCGTTGATAAAGGGTGCTGACGTCATAAACGCCTTCTCTTGCCCCTTCAGACCCTCCGGAAGTCGTGCGGTTAAGTTCTAAGGCACCTACACTGAACTCAGCCAGACGCTTATACAACGTCATTTTTGTCTGTAAGAATGTGGTATTCCCAGAGCCTGGCGATCCTGGCAAAGCTGTCAGATTGAAAATGAGGTTGTCCTCTGCCATTATCCTAGCTAAAAATTCCGCATCAGATTCCCCATATTGCACTTCCCAAGCACGCGTTGGCGGTGGATTATTATTAAGCATCGTGTCGTCAAGTTCTACCCCTAAAGCTTTAAATAGTTCTTCAGCTATTTCCTTACTGTTTAGGCCTTGAAAAACCCGGTAGTTGCGTTTGTAATAAAGAGAGTTTTCTTGAATCGGCCAATGGGTCATCTTCAAAATAATCTTATTGAATTCAGTATTATCGGAATTCTTCAAACCTGTGAGATATTCAAGCGACTGGATCACGCCAGTGATAAGGTATTCATACTCAGTCCGATTGATTGTTTGTTTTGCAACCAATACACCTTGTTTTCCTATCCATAGAAGCGGATTAAGCGCATCATTCGTAGTGGTAGAAACTTTAAGTTCAATGTGATATTCTGGAATTTGGTTGACAGCTTCAATACATCGAGCCATGGTAACCTTGATATTGGGGTCAATAGAATAAATGTCGGGGGCTACACAAAAATCAATACTTTGAACTTTCATGACGTGAACTCCTCAATGCTTTCTAGGCAATAGTTGGTTGGGATGTGACAGATGAATGAGCGTCCGAGCTTCATGTGACCCAATCGGGCAGTTTGCAAAGGCTTGACAGGCTCAATATGTATTTCAGATTGCTTGTGTGGAATGCAAGTCTGAATCAATGCGTGTAGTTTGTGACGCAAAAGACTTTGCGGATCTCTCCAATTCTCAAAATCCTGCGCATCCCGCGGTTGGATGGAGATTTTGATTTTGCGTGAAGCACAGTGGTAGACCAACAGGTTTTGCCCTATTAACTCCTGACCAAGTCGATGCCGCCCCAGTACAAAAGGGGTTTCATTCTTCACTTGTTGAACAGGTACTTGCGTGATATTCAAATCAACTTTTAAACGTTTCTGCACCAGCAAAGGCAGCATGTTGGGTTGCGGTTTGCTCCACGCCAAATGGGGTAACTGCTCTACCGATGGGCCACTTAAGTCCTTTAAAAAAGACTTGAAACCATTGATTCGATTTTGTGTATCGCACTCAGGACGATTTGAAGCCCAAGCGCGGTAGTGCAAATGCGCCAAACGTTGAATCAAGCCGTCAATGAACTGCAGCAAATACTTGCCATCCGAGGAGTGCAGAATTCTTTCTGTGAATAACTCTGGTAGTGGGCCCGCAGGTCCAAACAAGCCAAAATCATTCCAAATCAATTCAGGAATTTCTGATTGCGATCGGTTGAGCACCAAAGCACGTGGTTCACATCCAAATCCAATTTGTTGACGCAAATGAATGGGCCAAGAATTCAAACGCTCGCCAATTTGAATGCCCTTTTCGTGTTCGAAATTTCGCAGCCATGCATGAGTGGCATGGTTGGCGATATAGGTATGTGTCTCGCTCATCTCCATAACCGACAGACTGGAAATTTCTTTTCCTTGCTCACCATTTGCAATTCAAGAAAAGACTCGGTATAGAGCTGTTTGCATAAGGTATGGGTGAGCACTTGTTCCCATAGTGAAAGCTGGGGGTGATTGGCCGTTAACTCATCTATGCCGACTTCAACCAACCACCCTTGTGCATGCAATGTGACTCCGATATGCGGCGCACGGCGCACGGCTAAACCCACTTTGAATGATTCCACACCTTTGGCCCAAGTCTGTGCATTGCATTGTTCAAGCCATTCTTTGAACAATTCCAGAGATTTAATGGGTGAGAGTTGTGCCAGTTTATCGATACGAAAGCTCAAGACTTTCAATGGCGGTAAGACTGGATGTGCGTTGGTTTGAACGAGCTCTCCAACCCCGCGAACATTGAACACTGGAACAGAAGTTTCTATACGCCAGTTTTTAGCATCATGGGGACGTAGTTGTTTGTTGATTTTTTGGCTGGTCCAAGCATTGACGGTTAAGATTTCATTTGTGTTTTGGATATTTAAATGCGGTGAAATGCGCCATTCTGTCTCTTGCTTGACTTGACTTGACTGCTTGTCTGTTGCCCAACGCGGTAGTTGTCTCAAGCTGTATTGACCGGCACCGACGACCGTATCATTCAATCCGTCAGACAAGGGTCTTAACTGCTGCCATCCGTGCCCTGGTCGCATGTGATGAACTGATTCGATGGCAATCAATTCGCGTTCAGGTGATATTTTGTTGTTGGTTTTTAGCGAGTAATCGCTCTGCATAGGCGTTAATGCAATAGGCTCACACTGCAAATGCGATAAGTTGACAGCAGGCGCACAAAAAATGCGCATGGCATCTTCGGACCATTGATTAGGAAATTGGGGATCATCTTTCATAAACCACCAGAGCTCAATACTGTCTTCCTGGTAATCTTGCAAGCTCTTTGCCAAATGTGCCAGTTCTGCATAGGCAAAGCGTTCAGGCCAATAAATCCATTCCCGCAACAAGCGCAGAGAACTGGGCAACACACATTCTGTTGGCAATATGGCATCTTCATCACCAAACCCAGTGGGCTTCAAACGAGTTGGGTGGTGAATTGCCTTGAGATGCATACTGGGAGAGACCAACAAAAGCGACATGGCCTCTTGTGTCAAAGACCGCCACAACAACGCGCCTTCATCAGAAGCTTTGAAATAAATTTTCAGGGCATCAGGTACACAGTTTTTGACAGCTTGTCCTGAAAACCCTGTCAGACTGATTCGCAGTAAACGGCAGCTAGCCAAGTCAGCCTGCTCGCCCATTTGCCTTGCGCTTTGCATCAACTTCATCACCACGCCAGGATTCGCTGGCTGGAGGATATCCAGTTTCAGAGGTGCTAACTCGACAGGCATGGTGGTTCGAAATTGAAGATCTTGTTGATTTTCAATGGCGTACCGCAGCCCTAAGCCTCTTGGAAGTACCACGCGGCTACTTGCCTTGAGCGTGGATAGAGGTTGAAATTCAACCATACTTGCTGGAGGTAAGGGGCATATTAAATCTGGCATGAGGACGGAAAATAAATCGTTTTGCAAACGTGTTTGTTCGTTGTCCAATCTGAGGGATGTCTTGGCAGTCAAAAATGCAACGCCTTCAAGAAGCCTCTCGACAAAAGGGTCTGTTGCCGTGCTGGAGTCCAGCGACAGCGCTTTGCCAAGACGTGGGTGCGCTTTTCCAAATTCCGCACCCACCTCGCGTAAAAATTGCAGCTCTAGCCTGTATGCCTTGATAAGTTCGTGGTGCATAGTCATTGAGCTATTGAAATCAAGGGTGTAGTCGCCTGTATCTTGGCAACGCCGTAGTGCGGGTCAATATGAATAAACCAGTCGATCTCTTTATCGTTAGATAGGTTCAAATCATTGGTTTTTCGCAACATTCCGTGTATTTCGATCTTGTATATGCCTAGAGAAGAGATGAACTTAGGATCTGCCAGCACATGCAGTGTTTTTTCATCTATTCGTGGTTCAAAAAGTAACAAGGCTTGTTTGATTTGTGAGGCTAATTCGTTGATGAATTGGGGCGTCATGGGTTTTCCAACCCAACTGGGAAGACCATAATTCAACAAAGACGAACCCTGCGAATTGCTCCACGGTTGCGAACTGCGGGTATGGTTAAGCAAGTCTTCAATGTCCCAAGCCAATGCCGCGATGGGATCTTGCTTTTGATCAGCATCCAGAAAGTGATGAAGCAAAGACATCATTTGTTTTTCACCAATCCGGCAAGTACTTCAAATTGGTGGACAGACTCAGGCATCAATTCATTCACCAAGGACAGAAAATCAACATTCATCATTCGTTGACTGCGGCGGATGAGGTAGGGCGCTGGATGCGTGGGTTCATGCAATTCAAACCAATTACAAAGTTGACCCATCAAATCAATCACATCGGCTCTTTTCCAATGCGCCCATGAATTGACAATTTGATTGTTCTCTGCAGCATCATTGTTTGCTGTTTCAACCTGCAAAGAAGGTACATTGTTTGAACCCACCAGGGTACTGCTCAGTCGTGTGGCGCCAATTTGAATCAGAACATCTTCGAGTTTTTGCAGCCATTTGTAAACTTTGTCAAGCTTTAAGGTCAAACTCGTTTCGTTGTGCTTGCTCACCCAATGACCTAAGGCTTTCAAACGCTCGTGGGCCACGCCTATTTGATTTAAAACAGAGTTCTGCTGCTTCAACCATTTTTGCAAGGATTCGATGTCAGAGTTTGAAGCGTCCGAAACTTTGTCAGGTATTGAAAAATTAAGTAAATCTGAAATTCTGCAGTTGAATTGTTGGTTCAACATGGAATGCCTAAGCTCAAACAAATGGCTGTCACTGAAAAAATAGCTCAGATTGATCGTCAGTTGTTGTTTTTGTTCTGAGGAAAACAACGTATTGGATACATCGGTGTGCAGTGTGATCAATTCATCCCATTGGGCTAGGATGTCAAATGCCGTTAACAAGTCTCCCAGCACCAATTCGCTGCGGTAGAGCAGTATTTGTAATCGGATGTCATGATGATCTGTTTGCCACTGCTGACAAAAATTTCGAATCTTGCTCCAGGCTTGTTCTTGACCGCTGTCTTGTTTTCCACCCAACACATCCCTGTCACTTTCGCTGTCAGCCAAAAACTGAAGTGACTGATACTCGACAGAGTTATCTAAGCGAGGGTCAATGAGGGGGAGTGTTATTGTCATGATCAAGAAAAACTGGTTTCAAATGATCACAAACAAGCAGAAATGCTTGTTTGTGATCAACACGCGAAGACGTGAATCAAGTCTTTGCGTTTTTCTTTAGGTCATAGCCTGCTGTGGTCGTGGCTCCGACTGATCCATCTGCACCTTGCTCTGAGTAGTTCAAAACAATCTTTTCAAAGTTGAACGAGATGGTATTGAGGGGCGTGATTTGTTCTCCAGTGGCATCACTTTCTGTGATGAACGAAGAAACCAAAACCTTTTCGAAATCGATGGTCAGGTATGTTTGCTGTCCACCACCGGCTTTACGACAAATCAGTTGGGCTGAAGCAATGTGTTGGCCAGTGGCACATGCGACAAACAGTTTGGGTGAAGCTTTGTTGAAGTCCATCTTGAACTTGAAATCCTCCATTTGAACTTTGCCCGCACCGCCACCGCCATTGGCGCTGAACGAACCTACGTTCTTTTCGCTCCAAGACCAGCTTTGAATTTGAATGAGGCCTTTGAGTTTGTCGTCGGTAGACTCACCTTCGACGCCTTCGATTTTTAGCCAATAGTCAACTGATGACATTTTGATATCTCCATGAAAAAATCAGTACAAATTAATCCCCTGTACTGGATAGGGATGGGGTCGAACGACAAACAGATAACAAATTAGTTGGCGTTGTTGGCAAGGCTGGGAATTTTCCCAACCAAGCGCAGTGAGACGGTCAAACCTTCGAGTTGGTAATGCGGACGAAGGTAGAAGGTGGTGTTGTAGTACCCGGGTTCACCTGGGATTTCATTGACAATCACTTCCGCAGCAGCCAATGGGCGTCTGGCTTTGACTTCATCAGAAGAGATGGTTGGATCGCCATCAACATAGCGCATGATCCAGTCGTTCAACCAGCGCTGTATGTCTGCGCGGGATTTGAAGGTGCCGACTTTGTCTCTGGCAATGCACTTGAGTGAGTGGGCAAAGCGTGAAATGGCAAATACATAGGGCAAGCGGGTGGACAACTCGGAGTTTTCATTCGCGTCAGCGTCTTCATACTCTTTGGGTGAATGGATGGTTCTCGCGCCAATGAATGCAGCGATGTCGCTGTTCTTGCGATAGACCAAGGGCATGAACCCCACTTTGGCCAGTTCGGCTTCACGACGGTCTGAAATTGTGGTTTCAGTCGGCGTTCCGAAAATGTTCATGTTTTGATCATTGACATAGCGCAGCGTGGGTAAGCCTTGAACTGCGCCACCCGATTCGATGCCCCTGATTTTTGAACACCAGCCGTATTTCTCAAACGCACGGTTGATATTCACACCCATGGCAAATGCAGAATTGCTCCACAAAACATCTTTGGCACCGTGCTTGAGATTCTCTTCAAATGCGAAGGCTTCAATGCGTTCGCCTTGATCGCCATAAGGCGCTCTACTGGCAAATCGTGGCAAAGTCAGGGCTATGTAACGAGAGTCTGAGGACTCTCGCAAACTGCGCCAAGCAACGTAATCGGGGGTATTGAAGATGCTAGACAAATCACGCGGGTTTGACAGCTCTGTCCAACTGGTCATTTGCATTATTTTGGGATTGCCAGCGGCAATGAAGGGACAGTGGGCACTGGCGGCTACTTTGGATATGCCAGACAAGAGCTCCACATCATTTCGTGAATTGTCGAATTCATAGTCACCAATCATGCAACCAAAGGGTTCACCACCAAACTGCCCAAACTCGTCTTCATAAACGCGCTTGAAAAGTGGGCTTTGATCCCAAGCAGAACCACGAAAATTTTTCAGATTGCTGGCCAATTCTTTTTTGCCAACATTCATGAATTTTATTTTTAAGCGCTGAGACGTATTGGTATTGGTCACCAAGTAATTGAGCCCTTGCCAGCTGCCCTCGAGTTTTTGAAAACTTTCGGTATGAATGATTTCATTGAGCTGATCTGAGAGCATTCGGTCCAAATCGGCGATCAGTGTTTGGATAGTTTGCACAGCATCGTCAGTGATGATGCGTTCGTTTTGCAATGCATGCTCAGCCAGAACACGCACAGCATCGCTCACGGTGTGACGCATAAGTTCGGTGCTTGGCTTAAACTCCTTTTCAAGCATGTCATCCAGAATTTCCACTGTGGGCTGAATGGTCATGCGCTTGGGGGTCGTGAAGACGGTAGTTTTCATGTTGAAAGTCCTTTGTGCTTAATTGGAGGAGTCTTTGGTTTTTTCTTTTTTGCCTTTTTTATCTATTTGTGCAAGCAAAGGACGGTCTTGAACGATCCGACTCACCAGTTCTTCAGCGCCTGCTTTACCGTCCATATAAGTGAGGAGCGCTGAAAGCTTTTCTCTGGCTTCCAACAAACGATTCAGCGAAGGAACTTGACGGGCTATGTTGTCTGGACGGAAGTCTTCCATCTTTTCAAAGCGCAAGGGCATGTCAATTTGTCCCTCGTCTGTTAAATGGTTTTTGACTCGTAAATGAAGTTGGGGAGAGATTTCTTTCATTCGTTGGTCAAAATTTGCTTGATTTATTTCAGTGAATTCGCGCTCAGCAATGATGGGCAAATCACCGACGTTATCCCCACTCAAGTCACTCAAGACGCCCATTACAAAGGGAAGTTCGACCTGCTTTGTTTGGCCATTGACTTCGACGTCGTACTCAATTTGCACGCGAGGCGCACGGTTGGTTTTTAAATTTCGTTGACTGTTAGATTCCATGAATTGACCCCCTTGGTATTTGAAAATATGAGTGAATTTGTGAAAAGTATAGTTATTTAAGGAACTATTTATATATATTTTTAACAAAAAAATACTATTTTTGATGTTTTTTAGTGGATTAAGACACGTAAATCTATTAAATATACTTCTTAAGTACTTGTTTTATAAGTAAAAAAATATAAATCTATTCTTTATTACACATGTGTGTAAATGCAACAAAGCAATCTCAGGCGCAGATGCTGAGCGAGGGTATGACCTTCAATGCCGCTGTAAACAGGCGAGTACTAACTTAGGTTTTTCGTATGCTCGCCATGAAAGAGTCGAAGGGCATTTCGCAAAACTGCGACCACAACACATGCTCGTCTCGGAACTTGACCCATGGCGTGTAGATTTTTTTAAACGCAGGGTTGGTGTCGTTGAGTTCAGTGTAGAACTCGTTGGCTGCTTTGTAGCAAGCATTCAGCAATTCGGGTGAGAAGCGCCGCAGTTGTGCGCCCCCCGAGATCAGCCTGCGCAGCGCGGCAGGGTTGCTGATGTCGTATTTGGCGGTAGACCATTGGTTGGCTTCGGCGGATGCTACCCGCAAGGCTGCTTTGTAGTCAGCTGGCAAGGCATCAAAGGCTTTTTGGTTGATAAACAGCGACAGGGTGGCTGAGCCCTCCCACCAACCAGGGTAGTAATAGTATTTGGCCACTTTGTGTAAGCTCAGATGCTCATCGTCTGCGGGGCCTACAAACTCCGCTGCATCAATGACACCTTTTTCTAACGCTGCATAAAGGTCGCCGGGGGCTAATTGCTGAGGAACCACTCCCAACTTGGTCAGTACTTTGCCAGCCAAGCCACCCACGCGAAATTTCAGTCCTTTGAAATCAGCCGCGGTTTTGATTTCTTTGCGGTACCAACCCGCCATTTGTGCGCCAGTATTGCCAACGGGCATATTGATCACGCCATAGTTGCTGTAGAACTCATTGAGAAGCTCGATGCCGCCACCAACATACAGCCAAGCATTTTGACCACGAGTATTTAATCCAAACGGAAGTGCCGTGCCGAAGCCAAAAGCAGGGTCCTTGCCTATGTAGAAATAACTGGCGCTGTGACCGGCTTCAACGGTACCGTTTTGTACGCCATCGAGCACTTGAAGGGGGGGAAGTAACTCGCCCGCAGCATGCAAGCTGATTTTGAATTTTCCATCTGTCAACTCTGCCACGCGTTTGGTCATCATGTCCACGGCGCCGTAAATGGTATCTAAGGACTTGGGGTAGCTAGAAGCCAAACGCCAGCGAATTTCGGGTTTGGAAGATTGCGCCCGTGCTGGTGCACTGATGGCAGTAACGCCAGCGCCTAAGGCTGTGGTGGAGAGAAAGTTTCTGCGTTGCATGGTTAATCCTTCAAATGTTGACTAGGTATTAGCTGGCGATATCGAGTTTTTCTTTGGCTATTTCGTAGTGGGGATCGTTACTGTCCAGTGCCCAACCAGAGGTGAGCATACGGTTCATGTATTGCCGGTTGTAGAGAAAAGGAAAAATCAACTGCGACAGTCCAAACGATACAAAGGTGATGATTAGATGCAAGATGCCAATGCCTAGCTCGCCACGTATCACGGGCACAAACCAGCCAAACAACAAATATGTCCAGCTAAACCCCACATAACCATTTTTACCAATGCCGGAGACAGAGTGGATGATGCGCACCTTTTTTTGCAGACCGATCAGTAACGCACCAAGAATCAGCGGGGACAAAACAATCAGCACCAACACCCATATCCAAAAGGTATCCATTGAATTTCCTTGTTTCTGTTACGGCGTGGCAAAGTATGATCATAGAAGATACTTTCATCCGAGGATGAGGTGATTTTCAAATACATTGACGGCTTGAAAGTGATTGCTTTATGGAATTTACAGAACTCATCAAAGAGCGCAAAAGTATTCGTGGATATCAGCAAAAACCTGTTCCCCGTGAATTGATTGCTGAAATCATCGAGGTGGCCAAGTGGGCACCTTCAAGCATGAACACCCAGCCTTGGTATGTTCATGTGGTGACGGGCGAACCCTTGGACCGAATCCGCCAAGGCAACTCGGACAATATGATGAACGGCGTGCCGCCCAAGCGTGACTTCCCTATGAAAGAAGAGTACGAGGGCATTCACCGTAGGCGTCAAGTTGATATCGCTATTCAGTTGTTTGAAGCGATGGGCATTGAGCGCGACGATAAAGTGCGTCGCACCGATTGGGTTATGCGCGGATTCAGACAGTTTGATGCACCCGTTTCTTTGGTGCTGACTTATGACAAATATTTGGAGCCTGCAGCTATCAGTCAATTTGACTTAGGAGCGTTGTCACATGCAATTGTGCTGGCGGCTTGGGAGCGCGGTTTAGGTTGCGTCATTAACGGGCAGGGCATCATGCAATCTAAAGTGGTGCGTGAGCATGCAGGTATTGCGGACGATCAAAACATCATGATCTGCATTGCCATGGGCTACCCCGACGAAAGCTTTGTGGCCAACACCGTCAAGTCGGTGCGCGAAGAGAGTGAGAAGTTTGTTCGTTATGTGGGGTTTTGAATCTAACCAAACAAACGTTGTCCCAGCCAGATGATGGCGATGACCAAGACCCCGCCGCTACCCCAGCGCATCACTTGTAGCCTGCTTTCATTGTGTCTTGCCAACAAGATTACTGGTACGGCGACCAACACCACCGCTGACAGCTGACCCAGCTCGACGCCCAGATTGAAAG
Organism: Limnohabitans sp.; assembly: GCF_040401495.1. GTDB lineage: Bacteria > Pseudomonadota > Gammaproteobacteria > Burkholderiales > Burkholderiaceae_C > Limnohabitans. The sequence continues at coordinate 32,176 of NZ_JBBAOI010000019.1, forward strand.
CGAACAGGGTTTCAAGAAAATACATGCTGGAGAGGCCCAGTTCCTTCAAACCATTGGCGAAACCCATACCGTGAATCAGTCCAAATACAAAGGCCAGTTTCCAATGGCTGAAGGAAAAGCGATTTTGCAAATTCAATGCTGCTGACACCATGATGGACAGCGCAATTACTGATTCAATGAAGCGATCTGGCAGACTGATCCAACCAAATACAGAGCAGGCCAATGTGATGGAGTGCGCCACAGTAAATGCAGTAATGACTTTGAGAGCAAATTTCCATGCTGCTGTTTTGTCAGATGCACTGTTTATGTCAGCAGGCTTGACCAGCATCAAGCCTGGCAGCAGCAAGGTCAATAAAAAAAGCAAGTGATCCAAGCCTTCCCAAATATGCTTAGCGCCTTCCTTGGTGAACAAACCAATTGTTGCCCAGCGTTTTTGTTCACCCAATACAAAGCGTTGAATGGCGTTGGATTGATCGAACACCGAGGAAACTTCCTCGTCGCGCAGCGTCATTTTGAAAAAAGCCCGACCAAGCATGTCGTTTTGCGTGAAGAATTGGTAGCGCACCACCACAAACTTGGCATCTGCGCTCAGTGTGTCGGCACTGAAGCGTTGTCTTACGTACAGACCATCATTGTGTAAAACCACCGACTGCGTCATGAATTCCAAGGGTATTTCTTGTTCATCAATGGCGATGGACAAAGATTGTTGAATAGCTTGGGTGATAGGGACTTGCAAGGCTGCCAATTTTTCAGGTGCAGGCGGTGGATCACTGGGTTGCCCCGGTGCTTGCAACAAGTTGCCCAGATCGCGAACAATGAAATCGAGTTCCACCAATAATTTACCATCGGCTTCTCGCAATGTCAGATAACTGTTGCCGGTTTGATGCGAAAGTGCTGCGCCCGACCACATGAGCAAGCATAAAAACGCTGTGCCTATCAACATCGGAAGACGACAAATTCCGTTACGTATCAATTGAACGTTCATAGACCTGCGCTCAAGGCCTCAAGCGTCATGGGTTTAAGGCTTTGGGGGTAATCGCGGCTCAACTCTGCCAATTGCACTTTGAATTTTTTCATCCCTTCATCTTTGCCAATAAGTTGTTGTTGTATGGCTTGAAGGTAATGAATGGCCAAAATAAATTTCACTTCTTCCTGATTGATGTTCTTATCTTTGACTTTTAGCAGTCTTTCGCCAACATCCAGCAGTTCACTTAACTCCTGCTTAGATTGGGATATAGGAGCCAATGGGTTGTCCGTAAAACTGTCGTAGAAATGGTTTTTCAACAACAAATAGCGAGCATGATCGGCAAATACTGCTTTCCCATCGAGCTTGATCGCGTCTCGGTAATAGTGAAGTTGCGACATGTACAAACCGATTTTGGGGGACATCTCCAATTTGAAACCAGCGCGGGCAAGTTCTGTCAGCAGCAGATTGGATTCAAGCCCTTTGACAGCACCATGACTGATGATGTCTTGGTTGAACAAGTCTCGGATTTCTTCCAAGCTTGCACCGATTTGGTACAGCGTTTTGGCTTTGATGGGCACCGAGGGATTGGCCGACAAGACTTGGCTGCCCTCTTGCAGTTTCAACAAATAATTTTTTCGAGCCTCAGTGGTGATGGACTCATGGGCCCAGCAGCTTATGCACAACACAAGCCCAAAACCCACTATGACTGTACGCATACCCCAAAGCGTTTTCATTTTTCTTCAGAAGCAGGAGGCGGTGGGGTGAGTTTCTCGCCTCGGTAATGGGCTTGCGCACCCGCATGAACTGCCATGCCGAAGCGACCTTTGTCAGGGTTGACCAGTTGCAGTTTATCGCTTGAATCCATCAAGGCGGTTGTCACCAGATAGCCATGGTAGAGCGGCAGATCTGGCCGAGTCACCAGAAGGTATTTACCGTTGTCGACCAAAATTTCGAGTTGCAAGGGGGCGTATTCTTCAAAAGGTGGCTCACCTGTGAACATCAGTCGTGCATGCTGGTAAGACAAGACGGCCAATTTGACTTGGTCGGTTTTCAGCAGGCTGGCCATGCGGGTCATGTCATGGGTACGACTGATCATGGCGCGACTCAGGGGCAGGTTTTCACGAAGTGTTGCCACCCACACATCCCCTGTTTCGTCACCCGTGTAGTCGGCATGAGAAGTCAGGATCACCATGTTTCGCTTGCGAAACACATCCCAGAATCGGTAAGGGGTGTGCGCCATGGCGCTTTGAATGGGCAGCAAGACAGCAGAGGAGGCCAAAGCCCAAAGAGAGAGAAACGAACGTCTTTGCATTTTGTAAATATCCAAAAAAAAGAGCGAGGTTGACTCGCTCTTTTCGGTTAGCAAGAGGCAATTACTTTTTGCCGAAGATTTCCATCGGGCAGATGGTGGTCACGGCGTAGTTTGGCACATCCACCACGTTGCTGATACGCAGGTCGCAAGCGACACTGGCAATTACCAAGGCTTGTTCTTTGCTCAGACCTTTGGTGGCCATCAACCAGTCGATCATGGTGATCAATGAGTTGCGTGCTGCCAAAGTGACGTCATTGGACAAGTTGGTCAAAGGCTTGATCTTTTCGCTGTCCAAGTAAGCCCATTGTGGGGGTACTTCTCCAGCTTTCTTGAATGGGTAACCGACCACAGCGTGGAAGCTGTCAGGCTCCAATTTTTTGATCTGTGAGCCGCCTTCAAACATGGGTTGCTTGATCAAAGAAGCCATGCCTTTGCGGATTTCAGTGCTGACAGTCACGATTGCGCCCATTTCAATGGCTGTGCCTGCAACTTCGCCATCGCCTTGCGCATAGTGCACGTCACCGATGAAGAAGCCGCAACCGTCGATGAAGCAAGGCAGTAAAAGGGTGGTTCCTTCGACCATTTGCTTGACGTCCATATTGCCGCCGTTTTCACGTGGAGGGACAGTGCGCAGGCATTTGTCTTTGTGGCTTCCGTTAGGTCCACAAATATTTGCGGGACGTGCGTTAATGGGTTGGGGGGGCAGAGCCACACCACCAGCAGCGCCCAACTGGCTTTCACGTGCTAACCATTTTTCGATCTCTTCTTCACCGGGCATGACACCAACCGAGCCCATGAAGCCGTTCATAGGAATATGAACACCAGGCAATTGAGCTGAAACAGCTTCACGGCGGTTCAACTTCCAGTTGGCTACATAAGGATCTGGGAACATGTCTGGCAAAAAGCCAAAGCCAGGAATCAGGGTGGTGTAGCCGTATTCGTTGGGGTTGATATCAATCAGTTTGATTGCCAACACATCGCCGCGTTTTGCACCTTCGATGTAGATGGGGCCCGTCATGGGGTGAATCAAATTGGTGTCAATCGCTGTCACATCCTTGGCCAAGGAGTTGATATTCAGGTTGGCGTCTAAGGCGTCACGTGTGTGAACCACGATCAGGTCGCCAGGCTTGGCACGCGCCACTGGTTTGATGGCGGGGTGATAGCGGTTAAAGCAATTAGGATCTTGCTCGCAATGGCCGCCGCTTTTTTTGACTTCTACAATGGTTTGCGTTTTAACATCTGTTGTATCAGCAAAGGCATTGCCCATTAGCAATCCCAAAACCAACCAACCCAACGCGGGTTTTTTGTAAAACATGGTGATCCTTTTAGAGGTTTGTAAAAACTGTTGTTAGCTAGGTAACTTTCAGATGTTCTTTGATTTTTTTGAAAAATTGAACTTTGTCAATTTAAAGCCAATAAAAACCAAGGGGTATTTAAAAAAAACGCTTGAAAATCAAAGGAATCTGTCAAGAAGCTTTCGGCTAGCAGCATTAAGTGAAGGTAAATCACGTATCAAAAATTGCACACCGTGGGCATCTGCCACGATCAGTGTCTGGGTGCTGACGCGGCGAATATCTTCTTCGCCTTTGAGAGTGAATTCACATTTGCCGCGGTTGGTTTGTACTGTCCAAACCGATGGCGTTGCAAATGAACTGACACGTTCAACGCTTAAAATTTCAGGCATGAACTCACGTGCTTGCAAGGCGCCAACCACTGCCTCACGAACCTTTTGGTTTAGCTCAGAAAGATGTTCTATCCAGCATAACTCGTGACCTTCATGGTCTATCACAGAGATCGCCTCGTCAGGCGCACGAATGGGAAAAGCTCGAACCACCGTCACACTGTTGTAGACCGAGCCGTCAGCGAGGGTGGCTTGCCACAGTCCGCGTTGGTCTTTGATCAAGTGACTCAGTTGGCTCATGTGCGTACCTCGCGGGAGTCGCTGACAGAAACCAGTCCCTGCTCGGCTTCTGCGCGTCTGGCTTGTGCTTCATACAGACGCCAATAAGCCCCTTGTCTGTCCAGCAACTCTTGGTGTTGACCTTGCTCCACCAATTGCCCATGCTCCATTACAACCAAGCGATCGGCGCGACGCAAGGTAGAGAGTCTGTGGGCAATGGCAATAGTGGTTCTGCCGCGCACCAAGTTGTCTAAGGCTTTTTGAATTTCTTGCTCAGTTTCGGTATCTACAGAGGAGGTGGCCTCGTCCATGATCAGGATGCGGGGGTCAATCAACAGCGCTCTGGCAATTGATATTCGTTGGCGTTCACCACCAGACAAGGCCTGACCACGTTCACCTACTAAAGAGTCGTAGCCTTGGGGTAAGCGCAATATGAACTCATGTGCATGGGCGGCCCGAGCTGCGGCCACAATTTCGCTGCGACTGGCTTGAGGCTTGCCATAGGCAATGTTGTCGGCAATCGTGCCAAAAAATAAAAACGGTTCTTGCAACACCAAACCAATGTGCTGTCGGTAGTCGCTGACGCGTAAATCACGAATGTCTGTACCGTCAATACGAATCGCACCTTCGCTGACATCGTAGAAGCGGCAAATCAGATTCACCATGGTGCTTTTGCCAGAACCACTTTGACCGACCAAGCCAATCATTTCCCCAGGTGCGATATCCAAACTCAAGCCGCGAATCACGGCGCGGTTGCCATAGCGAAAACCGATGTCTTCAATTTGAATGCGCCCTTGAATTTTGGGCATGGGTTGTGGGTTGACAGGCTCGGGGACACTGGAGACGTGATCTAAGATTTCAAAAATCCGCTTGGTACCGGCGATGGCTTTTTGGGTGTGAGACACAATGCGACTCATGGAGTCTAGGCGAGCATAAAAACGGCTGCTGTAGGCCAAAAAAGCGCTGAGCACACCCACTGTCACTTGATGGTTAGCTACTTGCCAAATACCAAAAGCCCACACTACCAACAGCCCAACTTCAGTTACCAAAGTGACGGTCGGCGAAAACAGCGACCATAAAAAATTCACCCTGTCGTTGACGGCTAAATTGTGTTTGTTGGCAGAGCGAAAACGTGAGGCCTCACGTTTTTCTTGGGCAAATGCTTTAACCACGCGAATACCTGGAATAGTGTCAGCCAATACATTGGTCAACTCAGACCAAACACGGTCGATTTTTTCAAAGCCAGTGCGCAGTCTGTCGCGTACATTTTGTATTAACCAACCAATAAAAGGCAGAGGCAGCAAGGTGGCGCAGGCCAACCATGGATCGATGCTGAACAAAATAACAGCGGTCATTAAAATCATCAGCACATCGGTTGCAAAATCTAAAAAATGCACAGATAAAAAGATGCATAAACGATCTGTCTCACTGCCAATTCGGGTCATCAAATCGCCGGTTCTTCGCCCACCAAAATACTCCAGCGACAGTCGTAACAGGTGTTCGTAGGCGGTTGAGCGTAAATCAGCACCGATGCGTTCTGACGCCAGTGCCAGAACATAGGTTTTGTACCAACCTAAGCCCCATGCAACAAGAGACGCACCCAGCAAACCTGATAAGTAAAGCGTGACCAATTCAATATCGATTTGCTGCCCATTTTGAAAAGGAATCAGCACATCGTCCATCAAGGGCATGGTCAAGTAGGGCGGAACCAAGGTGGCGGCGGTAGACGCCAAGGTCAACACAAAGCCCAAGAATAACTGTCCTTTATAGGGCTGTGCAAACCGCCACAAGCGCAGCAAACCCCAGTTACCTTGCAAAGGTGGCGGTGCGTCTTTCAGCACAGCGTCAGCTTGTTGCTGCGAACTTCTTTGGCTATCAAGTGGTGATGATAGGTTTAGTCGAGCAGCGAATGCTTCGGCAAAAGCCTGTGCTTGCTCATTTCGCCCCAATGTGAAGCGCCATGTCCCCATGCTGTGGGTGAGAGTGTGTAACTCCAAAGTGCCGACACCTGCATAGTCTTTCAAAGACAGTAGCAAGTCCGGCGTCAGCGCCCATTCACGCACCTGCCATTGGGATTGCCCGTCGGGCTCTAGGGTAACTAGCCTGTCAGCACATAGCAGTAGCAAGGACTTTGCGAAATATAATCGGGCATCGAGGTCAACCTCTAAACACCCTAGCACGTTGGTGAGTGCGGGAATCTTTTCTTGCACCCTAGCCCGCCAATCTTGTGACAAGCCATTCACCCCCTGTTGGAATCTGTAGTCGGTCATTCCGATTTTCTAAAAATAAACGCTAAATAATTACAAGGCATCGATTATGACATTTGACGATATTCAAATCCTTCAGCAGCGATTTTTGCGAGGCCCCAATTTCTGGACTTACCGCTCAGCCGTTGAAGCTTGGTTGGATATTGGTGAGTTAGAAAAATTTCCCTCTAACACCATCCCCGGTTTTGTCGATCGTTTGATTGATTGGTTACCCAGTCTGCACCAACATCATTGCAGCGTTGGTGAGGTGGGGGGGTTCGTGTGGCGCTTGCGTGACGGCACATGGCCAGCTCATATCATCGAACATGTGGCCATCGAATTACAAACCTTGGCTGGTATGCAGGTCAGTTTTGGTAAGGCCAGAGAAACCAGTACCAGCGGCGTATACAAGGTGGTTTTCAGGGCTAGGCAAGAGGAAATTGGCTTGGAAAGTCTGGTCGATGCTCGCAACTTGGTCATGGCAGCCATCAATAACAAACCTTTTGACGCTAAGGCCACGGTTAAAAAACTCAAGGACATGGTAGATCGCTTGTGTCTGGGCCCCAGCACGGCTTGCATTGTGGATGCGGCCACTGAGCGACGCATTCCTTCTATTCGACTAACCACTGGCAATTTGGTGCAACTGGGTTATGGCTCGCGTCAGCGGCGTATTTGGACAGCTGAGACAGACAAAACCAGTGCCATTGCAGAGCATATTTCCAGCGACAAAGACCTCACCAAGCGGTTGCTAACGCAGTGTGGTGTGCCTGTACCTAAGGGCCGTACTGTCACCACAGCAGAGGAGGCATGGTCGGTAGCGCAAGACATCGGTTTGCCCGTGGTGCTCAAACCCATTGACGCCAACCATGGTCGTGGTGTGTCCCTTGATTTGAAAACCCAAGCTGAAGTTCACGCTGCTTTTGATATTGCTTTGCGCGAAGAAGAAAACAACGAAGTCATTGTTGAGCAGTTCATTGTGGGTGAAGAGCACCGTTTGCTGGTAGTGGGGGACAAGGTTGTTGCTGCTTCAAGAGGCGAAACAGTGCAAATCGTTGGTGACGGTGTCTCTACAGTCGAGCAACTCATCGATAGCCAAGTCAACACCGACCCACGTCGCGGCTTGGAAGAAGAATTTCCTTTAGAAAAAATTATTTTGTCAGAGCAAGGCAATATTGTTTTGGAAATCCAAAAACAAGGCTTCCAAATCAACAGCGTGCCCGACAAGGGTAAGGTCATCATTGTTCAGCGTACCGGCAATATGGCCAACGATGTCACCGATGATGTTCATCCCCAGGTGGCAGATATGGCCATTCTTGCAGCCAAAGTGGTGGGCTTAGATATCGCTGGCATCGATTTGGTCACGCCCGACGTGTCTCGGCCTTTGCAAGAGGTCAACGGTGCTGTGGTGGAGGTCAATGCAGGGCCAGGTCTGCTGATGCATTTAAAGCCAGTGTTGGGAAAACCTCGACCTGTGGGTCAAGCCATTGTGGACCAGTTGTTTGAACCCTCGGACTCAGGACGCATCCCCATTGTGGGCGTGATGGGCAGTCACCAAACCACCGAACTCTCCAAAATCATTGCTTGGTTAATTGAACTCAGTGGAAAGCACACCGGCTTGGCTTGTGCAGATGGTTTGTACCTTGATCAGCGACGTGTTGTCAGCAAAGATGCACGCTCTTTTGAGTTAGGGCAGCGCTTGCTGATCAACCGTGTGTTGGATGCTGCTGTGTTTGAAAGTGCAGGCATGCAATTGATGGATGAAGGCTTGGCTTACGACCGATGTTTGGTGGGTGTGGTCACGGGTGTGCCTGAGCCAGTGGGACTTGAAGTACATGACATCCGTACAGCCGAGCAAATGCGAAACGTCATACGCAACCAAGTTGATGTGGTTTTGCCCGAAGGTGTGGCGGTGCTCAATGCGTGCGATGAAGTGACTGTGTCATTTGAAGAACTCAGCGATGGCGATGTTTTTTTCTACAGTCATGAAGACAACAACCCCGTCATTGCAGCTGCGCGTGAAAAATCGCAGCGTGTGGTGTTTTACCGCGACCAGCAAATTTTCTTTGCCTACGGCGCCAAAGAGGTCAGTATGTTGCGAACCGATGCCGAGCCCATACAGATGCTGATGCACCAAGGCGGTATTAGCTTGTCCACCATGTGCGCGGCTGTGGCGGTTGCTTGCTGCTTAGATATTTCCGCTGACTTGATTCGTGCAGGATTAAAAAGCTTTTCGCAAAAAAGCGCCAACCTAGCAACTTCATCAAAGGGGAGCGGTCAGTGATAGAAGTCACACGTATACGGGCTCTGCGCGGCCCCAACCTCTGGTCTAAACATACCTCTGTTGAAGCCTTGGTGCAATGTGATACCCATCAAAGTATCGATGTGCGTATCAGTTGCCCCGATTTTTCTAAGCGTCTAAGGCATTTATTTCCCTCTATTTACAGCATTTACAACAGCACTTCGGAGTCTGTTTATACCTTTGCCCATGCTTTAGAAGAAGCCACGCTTTCTTTGCAAATTGAGGCAGGTTGTCCTGTGACCTTCAGCCGCACCACGGCTACGCCTAAAGAAGGCTTGTACCAAGTGGTGGTTCAGTACACGGTGGAGCAGGTGGGGCGCTTGGCCATTGGCTATGCCCAAGAGTTGTTGCTTGCCGCATTGAACAACACCGATTTTCCTCTCGCCAAAGCCATTGCACAGTTACGCGAAGTCGATGAAGATTTGCGACTAGGGCCTTCTACCGCATCGATTGTCAACGCTGGGCTTAGCAGAAATATTCCTTACATCCGTTTGACCGAAGGCAGCTTGGTGCAGCTCGGGTGGGGCAGCAAACAGCGCCGCATACAAGCTGCTGAAACCGATGCCAGCAGCGCCATTGCGGAATCTATTGCGCAAGACAAAGAGTTGACTAAAAAACTTTTTCGCATGGCTGGTCTGCCCGTGCCAGAGGGGCGACCTGTCAAAGATGTTGATGATGCTTGGGCTGTAGCCCAAGAAATTGGTCTGCCCGTGGTGGTCAAACCCCAAGACGGCAACCAAGGAAAGGGTGTTGCTGTCAATGTCAAAACCCGTGAGGAGTTGGCGACAGCTTACAAAATTGCTTTGCGCTACCGCGAAGACATCATGGTCGAGCGTTATTTGCCGGGCAGCGATTACCGCTTGCTGGTGATTGGTGACAAATTGGTGGCAGCTGCGCGGCGTGAGCCCGCACTTGTTGTCGGAGACGGCAAACATACTGTTCGTCAGTTGGTCGACATCGTTAACGCAGACCCCTTGCGCGGAGAAGGGCACTCTTACCCTTTAACCCGTATTCGTATCGATGAAGTTGCCATGTCTTGCTTGCAAGAACAAAACCTGGATGAAAGCAGTGTGCCGCCTAAAGGTATGCGTGTCATCATGCGCAACAATGCCAATTTGTCTACCGGTGGTTCAGCGACCGATGTCACCGATGACGTGCATCCTGAGGTAGCTGCCAGCGCAGTCTTGGCTGCCCAAATGGTGGGTTTGGATATCTGCGGCGTAGATATTGTTTGCGAAACCATTTTGCGACCCTTGGAAGAGCAAAACGGTGGCATCATCGAAGTCAATGCTGCACCTGGACTGCGTATGCACTTGAGCCCCTCATTTGGCAAAGGGCGCGATGTAGGCAAGGCGGTGATAGAGCAAATGTTCCCTGATGGTGAAAACGGTCGTATCCCCGTGGTCGCAGTGACAGGCACCAATGGCAAAACCACTACTGTGCGTTTAATTTCCCACTTGCTTGCCTCCAGTGGTCTTCGCATGGGTATTGCCAATACCGATGGTGTGTTTGCCAATGGTTACCAATTCGATTCAGGCGACTGTGCGGGGCCGCAAAGTGCGTTGCGCGTCTTGATGCACCCCAATGTCGATGCAGCGGTGCTAGAAACTGCTCGCGGTGGAATGTTACGAGAAGGCTTGGCATTTGACCGCTGCCAAGTTGCTGTTGTGACCAATATTGGCAGTGGTGACCACCTTGGTTTGAACTACATCTCCACAGTTGAAGATTTGGCTGTTCTCAAGCGGGTTATCGTGCGCAATGTGGACCCATCTGGGATGGCTGTTCTGAATGCAGAAGATCCTTTGGTCGTGGCCATGGCAGCACAATGTCCTAGCGCGGTAACTTTTTTTGCCTATGACGTCAAAACCCCTGCATTAGCGACCCATCGTGCTCAAGGCAAGCGCGTACTTTTTGTCGAAGGCGATCACATTGTCGCGGCCGAGGGGAAATTCCAAATGCATATTCCCCTAGCGCAGGTCCCTATTACCCACAACGGCGCTTTGAGTTTTCAGGTTGCCAATGTCATGGCCGCTATTGCAGCGGGCTGGGCCTTGAAACTGAACTGGGAAGGCATGTGTGAAGCCCTGAGTCATTTTGTCAGTGATGCCCAAAGTGTTCCTGGACGCTTTAATGTTTTTGACTACAAGCAGGCTAAAGTGATTGTCGATTTTGGACATAACGCAGATGCCGTGAAAGCGATTGTCGAGGCTGTCAATATTTTTCCTGCCAATCGCCGCAGCGTGGTGATATGTGGCACGGGTGACAGGCGAGATGAAGACTTGCGTGCCCTGACTCGAAATATTGGTCACGCATTTGACGATGTCATTCTCTTCGAAGACGCTTGCCAGAGAGGGCGCTCTGACGGAGAAGTCATTGCTTTGTTGCGCGAAGGTTTGCAAGGGGCTACCCGAGTACAAACCATTGAAGATGTGTACGGTGAATTCAAAGCCATAGATCGCGCTTTGGAAAAACTTCAAGCGGGCGATGTTTGTCTCATTCTTATCGATCAAATCCAAGAATCGATGGCGCATGTGCAAATGCGTATGAATGAAGCCCCAACATCAGCCATAGCGTAATGCCTCTACTCATACCAAGCCACCTTGGCCTGTGGATGCGGTTTAGCATTACTGTAGTTTTGTTTTTGCCAGTGACGATGGGTCTTGCAGCCAGCCAGCCGTTGCGCTTGCAGTGTCAACTCTTTGCAGGCGGTGAGGACTATCAATTTGTTTTTGCACCCACTACCCATCCCTATAGCGCCAAGCCCATCGACTTAGAGCGCTTCAGGTTCAAGGCCATCGTCAGCCAAGGCGGCAATCAAATCGAGAACATCAAAATCACAGTCTCTTACCGATCTTCTGGGCAAGCCCTCATTCTTCAGCAAGCTACCTATTTGCCCCCGTTTGCCAAGAGCCAAAGCTTGACTGGCAGGCAGCAGCTTTACTCCCCCGATTTGGGGCGCGAAATCAGCTATGACTGCACTGTGGTGGGTGCGTCATGAACCGACGCTTACTCCCCAGTTGGATCGCGACAGCCGTGGGTGTATGGCTATGTTGTGCCAATGCTTTTGCACAATCCGCAGATGTGTCAATAGTTTTTGTGGGCGACGTGATGTTGGCTGAATTGCCTGGCAAACGTATTGCACAGGGCCATAACCCTTTTGAGCCATTTGCCTCAGTTCTCAACCAAAGCGATATACGCATTGGTAATTTGGAATGCGTGATAACCACCATTGGCAAAGCCGAGGATAAACCCTTTACCTTCAGAGCCCATCCTAGGGTGCTTAAGTTACTCAAAAATCATTTTGATGCTGTGTCTTTGGCTAACAACCATACGGGCGATTTTGGTCCTGCAGCATTTGACCAAATGCTGGATTTTTTAAACCAAGCCAAGGTCCCTTATTTTGGCGGTGGACGTGATTTGCAGCAAGCGCATACGCCCATGCTGTTCAAGCGCCAAGGCATCACCATCGTTATTTTAGGTTACAACGAATTTTTTCCCCGCAGCTTTGAGGCAGATGTTGATCGACCTGGCTCTGCATGGAGCGATGATGAGCAAGTGGTTGCCGATATCCAAGCCGCACGTCACATTCACCAAGCTGATGTGGTGATTCCATTCATGCATTGGGGCGTTGAAGATGAGCCTTATGCCACCCCTCGCCAACAACGCTTGGCAAGATTGATGATTGATGCAGGTGCAGATGTGGTGGTGGGTAGCCATCCGCATGTGACCCAAAACACCGAGTTTTACAAAGGTCGGCCTATCGTCTACAGCCTTGGTAATTTTGTGTTCGACGGCTACAGCAGTTTGGAAAACACCACAGGCTGGGCGTTGCAATTGGCTGTTGATAAAGAGGGGGTACGCCAAGCTCGTATTCACGTGGCTCGCATTGACAAACACGCTACGCCACACCCCTCACGCCACGATGCCGGTCAGTGCTGGCAGCGCGGGGAGTCCAGTTTTCAGGACTGCAGACCTTAGCTGAACAAATTTTTCAGCTTGTCAGCCCAACCAGCTTCTGAGGGCTTGTGTTTATCGCCGCCCTTCTTCAAAGACTCGTCAAGCTCCTTCAAGATTTTGCGTTGGTGCTCAGACAGTTTGACAGGTGTCTCCACTGTGATGTGACAGTACAAATCGCCGGGGAAACTTGAGCGCACCCCCTTAATGCCTTTGCCACGCAAGCGGAACTGCTTGCCCGTTTGGGTGCCTTCAGGAAGATCGATGGCGGCTTCTCCGCTCAGGGTGGGAACAGCAATTTCTCCACCCAGTGCCGCGGTGGTGAAACTGATGGGTACCGCGCAATGCAAGTCATCACCATCGCGCTGGAAGACTTCGTGTTTTTGCAGACGGATTTCAATGAACAGGTCGCCAGGAGGGCCGCCATTGGTGCCGGGTTCACCATTGCCGCTGCTACGGATGCGCATTCCGTCATCAATGCCTGCTGGAATTTTGATTTCCAAGGTTTTTTGTTTTTTGACTTTGCCCTGACCATGGCAAGGCGTGCAGGGATCTGTGATGGTTTTTCCGCTGCCGCGGCAATGCGGGCAGGTTTGTTGCACGCTGAAAAAGCCTTGACGCATTTGCACCACGCCTTGACCTTGGCAAGTGCCACAGGTTTTAACGGATGTCCCTGGCTTGGCGCCGGTGCCGCTACAGATGGTGCATTCCTCGAAGCTTGGGATGCGAATTTGCGACTCTTTACCCATGGCCGCTTCTTCAAGCGTCACATCCATGGCGTAACTTAAGTCGTTACCGCGAAAAACTTGCTTGCCGCCAGCACCTTGCTGTCTGCGTGTTTGACCAAAGATATCGCCAAAGATGTCACCAAAAGACTCACCAAAGCCACCAAAACCACCAGCAGCACCTGGACCACCGCGCATATTCGGATCTACACCTGCGTGGCCGAACTGGTCATAGGCAGCGCGTTTTTCCGCGTCAGAAAGCATTTCATAGGCTTCTTTGGCCTCTTTGAATTTGACCTCGGCCGCCGCGTCTCCTTGGTTGCGGTCAGGGTGGTATTTCATCGCCAATTTTCGGTACGACTTTTTAATTTCGTCGTCGTTGGCGTTTTTGGGTACACCCAATATTTCGTAAAAGTCGCGTTTGGTGGCCATGGTTGTATCTAAGGGTGTTGAATGTACCAACGCCGCGCAGCCCTCTCAGGCGATGCGCGGCGCGATGGGATGAGAAAGTTCAGCCTTTTTTCACTTCCTTGACTTCGGCATCGACCACATTGTCGTCGTCGGGCTTCTTGCCAGCATCGGAAGCCGCGCCTGCACCCGCCGCCGCGGCTTGCTGTTGAGCTTGCATATCGGCATAGACCATCTCGCCAAGTTTTTGCGCAACAGTCATCAAAGCTTCGGTTTTGGCAAGAATGAGCTCTTTGTCTTCGCCTTTCAAAGCCTCTTCGACTTCTTTGACTGCAGCTTCGATTTTCTCTTTGTCGCCAGCTTCAACTTTGTCGGCATGGTCAACCAAGCTTTTCTTCACGCTGTGAACCGAGGCTTCGGCGTTGTTACGCGCTTGCACCATTTCCAGTTTTTTCTTGTCTTCTTCAGCGTTGAGTTCAGCGTCTTTCACCATTTGCTGAATTTCGGCCTCAGACAAACCCGAGTTGGCTTTGATGGTGATTTTGTTTTCCTTGCCAGTGGCTTTGTCTTTGGCGCCCACATGCAAGATACCGTTGGCGTCGATGTCAAAGCTCACCTCGATTTGCGGCGTACCACGGGCGGCTGGGGGAATGCCCTCCAAATTGAATTCGCCCAAGGACTTGTTGCCTGAGGCCATTTCACGCTCGCCTTGGTAAACCTTGATGGTTACCGCAGGCTGGTTGTCGTCGGCGGTCGAGAAGGTTTGCGCGAACTTCGTTGGGATGGTGGTGTTTTTGGCGATCATTTTGGTCATCACGCCGCCCAGGGTTTCAATGCCCAAAGACAAAGGGGTGACGTCCAACAGCAGCACGTCTTTGCGGTCACCCGAGAGCACTTGGCCTTGGATGGCGGCACCCACAGCCACGGCTTCGTCGGGGTTGACGTCGCGGCGGGGTTCTTTGCCAAAGAACTCTTTGACCTTGTCTTGCACCTTGGGCATGCGGGTCATGCCGCCGACCAAGATTACGTCGTCAATATCGCTTACCGACACGCCAGCGTCTTTGATGGCGGTGCGACAAGGCGCGATGGTGCGCTCGATCAGTTCATCAACCAAGCTTTCCAACTTGGCGCGGTTGAGTTTGATGTTCAGGTGTTTGGGGCCTGAAGCGTCGGCAGTGACATAAGGAAGGTTGATGTCGGTGCCAGTGGAGGAAGAGAGTTCGATCTTGGCTTTTTCCGCGGCTTCTTTCAAGCGCTGCAAGGCCAGCACGTCTTTGGATAAGTCGACACCGGATTCTTTTTTGAACTCGGTAATGATGAAGTCGATGATGCGTTGGTCAAAGTCTTCACCACCCAAGAAGGTGTCGCCGTTGGTGGACAGTACTTCGAATTGTTTTTCGCCATCAACGTCGGCGATTTCGATGATGGACACGTCAAACGTGCCGCCGCCCAAGTCATAGACGGCAATCTTGCGGTCACCTTTTTCGGTTTTGTCCAAGCCAAAGGCCAGCGCAGCGGCGGTGGGTTCGTTGATGATGCGCTTGACATCCAAACCAGCGATGCGACCCGCGTCTTTGGTGGCTTGGCGCTGGCTGTCATTGAAATAAGCAGGGACGGTAATGACCGCTTCGGTGACTTCTTCGCCCAGGTAGTCCTCGGCGGTTTTCTTCATCTTGCGCAGCACTTCTGCGCTGATTTGGGGCGGCGCCATTTTTTGGCCACGCACTTCCACCCAAGCGTCGCCGTTGTCGGCCTTGGCAATGGTGTAAGGCATCATGTTGATGTCTTTTTGCACCTCTTTTTCGTCAAACTTGCGGCCAATCAGGCGCTTGACGGCGTACAGCGTGTTGCGCGGGTTGGTGACCGCTTGGCGCTTGGCGGACGCGCCGACCAAAATTTCGCCGTCTTCTTGGTA
>NZ_JBBAOI010000020.1:0-44386 GCF_040401495.1 Limnohabitans sp.
CAACCAGAGCTTTAACGTTGGTGTTGATAACAGTTGACATTTACAGCACTCCTAAAATATTGGTCGTAAAAAACCTATACATTGATTTGGCAAGTTGACTTCACATTTCCTGACGGTCTTTTCAACTCGTCACAGCTAAAGAATCGGATGGTGTTTGTCAAGCTTTAATTGCATTGAAGCAATTATTTTTTTCTGTGCTTGGTATTTATTCAAGTTACGTTTTAAAAAATACGCACACTCGAAAAAGAATTTAAAAATAATATATTTTTGCCGTGAGGTGGCCAACCTTGAATCGGATGCTCAACTTAAATCTTGAGCAATGCCCGCCTTAAGACTTACTCACTTCCATAGCGTCAATATTGCTATCGAAGAGCAAGCTAAAACATACTTAGAGTTTTTGATTGAACAAAATGCCTTTTAAAGAATCAATGTTTTGAGCGACTTTTATCACCACTTCAGAAGGGATGGTCCTCACCACTTCGCCGGATTGCAAATTCTTCACCGTGATCACTGGTCCATCAATAGCCTGGTTCATGGAAAAACCCAGCTGAACCTTGGAATTGGCCATATGTTGGTTGGCTTCATCTAAGATTTTTTTCAATTTTTGCTGCATCTCAATTGGATCAATCGCTAGATCGGTCTTTTTGATAGGCACAAGGTCCGCTTTTCGCACCGATGAATCAAGTGGCTTTGCGCCATGTGACGCAACCGAAGCTTGAACTTTAGGGCTAGGTACCTCTGTTTTAGCAGGGGACGAGCCTTTGATTTCTGGAATCATATAAATACCCTAAGTTTTAAGACCATGAACGACGAAAAGATGCACATTGCACCGATTCGTCATAAATATCGACCTGATTAGGGGGAACTTTAGCTAAAAATAAAAAAATAATTTATTTAGCCAATTGGTTATTTATATTGAGCCATCATTCCATCAAAAGTACTCTTCAAGCTGGATTTTGTACTGTTGTTTTGACCAACCATGCTGTCCATGATGGCAAATTGTTTGGTGTAGCGTTGCAGCAAGGTGTCCATTCGGGTGTTGAGTTTGACCAAATCAGCCTTGTAACGGGTAATTTCAGTGTTGGTATTGCGGGTCTGATAAGCCAAATCGCCGGTTGATCTGAGCATTTTGGACAATTTCCCAAAAGCGTCATTGGCAATGGATATTTTCTCCACACTGTATTCACTGGTGTTGTTTCTGTTGCCAGAAAACATGGTGACAACATCATCAAAATTGGTTTTGAGTTTGGTGTCCAGAATCGATGTATCAAGCGCCATGACCCCAGATTGATCGATGCTCACACCAACATCACGTAAAGAAGAAATACCACCGCTTGTGCTGTTGGAGTTGTCCATGAACATGCTGCGCAGTGTTGTTTTAATCGCTCTGAGCAAAGAATCATTGGGCAAGGTTGCGCCATAGGTTTCAAGCGTCGATTTGGAGTCCCCCATTTCCTTCAATAGGCTTTGGGTGTCGTTGTAGGCCAGCACAAGGTTTTGAATTTTTTCAGCCGTAGATGTGGTTTCACGTGAAAGCTGAATGCTGGTGGTGGCTAACGAACGCATGCTGATGCTGACGCCTTGCAAAGCGTCAGTCACTGTATTGCTTGAACGTTTGTAACTGATGCCATCAATCGTAAATGCCGCATCTTGTGCGGTTTGAATATCGCTGAAACTGAGATTGCTATCGCTGTCGGTCAAAGTAAAGGAGTTGTCTTCGCCCGTCGAACTGGTGAGCAAAATTTTGTAGGGGCTGGCATCTGCGCTGCTGGTATAGACCAATTGGGCCTTGACACCTTTGTTGGCAATATTGATTGCGTCCACCACACCTTGAGGGGTATCACTGCCAGCGGTGACATTGATCGTGGATGCCGTACCTTTGTAGGTCAGACTCAACGACATGGCCTGACCAGCGTTAATAGAAGAGGTGGCCGAAGTGTAGGTACTGCTCACACTGCGCTGGGCTTTGGCCAAGGCGGTAACAGTCATCTCGTGTATGCCTTCAGTAGCTGTCGCGCCTGCAGAGACAGTAAAAGCAGAAGTGTTGTCCGAAGTGGCAGTCACTCCCGTGAAGTCGGTTTTATCATTCAAAGCAGAAAATGCTTTTTTCACTTCACCAAGCATGAAAGTCACAGCGCCGTAACCGGTGACTTTGGCCTCAGATTTTGCAATCTTGGCATTGATCATGTTCTCTTTGGGGACACGTTCTGCGTCAACCAAGTTTTGCGCCAACGAGGTCACGTCAACGCCTGATCCTGCGCCCAGCGTATTCATGATCTTTTGGGCATTGGCCTTGTTGGACTTTGCAATATCCGCAGCCGTACTGATCGTCGTCGTGGAAACTGCGGAGGTGGCCATAGGAGTTTATTTAAGTGTGTATTTGTTGATCGACAAGTCTACGGAAAACTTTAGCCTTTAATTTATATAGCTGAAAAGTGTTAGTTTTGAAATCTTGGCAAAACTGCTTTGCGCTGACTCCAAGGCCAACTGGTCTTTGTTCATCTTGGTGATGGCTTCTGTGTAGTCTAAGTCTTGTACGTCCGATAAAGTGGTCTTCAAGCGCAAGCTGATTTCGTCGAGCACACTGTTTTGCGAGTCGACCACATTCATGTCGGTACCGACCTGCGCGTTGGCATCAATGATGCCTTGCTGCATGTGGTCAAGTTCCTTGATACCGCGCTGGATATTGGGCCTGTCTGAAGTGGCTACGGCGCTGACCATGTCAGACAATGCTTGAAAAAAACCTACACCGATACGGTTGCCCTTACCGTCGACGCGCACCAAATGCACAAAGGCGTCTGAGCCTGGAATGTTCAAGTTCATACGGCGGTTGTCGCCCACGGGCACCAACATACGGCTTTGGTCGCCTTGGTAGACCACCCGCCCCTTGGCGTCTTGGCCAAATGGCGCTTGACCTACACGCGAACCGGCGAACAAAAAATTACCGTTGGAGTCTTGCGAGTTGGCCAAACTCAAGATTTGGTCTTTGAGTTGGGTCATCTCCAAGGAAATTGTTTTTCGGTCAGCGGTACTCAAGGTATCGTTACCAGCTTGCACAGCCAACTCTTTGAAGCGGTACATCACATCGCTGGTACTTTTCAAGGCCGTTTCTTCGGCTTGCAAACGGATATTGACCGACTTTAAATTGCCTTGGTAGCTTTTTTGACGCGCCAATTCAGAATCCAATCGGGTGATCAAGGATGCCTTGTCGGGCTCATCGCTGGGCTTGTTGATTTGCTTGCCCGTAGACAACTGCTCTTGGGTTTTAGCCAAGCTGCCTTGGATATTGCCTAGCTGCTTGCTGGCTTTATCAAAAAACATGCTGGTCGAGACTTTCATCACCATGGCTGTAATCTCCTTCAGCGAATTTGAACAATCGAGTCAAACAACTGACCCGAGATTTGCAATGACTTGGCAGCGGCTTGGTAGGCCTGCTGAAAACGAATCAAGTCGGCTGCTTCGTCATCAAGGTTGACGCCTGAGACCTTGTCGCGTGACTGTTTCGCCTGGTCATTCACCACGGTCAAGGCCTGTTGGGTGATCTTGGCCTGCTGAGCCGCATTGCCCACGGTATTGACCTGATCAATATAGGAATCAGAAAAACTTTTGCTGCCGATCACGCCTTTTTTAGCCAAATCGGCCATGACCAACATGTTTTCGTTGTTGCCCAAGCCGTCGTGATTGCCATCCACCTCAAACACATCGCCCACATCAGGGGCTCGGGTAAATTGAATGGCCAAACCTTGGTAATTCACCACGGGTGTCAGAACACTGGTGTCGTAATTTCTTTCAGCCAAGATCGTGCCAGTTGCGCCATCTTTGATGGTGTAGTGACTGGGCGTATCAAACGACACGATCAGATTTTGTGAACGAAGTTTTTGCTGTGGGTCTGTAGGTTGTCCTGAAAAACTGGCTGCTACCGTGGCTTTGCCTTCGCCAGTCACAAACACTTGCAAGTCATCAGGCACTTTACCCTCGATGTAAGCGGCAGTGCGCAAACCCACCATGCTGAGGTCAAATGGCGAGCCTGCATTGGGAGAGGTACCAAAAGACAAACGAATATCAGACTTGGCTGGGTCGCCCAAGGTACGCGTAAGACGCACTTGGCCTTGGATCACGCCGTTGGCACCACTCAAATTTAAATTGAAGGCATTGGAGGACTGGCCATTGCTGTCTTTGGGTCCCAAGGTGATGGTCTCACCTTCATGTCCGAGCGAATTTTCCAAAATCAAATCGCCGTTGTCGGCAATTCGGGCGGTCACGCCTGTTTTGTCTCTGGAGGCTTGAATCGCCTTGACCATGCTGGGCAAGTCTTTGTACTCGTTGGCCACTTTTGCATCTTGATTGACAGTACCAATCTTGACGCCATTGATAGACAAGGCTTTGCGAAAGTCCAGCGCGGCGGCATTGAAGCGGATCTGGTTATAGACCTCGACCTTCATATCGGACATCTTGCCGTCGTCCAAGCCCTTTTGAAGCCAAGCGGCCACTTTTTGGGGTGTCAGGGTTTCGTTGGCGGCCAATGTCAAGGGGCCAAGCTCGCTGTTGTTGAGCTTGATCGCACCAGCGGCTATCAGGGTCAAGCCATCTGAACCCGCTTGGATTTGCTGAATATGCGTTGTTTCCAACTTGGCAGGGGTAGGCGTGGGGGCAGTGGGTTGGCCAAGTCGGTCAAACTGCTGGGCATACACAACACTGCCCTTGGCACCATAAAACACATTGGTTTGCAAGTAGCCGTTGACGCCTGATTTATTCAAATACGCGTCGCTGAAAGTCACAGGGTCGGTGAAGCCGTTTTCCTTGGTCAGCACTTGGTACTTCTCGTCAATCGACATCTCGCTGCCAATCAGGTGTCGACCATCAGTGGTCAGCACTTGCAGTTGCTGCCCAGGCTTGACGTTGTCCAAATAAATGACAGGATTTTCCATGCCGGCAGAGAGTGTGGTCACTGGTGCAAACAATCGACCACCACCGACCTCGATAGACACAGGTGTAGAAGTAAATGGGTTGTTAATCAGTCTGGTATTGCTCACACCCAAAGGGGCAGGAGGTGGCGTGTAAGCAACTCTGGCTTTGACCTCGCTGGCGTTGTCGTTGTTTTCAGTGACACGAAACAAGGCGCCGGTTGCCACTCGCATGGGGTCATTCAAAGCCATGCCAATGCCTTGGGCTTTGTTGACCGCTGTCACGTCGATTTTCAACAAAGGTGAGCCCATTTCGCCATAGCCATCGATGCCATTTTTCTGCACCTTGTTGACCTCGTCGACAAAGGTCTGGGCCAAAAAGTCCAGGTTTTTTTGGGCTGGCTCCAATACCTGCGAAATAAAGGTGTTGAGTCCTCCCAAGGTACCGCCGCTGGAACCGGCCAAGGGTTCGGTGTTGCCATAGGGGTCAATCACCATATCCAACTTGCTGTTGGAGTTAGGGTCCATTCCGATAGGACGAAACTTGATGCCATCAACCACCAAGCTTTGCTTCATGGTGGTGCCTAAACTGACCGACACCATGCCGTTGGAAGTGAAGCTGGTTTTGATGCGGGAATATGCGGAGATTTGGCGCAGCAACAAGTCTCGTCGGTCTAAAAGCTCGGGTGGTTGGCTGTCTAAGGTCGTGCCCTTGGTCAATTGTTGGTTGACCAAAGAGAGTTGCTCGGTCAAGGTATTGAGCTCCCCCGCAGCACTGTCTAAGGCTTGACGGGTTTCACTGGAAACCAAATTCAACTGTCCGGATAACTCAGCAAAACGCGAACCTACGCCCTCGGTAGAACGTAAAAAACTGGTACGCATGACGCCAGAGGCGGGGTCCACCGACAAACTGCGGGCAGATTCAAAAAAAGTGTCCAGCGCAGAACTCAGTCCCACACTTTTGTCACCCATGATGTCCATCACCCTTTGGGTGTATTCCACCATCGGGCTTTGGGTCGCAAGGTCGGTGTTGCTGTTGCGCAAATTGGACTCGGCAAAGGTATCGAAGGCGCGTTTGACCGAGGTGAACAACACGCCAGTGCCCAAGAACATATTAGCTTGCTTGGATGGCGCACTTTGCTGCAGCGTGGAGGTTTGACGCGAATAGCCCTCGGTGCTGACGTTGGCAATGTTATTGCTGACGGTGCCCAATGCACGTTGATAGGCGGCAACCGCCGTACTGCTGATGCCAAGTAAGTCACTCATGGCTCATTCCCCAATTTCATGGGTATGGCGGGCGCCAGCGGCAATGCCTTCAAGGTGTTTTTCTGCAAAGCCATAGCGGCTTGCGCTTTGTTAGCCAAAGACATGGGCAACACAGGCGCATTCAAGGGCATGCCATTTTGGATGGTTGAGGTTTGGCGCAACTGCAGCAATTCGGAAGTACTGGGCACAGACTTTTGCTGGCTCAGGTTTTTCACCACCACATCGGAGAAACCCAAGGCATTGCGCTTGGCCATTTGCATGGAAATTTCTTTGTCGTACATGCCTTCAAAGGTTTCTTGCGCGTTGTTGTGCAACAAGTCGCTTTTCATGGCGCTGGAGGCTTCACGCATGGACTTGAGCATCATTTGGATGAACAAGGCCTCAAACTGCTCAGCCGACTCACGCATCGCACCCGCTTCATTGCGCTGCGCTTTGCCGCGCAGTTCGCCCAGTGCCGTGAAGTCGTTGTACGACTTGGCGCTGCTGATGTTGGTGGATTCGCTCATGGCTGGCTTTTAGGGGGCTTAGATAATGATCAACTCGGCACGCAAGCTGCCAGAGCTGCGCAAAGCCTCAAGAATGGCGATCAATGACGAAGGGCTGGCCCCGACTTGGTTGACTGCGTCCACAATTTCACGCAAGTCCACACCAGGTTTGAAGAGGAACATGGGGTTTTTGGGCTCATTGACAGCGATGTCGGCGTTTTGCACTTCCCGTGTTTGGCCTTGCGACAAAGGATTAGGCTGCGACACCTCGTTAGTCGCCGTGATGGCCACCGAAATCGTGCCATGGGAAACAGCTGCCGCAGTGACACGCACCGCACGGTTGATGACCACAGTGCCTGTGCGTGAGTTGATAACCACTCGGGCATTGGGCTCTGAAGGTGTGACCTCGATGTTCTCCAAGAGTCCCATGAATGACACTCTTTGATTCAAGTCTTGTGGGGGTCGTACCGATATCGATGTGCCGTCCACTGCTTGTGCCACGCCATCACCAAATTTTTTATTGATGGCCGCAACAATACTGCTGCTGGTGGAAAAGTCGTTATCGCGCAGGTTCATCACCAAGAACTCGGCCTTCTCGAACGGATTTTCAACTGCACGCTCGACAATCGCGCCCGCAGGAATACGTGCCGCTGTGGGCACGCCAATTGCAACCTTAGATCCTGCTGCCGAAGCATCAATGCCCGTGGCTGTTAATGCGCCTTGGGCCAAGGCGTAAATTTCGCCGTCCACGCCACGCATGGCGGTCATGATCAGGTTGCCACCACGCAAATTGGTGGCCTTGCCTATTGCAGACACATTCACGTCAATGCGCTGGCCAGGCTTGGCAAAACCGGGTAAGTCGGCTGTCACCATCACGGCTGCTGCATTTTTGATATCGATTCGACTGGCGGACGCCGCTTGCTCAAAGTCAGACATGGGACCGTCAATTCGCACACCCATTTGTGCCAACATGGCTTTCATGCTTTGCGTGGTGAAGGGCACCGAGGCATCGTCACCACTGCCTTGCAAACCCACGACCAAGCCAAAACCGATCAACTGGTTAGGGCGTTGTGCTGCCACGGTGACCAAGTCTTTGACACGGTCAGCCCACACGGGCATGGCCAAAGTACAAGCCAAGCTCAGCAAACAGGTTTTGATAAATGAGGTTTTCATGGCGATTTAATCGTGGGTTAGAAGGGCCAAAGTTTCAACAAGGCGCTGGTGCCCCAACCAGGTTTGCTGGCAGCGGCCAAGTCGCCGGTGCCGCGGTAAGAAATTTGGGCGTTGGCCAAACGCAAGGACTGAACCGTGCCGTTGGGGCCTATGTCTTGAGGGCGAATCACGCCAGCGACTTGAATGACTTCCGTGCCTTCAGACAGACCCAATTTTTTCTCACCACGCACTACCAAATTGCCGTTGGCCAAAATCTCGGTGACGGTGACGGTGACGGAGCCTGTCAAGCTTGCTCCCTGAGCTGCGGTACCTTTGCCCGTGCTGGTCGTCTTTGCAGCATTCATGCTGAGGCCATCAAAAAAGGGATGGATATTGCCCATCAAGGTGTTCGCACCCGAGGGCAAAGCGGTATTGCTGGCGTCGCGGCTGATATCGGTTTTTTGACTACGGTCAGCTTGCGTCGATTCATTCAACAACACAGTAATTAGGTCACCAATTTGGTAATTGCGGCCACGACCAAACCAAGCATCGCTTTGGCGGTTACCGTAAATACCACCTGTAGAAGGCGCGGTTTGGTCTTTGGTTAAGGGGTAGACGGGCGCGAAATCGGGCGAGGGTGACAAGCTTGACAACACCGGTTCGTGCGAGGCGCAGCCTTGCAACGCAGCCAACAGCGAAATAATTGAAAAAAGTGTTTTCATGATGGTTTGACCTAATTCAATTAAAGGTTCTGGTTCAAATACTTGAGCATGCCGTCGACCGCTTCGATGGACTTGGAGTTGATCTCGTAAGCGCGTTGGGTTTCGATCATGTTGACCATCTCTTCCACCACGTTCACGTTGGACGCTTCCAAAGCGCCTTGGTTCAACACCCCCGCTCCCACAGTGCCAGGCTGCAGCAGCTGCACCTGACCGCTGGAAGCTGTTGCGGCTAACAAGTTGTTACCCAAAGGCTTTAAGCCACTTGGATTGATGAACTTGGCGATTTGAAGCTGGCCCAAGACCTGTTGGCCTCCGCCTGCCACGAGTTCGACTGAGACGGTGCCGTCACGGCCAACCGTCAAAGCCGAAGCGTTGTTAGGAATGGTGATATTAGGTTCGAGCAAAAAACCAGTGGACGTGACCAACTGTCCGGTTGCCGACAGTTTGAACGCGCCGTCGCGGGTATAGGCAATGGTGCCGTCTTGTTGCTGAATTTGGAAAAAACCGTCACCCATGATGGCAACATCCAATGGGTTTTGGCTGTTGATCAAATTACCTTGAAGGTGCAACTTTTCTGTAGCGACCACTTTGGTACCTGTACCCAACATCAAGCCGGTAGGTGACTGAGTGTTGGCAGTGCTTTGCCCACCCGCTTGGCGGATATTTTGGTAAAGCAAGTCTTCAAACACTGCGCGGTCGCGCTTAAAACCCGTTGTGGAAACGTTGGATAAGTTGTTAGAAATGACATTCATGCGCGTTTGCTGCGCATCCAAGCCGGTCTTGGAAACCCATAAAGCTGCATCCATCGCTTAACCCCTGTTCTTCAAAAAATCAGCGCCTAGGGCGCTTACCATCAAGTGGACAGTTTGAGCATGGAAGAACCAGACTGGTCGTTTTCATGGCTGGCTTTCACCATCCGGACCTGCTGCTCAAACATGCGTGACTGCTCGATCAGTTTGACCATGGCCTCGGTGGGGCTGACATTGCTGCCCTCGAGTGCCTGTGTCGTCACTGACGCCTGTACAGGACCTGAAGCAAAATCCGCGCCTGACGGTTTATCGTGCGCCCGAAACAGGCCATCTTCTCGGCGCGTCAAGGGGGTTTTACTGGCGTCACGCAGCAAAAGCTGGCCAATTTGGGTCTCTTGCTGAATACCAGGCTGGTTGGGATCGTGGATAAAGACGCCGCCTTCACGGGTAATCGATGCCTTAAAGCCAGGTGGCACCGAGATGGGGGATTGGTTATCGCCCATGACCGGGTGACCATTGCCGGTTTGCAGCACGCCGTTGACGTTGAGTTGCAAGTCGCCTCTGCGGGTAAATGCCAGCTCGCCGTTGGGGGCTTGCACCCCCAACACGGTTTGGTCATTCATCAAAATGTCCAAGTCACGGCCAGTCGCCATCAAGGGGCCGGGTGCCATCTTGATGAAGTCCATGTGTATGGCTTGGGGTTGGTAATTAGAGTCAAAGCCCTCGCCTTCGGCTTTGAACGCCTTAAGTGAGACCTCATAGGAGCGCTTAAAGCCCGTGGTCGTCATATTGGCCATTTCATTGGCCAAGGCCTGACGAGCCAAACGCATTTCAGTAATTGCAGCAGAAGCGTTAAAGGCTAGGCGATCCATGTCGATTCTCTAAGGAGGGGCTTTACGCTCTGATTTGAATAATAGATTGGGTCAGCGTGGTGCTGGTCTCAATCGCCTTGGCATTGGCTTGGAAGTTACGCTGCTCGGTGATCAAGTCCACCAATTCCTGCGTCAAGTCCACGTTGGCACGCTCGGTCGCACCAGAACGCACCGTGCCGAAACCTGCAGAACCGGCCTCACCGTATTTCGGTGTGCCAGACGATGCCGATTTGTAATAACTGGTGTCACCAATCTGACGCAAGCCAGTGGGGTTGGTGAAGTTCACCAACACCACCTTGCCCAGCGATTTTTGTGAACCGTTGGAGTAAGAGGCGTTGACCAAACCATCGTCGCCCAGCGACAAGCCCACCAAGTCACCCTCAGGTGCACCATCTTGCGACTGTGACAAAACCGCATAAGGAGAAGAGAACTGGGTTGACTTGGAGTAATTGATGTTGATGGTCAAAGCACCCTTACCGTCTGGCAGGTAAACCGTGTCCAACTGCGAACCCTGCTTGGGTGACACCAAGTTACCGCCGGTGTCAAAGGTGAGTTCGCCTTTTTCCAAGAAGATGGGTGACCATTCTGGCAAGGATTTGAAACCATCAGGACTGAAGGTTTCGTTGCCAAACTCGTCGATGTACTGTGCAACTGCAACGCCATTGACCACTTGGGTGTATTGCGTGGGTTTGATCCAGGTGGAGGTGGCACCACGGCCACCTTCAACGTTGGCCAAGCCCCACTGGCTGTCGCCCGACACCTTGATAAAGGAGTTGGTCGAGGCTGTACCAGAAGTGAACTTCAAGCGGTTGCTGATGGGGTCATAAGCCACTTTGACACCTGAGACCATGGGGCCTGTCAAACCGCTTTGGTCTGAGGGACCCGCAAGACGGTTGATGCCGTTTTGCAGCGCCAGCACAAAACTGTCGATGGTGTAAGTGTCTTTGGGTTCCAGATAAACCGTGCCCTTGACGTCGTCCACCGACACCACAAACTTGTTGTTGGTCAGGTTGACGCTGAAGTTGTTGTTGGCATTGATGCCCAAGGGTGAGCCTTGCATCACTGCAGGCTGTGAGGTGATGCCGCGTACCGCTGTGGCCGAGGTCTTGACCTGGTATTTACCGTCTGCCAGCAACCCCAAATGCTCGGAGGCATAGGTGCTGGGGTCTGTCAGGTGGATGCTGGAGGTGTCACCAGTGGTGCCGGACTTGAAAATGAATTTTTCATTCACTGTGTCGTACTCCACCTTCATGCCATAGCGCTGCATCTTCAAGGGTCGGATGTAGTTGTTGGTGATGGCCGGTGCGCCCTCGGTGCTCAGCGCATCGCTGCCCGTGTCTTGGGTGATGGGCGAGGTAATGCCCAGCTGGTTGTTAATACCCGACAGAGCCACGATAGTGCCGCTACCCAAAGGAGGGGTGAAGTTGAATTTTTGTGAAACAGGGTCGTAGCTGGCTGTGACTTTATTGCCCAGCTTGGCGATGCTGTAACTTTGTGCCCCTGTGGAAACTGTGGCCGCAGCGCTGGCCTTGGCGTTCAGCTCCAAACCAGTGATCTCTGCGCCGCCGGCGTCTGAGATTTTCAAGTCTTTGCCATTGACCACTGAGACGTTGATCTTGCTGGTGCGGGTGTCATCCCAGGTGGTGCCGTCACTGGTTTTCAACGTTGAGCGAATCTTGGCTTGCAAAGCCGCGGCCAAATCGGTCATGGGTGAGCTGCTGAGGTTGAGCTGATCCAAAGAGATGACGCCTGAGGTGGGATAGAGCTTGCCGCCCAGCGTGAATTTGAAAGACTCAAACTCGTCCCCCACTGCTTCGACGGACTGCGGAAAACTCACATTGGACAAAGTCAATGAGCCGCCTGCTGTAACTGTGCCACCGGCGTCCAGAGTAGGAGCCACAATGCTGATGGAGCCGCCCTTGGTAAGCAAGCTGCCAAAAGTGCCGTCGTCGGTGTTCAGGCTCAAAGACATGCCCGACACAAACGTGCCGCTGCTAGCGGCTGTGGCAATGGTGAAACTGCTGGTGTCGGCCTCCCACGCCAGCGTCAGGGTGTCGCCAGCGGCTCTGCTGACTGTGGGGTAAACACCTGATGTAGGTGTGCCAGATAAATTGGTCCAGCCGCTCAGAACATTGATCTTCGCGTTCATTAAATCCACCAAAGCAGCGAGTTGGCCTGGACCGTTTTCAGTATCCGTGGGGTCAAAATTGGCCAGATCTCCTGCAGTGTCGGCGGCCAAGATCTCGGACATAAGGAAAGTCTTGGTCAACTTCAATGGCGGTGTGGTGGGCGTAGTCAGGTTAACGGTAAAGTCTTTGAAGTGGTTGAGCCTGTTTTCGTTGCCAAAACGTGTTTCAGAAAATGCCACGTTGTCCAGCGCCAAGCTTGACCCTGCAGCCGTACCCGTGATCGCTGCGGAGTCGGTGGGGCTTCGTGCAATGGTGAATTTAGTGATTTGATTGCCAGAGCCGTCGGTAATGGTCAAACCAGTTTCAGCATCATTGACTTTGACATCGACCAAACCGGCTTCAAAAGACGACCAACCCTGAGAGCTCAACTCAGTTTGAAGACTGGTTTTCAGCTCTTTAGCAAAGGCTTCCAGCGTGGTTGAATCCATGGTGGAAAGATCCAAATCGTTGATGATGATAGAGCCTATTTGCATATCCAGCAAGGCGTAGGTGCCCACAGCGCCTGTGATGATGGGGCCTGAATTAAAGCTGTTGCTGATGGTCACGGGCGAGCCAGTGCTGACTGTACTCAGGCGCAGGCTGGAGACGGTGACACCGTCACCGCTGGTCAAACGGATTTCATTGCCGTTTTGCACATTCACGGTCACTTTGGAGGCGGCATCGCTGCTGTAGCCAAAGCGGGTAACCAAATCCTGTTGAATATGCTCTTGCATATTCGCGACCAAGTCCTCCATGGGCTTGGTGCTCAGTGGATCTTGTAAGGTAAGTTCACCCGAGACGGTGAACGCACTGGTGCCAGACCCCAAGGTAAAGCTGTAGCCTTTGAATTCGCTGGCCAATGGGGTGGCGCTGAACGCCACATTCGACAAGATATTGCTGCTGCCATTGAGCTGGTCGTTGATTTTGTTGACCACCTCTTCATACGCCATATCGGTGGCATCGAGTTGAACCGTGCGGTTTTCAGTCAACGTCCCTTCTGCGTTAGTGGCAGAAATGGCAAAGTTTTGCTGACCTGCAAAGTTGAAATAGCGTTCATCACCGAATTTGCGGTTGATAACGTTGGTCAACTCTTTGGCGAGTTCGGTGCCTGACAAGGTCATGTTGCTGCCAGCCAAATGCTCTAAGCCGACTGCAACAGGCAAACCAGTGCCGTCCACATCCAAGCTGAACAAATTGGTTAGTTGGCTTTTGGGCAAGTTCTTGAAGTTAATACCTTCCAAGGTGCTCAAATTTGGCGCCAAACCACCCGTGACAGTCGCGGGTTCGGAAGATCGTTGGTCAGTTAATTGGTTGAGCGAGAACTTTTGTGTCTTGAAGTTCACCAACAAGTCACTCACCTGGCTCTCGGGCTTTAACTGTCCGTATTTGTTCACGTACATTTTTTCACCAGTGGCAGAGTCGGTGGCTTGCTGCAACGCGGCCGCGACCAGTGTTTCACCCACATACACATAGGTTTGCCATTTGTTATTAGGGTCGGCTTGGCTCGCGTTTTGTGTTTTGGCGTAATAGACCGTGGCCAAGTAACCGTTACCGCCCTTGTCGTACACCGTCAACGCGGTACTTTTGTTGTAGGTAGAAGGGTCGTTGCGGTTGAAAGCCTTGGTCACCACCTGCGCATCCGCAGGAAAGTTCAAACCCAGTTGCACCAGCGAGGTTTCTTTGGCCATGCCAGTGGTTTTTTGCGGAATGGTCAACACGTTCATATCGCTCAAATTGGCTTTACCGGTCGAATCCACTGACGCCGCCATCAAACGCTGACCTGCAGAGTTCACCACGTTGTACTGGTCGTTCATCATGAACGAGCCGTTACGCGTGAAAATATCTTGGAAACCGTCGCCCGATTTGAGCGGGAAGAAACCGTCACCCGAAATGGCCAAGTCCAAGGTGTTGGACGAGAAGTTCATATTGCCCTGACCAAACTCTTGGGTCACACGTTTCAATGACACACCTTGACCGACCGCAGAGGTGGCCTTTTGCAAAGGCGAGGTGGCAAAAATGTCGCCAAAGTCGGCACGACTGCGCTTGAAACCCACGGTACTCGCGTTGGCAATGTTGTTCGAGGTCACGCCTAACTGAGCAGTGGCTGCATTCAAACCGGTGAGTGAGGTAAAAAAGGACATGGTTCAGATACTCCGTTGTATTTTTTGCGTGTGATTTAGTAAGCGATTTGTTTGACGTTAGCCAAGCTCACGCTCTTGCCGCCATCGACCTCGAGCAGCCAAGTGTTGTCGCCTGTCCCCGCGCTGCTGACGCTGCGCACGGTTGAGAACATATTGACCACAGGCTGCACCGCTTTGCCCAGCGAACTGGCGAGTACTTGCATGGTGTAAGCACCGTCGGGCATAGAGGCACCGCTGTCGCTCATGCCGTCCCAAGCCAACTTCATAGAACCAGGCGACTGAGCGGGGTAAACCAGTTTGCGAACAACTTGGCCGCGGCTGTCCAAAATTTGCATTTGCACGCCGTCGGCGCCATTGGGCAAGTCCACACTGGCTTGCACCGGTTGTCCATCTAGCAGCATGGCAGGGGCATTGGGGACAGCTACTTTGCGCCCGATCATGGCGGCACCGGCGAGCATCTTGTCGCCTTGCATGCTTTGCACCATGGTCTCCATGCTGGCTTTCATTGAGGTGGTGGCTTCCAACTGCGAGAACTGCGCCAATTGCGCCACAAAGGCCTCGTTTTTCACGGGGTCCAAGGGGTTTTGGTTTTTCAATTGGGTGGTGAACAAAGTCAGGAAAGCGCCTTGGTCCATGGTGGTGCTGGTCGCCTTGACTTTGTTTTTGGCGATGTAATCCTCGTAGCTGACGATGCCGCTGGGCAAAGGTGCTTTGGGTGTAGATGCAGTCGTGGCCATGTCAGTCTTTCAGATATCAGGATTTGGTGATGTCCAAAGTGCGCATCATGAGTTGTTTGGCGGTGTTGACCACCTCGACGTTGTTTTGGTAGGAGCGCGAAGCCGCCATCATTTCGATCATTTCCTGCATCTCGTTGACGTTGGACAAATAGACAAAGCCGTTGCTGTCAGCTGAGGGGTTGCCAGGGTCATACATGCTGCGAATAGGTGTTGGGTCATCCACAATTTGGTCGACTTTCACGCCGCCTTTGTAGGGAAATCCGCCGTTGGTCATTTCGTCTTTAAGCAAAGCTTTGAAAACGGTACGCTTGCCACGGAATGCTTCATCCTCGGATTTGGCAACCGTGGTGGCGTTAGCCAAGTTCGAGGCCGTGGTGTTCATGCGCACTGTTTGTGCGTTCAAAGCGGTGGCGGCAATGCCGAAAACAGAATCTAGGGTTCTCATGTCTTATCACTCCCCTCGTATGGCTTTGCGAAGACCGCTGATGCGGTTTTCCAAAAAGCTCAAAGTGGTTTGGTAATCGGCCGCAGCCTTACCAAAATTGGCTTGTTCGACATTGATCTCAACGGTATTGCCGTCAAACGAACTATTGAAAGGAACGCGGTAACGCATGCCGTTGTCGGGCTGCTCTTCAAGTGCGGCGAAATGCTTTTCATGTGTCGCAGAGATGTACTCACGCTGGGTTTCTTTGAGCATGGCTTTGAAGTCCAGCTCTTCCGCTTTGTAATTGGGCGTGTCCGCGTTGGCGATATTTCGCGCCAAGACCTCCATGCGTTGGCTGCGAACACCCAAGGCGCGCTCGTGGATGCCAAATGCGTTGGTCAATAAATCCATCATCCCCTCCATGCCTTGTTAAATTCGCCGTTTTCACGACGCTTAGGTTGAAAAACACAAAAACTCAGACTGACCTTGCAAGTTATGTGCCACGCCAAGCTGAGTACTTATCGTTGCGATTCGGGCTTGCCAAGCGGCAATGCCTGTCCAAAGTACCGACACTGCGGCAAGGGTTTGCCGCTTCATCGCAAATAATCTTGGTTCAAGTAAGCGCCAACCCGCAGCACCTGGGCACGCTGCTGGTTGTTGACCACCTGCACCGGTGGACTGCTGCGGGTGAGGGTTTGCGCTAATTTTTGCGCCTGCGCCTTGGCCGCCTCGTACAAACCTAGTCGCTCATTGGCATGCTGGTGCAGGCCCTGAACAATGGAGTTGCGGGTAATAAAGGTATTGGGGTCGCGGTTGACATACAACTTTTGCGCCTGCGTACCCGCAATATTCAAATCTGCGTTAGGCGACTTTTCACGCCGCGCAGCAGGCGTGAGCACTGTCAGGTACAAATCGTCCAAATTGGTCGGGCCCATAGACTTCAGGCCGTTTTGGTCAAAGTACTTCTCCACCATATCTAGCTGCTGCAAAACACTGTGGCCCAAAATAGCCTTGGGGTTGCTGGCAAAACCGGCGGTGGCAGCACCTCGGTCGGGACCGTCGCAAAACTGGATGATGCCGTGGCAACGGTTATTGGTGGCCTTGGGGTTCATGCCGTCGCTCTCCATCAGGGTCAAGCGGGCAAAGTCATCTGGCGCGAACTGGTACTGACGCGCCATACCTAAGATTTTTTGGTAAACCTGCTGCTTTTCTTCAGCCGGTATATAGCCCTTCTCCACAGCACGGTCCAAGGTTTTTTGCAAAATGTTGTTTTGGCCGGGTAAAACGGGAAAGTTAGTGCTTGCCTGCAAACGCTTGCTTTGCAAGGCCTGTTGGGTAGACAGATTGGGCCCAGCCTGCTGGGCTTGGGTCAATACGCTCAAGTTCAGGCGCTGTCCTGGGAAGATGCGGTCAGGGTTGCTGATGCCGTTGACTCGCGCGATGTCTTGGGACAGTCGCAAAGCTTCACTGTTAGATACAGGTCGGCCCAATTCAGCCAAATGGTCTTTGACGATGCTGCTCAAGGTGTCACCCTCTTGCACCGCCACACTTTTGACCTGCGGGTTCAAAATGGTCGAGGAATTGACACCCGACCTTTGTTGTAGTTGTGACAAAGTTTGCGCAAAACCCACCCGCCCCGGCAACGCCAAGCTGGTGCCACGTGCAGAAGTGTTCGCGTCATTTGGATTGACAAACGTTGTTCTAACGAGTGCTTTGGGATCAACATTGAAGTTCATTTTGCGTTCGACTCTGGGTTGAAACTCGGTTGGCATCAAATTTGCATCGGGTGTAAACATGACGCTAAAACGTCAAAACTTTCACACCCTTGGAGACCATCTTGCAATTGCTGTGCCGAACCTTTCAGACAGTACCCAGACCGGCCCGAAGCGCCTTGGCGTTGCTGGCTGTGCTCTTGGGCGGCGTGGTCTCTTTGACCCAAGCCCAAAACACCCCCGCAGTGGCCACAGCATGGCCTACCCTGGAGTCGGGTGCCAAACAGTTCGTGGTCGACAGCCAAAAAATTGATCCCGCCTTGGTCACCATCCTGCCCATGGACAGCCGCATCAATATCAAGGCCTGCACCCAAGACATCGTGTTTGACCAGCCTTTTGGCAACAAACAAAGCGTTCGCGCCCGTTGCGCCCAGCCTTTGTGGCAACACTTTGTGATGGTTCAGGTGAAAAACACCTTGGGCAACCAAATCAACCAAGCCAATAACAACGGCCAAGTCAACCGCATGGTCTGGGTGTCAACCCAAGCCCTCAAGCGTGGCACGGTCTTGCAAACCGGTATGTTCAAACAGGCCGATTTGCCAGTTCCCTCTTATGAAACCCGTTTCGTGGGCGATGAGCGCGAAATGCTCAACATGGAGTTGCTGCGCGACTTGCCAGCCAATACCCCGTTACGCCAACAAGACCTGAAATCCTCCACCATGGTCAAACGCGGCCAGCAAGTGTTGGTAGCCGTCGGTGAAGGCAAAGGATTTTTGATCACAGTTCGGGCTGAAGCCCAGCAAGACGGTACTTTGGGTGACCAAATCCGCTTGAAAAACCCTGAGTCGGGTCGATTATTGTCAGCGGTCGTCACTGGCATGAACACGGCGCGGGGTTTGTAATGAGTACAAAAAGCCTCTTTTTAACTTTCTGCGGTTTTTTTACTTTGTTGGCCTCAAGTCTCAAGATTTGGGGTCGATACTACCAATGTGAAGTTTTGTATAAACTCCGCCTATATTCATAAGGAATCATCATGTCTGACCCTGTTTCCAACTCTCGAATTGCCAACAATTCTGCATCGCGCACAACTTTGGAAAAACTTGATAACAAGTCCAAAGCTGTCAAGACTGCGCCTTCTCCTGAAGCCAAGGCTGCGCCCGCACCTGCGCCTCAAAATGCTGACACGGTCAACCTGAGCAATGTCACCCAACGCGCCAAAGATGCGCCCGACTTTGACCGCGTCAAAGTTGAAGCCATCAAAACCGCTTTGCGTGAAGGCAGCTATCCGATCAACCCACGTCGCATTGCCGAAAACTTTGTTGCGTTGGAAAAAATGATCTGACCTCCCCAAGGACTGCTCCATGAATGCCCAAGCTTCTATTGAAGTGCCCCAAGCCGTGTCTTACGCCGATGTGCAGTTAGACCGCTTGGTGGATTTGCTCGACGAGGAATTCAATGCCCTCAAAGAGCAGGACTTGGACGCATTTGAAGAACTGCTGAATGAAAAAAATCAAATCTTGGCCGATCTCACGCAAGTTACTGGCGTGCGACAGCCCGAGGATGCAGATCGCTTAGGTCCCGAATGGACGCCATTTCGCAACCGCATGGTGACCTGTCGTGATATGCACCGACGCAATGAAATTTTGATTTTGCGAAAACTTGACGCCATCCGTGGTGCTTTGGAAAGCTTGAATGTGAACGACCCCACCAGCCCCGTGGAGGTCTACGACCGCTTAGGTCAAATCAAACGCCTGCGCCGTATGCGCGGCTACAGCGAAGCCTGATCGTCAGGTTCGCCCTTGGCCTCGTCGCCAGGCTGCATACCTTTTAACCAATACACCCACGACAAAATTACCGCTACTGCGGTGTACATGTCTTGCGTGATTTCTTCCCCCACATCAAGACGGCTGAGCAGTGCCAGCAACTGCGGGTCCTCCGCCACATAAATACCTTGGCGCTTGGCCTCGGTGATGATGCGCAGCGCCAAATCCTCTTGGCCCTTGGCCACCACGCGGGGAGTTTTTTGTTTGCCGTATTCAAGGGCTACCGCTTCCAAGGGCGCTTTCATGGTCTTAGGCCCTTAAATCGATGACCGAGCCACGGGTGCCCGAGGACTCGCTCACCCGCGCCAGTGGACGCGGTGCGTTGAAAATTTGAAACGACTGCAACTGCAGCCCTGCCGAGCCCAGCTCAAGGCCCAATTCGCCGGAGCGCTCTTTCGCTAAATGCGCAACCTCGCCACGTAGCGCCCACATCACCAAATCCACATCATTGCCTTTGGATATTTGGGTGTTTAACCAAACCTCACCCAACACCCGACTGCGTGAATGGATATCCACACTCAAAGGCGGCTCTTCTTGGCCTTTTTTACGCGGAGGACGCTGGAAATGCAAGTCCACGGGATCGGCATCGATAAAGGGCAAGATGACATGCAAAGACAACTCACCTTGCAGCATTTTTTGTGCGCTCTGGGCTTGGGCAGCTTCCAATTCTGTCGATGCATCTTCCACTTGACGCAGCGCTTCCTTGTTGCCGCCTTCTTCACTGAGCAGCCCCAAGATTTTTTTGAGCAAGGTTTTAGGGTCATCCGCGGCTTCTTGGCCTTGCAACAAGATACTTTCAATGCTTCGCGACTGACCCATCACGGTTTTGCGCAGCATGCTGGGGTTCATTTGTGCCAAGGAATTGCGTTGCTGCAACAGGCGTTGCAACCAAGGTCCAATCTCGGTCTGGGCGCTCCAATTGCCTTGCGCCACATCGCTTAGCAACTTTGAAAAAGTGGCAAAGCCCGGCGGGTGCATCAGCAACATACCCAAGCGGTTGGACTGTGGTTCGGGCTGCGCTGCCTCTGAGGCCAGCGCCGAGCCAGGGTTCAACCCAAACAACTGGTTCACCGGTGTGGCTGTGGCCGCTGGTGCTTGGCCGTTGGGATAGGCTTGGATCAAAAAGCCCCAACTGCCTGCGTTATGGCTGACACGCAAAAAAGGTTTGTCGCCGTCTTTGAGAACCCAGCCGTTAGGTAGCTCGAAAAAGAAATCTTTTAACCAAAGGCGGACCCGCTGATCGCGCACCTCGACAGTGGCTTGCACAATTTGCCCGTCCCGCAAACCCAGTTGCTGCGCCACAGGTGTTTGCACCCAGACCGAGCGGTTCTCTGCTTGGACAGGCCCTATCCGGCTGGCAGCACTGACAAGTTCGGGGCCAAGCATCGAGGACTTATCAGGGGTAACGCACCCAGTTGCGTTTATTGGGTTCTGCAAGCGCTTGAAAGTTACCCGCTTGGTGTGCTGCTGCGCCACCCGAGGGCGCGGGCAAGGGGTTGGCAGGCGGGCTGTTGGGCTGCGCACTGGTTTTCGAGACTGCACCGGGCATGAGTTTTTGTATCAATTCGGCTTGGTCGGCCAAATTCAGTACGGTGCCAGGTTGCAGCTTTTTGGTATTGACTTTGGTAAAGGCCTTGGGGTTGTTCACTACTACCCAGTCACGCAGCACATCGGCTTTAAGGGGGCTGTTGGCATAGTATTTTTGAACCACTTTGTCCAAGGTATCGCCAGCCACCACGGTATGGGTTTTCCAAACAGGAGCCGCCATCTCTTCAGGCAGCGGCTTGCCCTGGGGCGCTACAGGTTTGGCCACCGCAGAAGTTGCGGCTGGCACGGGGTCTTGGGCAACATCGGCCTTGACCAATTTGATGGACTTGGACATGGGCTTTTTCGCAGGGCTGACTTCTGCGGGAATGAACTCTTTGGGCAACTCCAAAGGCGCTTGGGGCATCGACTCTGCGGCCCAGACCGAAGACATCATTACCAAGAAGAACATCAAGGGCATAGCAAAGTTACGGGGGCTGGCGTACAACATGGTCAATCACTCCTGAAATTCAAGGCGTATGCGGAATGGCTACCCATTGCACATTGGCGGGAAATTTGGTTCCTGCGGTGAACTTAAGCTCCGCATAATAATCGCTAACGGCCACCACCTCAGCCATGGCGATACGCTCCAAGGCACGGGGCTCCAAAGCACGCAGGGGTAATTTCAGGCGGTCGGCCAGTACCATTTGGCTACCCACGCGAATACCGCTGGCAGCACCACCGGCTATGCGCACGCTGCCCGCATTGACCTTCACCACCTGAAACTGTGGCACCTTGCAAGACAGCACTTTTTCCATGCCATTTTGAAAATTTTGGATACTTGCTTGAATTTGTGACACCACCATTGGCGACAAAGGCTTGGATTCGATGCCCACAATGCGCGGCACATCGATGCTGATTTGTTGAGAACCTCGAAACGCTGGGTCTTGGCCTTCGCCTCGACCGATGAGCTCCCAGCTCACGTCATAGACATTGGCAGCAGGGAAAGAGTCTGCGCTTAGCGATATGTTCAAACGCAACACCCACGGCACCAACTGCTCGCCTTGACCCACCAATAATTGCTCGTAGCCGTCGGCTGGCAATTTGCGCTCGCTGACACGCCAAGACTTGGCATGGTGGGAGCTTGCAAACACCTGTTGACGAAATTGCTGGCCAATCAACTGGGCCTCGTAGCGGCGCCCCGCTGCCATGGATGAGCCATAGCGCACCTCCCAGTTCAGCTGATGCCAGACAGCACCATCCGCGGCGGGGGACACACAACTGGGCGCCAAAGCGGTTTTGCCATCCAACTGCATACCGCTGGCGCTGGGCTGTTTGTCCATGTCGCGGCCATAAGCCAAGATGCGCACGCCGCGCACTTCCATACCAGTGACAAAGCTATTGCTTTCGCGCAAAGCGCCATTGCCATCGACCCATTGGGTGGAACGCACTTGGGTGGGGCCCTCAAGTGAGCGCTGTACCAATGACTGGCGAATCGCCTCCAAGCGCTCTTCAGCGGTCAGCGACTGCGCAGACACAGGGGCGATCAGGCTACAGGCCAAGACCAGCGCTGTCACAGCAGAGCAAACAAAGCGGGTACGCATATCTATCAACCTTTAATAGGTATTGCTTAGCGACGTGAAGCGATTTGTGTCAGATACAGGGTGCGCAAATCTTGCACCGCATTACGGTCTAGCGACAAAGTGGTTTCGTATGTGTCGTCACCAATGGGGGTAATGCTCACCAAGTTGGCGCCGTAAATCACGCCTTCCACACGGGCGCGGAAGGTGTCGTTCATCACTGTCATGTCAGCCACCGTGGTGCTTGCATCCATTTGTTGACCATAGACCTGTTCAGTCAAAGCACGGTAGGCATCGAGCTTGGAGGCACGAATCGCCAGCAAGCGTTGCTGCGCAGGGTTTTTATGGTTTTGAATGCTGATGACCGCATAACCGGTGGCGACAAAGGTTTCGCGCTTTTCCATCATTGGAGTGATCATGGAAACGGGTGCGGGTTCTGGGGCCACCGTTGGCGCAGATTTGGGCGAAGCCACACCTGCTGGGCCAGCAACGGCCACCACAGGTGCTTGCATGGGGGCTGACAAAGTATGAATGGTTTCGCAAGCGGTCAGACCAGACAAAGCAGCGGCGGCGAGAGCAATTCGGTACATCATGGTAAGTTCCTCTGAATGGGTACAAGCTATGAATCGGCGCACAGTTGCGCTTCTTTAAGGCCTTTCATTCTTTTCGTTGGAATACTTTTGGCGACTTGTTCAATTTGCCCCTTGCGTCACAATTGGTACAAGCATGAAGTCTTCCTCCCATTTCATCGGTAACAGCCCGATCGCGCAAGCCCTGCGCCGCCTGATCTCCACCATTGCCAACTCCGCCGCCACGGTGCTCATCACGGGCGAAAGCGGTACAGGCAAGGAGTTGCTTGCGCGTTCTTTGCACGAACAATCCGATCGTTTAGGGGGTAGTTTTGTACCTATAAACTGCTCAGCTATTCCCAAAGAATTATTAGAAAGTGAACTTTTCGGCCATCGAAAAGGCTCTTTCACTGGTGCAGTGGCAGACCGCATTGGCCGCTTCGAATTGGCGCACGGCGGCACCATCTTTTTGGATGAAATTGGCGATATGTCCTTGGACATGCAGGTGAAGTTGTTGCGTGTCTTGCAAGAGCGGGTGATTGACCCCGTGGGCTCGACACGGCAAATTCCCATTGATGTTCGTGTCATTGCCGCCACACACCGCGATTTAGAAACAGAAATTCAGGCTGGACGCTTTCGCGAAGATTTGTACTATCGGCTTAATGTGCTGCCGGTGGTCACCCCACCCCTGCGCGAGCGACCCCAAGACATCCCCGAGTTGCTGAATTTTTATGCGACACATTACAAATCTGCGCATTCGCAGCCGATTCGCTTCAACCCCGCATTTTTAGACGCCTTGGTCAACTACGCATGGCCTGGCAATGTGCGCGAACTGACCAATTTGATGGACCGCTTCAGCACCTTGTATGCCGGTCAAGAACTCGATATTCGTTCGATTCCACCGAGCTTGCTGCCCAAGGGCTTGGTACCCGTCCAAGAACAAATGCTGGTGCAAATGGGGCCGTGTGTGTCGCAAGACATGACGCCGCCGCCTGAAGTATTGGCGGAGATGGGTGTCTTGTCCATGGTGAACCAACCCGAGCC
This sequence comes from Limnohabitans sp., assembly GCF_040401495.1. GTDB lineage: Bacteria > Pseudomonadota > Gammaproteobacteria > Burkholderiales > Burkholderiaceae_C > Limnohabitans. The sequence continues at coordinate 23,873 of NZ_JBBAOI010000020.1, forward strand.
CCAAGATAACGAGATCGAGAGCATCATCATGTTGGCGCAAGGCATGCCGCATTTACCACCTGAAGGCATGTCGCTCAAAGACCGCTTGGCCGAAATTGAGCGCAACATCATTGAGCAAGCCTTAGAGCGCTCTCAAGGCAATGTCTCGCGCACTGCCAAACTCTTAAACCTTCAGCGCACCACCTTGATCGAGAAGATCAACAAATACGACCTGCGAACCGCTTAAGGTTTATTTAGGGTCTTGGTTAAGCACAGTGATACTCATGCGGCGGTTGCGTGGATCGAACTTGTCCTTGGGATTGAACGGATCGGTATCGGCCACACCCTCGATGCGTTTGAAGCGCTCTTCCTTGATGCCTTTTTTCTGCAAAATTTGACGCGTGGCCTCGGCGCGATCTGCCGACAGCGACCAGTTGTTTTTACCTTCAGGGTTTTGGAAGGGCACCGCATCGGTATGACCGCGGATGGCTACCTTGTTGGGCATATCGCCCAAAGAGGACGCCACTTCAGCAATCAATGCCGCGGCCTTACCTTGCATGCCCACGCCGCCACTGGGGAACATGGCGAAGTCAGCGTTGTCGATGATTTCAATGCGCAAACCGTCTTTGTCGCGACTGATTGCCACTTTGTCTTTCAAGCTTTCGAATTTTTTGTTTTCCGACAATTTTTCTTTCAGCTCTTGTTCGAGTTTTTCAAAGTTTTCTTTGTCTTCTTGCTCGGCCGCGGCTTTGCGTTCGGCTTTGCTCATTTTTTCAGGGTCAGTACCGCCCTCACCTTGACCACCCTGACCAGAACCTAGACCTTCCCCTTTGCCGCCCGATGTGGGGTCTTTGGCCTCGTTTTCGTTTTCGGGGCCAGGTTCGGTGTCTGGGTTGGGGCCGCCCTCGGACTTGGGCGTCAAGCGCTCGAGCAAGCCAGTTTGGCGAGAGCCATAGGGAAATGCATCGGGGTCGATGATGGATCGGCCACCCAAGACACCGTTGGAGCCGGCCAATTGACCCACAGGCGTCAAGCTGTGCGAGGTGGGTTTGAAATAGTCGGCAATGCTTTTGCGTTGGTCGGCGTTAGATGCACCGAGCAACCACATCAACAAAAAGAACGCCATCATGGCGGTCATCATGTCGGCCAGCGCAATCTTCCAAGCGCCACCGTGGGCGCCGCCATGGCCATCTTCAATCTTCTTGATGATGATGACGGGCGCCAGCGCCTCACCACCCGGTGCGGCCGCAGGCGCTTCGGGTGCGGCTTCGGCTGGCGAGTCTGCGTCTACCTCGGCGTCAGCAACAGCTTCTTCGGCCATGCTTATTTGCCTCGCATACCGTCAAAGATTTCTCCAAATGACGGCTTGTTGTGATGGTTGATGACGGACCTCGCAGCCTCGATGACCAGGGGCATGGGGTGACCATGCAAATTGGCGACGATGAGTTGTTGCACGCATTTAAAGACTTCATTGTCCTCTTCGACCACCTGCGCGATACGCACCGCGAATGGACCCGCCACACCGTAAGCCAACAACACACCCATGAAGGTACCCACCAGCGCAGAACCAATCAAAGCGCCAAGTACAGGCGGGGGTTGGTCAATTGCGCCCATGGTTTTCACCACACCCAACACACAAGCCACAATGCCCAAAGCAGGCAAGGCGCCTTCCATGCTCGACCAAAAAGCGGCGTTGGCCATCTCGTGGTGGTGGTGGTTTTTGATGGAAGCCGTCATCACGTCTTCCACCGCGTAAGGGCTTAAGTTGCCTGAAGACACCACCATCAGACGGATGGTGTCGCAAATCATGTCCAGCAAAGCGTGGTCTTGCAACAAAGGCGGGTATTCGGCAAAGATAGCGCTGGACTCGGGGTTTTCAATGTGCGGCTCCAAAGCCACCGCACCCTCGGCTTTGAGGGTCTTCAAGATCTTGGAGACCACCAAAATAATCGCCAAATAATCATCCTTGTGGTACCTGGGACCTTTGAACACTTTACCCACAGCACCAAAACCCGTGCCTACCGCGGCTCCACTGTTACTGATCAAGCTGGCAGCAACCGCCGCGCCAAAAATCTGGGCAAATTCCCAAGGCGCGGCCTTGATCACAGGTGTCAAATCGCCACCGTGGGCAACGAACACACCGAACACGGCGATCATCAAAACGACTAAACCAACTGCTGCCATTGCAAGCTCCAAGTGTTAAAGCATGCTGACGCAAACGCGCCAACATGCCTCGCAAAACTTCCCCTAGATTAACTGATAATTTTGTCGATTTATATCGACAAATATTTCAATTCACAAATTCACGACCAGGGGTGGTTCGCGGGATCAAAGCAGGCACGGTTTCCCAGGCGCTGCGAATTTCTGTCATCAAGCCATGGATTTCATCCAAAGCCGCCAAATCATTGCGGGCGTTCACATACAGCAAACGCCGCGTGATGTAGTTATAAAGTTCATTCAAGTTGGTGGCTAATTCGCCACCTTTTTCAAAATCTAGGGCGCCTTGCAAGCCCAAAACAATGCGGCTGGCGCGAGCAATCGCTTTGCCTTTTTCGGCAATATTGTTGTGCTGGATATGACCTTTGGTGGTGGCCAAGCTCTCAATCAAGCCATCAAACAGCATTTGAATGAGTTCGACATTGTTGGCTTTGGAAACGCCGGTGGTGACCTTGACGTCTCCGTAACTGGCAATGGCTCTGGAATTGGCTCGCATGATCAGGTTCTCCTGTGTTCAATCGTTGACCAAGGATACATCGGCGCAATATGGCTTAACTTGAGATCAGGCAGCAACGGGAACCGCTCTTTCTTGGGCTGCGGCAGCCGGCTGAGCGGCCTCGGCTGGGGCGCCTCGGCCTATGTTCAACTGCGACAAATCGGGCTCTAACACTTCGCCGCTGGGCTCCATGCTGGCAGCCATTGCCACCGAGGGTAAGGCGGGTGCAGCATTTGGCGGTACCTCAGCGGCAGGCGCATCCTCAGCAGGCGGCAACATAGCCTCCTCATCGGACGACACAGGATGAATCAGCAAGGTTGCGGAATAGGGCTCACCCAGTCCCAAGCCAATGCGGGCGTAAATCATGCCGGTGACTTGGTCCAAGGACTGCTGAATGCGCAAAACATCATCAGGCTTGCTTGTGGCGAAATCGACACCGGCTTGGTACAGACTGGCCAAATGGTGCATAGGCAACCAAGACACCACCGAACCGCGCGGTGTAGGCACTTGACGGTTATTGGTGGGCACGCCGACTGTACCGGCTTTGCCATGGCTATAGCCTTCCATGAACACTTGTTCTATGTGTTGGCGCAAGATGGGTTCGTAATGCGGTTTGAGGTCTGACACATGCTTAGCGTCCACCCCAGGCAAGGGAATGCCACTCATGGCGTCCCACAGGGTTTTACCTGCCAATTCGCCAAACAAACCATCGTCGTAGGTGGCAGGCACTTCGGTGCGCGAATAACCTTGGTAAATGACATTGACTTTGTCGATCACATACAAAACCAACAAAAACACCAACAACACGCCCCATACCAAAAAAAGTTGAAAGAAGCTGTTCATGAGACGCTCCTAGAAGTTTTGAAAATATCTTCTGGCGCGATTTGCAGCTGCACACGCAGCTTTTTCACCACCGAAGACAAAATCTGGCTGATACGAGACTCGCTGACCTCTAAAACTTCACCGATTTCTTTGAGGTTGAGCTCCTCCACATAGTAAAGCTGCATCACCAGTTGCTCACGCTCAGGCAACTGACCAATGGCGTCGGTGACCGCGCCCATGAACTCGGCCTCTTCCACCATCACATCGGGCTGGCGGGAGGCGTCGTCGGCAATGCTCATGACCTCTTCTGTGACGACTTCTAAAGAATACGTTTCAAAGCGACGTGCTTTACCGCGCTCTTTTTGGAAATCGTCCAAGTCTTTGCCCATGAACTCGGCCATTTCTGCTTGGGAGGGCGCACGGCCCAACTCAGCCGACAACACATGCAGGCTTTCGTTGTGTTCTTTGTTAAAGGCTACCGCAGAACGCGGCAAAAACGATAAACGACGCACCTCATCGAGCATGGCGCCACGCACACGGCTGTGAGCGAAGTTTTCAAAATCCACACCCTTGGTCGGGTCAAACACCCGCGAGGCTTCGAGCAAACCCATCATGCCAACCTGGATCAGCTCGTCGAGCTCCATATAAGCGGGTACGCGAGCCTTCAAGTGCAAAGCCACGCGCTTGACCAAGCCAAGGTGGGCCAACACCAGCTCCTCGCCTTGCGGGCGAGACTGCTGGTACATCTTCATTGGAGAAATGGCTCTCATGTACTCTTCGTATTGCTTTGCAGCAAACGCTCCATGAAAAACTGCAGGCCACCGGACGGATGGTCGATGGGTCGTAACTGGGTAGATAACTCGGCCAAACGGCGGAAATCGCGAGCGGCGGCAGTGCCTGGCGCCAACTCCATGACCGACTGGTATTTTTTCAGCGCAGCCAAGACCATTTCATCGTTTTCGATGGAAGTCAAATAGTGAACTGACTCACCCAAGAAGCGCACGCACACATCATTCAAACGCTGGTAGAGCTTCCACCCTTGGGTTTGGGTATCCACCAAATTGGGCACCAGGTAAATTTCGTCCAGCTTCATTTCTTGCGTGAGAACTTTGATGGTACCGTAGGCGTCCGCGATGGAAGAGGGGTCGTCTTGCACCACGATAAAGCGGCGCTGACAGGCCGCCAAAAACGCCAACACCGACGGTGAAATACCTGCGGCCACGTCAACAATGAGGTAGTCAATTTTTTTACCCAAGTTGCTAAATGCCTGCACGATACTGGCCGCTTGCAACTGGCTTAATGCCGCCAACTCTTGCACACCTGACGCTCCTGGAATGAGCTGTATGCCTTGGCGGGTGGTGATGGTGATTTCTTCGAGGGTTTTTTGGCCTGCTAAAAAATGGCTAAGGTTGTATTCGGCACGCGCACCCAAAGCGATTTGGGCGTTGGCCAACCCTAAGTCAGCATCAAACAACATGACATCGTGGCCACGCTGGGCCAAAGCAACAGCCAAGTTGATCGACACCGTGGTCTTGCCCACACCGCCTTTGCCGCTGGCAATGCCGATGACCTCCGTGGTTTTGTTGTTACTCATGGGTAGACCTTGTGTGTTGCGCGGCCAGACGCGAGATTCTGGCAGAAGCCATGGCCAGCGTGCTGCTCATGTCTTCTTGGGGAGCATCGGTGTAGCCCAGCGACAAATTCGCCAGTGCCACAGTGACCAACTCTTCAGCTTGCATTTGCACCGACCATTCTCCGATGCGCTCGCCGCGGCTGGCGCCACTCACGCCTACATGGCCTTCGGTGAGCACTTGAATCAGTGCCCAAGGTTGGCTGGCTTCATCCAATTTGGAAATCATCAGGCTTTGCCATTGAATATGGGGGGTTGAAAGCATTCTGCGCAACGAAGATTGAGAGGCATCGGCAGGAAGAACCACGTGGAATTGTGCCTCTTTGCTGATGGCGGCAATTTCACTCACGCGCTCGGCCATTTGAACACCTGGGGTGTCAATGATGATGAACTTGCGCTGGCCATGCTCTTCAAGCAAGAGTTTCAAGGTGGTGACGTTGGTGGCACGAAAGCTATCCACACCGGACTGGGCACTGAGCAACTGGGTTTGGTTCCAAGCACCTGCCCGTTGGTCGCTGTAACTGATGACCGCCACTTGTTCGCTGCCCCAGTTGACACTGGCGTGTTGCGCCAAGCGAGCCACCATCAAGGATTTGCCAGCACCCGAAGGGCCTGCGAGCACGTGAACGCCTTGGTCAGGCGCTGTCACACTGCTGTGGAGCATGGAGTGGCAAAGCTGGCGGCGAATTTCATCCATGGCCGGCTCTACGTCTTCAAAACTTTGGATACTGTCAATCAGCAAGGCTCGCAAAGCCACAGGAATGGGAGCTTCTTGCAAGGCGTTGCGCAAAGGCATGAGGTTACGAGCCAAACCCGTGCCTTGCCAAGCCATTTGCTGGCTGAGCTTGAATTCTTTGCGCAAGGTTGCGAGTTCTTCGCGCACCATTTGCACGATTTCACGACCGCGCATTGCATCGCGTTCCTCGACCATTTGTTGGGTTTGTGCATGCACAGCGGCAGGCGCCACGGGCGTGGTGATATCGATCGCTGCAGTCTCTTCTTGGACCACAGGCGCTGCATTCTCTTGTGCGGCTTTTTTCAATGAGGCAGCAGGTACAAACCCAGTGGCTTCAGCTTTGGCGGGCTTGGCTTGGCGCTTGTGCAGGGCCATGGTGTCGTCAAGTACTTTGCCAAAACTGGCTGGCTCTTCTTGCACCAAGGGCGCTTCTTCGTTGCTAGGCGTGGCAGACAAACTATAGGTTTTCTCGGTAGGCACAAAGGTCTCTGCCAAAGCGACCTCGGCATTCATGGGCTCAACATCAACCGCAACGATCAACTCGGTTTTGCCTCTCACCTTGCTGGTAGAGATGACAAGCACGTCGGGGCCGTACAAAGCAACTGCTTTTTCGTTGGCCGCCCGGGTGTCACGGGCAATGATTCGCTTGAGTTCCATGGTGTTTCTCGTTGGTCAAATAAAAGGGTGGATTAGCCGCGGTTGGTTGCGTTCACAGTGTGAATCACTTTGACCGCTTGGTCATCTGGAATTTCGCTGTAGGACAAGACGGTCAAATCACTGACGCGGAAGCGAACAGCTTTGGACAGCCAGCTGCGAATCAGCGGCGAGACCACCAAGACGGCGGCATGGCCTTCGTCTTCCATGGCCCGCGCACCCATGCGCAGCGCGTTGAACAAGTTTTCAGCCAAACTGGGCTCCAAAACCACGGGTTGACCTGGCTGGCTTTGCTGCAACACGTTGTGCAGCAACTGCTCCAATCCAGGCTCCAAAGTCATCACAGACAAATTGCTGGACTCGTCGACCAAGCTTTGCATGATCATGCGACCTAGCTTGGGACGCACATAAGCCGCGAGCTGCTCGGGGTCGGTGCTGCGAGCACTCGCTTCGGTAAGAGATTCGGCGATTGAGCGCATGTCGCGTATGGACACGCCTTCGTTCAACAAATGTTGCAGTACGCGGGTGACCACGCCCAGCGACAGCTTGCCAGGCACCAACTCTTCCACCAGCTTGGGGGACTTGGCAGACAACTTGTCGAGCAACTGCTGAACTTCGTCGTGGCTGAGCAAGTCGGCGGAGTTTTCGCGCAATACTTTATTCAAATGGGTGGCGATGGCGGTGCTGGCGTCGACAACTGTGTAGCCCAAGGTGCGGGCCAAATCGCGTTGCGAGGATTCGATCCATACGGCTTCCAAACCGAATGCGGGTTCGCGGGTAGGCGTGCCTTGCAGTTCGCCATATACCTGACCGGGGTTGATGGCCAATTCACGGCCTACTTTGATTTCGCCTTTGCCACGTACCACGCCTTTGAGCACGATGTTGTACGAGTCGGGGTCTATGTTCAAGTCGTCGCGAATGCGAACGGGTTGCACCAAAAAGCCAAGCTCTGCAGACAATTTTTTACGCACGCCTTTGACACGGCTCATCAATTCACCGCCAGTTTCGACGTTCACCAAAGGAATCAAACCATAGCCGATTTCCAAGCCAATCAAGTCCACCTGATCAACATCGTCCCAATCCAAATCTTTGGTGGACTCGGTGGTGGTGGCAGCGGCTTGCGCCTCGGCCACTTGTACAGCCTCTTCGTCCACCTCTTTGCGAATAACCAACAATCCCAAGCCTGCCGTCGCCGCCGCCAAGGTGATGAACATCAGGTGGGGCATACCGGGCACCATGCCCAAAGCGGCCAAGATGATGGAAGAGATAAACAGGGCCGAGGGATTGGCGAGTTGGGTATGCGCTTGCTCGGAAATCGATTCTGAAGTGGTCACACGTGTCACGATGATGGCGGTGGCCAGCGACAACAGCAGCGAAGGAATTTGTGCCACCAAGCCGTCACCGATGGTGAGCAAGGTGTAAATCTTGCCAGCGTCAGACACCGACAAATTGTGTTGAATCACGCCAATGGTCAAGCCGCCGATCAAGTTGATCAACAAAATCAGCAAGCCAGCGATGGCGTCACCGCTGACAAATTTAGAGGCACCGTCCATCGCGCCAAAGAAGTCTGACTCTTGGGACAGCTCAGCACGGCGCTTTTGGGCTGTGGGCTGGTCGATCACACCTGCGTTCAAGTCGGCGTCGATAGACATTTGTTTGCCAGGCATAGCGTCCAAGGTAAAACGGGCATTCACTTCAGACACGCGACCGGCACCTTTGGTCACCACAATAAAGTTAATGATCATCAAAATCGCAAAAATGATGAAACCCACTACATAGTTACCTGCAATCACAAACTCGCCAAAAGCCGCCACGACTTTGCCCGCTGCGTCGTGGCCGGTGTGGCCATCCACCAAGATCACGCGGGTAGAGGCTACGTTCAAGGCCAGTCGCAACATGGTGGCAAACAACAAGATAGTGGGAAAGGATGAGAACTCCAATGGTTTGCGGGTGCTGATGGCGATCATGATGATCACCAAGCTGATGACAATATTGAAAGTAAACAAAAAATCCAATAAAAGCGGCGGCAATGGCAATACCAACATGGCCATGATCAACAGCACCAGGACGGGAATGCCCAATCCGGTGTAGTCAAACTTGGTCAAGTTCTGTCGAATCGTTGACAGGGTTAAGGTGCTCATGGTCGTTTTGTCACTGTTTTTGAAGCATTAAGGGTTATTTTTCCAAGCGTTTTTCAACGCCCTCAAGGAGATGAAGCAAGCCATGTGCCAGCTTCTTGTTCCTCCTTTGGCTTGACGCAGGGCTTTGCAGCGAACGGCAAACCTTAGCCTGTCACGGTTCTTGCTTAAATGCTCTGTCTTTTAAGGGAAGCATTGAACGGATATGAACTTATCTGCATTGAATTCAGGCCTATCGCCAAACGCCACCCCCGTCTCCACCGAGGCAAATAACCTAGGTGGGGCACTGTCACGCCCCTCCTCTGGTACCCAGTCGGGCGAGGACTTTGCCGCGTTCTTGCGCCAACAAATTGCCTCGCTGCAGACCCCCCAACGGCAAGAGCTTGCCGCTGGAAGCGCAGACAAACTCGCCAAACCAAGCCCAAGCTCAACTGCCACCAAGGGCGTGCTAGAGCAGCAAGCTTTGCGCCAAGCTTTCCACCCTAATCAGTATTTGCATGCCAAAACCCCGGGCTCTAAAGGCATGGGTGTGCTTGGCCCAGGCGGACATTTCGCCAAACATCTGCCACCTGCCCAGCCCCATGAGGCGAAATCCAGCGTGGCTCAGGAGACAGCCAAGGATGCCATTGAGTCAAACCACCCAGCAGACACCGCCACGCAAAGGGCCAGTCAGCCTGATGAACTTGCACTGCAAAAAAACCAAAACCTAGAGGAAGCAGACGCAAAAACGGCCAAAGCCAAAGCATTTGCCCGTCAAGAGGGTCAGGCCTTGCAGTCGATTACCCTGAGTCCCGAGGTTGAGATCATCACAGTTACCCAACCTGAGACCAGCGAAAAAAGCTTGACCGATTTCGCTTTGGCCATGGGCTTAGACCCAGCACAAATCAAAGCCTTGTTAGGAGATGACACGGCCGCTGAGGTGCAGGCCACCGCGCCCGCAGCCACCACCCAACAAATCTTGGCCATGAACAACTTGCCTAGCAATGGCCTGAGCAACCCTCTCACAGTCGCTGCAACATCCCTTAGCAGTGTTGGCCTCACCACGGCTTCAAACCCCTTGAACATCCCTGCCCAAGCCGTGCTGGGAACCCAGGCGGAACTTAGCCAAGCCTTGCCACTCGTGCCCCAAGCCAGCTCAGTGGCCAGCGCCGAGCCGTTGTCTGAAGATATGAAACCCATTGGCTTAGAAGTCCAGTGGAGTTCCGCCTCCGCAGACTTGGCAGCAAACAAACAACTCAACCCAGCCCCCAACCTGAGCCAAGCAGTCATTGCGCAGGCAACGGATGCGCCTGACAACATCAGCACCTTGGCGGTACTGTCCATGATGGACGCGGATTTGCGCCCCGAAGACATCGACCGCTTGAAGGAAGAATTCGACAAACTCAGCGCCTTGGATGACAGCAGCACGTCGCAAGAAGGCGCCTCAGGTGGCGGCGTGACCAACAACCGCAGCCCTTCCCCAAGCAGCGCCTCGCCCACCCAGACCCTGAAAAACCACCCAGACATGGCGCAGACGTTTGAAAAACTCAGTCAAAAATTAGCCACCGAGTTGGCCAGTCGCATGAACGACCAACTGAACGCGGGTGAATGGAAGATGAAATTCGCCCTCAAGCCAGCCAGTTTGGGATTGGTCGATGTACAACTTGAAATGCGTGATGGACAATTAAGCGCTCAGTTCCATGCTGAAAACGGCTTGACCAAAGACTTGATTCAAAATGGCAGCACCCGTTTGAAAGAAGCTTTGGCTGAACTTGGCATGAACAATGCATATGTTTCTGTAGGACAGGATAACCGTCAGTCGTCGCAAGGTGGCTCGGGACAATCTGGCCAGCGCCAAGCCGCAGGAGACAATTGTGTCACACTCGGCGCAAACGGCGTGGGCGAAGAAGCAAATGCAGCAACACCAGTGCGTCACAGCAACAGTGCTTTGTTAGACACTTTTGCATGACGACATATTGAATGAAAGAGGAGTAAAACATGGCAACAGCAGCACCTGAAGCAACGCCCGCAGAGGGCTCAGAAGAACCGAAAAAGAAAAAACCGATATTGCTGATCGCAGGTATCGCAGTGGTCGCCATCGTTGTGGTGGTTGCCGTGGCCTTTGGCACTTTGTATTTCTCTGGTTTTTACGAGAAAAAAGCCGAACTCGCCGCTATGGACAAGCTCGAAGAACTTGAAGCAGCGGCAACCAAAGCCAAAGATGAAGCGCCTTCAAAACTAAAGAAAGAAGCGCCCGAAGCCACTCGCTTTGAAAAGAACTATTTTCAAATTGAAAAAGAGCTGATGACCAATATCACGGGCTCCAAGAAAGTCATGGTCGTGCAACTCGCCGTCATGACCCACTACGACACCCGCGTGTTTGACAACATCAAAAAGCATGAGTTCGCTCTGCGCTCAGCCATGCTCGACATCATGCGCCAGTCCACTGAAGCCGAGGTCAGCAAACCCGACTTTCGCAAAGAACTCGCCGTCAAACTCAAAGACATCATGAATGAGATGCTTGAGCAATACGAAGACTTTGGCGGCATCGAAGAAGTCATGTTCACATCCTTTGTGATGCAATAAACCTCTCATGGCAACCCGACCCAACTTACTCAGTCCCGAAGAACTCACGGCCTTGGCCGAGGGTTTGAAGGACGGATCGCTCGAATCGGACACCGGTTTCAACACCAAAGTCCGGGTGCGCAAACACGACCTGGCCAGCGAGAACAGCAGCCTGGGCGTGAATGTGTCGGCCATCGACATGATCAACGAGCGGTTCATCCGAATGTTTCGTTTGGGTTTGCTAGAAGTCTTACGCACCACGCCACGCGTGAACCCGACGCGGGTACAAATTTTGAAGTTTGGCGATTACATCAAAACCCTCAAAGCACCCTTGTCGGTGAACACGGTTCGCATCAGCCCCATGCGAGGCAATTCGGTCATCATCATCGACCCGAATGTGGTGTTCAGTTCATTGGACAGTTTTTTTGGCGGTTTTGGCAAGGGTGTGTCCGACCTGCCACCTGGTCGGCTGTTCACGGCCACCGAAACCCGCATCATTCATATCATTCTCAGCGTGTTTTTCCGCTCGCTCAAAGAAGCTTGGGCGCCAATTTTGGAAATCGACTGTGAACAAATCAGCGCCGAGATCAACCCCCAGTTTGCACAAATTGCCGATGAAAACGACTTGGTGGTACTGACCCGCTTTGACGCCGAGGCCACTGCTTCTGGTGGCAAAGGTTATATGGATTTGGTCTACCCCTACGCCACTTTGAAGCCGTTGCGCGACTTGCTGCGCAACCGAGTCTCCACCAGCGACGGCAACGAGGAGTCCGACAAAATTTGGCGCGAAGACTTGGCGGTCGCCGTTGGCGACTCCGAACTCGATGTGCGCGTGATGATGGGCGAGATCAAAACCTCGCTCTACCATTTGCGAAACATGAAGGAGGGCGATTTGCTTTTCTTCAAGAAACCCGACCAGGCGCAATTCCTGGCCAACGGCGTCCCCACCTTTGGGGTCAATATCGGCACGCGCGGCTCCAATGTGGCTGTGCGGGTTGAAAAGCAAATTGTCCCCGGACAGCTTTGAGACAGGAAAGCACCATGAACGACACCACCGAAACCCAAGACGAAACGCCTCCTACTTCAGAGGAGTTTCAAGTCAGCCAACCAGGCAATATCAACCCGGAAGTGCTGCAAAATATCTCGGTCACCCTCTCCATCGAGGTGGGACGCACCAATATCAAAATCAAAGATTTGATGCGCTTAACCCAAGGCAGCGTGGTTGAACTCGACCGCATTGCTGGCGAACCTCTGGACCTGTTGGTCAACGAAACAGTGGTCGCGCAAGGCGAGGTGGTACTGGTCAATGACCGTTACGGCATACGACTCACCCGAGTCGTACCCTCCACCGATCGCTTGCAATCTATCTAAATTAACCGCCTGCGGCAATTTTGCGACCGTTCAAAGACTGAACCGGACGCGCATTCAACTTGTAAGGGAATTTAGCCAGCTGTTGCTTGGAAATATCCACAGGCGTTTTCAGGATGTAGAACTGCACACCTTCAGTACAAGGGGGTGTAGTGAGTGAACCCTCGTAGTTATAAAAAGCCATTTCCTTGGGCAGCATGCTGGCAGGATTAAAGGTCACCTTGGGTGGCAAAAACTCCTCGCCCTCTTTGGGTGGCAAATTCGCCCACAAAGTTTTAATCGCCGCGCTGTCCTTGCCCTCGTTGAGCAAAACGCCAATCACAGCCAATTTGCCTTCCTTGCTCTTATGAACAAAGTGGGCAACCATGCTGGCATTTTTGCCTTCAACCTGCTCTTCTGAGGGGCGATGGAAGTGAAATTGCAGCAAATCGAAGCTCTCTTTGCCAATCGTCAAGGTGCTGCCAGGCTCGATATTGACCTGAATCGTGTGGCCGTTGTTGAACATTTTGAGCGGGCCTTCCTTGTAGTCCACGCTTAAAGTATCTTTGGATTTTTCAAACGGTCCGACGATATTCAAAGGCGACTGTTTTTTACCTTTACCGCACACAGGGAAAGCGTCACCCCAGTGCTCTGGGCCGTTATCGCCTTCATAGCCCCAATGAACTTCGTGCGCTTTATCGTCTTTCTTGGCATGGGCATCTTTGCTGTCGGCCTCTTTGTTGGTGGACTTTTTACATTCAGACAACACTTTGACTTTTTGACCTGCAGACGCTAAGGCATTTTGAGCTGCGCAAACGGTTTGTAAACGGTTGCTCCATTCGGCCATTTCCAAAGCTTTTTGGTAAGCGGCGATGGTGTCAGGGTCTTGGGCGCCCTTGGTCAGCAAGCGTAAAGACGCCATGCCAACTTGACGCTCAGCGCTCAAACTTTTTTGGGCTTTGTACAAAAGCTCAACGTCTTGCAACACCACACCATTGGCGAAGGCCGACTTCAAAGCCTCCATTTCCTGAGCGGATGTGTTCTCAGGCTCTTCTTTGGGTTGTTGCGAAGCGGTCGCTTCTTCTTGAACTTTCTCTAAAGATTCTTTGGCTTCATCAAGCTGTTCGCTCAACTCAGCGACTTGTTCATTCAAATGTTTTTTGGCGGAAAAATTCCAGTACGCCAGCGTTGCAGTAGCAACCAAACAAATTCCCAGCAAAATTTCCAGGATCAGACGCAAATATTTTTTCATGGCTACTCAAAAAGGTTTTTGAAAAGAAAATCCAGTTCAGGGGCGATTCTCGCCCAAGTTGCTACAAGTCTTATCGGTTTGAACAGGGCATGACTTTAATTTTCAGAGAAAAAAATACTGCCAAATTACTCATATTTAAGTTGCATGTAGCTTTGACACGTTTTCAGGCACGCGGCTCAAGCCTTTACAAACACTGTCACCAAGGCTTGTTCACCCACTTGGCGGCTGCAGTGGCCATGCACTTGAGGGTCAAACACAGCACCATCGGGGAGCAAATCAGCTGAGAAAAAATGCTCGCCCGCAGCAAACACTTTGCAACTGCCATCTTGCAGCCCAATTTCCATTTGGCCTTGCAATATAAAAACCCACTGCGCATGGCTGCTGACATGGAACTCGCTCTTAAAACCCACTGGGCTTTGGCGAAGTTGAACACCCTGCGCTGGCATCCATTCGCTCAAACGGGCTTTTTCGCTGCCTTGGTCAAGGGCAATGTCTTCCTGTTTGAAGCGGGCGCGGCCATCGGTATCGGTGAACAGCACAGTACGGATGAAGGTAGGCATGAGCGCATCATAAAGAACTGGCTGGCTACAATCTGCCCTCCTTTCACAGCCTCTGGATCTACACCATGACCCGCTGCACTTCCCTCAAGGCTCAGCCATGAGCCGCAAAGTTTTCATCAAAACCTTTGGTTGCCAAATGAACGAGTACGACTCGGACAAAATGGCCGACGTCTTGGGTGCTGCCCAAGGCTATGAACAAACCCAAGACATTGACGAGGCCGACTTGGTGGTCTTCAACACCTGCTCGGTGCGTGAAAAAGCCCAAGAAAAAGTCTTCTCCGATTTGGGTCGGGTGAAACACCTGAAGAAAAAAGGCGTGCAAATTGCGGTCGGCGGCTGTGTGGCCAGCCAAGAGGGCGAAGCCATCATCGCCCGAGCCCCGTATGTTGATGTGGTGTTCGGTCCGCAAACCTTGCACCGTTTGCCGCAGTTACTCGAGCAACGGTTAGCTTTGAAAAAACCACAGGTCGACATCAGCTTTCCCGAGATTGAGAAATTCGATCACCTCCCTCCCGCGCGGGTGGAAGGCTCCACGGCGTTTGTCTCCATCATGGAAGGCTGTTCCAAATACTGCAGCTATTGCGTGGTGCCTTACACGCGAGGCGAAGAAATCAACCGCCCCATGGACGATGTGCTCACTGAAGTGGCCGGTCTCAGCGCTCAAGGCGTGAAAGAAATCACCCTCTTGGGCCAAAATGTCAACGCCTACCGCGGCAGCATGGGTAACTCAGCCGAGATTGCCGACTTTGCCTTATTGATTGAATACATCGCGGAAATTCCGGGGGTTGAGCGCATCCGCTACACCACCAGCCACCCCAACGAATTTACCCAAAGGCTGATAGATGTGTATGCCAATGTGCCGCAGTTGGTCAGCCACTTGCATTTGCCGGTACAGCACGGCTCTGACCGTATTTTGATGGCGATGAAGCGCGGCTACACCGCCATGGAATACAAAAGCACCATCCGCAAACTCCGTGCGGTGCGCCCCGACATCTCCATGAGTTCGGACTTCATAGTGGGTTTCCCGGGCGAAACCGAAGAGGACTTTGACAAGCTGATGAAACTCATCACCGACATTGGTTTTGATGCGTCTTTCAGTTTCATCTTCAGCCCTCGCCCTGGAACACCAGCGGCGAATTTGCCTGACGACACGCCGCATGAAGTGAAGTTGCGTCGCTTGCAGCATTTGCAAGCGACTGTAGAAGAAAACGTTCGACGTATCGGTGAGAGCCGCGTGGGCACGGTGCAGCGCATTTTGGTTGAAGGTTCGTCGCGTAAAAGTGCCGCCGAGTTGATGGGCCGCACCGAATGCAACCGCATCGTCAACTTTGACGCGGGGCCGCTAGGTCAACGCTTGGTGGGTCAGATGATTAAGGTGCGAATCACCGAGGCACTGCCGCACTCGCTGCGCGGTCAAGTGCTGGTGTCTGACTAACGCGGCATCCCCGGAAAACCGCCGCCCATGCCTTTCATGCCGCCGAGCTTTTTCATCATTTTCATAAGACCGCCACCGCGCATTTTTTTCATCATGTCTTGCATTTGGCCAAATTCGTTGAGCAAACGATTCACGTCTTGCACCTGAACACCAGCCCCAGCAGCAATGCGACGCTTGCGGGTGGCTTTGATCAAGTCTGGCTTGGTGCGCTCTTTAGGGGTCATGCTATGGATGATGCCTTGTTTGCGCAAAATGTCTTTTTCTGCTTTATCAAAGTCCACGGCACCTGCTTTGGCAGTGAGTTGGCTGGGGAGTTTTTCCATCAAACTCGATAAGCCACCCATTTGCTTCATTTGCTGAATTTGCGCTAAAAAATCATTGAGATCAAAACCGTCACCGCTTTTCATCTTGGCTGCCATCTTTTGCGCAGCTTCAATATCGATGTTGGCCGTGACTTGCTCGACCAAGGCCACGATATCGCCCATACCTAAAATACGACCGGCATGACGCTCGGCGTCAAAGGGTTCTAGGCCATCAATTTTTTCGCTGGTACCCGCAAACTTGATGGGCACACCTGTGATTTGGCGCACCGACAGCGCAGCACCACCGCGGGAATCGCCATCGGTTTTGGTGAGAACAATACCCGTCAAAGGCAAAGCTTCTTTGAAAGCCCGAGCGGTGTTCACCGCGTCTTGACCCATCATGGCGTCCACCACAAACAGCGTCTCCACCGGTTTGACCGCCGCGTGCAAGGCTTTGATTTCTTGCATCAAAGCTTCATCGATGGCCAAGCGGCCTGCCGTGTCCACCAGCAGGACATCGAAATAATGTTTTTTCGCGTAATCCAAGGCAGCCAAAACAATATCAACAGGCTTTTGGCTGGCGTCGGATGCAAACCACTCAGCGCCAGCTTGCGCGGTCACTGTTTTAAGTTGCTCAATGGCCGCAGGGCGGTACACGTCGGCTGAAACCGTCAACACTTTTTTCTTGCGCTTGGTGATGAGGTGCTTGGCTAATTTGGCGGTGGTAGTGGTTTTACCCGCACCCTGCAGACCCGCCATCAATATCACTGCAGGAGGTTGAGCCGCCAAATCGATATCGGCCACACCTTCGCCCATGGTGGCAGCCAATTCTTTTTGAACAATGCTCACCAACACCTGCCCAGGGGTGAGCGAGCTCAGCACCTCTTGCCCCAAGGCCTTTTCTTTCACGCGGGCAATAAAGTCACGCACCACCGGCAGCGCCACGTCGGCCTCGAGCAAAGCCATGCGCACCTCGCGCAGCATGTCGCTGACATTGGTTTCAGTAATGCGGGCTTGGCCACTGATTTGCTTGACCAGTTTGGAGAGTTTGTCGCTGAGTGCGGTTGCCATGGGTTGTGCCTGAAAGAAATCGGGGGCTTGCGCCTCAAAGGGCTACAAGACGCTAAACTGTACGAATGATTGTATTCAGCGCATCGACCTTCAGTACGGTATGGGGTTTGGTCGCCGCTTTGGCTTATGCGCTAGGCGCACTCTTAGGCGGCAGGCTCTCACCCCAGCAAAGCCGTAACTATCTTTGGGTCATTTCACTTTTCCATGGCTTGAGCGTCTTGGCCAGCCTTATCCCCGAACCCGACGCCACCCCTCGCTTTGGTTTCGCCCCCGCTTTGTCCGCCACCGCTTGGCTGGTGCTGATGGTCTACACCCTTGAACACCATTGGTTCCCCCAAATGAAAACCCGCTGGGTACTCTCAGGTGCTGGCTTGGTGGCGGTGCTGTTGCCCTTGTTTTTTCCTGGGCATGATTTGCATGCCGCTGCCTCACTTTGGCTGCCTCTTCATTGGGCGCTGGGCATGGCCTCCTATGCTTTATTTGCGGCTGCCGTGGTTCATGCGGGCTTGATGAACCGCGCTGAGCGTCAAATACGCTTGGCAGAAGCGGACCCCTCAGGTCTGCCCTTGATGACCCTAGAGCGGCTGACATTTCGCTTTGTTCACATTGGTTTTTTTCTGCTCACAGCCACTCTTTTCGCAGGACTCGTCTTTGGTGAGCACTTGTATGGTCCCGACAACGCCTTGCGCTGGGATCATAAAACCGTTTTATCGATCATGGCTTGGCTGACCTATGCACTGTTGATTTGGGGACGCCAAGCCAGAGGGTGGCGCGGCCCCATTGCCATTCGTTTGCTTTACCTGGGTTCAGCCATGCTGCTGCTGGCCTATGTTGGGTCTCGCTTTGTGCTGGAAGTGCTGTTGCATAAAGTCATATGAAATATCTCTTACTGTTCGCCCTCATTGGTTTGGTCCTGTGGTGGCTGAAAACTCAGCGCCGCGACAGTAGCAATTCACAAGAAGATGAGGGCCAAGCGCACAAGGCTCAAAATATGGTGCGATGCAAGTATTGCGATCTGCATCTGCCGCAATCAGATGCCCTAGAAGGCTCGCTTGGTTTTTATTGCAGCAAAGAGCACCGAGACGCCAAGGAAGGCTAGGAAACATGTCTGCTTGTTGGTCCAAGGGTTGGTACAGGTTTGCCAAGCATGTCCCCTCGCCCAACTTTGAACCCCGCCCAATGGGGGTACAAACAGATTTGTTGGTATTGCACTCCATCAGCTTGCCCCCAGGGCAATTCAGTGGCGACGCCATTGAACAGTTTTTCACCAATACGCTTGACCATGACAGCCACCCCTATTACGAACAACTGCGTGGTGTCAAAGTTTCTGCCCATTTTTTAATTCGCCGTGGCGGCGAATTAATACAGTTTGTCAGTTGTGATCAGCGCGCTTGGCATGCCGGTGTGTCAACCCACGCAGGACGTACCAACTGCAACGACTTCTCTATTGGTATTGAGCTTGAAGGCTTAGAGGGCGAAACTTTCAGCGCATACCAATACGAAAGTTTAATTTCTCTTTTACCCATGCTCTTGTCGCAATACCCCATTTCTTGCATTGCGGGGCATGAACATATTGCGCCTGAGCGGAAAAAAGACCCAGGTGCAGGTTTTGAATGGCGGTATTTGCAACAAGGTGTCGGTCTAGAAGCTACGTACTTTCCCGCAGAGCTTGGCTTAATTTAATTAATTCGCATTTTTTTCACAAACACTACACGTAGTGTGTTGAAAAGAGTTTCGACCCCATATATAGTGTGGGGTAGTCACATTTTGTTTTTTGCTTGTTCTCAGAAACAAGCAGCACTTCATACGTTAACCAAAGCATTCAGAACAACAGGAAATAAATCAAGATGCAAATTGCTTCCTCCTCTGCAGTCAGCACCAACTATGTCAACCCCGCTGACTTGACTGACGCCAACAAGTCCTCTGCGCTTCAGACCAACCTTAGCAACTACCAAATCATTCGCCGCAACGGTGCTGTGGTTCCCTTCGAGCCAGCCAAGATTGCTGTGGCCATGATGAAGGCTTTTTTGGCTGTTCACGGCACCCAAGGCGCTGCATCCGCCAGCGTTCGTGAAACGGTTGACCAACTTACCCAAGCCGTGGTGCGTGCGCTCATGCGCTCACGCCCAGGTGGCGGCACCTTTCATATTGAAGATGTACAAGACCAAGTTGAGCTCGGTCTCATGCGCGGCAGTCACCACGAAGTTGCGCGTGCCTATGTGCTGTACCGCGAAAGAAGAACCCAAGAACGTGCAGCCCAAAAGGAACAAGCCCTTCCTGCTGAACCCGTCTTGCATGTCATTGACGGTGGTAAACGCATGGTGCTTGACATGGCTCGCCTTCGTGGATTGGTAGAAGCTGCTTGTGCGGGTTTGAATGCAGACATCCAAGCAGAGCCCATCCTCAACGAAACCATGCGAAACCTCTACGACGGCATTCCCATGGAAGAGGTGCACAAAGCCTCTGTGCTGGCAGCGCGAACACTTATCGAGAAAGAACCCGACTACACCTATGCAACAGCTCGGTTGCTGATGTACTCCATCGCCAAAGAAGTTTGGGGCAAAGAAGTTACACAAGCTGAAATGGCGCAAAACTACAGCGACAACTTCGCCAGTTGTATCCAAAAGGGCGTTGATAACGAACTCCTAGACACTCGTTTGCTGCAATTTGACTTACCTCGCTTAGCCAAGGCACTCAAAGCTGAGCGCGACCTTCAGTTTGACTACCTGGGTTTGCAAACTCTGTATGACCGCTATTTTCTGCACGTCCGCAAGCAACGCATTGAGTTGCCCCAGTCGTTTTTCATGCGTGTGGCCATGGGTTTGTCGCTGGGCGAAGTCAACCGCGAAGAACGCGCTATTGAGTTTTATGAAGTGTTGTCGTCCTTTGACTTCATGTCCAGTACCCCCACCCTTTTCAACAGTGGCACCTTGCGCCCCCAGTTGTCCAGTTGCTACCTGACCACGGTGCCAGACGATTTAGACGGCATTTACGAGTCCATCAAAGAAAATGCATTGCTCTCCAAATTTGCTGGCGGCTTGGGCAACGACTGGTCTCGTGTGCGCGCCTTGGGTTCTCACATCAAAGGTACCAATGGCGAGTCTCAAGGTGTTGTACCTTTCCTGAAAGTGGTCAACGACACCGCGGTGGCCGTTAACCAAGGCGGCAAACGCAAGGGTGCGGTATGTACCTATTTGGAAACTTGGCACTTGGATATAGAAGAGTTTTTGGAGTTGCGTAAAAACACTGGCGACGATCGCCGCCGCACCCATGACATGAACACCGCCAACTGGATCCCCGACCTGTTCATGCGCCGCGTCATGGAAAAAGG
>NZ_JBBAOI010000021.1:0-43688 GCF_040401495.1 Limnohabitans sp.
TGAAAATAGCTCAAGAAATTCGCGCCGGCAACGTCATCATGCACGGCAAAGACCCCATGGTCGTTCTCAAAACTGAATACAGCCGTGGTGGACGCAACTCCGCCACAGTGCGCATGAAGCTTAAAAGCCTGATTGCCAACTTCAACACCGAGGTGGTGTTCAAGGCTGACGACAAGATGGACCAAATCGTGCTCGACAAAAAAGAGTGCACCTACTCTTACTTTGCCGACCCCATGTATGTGTGGATGGACACCGAGTTCAACCAGTACGAAGTAGAAAACGAAAACATGGGCGACTCGCTCAACTACCTTGAAGACGGTATGTCGGCTGAGGTGGTGTTTTATGACGGCAAGGCCATTTCCGTAGAGTTGCCCACCAGCGTGGTGCGAGAAATTACCTGGACAGAACCCGCTGTCAAAGGCGACACCTCAGGCAAGGTTCTTAAACCCGCCAAAATTTCTACCGGCTTTGACATCAGTGTGCCTATTTTCGTGGCGCAAGGCGATAAGGTGGAAATCGACACCCGTACCGCCGAATACCGCAAGCGCGTTTAAGCCCTTGCCGTGAGCATGGCAGGCTCTGTATGCCAAGAGCCTAGCCCCCCATCCAGTGCCATGTCGGGAGTGCTGCGTACCTTGCCCTCAAGCCGGCTCATATAGCGGGGATAGCTGAAAAAAGCACCCGCTATAAGTTCATCGACATTGAGTTGGCGTGGGCGAACAGGCATGGGCACCATGTCAGTGGTCAGGCCCCAACCGGCATAGAAAGAGCGGCCATAACAGCTGACTTTTTTACCGCGCAGCAAGGCCTCAAAACCTGCCAACGAGGTCATGACATGAACCTCGTTGACTTTGGGCAACAAGTGACTCAGAGACACATCTCCCACACACTCATCGCACCAGAGTTGACGGTCTTGCCGACTGTTTTGAATGGCCTGAATGTCAGACCACACCAAGGGGTGAGGCTTGTAGACGATATAAGCATCAGCATTGGCCTGACAAACGGCTTTGAGTAAGCCAAGATTGGTGCGAATGCTTTGAATGCCGTGCTTGAGTGAGGGGTCGGACTCAACCTGACCAACCACCAAAATAACCCGCTCGACATTGACCGGGCGACGCCAATGAGGGCTGTGCGACTTGAAACGGTTGAGCCCGTTCATGAGCACATTTTGCCGAAACTCGGCTGCTTGGCTCAACATGTCTGAAGTAAATTCCATTTCCATCAAGACACCTTCAATGTCGTTCGGAAACAGCATTTGCTCAAACATGGGTGTATGAAAACGCTTTGTTTTGTAGACCATGACCCTCAACCTCAGTGTCAACTTCAAGAGTTACACCTTAACATAAAAAGTAGCTATTTATTATGAAAATTATTGAAATTTGAGTATTTAAAGATTTGTTTTAGCAACGGCGAAGTACAGCAATCAGAGTGGTCATTGTGAGAAGCAATGACTTTATTCGGGGTCAACGACCTCTGAGGCATCCGAGGCATCCAACGGCAAGCGTGCCAAGGCCTCGGCCTCGGGCAAGGCCTCCACGCCTTTCAAAACACGGCGCATTTGCTTGCTGCGGGTGTCGGCGCGGTCCAAGGTGTCCGCCGCTTTTTGTACCTGCTCGCGCACCTTGGCCACCCACTCGCCATAGCGGTCGAACTCGGTTTTGACCGCGCCCAGCACCTTCCACACCTCAGAGGCTTGTTTCTCCAACGCCAAGGTGCGAAAGCCCATGTGCAAGCTGTTCAAAATCGCGAGCAAGGTGGTGGGGCCTGCCAAGGTGACGCGGTAGTCCCGCTGCAAGCTGTCCATGAGGCCGGGGCGGCGCAGCACCTCGGCATACAAACCTTCCACCGGCAAAAACAAAATCGCAAAGTCGGTGGTGTGGGGTGGTGCCAAATAACTCTCGGCGATGCTCTTGGCCTCTTGGCGAATGCGTGACTCCATGGCCTTGGCCGAGGCTTCGGCGGCCAAGGGGTCGGCGCGGTCTTGGGCGTCGAGCAGACGCTCGTAGTCTTCGCGCGGGAACTTGGCGTCGATGGGCAGCCACACCGTAGCGCCATCGTCGCTGCGACCAGGCAGCTTGATGGCAAAGTCCACCCGCTGGTTGCTGCGCGGCTTGGTTTCCACTTGTTTGCCGTATTGCTCGATGGTCAGCACCTGTTCCAGCAAGGCTTCCAGCTGCACCTCGCCAAAAATGCCGCGGGTCTTGACGTTGCTTAAAACCCGTTGCAAGTCGCCCACACCTTGGGCCAAGGTTTTCATATGGCCCAAGCCTTGGTGCACTTGCTCCAAACGCTCGGCCACTTGCTTGAAGCTTTCACTCAGCCGCGCTTCCAAGGTGGTTTGCAGTTTTTCGTCCACCGTTTGGCGCATCTCGTCGAGCTTGGCGGCATTGGTTTTTTGCAGCTGCTGTAACTGCTGGTCCAAGGTGTCTCGCACCTCACCCATTCGCCTTGCATTACCCTCGCCCAGCGCTTGCAGTTGGGTATTCAAAGTGCCTTGCATCAGCGTCAGTTGCTCGGTGAGGGTTTGCTGCAACTGCGCCATGTTGTGCGACAGCTCTTGGCGGTCAGATCGAGAGGACTCGCTGATGGCGTAGCGCAACTCACGCTCCAAGCGTTCTAACTTGTCGTCAAGTTTGAGCAACGGATCTTCTTGGGTGGCGGCTTTGCTGGCATAGCGGCGAAAGATCGCCATGATCAGCAAAGCAGCCACGACCACAGCCGCGACCATCCAATTGTCGGTACTCATGCCAATCCCAGCACTTCAGGGTTGAGGGGGGTGAGGGCTTTGCCCTCGGTGAAGAAGGCAATCAGGTTGTCGCTGGCCAAGTTCGCCATGGCCAAACGGGTGGCCAAAGTACCGCTGCCGATGTGCGGCGTCATCACGATATTGCGGCACTTTAGCAACTCAGGGTTCAAACGTGGCTCGTTCTCGAACACATCCAAACCCGCGGCGGCAATTTGCCCTTGCTGCAGCGCTTGCGCCAGCGCTGCATCGTCAACAATGCCGCCACGGGCAATATTGGTGAGCGTGGCCGTGGGTTTCATCAGCGCCAACTCGGCCGCGCCTATGGTGTGGTGCGACGCTTTGGAATACGGCAATACCAAGACCACATGGTCGGCTTGCTGCAAAAGCGCTTGCTTGCTGACGTAAGTGGCTTTGCATTCGGCCTCGGTGCCAGCGTCCAAGCGACTGCGGTTGTGGTAAATGACCTTCATACCAAACCCCAAAGCACCTCGCTTGGCAATGCCCTGCCCTATGCGGCCCATACCGATGATGCCTAAGGTGCTGCCATGCACTTCTGCACCTGCAAATTGGTCGTAGCGCCAGTGCGTCCATTCGCCATTGCGGATGAATATTTCGCTCTCGCTCACACGCCTGGCAGCGGCCATCATCAATGCGAACCCTAGGTCGGCGGTAGTTTCATTCAGCACGTCGGGGGCGTTGGTGGCCAAGACCTTGTGTCGGGTCATGGCGGGAACATCGAAGTTGTTGTAGCCCACACTCAGGTTGGCGCAGATGCGCAGATGCGGGCAAGCCGCCAACACGGTTTCATTGACAGGCTCTACGCCTATGCACAAAGCAGCTTCGTGCTGGCTGAGTGCGGCTATCCATGATTCGGTGGTCCACAGCTTGTCGTCTTGGTTGTCGGTGACGTCAAAATGCTCACGCAAACGCGCAACGACTTCGGGGTAGGTGGGGCGTCCCACCAGCAACTTAGGTTTACTCACGACTGCACCATATTCAATCGACGCGACCACCAAGGAGTGATCGCTGGCAGCAAAGTCAATGTCCAAATGACCACCCAAGCGGTCAAGGGCATCAAGCCCTGAAGGTCTGAAAACTGCGCCACCGTGATGACAGCCAACACCACGGGGATGACGCCAGTCTCACGCACAGCGCAAAGAAACAATTTCTCTTTGAAAGAAATGCCAGTGAGCAACAAAGAGGCAAACACCGCCACAGGCCGCGCCACAAAGATAAACAACAAGGACACCAACAAGCCCATGAGAGCGGTGTCCATCAACATGGGCAGGGACACGAACGGTCCCACCATCATGAAAATGACGGGCTTGGCCACGCTCTCAATTTGCGTCTCGGTCTGCTCAATCAGGTGGTGAAAATGCGCCGCACTGCGGTTGAAATTGGCCAACAAACCTGCCACAAAAGCGGCCAAAAACCCATTGCCGTGCAGGGCCTGCGCCAGCAAAAACGTCAACAGTGGAATGGCCACCACCAGCGCAAAATCAAATGGCGCTTGAAACGGATGGTCGGCTTTGCGATAGCGTTCTAGCCAGACCATGGCAGCCCAACCGACCAAACCCGCCACCGTGCCAAAGGCAAACTGCTTGCCCAACTGAAACAGGTTGTCGGGGCTGAACAAGCCCTGCGCCAAGTTGCCAAGGTTATCCATCGGCACTTGCGCCAGCACCATGGCCGCCACGGCGGCGGTGAAGATGGCGCCTACCGCGTCGTTCAAGGCACTCTCGGCCACAGAGATGTCCACCACACGTTGGTATTTTTGCAAGAAGCGCACATTTTTCAAAGTGGGAATGAGCGCTGCGGGGTCTGTGGACCCAATGATGGCCGACAAAAGCGCCGCGGTTTTGCTGTCCAGCCCCAGCCACATCAGCAAGGCGAACATCACAAAGAAAGTGACCAAATAGCCTGCCACTGCAATCATCAGAGTGGGATAAGCGATCTTGGCAAACTGATGGCGGTCAAGCTCGTCGCCACCCGACTTCAAAATGATGGCAGCCAGCGCGGTACACACCACCACCGCCAAGGCCAGTTGCGCCGACAAGGGCGAAAGCGCATCGTGCAACACAATGCCCAAAAGTAATTGCAAAGTGAAGCTGGGAAACACCGTGCCAACGGACGCTTTGCTGGCCAACCAGCCAAATACCATCAACAAACCCAAGCACCACAGGCTTTGCGCCAAAGTGGCCTCGGTGCCACCCAAGCTTTGCAGGTGCGACAGCACATCGGGCGAGAAGGCATTGAGCTCGAGGGCAGCAACAAAAAGAAAAAACAAACGAAGGTAGGCCATGGCTTAAGAAGTGGGTTGTTCAATGTCAAACACCTGGCGCAAATAGGCCAAGTAGTTGGTGTCTTCACACATGTTTTTGGAAGGCGTGTCCGACAGCTTTGCCACAGGCTGACCGTTGCATTCCACCATTTTGATGACGATTTGCAGCGGCTCATAGCCCAAGTCGTTGGTCAGGTTGGTGCCAATGCCAAACGCCAGTTGGCAGCGGCCTCGAAAGCGTTGGTAAAGCTCGATGGTGCGTGGCACAGTTAAGCCGTCGCTGAAGATCAAAATTTTGGTGAGCGGGTCCACGCGGTTACTTTTGTAATGCTCAATCATGCGCTCACCCCATGTGAAGGGGTCGCCGCTGTCGTGACGCGCGCCATCGAAGAGCTTGCAAAAATACATATCGAAGTCGCGCAAAAACGGCTCAATGCCGTAAACATCGCTCAAAGCAATGCCTAGGTCGCCGCGGTATTCACGCGCCCATGTCTCAAAGCCAAATACTTGGCTGTCGCGCAAGCGTGGCCCCAAGGCTTGGCAAGCTTGTAGGTACTCGTGCGCCATGGTGCCCAAGGGCGTCAAGCCAAGCTTCATGGCAAACAGCGCATTGCTGGTACCGGCAAACCGCCCTGTCGCACCCGAGCCCAAACGAGAGGTCAACACCCGCAGCACTTCTTCATGCCACGCTTTGGAAAAACGTCGGCGGGTGCCGTAGTCGGCGATTTTCAAGTCGCCCAAGTCAGCCTCTTGCAGTTGGGCGATTTTGGTGTCCAAACGTTGGCGACCTTCCACATAGTCAGGCACCGGCTGGGTATGACGGAAATACACCTCATTGACGATGGCCAGCACCGGGATTTCAAATAAGATGGTGTGCAACCAAGGGCCGTGAATGCGCATATCAATCTCGCCACTGGGCAGCGCCACGACGTCGATGTATTTTTCATTTAAGCGAAACAAGCCTAAAAAATCCACAAAGTCGCTTTTGATGAAGCGCATGGCACGCATCCAATCGAGCTCTTGCTCGGTGAATTGCAGCTTGCACAGCGAGTGAATTTCAGCGCGGATGTCATCCACATAGGCAGCGAGCTTCACGCCTGTGGTGCGGCATTTGAATTTGTAGCTCACCTGCGCACCTGGGAACTGGTGCAGCACCGCCTGCATCATGGTGAATTTGTACAGATCGGTGTCAAGCAAGCTGGTGATGACCATGGGGCTTACTCCAGCCAAGTGGTGAAAGAGGCCACGCTCTCGCGAGGTGTGCGAAAGGTGTTAACGATATCGCCCTCGTCGGCGTAGCCCAGCGCCATGCCACAGACCAGCATTTCGTTGTCACCTGCGCCTATGTGCGGCAGGATGATCTTGGCAAAACCGTTCCACGCGGCTTGCGGGCAGGTGTGCAGGCCGTGACCACGGGCGGCCACCATCAAGGTTTGCAAAAACATGCCGTAGTCCACCAGCGAGCCACGCCCCATGACTTTGTCCAAGGTGAACATCAAGCCGACGGGGGCATAGAAGAAGCGGTAATTGCGTTGGTGCTGGGCATGCATTTTGTCTTTGTCGCCCTTGCCAATGCCTAGCAAGCCGTACAAGCTCCAGCCGTTCTCTCGGCGTCGGTCGATGAAGGGGCTGACCCATTTTTCGGGGTAATAGTCGTAGGCTTCGCGGTAGTCATTGGCCATGTCGGGGTTGGCGCGGATTTCGTCGTGGGCGGCGCACACCTTCTGCACCAAACTGTCGCGGCTTTTGCCTTGCAAGACATACACCTTCCAAGGCTGGGTGTTGGTACCCGAGGGAGAGCGAGCGGCGAGTTCGAGCAACTGCGTTAACACCTCACGCGGCACAGGCTGCGAGGTGAAGGCTCGGGCCGACATGCGGGTGGTGATGGCTTGGTCAACGGCATTCAGGGTGGCTGTCATGCGAGGTC
This sequence comes from Limnohabitans sp., assembly GCF_040401495.1. Lineage (GTDB taxonomy): Bacteria > Pseudomonadota > Gammaproteobacteria > Burkholderiales > Burkholderiaceae_C > Limnohabitans. The sequence continues at coordinate 6,955 of NZ_JBBAOI010000021.1, forward strand.
CTCTAAAACTTTTTGTAACTCTGGGGGCAAAGCGCTGACGGGGCGGCGGGTTTGGCTGTCCACATACACATGCACAAAATGCCCGTGGGCAGCGGTAAGTGCTTCGCCTTCGGCAAACAAACCCACCTCGTAGCGCACACTGGACGAGCCTATGCGCGCCACCCGCAAACCAGCGTCCACGTTTTGCGGAAACGCAAGCGACGAAAAGTAATTGCAATGCGTCTCCACCACCAAACCAATGGTTGCACCGTGTTGGATGTCGAGCACACCGTGTTCGATCAAATGCGCATTCACCACGGTGTCAAACCAGTGGTAGTAAATAACGTTGTTGACATGGCCATAGGCGTCGTTGTCCAACCAGCGGGTGGTGATGCGGCGAAAGATGGGGTAAGCGTCACGCCCGTGGGGTTGGGGGCGAGCTGAAGTAGAGGCGGTCATAACGGCTGATTTTGCCAGTCTTGCCAACTGCTGAAAGCTTGGGCAAAACTGTTCATTTGCACCTGTACCGTGTCCTCGATCTGCTTGCCGTAACCGCCAGCCATCGCCATGGCCAAAGGGATGCGCCTGTCGTTGGCCCACGCCAGCACACAGCGGTCTCGCTCTTGCAGACCTTCAAAGCTCAAGTTCAGGCGCCCCAAGCGGTCGCCCTCGTGGGGGTCTGCGCCAGCCAAGTAAAACACCAAGTCGGGCGCACAGCGGTCTTGCAACTTGCGCAAAGCTTCATTCAAAGCGTCCAGATACGCCGCATCGCTGCAGCCGTCAGGTAACTCCACGTCAATATCGCTGGTCTCTTTGCGAAACGGGAAGTTTTTTGCGCCGTGCAGCGAGAGGGTGAATACCGTGGGGTCGTCACGAAAAATATGCGCGGTACCGTTGCCTTGGTGGACATCCAAATCAATCACTGCCACTTGCAAATCCCCTTGCAGCTGCCTGCCCCACTCGGCTTGCATCAGCCGTGCAGCCACCGCCACATCGTTGAAAACGCAAAAACCGCCGCCCTTGTCGGCATAGGCGTGGTGGGTGCCGCCAGCCAAATTGGCCGCAATACCTTCTTTCATGGCCAGTCTGGCCGCGCTTATGGTGGCGCCCACCGAGCGCCTGGCCCGCTCAACCATGCCCTCGGACCACGGAAATCCAATTTCTCTTTGGGCTGCAGGGGGCAAACTGCCCTTGAATACCGCCTCTATATATGTAGGCGTATGAACCAGCGCCAACTCGCCTTCGCTGGCGGGTTCGGCCAAAAGCAGACCCAGTTGCGGCATGTCCGCCGCCAAGCTTTGCCTTAAGAGCTCGTATTTGCCCATGGGAAACCGGTGACCTGCCGGCAAGGTCTGAATGTGGGTGGCAGCGTAAAAAAGCTTCATTTGTCAAAGATTGTGCGGGTAAAAGTGCCATAAATCCTGAAAAGACTGGATTTGCGCCAGATCAAAAGGGTTTAGAAAACCACGTCTAATTTGTTGCATTGCAACAAATAACACTTGATTTGACCAGTATTAACCCTATACTTCAATCCATGCTGCGCCGCAACAAAAAAACAAAACGCAGTGACCAGGTTCCCACTTTTAACTTCTTCAAAGGAAAACACCATGATGACCGCAGAACAAATGATTGCCGCCAACAAAGCCAGCATTGATACACTTTTCGGCCTGAGCCACAAAGCTTTCGCCGGCGTTGAAAAATTGGTCGAACTGAACATGGCCGCTGCCAAAGCTGCTCTGTCTGACAACCAAGACCACGTCCACGCCCTGATGAGCGTCAAAGACGTTCAAGAACTGATGGCTCTGCAAGCGGGCTACCTGCAACCCTTGAGCGAAAAAGCGGTTTCTTTCAGCCGCCACATGTATGAAATCGCTTCCAGCACTGGCAGCGAATTCACCAAGGCTGTGGAAGAAAAAGCCGCTGAAACACAAAAAACCGTCACCAATTTGGTGGACTCTGCTGTGAAAAACGCACCTGCTGGCTCTGAAACTGCTGTGGCCATGGTCAAGAGCGCCATCGCTGCCAGCCAAAGCGCTATCGAAAGCGTTCAAAAAGCGGTGAAACAAGCCACCGAAGCTGCTGAATCCAATATGCACGCCATGGCTGCTTCTACTGTTGCCACCGCTACCCCCAAGGCTTCACGCAAGCGTTAATTTGCTTTGACGGTCTTAGAAAAGGGCTTCTTTCGAGAAGCCTTTTTTATTTGGCCAGTGCCGCTTTAAGCGCTGGCAAGGCCAGTTTCATGGCAGCCCTGCCCGCTTCTATGCTTTTCTTGCGGGCGGCAAACTCGGTGCTGCCCACATCTGGCATGGCGGGTCGCACAACCACTTCAGCTTGCGCCATTTCTAACTGGCTGATGCTTTTACCCATGATGCTGAAAGTTTGCAAAAGAACCTTCAGCATATCGGTGGTTTTGGCGTCTTCGGGACGGCTGGAAATATCCACCGCAATGACGATATCTGCGCCCATCTGACGGGCATAGCGCACAGGTACAGGCGAGACCAAACCACCGTCCACATAGTCTTTGTTGCCAATGCGCACAGGCTCGAACACCGAGGGCACAGCGCTGGAAGCTCGCACCGCAGTGGCGATATCGCCACGCCTGAACAAAATACCGTCTCCGCTTTGCAAATCGGTGGCGACTATCCCTAAGGGCATCTTCAGGTCTTCGATCTTGGCGCCGTTGAGTTGCGAGTTGATGTAGCGGCCCAGTGCATCACCGCGCAACATACCTCGGCTCATGAAAGGCACGGTCCAATCGGTGAGCTGCGACTCGTCCATGCTGTCGGCCAACCACTGCAACTGTGCACCCGTCTTACCGCTGGCGTAAAAAGCGGCTACCACGCTGCCCGCGGAAGTGCCCACCACCATGTCCGGCTTGATTCCGTTTTCCTCCAAGACCTGAATCACCCCAATGTGCGCAAACCCGCGCGCCGCACCGCCGCCCAAAGCCAGCCCCAATTTAGGTACTTTCTTTGGCGCAGGGACTTGCGGTACTTCAGGCTGTACAACCACCTCGGGGGGTTTGACGGTGGTGCAGGCAGCCAAGGCCATCAGCAAAGCGGCCAAACCGAGTTGGCAAAAGCGGCGAGAAAAAGCTGTGAAGTTATGCATACGCCGATTGTCACCCAGCAGGCACTGCGATAATCATTGGCTTATCTCATTTAGACCGTATTGAAAGGCAATTCATGCAAATCAAGGGCAATGTATTTATCGTGACCGGCGGTGCGTCCGGTTTGGGCGAAGGCACGGCAAGACTTCTTAGCCAGGCTGGTGGCAAAGTCGTTATCGCGGATATGCAAGACGAAAAAGGCCAAGCCATCGCCGCTGAGTTGGGCGGTGTGTTCATGCATTGCGATGTTTCCAATGAAGAGCAAGCCGCGGCCGTTGTCGCCAAAGCGCAAAGCTTGGGCAAATTGAGCGGCCTCATCAACTGTGCAGGTATCGCCACCGCCGAGCGTACGGTTGGTAAAACCGGCCCGCATTTGCTGGCAGGTTTTCAGCGCACTATCAATGTCAATTTGGTGGGCAGCTTCAACATGATTCGCTTGAGCGCTCAGGCCATGAGCACCAACCCTCCCGAAGCCACAGGCGAGCGCGGTGTGCTCATCTCTACCGCTTCGGTGGCGGCCTATGACGGCCAAATTGGCCAAGCTGCGTATTCCGCTTCCAAAGGCGGCATTGTCGGCATGACCCTGCCCATCGCCCGCGACTTGTCCAAACTGGGCATTCGCAACATGACCATTGCCCCTGGCATTTTTGGCACGCCCATGATGTTCTCCATGCCCAAAGAAGTGCAAGAAGCCTTGGCTGCAGGTGTGCCCTTCCCCTCGCGCTTGGGTACACCCATGGATTACGCCAAATTGGTGATGCATATTTTGGACAACGACATGCTCAATGGTGAGGTCATCCGCCTTGATGGTGCGATTCGCCTGCCGCCAAAGTAAGTGCGCAAAGAAGTACTCGCTCTAACGCTTAGCTTGTTCGCAGGGTATGCGCAGGCTCAGCTGAATTACCGCATTCCCGATTTGCCAGAGGCAGCCAGCGGCTACCAAGCTAAACCAGGTTGGCACCTCAAGCAGCGCGGTGTGGCAGCGGCCAACCCTTTGGCCAGCGATGCGGGTTACCAAGTCCTGCAAGCTGGTGGCACGGCGGTGGATGCCGCCATTGCAGTACAAATGGTGTTGACATTGGTGGAACCGCAGTCGAGCGGCATTGGCGGCGGGGCCTTTTTGCTGCACCACGACAGCGAGCACTTGCAAGTTTTTGACGGACGAGAAACCGCCCCCGCCCTAGCTACCGAGCGTTTGTTTTGGCTGCAAGACAAGCCCATGGCCTTTAACGACGCCGTGGTGGGTGGCCGTTCGGTGGGTGTGCCAGGCTTGCTGCGCATGTTGGAAAAAGCACACCAGCAACACGGCGCACTGGCTTGGGCGCAATTGTTTGAACCCGCTATTGCCTTGGCCGAGGAAGGCTTTCCCATCAGCCCACGTTTGCATACATTGCTGAGTGCCGATACCACGCTGCAACGCGACCACCAAGCCTTGGCGTACTTTTTTCAGTCGGATGGCACACCTTGGCCCGTAGGACACCGTTTACAAAACCCCGCCATGGCGGCTATCTTCAAGCGCATCGCGCAAGACGGGGCAGACATTTTTTACACGGGCGAAATTGCCCAAGCGATGGCCGACAAAGTGCAGCAGCACCCCGCCAACCCTGGCTTTCTCAGCCTGCAAGATTTGCAAAAATACGAGGCGCTGGAGCGTGATGCCCTGTGTTTTTCACATGCCAGTCCCTTCAGCACCACCCAGCAGGTACAGGTCTGCGGCGTGGGTCCACCCAGCTCGGGCTTGATCACCATAGGGCAAATCGTGGGTATGCTTGCCACCGACCCCAGCAACCAACTTCCCCCCTCCCCTTGGACTGAGCGCAACACCGCCATTCCCAGCACAGCTTGGCTGCACAACTACAACGAAGCAGCTCGTTTGGCATTTGCCGATCGCGCCCAGTTCATCGCAGACCCTGCTTTTGTTGGCCCCCCTGCCCAAGACTGGGACGAGCTTCTAAATACCGCGTATTTGCAGTCACGTGCCAGCCAAATTGTCGATAGGCGAATTCCGCAGGTAAGCGCCGGCAACCCTGGCAGCCGTTTACAGGGAATGGCTCCCATGCCAGACCAAACCGAGTATGGCACCAGCCACATCAGCATCGTCGATGGCTTGGGAAACGCCTTGGCCATGACCACCACCATCGAGAGTGGTTTTGGCGCTCGCATGATGGTCAGTGTGGAAAATTTGCCCGGTGGTTTTTTGCTGAACAACCAATTGACCGACTTCAGCTTTACCCCGCAAGACCAGCACGGCCGCCCTGTTGCCAACCGTGTTCAAGCGGGCAAACGCCCTCGCTCCTCGATGAGCCCCACCTTGGTTTTTGCTGAAAACCCCGACCACGAACGCGGCGAATTGCTGGCCAGTTTGGGTAGCCCAGGGGGCGCCATGATCATCCACTTCACTGCACAAACTTTGTGGGCCCTTTTGCACTGGGAGCTTGACGCCCAGCAAGCCATCAACCTGCCGCACTCTGGGGTGACCGGCGCAAACACACCCTTGCTGCTGGAAGCGGGCTTGTTTCCCTCTGCCACTGTGTCGAATTTACAAATTCTTGGTCATTCGGTGAAAGAAATAGACATGCCCAGCGGCTTGCAAGCGTTGCAGCGCCTAGGACCCGATTGGTTTGGCGCAGCCGACCCGCGCCGCGAGGGCGTGGTCGCTGGCGACTGAGATGGCCATACCCCAATCTTTCATCCAAGAGTTGATCAACCGCACCGATGTGGTCGAGGTGGTGGGGCGCTATGTGCAGTTGAAAAAGGGCGGCGCCAACTACATGGGTTTGTGCCCTTTTCACGGCGAAAAGTCACCCTCTTTTTCTGTCAGTCCCACCAAACAATTTTTCCATTGCTTTGGTTGCGGCAAAAACGGTAACGCCATTGGCTTTTTGATGGAGCATGGCGGCATGAGCTTCATCGAAGCGGTGAAAGATTTGGCGCAAAGCTATGGTCTGCAAGTGCCTGAAGACGAAGCCGACCCTGCACAGCGCCAACGCGCCCAGCAACAGCGCCAACGCCAAGCCACTTTGAACGAGGTGCTGGAAAAAGCAGGTGAGTCTTACCGCAAACACCTCAAAGGCAGCCCACAAGCGGTGGCCTACCTCAAAGGCCGAGGCTTGTCGGGTGAGGTCGCCAAGCAATTTGGTTTGGGCTATGCGCCCGACGGATGGCGCAGCTTGGCCAGTGTTTTTGCCGACTACCAAGATACTTTGCTGGTGGAATCGGGTTTGGTCATCTCACACGAAGAAAGTGGCGAAGAAGACAAGCGCTACGACCGCTTTCGCGACCGCATCATGTTTCCCATTCGCAATGTCAAAGGCGAGTGCATAGGCTTTGGTGGGCGTGTGCTCGGCGACGGCACACCCAAATACCTGAATTCCCCAGAAACCCCTGTGTTCAGCAAAGGCCGAGAGTTGTACGGCTTGTTTGAAGCGCGAACTGCCTTGCGCGAAGCTGGCTATGTGTTGGTGACCGAGGGATACATGGATGTGGTGGCTTTGGCTCAACTGGGCTTTCCCAATGCAGTGGCCACCTTGGGTACGGCTTGCACCACCGACCATGTGCAAAAACTGTTTCGCTTTACCGACTCGGTGGTGTTCAGCTTTGACGGCGATGCAGCTGGCAGACGAGCCGCCCGAAAAGCGCTAGACGGCGCCCTGCCCTTTGCCAGTGATACCCGCAATGTGAAGTTTTTGTTTTTGCCGGCGGAACACGACCCCGACAGTTTTGTACGCGCTTATGGCGCAGATGCATTTTCTCGGATGGTGTCTGACGCCACGCCCCTGTCCCGCTTTGTGATGGAAGTTGCCCGCGATGGCTGCGACATCGAAACCGCTGAAGGTCGGGCTTTGCTCGCTGCTCAAGCCAAACCGTTGTGGTTAGCAATGCCCGAGGGCGTGCTCAAAACCCAAATGCTCAATGAACTGGCCAATGCAGTCGGCATCGGCCCGCACGAACTGCAGCGTTTATGGCTGGCTTCTGCACCCTCAGGCACCCCTGGCTTTAACCCCTCCACCAAGCCTGTTCATAAATCTGGGTTTGCCTCCACCAGCCCTTGGACACGCACAGGTAACAGTAAACGCCCCCCACCCATAGGCATCAACCTGCGCAGCAAAGCGCCTTCGCGCCACGACAGGGCGTTGCAAATTTTGTTTGCGGATATGCAGCAATGGGATGGCTTGTCTGCACACCAACACCACTTGCTGCTGGAAATGCCGGCACCTTATGGCGAGTTGATGGCGTGGCTCAACCAGCAGTGGTTGGAAAACGGTGTGCAACCCTTGGCAGGCTTGCGCGAGGGCTTGCGTGGACACGCCCTTGAAGCGGTGGTGTCGCGCTTGATCGATGACGCCCTTGCCGACATCGACAGCGATGCAGGTGAATTGCAAAGCATCATGTTGGCTTTAGAAAAAGACCAACTCTCCCAAGAGATAGACAGCTTGACCCGCCGCATGGCGAGCGACCCACTGGCCTATGAGCGCATCAAGCAATTGAATGGCCGTTTAGCAGTCCTGAAAAAAGCCCCTCTGGTATAATCCACTTTTCCATAGCAAGCGCGACAGCAACACCTCCGGGCCAGGCCAAACGTGACTTCGTTCACAACCCGCCGTTCACCGCAAGGACTGCATACCAAATGATCGCCCTTTCAACTTGCTTGGAACCCCTGCCACTGTCCTGTTAGCGTGCTTAAAAGTACGCTGATACCCCTTTTTGTTGTCCAAGGATTGACATGCCAGCCAAGAAGTCCACAAAGCCTGCCAAGGCCAAAACAGCCGCTAAACCATCAGCGTCCTCCGCGAAACCTGTCCCCAAGAAAGCCTCTCCTGTGTCGACTGCCAAAAAAGCCCCTGCCAAACCTGTTGCCAAGCCTATCGCCAAAACCGCCGCCAAGCCTGAGGCCAAAGTAGCCGCCAAGCCAGTTGCGAAAACTGCGGCAAAACCTGCGGCTAAACCTGTTGCAAAAGCCCCTGTGAAAGCTGCCGCCAAGCCAAGCGCAAAAACGCCAGCAAAAGCACCTGTCAAACCCAGCGCTGAAAAAGCCAAACCACCCAAAGCTACCGCCAAAGCTGCGGCCAAAGGCAAAGCGGCTAAAAAAGGTCTGCCTGCCAATGAAGACTTGGTCGACTTAGAGGCCGAATTTGCCGAAGAGACCGTAGCCACTGGCGAGAAGGTCAAGCCTTTGCGCATGAAGATCAGCAAGGCCAAAGAACGCGCCTTGATGAAAGAGTTTGGATTGGACGAAGCCGTCTTGTCCGAAGAAGACTTGGCCAAACGCCGCTCGCGCTTAAAGACCCTGATCAAACTCGGCAAAACGCGTGGCTACCTGACCCATGGCGAAATCTCCGACCACCTGCCCGACAAACTGGTTGACGCTGAGACCATGGAAGTGGTTATCACTATGCTGAACGACATGGGTGTTGCGGTGTACGAACAAACGCCCGACGCAGAAACCTTGCTCATCACCAACACCGGCCCCACCGTGGCCAGTGAGGAAGAGGCAGAAGAAGAAGCCGAAGCGGCTTTGTCGACTGTCGATAGCGAATTTGGCCGAACCACCGACCCGGTGCGCATGTACATGCGCGAAATGGGCACAGTGGAACTGCTGACCCGCGAAGGGGAAATTGAAATTGCCAAGCGCATTGAAGGCGGCTTGATGGCGATGATGGAGGCCATCAGCGCCTCCCCCGCCACTGTCGCTGAAATCTTGCGCATGGCCGAAGACATACGCGAAGGTAAGGTGGTTATTTCCACCATTGTGGACGGCTTTAGCAATGCCAACGAGGCTGACGACTATGTGGCCGAGGAAGACTTCGACGAGTTTGACGACTCCGATGATGACGATGGCAAAGGTGGATCTAAAGCGCTCACCAAGAAGCTTGAAGAACTCAAAACCGAAGCTCTTACCCGCTTTGACCGTGTGCAAACCTTGTTTGAAAAGATGCGCAAGGCCTTTGACAAAGAAGGCTACGGTTCACCTACTTATTTGAAAATCCAAAAATCCATCAGCGAAGAGTTGATGACCGTGCGCTTTACCGCTCGCACCATTGAAAAATTGTGCGACTTGGTTCGCTCACAAGTCGATGATGTGCGCAAAAAAGAACGCGAACTGCGCCGCATCATTGTGGACCGCTGTGGCATGCCACAAGACATGTTCATCAAAGAGTTCCCCGTCAATTTGTTGAATCTGAAATGGGTGGAGAAACAGTCTGCTGCGGCCAAGCCTTGGTCCGTCACCATGACCCGTAATATTCCTGCCATCCAAGAGTTGCAGCAAAAACTCACAGACATTCAAACCCGCGTGGTGGTTCCCTTGGCCGAACTCAAGGACATCAACAAGCGCATGAACGAAGGCGAGCGTTCCTCACGCAACGCCAAGAAAGAAATGATCGAGGCTAACTTGCGCTTGGTCATCTCGATTGCCAAAAAATACACCAACCGTGGCTTGCAGTTCCTTGACTTGATCCAAGAGGGCAACATCGGTTTGATGAAGGCCGTGGACAAATTCGAATATCGCCGAGGCTACAAGTTCTCCACTTACGCCACTTGGTGGATTCGACAGGCCATCACCCGTTCCATCGCCGATCAGGCCCGCACCATCCGTATTCCGGTGCACATGATCGAGACCATCAACAAGATGAACCGTATCAGCCGCCAGCACTTGCAAGAGTTTGGCTTTGAACCCGATGCGTCTGTCTTGGCCGAAAAAATGGAAATGCCCGAGGACAAGATTCGCAAGATCATGAAGATTGCCAAAGAGCCTATCTCCATGGAAACGCCCATCGGCGACGATGACGATTCGCACTTAGGCGACTTCATCGAAGACGGCGCCAACACAGCGCCGCTGGAAGCTGCCATGCAAGCTGGTTTGCGTGACGTTGTGAAGGAAATCTTGGATGGCCTCACACCCCGCGAAGCCAAGGTTCTGCGTATGCGCTTTGGTATCGAGATGGACAACGACCACACCTTGGAAGAGGTGGGCAAACAGTTTGACGTCACACGCGAGCGTATTCGCCAAATCGAAGCCAAGGCTTTGCGCAAACTCAAGCATCCCAGCCGCTCTGACAAACTGCGCAGTTTCATCGACACCCTATGACCGCAGCCAACAACCGACGTGGCGTGATCGCCATGTCGGTCGGTATGGCCAGCTTTGTTTTAAACGACTCGCTGGTCAAGTACGTCAGCGACAGTTTGCCCCCATCCCAACTGATCTTTTTGCGTGGGCTTTTGGCCATGTTGGGTTTGGCATTGCTGTGTGTTTACATGGGCACTTTCAAAAGCCCACGCAGCGCCATCACGGCTTTGCGTGACCGCTGGGTATTCATTCGTTCATCGTTAGATGGTTTGGCCAGTCTGGTGTATTTGACTGCGATGTTTCACATGCCCTTGGCCAATGCCACGGCTATCAATATGGCAACCCCTTTGCTGATCGCCCTGCTATCGGGACTGATACTGGGTGTGAGGGTGAGCTTGGGTAACTGGCTCATCATCGCAACCGGTTTTGCCGGTGTGTTGCTGGTGGTGCAACCCCAGACTAATGGCTTTAACCAGTGGGCTTGGGTCTGTTTGGGTGGCACCTTGCTACACGCTTTGCGCGACATCAGCATGCGTTTTGTGCCATCGCAAATCCCTTCGATGATCGTGACCTTGAGCACAGCGACAACTGCCACCTTGATGGCGGGGGTGTGGAGTTTGTGGCAAGACTGGGCAGCGGTGAGCATGACCTCTTGGGCGTGTTTGGGTGGCGCAGCGGCGCTACTTAGCATTGGCTATTTCCTGCTGATTCAAAGTACGCGTAGCGCCGACCTGACCGTGGTCGCTCCGTTTCGCTACGTGGGCTTGCTGACCGCCGTGGTCATGGGCTTTGTGGTGTGGGGGGATATTCCCAACACCATGGCATGGTGCGGTATGGTTTTGCTGGTCGGTGCAGGCTTGATGATGCTGCGCAGTCAGCACGTAGTGAATGCAACCCCAGATTTATTGGAATAACGACCTTTACAATTTAATATGACCGTTTCGTTACTTAAGGTCATACAGACGATGCTTCTATAGTCTCTCAAAAAAATCTGTTTTTAAAAATAAATTTGAAATTGTCATAGTAGTTACCCTAGGTGACGCTAATCTAGCAACAGGAGTGACTCGATTGTCCTTCGACAGCTTGTACATGCCATTCAAAAGGGAAAGCATCAAATGTTTAAATCTTTGCGCAACTTACTTACAATTTTGATATGCCTGAATTCTCTTGCTGCACATTCAGCATGGGATATCAGTGAAGCATCCTCAGATCGACAACTGTTTGCATCTTCACAATCATTAGCCACAGATGGTGAACTTCGCTTTGTGAAACAGATGGCCAGCAACGACAAGCCCAATCAAGATGGTTTTCTTTATGTTGAAAGCATTGCTCAATACAGTTGCACCAAACAGGCTTACCAAATCGTCTTGGAGACTGGATACAAAACTTGGGATGCCGCTGGTCGGCCAGTAGATAAAAACTTAGGCGTTTGGAAAGAAATAAAAAACGGCAGTCCTGAGCAAAGTTTGCTGAACAAGATGTGCGTTACTTTCTTGGCTGAAGATATCAATACGAAGGCAGGCAAATAATTCGTTCAAATTGTGCGTCACATGTGAACGATATCTAAATAAAAATCATATTGCTTTTTTGTCATAATTTTGACATTGAATGATGCTAGGAAAAGGCTAAAATTCAGTCATCCTTACAACATCAACAACAACATGCGTGCCATCAAAAAAGTTAAAAAAATTATCGAACATTCGCCTGAGTCGACTACCGGATTAGTTTATTTAAGACTCATACTCGCATTGGAATCGGAAGAAGATTTTCTCATCAAAGAACTTTACAAATTGAATGCCCATGATTTTGAGTTAGCTATAGAACTCATGAAAGATTGGCGAGTTGATCGTTTTTACATTGGAAAAGCCAAAGCATTTGATATGGCTACCCACGCCTCAGACTTAGCCAGTAAAAAGCAGACAGCAGATTGATACGGTCCACATAGGTCGGTTTTTTGAAATGTGTCAATTTTTCAAGAGTAAGAACTCTTACCAAACTTCAAGCGATTGAACAACTGACGAACCCAGCGGTTTCGATTTTTTTCAGTTGATTCAAGGTAGGACTTGCTGGTTTGTAAAAAAGAATCAACAAAGACAAAGCTGAATGTACTTTCTTGAGCAGTTTCAAACGTTTTTAGCTCTTCTTCAACCTCAATCGTCTCCATTGACCTAGGCTTGAGTCTTATCAGCTGTGCCAGTTTGATGGCGAAGCTTTTCTCCCAATTGGCTGGGTGGCCTGACTTATCTAAGGTCCAAACCTTCAAGGTTGGAAATTTTGCTTTGGATTGATTCGCTATGTTCAATGAACATATCGGGCTCTCAGCGTTGTGCAGCAAAACAACCCGGCCGGTGAAATTTTGAAGTAGAGTGTGAAACCGCATTCCAAGTAAATCAAATTCATAGGGCAAATCAAAGTGTGAGCTGCTTTGTACTGCTTCCAAGGCACGCACATCTACTGTTAATTTATCGATTTGGTTATCTGATTTTTTGATATTCTGGTAAAGAGTCATCAAAGCTGACCAGTGGAGATAAAAGCCAATATCGTTAAGCATCACGCTGTCGACCTTATGGCTTAAGCGATTCACAAGATGCATTGCCAAAATGCCGCCCATGCTAGTTCCAATCAGATGGAGTTTTCGATTGGAATTTACTTGACTTGGCTGTAGCAAAGCTTCAATCAGATCCTGTGCATCAGCAAGATATTTTGAGAAGGAGTATTGCTCAGAGGCAGGCAATTGATCTGAATTACCTCTGCCACAGTAATCGATACTTATCCAGCAACAATCATCAAATTGCTCAACCATAGCAAGCAAAGGATAAAAGCTCTCACGCGTCTCTAACAATCCTGGTAAGCATAAAAAAATATGCTTTGCATTTAGTTCACCTAATCGTGAATAGGCTACTTTGCGCTTGATGCCACCATCATTGATTAAGTGGAATTCTGTACTCACTGACTCTACTGACATGGAAGTACTTTTTAAAAAACACTTCGTATTAGAAGATTTGTTTATGGCAGGGGTGTGTCTTGTTTTAGAAAAAACTCTCAACAACACATTCATTTGTTGTGATCATGTTCTTCATCCTGTCGTATCTGTATTTTTTATAAATTTTGGAAAAAGTTGATTTTGAGGAAATACTGGTGAGTCAATTTTTCTAAGTAGCCTAGCGTGTTTGATGAACGCCATAGGCGTTGTTTGTTTGTAGAGTTGAAAAAGAGCAATCAATTCTTTGTGAGTGAAGCCACTTAGCTTGGTTAATTGCTCCCATCCTAAGGGGCTGTCACAGTTTTCACTGATTGATTGGCACAGATCGTCAATTTTCTTTTGGTTGATTGGATTCAAAAGATTATCGTATTTGCTGGCTCGCTTCATTGAATTTAGAGATCTTTTGATGCCTATGTCTGTGTAGCTTCAACGTCTTCTATGTCATCAATATCGTCAGCATCCATCATGGCCATTTCAGAATACTGCCTTCCATTGAGTTCATGCTTGTATGCACGAAGGGAATGAAGATCGCAGGTGACTTGATCATCGTTCTCAAAAGCCTCTGCGGCTAACTCGTGCTGCTTTGATGCTTGCATCAAGTGATAGGCTGCCATTCGGTGTAATTCTGCTGGCGTTTCAAATTCTTCTTGGTACTCGTCAACTAATTCAGAGAATTTTTCAGTGGCTTGGTTTTCCATGGTCAGGCTCCTTTGGTTAATGTTTGATCAGATCTCTTCAAGCGATTCTGTTGTACTTGCCAAGTGTGCTCGCTTCTTTGCAATTAGCAGTTGTGCCCCATCATCACCGGCAGTAGCTTGGAAATAGATATTTGCAGGAAGTGTGAACTCTTCTCCAGTGCCGTGGCTTTGACTTGATTCATAAAATTCAAGCGCCAATTCACCTGCAACGACCAGACCGACAACCCCGAAATCTTGATACATGATTCCGGTGCATTCACTAGGGTTCATCGCCCTATGTATGGCTCTGGTAAAACCCCGCTTGCGTAATGATTGGTTAAAGAGACGAGCAAGCAGTTCAATAGATGAAACCGAATTGTCCATGTTCAGCCTCCTATGTTGATAACGATGTTTTATAGGTGGTATGTGAACACTTAATGACCGCATCTGTCTTTTTTACGATTCCTTATTTAATCCACGATTGAATTTGGCATCATTTGTCTGTGTAAGGCATGGAAAATCTGTGATAAACGACTTTTAACGCTTACTTTTAATGCCTCTAATAGTAGGATTGATTGCGACTGACGCATTCTTCTTCTTAATATAAGAACTCGCCAAATGGCCTAGGAATTGTCTACCAATATCTTGTGAGCCCGTCTGACTGGGTACATAAAGTTTTTCAGAAACACGTTGTAATAAATTTTATTTAAAACAAATGCAAGAGGGGTTCTGCAGGGGGGATTCACCCCGAAAAAACTTCGGTGTCGACTTCGCTGCTGGCTTGGGCGTTGTAGCGATTACCCACCACATTGTGTTGGTTGATGGCCTGGTTTAAACGCGCCAACACCTCGGGGGAGAGTTGAATACTCAAAGCCGCCATATTGTCTTTCAGATGGTCTATGCGAGAGGTTCCTGGGATGGTGACGATGTGCGGCGCTTGGTGCAGCACCCATGCAATGGCCAACTGTGCTGGGGTGCAAGCTAGCTCTTGCGCAATCTGCACGTAATCGTGGAGCAATTGAAGGTTGCGCGGGTAATGCTCTGCATTGAAACGCGGCGAGGTGTGACGCCAATCGGTGGGCAATAAATGGGCGGTGCTATGCAAGTCGTTGCATAAGAATTTGCGCGCCAAGGGACTGAATGAAACAAAAGCCACACCAAGGTCTTGGCAGGCTTGCAATACCGCGATTTCGGGGTTTCGGGTCCACAGGGAATACTCGGTTTGCAAGGCAGCAATGGGATGCTCAGCATGGGCTTTGCGAAGCGTGGTCGCAGACACCTCGGACAAACCGATGCTGCGGATTTTTCCGGCTCGTACCAAATCAGCCAATGCACCGACGCTTTCCTCTATGGGCACCCGCTTGTCCCAGCGGTGCAGGTAATACAGGTCAATCACATCCGTATTGAGGCGTCGCAAACTGTCGTCGCAGGTGGCCTTGATGGTTTCTGGGCGACCATCGATGACACGCACCTTTTTGCCGTCCCCATTGACATCGACGCCTTGCATACCGCATTTACTGGCCAGGGTGAAGCGACTACGGTGCTTGGACAACACTTGGCCGATGATGCGTTCGCTCTCGCCAAAGCCATACAGGGCGGCGGTATCAAAAAAATCAACGCCTTCATCTAAAGCAGTTAACAGCAAACGTTCAGCATCTTCGAACGAAGGGGGCGGTCCGTAAACAGCGCAAATATTCATACAACCCAAGCCGATGGGGTTGATGTGGAAAGGGCCTACTTGACGTTTATTCATGACAATTGTTGTTCCAAATCATGCAGCACCTGATAACAAGGCAGTACCTGTGCCACGCTTGCGTTAGGTTCGCGGCCCTCGCGAATGGCCGCAAAAAACTCGCGGTCTTGCAATTCAATGCCATTCATGGATACAGCCACCTTGGAGACATCGAGTTTTTCTTCTTTGCCATTGAACAAGTCGTCATAACGGGCAATGTAAGTGGCTTTGTCACCTATGTAGCGAAAGAAAGTACCCAAAGGGCCGTCGTTGTTGAAGCTGAGAGACAGGGTGCAAATCGCACCATTGGCGGCTTGCAGCTGAATGCTCATGTCCATGGCAATGCCAAGTGTGGGGTGAATCGGACCTTCAAGCGCATTGGCTTTCACCACGGGACTGCCTGTTTGGTAGGCGAACAAATCCACTGTGTGCGCTGCATGGTGCCACAGCAGGTGGTCGGTCCAACTGCGCGCTTGACCCAAGGCGTTCATATTGGTGCGGCGGAAAAAATAGGTTTGCACATCCATTTGAAACACATTGAACTGCCCCGCCTTGATTTGCTGGTGCACAAATTGGTGACTGGGGTTAAAGCGCCGCGTGTGCCCACACATGGCCACCAAACCTGTTTGCTTTTGCAATGCCACCACTTCAGCGCCATCTTTGTACACATCACATAAGGGAATTTCCACCTGCACATGCTTGCCTGCTTTCAAGCAAGCAATGCTTTGTGAGGCATGCATTTGAGTGGGTGTGCACAAAATGACCGCATCCACCTCTTTGAGGGCCAAGCTTTCATTCAGGTCGGTGGTGACATGCGCAATGCCGTATTGCTTGGCCACCTCTTGGGTTTTTTCCAACTCTCGGCCAATGAGGGAGACCACTTCCACCCCTTCGATAAGTTTGATGCCATCTAAATGTTTGATGCCAAACGCACCTGCGCCTGCCAAGGCTACTTTGATGGTTTTATTCATGTGTTCTCCAAAATCAAATGTCCCACCGCCGTGTTGCTGGCAGGCACATGGTAAAAACGGTGCACCACCTTCGGCGTGGGCTTGCCTTCATTCACATCGCTCAAGGCGCCACGGGCTATGAGCCACATCACCAACTCTATGCCCTCGCTCCCTGCCTCTCGCACATAGTCAATATGAGGTTTTTGTGCCAAGGCTGCTGGGTCGGCAATGAGTTGATCTAAGAACGCATTGTCAAAATCTTTGTTGATCAGGCCAGCACGAGGTCCTTGCAACTGGTGGCTCATGCCACCTGTGCCCCATATTTGGATATTCAAATCTGCATCAAAACTTTTGACTGCTTTAGCTATGGCTTTGCCAAGGTTAAAGCACCGCTGACCTGAGGGCACAGGATACTGCACCACATTCACCGCAAAAGGAATGACGGGGCAAGGCCAAGTGAGCGGCTGACCGCACATGAGCGACAAGGGCACCGTCAGGCCATGGTCCACATCCATTTTGTTGACGATGGTCAAGTCAAAGTCTTGTTGGATGACAGCCTGTGCAATGTGCGATGCCAACTCAGGATGGCCCTGAACAACAGGGACTGGTCGGGGCCCCCAGCCTTCGTCGGCTGGAATGTATTGCGCAGCCGTTCCGATAGCGAACGTGGGAATCATGTCCAAGCTAAAAGCGGTGGCGTGGTCGTTAAAGACCAAGAAGATGACGTCAGGTGTGTTGTTCTTCAGCCATTGTTTGGAAAACTCATAGCCTTTGAACAGGGGTTGCCAATAGGGTTCTTGTGTTTTACCCATGTCGATGGCGGCGCCAATGGCAGGCACATGAGAGGTGTAAACCGATGCAGAGATATGAGCCATGCGTCAGGCCTTTCCTGCTTGGCCTTGCGGCTGCCGATGCGCTTGAGCGTTACCATCTTCCCCAATGAATCGGTTACCTTCTACCGAGCGACCGCCACCGATCATCATGTTTCTGTACTCCTCTTCGGTCATGCCCGTCATGCTGCCCGCCATTTGCTGAAAACTTTTGCCATCCGTCGCACCAATCTTGGCAAGAAAATAAATATTGCCACCGGTGCGAATACACCAGTTCAGGTCGCGTGCCAACACCGCACTTTTTTGCTCTTCGGTCATGGCCCATTCATCCAGATAAGCACGCTCATTGGCTTTGAAGCGAGCGCGGTTGTCGGCTTTCATGAGAGACATGCAAAATTGGTTCAACCAGTAACCTTTGCGTGACTGTTCAGTATCAAAAATGGTGGTGCCAGGCACATCCAAATAAGGTTTATCTAAAGCCAAAATTCATTACTCCTGTGACCAATACAAACGCATGGGGTTATCAACCAACAGTTTGCGCTGCAGCTCAGCCGTTACTGCAATGTGCGCAATAAAGTCCACCAGTAAACCGTCATCGGGCATGTGGTCCTTCAAATTGGGATGCGGCCAATCGGTGCCCCACAGGACACGATCTGAAAAAGTTTCCACCACTCGCCTAGCAAACGGCACCACATCTTGATAGGCGTTTTGTTCGCCATGCAAAGCTTTAGGGCCGCTGGTGCTTAAACGCTCGGGACAAGACACCTTGCTCCACACGTTGTCATGCTCGTACATGAACTTCATGAACAAGCTGAACTCGGGTCCGTCCAGAGGGTGCTGCACATTGGGTCTGCCCATGTGGTCCACCACCACGGTGGTGGGCAAAGCGGTGAAGAAATCCCAAAGCTCGGGCAAGTCCACCGCTTCAAAATAAATCACCACATGCCAGCCCCAGGCTTTGATGCGGTGTGCAATCTCCATCAACTCGTCTTTCGGTGTGAAGTCCACCAAGCGTTTGACGAAATTGAAACGCACGCCTCTTACACCAGCTTCATGCATCTCTTGCAGGGCTTGATCAGTCACATCACGCTTGACGGTCGCCACACCACGTGCCCGTCCACCAGAATGCAACAAGGCGTCTACCATGGCGCTGTTGTCTGCGCCGTGGCAAGTGGCTTGCACAATCACGTTCTTGTCAAAGCCCAAGTGGTCTCGCAACGCAAACAACTGCGCCTTGGAAGCATCACAAGGGGTGTACTTGCGCTCAGGCGCATAAGGGAACTCTGCCCCTGGGCCAAACACATGACAATGTGCATCGACTGCACCAGCAGGCAATATAAAGTGGGGTGTTGACGGACCATCAAACCAGTCGAGCCAGCCATCAGTTTTGGTGAAATTGCCAGTGGTGGGTTTCATGCTCTTAGTCGATGTAATTCAAGCCAGCCTTGGCCAGTGGCTCACGCATGTTGTACATGTCCAAGCCCAACACGCCCGACGCTAATTTGGCACGCTTTTCACCTTCATTGGCTTCTCGTGCAGCGGCGGCATCGGCTACTTGCTGCGCCATGTTGGCGGGTACCACCACCACACCATCGTCATCAGCGACGATGGCGTCACCTGGGTTGACCGCAGCACCTGCACACACAATCGGCACATTGACAGAGCCAACCGTGGCTTTGATCGTTCCTTTGGCACTGATGGCCCGGCTCCAAACAGGAAAACCCATTTGCGTGAGTTCTGCCACGTCGCGCACACCTGCATCAATGATGAGGGCACGGGCACCTCTTGCTATGAAAGAGGTCGCCAATAAGTCTCCGAAATAACCATCGGTGCAGGGTGCAGTGATAGCCGCAACCACAATATCGCCGGGTTGGATTTGTTCGGCCACCACGTGCATCATCCAGTTGTCACCGGGATGAAGCAACACGGTAACAGCGGTACCAGACACACGAGCACCCGCATAGATGGGGCGCATGATGGTATGCATTAAACCTAAACGACCCATGGCTTCGTGAACGGTTGCAACACCGTAAAGCCCAAGCTGCTCGACAGCGCCTCTGTCAGCACGCTGAATGTGACGCTTGACTGTTCCTAAAGGGTAATGCATCTCAAAGTCCTTTCTGTTTCAAGCGTGTATCCAAGCGCGGAAAAACGCGGCGCACATTGGCTTCGTAAATCTGGTGACGGTCTGCGTCGCTGAGCAAAGTGCTGGCTTGGATATAACGCTTGGTATCGTCATAGTAATGCCCTGTTTGGGGATCAATGCCACGCACTGCGCCAATCATCTCGGAAGCAAACAACACGTTTTTCACAGGGATGACAGTGTTCAACAAATCGATACCTGGCTGGTGATACACACAGGTGTCAAAAAAGATGTTGTTGAGCAAGTGTTCTTCCAACAAGGGTTTTTTCAGCTCTTGGGCCAAGCCCCTGAAGCGTCCCCAGTGGTATGGCACAGCACCGCCGCCGTGAGGGATCAAGAATTTCAGGGTGGGGAAATCTTTGAACAAGTCGCTGGTCAAACACTGCATAAAGGCAGTGGTATCGGCGTTCAAATAATGCGCCCCTGTGGTGTGAAAGCAGGCATTGCAACTGGTAGACACATGGATCATGGCGGGCAAGTCGTACTCCACCATCTTTTCGTAGATCGGGTACCAGTGTTTGTCACTCAAGGGTGGACTGGTCCAATGACCGCCTGAGGGATCAGGATTCAGGTTGATGCCCACCGCGCCATAGTCCTTGACGCAACGCTCCAACTCTGGAATGCAAGTAGCTGGGTCTACACCAGGCGATTGGGGCAGCATGGCAACAGGCACAAAATGGTCTGGAAACAAGGTAGAGACCCTGAAGCACAGTTCGTTGCAAATCGCGGCCCACGTACTGGAAACTGCAAAGTCGCCAATATGGTGCGCCATGAACGAAGCGCGGGGCGAAAACAAAGTGATGTCACTCCCCCGCTCTTTCATTAGCTTCAATTGGTTGGTTTCGATGCTGTGGCGCAGGTCGTCATCGCTGATCTTCAAGTCAGACGACTTTGGCATCAGAGAAGGGGTTTTGATTCCCGCGATTTGTTGATTTCGCCAGTCTTCCAAAGCTTTAGGTGCTGTGGTGTAGTGGCCGTGGCAGTCAATGATCAAACTCATGTCTTGTCTCCAAAATTCCAAACCGAGGCAGGCACCATGGCCTCGCCACGCATAATGAGTCTCGCAGTACGCAACAACGCAGCTTGTGTGACCTCATAGCCGCCAGGTAAATGGGGGGCAGCACGGGTTTGCAAAGCCACACTGAATTCACCTGTGGGATGCTCAACCGACAAAGCCTGATGGTCGCCGACTTGCATGACCGCCACGCCTTCGCACACCGTGCCTTGCAATACACAGGCCGTACCCACGGTGACAGCAGCCAGCACCCCTATGGCGTCGTGGCAGACATGGGGGATGAAGCTGCGGGTGGTCAATGCACCACCATTTACAGGTGGCGCAATCAATGTCATTTTGGGGTAGTTCTTGGCGCTGACGTCGCCCAATCCCATCAACAACGACACTTGCAAACGCAAAGCCTCAATGCGGGTTTTGAGTTCGGTATCCGCATTCAACGCATCGACTGATTCATAGCCTGTGCGACCCATGTCGCTGGCCTTGAACAAGACCAAGGGCATGCCGTTGTCAATGCAAGTCACATCGATTTCGAAAGGCTTAAACCCGCTGTGCTTGTCTGACGGAGCGACAAGAATGCGGTCTTTCACTTTTCCTGTTGGCAGCAAACCACTACACACTGAGCCAGCTGTATCAAGGAAATTGATGGTGATGGGCGCCGAGGTGCCTGGTGCGCCATCGATGCGAGCCTCACCTTGGTCAGCGACAAAACGTTTGCCATCGGATCCCATGGGGGTTTGCACCGTGATATCGCATTGCATATCGGTATTGAGGGTCAGTACACGCAAAGTGGTGCTATCAGCTGGCGCTTTCACCATGCCAGACGCCAAAGCAAATGGCACAACAGCCGCCAGCATATTGCCGCAATTCGGGGTGGTGTCTACCGTGTCTTTGTCAGGCTGAAGTTGGGCAAACAAAAAATCAAGGTCAACGCCCTGTGTGGTACTGGGACGCACTATGCCTACTTTGCTGGTGAGAGGGTGTGCGCCGCCGAGTCCATCAATTTGCCGCTTATCGGGCGAACCCATGATGGCTAAGAGCACTCGGTCACGTGTGGCTATGTCTGTGGGCAAATCGGTTTCATTGAAAAATGGTCCCTTGGAAGTACCACCTCGCATGAACATGCAGGGCACAGCATGAGGAGATTGACGAATGGGATTCATGGGTTGATGTCAATTAAAAATAATACAAACTGCTACGCAAGTCCACCGCTGCACAGACTAGACCGGCCAAAACTAAATAAGGGCCAAAAGGCAAAGGCTCGCCAGCTTTCAAACTTCCACGCCAGCGCATCGCCAAAGCCACGATCACGCCAAGCAATGAAGCTATCAAGACCACCATGGGCAAGACCATCCATCCCAACCAAGCACCCAAGGCTGCCAACAATTTGTAGTCCCCCTCGCCCATGCCTTGCTTGCCTGTGATGAGCTTGAACACCGTTTGTACCAACCACAAAACGCCATACCCTGCTGCGGCACCCCACACGCTTTGCAAAAGAGGGAGTTCAATCACACCCATCGATGCACACAAAATACCCGCCCACAACAAGGGCAAAGTCAAGCTGTCAGGCAGCAACATGGTGTCTGCGTCAATCAACGCTAAGGCAAGCAACATGCTGCCAAAACCAGCCCATGCCAATGCCTCGACAGAAAACCCCCAACGCAATGCACAAAAGCCCCATACCAAAGCCACAGCCAACTCAACCAAGGGGTAGCGCAGGGATACAGCAACGCCACAATGACCACACTTACCTTTGAGCCAAAGATAACTCAACACCGGTATCAGATCTGTGGCGCGCAAAGGTGTTTTGCAAGCAGGGCAATGCGAGCGAGGCGTTGATAAATTGAAAGCCTCTGCTTCCTCGCTGCTAGTGCCTTGCAGTTGAGCACATTCGGTCTCCCATTGGCGCTGCATCATCAAAGGCAAACGCCACACCACCACATTCAGAAAACTGCCCAATTGCAAACCTATCAATGCCGCCAAAAAAAAGTCCAGATAAGAATGAGAAAACAAGATGTCCATGGGTCAATCCTTAGTGCTAGCAATGCCCAGCAAGCTGTCAAGTAACGCAGGCTGGGCTTGTAAATCCGAAGCAGAACCACTGTGAATCACACGCCCTTGGTCCAACACCACCGTTTGGTGACTGATGGCCAAAATCGCTTGGGGGTGTTGTTCGACGATGATGACTGACAGGCCTTCATTGTGGGCGATACGTGCAATGGCACGAAGCAACTCTTCCACGATGATGGGGGCCAAGCCCTCTAAAGGCTCATCCAACAAAAGTAATTTGGGGTTGAGCACCAAGGCTCTACCTACTGCCAACATTTGCTGCTCTCCGCCAGAGAGTTGATTGCCCATACTGCTTTTGCGCTCGGCCAAGCGCGGAAACATTTCGAACACCCGAGAAGGTGTCCAAGCACCGGGTCTGGCAACAGCTGTCAGGTTTTCCAGTACCGTGAGTGACTTGAAAATATCACGCTCTTGAGGAACCCAGCCAATGCCAGCTGCTGCCCTTTGGTGTGGAGCCAATGTGTGTAACGCAACTCCTCCCAAAAGAATGCTGCCATCATGCTGGCGAGCAGCACCTGCAATGGTGTTAATCAAGGTGGTTTTTCCTGTGCCATTGCGACCTAGCAAAGCCAGTGTTTCGCCTTGCGCCAACGACAAACAAATGCCATGCAAGATGACCGCTTCGCCATAACCTGCGCTCAAATTGTCAATGCGCAGCAACTCAGCCATGGCTGCCCCCATGGCCCAAGTAAACCTCGCGCACTCTGGCGTCAGCTGCCATCTCTGCAGGTGTGCCTTGTGTGAGAACTGCTCCGTTGACCATGACCGTCATGCTTTTGGCAAAGCTGAACACCAAATCCATGTCGTGTTCAATCAGCAACACACTGACATCGGCAGGCAAGGCTGCCACGGTACGCAAAAGTTCTTCCCGCTCACCCGCAGGCACACCGGCCACCGGTTCGTCTAATAACAGCACACTGGGCTCACAAGCCAAGGCAATCGCCATTTCCAGCAAACGTCTTTTGCCATAGGGGAGTTGCTGCGTGGGTTGGTCCATGACCTCAAGCAAATGAAACTGGTTTAACAAGTTTTCACAGCGCTCAGCAACCCGCGGGTCATGCCCAAGCGGTCGCAGCGTTATTGCACCCATACCTAGGTGCTGTGAGACCGTCATGGCCAAGGTTTGCAAAGGGGTGAGGCCGTCAAACAATTGGTTAATTTGAAATGTACGCACCAGACCTCGCTGTACACGCTGATGCGGTGCCAAACGACTGATGTCTTGACCCAGCAGTCGAATACTACCCGCGGTAGGTGGCAACACACCCGTGAACAAATTGATGAGCGTGGTTTTGCCAGCACCATTGGGACCAATGAGGGCATGACGCGCACCACGCAGCAACTGCAAACTGACATTGTCGGTGGCTGTAATGCCACCAAAACGCTTGACCAAGCCCTCGCAGGACAAAACGATGTCTTCACTCATGCGCGACGCCCCCATGTCCAAGGGCGAAGCAACCGCGCTCGGCCCACCAACATCAGCAGTACCAAGAAAAGCCCCAACCAAAACGTCCAGTACTGTGGTGTCCAAGCGGAGATGATGCTGTGCAAACTCTTGAACACCACGGCGCCGATGATGCCGCCCCACAGCCATCCCGTGCCACCAATAACCAGCATCAGCAACACATCTGCTGAACGATCAAAACCGAACACATCCAAAGAAGCAAAACCCGTGGTTTGGGCTTGTAGTCCACCCGCCATCCCTGCCAAAGCCGCTGCCAATGTGTAAACCGCAATCAAACGGGCATGGACAGGTATGCCAATGGCTTGGGCACGCAGAGCGTTGTCGCGTATGGCTTGCAAACTCAAGCCAAAAGGAGAAGCAACGACTTGACGCAACAATACAAAGACTGCCAAAGTGATACCCAAGGTGTACCAAGCGGCGGTTTGACCCATCAAGTCAAACTCAAACTGACCCAACACTGGCCCCATCACAACGCCTTGCAAACCATCAGCCCCGCCGGTGATGAAGTCCAACTTGTTGGCCAACTCTTGCAGTATCAAAGCCACGCCCAAAGTCACCATCAAGCGGGTGAGGTCCGAGCCGCGCAAAATACCCAAACTACAAAACGCCCCCAACAAGGCTGTAACCACTGTTGCAACTGCCAGCCCCAGCAAGGGGTCAGGGTTGATATGCTTGGCAAACAAAGCGGCGCTGTAAGCCCCCATACCAAAAAATGCGGCATGACCCAAAGACACGATGCCGCTGTAGCCCAAAATCAAATCCAAGGACATGGCAAACAGTGCAATGACGGTGATTTCACTGATCAACAAAGCATGTGTTGGCAACAACAAGGGCAGGCACAGCAAAAAAGCCCACAAGGCAAACTCCCACCACCGTGGCTTGGCAGCAAGCGACAAGCTCAGCGCCACGCGGTTCATTTACCACCCCTCGAAAACAAGCCTTGGGGTCGCCACAAAAGAATCAGAATCATTAAGCTGTAAACAATGAAGGCACCCAGCTTAGGGATGTAGTATTTGCCCGCCACATCCGCAATACCCAAAAGCAAGGCCGCCACCAAAGGACCTGTCAAGCCAGAGGTGCCGCCCACCGCGACCACAATTAAAAAATAAATCATGAATTTGAGGGGAAAGACGGGGTCCAAGCCCAAGACCTCTGCGCCTAAAGCCCCGCCCAAACCTGCCAGGCCCGATCCCACCGCAAAGGTGAGCAAAAACACCTTGTTGACATCAATGCCCAAACCTGCGGCCGCGCGTTGGTTGTCCACTGCAGCTCTTAACTGAGAGCCAAAGCGGGTACGAACCAACAGCAGTTGAAGCGCCAGCGCCAATACCGCACACACCGCGATGATGGCCAAGCGGTAATGGCCCATCCCCAAAGCACCGTCCCAAAGCTCGGTGCGGCCTTTTAAAAATTCCGGCAGTTGCACCAGCTGCTGGGTGGAGCCCACAAAGTAGTCCACCCCAGCCACGGCCATGAATGTCAAACCGATCGAGAACAACACTTGGTCTAAGTGGGGTTTGTTGTACATGCGACGGTAAAGCGTGGCTTCCATGACTGCGCCGAGCAGGGCAGTGACCACGAACGCCAGCGGCACACACAGCAAAAAAGGCAGTCCTGCATGCTGCATGAGCAGCACCGTGGTGTAGCCCCCTGCCATGGCAAAAGCGCCATGGGCCAAGTTAATGAAATTCATCAACCCCAGCGTGACCGCCAAGCCAATCGACAGGATGAACAGCAACATCCCGTAGGCCACACCATCGAACAGCAAGGTCAGCATGACTGTGCTTATTTGGTTTTGCCTGGGTCTTTCATGTCTTTGATGACATCAAACTCCACGTTGTAAAGCTGGCCATCTTTCTTTTCAACTTTGCGCAGATAAATGTTGTGCACCACATCGCGGGTTTGTGCATCGATATAAATTTGACCGCGTGGGCTTTCAAAAATTTGCCCCTTCATGGCCACTAGCATAGCTTCGCCACCGCCTTGCCCACCCTTGGTGGTTTTCAAAGCTTCGTAAATGACCCGCATTCCGTCATAGCCGCCCACCGCCATGAAGTTGGGACGCAAGCCATTGTTGGCTTTCTTGAAGGCTTCGACGAATTTTTTATTCAAAGCAGACGGGTGTGCTGCAGAGTAATGGTGGGCCGTGACCACCCCTAGGGTGCCCTCGCCCATGTCGTTCAACTGGTCGTCGTCCGTTAGGTCACCAGTGCCAATCAGCTTGATACCGGCTTTGTCCATGCCACGCTCTAAAAACTGTTTCATCACTGCAGCACCCGCGCCAGATGGCACAAACACAAACAAGGCATCTGGCTTCAAATCGCGGACCTTTTGCAAGAAAGGGGCGAAATCGGGGTTACGCAAGGGCACACGCAAACTCTCAATCACCTGGGCGCTGTTGAGTTGCATGCGCTCTTTGAAATAACGCTCAGCGTCAATGCCAGGGCCGTAATCGCTGACCAAAGTCACCACACGCTTGAGACCATTTTTAGGTGCCCAGTCGCCCATGGCAACGGCGCATTGCGGCAAGGTAAAGCTGGTTCGCACAATGAAAGGCGATGCCTCGGTGATGCTGGAGGTGGCAGCCGACATGACCACCATGGGGGTTTTGGATTGGGTGGCGATAGGCGCTGTGGCCAAGGCCAAGGGGGTCAGGCCAAAGCCGCTGAGCACACCGACTTTGTCATTCACCACCAACTCTTGTGCGATGCGTTTGGTGGCGTCGGGCACGCCGCCGTCGTCTTTAATGATCAGCTCAACTTTGCGACCGGCGACAGCAGAGCCGTTTTGCGCCATGAACAAACGCGCCGCCGCCTCGATTTGTTTGCCGGTGGACGCTGATTGCCCCGTCATGGGCAGGATCAGGCCAATTTTGAAAGATTCTTCAGCCCAAGCCAGCGATGAACAGAAAAGCAAGACCGAGGTCAGACAACGAACTATGAACGATGTTTTCATGAACAAACTCCGAGGGGCAAGCCCTTGATTCTAGGTGGACAGTAACTCAACTTTTGCGGCGAATCAGCCGAACGCTTGGCATATGGTGCAAATCGGGGCTGCGCATGGCTTCGCTTAAATTGCGTTGCGCCATGCGTGAATGCTCACGCATGATGGCCTCGGCCCTTGAACCTTCACGTTGCTCGACAGCAGTCAACACCTGACGGTGCTGGTCTTGGGCAATGATGAGCATGTCACGCGCTTGAGGGCTGTTGGCTTGGCTGATGACAAAGCCCGAGGGCGAGGCAAAGGGCAAACCAATCACTCGCTCTAACTCTCTTTGCAGCACAGCGCTGCCTGTCATCTCCGACAACAGGGCATGGAAGCGCTCGTTGTGCGCCACATAGGCGCTGAAAGCTTCGTCGTTCAAGCTGTCACTGGCCAATAACTGATCGATCAGGTCCAAACAAGCTTTGGCCTGGGCCAACACCACGGGGGCACACCCACGCTGCGCCGCAAAACGTGCCGCCAAGCCTTCCAAGGTGCCTCGCAGCTCGATGGCGTCCGACACATCGCGCTCGGTAAAAGTACGTACCGCATAGCCACCGTTGCTCAGGGCCTCAAGCAAACCTTCTTGCTCCAGCTTCATCAAGGCCGTGCGAATCGGTGTGCGAGATACGCCCAGTTTGTCCACCAAAGTAAGCTCTGCAATGCGTGAGCCTGCGGGCAAGTCACCCGCCAAAATCATTTCGCGCAAGCGCAATTGCGCTTTGACCGATTGCGAATGGACAGGATGCTCTTCGGTATCGGATGAGGTGCTCATGGGACACTATTGTATGCAATACGACCCAAAAACCCCTTAAAATAGCGCTGAAAATCAAATATCTTGCATTTTTTGTATACCAAAACCAGCCTTCACCCATGGAGCCCCTATGACTACCCCCCACATCCCCGCCCGTTATGACCACGTTGGCAGCTTTTTACGTCCCGCCTATCTGCTGCAAGCCCGTGAACAAAATGCGAAAGGCCACATCTCCCCCGAACAACTGCGCGTAGTGGAAGACAAAGCCATTACCGAGATTGTGAAATTTCAAGAGGACGTGGGCTTAAAGTCCATCACCGACGGCGAATTCCGTCGCACCTATTTCCATATCGATTTTTTGGAGCAAATGGGCGGCGTGAAAACCGATATCCCTGTGACCATCGAGCGACCTGATGGCACCCAAGAACTGGCACCCCCAGTCATCCGCGTGATTGACAAAGTGCGCCATGTGAAAGACATACAACTTGCCGATTTCAACTACCTGAAGTCTCAAATTGCCAAAGGCAGCACACCCAAGGTGACCATTCCCTCGCCCACCATGCTGCACTTTCGTGGCGGCCGTGCTGGCATCAGCAAAGACGCCTACCCCGAGCTCGACCCTGCGTTTTACGATGATGTCGCCAAGGCCTATGGCGACGAGTTACGCAGCCTGTCTGCTGCGGGTTGCAACTATGTGCAAATGGATGACACCAACCTTGCCTATTTGTGCGACGACAAAATGCGTGAAGCAGCGCGCGCCCGTGGCGACGACCCCAACGAATTGCCCCACCGCTACGCGGCCTTCATCAACAAAGTGGTGGCGCAAAAACCCGCTGGCATGACCTTGGCTATGCACCTGTGCCGCGGCAATTTCAAGAGCACCCACGCAGCAGCAGGCAACTATGAACCCGTGGCCGAAGCGCTGTTGTCTGAGATGAATATCGATGCCTATTTTCTTGAGTACGACGACGACCGAAGCGGCGACTTTCGCCCCTTGCGCTTCTTGGCCAAAGACAAGTTGGTGGTTCTGGGTTTGGTGACCACCAAATTTGGCGCAATGGAAACCAAGGACAGCATTAAGCGCCGTATTGATGAGGCCGCGAAATACGCACCCCTGTCTCAATTGGCCCTGTCACCACAGTGCGGTTTTTCCAGCACGGTGCACGGCAACAACATCGCCGTGGAAGACCAGCGCAACAAACTGCGCTTGGTCGTGGAAACCGCACAAGAGGTTTGGGGCACCAACTAAAACTTCAACCCGAAAGGGTTTGAGGTTAGGCTATCAAGTCAGCGAGCATCCAACGGGTTAGCCATCAGCTTTTTGCCAAATTCAGGGTTCTTTCGCAATTTGCTTTCACCTGGGTCATTGTCCAACAAGCTGCCACTGAAAAACCAGCTTTTCAGGGAATAGGTTTGTGTGGAGAACAACAAGACCAATAGCACGAACAATATAAAAATAATCGTAGACGGGGACATTGGCACCTCCAAAAGTTGCGGGAAGTTGGATTCACGAAATCGCTAGCCATTATGCTTATCTAAATAGGGTTTGCAAAGAGCCCATTTCCCAATTGAGTCCTGGATGACAGGCAAATCAAGCCAAGCCCAACAACCTCACCGCATTGCCCTTCAAAATACCGGGCATGACCTCGGGTTTGAAGCCCGCCACCTCGAAGTCCTTCATCCAACGCTCGGGGGTAATCAGGGGGTAATCACTGCCAAAAAGTACGCGGTCTTTGAGCAAAGTGTTGGAATACTGAACGAGGCTCTTGGGGAAGTACTTGGGGCTCCAACCTGAAAGATCGATCCACACATTGGGCTTGTGCATGGCCACACTCAGCGCCTCGTCTTGCCAGGGAAAGCTAGGATGCGCCATGACGATTTGCATATCGCCCCAGTCGGCGGCCACCTCGTCTAAGTGCATGGGGTTGCTGTAGGCCAGTCGCAGGCCGCCACCGCAGCGCATGCCCGAACCAATGCCGCTGTGGCCGGTATGAAAAATAGCAGGCAATTTGTGTTCGTTGATCACTTCGTAAATCGGCCAAGCCATCTTGTCGTAAGGATGGTAGCCCTGCACCGTGGGGTGAAACTTGAAACCACGCACGCCCTCCTCTTTGATGAGCCGCTCGGCTTCACGCGCACCCATCTTGCCCTTGTGCGGGTCTATGCTGGCAAAGGCAATCATCATGTCGCTGTTGTCCCGCGCGGCCTTGGCGATTTCTTCGTTGGGAATACGGCGCCTGCCCATGTGCGACTCAGCGTCCACGGTGAACATCACCAAGCCGATTTTTCGCTCGCGGTAATAAGCCACGGTTTCCTCGATGGTGGGACGGCGGTCCGAGCCAAAGTATTTGTCAGCGGCGCGGTCGTATTCCTCGCCATAGTTGTCAAATGGGTTCCAGCAGCTCACCTCGGCGTGGGTGTGGATGTCAATGGCAATCAAGTCGGCATGGTTCATGGTCGAATAAGATCCTTTGTACCAACTATAACGATCAGAGACACGCTTTATGAACCCCGATTTACAACTCGATATGCAGGGTGATGTGGCCGTGGTGCGCATCACCCGCGCGGCCAAACGCAACGCTTTGAACGATGACCTGATTCTGGCCTTGCGCCACACCTTTGACAACTTGCCCAGCACCGCCAAAACCGCCGTACTGTGTGGCGATGGCGAACATTTTTGTGCAGGACTGGACTTGAGCGAACTGCAAAGCCGCAACGCAGGCGAAGGCATGCACCACTCCAGAATGTGGCACAGCGCTTTTGAGCGCATCCAGTTTGGCGCGGTGCCTGTGGTGGCAGCCTTGCAAGGCGCTGTGGTGGGCGGCGGTTTAGAGTTGGCCGCCTCCTGCCACATCCGTGTGGCCGACGACACCGCCTTTTACGCGCTGCCCGAAGGCTCGCGCGGTATTTTCGTGGGCGGCGGCGGCGCGGTGCGCATCCCCAAACTGATTGGCGTAGCACGTATGACCGACATGATGATGACCGGTCGCGTCTACAACGCGGTAGACGGCGAACGCATTGGCTTGGCGCAGTACCTGGTACCTGCTGGAACCGCATTTGACAAAGCCATGGAGTTGGCCCAACGCATTGCCACCAACGCGCCCCTGACCAACTATGCGCTGATGCACGCGCTGCCCCGTATCGCTGAGCAAGCCGCCGACCATGGGTTTGTTACCGAGTCGCTGATGTCATCCATCACCCAAGCCGCGCCTGAGGCAAAGGCCCGGGTTGAGGCTTTTTTGCAAGGCCGCGCCGCCAAGGTTGAAAAGAAATGACGCTGTCGGCGCCAAAGTACCGCGCCATGCGCTATGGCATCACCCGTGTGCAAAAAGAAGTCACACCCGATGGTGTGGAATATGTGCAAGCCGAGCAAGCCCTGCAAGCCCATCCCCAGCGCATGACGGATAAGTTTTTGCATTGGGCCCAGCACACGCCTGAACGCACCCTGTTGGCCAGACGAGAACGCTTTGCCGATGGCCGCACAGGCGACTGGCAGCACCTGAACTATGGCCGCGCTTTGGCAGGCGCTCGGCGCATTGGTCAAGCCTTGTTACAGCGCAAGCTGAGCGCTGAAAGGCCCGTGGTCATCTTGAGCGAAAACAGCTTGGAACACGCCATGCTGGCATTGGGATGTATGTTGGTGGGCGTGCCTTATTGCCCTGTGTCGCCTGCGTATTCCACCGTCAGCAAAGACTTCGACAAACTTCGCCACATTCTCAGCACCCTTACCCCCGGCTTGGTCTTCGCTACCGATGCTCAAAAGTATGGTCCAGCCATTGCTGCCACGGTGTCCAGCGGTGTCGAGGTGGTGATCAGTCATGGAGAGTTGTCTCATCGAGCACACACACCTTTAGGCGCTTTGTTTGACACGCCAGACACCTTTAATGTGGATGAAGCAATGGCTGCCACAGGTCCTGAAACCATTGTCAAGTTTTTGTTTACCTCGGGCTCGACCAATATGCCCAAAGGCGTGATCAACACGCATGGCATGTGGTGCGCCAACCAACAACAAATGTGGCAGTCCATGCCGGTGCTGGGCGAGACCCCGCCCGTGCTGGTGGACTGGCTGCCGTGGAACCACACTTTTGGTGGAAACCACAACATGGGCCTCACGCTGTTCCATGGCGGCTCGCTTTATATCGACGACGGCAAACCCGTTCCTGCACTCATGGGCGAAACTCTACGCAACCTGCGTGAAGTAGCACCCACTGTCTACTTCAATGTACCAACTGGGCTTGAAGCAATCGCCAACGCCATGCACAGTGATGATGAACTCAGGCGAAATTTGCTCAGCCGGTTGCGGATGTTTTTTTACTCGGGTGCGGCCTTGGCTCAACCTATTTGGGACAGCTTGCATGCGGCGCAAGAGCGCGAGATAGGCGAGCGCATTGTGATGGGCACGGGCTTGGGCATGACCGAGTCTGGTCCCTTTGCCATCTTTGTGCCTCGACCCGAGGTGCAATCCGGTGACCTCGGACTGCCCGCCGCAGGTATGCGCTTGAAACTGGTGCCCATGGGCGACAAGGTAGAGGTACGTTACCAAGGCCCCAATATCACGCCCGGCTACTGGAGAGCGCCTGAGGCCACAACCGATGCTTTCGACGACGAAGGCTTCTTCAAAAGCGGTGACGCGGTGCAGTGGATAGACCCCGACAACATCCACGTCGGATTAAAGTTTGACGGCCGCATTGCGGAAGACTTCAAACTGGCTACCGGTACCTTTGTGAGTGTTGGACCGCTCAGAGCCAAGATCATCGCCGCAGGCGCACCTTATGTGCAAGATGCGGTCATCACCGGCTTGAACATGAAAGAAGTGGGCGCCATGCTGTTCACCACGCCCAGGGTGCGAGAGTTGGCAGGTTTGCCCAGCAACGCTGACTGGCCTGAAGTTTTGCAAGACCCCAAGGTGCTGGCCCATTTCCAAAACGTGTTGAACCAACTCGCTGCCAAGGCCACTGGCAGCGCTAACCGTGTGGCTCGCTTGGTCTTGCTGTCAGAACCACCCTCCATCGATAAGGCAGAGGTAACCGATAAAGGTTCCATCAACCAACGTGCAGTGCTCAAACACCGTGATGCGCTGGTGCAAGCTTTTCATAGCGGCACAACCGTGCACACCCTTCTTCCCCAGCCACAAGGACAACACCCATGAACAAGCATTTACCCCGTCGCAAGGCCTTGCAAGCCCTTAGCCTGCCCTTGGCCGCCAGTGCACTCGCACCTTGGTCTGCGCTTGCCCAAAACACCTTGCCCATCGAGCAGGTAAAAATTCTGTGTGGTTTTCCAGTGGGCGGCACTGCCGACACTACCAGTCGACGGATCGGCGACAAATTGGCAAGCTCTGCCTACTCTCGCAATGCGGCGATGGTGGAGAACAAAACCGGTGCGGGTGGGCGCATCGCCATTGAGGCAGTGAAAAACGCCCCAGCTGATGGCAGCACCTTGTTACTCAGCGCTTATTCCATGCTGCTGATTTATCCCCATATTTATAAATCTTTGAGCTACGACCCCTTCAAAGACTTCGCCCCTGTGTCCACAGCTTCGGTGCTGTCACATGGCTTGGCGGTGGGCCCCATGGTGCCAGCAAATGTGAAAAACGTGAAAGACTTTATCGCTTGGTGTAAAGCCAATCCCGATCGTGCCAATTACGGCTCACCTGCAGCAGGTTCCACACCCCACTTCTTGGGTGCATTGCTGAGCTTGGAGTCTGGTGTCGCCATGCAACATGTGGCCTACCGAGGCTCGGTGCCAGGGGTAACCGATGTGATCGCTGGCCAAATTCCCGCCATGTTCACGCCGCACGGCGACTTTTTGGCCAATCACCGTGCAGGCAAACTTCGCATTCTCGCCACCTCAGGCAAACAGCGATCCGTGTTCGTGCCTGATATACCCACCTTTGCCGAACAAGGCTTCAACGGTTTAACAGTTGAAGAATGGTTTGGCTTTTTCGCACCCGCCAAAACGCCAGCCAACGTGATCGCTTCAGCCAACGCAGCTATCAATATCGCCTTGAAAGACAAAGGCGTAATCGACAGCTTGGCGTTGCAGGGCTTGTCAACCTTGGGCAGTACCCCCGAGGACATGGCCAAAGACATGCGCCGTCTGTACGAGCAATGGGGGCCCATCGTCAAGCGCATCGGCTTTACCGCCGAGTCTTAATCCCCCTTTAACGCTTGGGCGCAGCCATGGGCGGCAACAAGGCTTCAATGGCCGCAGCGACGGCCAATAAACGTCTGTCGCAGGACACGGGCCCATCCAACTCCAAGCCCAGTGGCAAGCCCGCTGTGTTCAAGCCCATGGGGATGCTGATGCCCGGGATGCCTGCATTGCTGCCAGGGTCGGTATTACGGATATAGGTTGGGAATGTAGGCACTTGTAAGCCATTGAGCTCAACCGTTTCGTCTTGCCCAATTGGACGGGCTGGCAACACGGTGGTGGGAAACACCAGCGCATCCAAACGGTGCGATGCGAAATGTTCGGCGTAGGCCGCTTGCAAATGCACCCGCGCTTTCAATGCTGCATCGTAAGCCGCTCGCGGCATGGCTTGGTCACCCAGTTGCGAGCCCACAATACCTGCCACATCAGGGCTGGCAATTTTCTCGGCGATCTGTGCCAGCGTCAACTTGTAGCGGTTGTGCGCCAAATAAGCTGGCAGGTCCAACGTCAACTCGTATAAAGCCAGCGGAAAACCAATCTGCGCATTCAAGGCCGACATACCTTCCACATCGCCTTCAACCAAGGTCACACCCGCGCGTGCCAGTTGTCCCAGCAAGGCCTCCATGGCGTCTAACACCTCGGTGTCTGCACCTTGGTAAAAGTCAACTCGGGGTACACCCAAGCGCAAACCTTTGAGGTCAAGTTTGTCCAAACCCACGCCAGCACCGCACAACACACTGTCCATCAATGCGGCGTCTTCCACGCTGCGGGTGATGGGGCCTGCGGTATCGCGGGTATGCGAAATAGGAATGATGCCTACGCCCGAATAACGCCCAACAGTTGGGCGAAAACCCACCACGCCACAAAGTGCCGCTGGCAACCTGACCGAAGCGCCTGTATCTGTACCCAGCGCAGCAGGCACCATGCGAGCCGCCACCGCCGCGGCCGAACCACCACTGCTGCCGCCTGCAATCATGGCGTGGTTCCAAGGGTTGCGGGTTGCACCTGTGTAGGCGTTGTTGGAGCTGATGCCAAAGGCCAGCTCGTGCATATTGGTTTTGCCAGCCAGCAAAGCGCCAGCGTCAAACAAACTTTGAGCGACAGGCGCATTGTGCAAAGGCTGGGCGTCTTTCAAAGCGGGGGTCCCACCCGAGGTGCTTAAGGAAAGCGTATCAATGTTGTCCTTCAACGCAATGGGAATGCCCGCCAAGGCCTTGCCCGTTTGCTGACACCAGCCGCCGCTGTCACACGCTCGCGCAGCAGCCAAGAGCGCATCGTTATCTTGACTGACCCACGCATTCAACGACGTTTGGGCTTGTTGCACATCGATCAAAGCTTGTGCATATTCCGCAGCGCCAAGGGTTTTGGCGGCCAGCGCAGCGCGGGTTTGGGTGAGGGTCATATCAGCAGCTTGCATCTCATCTCCCATCAAAAATGAGATCTTGGCATAAAGATGAAAAACTCGGGTTTCCCCCTAAAGGATAGATTGATCCGCCGTGGGCTTAAACTCGCCAACTTCTTTTTACCATCCAAATCCACACCATGATTACCACCCCCTCCGGCCTGCAATACGAAGACACCCACCACGGCGAGGGTGATAGCGCCCAAGCAGGTCAACATGTGACAGTGCACTACACCGGTTGGTTGTGGGACAACGGCGAAAAAGGGGCGAAATTTGACTCTAGCCTGGACCGTAACGACCCATTTGAGTTCGGTTTGGGCCAAGGCATGGTCATCCAAGGCTGGGACGAAGGCGTGCAAGGCATGAAGATTGGTGGCAAGCGTAGCCTGCTGATTCCCGCCGAACTCGGCTACGGTGCGCGCGGGGCGGGAGGCGTTATTCCGCCCAATGCCACGCTGCTGTTCGAGGTAGAGCTCTTGGGGATTGAGGCTTAATTTTTAGCCCTTGAAATTTACCAAACCCCTCCCATTTACAGGGCTGATTTGAATCAGCCCTTTTATTTTGTATGTCCGAACCCAATCCAACCCCACCGTCAGAGCCGACGGGTCAACCCGAGCCCTCCATGGACCCAAGCCAAGCTTCAGCCCCATCCGATTTACCTGCCGACCCATTGAGCGAGGCATTGGCCGAATTGGCAGTGTTGCAAGCCAAAAATGCCGATTTGGCTGACCAATTTTTGCGGGCAAAAGCGGAAGTTGAAAACGCCCGCCGTCGCGCAGAAGAAGAAATTTCCAAAGCCCGAAAGTTCTCAGTTGAAGCCTTTGCCGAAAGCCTGCTGCCTGTCGCTGACAGCTTGACCGCCGGTTTGGCCATTGCTGACGCCTCGGCCGAGCAGCTGCGCGAAGGCTCTGAGGCCACACTTCGCCAACTCAAAAGTGCTTTAGAGCGGCATAAAGTCATCGAAATCAACCCAGATGCCGGTGTCAAGTTCGATCCGCACCAGCACCAAGCCATTTCGGTGGTGCCTGCTGAGCAAGAGCCCAATACCGTGGTCTCCGTACTACAAAAAGGCTATCTTATCGCCGACCG
The DNA here is from genome assembly GCF_040401495.1 of Limnohabitans sp. GTDB lineage: Bacteria > Pseudomonadota > Gammaproteobacteria > Burkholderiales > Burkholderiaceae_C > Limnohabitans. Next base: position 43,351 of record NZ_JBBAOI010000021.1, read on the forward strand.
CGTGCTACGCCCTGCTTTGGTCACCGTCACAGCCCCAAAGTGACAGGCTTGAACACAGCCTGCGCACTTGAAATCCACCAAGTTATCCACAATTGTTAAATATCGATTTATAGGAAATGAAACAGCTGCCTTCGGGGGCTGATTCGCAAAGGAGAAAAAAATGGGAAGAATCATTGGCATTGACCTGGGCACCACCAACTCGTGCGTGGCCATCATGGAAGGCAACACCACCAAGGTGATCGAGAACGCCGAGGGTGCACGCACCACGCCGTCCATCATTGCCTACCAAGAAGACGGCGAAATTTTGGTCGGCGCGTCCGCCAAGCGCCAAGCGGTCA
>NZ_JBBAOI010000022.1:0-41415 GCF_040401495.1 Limnohabitans sp.
AGCCTCAAGAAATGCGAAACATTCCGATCTTATCGATAGATAAGGTTATGACTGCCTATTATTTGCGCTTGGGAGTAGCTGACCAAGCTGGCGTGCTTGCAAATGTGACCGGAGTCCTGGCCGAGTTCAACATCAGCATTGACGCAATGCTTCAACAACCTTCCCACAACAAGGAAGAAAGCACAGAATTAATCATCTTGACGCATCAATGCGTAGAGTCCCAAATGAATGCTGCATTGGTAAAAATTCAATCCTTAGCCACGGTGATTGATCCCATTATTCGAATTCGTAAAGAAGAGTTGATCTGATGTTTTATGTTTCTACGCGGGGTTATTCTGAGAGGCAGCGGTTTTGCGATATTTTGCTCGAGGGGCTTGCCCCGGATGGGGGCTTGTATTTGCCAGAGACTTATCCTGCAGTTGATGGGGCCAAGCTTGAAATTTGGCGTCACATATTTCAAAGTGAAGGCTACGCCGCACTTGCATTTGAAATCTTGTCTTTGTACATTGATGACATTCCAGCTGAAGATCTAAGAAGGCTATGTTTTAAAACATATACAAAGGAAGTGTTTGGTAGTTCGCTCATTACACCCTTGCGAGCCTACCCTGACAATATGTTTGTCCTCGCTTTGTCCAATGGCCCAACTTTGGCTTTCAAAGACATGGCAATGCAGTTGCTTGGCAATTTGTTTGAGTATGAACTTGCTAGACGAAACCAAAAATTAAATATCCTGGGAGCAACCTCTGGGGACACGGGAAGTGCTGCTGAATATGCCATGAAGGGGAAAACGGGTATTGCTGTATTCATGACCAGTCCGCAAGGACGCATGAGTAAATTTCAACAAGCGCAAATGTTTTCTTTGAATGAGCCTAATATTCACAACATTGCAATTCAAGGCGTATTTGATGACTGTCAAGATTTGGTCAAGCAAGTGTCTAACGATTTGATATTTAAGCGCAAGTACCAAATTGGAACTGTGAATTCCATCAATTGGGCCAGATTATTGGCCCAAGTTGTTTATTACTTTTCAGGTTATTTTCAGGCGACTGAAAACTCAAAACAAAAAGTGAGTTTTACTGTGCCCAGTGGAAACTTCGGTAATGTGTGTGCTGGTCATGTTGCGCGAATGATGGGGCTGCCCATTCAAAACTTAATCGTTGCCACCAATGAAAACGATGTTCTTGACGAGTTTTTTCGAACTGGTACCTACAAGGCCAGATCTGGGGAGAACACTTTCGAGACATCAAGTCCTTCAATGGATATTTCAAAGGCAAGTAACTTTGAACGATTTATTTTTGATCTGTTAAGAAAAGATGCTAAAACAGTAAAACATCTTTTTGCCCAGGAGTTGGTAAGTAAGGGGCAGTTTTCTCTTGCTGAAAATCCGTTCTTTGCTGCCGCCAAAGCCCATTTTGGATTTTTAAGTGGCAAAAGTACCCATGAAGACAGGTTAAAAACAATTCGCCATGTTCATAAAACAATGGATGAATTGATAGACCCGCACACCGCTGATGGCTTAAAGGTTGCACTGGATTTTCACGAAAAAAATATTCCGATGCTGGTTTTGGAAACTGCATTGCCCATCAAATTTGCGCGAACAATTCATGAAGCTATCTCAATAGAGCCACCTTGTCCCAAAGCTTTTTCTGAGATCGAATCATTGCCACAATTTGTGAGTGTTATGCCTGCAGACCTCACAAGTTTGAAGAATTTCATTGCATCCCATATCGATGGAGAAACTTCTTCATGATGCATGTACTTGCATTTATTGGATCTTCCGGCGCTGGGAAGACGACTTTGATAGAGCAGTTGATTGAATTGTTCAAAGATCGTGGCTTGCGAGTTTCGACTGTGAAGCACACCCATCATGCTGCAGAGATAGATCACCAAGGAAAAGACACTTGGCGAATGAAGAGGGCAGGTTCCTTTGAGGTGGTTTTGGTTTCTGATCGCAGTCTGAGTTTGCAACGAACTTTTGAGCGGGATTCCCATATGTCTATCCACGCGGTCATTGCCCAAATGTATGATGGTGTTGATTGGGTTTTTGTCGAAGGTTTCAAGTCCAGCGATCTATTGAAAGTAGAAGTCATCAGGTCACAAGAAGTTTTGCAAAATCCTTTTTTTCTTTCAGATGATTTTGTGACGGCCATTGCTTATTCTGACTTTACTGAGTTTCCATTGACGACAGCTTTGCCAGTCTTGCCTTTAGACAATCCAGAAATAATTGCTGATTGGCTGATCGCTCATCAGGATAGATTCGTTTACTCTCAACCACTTTCATGAACCCATCATCCTTACTTTCACTCGATGATGCACTTCATAGATTGTTGCTTTGTGCAAAGCCATTGAACAGAGTGTTAAATGTGTCTACTTTCAAAGCGGACGGATGTGTGTTGGCACAAGATTTGGTGTCAGCAATACAAGTTCCCTCTTTTGATAATTCTGCAATGGACGGATATGCTTTGCGTTTAGCTGATTTGTCCTTCAATGATGGGGTTATGAAGTTAGGGCAACGCATTCTTGCTGGGCATCCCCCGTCAAGCTTGAATAAGGGTGAAGTCGCAAGAATATTTACTGGTGCACCTGTTCCGTTTGGGGCTGATGCGGTGGTCATGCAAGAAGAAGTGATCGTGGTTGATGATTCGCATGTACGTTTTCATACCTCCCCGACATTAGGTCAATGTATTCGTAAAAAAGGCGAGGATATTGAAAAAGACATTGTGCTGCTACCTCGGGGAACTCGCTTAGATCCTACCTCCTTAGGTTTAGCTGCCAGCATTGGCTGCCCTTCGTTATCGGTATCGGACAAGCCAAAAGTCGCTTTGTTTTCCACTGGCGATGAGTTGGTTATGCCTGGCGATATTGAACCTCATTTTTTACCTTCTGGCTCCATTTTTAACTCAAATAGATTTTTTTTGCGGTCTTTGCTTGAGCGCTTGGGTTGCGAAGTGACTGACTTAGGCAATGTGCCAGATGACCAAGCGCAAACTGTCTCTGCTTTGTCTCAAGCCGCTAGCAACCATGATTTGATTCTGACCAGTGGGGGTGTTTCTGTGGGAGAGGCAGATTTTGTCAAGCCTGCTGTACAAACTCTTGGTGAGCTACAACTTTGGGCTTTGTCTATTAAGCCTGGCAAACCCTTTGCCTATGGTTACGTAAAAAGCCAATCCAATACAGATAAACAAGCACACTTTATTGGTCTGCCAGGTAATCCGGTGTCTAGTTTGGTGACTTTCTTGATGTTAGTCAGACCCTTTATATTGTCCCTTCAGGGGTGTCTTGATTTGACAGCGAAGCCCCACTTGAAAAGAGCAGACTTTTCATTATCAAAGTCAGATAAGCGAAGAGAATTTTTGCGCGTAAAGCGAAATCAAAACGATGGATTGGATTTGTTTCCAAACCAAAGTTCTGGCGTCTTGACTTCTGCGGTTTGGGCTGATGGCTTGGTTGACAACCCGCCAGGAACTTGCATTACGTCTGGAGACATGGTCAATTTTCTTTCATTCAAAGATTTAATGTCATGAAAGTTACGCTTCGTTTTTTTTCATCACTTAGAGAGCAACTTGGTCTCAGTACCCTAGCGCATGAAACTTCGGCCCTCAACGTAGCACAGCTGCGTTCAGAATTGATGCTGTTAAATCTTAATTATGCTCAAGCCTTAGCATCTGGTAAGGCTATTCGAGTAGCTGTGAACCAAGAGGTCTGTGACGACAATGCTTTGTTGTCTGAGGGCTGTGAGGTTGCTTTTTTTCCTCCTGTGACAGGTGGCTGACATGACTTTTTCGGTGCTTATACAAACTGAAGATTTTGATTTAACCCAAGAAGTTCAAGCCTTGCGATCGGGCAAAGCTGACATTGGTGCAGTATGTGTTTTTGTTGGTACCGTCAGGGACAGAAATGATGGCGATGATGTATCTACTTTGGAGTTAGAGCACTACCCCGGGATGACCGAAAAATCCATTGAACTAATGCTCAACGACGCTCGACAAAGATTCGACATTATTTCTGCAAAAGTCATACACAGGGTTGGTATATTGAATCCTTTAGACCAAATCGTGTTGGTGGCAGTGACTTCTGCGCACCGTGGCGAGAGTTTCCAAGCCTGTGAGTTTTTGATGGACTACCTAAAGACCCAGGCGCCATTTTGGAAGAAAGAAACAGGGCCTCATGGCTCACATTGGGTAGACGCCAGAATAAGTGATGACCAAGCCTTGGCAAAATGGGGAATCGAGGCTAAAAATGCTTTTCCACAGTGATAAGTTCGTTTTTCCGACTTGAATTCTTGGTTTAAAGCCTCACCTGAGGTTAATTACTTAGTTTTCAAAGGAAATCTATGCGTCTGGACAAATTAACCACCAAATTCCAAGAAGCGCTGTCAGATGCACAGTCAATTGCGCTTGCCAAAGATCAAGCCTATGTAGAGCCATGTCATCTACTGGTAGCTATGCTGCGCCAAGATGATGGGCCCCGCACCTTGCTTATGCGTTCCGGCGTCAATATCGCAGGTCTCTTAAAAGACAGTGAAGATGCCATTGCAAAGTTACCCGAAGTTCATGGCCAACACCAAGTACAAGTTGGGCGTGATTTGGTCTCATTGATGCAGTCTGCCGAAAAGGAATCCCTTAAGAAGGGGGATCAATTTGTAGCCAGTGAAATGTTTTTATTGGCCTTATCCGATTCAAAATCTGAGTTGGGGCAGCTTGCCAGAAAGCACGGCTTGAGCAGACAAAATCTGGGTGCAGCTGTCGAGTCTTTAAGAGGTGGCGAAACTGTCAAGTCTGCTGACGAAGAGAGCCAGCGAGGTGCGCTAAAAAAATACACACTCGACTTGACTGAGCGAGCAAAACTGGGAAAGCTTGATCCGGTCATTGGTCGTGATGATGAAATCCGTCGAGCAATCCAAGTCCTGCAAAGGCGAAGTAAAAATAACCCAGTTCTTATTGGTGAGCCAGGCGTTGGGAAGACCGCCATTGTTGAAGGTCTTGCGCAGCGGATTGTCTCTGGCGAAGTGCCCGATTCACTTAAGGGAAAGCGTGTTTTGTCCTTGGACATGGCTTCGCTTTTGGCCGGAGCCAAGTTCAGGGGCGATTTTGAAGAGCGACTCAAAAGTGTGCTCAATGAATTAGCCAAGGATGAGGGACAAACCATTCTCTTCATTGATGAGATACACACCATGGTCGGTGCCGGTAAGGCTGATGGCGCCATGGATGCTGGAAATATGCTCAAACCTGCTTTGGCAAGGGGTGAGTTGCATTGTGTGGGCGCTACAACGCTTGACGAATACCGTCGTTTCATAGAGAAGGATGCAGCTTTAGAGCGACGTTTTCAGAAAATTATTGTGGGTGAACCTTCTGTAGAGGCCACCATCGCAATTTTGCGTGGCTTGCAAGAGAAGTATGAAGTCCACCATGGGGTAGAGATTACCGATCCGGCCATTGTCGCTGCGGCAGAGCTTTCGCACCGCTACATCACAGACAGATTTTTGCCAGATAAGGCCATAGACTTGATAGACGAGGCTGCTGCAAAAATCAAAATTGAAATTGACTCCAAGCCCGAGATCATGGATAAGTTGGAGAGGCGACTTATTCAGTTAAAAATTGAAAGAGAAGCAGTTCGCAAAGAAAAAGACGATGCTTCTCAAAAGCGTATGCAGCTTATTGAAGAAGAGATCCTGAAACTTCAAAAAGAGTATGCCGACCTTGAGGAGGTTTGGAAGTCAGAAAAAGCCCAAGCGCAAGGCGGCGCTGTTATCAAAGAGGAAATTGACCGTACGCGTTTTCAAATTGAAGAGCTCAAACGCAAAGGTGACTTCAATAAAGTGGCTGAACTTCAATACGGCAAATTGCCCGAATTGGAAAAACGTATGAAAGCGGCCAACGCCGTTGACACTTCTGATGGACAAGCCCATGTCATGCGCTTACTTAGGACACAAGTAGGTGCTGAAGAAATTGCCGAAGTCGTTGCTCGTTCCACAGGCATTCCTGTTTCTAAATTAATGCAAGGCGAGCGTGAAAAATTGCTGCTGATGGAAGATCGACTTCATGCGCGGGTTGTGGGACAAGATGAGGCTATCGTCGCTGTTTCCAACGCCATACGCCGCAGTCGAGCAGGATTGAGCGATCCTTCAAGGCCAACTGGCTCATTTCTGTTTTTAGGTCCTACAGGCGTAGGCAAAACAGAGCTTTGTAAGGCTTTAGCCGGGTTCTTGTTTGACAGCGAGGATCACTTGGTTCGCATCGATATGAGCGAATTCATGGAGAAGCACTCGGTTAGCAAACTCATTGGCGCACCTCCCGGCTATGTTGGTTACGACGAAGGGGGTTACTTGACCGAAATCGTTCGTCGCAAACCTTATTCCGTTATTTTGATGGATGAAATTGAAAAAGCCCATCCCGATGTTTTTAATATTCTTTTGCAGGTTCTAGACGATGGGCGTTTGACCGATGGACAAGGGCGCACAGTTGATTTTAAGAATGCTGTGATAGCAATGACTTCAAATATTGGCTCTCACTTGATTCAAAAAATGGTTGGCTCAGACTATTCAGAAATCAAGGAAGCGGTTTGGGAAGAGTTGAAGAACCATTTCAGACCCGAATTTTTGAACCGTATTGATGAAACAGTGGTTTTCCATTCACTGGACGCAAAGCACATAGCCAAAATTGCAGACATTCAATTGAAAGTTCTTTCAGATCGCTTAACACGTATGGACTTAGGCATGGATGTATCTGCAGCAGCTTTGGAAGAACTGGCCAAGGTTGGCTTTGACCCAGTTTTTGGTGCTAGGCCACTCAAACGAGCCATTCAGCAGCGCATTGAAAATCCGCTGTCCAAGATGTTGCTTGAAGGAAAATTTATGCCACATGACACCATACTGATCAATGTGGACCCCATTCTTTCCCCAGGCGAATTCATGTTCACCAAAAACTGATGACTTAGGACAAAAAAAAGGCCGCGTAAGCGGCCCTTTTTTTATTTGGAAGAACTTATGACAAGTGCTTGCCAATCAGACTTGCAAGTTCAAACATGGTGACTTGCGATTTGCCAAACACAGCTTTGAGTTTGTCATCTGCATTGATGTTGCGTTTATTGACCTTGTCTTGCAAAGCGTGCTTTTTGATGTAAGTCCACAATTTGCTAACTACTTCAGTGCGTGCCAAAGGAGTGGAGCCCACAACAGCAGCCAAGGCAGCGCTAGGTGTCAGGGGCTTCATGAAAGCAGCATTAGGAGTGCGCTTTTTGGCTGGGGCTTTCTTAGCCGCTTTTTTAGCTGGAGCTTTTTTAGCAACTGCTTTTTTGGCAGGCGCTTTTTTGGCTACAGGTTTTTTAGCAGGGGCTTTTTTCGCGGGGGCTTTTTTAGCTGCTACTTTTTTGGCTGTAGCTTTTTTAGCAACAGGTTTTTTTGCGGCGGCTTTTTTAGCAGGGGATTTTTTTGCAGCAGCTTTTTTTGCTGCTTTCTTTGCAGTTGCCATTTTCATTTTCCTTCTAGAAGTGAGTGAAATACCGCTAGCATTATTGCTTTTGTCGGCAACGCTAATCGTAATGGAGAAATTGCCTTTTTTTTATAGATTTATCTGCTTTCCCGAATGAAAATGTTGTTTTTTCAAATTTTTCTGATGTCACACTCTTTTTTTAACTTTTACCGGAAATTTTTTTGATATTGCGATTTTATATTTCATAATACAAAATTACATTTTTAAGTATTTGTTTTTTATATATTAAATATATTTCATATATAAGACATAAGAGGCCAATTAACTCTTATATAAGATATAGAATAAGGCGAGAGCTTTTCATTTATCTAAATTTTCACTTGGAGTGACACATGCCACAAGACATCACAGAGCAGTTAAGCCGCGAACAACAGATCAGCGCCCTGGAAAAGGACTGGGCAACCAACCCACGTTGGAAAGGAATCAAGCGAGGTTACAGCGCTGCTGATGTTGTGCGCCTGCGCGGGTCTTTTCCCATTGAGTACACCTTGTCTCGGCGTGGCGCAGAAAAGCTGTGGGACTTGGTGAACAACGAACCCTATGTCAATTGTTTAGGTGCATTGACGGGCGGGCAAGCTATGCAGCAGGTCAAAGCAGGCATCAAGGCCATTTATTTGTCTGGTTGGCAAGTCGCTGCTGACAACAACTCTTATGCCTCTATGTACCCAGATCAGTCTTTGTACCCTGTCGACTCCGTTCCTACAGTGGTTGAGCGTATCAACAACACATTCCGTCGTGCGGATGAAATCCAGTGGTCTAAAGGTTTGAATCCTTCAGACAAAGGCTTTATTGACTACTTTGCCCCCATCGTTGCCGATGCTGAAGCAGGATTTGGTGGTGTATTGAACGCGTTCGAATTGATGAAAGCCATGATTCGTGCTGGTGCTGGCGGCGTGCATTTCGAGGACCAATTGGCCTCTGTGAAGAAATGTGGTCACATGGGTGGCAAAGTGCTGGTTCCAACTGCTGAGGCCGTTCAAAAATTGGTGGCTGCACGTATGGCTGCTGACGTTTGTGGCGTTCCCACGCTGGTGATTGCACGTACAGATGCTGAAGCTGCTGATTTGTTGACCAGTGATTACGACGCCAATGACAAGCCTTTCATTACTGGCGAGCGAACCGCCGAAGGTTTTTACAAAACCAAAAAGGGAATGGACCAAGCCGTTTCCCGTGCCATTGCCTATGCCCATTACGCGGATTTGGTGTGGTGTGAAACAGGTACCCCCGATTTGGAATTTGCCCGCAAATTTGCTGAGGCTGTTCACAAAGTTCACCCTGGAAAGATGTTGGCTTATAACTGCTCACCTTCTTTCAATTGGAAGAAAAACTTGGATGATGCAACCATCGCCAAATTCCAGCGCGAATTGGGTGCCATGGGTTACAAATACCAGTTCATTACCTTGGCCGGTATTCACTCTATGTGGTTCAACATGTTTGACTTGGCCCAAGACTACGCTGCGCGTGGCATGTCAGCCTATGTAGAGAAGGTTCAAGAGCCTGAATTTGCGGCTCGTGACCGAGGCTACAGTTTTGTTTCACACCAACAAGAAGTGGGAACAGGCTACTTTGATGATGTCACCACGGTCATTCAAGGCGGCCAATCCAGCGTTACTGCTTTAACGGGCTCTACCGAAGAAGAGCAATTCCATTGATTTCATAGCTAAGTGACCCACAAAACAGGCCTCTAGGGGCCTGTTTTTTATGGGAAAATGAAGTTTGCAAGCATGTAAGCGCGGTTTTCACCGCGCTTTTGTTTTACTTTCATGGCTCACTGACCCAACTTATGCTCCAAATCACCTTGCCGGATGGCTCTCTTCGCGAATACCCTGGTCCTGTAACGGTGGCAGATGTTGCGCTTTCTATAGGCGCAGGCTTGGCCAAAGCGGCTTTAGCGGGTAATGTCAATGGCGAGGTGGTGGACACCAGTTACTTAATCCAAGACAACGTGCGTTTGGCCATATTGACTGCCAAAGATGCCCAAGGCTTAGAAGTTATTCGCCATTCCACAGCCCATTTACTTGCCTACGCTGTTAAGTCTTTATTCCCTGACGCACAAGTCACTATTGGGCCCGTTATAGATAACGGGTTTTATTACGATTTTTCCTACAGCCGACCTTTCACACCCGACGATTTGCAATTGATTGAAAAGAAAATGACGGAGTTGGCTTCTAAGGATGAGGTTGTCACGCGTCAAGTCATGCCAAGAGATCAAGCTGTCGACTATTTCAAAAAACTCGGCGAGCATTACAAGGCAGAGATCATTACTTCTATTCCTGCCAATGAAGACGTATCTCTTTACAGCGAGGGTAGCTTTACCGATTTGTGTCGTGGCCCCCATGTGCCTAGCACTGGCAAGCTAAAGCATTTCAAGCTCATGAAGGTGGCAGGCGCCTACTGGCGTGGCGACCACCGCAACGAAATGTTGCAGCGTATTTATGGCACTGCTTGGGCTACCAAGGACGATTTGCAGCAATACCTTACGATGTTGGAGGAGGCTGAAAAGCGTGACCACCGCAAACTTGGTCGAGAACTGGATTTATTTCATATCGATGAACATTCTCCCGGCACTGTCTTTTGGCATCCCAAGGGTTGGACGCTTTGGCAAGAGGTCGAGCAATACATGCGTCAGGTTTACCGAGAAAACGGCTATTTGGAGGTCAAAGGCCCTCAAATACTCGACCAAGGTTTGTGGGAGAAAACTGGGCATTGGGACAAATACCGTGAAAACATGTTTGTCACTGAATCTGAAAAACGCGATTACGCACTCAAGCCCATGAACTGCCCTGGGCATTTGATTATTTTCAACCAAGGTATCAAAAGCTACCGCGATTTACCCCTGCGTTTTGGGGAGTTTGGACAATGCCATCGTAATGAGCCCTCGGGTGGCTTACACGGCATCATGCGCGTAAGAGCCTTTACCCAAGACGATGGCCATATTTTTTGTACTGAAGAGCAAATTCAGTCTGAGGTCATTGCATTCACCACTTTGCTGCAAAAGGTCTACAAAGATTTTGGCTACACCGAGATCATTTACAAGTTATCCACCCGACCTGAAAAGCGCATAGGTTCTGAAGAAAGTTGGGACAGGGCAGAACAGGCCTTGGCTGAAGGCTTGAAAGCCTCTGGCTGTGATTTTCAATATTTGCCGGGTGAAGGTGCTTTTTACGGACCCAAAATTGAATACACACTGAAAGACGCCATCGGGCGTGAATGGCAGTGCGGCACCATGCAAGTCGATCCCAATATGCCCGAGCGACTAGGCGCAGAGTATGTAGGTGAAGATGGTGCGCGTCACAGGCCCATCATGTTGCATAGAGCCATCGTGGGAAGCTTGGAGCGTTTCATCGGTATTTTGATTGAACAGCATGCTGGAGCCCTGCCAGCTTGGTTGGCGCCTGTCCAGGTTGCTGTCCTCAATATCACTGATTCACAGGCTGATTACGTGCAAGATGTAGTCAAAAAGCTGAAAAATCAAGGATTTAGGGTTATTCAAGACCTTAAAAACGAGAAAATTACGTATAAAATACGCGAGCATTCATTGCAAAAGCTGCCCTATATCCTCGTCATGGGTGACAAGGAGAAAGCAGCAGGTACCGTCGCAGTGCGCGCCCGAGGCAATGTAGACCTTGGGGTTATGCCACTCGAAGCATTCACTGAAAAGTTGGCTTCGGACATTGCCGCCAAACTTTGATTTCACTGGTTGACTTCATGCTTGGACGTCGAAGATGCGACGGAGTTTCACTGTTTCATTTTGAAACAGGTTTTTTTTGAAGGATTGAACCATCGCTACTGAATTCCGCGATCGCCGACAACGCGAGGAACGCAAACACCGCCTGAACAGAGAAATCATGGCCCCCGAAGTCCGCGTGAGCGGTCCTAACAACGAACCCATTGGCGTGCTCAGCTTGGCTGAAGCGCTGCGAATGGCAGGGGAACTTGATGTTGATTTGGTAGAAATTTCACCAACTGCCGTACCACCAGTATGTCGACTGATGGACTACGGTAAGTTCAAATACCAAGAGCAAAAGAAGGCGGCTGAAGCCAAGTCCAAACAAAAGGTGATCGAGGTCAAGGAAATTAAATTCCGACCCGGAACAGACGACGGCGACTACAACATCAAATTACGCAACATCAAGCGTTTTCTTGACGAAGGCGACAAATGCAAAATCACTTTGCGTTTTCGCGGTCGAGAAATCACCCACCAAGAAATTGGCATGGCGTTGTTGCAAAGAATTCGGGATGAACTTGCTGATCTGATTGTGGTTGAGCAGTTTCCCAAACTGGAAGGTCGTCAGATGATCATGATGATTGCACCAGGTAAGAAGAAACCGGGTGGCGTGACCAAACCCGCCGCAGAGGCTGTGCAAGCAACCGCTGCGTAAAAGGTCACGCAAACAAGTGTCTCGGGGCTAACAAGTCTGCGTTCAGTTGCGTAGCGCCTCACGAGCACAAACAAAAAGGAGCATTCAATGCCCAAAATGAAGACCAAAAGCAGCGCTAAAAAGCGCTTTCGTGTTCGTCCAGGCGGTACCGTCAAGCGCGGTCAAGCTTTCAAACGCCACATCCTTACCAAGAAAACCACCAAAAACAAACGTCATTTGCGTGGTCCTACAGGTGTGCATGAAACCAATATGGGTCACATGGCGCAAATGCTGCCCATGGCTGGCCTGTAATCAACGGACGAATAAGGAGAACTTACTATGCCTCGCGTAAAACGTGGTGTCACGGCCAGAGCCAGACACAAAAAAGTTTTAGCCCTCGCCAAAGGTTTCCGCGGTCGCCGCGGTAATGTCTATCGCATCGCCAAACAGGCGGTGATGAAGGCGGGTCAATATGCCTACCGCGATCGTCGTGCCAAAAAGCGTGTGTTTCGTCAGTTGTGGATCGCCCGTATCAATGCGGCTTCTCGTGAATTTGGCTTGACCTACAGCCAATTTGCCAACGGCTTGCGCAAAGCTGCCATCGAAATTGACCGCAAAATGCTTGCTGATTTGGCGGTTCATGACAAAGCAGCCTTTGGACACATCGTCGATCAAGTCAAAGCGCGTTTAGCTGCCTGACGGGGTTGCTTGCGATACCCGTCACTTATTGGCGGGTGACATGTTGGCCCAAGGGATTGAAGCCCACAACTGCTTCAATCCCTTTTTCATTTCAAACTTGAGACGATATGAACGAGCTCGATACGCTGGTACAACAAGCCCACGCTCTCTTTTCCCAGTGTGCCTCTGCGGCTGAGTTAGAAAATGCCAAGGCACAGTTCTTGAGCAAGTCGGGCCGTATTTCCGAAATGATGAGGGGTTTGTCCCAGCTTGATTTGGAAGCCAAAAAGATCCAAGGTGCTGTCATCAATTCGGCTAAGCAGTCCATAGAACAAGCCTTGAATGCCCGTCGCCAAGCTTTGGCGGATGAAGAGTTGAATCAACAACTCCAAGCAGAAAAACTGGACGTCAGTTTGCCCAGCGGCTTGCGCAGCCAAGGTGGCTTGCATCCGGTCAGTTTGAGTTTAGAGCGCATTGAATTGATCTTTGCCTCTATGGGTTTTTCAGTGGCACAAGGGCCTGAAATTGAAACCGACTGGTTCAACTTCACTGCGCTGAACACGCCCCAAGATCACCCTGCTCGTTCCATGCATGACACCTTTTATGTTGAGGGTGGTCATCTGCTGCGAACGCATACCAGCCCCATGCAAATACGACATGCCATGGCGCATGTACAAGCGCATCAAAAGAGCATAGAGGCGGGTAGGGGCATGCCTGAAATTCGGGTTATTGCCCCAGGTCGAACTTACCGAGTTGACAGTGACGCCACCCATTCGCCCATGTTTCACCAGTGCGAGGGTTTGTGGATTGGCGAAAACATCAGCTTCAAAGACTTGAAGGTGGTGTTCACCGATTTTTGTAAAACCTTTTTTGAAAACGAAGATTTAGTGCTTCGTTTCAGACCGAGTTTCTTTCCTTTCACAGAGCCCAGTGCAGAAATCGACATCCAATTCCCCGGTGGTCCCTTGGCGGGACGCTGGTTGGAAGTGGCCGGCTCAGGCCAAGTTCACCCAAATGTTGTTCGCAATATGGGTTTAGACCCAGAGCATTACATCGGTTTTGCCTTCGGCATGGGGCCTGATCGTTTGACCATGCTGCGCTATGGCGTCAATGATTTGCGCCTGTTTTTCGATGGCGATATTCGCTTTCTCAGCCAATTCCGTTAAACAGACCAAGGTAGACAAATGCAATTTCCTGAATCTTGGTTGCGAGAATTTTGTAACCCACCCTTGAATACTCAGCAACTGGCTGAGACCTTGACCATGGCAGGTCTAGAGGTGGAAGAGATGCGCAGTGTGGCCCCTGCCTTTAGCAAAGTGGTGGTTGGATGCATTACGTCTGCAGAGCAACACCCCAACGCTGATCGCTTGCGTATTTGTCAAGTGGATGTCGGGCAAGTTCAACCACTGTCCATCGTTTGTGGTGCGCCGAATGCCCGCGTGGGAATCAAAGTGCCATGTGCCTTGGTAGGTGCAGAGTTGCCCGCAGGCGATGATGGCAAACCCTTTTTGATCAAACAGAGCCAGTTGCGCGGTGTTGAAAGCCAAGGCATGTTGTGTTCATCCAAGGAGTTGCACCTTTCGCAAGAAAACGTTGGTTTGTTAGAGCTTTCCCTTGAGGCAACCATAGGGCAAGACATTCGTGAACATTTGCAACTCGATGACACCTTGTTCACCCTCAAGCTCACGCCCAATTTGGCGCATTGCTTAAGTGTTTACGGTATTGCCCGTGAACTTTCAGCGCTGACTGGTGCGCCTTTGATTCAAGCTCAATTCCCTCCCGTCGATGTGCAAACGCAAGAGGTCTTGCCTGTTCGAGTCGAAGCTATCGATTTATGCGGCCGATTCAGTGGGCGTGTGGTGAAAAATGTCAACCCTAAATCAAGCACACCCGATTGGATGGTCGAGCGCTTGTCTCGGTGCGGTCAACGCAGTGTGAGCGCTTTGGTGGATATTTCCAACTATGTGATGTTTGAGTTGGGTCGCCCCTCTCATATTTTTGATCTCGACAAAATTAACGATGGTTTAGTGGTGCGTTGGGGCAAAGCAGGTGAAAGCCTCAAGCTCTTAAATGGCAGCACTGTAGAGTTGGACAACAAGGTGGGCGTTATTGCTGATGCTTCCCAAGTGGAGTCGCTTGCGGGAATTATGGGCGGTGATGCCACTGCAGTTTCTGACGACACGCAACATATTTATATCGAGGCTGCCTTTTGGTGGCCTCAAGCGGTGGCAGGGCGATCAAGACGGTTTAATTTTTCTACCGATGCAGGTCACCGTTTTGAGCGCGGCGTCGACCCAGAACATACGGTTGAGCATATTGAGCGGATTACCCGCTTGGTACTGGATATTTGTGGCACACCGCAAAGCCAAGTTGGACAAATGGACGACCATCAACTCCAAATGCCTGAGCGAAAGCCTGTTGCTATGCGTGTGGCCAGAGCGAACAAAGTTTTGGGTGTGGATCTGTCTCAGCAGCGCATGGCCGAGGCCTTGCAAAGTTTGGGTCTTGCAGTGAGCGAAACCCCTGGTGTCATCACTGTGACCCCGCCCAGTTTTCGGTTTGACATCACGATTGAAGAGGACCTGATTGAAGAAGTCGCCCGTATGGTGGGCTTTGATCAACTGCCGTCTACAGCCCCGCTTGCGCCCATCACGCCACGACTCATACCAGAACACCTGAGGCACCCTTTTGCGGTGCGTCGCAGTCTTGCCGCTTTGGGTTACCAAGAAACCATTAACTTCAGCTTTGTAGATGCACAGTGGGAAAAAGATTTGGCGGGCAATACAGATCCAATTGAGCTACTCAACCCCATTGCCAGCCATATGCGTGTGATGCGCTCAAGCCTTATCGGGTCGTTGTTGCAGGTAGTTAAATTCAATGCGGATCGCAAAGCTTCGCGTGTAAGGGTTTTTGAAGTGGGCCGAGTCTTTCATAAAAGCCCTGATGTTGAAGATTCTTTGCAGTCGGTCAAGGGCATTGACCAACCCATGATGCTCGCTGGCATGGCCTGGGGGCCTGTCAACGAATTAGCTTGGAACATCGACAAAAAAAATGCAGACTTCTTTGATATCAAAGCCGATGTTCAAGCAATGTTCGCACCTCGGCATATTCAATTTGAGGCGGCAGAACATCCGGCGCTGCACCCAGGTCGCTGTGCTCGTATTTCTTCAAACGGTCAGTTCCTGGGCTGGTTAGGCGAACTCCATCCCAAGTGGCGTCAGCAGTGGGACTTGTCTCACGCGCCCATGGTCTTTGAGTTGCAGCTGGACGCCTTGTTAGAGCGCACAGTGCCCGTGGTATCGGCTGTGCCGAAGTTACAAGCTGTGGAAAGAGATATTGCGGTAGTTGTCAAAGAAGAGATCAGTCATCAGGCCTTGATGAGCTGTATTCACACAGCTGCCACACAAGGTTTGCTAAAAGATGCGGCGCTGTTTGATATTTACCGTCCTGCCAAAGAAGGTGGCAATGTAGCTGTCGGGGAGAAAAGCTTTGCAGTTCGCTTGACCATGCAAAGCACCGATGCAACATTGACCGATAACCAAATTGAACAGGCGCTTCAAGCCGTAGTGCAACAATTGACACAACAATTGAACGCCCGTTTGCGTACCTGAAGGAGAATGCAGAATGGAAATTTCTTTTGAAAGCTTGGAAACGCCCGCTTTGACCAAAGCGCAGTTAGCTGAACTCTTGTTTGACCAAATTGGATTAAACAAGCGTGAGTCAAAGGACATGATTGACGCTTTTTTTGATCTGATTTCCCAAAAATTAGTTGATGGTGAAGACGTCAAGATTTCTGGTTTTGGCAACTTCCAAATTCGCACCAAAGCTGCCCGACCTGGCCGCAATCCGCGCACTGGCGAATCCATTCCCATTGAAGCTCGTCGCGTCGTTACCTTCCACGCCAGCCAAAAGCTCAAAGAACATATCCAAGGTACTCCGCTAACAGATGCCGAATAAAGTACACATCTGCTTGGCAGTGTCGTCGATTGACGCCAAACAGAGGCAAAAACCGCCGCCTTATGGCTTTTATTTGTCAAAGAAGCGTCTTTATTTTCGGAATATCGTGCCGATAAGCTTAACTTGGCAGGTTACTTCGTGTAACCTCAGGCCTCACTTTTTAAATGACTGAACCCATGGAGAGTTCTCTCCCTTCCATCCCAGCAAAGCGCTATTTCACTATTGGTGAGGTGAGCGAGTTATGTGGCGTTAAGCCACATGTGCTGCGCTATTGGGAGCAGGAATTCACACAACTGCGGCCCATGAAGCGTCGCGGCAATCGTCGTTACTACCAACACCACGAAGTGTTGATGATTCGACGTATTCGAGACCTCTTGTACGAACAGGGATTCACCATCAGCGGTGCCCGCAATAAATTGCAAGAACTGGTTCAGCAAGAACGAGACAAAAAACGTGCTGGCGAAGTGATGTTGCAAGGATTGGACGACTTAGAAGATAACTTGTTGTTGGATGAGACCCGCGGCGAAGAGAACTGGCAACTTAGCCCAGATGACAATGACTCCAACAAGCTTCAATTGCTGCGTCGTGAATTATTTGAAATACGCGATTTGCTGAACTAAAAAGTCTTCTGGCAAGGCTATAATTCACTCTCTTCGGCGTGTAGCGCAGCCTGGTAGCGCACTTGCATGGGGTGCAAGGGGTCGCGAGTTCGAATCCCGCCACGCCGACCAAAGATATCAAAGGGTTAGCCCCTAAACGGGCTAACCCTTTTGTCTTTTCAGTGCCAGCCGTTTACTCACTGATTCTTTAGGAGAGTGGTCATGTCTCATGCAAGTGTTTTTCCTCAAAATCCGCAATGGGCAGGCGAGGGCACCAGTCGCATCCCATTTTGGGCTTACACCCGAGAGGACCTGTATAAAAAGGAACTGGACCGCTTTTTTTACAACAATCACTGGTGCTATGTTGGCTTAGAGGCTGAGATACCTAACCCAGGTGACTTTCGCCGCACCGTGGTGGGTGAACGCTCTGTCATCATGGTGCGAGACCCCGATGGCAGCATCAATGTGGTCGAAAACGTGTGTGCTCATCGCGGTATGCGCTTTTGCCGAGAACGCCACGGCAATGCCAAAGACTTTCTCTGCCCCTATCACCAGTGGAATTACAGCCTCAAAGGCGATTTACAAGGTGTGCCTTTTCGCCGTGGCGTCAAGCAAGACGGAAAGGTCAATGGCGGTATGCCCAAAGACTTTAAGTTGGAAGAGCATGGCCTGACCAAGCTCAAAGTCGCCACCCGTGGCGGTGTGGTGTTTGCCTCTTTCGATCACGATATCGAGTCCTTGGAAGATTTCCTTGGACCTGTCATATTGAAATACTTTGACCGCACCTTCAATGGCCGTCAACTCAAAATCTTAGGTTATAGGCGTCAACGCATTCCGGGCAACTGGAAGCTGATGCAAGAGAACATCAAAGACCCTTATCACCCAGGTTTGCTGCACACTTGGTTTTCTACCTTCGGTCTTTGGCGAGCAGATAACAAGTCAGAGCTGAAGATGGACGACAAGTTTCGCCACGCCGCCATGATTTCCACCCGCGGCCAAGGCGGCAACAATGCCGATGTGGTCAGTGGCTTGGACAGCTTCAAGGACAAGATGACATTGAATGACACACGACTGCTGGACATTGTTCCTGAGGCTTGGTGGGGTGGCCCGACTGCGGTGATGACCACGATTTTCCCCAGCCTGATCATTCAACAGCAAGTCAACAGCGTGTCTACCCGACATATTCAACCCAGTGGTCATGGTTCCTTCGATTTTGTTTGGACGCATTTCGGTTTTGAGGACGACACAGCTGAGATGGAGCAGCGACGATTGATTCAAGCCAATTTATTTGGGCCTGCTGGTTTTGTCTCCGCAGATGACGGCGAAGTCATTGAATGGTCACAGCAAGGTTTTGAGCAAAAACCATCACACCGAACCTTGGTAGAGATGGGTGGATTGGACATTGGCGACACTGATCACATGGTGACCGAAACCTTGATTCGCGGCATGTACGACTATTGGCGCAAAGTGATGGGGGAATAGCCATGGTGGATTTCAAAACTTATTTTGAACTGCTCAGCCTCTACAGCGACTACGCCATGGTGTGCGACTCCACCGAGTGGGAAAAGTGGCCAGATTTTTTTGTGGATGCAGGCACTTACCGTTTGCAACCCAGAGAAAATTTCGAGCAAGACCTGCCACTGTGTTTGTTAGCCTTGGAGAGCAAAGCCATGATCCAAGACCGTGTCTATGGTGTCAAAGAAACGCTCTACCACGACCCCTACTACCAGCGTCATATTGTGGGAATACCTCGCATTCTTTCAATTGAAGCAGGCGGTGAGCGCATTGTCTGCGAGGCCAATTACACGGTCATTCGAACCAAGTTCGATGGTGACTCCACCATCCTCAGTGCTGGTTATTACCATGATGTGGTGGTTCGCACCCCGCAAGGTTTGAAGTTGTTGTCTCGCTTGTGCGTGTACGACAGCGAGATGATTGCCAACTCCATCATTTACCCGATTTAAGGAGACACCATGTCAGATGATTGGACACACGCCTATGACTTGGAATTTTTGGTGCCAGGGGACGTCACCGCCGTGAAGGTGGGCGATAAAGAGCTGGCTTTGTACGAGGTGGACGGTGAGGTGTACGCCAGTGACAACCGCTGCACCCATGGCGACGCACTTTTGAGTGATGGATTTTTGGAGGGCAATCAAATCGAATGCCCTTTTCACCAAGGACGCTTTGACGTTTGTACAGGCAAAGCCTTGTGTGCACCCCTGACCGAAGATATTCGTGTGTATCCCGTTCGCATAGATAACAAGCGCATTTGGGTGAAGTTGTGATGCGTTCAAGAAAGAAATAATCATGTCTAATGAACTAGGTCGATTAGAAGACTTGCCCCAAGACTATGTGCAAGATTTACGTGATTTGAATTTGGTGCCCTTGTGGCCAAGTTTGCGCGGGGTGCTTCCTGCGCATATTCCAAACCGCCTAACTCAACCCACGCATTGGCCGTATCAAACCCTGCGTCCGTTGCTGATGAAAGCAGGTGAGTTGACACCCATTGAAAAAGCCGAGCGGCGTGTGTTGGTGTTGGCCAACCCCGGCCACGGATTGGACAAGATGCAGGCCAGTGCTGCCATGTATTTAGGTATGCAGTTGCTCATGCCCGGTGAATGGGCGCCCAGCCACAGACACACACCTAATGCGGTACGCATGATTGTGGAGGGCGAGGGCGCTTACACCACAGTGGACGGCGAAAAATGTCCCATGAGTCGGGGTGATTTGATTTTGACACCCACAGGCTTGTGGCACGAACACGGTCACGATGGCAAAGACCCCGTCATTTGGCTGGATGTGCTTGACCTGCCTTTGGTTTTTTACATGGAGGCTTCTTACCATGTGAATGGCGATAGACAAACCGTGGTGCCAGGGCGAGGCGACAAGCAATACGCTTATGGTGGCGTGGTGCCGAGCAAGGTGTTTGAGCGCAGCAAGAAGGCCTACCCCATGCTTCGCTATGCTTGGACAGACGCCAAAGCCGCTTTACAAACTTTGGCTGAAGACGACGAAGCGCTAGAGCAGGTTCAGGTGACTTACACCAACCCCGAAACAGGAACAGACGCCGAAAATATTTTGGGCTTTTACGCCTTGATGTTGCGCCCTGGCCAATCACTTCGTTTGCCCGCTCGCTCACCAGCGCAGGTGTTTCATGTGATTGAAGGCGTTATGCAAGTCAACATCGTGAATAGCAGCTTTCACATGGTGGCAGCCGACACCTGTTGTGCACCAGGATATGAAGCTGTCACCCTTTGCAATTTGGACAAAGACAAAGCCTGCTTTTTATTTGTCGCCGATGAGTCACCCCTGCACCGTAAGCTGGGTGTTTATGAAAACCGTGGTTGATCGCTTGCGTGACTCAGCTCATTCATAAAAACTGTAAGAAGCCCTAACGAGCAGTGACCAGTGTGATCATTTTTCTGTCGGCAAGGGTTTGGAGTTGCTGCGGTGAGAGCGAACGAAGTTGGTTTATGTCCATGGCCGAGACTTGTGTTTGTGTAAGACCAGTGAGTTGACTGGGGTTGAGTAAGCGTAAGACGGTATTGAGTTGCTGCTGGTTGAGTTGACCAATTTGTTCAGGACTGATGGACTGCAACTGAACGTTGCTCAGGGCCACGAGTTGCGAAGGGTTGATGGCTGCAAGTTGCACGGCCGAGAAGGTTTGCAGCTGATTAGGTGAAAGTGCCGCGAGTTGTTGTGCGTTGATGACGGACATTTGTGCGCTGGTCAAGGCATTGAGTTGGGTCTCGCCCATGGCGGCAATGGATTGTGGTGTGAGCACACTCATCTGTGTACGGGTAAGCGATTGCACTTGCGGTGTGCTGAGTTGGCCAAACAAGCTGGGCGTCAAGGCGGTGATTTGGTTGGGCGTCAGAGCTTGTAACTGCGCAGGCGAGAGCGCATTGAGTTGGGCAAAGTTCAACACCGCAATTTGGTTTTCTTGCAAGGCTTGAATCTGCTTGACTTGCAGGGCTGCGACTTGGACAGGACTCAAAGCCCCCACCTGTGCTTGGTTCAGCGCCAGGACTTGCTCGGGGCGCAAGGCGCTGATTTGGGCCTTGGTTAAGGCTGCTATTTGGTTAGAAGTTAGCCCATTCATTTGGGCTTGGTTCAGACCTTGGAGTTGGGGGGCTTTGAGCAAGCTGATTTGATCGGGGGTGAGCACCGAGAGTTGTGCAGGGCTTAGTGTGGCCAGCTGCAGTGGGTTGAGGTTGACCACCTGCTCTTGGGTCATGGCTTGGAGTTGCGCCTTAGAGAGAGCCTGCACTTGGGCGCTCAGCAGCAAACTGGTTTGCTGCACCGACAGCGTCTTGATTTGTTCTGGGGTGAGAGACGCCACCACCGAGGGGCTGAGCGACTGCACTTGTGCTGGCGAGAAGGCTTGCAATTGCGCTGGTGTAAAGACTGCGACTTGGCTGGGCTGCAAGTTTTGAACAAATTTGACGTCCATGTTTGTCAACACAGCAGGCGAGATGGCAGCGATTTGCTCGGGTGTCAAGCTTTGCAGTTGCACCAAACTCAGGGCGCCCATTTGCGCATTGTTCCAAGACTTTATTTGCTCATCACTCACCAAGCGCATTTGCTGAGGTGTGAGCACGGTGAGCTTGTCAGGAGTGATCTCGCTGGGGCTGAGTTCGTTCATGGTCTTGGCGATGGCGAGGTCTGCCGCAGTGATGGGCTGAGGCACCAGCAAGGGGTTGCTGAAAGCTTGGCGCTGCTCAGGGGTGAGCAAAGCCAGTTGGTCAACCAACAAGGCCCGTTGCTGTTTGGGGCTGAGCAAGGCAATTTGGTCTGGGCGCAAAGTGGAAAGTTGCTTGTCGCTCAGAGCGGCGAGTTGCAGATTTTGCAGTTCGACGATTTGGGTTGCGGTCAAGGCTTGGAGCTGATCGCGCTGCAAAGCAGCTACTTGACTGGGCAGCAAACCTCGCAGCTGAGAGCGGCTCAGTTGCGCCACAAACTCGGGTGAAAGTGCTGCGATTTGAACGGTTGAGAGCGACTGCAGTTGCAAGGGGTTAAGCAAAGCCACATCGCCCACAGACAGCTTGGCGATTTGTTGGGTGGTCAGTGCCTGTACTTGCTCTGTGGTGAGTGACTTAAGGGTCACACGCAATTTGTCATTGCTTAAAGCCGCGACTTGGGTAGGTAACAAGGTCTGTACTTGCTCGGACTTCAAGCGCTGTATTTGCACCGAGGTCAGCACACTCAGCTGGCTGGGATTGAGCGCTTGAAGCTGCTCTGAATTCAGCTCAGTGATCTGACTGGTCGTGAGCATTTTCAGTTGACGCTCATTGATGGCAGCAAGTTGTTGAGGCTTGATGCAAGGCACCTTGCTGCTAACCAAGGTTTTGAAGACCTCAGGCGGGAGGTCGGCGATTTGTTGCGGGGTCAATGCCTTGAACTGGTTGCAACTCAGGCACTGCAACTGGCTCTTGTCCAGCGAAGTCAGTTGCGTATTGCTGAGCGTGGCTATTTGGCTAGCGGTCAAGGCCTGCAATTGGCTCTCGCGCAGTTTGCTGAGGGTACTGGCGTTAAAGGCGGTGAGTTGCAAGGTGGTAAGGGCGGCGATTTGTGCCTCATTCAGGGAGGTCACCTGCTCGTTGCTCAAGGTCTCGACTTGACTCAGCTTCAAAGCAGACACTTGTGTGGGGGTTAGCGAGTTCAGCTGGGTAGTGGAGAGCGCTTGGAGTTGCTCGTTGGTTAGGACGGTGATGTGGCTGGTGCTCAGCGAGCGCAGTTGGCTGGGGCTGAGCAACTGGAACTGTTCGACCGACAGACTGGAAACTTGTGTGGGGTTCAAGGCAGCGAAGGTAGCAGGCGAGATGGCTTGCAACTGAGCGGGGGTGAGTTGCGTCATTTGCTTGCTGCTGATGACGGTTAATCCGGCGTTACCCAAGGCAGTAGTTCGCGCCGTGTTCGCAGGGTTGGCGGGCGAGGTTGGTGTTAGGGCTGTGCTTGTAGACGTCACTGCACTGTTATTGGTGGCTTTGTCCTTGGCATCGGTGGTCAGGAAAATAATTTGATCGTCATTCATGGCGTCATATTGGTCTAAGCTCAACATCGCCAACTGCCGACTGCTCAACCCTCCCAATTGATTCAGAGTCAAAGCACGGATTTGCGTTTTGCTCAGTGAGGCCAATTGAGCTGGAGTGAGGGTGGCCATCAGGTCAGGTGTTAGCACTGCAACTTGCGCGTTACTAAGGTTCAAAGGCGTTTTGCTGAGGTCGGGGAAGTTGATGGACGCCGTGGTGCTGAATGTGGTGCCCATGGTGTAGTTGGCGGCCAGTCCGCCATTGTTGCCATTGGCCAAGCTAACTGCTGTGACAGCAACGGTTTTATTTTTTTCGATCGAAGCCGTTTGAAATTGTGCAGAGCCTGAGGGCGTCAATGTTTCGCTACCAATTAAGCCGCTCAAAACAATGGTGGGTGCATCTGCTACGGTGGTGCCGTCATAGCTTTTGTCAGCTACCTTGATGCTGGCAGTCAAGGTTTTGGGGGAGATAGTGGCAGTGGTCGTTAAAGAGAGAAAACTGTAATTGTTTGCGACCAAGTTGTAATTGCCAGCCAGTCCAGCATTGGTGCCCGTGCCGTCGGCCAATACAACCGAGTTCAATGTGGCGGTACGGCTTCCTGCATCTTTTAAGTTAAAGGTGGCGGTACCCGAGGCGTTAATGGTTTCGCTGCCGACCAAACCGCCTGTGATTGTGATGGTGGGGGTGGCAGCTGTGGTGCCGTCATAGGTCTTGCTATTGATCGACATGCTAGCTGTCAATAGTTTCTTGGTGATTGCAGCGCTCAAACCACCTGTCAACACATAGTTGGTGTTTCCAGACACCAAACTGTTGGTTGAAAACGTAGTGCTGGTCCCGACGTTTTTACTGGCAACTGTGGCGCTTCCAGTCACGCTGGGTGCCGATTCACCCAGCACCATGCCCGTGAGAACAAAGCCGGTGCTGAAGGTGGTGTTGCCGTCATAGGCCTTGGTGACAGAGATAATCAAGGGCTTTGGGTTGATGGCCCATGTGGATAAACTGCCAGCAATTGGCACAGCGCTATTGTTGTTGGAACGCAAGCCGCTTATATAGCCAACGCTGTAGGTTCGTGCAGCGGTTGCCGCATCGATCGTCACACCGTTTAATGTGCTCGAAGCAAAACTCCACTGCGGTGAAGTACCTGTCAATGAGTAACCCATGGCCTCTGTGACACCGCTTGGGCTTTTGTAGGCCTTGTAGGTCAAAGTTCCTTCACTGCCGTAAATGCTGCTGCCGTCGGTTGCGCGTACATACAACACACTGGCACCCACGGCCAAAACGGGGAAACTGCTGTTTTGGCCAGGGATCATGCTCCACACAAGTTGCGGGGAGCCCGCAGACACTGTTTCTGTGTGCCAGCCGACGGTAGTCAACATATCTTTGTCGCTCAGTTGTATCGTGGTTTTGCCTGATCCAGCAGCGCTGGTTGCTGCCCCTGAGGTATTGGTGTTCCAAAAACTGTTGGTGACCGTGGCATTGGTCACGCCACCCGCAAAGCCGCCGCCGCCTGTGACGCCGCCAATGGTAATGCGCCCTGTGGAATAGGCATTCCTGACGGTGGTTCCTAATGAATTGGCGTTTCCTACAAACCCGCCTACATAGGTGGAGCCGTTCCCAGCACTGACTGCGCCCGTGGAGAATGCGTTGGTGAGACTGAGATTGTTGTTGTTGCCTACAAAGCCTCCAATATGGCTGCTGTTTGAGCCTGTGACCGTCACGCTGCCAGTGGCATAGCTGTTGGTGAGCACGAGGTCTTTACCTAAACCCATGAAGCCACCAACTTGGCTGGTCACGCCATTGACCAGTACCGCGCCAGTGGCATACGAGTTGGAAACCGTACCTGAGGCATAACCCACCAAGCCACCTACGCCATTAAATGCAGTATCCAAGTTTTGGCCTGTGCCGGCCCCAGCGGTGACAGCACCTTCGGCATAAGTGTTGGAAATGGTGCCAGTGGAATAACCGACCAAACCGCCAATGGCCCCCGAGCCTTCCGCGTTGGAAACAGCGCCAGTGGCATAGGAGTTGTTGATGCTGCCCAGGCTGGCGTTCCCCCCCACCAAGCCGCCTATACCTTTGGCGGGGCTTGAGGTGCCGACGCTTCCCGTGTTGTAGCTTTTGTTGATGAAGCCTTGGTTCAAGCCTACCAATCCGCCTATGTTGGTGACGTTGGTAGACGAGGTGCTGCCTCCCAGCAGCGCCACATTGGAAATACTTGCCGTGGATGTGGTAGAGCCAAACATACCCACCGAGGTCAGGTCTGAAGGATTCACCTTCAGTCCAGTGATGCTGTGGCCTAAGCCTTGGAAGGTACCGCTGAACCCAGTGGAATCATTGCCAATAGGTATGAAACCGGCACTGCCCCAAGAGGTAAGGGGATCGGCAGTGGCAGTGGCAGTGGCAATGATGTCACTGCCAAGCGCATAAAAACCACCCAAGTTACCCCGCATACCTTGCAAGCTACCGTCGCTGCTGCTGGTGGATGTGCCCAAGCTGTTGATCACCGTGTAACTGTTGCCTGCGATCGACAGATTGGGGCTGCTGCCCGACAAGGTGATGGATTTACCCAATAAAAGGTTGAATTTACCGCTACCGCTGGCGGGTTGAATAACCAAACCCGCTGAAGTTCCTGTTGCGCTGATATTGGCATTGATATTCACATTGTTAGAGGCCGTCAATGTCAATCTTCGGTTAGAAGTCCAACTGATATCTGCATTGATATTGATGTCGCCCAAACCAGCGCTCGCACCTGAGGTACTTTGCAACTCAACATTGGTTGTTGCCAAGCTGTTTTGAAGGTCTGTATTGAGCATGTCGCCACCCGAACTGGCGACAGTAAAGTCCACAGGGTCCAGCAACCAATTACCTGTTTTGCCTTTGTCTGCCAAAGTGGTGATGCGCACCTCGTTAGCAATTTTCACTCTGCCAGCCGAGGTTTCGATGAAGCCAGCATCGCCGCCATTGGGAGCGCTGGCGTCCAAGCTGCCACCGACTTCGGTGACACCTGAGGTCATGTCGCCCAACAGCAGAATGCGCCCACCCTTATTGGCGATGGTTTGTGCTTGCACCGTGCCGCTGTTGCGTACCACGCTGCCCATCAACACGCTGGCACTTCGAGCGGTCATCACCACCAAGCCGCCATCGGCCCTCACCACGTGTTTGTTCTCTACCAAGGCGTCCATCACGCCTTGGTCGATTTGTACCGCGGTCAGGCTTTGCCCGCTGAAGACCAAGGTGGTTTTGTTGCCTGCTGCCATGGCGACAGTGCCTTCGTGGGCAATGATGACGCCCTCGTTGCGCACCTGAGGAGCGAGCAGGGCGATATAGCCGCCCAGTGAAGCTTTCAGTGAGCCAAGATTGGTCACACTGCCAGACTTGCCATTGCCTTCAAAAGTGCTTTTACCTGCCATGAAGTCAGCGTTGCTGATGCCGTGGGTAGTGACCAAGAGGCCTCCCACATCGACCTGCGAGGTGGCACCAAACAGCACGCCGTTGGGGTTGACAATGAAGACCTGACCAGGCGCATTGATGCGCCCCATGATTTGGCTGGGGTTGTTGTCAAGGACTCGGTTAAGCGTGACGGAGGCGGCGTTGGGTTGATTGAAATTGACCTGCGCCCCAGAGCCGACGTTGAAGGTGTTCCAGTCGATGACCGCGCGTTGACTGTTTTGCTGCACCGTCATGGTGTTGCCCGAACTGCTGATGGCCGCACCCCCGCCCACCACCTTACCGCCTTGCGGTAACTGCGAGGCGGCAGGTGCTGTTTGTGCATGTGCCACGCCCAAAGACAGCAAAGCCGTGGCCAAGGCCAAAATGTGCAAGGGGCAGGGGCAGAGCTTTTTCATTGTCAAAACTGCTGTATCACCGACAACCAAAAGCGGTCATTGTGCAATGTTCCATCAAGGTCCCGTCCGTTGGCTTGGGCTGCGGGGTTGGTGCCTATGCGATGCGCCCAAGTTACGCGCCATTGTGCTTGACCCCAGCGGTTGGGTACAGAAGAGCCTACCCACAGACCCGCGCCTTGCAAGTTGTAGGTATTAATGCCCGAACCGGTATTGAATTTCAGCTTGGTGACCCGCCCAGAATCAAGAAATGCGCTGAGTTTGAATGGGTATTGTTGAAGTTGCAGTGTTTTTTGGTATTCCACCGTCATCAATTGTGCAGCGTTGCCATTGGCCTCAGAGGAGGGGTAGGCGCGAACCGCCTGCGAGCCACCCAGCGAAAATTTCTCGCTGCCGTCTAAGTTTTTGCTGGCTATTTGTAGTTGGTAAGAGCCAACCAGCTGCGTGGTGGGGCTCAAAGTCTGCTGACGGTTCAGGTTCAAGCGCAACTTGGTGAAGCGTCCCGCGGTCATGTAGGTGCTGGCATCCGACACTTCATTGGGGGAGCCTGATAAATTGACCAAGCCGCGGGTCACTTGTGCCCCCACGCTGGTCTCGCCCCCGCCCATCCACTCGTCGTTTCGGTTGCCTTGCAAGCTGGTGGTCACGGTGTCCATGAAGTAGTCTGAAACCACGCCCGCATTGGTGTTGTTGCGGTAAAACTTACGATCCAAAGCCACTTGCATACTGGCACTGGTCGTTCTGCTGCGCAGCAAAGGCAGCGTCATGTCAAAGCCCACGCTGTTGGCAGGTCCTTGCGGGTTAAGCGTCAGATAGTCGTTTGTCACCACTTTATAGCGGCTCACTGAAGCATTCGCGCCCCAGCGGCTGCCCCAATAGCCAAGCGGTTCGCTGTAGGACAGTCGCAAATAATCTGTGCCATCGCTGTGCATGAACTGCATACTGCTGATGTCTGCGCGACCTAGTGCGCCATAGCGGTTGAGCTGGGTGCTCATGCGGTTAAAGCCTGTGGAAACTGGGCCCGCATTGTCCCAACTGACTTGACCGTCCCATGGCTTGCCTTCGGCAACTTGCAACATAGCCTCGGTTTCACCCTCTTTGTCGCCTGAGCGCAAGCGCATATTGGCTTGCACACCTGGCACCTCACCCAACAGCAAGGTGGCGCGGTCTAGCTGGCTCATGCGTACCGCTTCGCCTTTGGGTTGGGCAGTTTCCACCAGTTTGACCAAATAGTCAGGGGGTAGTTTGGCGCTGTTGGGGGTTTCCAGCTTGGCGCCGGCAAACTTGCCCTCGGTGATGGTGATGAGAACTTCACCTTCGGTCAGGTCTTGGGGCAACAAATCCACACGGGCTAAAACGCCTTCGTTTTGGTAGAGCTGCGCCACCGTGTCAGCGGCTTTTTGTAAATCTGCCAAGTCCTGAACGTTTGGAATGGTTTTTTTCAGCAACTGTTCTAAACGCTTGGAGGAGTAGACCTTGTTGCCTTCAAATTTGAAGCCTTTGAATACAAATTCGGTGCTGGCAGGCGCCGCCTCTTGGCTGGGTTCATTTTTCGATTGGACAGGGGCAAGCGCTTCGGTTTTAGCCGCACTGGCTGGCTTAGGTGGCGGCAATGCTGGGAACTTGATCCATCCGTCATCGGTTGATGGTGTGGCTGGGGGAGGGCTGCTAGCGGCCTTAGGCTTGTCGTTTTGAGCCTTGGGTGCTGCAGGACCTGGTCTCGGTGGGAACTTCACCCATTCATCATTGCTGTTTGCCATGGCATGAAGTTCAGTCGTCCCAGCGCCACTGCTGACGGCTTGCGCCTGCACTGGGCACGCAGCGGTTACAAGTGAGGCCATCAGGCATGACTTGAAGGGGGGCGAGCGCAAGGCTTTCAAACGGGACGGGTTAAAACGCAGCAAAAAGACCTCTCGGGCATGGAGCAACAGCGCTGAAAATAAAATCAGTTAGTCTTTGTTTCGGCACTCCCGCTGGAAAATGAAGATCTGAGAGCCTTAGATATGAAAAAATTACCGATATTGTTGACTTTTATGGCTTTTGCTGCCCATGCCGATTGGCATTTGGTACACACCGATAAAGGCTCAGCCCGTTTTTTTGTCGATAAAGACAATTTGCGCATCATCAATGGCTATCGCCGCGCTTGGATCTTGAACGATCTGGGTAAACCCAATGGCCAAGGGACAGCCTCTTTTCGATCGGTAGAAGAATACGACTGCGAGGAGAAACAGGCGCGGGTTATGCAAATCCACGCCATGTCGGGGCCCATGGCCACAGGCAACTTGGTGGCCAGGCGCAGCGGCAACGGTCAGTGGACCAAGCCCGAGATGGATTCGATTGACAAACACCTGATGGAAAGCGTTTGCAGCTTGCCCTTGAGCGAGTCGCCCGCTCAGTAACCGATGGCAGCGCCGTCGCTGCGCGGGTCGCTGCCGCCAAAGCGGGTTTGCTGCGAACCTTCCAAGGTAATTCCGTGGGCATGACCGGCCAGTTCGTTCCAAGCACCCCAACGGTTGAGCACATGGCCCTTGGCGGCCAAGGCGTCAAGGTTTGCACTGCCCAAGCGGCTCTCCACATGCAAGGTGTCGCGGGCCTCGCCTAAACCAAAGCGCCCTGATAGCCAGCGCGGCGCTTCCACCGCCTGCTGTATGTCCAAGCCATGGTCCATCATCGCGCTGTAGGTCTGAAATTGGATTTGCGGTTGCCCATCTGCGCCCATACAGCCCATGACGCTCCACAGCTTGTTGTGGCGAAAACCGATGGACGCAATCAAGGTGTGCAGGGGAATTTTGCCTGGTGCCAGGACATTGGGGTGGCCGTCTTGCAAAGAAAAATAGGCGCTGCGGTTTTGCAACAAAACGCCTGTATCAAGGCTGACCACGCCAGAGCCAAATGCGCCGTACAGGCTGTGAATCAGCGACACCGCTTGGCCTTGTTCGTCCACTACTGCGATGTACACCGTGTCACCTCGCAGGCTACCGTAGGAGGGCACTTGGTCCCAAGCCAAGGCATGTTGGGGGTTGATCAAGTTGCGCCGTTCATCAAGGTAGGCGTCACTCAGCAACTGCTGCATGGGCATATCGGTGAACGCGGGGTCGCCCAGCCAGCGGTCACGGTCGTGGTAGCTGATTTGCTTGGCTTGCACCATCAAATGAATGCGTTCTGGGTCAAAAAAATCTTTTTTGTGCAACTCAAATGGCTCGACCAGTTTCAGCATTTGCAAGACAGTAAAGCCTTGGGTGGGTGCGGGGGTTTGGTAAAGCGTCAGGTCACGGTAACTGCCCACCAGCGGCTCACCCCATTGAGCTTGTTGACGCTCAAGATCTTGCGCATTGAAAAAACCACCGTGTTCCTTGGCCAGCGCAGCCAAGGCCTTGCCTGTTTCGCCTTGGTAAAAACCAGCTTGGCCTTGTTCTGCCACAGCTTGCAGGGTTCGGGCCAAGGCGGGATTTCGTCTTGTGTCGCCAGTGCTAGGCAATTGGCCATCGGGTGTGAAAAGCGCAGACCAGCCTGTCTGGGCGCTGCAATCGGCTTGGCTGCGCTGCATCCAGCCTGCGAGTCGCTGGCTGACGGGGTAGCCGTTGTGGGCATAGTCGATGGCACAAGCCAAGATGCGAGGCAAGCCTAACTTGCCATAGGCGTTGTGTGCCGCGCACCAACTCGACACCGCACCGGGCGTGGTCAAAGTGGCAGGCCAAATGCCGCGAAACGGCACCTCAGTTAATCCCTTGTCTGTGAAAAAGCGAGGATCGGCATTGGCCGCCGCCCGCCCGCCGCCGTTCAAGTAGCGGACTTTGCCAGTACTGGCATCATGGATGAGCCAAAAAGCGTCGCCGCCTATGCCAGTCATGTGGGGGTAGATCACGCCCAGCACGGCGGCTGTGGCAATGGCTGCGTCAACGGCAGAGCCACCTGCGCGAAGTACGTCTGCACCGGCGGCGGAGGCCAAGCTGTGGGGGGAGGTAACCATGCCGCGTGGGCTGAGGGTGGCCGGGCGGCCCGTCGGCATTTCCAAGACAAGCTCCTAAATGGCTGAGGTTAACCGATCACGCTTATTTCTTGCGAAACGCCCAAGGCGGCATGGGTGTTTCGTCAGCCCACAGCCCAAGTCTGAGAGACTTTGATTTCATCTCTGTATCACTGTAGACCGCGCGGTCTGTTGCTGGCTGTTCGTTTTGGTATTTCTTATAGTGCCACGCCATGCCCAGTACCAACTGCTGCAGACAAACATCTAAATCACCCAAGGTGACTTTGCCCACCATTCGGCCGTATTTGTCTTCTTTGTCATATTCGATATGTACCTGCTTGCCATTAACAAGGTCATTCAGGCTTTGCTTGGATTTTTCGCCAAAAGCTTGCTTTTTTTCGGGGGCATCAATGCCTTGCAGCCTGATTTTGTAAGTATTCATATGTTGATCTAGCACTGTGATGGTGTCACCATCTGCAACCCCAACCACCAAACCTTCAATGGTTTTCGCGTTGACGATATTCGATAAAAATAATACAAATATTAATAATAATTTTGTCATGCCAAATACTTTTGTGTATTTGGTAAATTCTACAAAATTTTAGGTTTTATTTATTAAATGATTTGATGATGAAGATCAATTCTTCTTGTGATTGAGAGCTTTGCCCGTGATGTAGCCCTTATTTACTTCCCTGATCGCCCATACTTTGATTGGTAATAAAGGTATTTCGCCTTTGACCCAAAGGGAATTCAAATGAAACGTTATTTATCTGCTCGATGGACTGGTTTTTCTATGCTTGGCCAGCGCGCTTTTGTTTGTTGCCGCACCAGTAGGGGCGCAACACATGAGAAAGTAAAACTGCACCTGACTTCCAGTCAACAGGCCGCATGGGGAAGAGTTTTCCAAAACCATGCTAGTGAAGCTTCACAGTTGGGTTGGTTTGCTTGGTGATCATTCTTGCCAAGGTGTAGAGCGATGTCTTCAAAAAACCATGAATGGCCAACTCATGCAATTTGTACAAAGACAGGTACATGATTTTTGCAAAGTAGCCCTCAATCATCAAATTTTTACCAATGAGGCCACCCATCATATTGCCCACTGTGCTGAATTTTCCTAAAGATACCAATGAGCCAAAATCTTTGTAGTGGTAGGGTTTGAGGGGTTTGTTGGCAAACCTTCTCATGATTTGTTGGTACACATGCGAAGCTTGTTGGTGCGCCGCTTGGGCACGCGGTGGAACCAGTCCGGATTGGCCTGTATGCCCATCAGGGTAAGGGCAAGCTGCACAATCACCCAGAGCAAAAATATCTTTGTCACGCGTGGTTTGCAGCGTGTCGTTCACCACGATTTGGTTGATCCGGTTGGTTTCCAGCCCCCCAATATCTTTTAACAAATCAGGGGCCTTGACCCCAGCCGCCCATACCACCAGTTCTGACTCCAGTATTCGGCCATCAGCAAGCCGTAGCCCAGTGGACAATACCTCGGTCACTTTGGCATTGGTCAAAACTTGCACACCCAAGGATTGAATCAGTTGCTCTGTGGCCTTGGACAACCTTGGCGGCAGCGCGGGCAGTATGCGTTGCGCAGCTTCAATCAAGCTGACTTTGATGTCCTTGTCTGCGTCAATTCGGTTAAGACCAAAAGCCACGACTTCACGGGTGGTTCGGTGCAGCTCAGCTGCAAGCTCAACCCCAGTAGCCCCCGCCCCAATGATGGCTACATGCAACTGTCGTTTGTTGATGGCCTCTAACTGGTTGTGCGCTCGGATACACGCATTGACCATCTTGGAATGAAACTGTTTCGCATCATGCTGGTTCTCTAAACGCAGCGCATATTCCTTTACGCCTTGGGTGCCAAAGTCGTTGCTTAAACTGCCAATGCAAATGACCAGCGTGTCATAGGAAATTTGTTGAACGGGGGTTACAGGCGTCCCATCGCTGTCCACATAGGGCGCCAAGTCTATGGTTTTGGTTACGCGGTTCAAACCATTGAGTTCACCGATGCGAAAAGTGAATTGGTTCCAATGGGCATGGGCCATGTAATCCACCTCATGATCGCCAAAGTCCATGCTGCCGGAGGCTATTTCGTGCAGCTTGGGTTTCCAAATATGTGTGCGGTTTTTGTCAACCAGTGTGACCAGCGCTTTGTTTTTTCGCCCTAAGGTTTTGCCTAATTTGGTGGCCAACTCCAAGCCTCCCGCGCCACCACCAACGATGACAATTTTGTGCAATTCTTTATTCATTCATGTCCAATGGAAAAATCATTCAAACCGCAAGCGTCTTTGCCTTTTAGAAGCCACAGGGGTCTTGTTTCAAAATTCAGTGCCAGGCCGGTTTTGCCTGCTGCGGGGTGTAAGCGGCGGTCAAAGTGGGAAGTGGTTGGCATATAGCGGATTGCCACGCCT
Organism: Limnohabitans sp.; assembly: GCF_040401495.1. GTDB lineage: Bacteria > Pseudomonadota > Gammaproteobacteria > Burkholderiales > Burkholderiaceae_C > Limnohabitans. The sequence goes on from NZ_JBBAOI010000022.1 coordinate 33,332, forward strand.
GTTCGGCGCAAGCCTGAAGTGTTGGCTTTGGCGCCGTGGATCATATAGACATCGTGCAATGACATCTGACCAGGCCGCAGTTCTAGGTCGACAGCTTCATTTTCGTTAAAGGTATCGTCAACCATGCGCTGGTTCAACACCAAGTCGGTCCTGTCTTCATGCAAATGAGGGTGAAGCACTTGGTTTTTATGCGAGCCTGGTATGACCCGCAAGCAGCCATTGCTCTTTAAGCTGGGTTCAATCGCAACCCACACAGTACAAGTTGCCAGCGGTCGCATTGGCCAGTATTGACCGTCTTGGTGCCAAGGAGTTTCAAACCCGTGCTCTGCGGGTTTGCAAAACACTTGACATCCCCACAGCGCCACATTGGGGCCAATGATCTGCGACACCATCTCTACCAAAGGCGGGTACATCGCCAGTTCTAAAAATTTTCTGCTGCCTGCAACCCCATCGTCATTTTTGCCATTCTGCTGACCTTCGATATGCGCACTGACCAGTTTTTCTGGCCTGACATCGGGGTTAGCAAGAATAAGTTCATCTAAGGTGTTTTGCAGGTCCTTCACCATTTTTGTGGGCAGGCTAAAGCGGGGAATCACAAATCCGTTCGCATGGTATTGCGTTATTTCGGATGCGCTAAGAATGGTCTCTGGCATAAATTTGCCTCTTATTGGCTGAGTGAGGTGGTTTTAGCAGACTTTGTATACTGAATCCATGCAACCTTTTCATTTGGCTTTTCCCGTGACGTCGCTTGAAAAAGCGCGCTCCTTTTATGGCGAGCTCTTAGGCTGTCCCGAAGGACGTTCCTCATCTGACTGGGTGGATTTTGACTTTTATGGCCATCAAATCGTGGCTCATCTCAGCCCCAAGGAAGCTCGCCTGAACCACACCAGCGCGGTGGACGGACACAATGTGCCGGTGCGCCACTTTGGCATGGTACTGACCATGGTTCAGTGGGACGCCTTGGCCGAACGACTCAAAACAGCGGGGGTGCGCTTTGTCATTGAACCCTACATACGCTTCAAAGGCGAAGTGGGTGAGCAGGCCACCATGTTTTTGCATGATCCTTGTGGCAACGCATTAGAGTTCAAGGCATTTGCCAATCCCTCCAGCCTGTTTGCGAAATAACGCCTGCGCTGCATGTCGGTTTCAGCGATTTACCAACAGGAGCTCAAAGCGCGTGGTTTTTACAGTGACCCAGCGCAATTGCTTGCCGTTGAGGCCTTAGACGACTGCGCCAAGGCTTGGTCTGGCTACAAGCTCAAACGGGCCAACGCCATCAAAAAGCTCATTAACCACCCCGATATTCCACAAGGCGTTTACTTGTATGGCGGTGTTGGCAGGGGAAAAAGTTTTTTAATGGATTGCTTTTACCAAGCCGTTCCCATTGAGCGCAAAACCCGCTTGCATTTTCATGAGTTCATGCGAGAGGTGCACCGCGAACTGCATGAACTGCAAGGCACGGTCAATCCTTTGGATGAGTTGGGTCGTCGCATGGCCAAGCGTTTCAAGCTGATTTGTTTTGATGAATTTCATATTGCTGACATTACCGACGCCATGATCTTGCACCGTTTGCTGGTGGCGATGCAAGTCAACGGGATTGGCTTTGTCACCACCTCCAATTTCAAGCCTGACGAACTCTACCCCGATGGTTTGCACCGCGACCGTATGCTGCCCGCCATTGATCTGCTCAACGCCAGCATGCAGGTGGTAAATGTGGACAACGGTACCGACTACCGTGGCCGCATGTTGGAACAAGCTCAACTGTATTTGAGCCCGTGCAATGACGCCAACGAAGCACTGATGCACCAAACATTTGACCGCTTGGCAGAAGCCCCGGACCAAGATGGTTTGTTGCTGATTGAGTCACGCAAAATTTGGGCGAAACGCCGCGCGGGTGGCGTGGTCTGGTTCGATTTCAAGGTCTTGTGCGGTGGTCCACGCTCACAAAACGATTTTTTGGAAATTGCAAGTCAGTTTCACACGGTATTTTTAAGTGGCGTTCCACACATGGAGGTACGCATGTCCTCTGAGGCCAGACGCTTTACTTGGTTGATCGATGTTCTCTATGACCGCCGCGTCAAATTGGTGGTGATGGCCGAGGTGGCGCCTGAGGCTTTGTACACCCAGGGACCGATGTCGCACGAGTTTCCGCGCACCGCTTCTCGGTTGCGCGAAATGCAGTCAGGGGCTTTTTTGGCGCTGGGGCGGCGCATGGTGGATACTTCGTTGACATGAAACACCTTAGATCAAACTTTTTCGTCCTGATGCTGCTCGGCTTCGCCTTGGGTGCGCATGCGCAAGATAACTTGGCTCAGGGCTTAGACGTCACGGCTGAGCGTGACCGCATCAAGCTCGAGCGCAGCCAAATGGAGGCTGAGTACAGCCAATCCCTGCGGGTTTGTTACCAAAAACTCAATGTCAACAGCTGTAAAGACGATGCCTTGAAGATTCGTTTGCAAAAAAGTAATCTGCTGCGCTCGCAAGAGCGGGTTCTGAACGACCAAGAGCGCAAGCAGCGCAGTGCCGCAGCTTTGCAAAGCATAGAAGAAAAAAACAGTTTGGCGACCCAAACCGAGGATGCCGAGCGTCGCGCCCGAAGCGCTAGGCAGCACCTTGACAAGCTTGAGAGTAATCTTAAAAAAAATGAAGACCGTTTGGAAAAAGAAGCGCGTGAAGCTGAAAATTTAGAGAAAAACACCCGGCGCCAACAAGAGTTGAGCGAGCGACAACGTGCTCACCAAGACAAAGTGGATGCCGCCAACGCCGAGCGTGAAAAACATCTGCAAAAAATGCAAGCGGCCAAAGAACATCGCGAGCAAGTAGAACGTAACCGCGTGCAGCGTGGCACCCCAGGGGCTGACCCGCTCCCTGCTCATCCTCTTGAAAAGCCATGATGGGCAAGCCTTGACAAACCCTTTGTCTGATGCGGTCAAGGAGGTATTTGGTTCCTTGGGACCGCTGGCCAGATCAAGCCCTTATTTCAAACCTCGTGCCGGCCAAACCGAAATGGCCATGGCTGTGGCCGATGCTGTGGCTGAGGGCGGCTCCTTGGTGGTGGAGGCAGGCACTGGTGTTGGCAAGACCTTTGCCTACCTTGTGCCCGCGTTGCTAAGCGGTGAGCGGGTGTTGCTGTCGACTGCCACCAAAACTTTGCAAGACCAGTTGTTTGCCAGAGACATCCCTGATTTGCTCGCCGCTTTAGGTTTGCCTCTGCGCTTGGCCATGCTCAAAGGCCGTGGCAGTTATGTGTGCCAGCAACGCTTGGCCATGGCGCAACAAGCCGCTACTTTGCCCGACCGAACTTGCGTCAGAACCTTGGCGCAAGTACAAACCTGGGCCAACACTACCCGCACAGGCGACTTGGCTGAAATGCCCACGCTCGATGAGCGCTCACCTCTGATTCCCTTGATCACCTCCAACCGCGACAACTGTTTGGGTTCGACCTGCAGTTTTTGGAAAGAGTGCCACGTGAATGCCGCTCGCAAAGAGGCTATGGCGGCTGATGTGGTGGTGATTAACCATCACTTGTTTTTTGCCGATTTGGCTATGCGTGAGGGCGGTATGGCAGAGTTGCTGCCCAGTGTGAGGGTGGTGGTTTTCGATGAAGCCCATCAACTCAACGAAACCGGCATACAGTTTTTAGGTCAACAACTGGGCCTGGGGCAATTGCTCGACTTGGCCCGTGACATTCTTGCTTGCGGTTTGCAATTGGCCAAGGGTTTGGCAGATTGGCAAGGCGTGGTCGGCGAGTTTGAAAAGTCTTTGCGCGACCTTCGCTTGCTGATAGGCAAGCATCCACCCAACACCCGTTTACGTTGGTTGGCAGGCTACCCACAGGGCATCAATCCCCAAGACTGGGGCGACGCCATGTTGCTGCTGACCCAAAGATCCCAAGCGTTATTGGCTTCTTTGGAAGTGGTGGCAGATTCAGCGCCAGAGTTTGTTCGCTTGCATGAGCGGGTAAGCGATGTCATTGGTTTGGTTGCCCACTTTTCCCAAGAGTGTCCGCCAGGATCTGTCCGCTGGTTGGAAGTGGGGTCGCAAGCGCGGTGCATGCAAGCCCCCTTGGACATTGCGGATGTGATGCAAAGCCGTTTGCTGCAAGCCGTGGTGACAGTGCCGGATGCGCAAGGCAATGCGGTGAATTTACCGCGCAGTTGGATTTTTACCTCAGCCACGCTGGGCGACGACGATCGTTTGACTTGGTTTACCGAGCCCTGTGGTTTATCTCAAGCAAAGGTGTTGCGTGTTGAGAGTCCGTTCGACTATGCCACCCAAGCTTGGCTTTATGTGCCGCGTGACATGGTGTCTCCCAAAGACCCGCAGCACAGCTCAGCGGTAGGAGACGTGGCTTTGCAAGTAGCACGTGTGTTAGGTGGGCGAACATTGGTACTGACCACCACTTCACGCGCTTTGCGAGCCATTGGTTTGCAATTGCAGACCGCATTGGGCGAAACCGCACAGATTGACGTTTTGGTTCAAGGCGAAAGCCCTAAACGGCAGTTGATGCAACGTTTTCGCCAAGCCATTGAGCCCGGCAAACAAGGTTGTGTGCTGGTAGCGACGGCAAGCTTTTGGGAGGGCTTTGACGTGCCCGGAGACGCTTTACAAGCGGTGGTGATTGACAAGCTGCCTTTTCCACCACCCAATGACCCAGTGGTGGAAGCTCGCGGCCAACGCCTAGAGGCCCAAGGGCGCAGCTCGTTCAATGACTATTTTTTGCCAGAGGCCGCCGTATCGCTAAAACAAGGGGCAGGGCGATTGATTCGGCGTGAAAGCGATCGGGGCGCTTTGGTGGTTTGTGACAACCGCTTGGTCAGCACCGGTTATGGCAGGCGTTTACTAGCTAATTTGCCAGCCATGCAAAAGGTACAGACCCTGCCAGAACTTCTTCAAGCCTTGGCTTGCATTACCAAAACTGATACCAACGCTTGCTAGGAGGAGGTGGTGGTGGTGCTTTGTCAGTGAAATACTGGCTTTGGGGATAAGAGCTCTCAAGCACCCGAATCGCGTCTTCCTTTAGTTTGGTCAAGCCCAAAGCTTCGTAAGAATCGATCAAAATAATCAAAGCATCTTCCACTGCCGCAATGTTTTGGTAGTCATTGAGTGTGGTTTGTGCGCGGTTGATGGCGGCCACATAAGCGCCTTTTTTGTAATAGTGGCGAGCGACTTTGATCTCAGATTTTGCCAGTAAATTAACGATATGACGCATACGCAAGGTGGCGTCAGGGGTATATTTTGATTCTGGAAAGCGGGTTACCAACTCTTTATACGCTTCGAAAGACTCCCGAGCCGCCATTTGGTCTCGTTCTGCCAAATCTTGTTTAAACCATTTGGAAAGCAAGCCCAAATCGTCATTGAAATTGACTGTGCCTTTAAGGTAGAGCGCATAGTCCAGCGCAGGAGAGGCAGGGTTGAGCTTGATAAAGCGGTCAAGCGTGACGATGGCCGTGGCGCGGTCACCGTTTCTAAACTGCGCGTAGGCTTTGTCAAGTTGGGCTTGCTGGGCGAGTACGGTACCTGCGGCTCTTCCTTCGAGTTTGTCGTAAAGGACAATCGCCTTGTCGTACAAAGCGCCATTCATGCTGTCACGGGCTTCCTCGTAGAGCTCCTCGGGCTTCATCTTGAGGGTTTTGTCTTTTTCCTCGGTCGCGCAACCGAGGAGCGCAAGCATTGCCAACAACACCGATAATGAAAGAAATCTCAACACAGTCAACCTTTAGGCTTTGAATGGCATGCATTATCAACGATGATCTCCCACCACAAAGCACCGACAGCCCCACCGACATTGGCTGAGCTCGAAAGCGATGACCTCGCCACCGAGATAGAAGTCCGCGAACTTGCCATACCCACCGATTTACATCGACAGCGCTTGGACCGCGCTTTGGTGAGCTTGCTGCCCGAGTTTTCACGCAACCATCTCAAGCACATGATCGAAGACGGATGTGTCAGCTTGGGCGAACAAGTGGTCACCAAAGTAGCGCATTTGGTCAAAGCATTTGAAGCCTGTCAGGTGCGGTTGCAGCCAACCGATATGTCACAGGCCTTTGTGCCACAAGACTTGCCATTGGATGTGGTCTTTGAGGACGAGCACCTTCGCGTCATTCATAAGTCCGTGGGAATGGTTGTGCATCCGGCCCCAGGCAACTGGAGCGGCACTTTGCTCAATGGTTTGCTGTATTTGGATGAAGGGCTCAAATTAATTCCCCGCGCTGGCATTGTGCACCGCCTGGACAAGGACACCAGCGGTTTGATGGTCACCGCCCGCACACGCCCCGCTATGGACGCTTTGGTGCAAATGATCGCCGCAAGGCAAGTACACCGTGAGTACCTCGCCATCGCTCACCGCCCTTGGCGCGGGGCCTTGTTGCGGGAGGTGGACGCACCCATAGGGCGTGACTCACGTCAGCGTTTGCGTATGGCAGTGGTTGACATGGCCAAACAATCCGGCAAAACCGCACACACCAGTTTGCGCTGCTTGGAAAGCCAAGATTTAGGCTGTTTGGTGCATTGCACTTTGCACACCGGTCGCACCCACCAAATCCGCGTCCACATGGCGTCAATTGGACACCCCTTGTTGGCTGATACCTTGTACGGTGGAAGTCATGGTGCCAATCTTCAGCGCCAAGCTTTGCATGCTTACAAATTGGGTTTCCTGCACCCCATGACGGGGGAGTCCTTGCAATTTCACAGGGCCTTACCCCTTGACATGCAGCAAGCCCTGTCGGATTGGGGTCTGTCCGAGGTGCTCAGTTAGAATGATCGGTTGAATTTCCCTCGGAATACCTGCTATGAACACCTTGGATGCCAAGCGTGTCCTCGAAACCGCTCTGCTATGCGCCGCACAACCTTTGTCGGTGCGAGAGCTGCGCCAGCTGTTTAACGATGAGCTGGGCGCCGACACGCTCAAAACACTTTTGCACGACGTCCAAGACGACTGGACGCAGCGTGGTATTGAATTGGTGCAAGTTGCCAGCGGTTGGCGCATGCAAAGTCGCCCTGAAATGCGTGACTTCCTTGACCGTTTGCACCCTGAAAAGCCGCCCAAATATTCGCGTGCCGCCATGGAAACTTTGGCCATCATTGCCTACCGCCAACCGGTGACCCGCGGAGACATGGAAGACATTCGTGGCGTGACCATCAATTCCTTGGTGCTTAAACAACTGGAGGACCGCGGCTGGGTCGAGGTCATTGGCCACCGCGAAACCGTTGGCAGGCCCATGCTCTATGCCACCACAAAACAATTTTTAGACGATTTGGGCGTGGCTTCACTGGACCAGTTGCCGCCTTTAGAGTCTCCAGGCGCTGTGAGTCAATTTTTCACTTCTGCATCCATCGAAGAAGTCGACCCTGCCCAAATGCCCATGGCCTTGGAAGAACCGGCTTCGGGCGAGAACCCCGCGTGAGCGACGATACCCCTAAGTTGCACAAAGTCTTGGCCCAATCTGGGCTGGGTTCTCGCTTAGAGATGGAACGACTGATCGGCGAAGGTCGCATCACTGTCAATGATGAGCTTGCCCATGTGGGCCAACGCATACAGTTTGGCGATCGCATTAAGGTTAATGGCAGAGCGATTCCCGTGCGCATACAAGCCATGCCGGTACGCGTTTTGGCTTACCACAAGCCGGTGGGCGAGATCGTCAGCCGTGATGACCCGCAAAACCGTCCTACGGTGTTTCGCAAACTGCCCCGTCTTTACCAAGGCAAATGGCAAGCCGTGGGTCGCCTAGACCTCAATACCGAGGGTTTGTTGTTGTTCACCAGTTCGGGTGAACTTGCCAATAAGCTGATGCATCCGCGCTTTGGCCTCGAGCGAGAATACGCTGTGCGGGTCTTGGGCGCTTTGAGCAATATCGAAAAAGAAAAATTGCTTTCGGGCGTCAACCTTGAAGACGGCATGGCCCAGTTTGGCAGCCTTGAGGATGGCGGCGGCGAAGGTGCCAATTGTTGGTACCGCGTCACCATCCAAGAAGGGCGCAACCGTGAGGTGCGTCGCATGTTTGAGGCGGTTGGTCATGCTGTCAGTCGCTTGATTCGAATTCGCTACGGCAAAATGGTCTTGCCCCGTGGCCTCAAACGTGGCG
>NZ_JBBAOI010000023.1:0-28205 GCF_040401495.1 Limnohabitans sp.
CCTCGAGTATTGGCGGCTTCATTGGGTGGAACTCAGGCACTGTGACTGATATCACCGCAAGCGTAGCGGTAGTGGGCGGCGGAAGCTCTTCAAACATAGGTGGATTGATCGGGTGGAACGGGGGTAATGTCACCCGAGGGACTAGCGCTGGTACTCTTGTTGGCACCGTGACTGCTGGCAGTGGTTCCTCGAATGTAGGTGGTGTGATTGGAGGCAACGCCTTGGGGGCAAGTGTGACTGATGTCACATCAAGTGTGGCAGTAGTGGGTTTGGGTAGCTCCTCCTATATAGGTGGCTTGGTTGGTCAGAACTGGGGTACTGTGAGTAACGGTACTGTCACGAGTACTGCAAGCGTTACGGGTGGTGTTGGTTCAACGGGTATAGGCGGGTTGATTGGGTTGAATGCCGGAGGTAGTGTTGATAACAGTAGGGCTGCTGGGGTTGTTACTGCTGACACCGGCGCTTCAAATATTGGCGGATTGATAGGCATTAATTGGAGTAGTCAGGCTGGCAGAACCCCCACTGTGACCAACAGCACGTCCAGCGGAACTGTAACTTCAGGAGATAGCTCCTCGAATGTAGGTGGTGTGATTGGAGCTAACTCAGGCACTGTGACTGATATCACTACAAGTGCGGCTGTTGTAGGTGGCGACAGCTCTTCCTACATAGGCGGCTTGATTGGATACAACAGTGGCGTTGTCACTTCAGTTAGTTCCAGCGGCAGTGTAAATGCGGGTAATTTATCAACCAGCGTTGGCGGCTTGATTGGAAGTAATTCGGGTACGGTTGATAGCAGTTTTGCCACTGGGTCTGTGACTGTTGGCAGTGGTTCCTTGCAAACAGGCGGCTTGATTGGTTATAACGATTCCGTCGTAAGCAACAGCACGTCCAGTGGGGCTGTGACTGCTGGGGCTGGAGCTCAGTACGTAGGTGGATTAGTTGGTGTTAACTCAGGCACTGTGACAGATGTCACATCCAGTGTTGCGGTGATCGGCGGAGACAGTTCGCAATACATCGGTGGTCTGATTGGTGGTAATGCGGGTAGCGTAACTGCCGTGAGCAGTGCTACTGGATCAGTGACTGCTGGATCTGGCTCTTGGAGTGTAGGGGGATTGATTGGAGATAACTGGGGCAATGTTTCAGATGTCACCTCAAGTGTGGTTCTTATGGGCGGGAACAGTTCTCAAGACTTTGGTGGCTTGATTGGTGCTAATTCTGGTAGTGTGACCAGAGGTACTTCCACTGGAAGTGTGACTGTGGGGATCAACTCTTCAGAGATTGGTGGCTTGGTTGGGTATAACGACTCTTCTCTAGTGACTAGCAGCACAGCCAGCGGAACTGTAACTGCGGGTGAAAGCTCCTCGAGTATTGGCGGCTTAATTGGAAGTAATTCAGGTAGCGTGACTAGCAGCACTGTTTCTGGGGCGGTGGTAGTAGGGAATTACTCTTCAAATATCGGCGGCTTAATTGGAAGTAATTCAGCTACCGTTTCTACCTCCACAGCTTTCGGTAGTGTGGATGTTGGTAATAACTCTACTGCTACAGGTGGATTGATAGGGTGGAACGGTGGAGTCGTCACTGCCAGTACAGCAAGTGGAAGCGTAAATGCCGGTAATACCGCTAACAGTGTGGGTGGTTTGATCGGTTCAAACGGCTCGGGTACGGTAGATAGCAGCACCTCTACTGGCATAGTGACTTCAGGAAATACATCTTGGAATATCGGTGGCTTAATAGGATGGAATTATGCTGATGTAACTGACAGCAGTGCAACGGGGTCTGTAACTGCTGGGGATAGCTCCTCGAGTATTGGCGGCTTCATTGGGTGGAACTCAGGCACTGTGACTGATATCACTACAAGTGCGGCTGTTGTAGGCGGGGACAGTTCTTCGTACATAGGTGGCTTGATTGGTGGCAATTCGGGTAGTGTGACCAAAGGTAATACCAGTGGAAATGTGACTGTGGGAATTAACTCAACGCGTATTGGGGGCTTGTTTGGCGGTAATGATGGTAGCGTGACCGGCAGTACAGCAAGTGGATCTGTAATCTCTGGAAATAGTTCTACTTATGTGGGCGGCTTGATAGGTGGCAATTCAGGACCTGTATCCAACAGCAGTTTTTCAGGGACTGTGAATGTCGGTAGCAAATCTAGTCATACCGGTGGCTTGATTGGCGGTAATGATGGTAGCGTGACCAGCAGCAGCTCTACAGGAACAGTGACTGCAGGAAGCGGCTCATTTGAAATTGGTGGATTGATTGGTGGTAACTCTGGCACTGTGACAGATGTCACATCGAGTGTGGCTGTGCTGGGTGTGGGTAGTACTCAATACCTCGGTGGCTTGATTGGTGGCAATTCTGGAACCGTGACCTATAGCAGTGCCACAGGGACTGTGACTGCGGGTAATGGTTCATTGGCTGTAGGTGGCTTGATTGGCGTCAACGGTGGCAGTGTCAGTGATGTCTGGTCCAGTGCGACAGTCATAAGTGGTGACAGTTCTCAATATATCGGTGGCTTGATTGGTGGCAATGTAGGCATCTTGACCAGCAGCAGCTCTACAGGAACTGTCACTGCGGGAAGCGGCTCATCTGAAATTGGTGGTTTGATTGGTGCTAGTTCAGGAACCATCAGTAACAGCTTTGCTTCAGGCAATGTAGTTGCTACAGAGTCAACTAACGTTGGCGGTTTAGTTGGCGCCAGCTATGCAGGCTCCATTTTGAATAGCGGTTCTTCAGGCGCGGTTGAAGTTTCGGGTAACTCCCTCTCCAGCGCAATGTTGCTTGGCGGTATCGGTGGTTTTGCAGGCTTAATTTCGGCCACCTCCATCACTGACAGTTATTCAACCGGTGATGTCACCGCAACCAAAGCACTGGTGGTTGGAGGTTTTGTTGGAATTACCACGGACCAATCACAGATAAGCAACAGTTTTACAACAAGCAACGTTGTTTCAAGTTATTCCCTTTCTAAAGATATATCTTTTCTAAACGAAGTCGCCATTGATTCCATTGGATTGGTGGGGGGCTTTGTTGGCGTCAACTATGACTCTTCCATCACCAACAGCTACGCAAAGGGTCAAGTCAATTCTTCCAAAGGAAATGTGGCGGGTGGCTTTGTCGGCCTAAACGCTGGAACTATCAGCACCAGTTATGCCACTGGAGGTGTGGTTGCAGGAGGCTTAAGTACAGTTGGAAGTGTTGGTGGTTTTGTTGGTATCAATGGGGGACAAATTGATCAGAGTTTTACAACCAGCTCAGTCAACACGAATACCCTTTCTGGGGCTGTCGGTGGTTTTGTGGGGTTGAATGTTTCTTCATCTGGCATTATTAGCAATAGCTATGCAACAGGCGATGTAACAGCTGCAGATGCAGCAAATTATGTGGGTGGATTTGTAGGCTCAAATTATTTGGGTGCTTCGGTTTCTAAAAGCTACGCTAGCAACCTTGTCGCATCTTCTGGGACAGGCAGTGTGAGCGGCTTCAGCGGCTTCAATTCAAGTAGTCTAGCCAATAACTTTTGGAATACCGATATTTCAGGCATCAACAGCAGCGCCTATTCTGGTGAGACGGGCATCACAAGTTCGCAAATGCGAACGATGAAGACCTTCACTGATGCTGGGTGGGATGCCACTATTTGGGGTATTTACGCCTCTGAAAACAATCGATTTCCTATTCACAAAGCTAAAGCATTTTTTATCCAGCCTGATTGGGATTTATCCCTTGGCAACACCAGTATTTATGGTTCTACCCCAAGTGTGAGTTTTGTTTATTCTGTGGCTGATTCGCTTGGCAACTCCATCGCCAAGTCTCAAGTATCTGGAAGCCCCAGTTGGACAATGACTAAAAATAAATCACTCACAAGTTTGACTTCATTGACCAGCAAGATGGACGTTGGAAATTATGAAATTGTGTATGGAGCTGGTTTGAGTTCTTTGGATGGATTCCATCCATATGCTGTATCTGATACAGCAACCGCATGGACTGTCACCCAAGCTCCTTTGTTGGTCACAGCATCTCAAGTCAGTAAGACATACGACAGCACCTTAGCAGCTGGAAGTCCAGTCAATATTGGCAGTCTGGTTGCCGGTGACTCTGTCAACAGTTTTGGGAGTCAAGTGTATTTGGATAAGAACGTGGGTACTTCAAAAACCGTGACAGCCAGCGGAACTACTATTAAAGATACGCTTGGGGTTGATATGACGGGGAATTACAGCATCAGCTATGTGGATAACAATTCCAGCACCATCAACCAAGCGGCTTTGGCGATTGCAGCGGTGACGAATGTCAAGACCTACGATGCCCAGGTGAACTCGACAGGCACTCCAGTGGCGACGGGGCTCAAGGGTCAGGACAGTGTCATTGCTGCTACACAAGTGTTTGACAGCAAGAGCGCGGGCACACGCACACTTAGCGTGAGCGAGTACACGATCAACGATGGCAATGACGGCAAGAACTATATGGTGACCACGTCGACGGCGACTGGCTCGATCAATGCAGCTGATCTTCAAATTATGGGCGTTGGAGCTGTAAGCAGGGTTTACGACGCATCTACTTATGCCGCAATCGCTGGTAAAGCTTATGTTGACCCATTGGCAAATGATGCTGTTGTGGTCTCAGGAACGGGGAAGGGGACGTTCGATAACAAAAATGTCGGTACAAGCAAGTCCGTGACGATTTCTGGCTTCACCTTAACTGGCGCAGATGCAGATAATTACAAGGTCCAACAACCTTCCTCAGCTAAGGCGGATATTACAAAGGCAGAGTTGCAAGTATCGGGGGTGAGTGTGTATAACAAAACCCATGACGCGACAAGCGCAGCAACACTTTCAGGGACTGCTGCTGTAAAACCTCTCCCCACTGACAGCGTAATTCTGATTAACAATGCGGTTGCCCAATTTGCTGACAGCAATGAGGGCATCAATAAGTCAGTGACAGTCTATGGATTTTCTATTGCTGGTGCTGATGCATACAACTACAGCTTAGTACAACCTCAAAAAATCATCGCCAGTATTATTCTTCCAGCTGAAAGGTTTGTGGTAAAGCCATTTGTTCCGTCCTCATCTTTCAACTTGAACTCTGCGCCAAGTCCTGTGGCCAAGATTGATCTGCCCAAATCAGGAAATTCGTCTGTGTCAAATATCTCTGTCACTGAAGGTTCTGGCGGGGAAGACAATTCATCTGGTTCGGAAAGTAAGAAAAGGTAAAAATATCAAGCGTTTAGGTGGTGGTGATACCCAGCTTCATCAGTAAAGCTTGATCCTTTTGCCAATCTGGGTTGCCCGTGGTGAGTAATTTATCGCCATAAAAAATGGAATTGGCACCAGCCATAAAACACAGTGCTTGTATGGCTTCGCCCATTTGCTGGCGACCTGCCGATAAACGCACACGCGCTTTAGGCATGGTGATACGCGCAACTGCAATAGTGCGAACGAACTCAAGCAAGTCAAGAGACTCGGTGCCGTGTAATGGCGTTCCTTCAACTTGGACCAAGTTGTTGATGGGTACTGACTCAGGATAGGGCGTCAAGTTGGCGAGTTGGTGTACCAGACCAGCGCGTTGTGCTCGGCTTTCACCCATGCCAACGATGCCGCCACTGCACACATTCATGCCAGCCGAACGAACATGGGCCAGCGTATCAAGACGCTCTTGGTAGTCCCGCGTGGTGATGATGTCACCGTACAACTCTGGCGCGGTGTCAAGGTTGTGGTTGTAGTAGTCCAAACCGGCTTCTTTCAACATACCAGCTTGTGCTTCAGTCAACATGCCCAGTGTGCAGCAGGCTTGCATCTGCAGCGACTTGACAGTGCGAACCAGTTCGGCGACTTTTTCGACATCACGGTCTTTGGGTTCGCGCCAGGCAGCCCCCATACAAAAACGGCTTGCGCCATTCTTTTTTGCTTCTAGCGCAGCGGCTTTGACCTCTTCGACATCCAGCAATTTGGAAGCCTCAACACCTGTGTTGTAGTGAACAGACTGCGGGCAGTAGCCACAGTCTTCTGGGCAGCCACCAGTTTTGATCGATAAAAGCGTGGAGAGTTGGACCTCGTTCGGATTGAAATGTTCGCGGTGAACTTGCTGGGCCTGAAAAATCAAGTCGCTAAAGGGTAAATTGAACAATGTTTCAATGGATTGACGACTCCACGCTTGGTCAGGATTTTCTGAGGGCTTGGCGGATTTAAGGAAGCGAACAGGTTGTACTTGCTGAGTCACTGCAGTAGGCATAATTGAGAAAAAATTGATTGAATGATGTGAATATAGCAACAAATAAATTTACGTATCCACAAGAGGTTTAATCTGAGTAAGCATTCTTCGCAATTGGTGCAACGCAGTTTGCACAGTGTCTGGCATCCATGTACGCAAATGCAGCACCACGAGACTGTGCCATTGGTGGCTGTTCAACGTGGTAGCGGTGCTTGGCTTTATGACCATGACGGTAACCGTTATCTGGACGCCATCAGTTCTTGGTGGGTCAACCTGTTTGGCCACGCCAACCCACGCATCAACGATGCATTGAAGCATCAACTCGACACCTTGGAGCATGCCATGCTCGCTGGTTTTACCCATGAGCCTGTGGTGGTGTTGTCGGAGAAGTTATCGGCTTTAACTGACGGTGTATTAGGACATTGTTTTTATGCATCAGACGGCGCTTCTGCGGTAGAGATTGCCCTCAAGATGAGTTTCCACAGTTGGCGCAACCAAGGCCTTGGCACCAAACAGGAGTTTGTGTGTTTGAGAGGGGGTTATCACGGAGAAACTGTGGGAGCGCTGGGGGTGACTGATGTGCCTATCTTTCGTGATGCCTATGACGCATTACTCAAGCCAGCACATACCATCATGTCGCCGGATGCCAGGCAGGCCATGGAGGGTGAGTCTGCAGACCAAGTGGCATTGCGTGCGGCAAGTGAACTTGAAACTTTGCTCCAAGCGCGCTCAGCGCATATCAGTGCCGTCATTATTGAACCCTTGGTGCAATGCGCGGGTGGCATGGCCATGCACAGTCCTGTGTACGTTCAGGAGGTTCGGCGCTTATGCACTGCCTTCAATGTGCATTTGATCGCTGATGAAATTGCTGTGGGCTGTGGTCGAACAGGCCATTTCTTTGCTTGCCAGCATGCGGCGGTGTGGCCCGATTTTTTATGTTTATCCAAAGGTATCAGCGGCGGTTATTTGCCCTTGTCGTTGGTGATGACGCGTGACGATATCTATGAATCTTTTTACAGCGACAGCATGGCGCGTGGCTTCTTGCATTCGCACTCGTACACGGGAAATCCGCTGGCTTGCAGCGCTGCTTTGGCCACGCTGGAGATTTTCGAAAAAGACGATGTGCTTGCTCAAAACCGAGTGCTTGCAAAACAGCTGAGCGATGAACTTTCTCCGTTAGCCACCCATTCCAAGGTGAATCACTTTCGCCAGCAAGGCATGCTATGGGCGTTCGATGCCAAGGTAGAAGACGCGCAGCTTGCGGCCACTTTTTCCAGGCGTTTCTTTGCCAGTGCTTTGAAACATGAATTGCTGTTGCGACCCATAGGTACAACTGTTTATGTGATGCCGCCTTATATATTGAGCAATTCAGACACTTGTTTTTTGGCTGAGCGTTTGCAAACTGTTTTTGATGAAGTCATCCGCGCATGATGTTTTCTAAACTCGATGCATTGGCGTCACAACTGTCGGCATTGGATACGCAGGGCTTGCGTCGGGTAAGGCTCAGTGTGGAGTCTTCCTCGCAAGGGTATATGGTGGTCGATGGCAGACGTCTACTGACCTTCAATAGCAACGATTATTTGGGCTTGGCGTCACATCCATTGGTGGTGGAAGCCATCAAGGAGGGCGCATCTTTGTATGGCGCTGGTAGCGGTGCATCGCATTTGATCAGCGGTCATTCACAAGCACATGATCGGCTGGAAGAATGGCTGGCCACATTTTTATCGCCTCATCTGCCATCCGCACGGGCACTGTATTTCAGCAGCGGTTACATGGCTAACTTGGGTGTATTGACGGCATTGGCTGGCACTGCCTCAGGCGACATTGGTTTTTTCTCGGATCAGTTGAATCACGCTTCCTTGATTGACGGCATACGCCTGACCCGTGAACCTTTTCAGATTTATGCCCACGCAGATATGGCTGATCTATCGTTAAAACTGTCTTCTTGTCAAAGTGGCACCAAGGTGGTGGTAACCGATGCGGTATTTAGCATGGATGGCGACATTGCGCCAATGCCAGATTTGCTGCGCTTGTGCGAGCAAAATGGCGCTTGGTTATTGGTTGATGATGCGCATGGTTTTGGTGTTTTAGGCGACAGCGGCGCTGGCGTGTTGCAGCATTTCAACCTTAGCTCTCCTCAATTGATCTATATGGGTACCCTTGGTAAAGCGGCTGGCGTGTCAGGCGCGTTTGTTGCCGCTCATGAACATTTCATTGAATGGCTGGTGCAGCGCTCACGCACCTACATTTACACCACTGCCTCAGTACCCGCGCTGGCTCATGCGCTATTGACCAGTCTGCGCATCATTGGCAGTGAAGAGGGTAAAAGACGGCGATCACATTTGAAGTCATTGATTCAACAACTGTCTAGTGCGCCCGTTCCTGTTTCTTGGAAGCGCCTAGATTCAATCACGCCGATTCAACCCATGGTGCTCGGCAGCAATGAGCAGGTATTGAAGGCATCTGCTGAATTGAAAAAACAGGGCATTTGGATCAGTGCGATTCGCGCACCGACTGTCCCAGCCAACACGGCTCGATTGCGAATTACCTTGTCGGCTGCGCACACAGCGCAAGACGTTGATCAATTGGTACAGGCTATTTCGAGTACTGTTCATACATGAAGAATTCATTACCTGTTTATCCCTTTTCCTGCTTTGTCACCGGTACTGACACGGAGATCGGTAAGACCTTGGTGGCGTCTGCGTTGGTGTACCTTCAGGCGCAACGCGGTCACCGTGTGGCCGCCATGAAGCCGGTGGCTGCTGGTACTGAGTGGCGCAATGGACGCTGGTGCAATGAAGATGTAGATAAGCTTGCACAATGCGTTTCTGTCTCACTGCCGCAGCAGATGACGACGCCGTATTTGTTCAAAGCAGCTGCAGCCCCGCATATCGCTGCACGCTTGGAAAATACAGTCATAGATCCCTCGCACATACTGAGTTGTTATGAACAGGCTATGGCGCAGGCAGATGCCTTGGTGGTCGAAGGTGTCGGTGGTTTTTGTGTGCCGTTAAACGACAGCTATGACACGGCAGACATGGCCAAAGACTTGAACTTGCCTGTAGTGATGGTGGTTGGCATGCGTCTGGGTTGCATCAATCAGGCCTTGCTGACCTCAGAAGCCATTGCCTCAAGAGGTTTAAAGCTCATGGGCTGGGTAGCTAACAGCGTGGACAAGCATATGTTGTATTCGCAGGAAAATATCCAAGCCATTGCGCAAAGAATAAATGCGCCGCTACTGGGGATAATTCCCCGACTTGAAGTGGTCAATGCATCTGCAGCCGCAGCTTGTTTTTATTAAATCCCTACAAATTAATCAATGGGCTAACTTCAATCCGTTGATTTTCATCAACAGGTAAATATGTTGAAGTTCGGCCTTTTCACAGTCGGGTGCCCCCACCCATCGCGCTATGGCAGAAGCGGGAATGTGAATGTGCTTGCCATCTATTTCAACTTCTACGCGGAAATAGCAAGGGTCGAATTCTTGAAATGCAATGACAGTCCCCCAACGACCAATATGCCAAGGCTTTCGGATGACCACAACTTGATCGCCAGGGCGCGCAAGAAGATCCAAGTTGTCCTCAAAGGCTTGCTGTATTTCCACACTGGATGTTTTGGTGCTAGCTTTTGCAAAATTGTTAGCAAATTCAATAAATTGTTCAGCATTCATACCTCAATGATCGGCTTGAGAGGGTATTTTCTTGAGCGCCTATTTAAGCAAAGGCGTTAAATCAGGGTTCACACCTCGGCGCTCATCAAAAACAAAGCAGTTGCCGCTGTAGTGGGCGCTACCTACCTCTTCAAAGTATTTAAGAATGCCTCCCTCAAGTTGGTAAACCGTGTCCAAACCCTGCTCACGCAAGTAAATGGCCGCTTTTTCGCAGCGTATGCCTCCGGTGCAAAAGCTCACCACGGTTTTACCCTTTAAGGCGTCCAAGTGCTGGCCAGCAGCAGCAGGAAATTCGCTGAACTTATCGATGCGCCAGTCCAACGCACCCACAAAACTGCCTTCGTCAACCTCAAAAGCATTGCGGGTGTCTAGCGTCACCACGCTGCGGCCTTGGTCATCATGGCCGTCGTCAAGCCAGCGTTTCAATGTGGCGGCGTACACCGCTGGCGCACGGCCGGTTTGCGGCTGAATGGCAGGGTGGTTCATACGGATGATTTCGTTTTTTACTTTCACCAACAATTTTCGAAACGGCTGGCTGGCCGACCAACTTTCTTTTGGGGTGATGGCAGCCATTCGCGGGTCTTGGTGCAGCCATCTCACAAAGTCGGCCACGGCCTGTGGTGGTCCTGCCAAAAACAGGTTAATACCTTCCTCGGCAATCAAAACAGTGCCTTTGAGGGACAGTGCCATGGCTTGTGCATGGCAAGCCTCACGCAAGGCCGCTGTGTCCTTGAGTTCGGTGAACAGGTATGCCGAGATATTTAAGACAGGTAGCGCAGGGTTCACCGCTTCCTCATCCAACCCAAGCCTGCCGATGTGCCAGAGGCGCCCAGCGCTGGTCGGTATTCGCAGCCTACCCAACCCTGCCAATTGTGGGCAGCAATGACTTCCTCCATGACCTTGAACACTGTGTCGTAATGCAGTTCACCGGTGTCGGGCTCATGGCGCTGGGGTACACCCGCAATTTGAAAATGCCCCACATGACCACTGGGCAAGTAGTGGCGGATTTTTTTCTCCACATCGCCTTCAACGATTTGGCAGTGGTAAAGGTCAAATTGCACCTTCAGGTTGGGGCTACCCACCTCGCGCACGATGGCATGGGCGTCGTCTTGGCGGTTCAAAAAGAAATGCGGAATGTCTCGGGTATTAATGGGTTCAATCAACACATCACGCCCTGCGCTGGCGGCTTGCTCGCAAGCCCAACGCAAGTTGCTGATGTAGGTGTCACGCAAGGGGCCAGGGGTTCGGGCATAAGGGCCGCTGGTGGTTAACTCTGCGGGCAGGGGGCTGGTCACCCGCATATCGGGGGGGACCAAGCCAGCCATCACATGGATACGAGGGCATTTCATCACCTCGGCATATTCCAACGCTGTTAAAAATCCGCTGCGAAACTCTGCCTCGTGACCTGGCAAGCAGGTGGTCCCACGTACCCCTTGTTCCCAAGCGTGTGACATGCTGGCGCGGTCAGTGCCGCCAGGCGGGGCGTTGAACAACACTTGTTGCAAGCCGTTGTCAGCCAAAGCTTTGGCCAGATCGTGAGAGCTAAATTCGTAGGGAAATAAATACTCTACGCCTTTGAAAGCATCTTGGGCTGCTGCGGCAAAGCGTTCAATAAAAGGGATATCGTTATACAAAAAGGACAGGTTGGCAGCAAAGTGCAGCATGGGGACTCCGAGGGTTACCAGTGGGCGCCAAAGGTTTGGCGTAATTCGTCTATCTGCGCGGCCGTCAAATCGGGGGCAGGGCATAGCAGGTGCAATCGGGCGGTTTCTTCCAATTCTTCCAGGGTTGCCATGGCTTGCGCTGGTGAGTCGTGCCACACATTGGGACCCAGCCGCGAAAGCATGACAGCGTGTAGGGGCAGGGTTTGCTCGGCGTATCGGGTGATGGTGCGAGCCACCACTTTGGCAACTTCGGGGTCACCCGGACGGTGGTAATCAATCAAAGGCACATGACCGACTTTCATCACAAAGTAGGGCGTGATGGGGGGGAGTAACTCTGACCCTAGGGCGGTGGGCAAGGGCGTATTGCGCAGGCTGAGTGCCACCAAGTGCGTGCTGTGGGTGTGAATGACACAGCGGGTATGGGGCGAGATACCCATGGCCGCGCCGTAAATGGCTTGGTGTAGCGACAGGGTTTTGCTTGCCCGTTGACCGCTGAGCTGTACGCCTTGGGCATTGACAAAAGCCAATTCATCAGGGGCTAGAAACCCCAAGCAAGCGTCTGTAGGTGTGATGAGAAATCCATTGTCCAAACGCACGCTGATGTTGCCTGCACTGGCATGCACATAGCCCCGCGAAAACAGGCTAGCGCCAATGCGGCAAATTTCTTCGCGAACCGAGGCGTTATCCGTAGAGAAGTTCATGGCTTCAATTAGAGCACTGGCCCGTGCAAGCTTTGAAAGGCTTTGGTGAAAAAGTCAGGTGTACCAAAGTTGCCAGACTTTAAAGTCAGGTGCAGTCCCGAGGCTGCGGCCGAGGGGCTGTGGGCATGGCACCAAGGCACCCCTGGGTCAATTTGTACACCGATGTGCATTTGGTTGACTTGCAAAGCCTGCACACACGCGCCCGAGGTTTCGCCCCCCGCCACCACCAACTGCCCCACGCCCAAGCGCACCAAACCTTGTGCGATGTGCGCTAACACCTGTTCCATGCGTTCGCCAGCGGCGGCTTGACCAAGTTGGGCTTGCACCGCTTTGACTTGCGCCGCGTCAGCAGTGGAGTAAACCAAGACCGGCCCCAGCGACAGATGTTTTTCAGCCCACTGCAGCACCGGCGCGGCAAGCTCGGCAACAAAAGCGTTGGCAGTCCACTTCAACGGGTCGAGTTGCCACACTTGTGTGGGATGGTGTTGTACGAAATGCGCCACCTGTCCTTGGGTCGCCAAAGAGCAGCTGCCGCTGACAATGGCTTTCAAGCCCATCGCGGGGGGCAGCTGAGCGCTGGCGGCTGAGGGTGCGATGCCCCAGTTGGCGGGCAAAGCGATGGCGACACCCGAGCCTGCAGTTAGCAAGCGCATGTCTTTAAGCGCGGGGCCAAGTTTGTATAAATCATCATTTGACAAGGCATCCACCACGGCAATGGACACGCCTTGGGCTTGTAAATCAGCGACACGTGCGCTGACGGCAGTGGCGCCAAGCGCTACGGTTTTAAAGTCGATCAATCCCACTTTGCGCTTGCATTGGGCTTGCAGCACATTCACCAAATTGGCGTCTTTCATGGGGGTGAGCGGGTGGTTTTTCATGCCGCTTTCGCTAAGCAGCACGTCGCCCACAAACAAATGACCTTTGAACACCGTTCGTTGGTTGTCGGGGAAAGCAGGGGTAGCAATGGTGAAGGGGCAACTCAGTGCATCCATCAGTGCCTCGGTGACGGGCCCTATATTGCCGCGTACATCGCCGCTGTACCAACTGTCAAAAGTGGAGCAGTATTTGAAATACACCTGCTGTACTTGTTGTTCTTGCAGCCAAGTCAGTGCTTGAAGAGACTGCTTCACCGCATCCGTTGGCGCAATGGTGCGAGATTTGAGCGCCACCACCACCGCATTGCAATCGGCAGGAAGTGGGCTGCTGGGCACACCAATGGTTTGCACCACCCGCATACCTGCTCGTACCAAGTTGTTGGCTAAATCGGTGGCGCCAGTGAAGTCGTCGGCAATACAACCCAGCAGCAAGCTCATGGCTTAGCCATGCGGTTGGTACAAACAGGCCACTGCGTAGGCACCCAAGTTGAGGCTGGCGTTCTTGGGTAGCCATTGGCTGGCAAGACGGAAAGCATGTGCATCGGTGGTGGCCTGAGTGAAATGAAACTCGTCAAGCATACCGAAAGACGTGTGGGCGTTTAAGCCTTTGACATGAACCTCAGTGGCTTGTGCGCTCATATTGGCGATCAACAGGGTTTTGCCTTTGCTGTGCGACCAACCCAAGCTGCTGATGCGACTGGTGTCGCTGCAGTTGAGCTTGAGCAGCGGGTGGCCGCTGGCGCAGTGCAATGACACCATGGTGTGAAAAACTGGGAAAACGGCCTGCTGTGCAAGCCTACTGGGCAAGTCATCAAACCAAGGCTGTTTGTAGTCGGCTTGGTGCGTGTAAATCATGCCCAAAGGCCCTGTGGGTGAGGCCATGCTGATACGAGAGACGCCAGCTTGTACCAAGGTGCTGACGTATCCCAAGGTCCAAGCAGCAGAAAACAGGCTGCGTTGCCTTGGGTCCATCTTGGACAAGCACACACGGGCATTGTGGGGGTTGGGTGAGAAGGTTGCACCGTGCGGGTTGTCACGAGCGCCTATGCCGCTGGGGCCCACGTGGTGCGGTTTGCCACCCGAAAAGTGTTTGGCAGTTTCGATTTGCCAAGGCAAAGCTTCCAAAGTCTCCATCACAGAGCGGTCATCGGCCGCGTGAACGATGGGGCTGGTCGAGTTGGTGATGAAGTCCAAACCCTGCACAGGCGGACGCTTACGGTTGAGTTCGGTAAAGAACGAGAACATGCCGCCGCCCAATTGAGCATGAGGGAAAGCCGTGCGTGCGGCCAGGTAAAGATCGCCAAGAGCTGGCGCTGGTGGGTAGGTTCCCCCTGGCAGCACCGACTTCAAATGCCCCACAGGGCAGACGGCCAACATAGGCACATGCAAGCCTGCAGCTTTGGCCATTTGGGCCACGCCTTGCAACTCGCTGGCAAAGTCGGTGAGGCTTTGTACCACCACTTCCAACATCACCTCGGCGTTGAGCTGTGAGGCCAATTTCTGGTATTTGCCAAGCAATTCGGGGCCGTGGTGTTGACGAGGGTCAAAGTGGCACACCAAAAAATTGGGCGACAGCAAACGCATCAAGTCTGGTTTAGTCAAGGCAGCATCAACTTCCTCGGCAGGCATACCTATGCCAATGGGTGGCGCCAAGGTTTGACTGGTTTGACCAACGCTCAATTCAATCGGGCGACTTGCAGACGACGTTTTCGCTTTTGGGAGTTGGCCAGAAATGGCCAACTTGACCGATTGCTCAACCACCACACCTGCGGGCAACACATAGGGCCAAGGTCGTGCTAAGGGACGTACATAGGTTTTGAAGGAGGCATCGGTCCAGTTGCGGTGGTCTTCCATTTCAAAAGCGTCGCCTAGCATTTCACAGCGTGCCCATACGCCAGGGAAAACTTGATGTGACAAAGCGCGTACATAGCGGAAGGGGCAGTCGGGGTTGACGTGTTCAGGAAACTTGCTTTGGGTGATGACGCCATCCACATGCTCAACCTTGAGCGACTGCCCGACCACGCCATTGAGGGGGTGTAGCACCACAAAGCCTGTGCGGGCTGTCAAGAAATCGGTGCGCGGGAGTGCTTTGCCATGAAATGCCAGCGAGCCATCGGCGTGGCCTTCAATACGGGCTTCGTAGTCGATGGACTGGTCTGCACGGCTGCAAGTGGCGGCATAGCGGATAACAAAATGCTGCTGGTCTTGCTCGATGGACAGCTCGCGCAGAGTAGCCGTGTAGGTACCCCAGTTTTCGTCACGCACCAAGAAGGACACGGCGCGTAAAACTTCTACGCCATGAAAGCGGATATAGCGTAAATTGCCGTTGTCAAATTCGACGGACAAAGCACCGACCTGAAGGTATTTACCCAAAGAATCAGCTTCGAGGGTGCCGGTGGTTTTGATCAAAGAAGAAGGCTCAGACAAGGCCATGCTGTACTCCTAAAAAATCAGTGTTGACGACCATTGGCAATGACTTGCTCGGTGGCCGGGTCTATCAAAATGACACGGTTCATGTCCATGTCCAGCGCTATGCGTTCACCGTTTCGTTGCACATCGTGGGCTTGCAACTCAGCAACGGTGGTTGTGTCGCCAAGCTTGAACTCGACGAAGGTACGTGAACCCGTGGGTTGCACCAATTCAATATCCACATGAATAGATGCCATGCCTTGGCGTTCGGTACCCTTGCGTTGAATGTGCTCAGGACGAACGCCCAAAAGAACTCTACTGCCAACATGGTTTTGCAAATGGTCAAAGCGTGCTGCGGGCAATGGCAGGCTCACGCCAGAGGGCAGGTTCAGGCACAGACCCGATGCGTCACTGTGCAGTTGTGCAGGAATGAAATTCATGGAAGGCGAGCCCAAAAACCCAGCCACGTATTTGGTGGCTGGATGCTCGAACAATTCCAAAGGTGCACCTTGTTGCTCTATGCGGCCTTCGCGCATGAGCACAATGCGATCTGCCAAGGTCATGGCTTCGATTTGGTCATGGGTGACATAAATCATGGTCTTGCCTAAGTCTTGGTGCAAGCGTTTGATTTCACCGCGCATCTCATCACGCAACTGGGCGTCCAAATTCGACAAGGGTTCATCGAAAAGGTAGAGCCTTGCATTGCGAACCACTGCTCTGCCAATTGCAACACGTTGCAACTGCCCACCCGACAACTGGCGTGGATAGCGCTCTAGCAGGTGGCTGATGGCCAGCATTTCGGCTGCTTTTTGTACCTTGGGCGCAATCTCGTTGGCAGGTGTTTTTCTGGCGCGAAGACCAAACGCAATGTTCTCAAACACCGTCATATAGGGGTAGAGCGCATAGTTTTGAAACACCATGGCGATGTCTCGGTCCTTGGGCGCCATGTCGTTCACCCTTTGACCCGCTATGGAAATGCTGCCGGAGTCGGCGTATTCCAGTCCGGCAATGGTGCGCAGCAAAGTGCTTTTGCCGCAACCGGATTGACCCACCAATACAGTGAACTCTCCTGCAGGGATAGACAGGTCTATGCCTTTGACCACATGGTTGTCACCGTAGTACTTGTGAAGCATCTCAATCTGTAAATCTGCCATGTGCTTTTATCCTTTGACCGCGCCCAGAGAAATGCCGCGTACCAAGTAGCGCTGCATGAACACCACGGCAATGAAAACAGGCAATGTTCCCAGCACCGACATGGCAGCTATCTTGGTCCAAAAATTCGATTGACCACCTAAGTAATGCGTCACTTGCACGGTGTAGGTGACAACCTCGGTTCTTGTCAGCACCAGCGCAAACAAAAACTCGTTCCATGCAAAGATAAAAGTGAAGATAGCCGTCGCAAACAAGCCGCCTTTGCACATGGGAATGACGACTTTCCAAAACACTTCCCAGTGGGTACAACCGTCCACCAAGGCGGCCTCTTCGAGCGAGCGGGGAATATCTTGTATGTAGCCGCGCATCATCCAAATGACGTAGGGCAAATTGAAGGCGGTGTAGAGCAAGATCATGCCAATGTAGGTGTCCACCCAGCCCAAGAACACATACAGCAAGAAAATGGGAAACACTACCGCGATGGGTGGCACCATGCGCTGCGAGATGATCCAGTTGGACAAATGGTCACCACCGGTTTTAAAGCGAGCAAGGCTGTAAGCGCACAGCGTGCCCAGCGACATGGCCAGCACCGTGGAAATGGTGGACACCACCAAGCTGTTCCAAACAGACACTGCGTCCCCATCTTTGAACAGCACGAGATAGTTGTTGAGTTGAAGGCTTGCTGGCCACCACACGGGGGGTGACGAGTAAATTTCATCGGCGGTTTTAAAGGAGTTCATCGCCAGCCAATAGACAGGAAATAAAAACACCAACGTGACAGCGATCGCCGCCACAAGGCGCAAGTGCTGACGCAGTCGGTAGGACAAAGGACTTTTGTTCACCGAGACAACCCCACACGTTTCAAGGCCCACATCAAAACCGCACTCAACAACACCACAATCATCAAAGCTACAGCAGCGGTGTAACTGGTTTCAAACTGCTTGAAGCCTTGGCTGTAGGTAAAAATTGAAATGGTTTCAGTGATGGTGCCTGGGCCTCCTTGGGTCAGTGTCCACACCACATCAAACAATCGAAACAAATCCAGCATACGAATCAGCAGGGCAATTGCCATGACAGGCCAAATAGACGGCAACACAATGCGATAGAAGATGCGCCAATAGCCTGCACCGTCGATGGATGCAGCCTCCAGTTGCGACTTGTCCACATTGGCCAAGGCAGCCAACAGCAACAAAAACATGAAAGGCGTCCACTGCCAGACCTCTGCCACCAAGATCGCTGGGTAGACCAACTCGGGCTTGATGGTCCACAAAAGTGGCATCTCATGGCCAACCATCCAGCCTAAGACTTGGTTGATAGGGCCATAACGGTTATCAAACATCAGCGACCAAATCGTACCCGCCACAATCGGCGAAATGACCACCGGCAAGACCAGCAAACCGATCATGATTTGCCGACCGGGCAATTTTTCTAAAAACAACTGTGCCATCAGCAAACCCAGCACCAACTCCAGCGGCAGTGCAATGGCCAAAAAAACCACGGTGTGCCAAAGCGCTTGCCATAAGCGTGTGTCTTCCAAAATGGCTTGGTAGTTCATGAAGCCGACAAAGTCGCTGCTGTTGTCCATCATGGTGATGCCCTGAAAGCTCACCAAGATCAAATAAACCAATGGAAAAACGGCCACCAACAGCAAGACCAGCATGGCAGGCGCTACAAGCAGACGGGCAAATTGTTTTTGCGCCTCATGGGCCTGAGAAGAGGAAGATGCAGTTCGCAAAAGAATACAACCGGATCAATGAAGGAGATAAAGAAGAAACAGGCAGCGCCGTCAAAACGGCGCTGCACTGAAGACAGAAACAGCCTCTTAGGGCTTTTAAGCCTTATTTTTTCGGATAAGCACCACCCTTGGCGGCCCAAGCGCTGTAAACAGCCTTTTGCTTATCAACGCCAACTTTCTTGGTGGTTTCGTCCCATGACTTGGCGACATCGTCCAAGATGGCCTTGGGATCGTCACCGGCCCACAAGCGACTGATACCTTGGCGCAGCGCTTCTTCGTATTTGTCGGTTTGAATCAAAGACAAATCGAGCAGACCTGTTTTGGAACCTGCTTGCAAGGCGGCCAAATAGTCTTTGGCGTCAGGCCACTTGGCAAGGTATTCCTTGCTGGTGAAGTGAGAGTCGCGGAACGGATCGCGCAGGGCGTAGGGCAGTTGCACCCTTTGCATGGAGACTTCTTCACTGTTGAGCCATTGGATGAACAAGTAGGCCAGTTCTTTGTTTTTGCTGGTGGAGGCCACAGACAAAGCAAAGCCAGCAGCTAACTCAGGGTGACCGCCTGGGGGCAAGGCATAGCCAACTTTGCCAGCCACCTTGGATTCGGGAACCCACTTCATAGCTTCATCTTTGATGTAGCCAGCAGCGAAGCGACCATAGGGCGGCCATGAAATGGTCATGGCGCTTTCGCCCTTAACAAAGGTGGCCAAGTTTTCCACGAAGCCAAATTTCTCTACGCCTGGGGGCATGAATTTGTTTTCGCTGCGCCACTCGGTGAATACCTTCACGCCTTCAGGGCCGTTGATGGTGGCTTTCATGTTGGCGTCAAAGAACTTGCCACCTTCATTGCGAAAGCGCTCTTGGAACATGAAGTTGCCGTAGCCGGGTTCGCGGAACTGGGAAGCGCCGTAAGTGCCTTTGGCTTTGAGTTTTTCAGTCAGGAATTGGCCAATTTCGGAGAATTGTTTCCAAGTGGTGGGTGGTGCCAAGTCGTAGCTGTACTTGGCCTTGAAGTCTTTGCTCAAAGCTGCATCCGCAAAGATGTCTTTGCGGTAGTACATGATGAAGACATCGCCGTCATCGGGAAAGCCGTAAATCTTGCCGTTGACCTTCATCTGGTTGTCACGGTAGGTGGACGCGATTTTTTGCAATTCGTCGCGGTAGGTGTATTTGTCCACCATGGCGTCCAAAGGCTCTAGCGCACCGGCTTGCACAAGGTCGGGCATCCAGGAAGGAATGACGTTCAATGCGTCATAAGCGCCTGTTCCTGCACGGAACTCCTGCATGATTTTGGTGAACATCTCAGCGGTGGGTACTTCAACCACATTGATCTTGCAACTTGTCAGTTTTTCCCACATGGGACCCGAGAAGTTTTTAGGATCGAGCGACTGAAGTCCTGCTTCCCAAACGATGGTGATAGTCTTGCCATTGCACATTTTTTTAGCGGCGTCTACAGCCTTTTGTGCAGCACTTTGTGCGTTTGCCATGCCAGACGACAGCAGAAGTACTGAGGCAAGTGCCGTAGCGCAACTGAGTTTCAAGCGATCAAATTTAAATTTCACTGTTGTCTCCTTTGTGTTGTTGTGATGCAAGGTTGCCAAAAGATCTTAGGCTTGAAAAAACCAGCCTGTCAACCTCGTTTGTCGGTATAAAAAAAGCTTTCGTTTTCAGTGGCGGTTTCAAGGTTTGACCACAGACAAGGGACGATCTCCCTTGGCAAAGGCTGCCAGACAACCCAGACCTTCTCGGGCGATATGGTCAAAGCATTCGTCAGTCCAGCATAAGGAATGCGGGGTGAGCAGCACGTTGTCCATGCGCAGCAGGGGGTTGTCAGCAGCCACTGGTTCTTGCTCGAACACATCCAAAGCAGCGCCTGCAATGCTGTTCGATTGCAAAACCTTGATGAGTGCAGCTTCATCGATCACAGGTCCACGTGCCATGTTGATCAAATAGGCATTTTTTGGCATTAAGGCAAGTCTTTCTGCGTTGAGGAAATGCTTGGTCTGCTCGTTCAAAATCATGAACACGCCCACAAAATCGCTTTGCGCTAGCAAGGTTTCTGTGCTGACTTTTTCTCCCCCTAAGGCGGCGATGGTGGCTGCGTCCACATTCGGGTCGCTGGCCAACATGCGCCAACCGAAAGGCTTGGCCATGCGCAAAAATTCTTGGCCAATGCCTCCCACGCCCAACACGCCAATAGTGCGTGTCGTCAAGCCCAGCCCCATGTGGCTGGTTCTTTCGTTCCAGCGGTTTTGGCGGGTGAG
This sequence comes from Limnohabitans sp., assembly GCF_040401495.1. Classification (GTDB taxonomy): domain Bacteria; phylum Pseudomonadota; class Gammaproteobacteria; order Burkholderiales; family Burkholderiaceae_C; genus Limnohabitans. The sequence goes on from NZ_JBBAOI010000023.1 coordinate 20,659, forward strand.
TTGGTCTTTGATGACCAAGCGTCCAGCCAATGCGAATATGAAGGTAAGAGCCGCCACTGCCACCGGCCTGCGTACCGCCACTGGTGTGTTGGTGGTGATGACGCCTTTGGCCGCCAGCGCTTTGACGTCCACGTTGTCATAGCCCACGCCGTGTCGCGCCACGATGCGTACACGGCAGTCAGCCCGTGCCACAGAAGCAGCTGTCACACGAGGGCTGTTGACATAAAGCCCGTCGTAGCTGGCCATGATGTCAGGCGTGATTTCGCTGACGTTCTCAGGCAAAAATGCATATTCAATGTCAGGCGAATCGATCAATATCGCCATGGGGCCATGACCGAAACTGGGGTCACCATCGCTCTTGAGCAAGTCACGTGTGAGTCCAACTTTGAAGACCATGCTCAACCCCGCTTTTCAACATGTTGGATGAGAGAGGCAAAGCCTTGCTGCAGCATGCCGGTGTCGGTGCCAGTGGCAATGAGGGTGTAGCCCATGGCTTTGACGCGGTCGGCCCAAGCGGCATCGGTGGCCATGAAACCCGCAATTTTGTTGTGCTTTTTGGCGACATCCGCTACATGCTGCATGGCTGCCACAAACGCGGGGTTGTCAAACTGGGCAGGCATGCCCATGAAGTTGGATAAATCGAAATGACCTACCCACAACACATCGATACCGTCGACTGCCGCGATGGCTTCGACATTGTCCAAGCCCCGCTCGGTTTCAATTTGCGCCATCACCACGGTGCGGGCATGGTAGTCAGAGATTTTTTGACCAATGTCGCCTCCTTTGTAGTCGCACTGGGCAAAACCAAAGGCGGCGCCGCGTCGCCCCAGTGGCGGGTAACGGCAGGCTTGCACAATCGATTTGGCGTGTTCGGCGGACTCGACCATGGGAATCATCACCCCATGCGCACCCAGATCGAGAGCACGTGCTAGCCAGGTGTATTCGCCCACTGGAACACGAACCATGGGAGCGATGGGCAGGCCTCTGCAGGAGGCAAACAGCCATTTGAGCGACTCCATGCCAAGGCCAGTGTGCTCCATGTCATAAATGACGAATTTGGCCCCAGCGTTGTGCAAAATGCTAGACAAACCGGGAGAGAAAAATTCAAACACCATCGCACCTGCAACCACGTCTTTGGCCATGATGCTGCGTTTCAGTTCTGCTGACATGCACTTTTCCCTGTATGAAAACAGTCAGAATAGCCTTGAAAGTGCTGGGTGTATTTAGGGATTAGTACTAGGCGCGCTAATGTTAATGGTGACGAGCCTTGACCCCAGCACTGGCTCCACAGTTAGGGCTGCTTGGTTCCCCACCTGACCCGGTTGGCCGCTTCCCCATGTGGGAAGGCCCGTCGAGACAAATTGTACGCCCCGTAGAATCAAGCCATGTCCTATCTGGTGCTCGCTCGCAAATACCGTCCCAAGACCTTTACCCAGTTGGTGGGTCAGTCGCATGTGGTGCAAGCGCTCACCAATGCTTTGCGCTCACAACGCCTGCACCATGCTTATTTGTTCACAGGTACCCGTGGCGTGGGCAAAACCACGGTGTCGCGGATTTTGGCCAAGTCCTTGAACTGCGAGACCGGTATCACGGCCGAACCCTGCGGTGTTTGCTCAGCATGTACAGACATTGATTCAGGAAGGTTTGTTGATTACACCGAGTTAGATGCTGCATCGAACCGAGGTGTGGAAGAGGTGCAACAGTTGCTTGAGCAAGCCGCCTACAAACCTGTTCAAGGGCGCTTTAAAGTGTTCATGATTGACGAGGTGCATATGCTCAGCAACACCGCGTTCAATGCCATGCTCAAAACCTTGGAAGAACCGCCCGAATATTTGAAATTTGTATTGGCCACCACCGACCCCCACAAAGTGCCTGTCACCGTGCTGTCGCGCTGTTTGCAATTCAATTTACGTCCCATGGCGCCTGAGACCATCGTCGAGCACCTGACGCAGGTGTTAGCCGACGAACAGGTGCAAGCCGATGTGCAATCTTTGCGCTTGTTGGCCCGTGCCGCTCGCGGCTCTATGCGCGACGCTTTGTCCTTGACCGACCAAGCCATCGCCTTTGGCAACGGCACTTTGGCTGAAGCGGTGGTGCGCGATATGTTGGGCAGCGTGGACCGCAGCCATGTGTTTACCTTGATCGAGGCCTTGGCGCAGGGCGATGGTGCTGTGGTGGTCAACACCTGTGAGGCGCTGCGTCACTTGGGGCTGTCTGCAAGTTCCTTGCTTGAAGAGATGAGTATGGTGTTGCAGCGCATGGCGGTTCACCAAGCTTCGGCGCAAACTGCTGCCAGCGACGACCCCGACCCCGATGTGCAGCGCATCGCCAATTTATCCCACTTGATGCCTGCTGACGAAACCCAGTTGCTCTACAGCATTTGCTTGCATGGACGTGCTGATTTAGGTTTGGCCCCTGATGAATACGCTGCATTGACCATGGTGCTCTTGCGCTTGCTGGCCTTCAAACCGACCAAGGCCGAGGCTGAAAAAAAAACACTGAAAACAGCTCTTGAGCCCGTCACTCTCGCACCAAAACAGCCAGTACCTCCCGCACCAGCACCCACCGTGCCTGCGCCAGCAACCGTTGCGTCATCGGCTGCTACTTTTCAAGCCGCCGCTTTGTCACCCAGTGGCTCCCCTTTGGGTGAGCAATGGCTGTCGGTGGTGCAAGAGATGGTCAAAGCCCAATTGATTCAAGCCATGACACGAGAGTTGGCCATGCAGTCACAGCTGATGGCGCAAGCCGATGACGTATGGCAACTGCAAATTGAAAGCGAGTCTCTCAACAGCGCCAGCAACCGCGAACGACTGCAACTGGCGCTCCAATCTTTGGGGTATGCGGTGAATCTTCAAGTCATGCAAGGCCCTGTGCAAGACTCACCAGCTCGGCGTATCACCGCGCTACAACAGCAACGCATGGCACAAGCCCAAGCCGATATTCTTAACCACCCCAGCGTGCAACGCCTCATTCAAGAATACGACGCCAAGATCATTCCTGGCACTTTGCGACTTATCGACCACTGAAAGACCACCATGTTTAACAAGGGACAACTCGCGGGCCTAATGAAACAAGCCCAAGCCATGCAAGAAAACTTGAAGAAAGCCCAAGAGGAATTGGCCTTCATCGAAGTGACTGGCGAAGCCGGTTCTGGCATGGTGAAAATTCTCATGACCTGCAAGCACCAAGTCAAACGCGTCACCATCGACCCCAGCCTCATGGGCGACGATAAAGACATGCTGGAAGACCTGATCGCGGCCGCATTCAACGATGGCGCTCGCAAAGTAGAGGAAACCACTGAGGCCAAGATGGGCAAACTCACCGGCGGCATGCCCGGTTTGCCCGGCGGTATGAAGCTGCCCTTTTAATGCGCGATAACAGCGCTCTAGAGGCCTTGGTCCAAGCACTTAGGCGTTTGCCTGGCGTGGGGCAGCGCTCAGCCTCACGCATGGCTTACCACTTGTTGCAACACGATCCTGAGGGTGCCCAGTTGCTAGCGCGAAGCTTGGTCAATGCCGTGGAGGCCGTCAAGCATTGCCAGCGATGCCATACCCTCACCGAGTTTGAGATTTGCGCCACCTGCCAAGACTCTCAGCGTGACGCCACTCGCTTGTGTGTGGTGGAGACGCCCGCGGATCAATCCGCTTTAGAGAGAACCTTGGCCTATCAGGGGCTTTACTTTGTCTTGATGGGCAAACTCAGCCCGATTGAAGGTGTTGGGCCACACGACATCGGCATGCACAAGCTAATTGAAAGGGTGGAAGATGGCTTGGTTCAAGAGGTGATCTTGGCGACCAATTTCACCGCCGAGGGGGAAGCCACAGCCCACGTTTTGAGTGAGGTCTTTAGACGCAAAGGCTTAGTGGTCACTCGCTTGGCGCGTGGGGTACCGGTTGGCAGCGAATTGGAATATGTGGATTTAGGCACTATCGCCCATGCGTTGATGGACAGGCGAAGCACCTAAGGTTTTTACCAACAGGGGTGTACCTGATGCGCAAAACGACGTGAATGCTTATTCTTATAAGCATGTCAGATTCGCGAATGACCGATCTTTCTTCTATTCACCGGCGCCAATGGCTGATGGGTTGCTCGGCATTGGCTGCTTGCCTAACACTATCGCCTTTATCAGCCAAAGCCAGTCCTGAAAAAACTCGCTTGAGCTTGCTCTTAGACGACCGCGCCTCCTTGCCCCATTTGCCCTTGTTACTGGCAGAGCAGTTGGGTTTTTTCAAAGCCGAAGGTTTGACGGTTGAATTTGTGGAGCAAGCCAGCCAAGCCGCAGCCTTGTCTGCTTTGACGCAAGGCATGGCAGAAGTGCTTTGCGCCTCCTACGATAACGCCTTGCTACTTAAACAAAAAGGGTTTGATGCCGTAAGCATCGGGCAAATTGCTCGTACGCCCCAATGGGCCTTGGGCGTCTCAAATAAAAATCTACCCAACTTCAAAACCATGGCCGATCTTCGCGGTAAACGCATAGGTTTGACGGATGCTGAAGGCTTTGCCCAGCGATGCCTGTCGTTCAGTGTGCTGCGCTCAGGACTCAAAACCAACGACATTCAATGGGTTTATCTCAATTCATCGTTGCATGCCATGGTGGCAGTACGCACTGGCTCTTTGGATGCTTTGTTTGCTTCAGACCCCGTGATGACAGCGCTTGAGAAAAAGGACGATTTAACCGTGGTCAGAAATTTTCGAACCCTCAAGCAAACCCAGCAGGTGTTTGGTGGGCTTTTGCCCGGTAACTGTTTAATTGTTTCCCAAACTTTGGTGCAAGAAAATCCTGAGGTGTGTCAAGCCCTTGTATCGGCCGTAGTGCGCTGTCTTAAATGGTTGAGAACTGCGGGCCCCTCTGACTTGTTGCGCTACATGTTGGACAACCCTGTGGTGCCAGACCGTTTGGTGTATTTGAATGCCATCGATAACCTGCGAGAGAGCTTTTCCTTGGACGGCTTATTGACACCCGAGGCTCAGCAGGTGAGTCTACGCATGCTCAGAATGCTAGACCCCAGTTTTCTATCTACTACGCTTGCTTGGCAGGGTACGGTTCGCAATGACTTTGTTCGAACGGCCAAACAACGCTTTCGAATGTAGCCCTAACCTTTGTTGCGTTGGATGACTTTTTTACTTTTGCCACCCGCTTTTCCAGGCAGCATGAGTACCAGTTTTTGACCTGGCTTGATAGTGCTGTCAAGCGATAAATTGTTCCATTTGGCAACATCGGCCAATACAATTTTGTAGCGCTTGGCTACGCTGGCCAAAGTGTCTTTTTTGCGAGCCTTGATGACTTGCTTGCGCAAAACCATTTCGGGTGCCAGATTCAGTTGGCCGTTATCAGCCACCTTGGAGGTGACGTCTTTTTCTTGCTTGTTAGGGCGCGGAACCAACAGGGCCGAACCCGCTTTAATTAGCATGCGAGGAGGAATTTTGTTGACGCTGCGCATGTCCTCTTCGCTCATGCCTACTTTTTTGGCGGCCTCTGGAACTTTCATGTTTTTGGGGGCAACCCAGACAGTCCAACTTGCCAAGCGACCTTCATAGGAAGCTATATTTCGCTCAAAAATTTCAGCATTGTCCCAGGGCAAAAGAATTTGTGATGTTCCCCCGGCCAACAAGACTGGCCGGTGTGCTGAAGGGTTGAGGGCTTTGAAATCTTCAATCGGCACTTCAGCCAAGCGAGCAACCAAAGCCACATCCATGTCCCGAGGCAAGGGTACGGTTTGGAAGTAGGGGTGGTTGGCGATGGTGGGGAGTTGAATGCCCTTGCCTTCTGGGTTGGCCACCAAGTTTTTCATGGCTTGCAGCTTAGGCACATACAGGCGAGTCTCCGCAGGCATACGCAAATCGGTGTAAGCCACGGATTGACCCGCACGTTGGTTGCGATTGACGGCTTTGCCTACATTGCCTTCACCCCAGTTGTAGGCGGCCAAAGCAAGGTGCCAGTCCCCAAACATGCCATGCAAGCGCTGTAAATAGTCCAGCGCTGCACGGGTCGAAGCCAGTACATCTCGGCGATCGTCGCGAAAAGCGTTTTGTTTCAAATCAAAGTCTTTGCCAGTGCGCGGCATGAACTGCCACATGCCACTGGCGCGTGCAGAAGACACCGCCTGAGGATTGAATGCACTTTCAATGAAAGGCAGCAAAGCCAATTCTGTTGGCATGCCACGGCGTTCAATTTCTTCAACGATGTGGTAGAGGTATTTGCTTGAGCGAGCCGTCATGCGCTCGATGTAATCAGGACGGTTGGCATACCACTGCTCGCGCTCTTGTACCAAATCGACTTGCAGGTCTGGCATGGCAAAGCCACGACGTATGCGCGTCCAAAGGTCCGCAGGAATTTCTACCTCTGTCACTTTGTGACTGATTGGCGCCGTGTCCGGCAGGGCTTGCAGTTCGGTGGTTTCTAACGCTGTATCTGGCTGGATGGACTCGGCATGAGCCGAGACAAATAAGAGTGAAAGAAGGCTGAATAGAATGGGCAGCAAATACAAAACGCCCAAGCGCTGTCGGTGATATTGGTTTTTCATGGATGCTCAAATTATAGAAACCTCTTTGGACTTGAACGATTGGCTGCAAACACCTGCCGGCACCTACCTGCGCGATTGGGAGTCCCGCCAGTTTGACAAGGTCATCGCAGATATATTTGGCTACCACGCTTTACAGCTGGGTTTGTCAGCTATTCCTGCATTGCAAAGCAGTCGCATACGGCATTGTTGGGTGAGTGAAAACCAGCCCATCAACGGCTCTTTGCCCAGTTTGCTGACCGATGATGTGGCACTGCCTTACCCAGACCAAAGCCTCGATTTGGTGGTCATGCCACACACACTGGAGCTCAGCCGTGATCCGCACAGTTGTTTGCGTGAAGTCGAGCGTGTGTTGGTGCCCGATGGCCGTGTGGTGATTTGCGGCTTTAACCCGCTGAGCCTTTGGGGACTTCGCCATCAACGTGCCAAGGCCTATGCCCGCTTGGGTTGGCAAGCCCCATTTTTGCCTTCGCAAGTCGACTTTATTGCATCTTGGCGTCTGCGCGACTGGTTGCGCTTGCTCAGTTTTGATATTGAAGGTGGGTGTTTTGGGGCTTATCGACCCTCTTTTCAGTCAGACAAATGGTTGCAGCGCTTTGCTTGGATGGACAAAGCGGGTGACCGTTGGTGGCCCATCTTGGGTTCGGTGTATTTTTTGGTCGCTATTAAACGCGTTCGCGGTATGCACCTCATCAGCCCGCGCTGGAAAAAGGTGGTTCGCAAGACCGCTGTCAGCACAGTTCCCACGGTGAATTCAAGCGAGCACAGACGATGAAGTTGGTCACCATTTACACCGATGGTGCTTGCAAAGGCAACCCCGGTCCTGGTGGGTGGGGTGCTTTTTTGCGTTATGGCGAAACCGAACGTGATTTGTTTGGTGGTGAATTGCACACCACCAACAACCGCATGGAATTGATGGCGGTGATTCAAGCCCTGCAAGCCTTGAAGCATCCCTGTCAGGTGCACCTCTACCTCGACAGCGAGTATGTTCGCAAAGGCATCACCGAATGGCTGGCCAGTTGGAAG
>NZ_JBBAOI010000024.1:0-27324 GCF_040401495.1 Limnohabitans sp.
GTTGCACAAAATTGTCACTTGGATTGGCATTTGCGACGGCAACATGCAAGAGGGCTCCTTCCGCTGCGACGCCAATGTGTCGGTGAGGAAACCCGGTGCACCTTTGGGCACACGCCGTGAAATCAAAAACTTGAACAGCTTTAAGTTCATGCAACAAGCCATCGACTACGAGGTGCGCTGGCAGATCGAGCAAATCGAAGACGGCCACACCATCCAGCAAGCCACGGTGCTGTTCAACCCCGACACGGGCGAGACCCGCGCCATGCGCACCAAAGAAGACGCCGCCGATTACCGCTATTTCCCCGACCCCGATTTGCCGCCCTTGGTCATCAGCCGCGACTGGGTGGAGCGGGTTCGTAGCGAGATGGCCGAACTGCCCCGCGTGATGGCCGAGCGTTTTGTCACGCAATATGGCTTGCCCGAGTACGACGCCACGCAATTGACGCAAAGCAAGGCGATGGCGGCTTACTTTGAGACGACGGCCAAGGCTTGCGGTCAGCCCAAGTTGGCCAGCAACTGGATCATGGGTGAGGTGTCCAGGCGCATGAACAGCGGCGAAGTGTCGTTTGAAGCACTGCCTGTCAGCGCCGCACAACTCGCCGCCCTGATTGGCCGCATCAGCGACAACACCATCAGCAATAACGCGGCGCGTCAGGTGTTTGAAGGCTTGTGGAACGGTGAGGGCGGCGCGAATGTGGGTGACGCGGCTGCTGATTCAGCGCGTGTGGACGCCCTCATCGACGCCAAAGGCTTGAAGCAGATGAACGACTCGGGTGAGCTTGAAAAAATCATCGACGAGGTGCTGGCCGCTAACCCGAAAAACGTCGAAGAGTTCAAAGCCGGCAACGCCAAGGCCTTGAACGGCTTGGTCGGCCCGATCATGAAAGCCAGCAAGGGCAAGGCCAATCCGGCGCAGGTGAATGAGTTGCTGTTGAAAAAATTAGGCTGAGGTACCTTTGGACACTTTGCGCAACTGGGAGCAAGGTAAGCGAAAACCCACGGGTGCCGCAACTGCTTTACTCAAAATTTTGGACAAGGCGCCTGATGCAGCTTTTGCTGCCTTGGTCTGATCCTCAAGCGCCAAAAAGCTTCAACATCTTTGCTACCTCTGGCGTTAATCCCATGGTCTTGAGCCGAACATGGGGATGGGCTGCGGCAAAAACTCGAAAGACCTCATCCACAAAAGCCTGTCCCACGGTTTGCACGCCTTCAAAGTCGAGGATGACAGTCTTGAATTGTGTGGCGCGTTCTGTCACCCATTTGGCTTGCGATCGCGAAACGAGTTCGCTGCTGAGTTGTGCCAAGCGAACTGGAATTTCGGTGGTGTGAAAAGCGTCTGCACCAACCTCGGTTGGTTCGAAATACTTCAGGTAGACATCGTTGGCGTTGCGTTGGGTTTGTATCGCCAAGTCCATGCGCACCACGGTCTGCATGGCGTTGGGCTTGAGGCAAGCTTGGGCATTCATCCACGCAAACGGGGGCAGCGCATCCGCTGTATCGTGCGGATCAAAACGCAAGCCACCTGATTCAATGGCAAAGCCGTCCATCATCCGCGAGGACACAAACACGCCGATGCCTGAATGTCCTTGCGGCGCAGTCGTGAACTTGCCCTTGGCCAACTCCAACAACGCCAAACGGGTGTCAAACAAATGGGCAGCCTTCGCAATCTTGGCAAATATGCCCTCCCCATCATCCGCCACAAGCATTTGCAAACGCCCGCCCTGCACATGCATGCCCATGGCGACTTGCTGCGCCTGCGCATGGTCCAACACGTTGTTGAGCATTTCCGTGAAAGCAATGTTGGCGAGGTTGCGCGCATTGGCGCTGACATCCTTTAGCAGCGGCGCAAGGTGTTGCTCCCACACCGCCATTTCACCGCCTTGCTGGGCGATAGCTTGGACGGGTTGTACGGCCGACCAAAAGCGCATTGCGCCAAGAGAGTAGGTCTGCCGTGTGCCGCTGCCATGGCGCTGCAGATAGCCGGTATCAGCCAACTTCTTGATACGACGCGAAACCGCCACCCGACTCAAGCCAGTTTGCGCGGTCGCCTCCCCCGCGAGGCCTTCGCCTTGAGCAGCGCAAGCCAAGATGATTGAGTCGTTGAGGTCTAGGGATTGCATCGCGACTTAATCGTTAACAATCACTAATTGTATCGTTAATATTTATTTAATGGATCTTTAGCTCAGGGTTTTTGCGCCATTTTTATGGTCATCAAAGGTCCTCGAGACACCCCGCAAAATCAACCCCTGCGCCAGATAGTAAGTCGCCAACACCCACAAACCTGCATAAGGCAAGGGGCTGACAAACTTGTCGATGGCCAGCAAGGTGTCGGAGAGCATGAAGCTGGCGCTGCCCCAGGCCAGCCACACACTCGCTGAAGTGCCCAAGTGCTTGGCACGGCCCCAAGCCTGCGCCGCCATGGTGGCAATCACCAACACATAAGCAGCGACAGGCACACGCAGCTCGCTGGGCAAGCCGTTTTGGTCCAAACCTACAAACACCACAGCGGCGGCTGAAATGCAAACCGCTAAAGCACGTCGACTATGCAACCACGGCGCATCTTGTCGAAAGAGTTGTATGTAGCTTAAGTGCGCCAACAAAAACGCCACCAGCCCTGACACAAACAAACCTTCACCCATCAGCAGCACATCACCCGACCACGACAAGGCCAAGGCCGCCATCAACCAAGCTCGGCCCTTCATCCCCGCCGACGCTTGCCAAGCCGCAACCATCAACACCAACAAAGCCAAGGGCTTGGCCCAAAGATACACCTGGCTCCAGCCGCAGGCATTGGCGGCGGTTGCCAAGGCGGCAGCTTGCACAAAAGCACACATCGCTGGAGACAAGCGGTTTTGCAACATGGCATTGACACCCCACAAACCGGCTGCGACCGCCAACACGCAGGTGGCGGCCTCGCCCCACACCATGCCATCCATGAACCATAAAACAGCCGAGGCAGAACTTAGCAACACCACAAACCACGCAGCGCCCCACCACTGCACCGCAGGTGTTTGCAACGGCTGAAAAGCGGGGAAATTGTTAATCTGAAAAGGCTGAACTGGAAAACGCTTGGCCACATCCGCAGGACGCCAACCGGGGTGATGAAAAAACACCCTCAATTTATCTTGCCAACGCTTGGTATGCCAACTGTCGTGCAGCATGCTGGCATACATCTGCAGGTTAGCCCACAAAGGGTCCCAACTGTTCAGCGCTTTTCGGGTACCGTAAACGCAAGGCTCTTGAGGGTCTTCTTCTTGGAAGCTGCCAAACAGGCGGTCCCACACCACCCAGATGCCGCCGTAGTTGCGGTCTAGGTATTTATCGTTCACAGCATGGTGAACGCGGTGGTTGGAGGGCGAGCAAAACCAGCGGTCAAACCCACCTAAGCGCCCAATGTGCTCGGTGTGCACCCAATATTGGTAAAGCAAGTCGATAAGCGCCACGATGCCAAACACCAAGGGTGGCACACCCACGAGCGCCATGGGCAAGTAAAACACCCAACTGCTGATAGCCCCTGCACTGCTTTGACGCAGCGCGGTAGAGAGGTTGTAGTGCTGGCTTTGGTGATGCACCGCATGCCCCGCCCAAAACACCGCCACCTCATGGCTGGCGCGGTGAAACCAGTAATAGCAAAAGTCATACACAACCAAGGCCAGCAAAGCGCCGTACCAGGTGCTCCACCAAGCGTCATCGCGCACCAAGGCCACTTGCTCGAACACCAAGGTGTAAATGCCTATGCGCAGCACACGGGTGAAGATGGCGCTGATTTGGCTCAATATGCCCAGCGAGATGCTGCTGATGGCGTCGTCAAGCCGATAAGTTTGTGCTGCCGCTTGGCCTTGTTTGGCCCGCCGCATACCCCACAACCACTCGATGGCTATCAGCCCAAAAAACACTGGCGACGCCAGCACGATGATGTAACCCATGTTGTTGTCCTAGGTAATCCGTGGTGCATATTAATTCATGGGTCAAGGCTTGGGCCACAAAGCCCATAAACGCAAGGGTTGCTTTAAACGCCCTGCCACGTCACCGGCTTCTCGCCCTGTGCCCATGAACAAATCGGCCCGCACCGCACCCACGATGGCGCTACCCGTGTCTTGCGCCAACACCAAGCGCGACAGCGCTTGGGTGGGGCCTGGGGAGACCATCCACAGGGGTGTGCCATAGGGCATGCTGAGGGGATCGATAGCCACCGAGCGCCCCGCGACCAGCGGTATACCCTGTGCGCCTCGCGGCCCGACACTGGGGTCAGCACCCATGGGCTCTTCTTTGAAGAAGACATAACGCGGGTTGGTCCAGAACAATTCTTGATGCCGCTGTGGGTTGCGCTGCAGCCAGGCTTTGATGCCTGGCCAAGAGGCGTCGCGGGTTTCGCCTTTGTCGAGCAACCACCTGCCCACACTTTGGTAGGGCTGATCATTGGAGGCGGCAAAACCTAAACGAACGATGCGCACACTGCCATCGGGTTCGGTGATGCGCAGTCTGCCTGAGCCTTGGATGTGCAAAATCAAAGCATCCACGGGGTCGGCCAACCACGCAATCTCGCGGCCACGCAAAGCGGTTTGTGCCGCAGGCAGGCTTTCAATGTCTTGGCGAGTGAACCAAGGCTTGCCATTCGCTACACCCGGCGGGGTGGCATACAAAGGGGTGTTAAAGCCATTGCCCGCCAACCGTTGAGCCTCAAACACCGGTTCGTAATAAGCGGTGAGCAAGCCGCTGGCTTCACCCTCCAAAGTCTCTAAGCGGTAAGCCTGTAAGCGACTGAGCAACAAAAGGCGCTGATCTGTTTCAGTGGCAATACTCAAGCGTCGAATATCACTGCATAAGGGTGCGAGCACCGTACCGCTGACATCGCAATTGGCCAACAACAAGGTCCACACCTCTGCCATGGACTCTTGCGGCCAACCGGGCAACTCTTCGATGGGCACGGGCACCCAGCGGCTTTTGCTCTCGCCTTTGACGGGCGGCTCAAAACGCGGACCAGCCTGCGAAACGCCAGGCTGACTTAGCGGCGGGTTGGTCACTGGCGCAGTTTTGACGCCTTCGGGGCTTAGCACCGGCGGCGTGTAAGAGGGCGCCGGAAGGCTGGGGCGAGGCACCGAAGATGCGCACGAAACCAGCATGCCTACAATCGCCACGCTCCACGCTGCGCGGTAAAGCAGCGACCTACCCATCCATACGTCTGAACCCATGCTGCTGATTTTGCTTGAATCCCTTGCTGCTGGCTTGCTACTGGTGCTCATCGTGTGGTGGACCATGTTTCATGGCCGCAACAAGGGTGAGCCCGAGGACAAAGACCGGGATAAGGACTGATCACGATAGCGGTGAACGGCGCAACGGCAACTGCTGCCTGCGCTCGCGCAATTGATCTATCGATACATCGGTCAGCACACAAGCCTCTCCCTCGTCTTGCACCGCTTGCACCTGACCCCAAGGGTCTACCCACATGGAGTGGCCCCATGTGCGACGGCCATTGCTGTGCTTGCCGCCTTGCGCTGCTGCACCCACCCAAGCCAAATTATCAATAGCACGGGCTCGCAACAAGATCTCCCAGTGGGCAGAGCCAGTGGTGTAAGTGAATGCGCTGGGTGCGAGCAGCAACTCAGCACCTTGCTGCACCAATTGGCGGTACAACTGAGGAAAACGCAAGTCGTAACACACGCTCAAGCCTATGCGCCAAGTATGGCCATCTTTAGAGGGCAAGTCCATCACCACCGGCGTGTCGCCCGCTTGCAGCACCACGCTTTCGTCGTAGCTTTCGCGGCCATTGTCAAAACAAAACAAATGTATTTTGTCGTAGCGCGCCAGGCATTGACCTTGGGCGCCGTACACCAGCGTGGTGTTTCGCACATGTGTACTGTCGCCAGGCACAGCAATAGGCAAAGTGCCCGCCACCAAGCACACGCCGTAGGTCTTGGCCATGGCGGCCAAACGCTGCTGCATGGGGCCGTCACCAAAGACCTCGGCTATGGCCAGTTTGTCAGTGTCGTTCTGTCCGAGCAAACAAAAATACTCGGGCAAGACCGCCAACTCGGCGCCAGCTTGGGCGGCTTGCGCTAGCAAGCGCTCGGCAGCGTCGAGGTTGGTGGCCACATCGGCGGTGGAAACCATTTGCAGCAATGCGGCTTTCATGGCTTAACTTCCTTTGGTGTCGTCCCATCAATTTTACTGACCTTGGGATCTTTCCAAGAGCCCAGCACGCGAAATTCTTGGGTGGTCGATTTGGCCAAGGGTGTCTTCAAAAAATACTGGGTAAGAAAACTGGTCAAGCCCACCACGGGGTTGATGATGGTGTAGAGCAAAGTGGCGGTGCCAGTATTGAGGTCGGGCACCACCACCACTTTGAGGTCTTGGGTTTCATGCTCAATATCGGCTTTGCCTTCAAGCATCACCGCCGCTGTCACGCCCTTCATCTGCAAATTGTTGGTGCTGGCAATGCCTTGCTGAATTTGCACGTCGCCACGCACAAAGTCAAAGGAAAAGCCCTCGCTGAACACGTCGCTGAAATCCAAGGTGAGGCGACGGGGCAAGGCCTGCAAATTGAGAACACCAAACAAACGCGCGACACCTGGTTCGGCTTTCAAAAACTGCCCTTTGTCGAGGTTCACATTGAACTGACCACTCATGCTGGCATAGTCGGGCGAAAACGGTGAGCCTGTCCAACCGACCTGCCCAGCCAAGCGTCCTTTGCCGTTGCGAATAGCGCCTTTGTAACCAAGCCGCTCCAACAACTCGCCCGAATTTTGCAGTTGCAAAGTGAAATCGAGTTGGGTGCGCTTGGCTAGCAAGCGGCTCGCACCGCCCCATTGGCCTTTGGCCTGAAAACTCGCTTCTGGCAAACTGAGGTTGAATTTATTGAGTACCCATTCACGACCGCCACCGGCAATGGCCCGACTGAAACCGTCAACCTCGGCACGCCCCAACTTCAAGCCACGCAACTCCAAGTTGTCAATGACAATGTCCATGGTAGGCAAGTCTTTGGGCGAGTCCGACAAAGTCGCTTCCACGTCTTGCACAGCAGCAGGTGGAATCACTAAATTGGCCAGCCTGGCCACTACCCGCGAGGTTTGGTTGTCTTGCGCAGGCCTGTAGTCGATTTGCCCCTGTGCTTCATCGGCTTTAATTTGGATACGCCACTGAGGGCCTTGCTTATCGGCACTGGCTTGCACCCTATTAAAGGTACGCCCCAACCATAGCAACTCGTTGGTACCCACTTCAAATCGGGTGGGGACAAAGGCCATGGCTTGTGGGCTGGCGGGCTTGGCAGGTTTGTCATCTTTGGTCTGGGTGCCGAGCCAGCCCGACAAAGTTTGTTGCCATTCATCGGCATTGAAATGCGGCAACTGCACTTGCATCAGCACCGCGCCTTCAGGGACGTCTTTGCGCAGTGTGACCGGCCCCAAGGCAATCTGTCCGCGCAAGACCTGCGGCACTTGGGGCGTCATATCGCGCAAATAACTGACAGTGATGAGTTGGCCCAAAGTGAGCGTGCTTTGCTCTAAATGCGCAGTGCCACGCGACTGCGCCACACGCAGCAACTCATTGTCAAAACGTACAGGCCAAACGGCATCCGCAGGTTTGTTCAAAGGCTCGGGCAAATCCACGCCCATTCCTTGCAATGAACTGCTGAATGAAAACTCAGGTACACCGCGTCGCAAACCCAAACTGGCGACAAACGACGTGCTGCCGCTTAAATGTGCAGCAAAACCCGAGACCAGCGCAGGCTCGGGCAATTGGCGCAAGGCCTCGGCGCTGACACTGCCTTGCAAACTCAGCCGCGAAGGACCTGTATCCAGGCTGTCATTAAATCGCAATCCGCCGTCGAGGCGAGCATCTGCGCCCAGCCAACGCAGGCGCATATTGTTGACCGAAAGCCCTGACTCGGTGTAATTAAGCGTGCCTCGCAATTTGCCAAAACGCGGCAGTGACGGATGCCACTGGATATCGTTGCCATTGAGCACCATGTAGCCTTGCACCTTGGCAAGGGCCAAATTTTGCAGCGGCAAATTCAGGCGCAGTTGGTGCTCGGCAGTTCCTGTAGCGGTAAGCTGAGACAAGGCTTGATCGGTGATGCTATTGAGCGGCGAGGTTTTAATTAACTGCGCGACATCGCTCAAATTGCCGCGCATCTGGGTGCTGATGTCCACCACGATATCGCGCAGGTCTGCAATTTGTAAGTCCAATTTGCTCAGCGTTGTGGCCCCATCTTGCCCCATACGAGCCGTGGCACCCTTGATGAAGAGGCGGTTACGGTTGATTTGCAGCTCGCCTGCGGCTTGTTGCACCAACGGCCAAGACTCTTTGTCGCGCCGCTGTGCAGCGCTCAATATACTGTTAGGGGCGTACTGCATGCTCAAGCCTTGGAACGGCGCTTTGACGGTGAACACCCCCTCGTTGTTGCGGGCAAAAGGAAAGCGGTCCAAGGGGCCTTTGACTTCGATAGCTGCTTGGCTGAAACGACCTGCCAATAAAGCGTCACGCAAATAATGGCGTGCTTTTTCATCCATGGCGAGCGGTAAATAGCGGTGCAAGGTGGTCGCGTCTAAGCGAGTCACTTTTGCCTGCATATCCATAGTACCCATGTCTTGAGCGCTCGCGCCAGACAACCAACTGCCTTGCGCTTGCGCTTGCAAGTCGAGATTTTCAAAATGCACTTGATGAAGCGTTACCAACCACTGCAGGTCTTTTTTCGCCCAAGAAACATCCGCGGTCGCCTCTTTCAATGCCAATTTGTTGGAGTCCAAAACTTCGCCAATTTGCAAATGGCCACCTGCTTGTTGCCAATGGACTTTGCCGCCATGTTCACTGACCTCCAACTTGAGTTGCGAGGACTGAATGCCTGGCCACCAAAGGGCGCTGTCTGGCTTGGCCACGCTGCTCGGGGCTTGCAGCGACAAGCCTGTGACCTCGGTCTTGAGGTTGAACTGCGGCGCATCACTGTGCGCCAAAAACCAACGCATATCGAGTTGCTTGACCTGCCCCTTGGGTTGCGCCATGGCCAGTCGGGCTTGCCAGCTTTCGCCCAAGGGCAAGCGCTGAGCGATGCGAGCAAGCATTTCTAAAGAAAAGGCCTGCAATTGCAATTCGCCGGCATCGGCCACATGCTCGCCCTCGTCGCGCCATGCCACACGACTGCTCCCTAAGTCCCATTGCTCGCCGTCTTCAAAGCGCAAGGCCAGGTCTTGGCTACGCACGTCTTGCCCTAAACCCTCAAGCCAAGCTTGGTGGTGCAAACGCCCTTGAATTTGTTGCAGCAATACCGCTGGGGCTGACTCTTTTGCTTGCCAACGCAGCGCCTGCATATCGACATCGACGGTTTGCGCCAACAACTTGCCTTGGCGCACCTGCGCCCAGCCACGCAACCAACCATGTCCTGTTTGTAAGCCGTCGCCCAGCACAAAGCTCAGATAGGGCTGCATGGGGGCAAGGTCAATTTGAGAAAAAGCTGCATAGACCTCGCCATCCCAAGTCTTTAAGTCGCTGGCATGGCGGCTGAGCAAAGACTGGTGAAAACGCCCTTGCAGGCTAAACCGCGCACCCCATTGCGGCGGCGGCGTGGCATCGATGCGCCAGTCGTGGCTGCGCAAGCCATTGCGCAAAGCAACATTGACTTCTTGCAACTCTACCGTCGGCAAAGACGCCTTTTGATCAACCCAACGCAAGCGCCCACGGTGCACGAATATTTCGGGTTGACTCCAAAACCAATCGGCCAATGCAGAGGGCTGTGCTTGTCCCATCAATAAACCGGCAATGCGCAACTGCCCGTCAATGTCGCGCGTGACATCGATCAAGGGGCTGTCAATGTCCACCCTGTCTAGGGACAAAGTCAAAAGTGAAGTGGGCGAGAGCGAGACCAACACGCGTGGTAGATGCAACACCTCTTCGTCAGCGGCATTTCGCAACACAAAGTCGGTGATTTCCAAGGACGGCAACCAGTCGGTGGAAAGCGTGTCTAGGTTGCCTATGCTGACTTTGACGCCCAAGGCTTGAGAAGCCATGGCTTCGATGTCGCTCTTCCAATCGAGCACACGCGGCACGATCCAAAAATGCAAGGTCAGCGCGGCTACGGCAACCAAGCCCCATGCAGACAAGGCTAACCACCACAGCACCCGCACGCACCAAGCGTAGCTGCGCCACCAGCGAGATGGCTTGGCAGTGACAATGGGCAAATGTGTAATGTTGGTCATAGCGAAAGTACCAACAGAATTATGACCCGCAAAACGACCTGAATGCATACTGTGCTGCCATGACCCTGTCCACCCCTTTTTCGCAAGGCTCCCGCTTGGTGCAACGCCTGCGCCGACGCTACCCCAAAGAGCTGGCGCTGCTGCCCTCAGGCCAGCCTTGGGCAGCACAATTGGAAATCACCTATGCGCACTTGTGCCACACCTATTCCGAAGTGGCAGACGCGCTGCGCGTCCTGCGCCAGTTGGTGTTGGAGCGACTCGTCGTGCTGGACTGCGAGCAACAAGCGCCCTTGAACACCATCACCCAAAGCATGACCACGCTGGCTGAGTTCACTTTGAACAAAGCTTTGCAAGAGGCCTTGGCACGGGTTGATCTGCGCCATGGCCCTCCCATGACATCCCAAGGAACACGCGCTGAGCTTTGGGTCATTGGCATGGGCAAACTGGGAGCGGGTGAACTGAATGTGTCAAGTGACATTGACTTGGTCTATGTGTTCGATGAGGACGGACAAACCGAAGGTATTGACGGCGGAGGTGGCGTGGTGAGTAACCACAGCTACTTTGACAAAGTGGTCAAACAGCTCTACGCCTTGATTGGAGAAACCACCGAGCACGGCCAAGTCTTTCGCATGGACTTAGGCCTGCGCCCCAACGGCGAGTCGGGCTACAGCGTGGTGTCGCTTGACGCATTGGAAGAGTATTTCCAAGTACAAGGCCGTGAATGGGAGCGTTTAGCTTGGCTCAAAGCGCGGGTGGTGGCGCCTGCGGCTCGCATGGGTCAGGTCAAGGCTTTGCTCGAGGTGGTCACACCTTTCGTGTTTCGCCGCTACCTCGACTACAACGTGTTTGAGGCTTTGCGGGTGCTGCACCAGCAAATTCGCGCGCAGTCGCTGCGCCTGAGCGCGGGGCGGCCAGAGCGCGCCAACGATGTCAAGCTCGGTCGTGGCGGTATACGAGAAATTGAGTTCACAGTGCAACTGCTGCAAGTGGTACGAGGCGGGCAGTTCCCCGAGTTGCGCCAACGCGCAACGCTGGACACGCTGGACGGTTTGGTCAAAGCCCGTTTGATGCCTGCCGACACAGCAAAGGCGCTCCACGCTGCTTATGTTTTTTTGCGCCAAGTCGAGCACCGCATTCAATACCTCGATGACCAACAAACCCACCGCCTGCCCAGTGACCCCACCGATTTGCAATGGATTGCCCACACCATGGGACTGACCAACAGCGAAGCCTTGCTACAAGCTTTGCAGCAGCACCGAGACCGCGTGGCACAGGAATTCGAACTCCTGCTGGGCCAAGGAGAAACCGCTTCACCCAACACTGCCAACCCCCAGCCCCCTGTGAGCTACGACTGGGCCAGCGTATTGGAAGGCTTGTCTCCCCTTTTTCGACAGCGCATGGCGGCTTGGCCTGCTATGCCGCGGGTGCTGGCCTTGCGCGAAGACACCCGTGAACGTTTGCTGCGCTTGGTACAGCGCACCCAAACTTGGCTTGACCAAGGCCTCATCAATGAAGAGGCTGCACTGCGCTGGAGCGACTGGATGGAACCCTTGCTGCGCCGTGAAACCTATTTGGCGCTGCTGCTTGAACGCCCGCCGGTACACCAGCAGTTACTGCGACTGCTGGGGTCATCGCGCTGGGCGGCGCGCTATTTGCGCACACACCCAGGGGTAATTGACGAGTTGGCCAATACCGAGGTGTTAGATGAGCGCTTCAATGCCGCACAAATGCGCCGCCATTTGCAAGCCCGCCACGATGCCCTTGTCAGCCAAGGCGCTGACGACGAGGAAAGTCTGCTCAATGTGCTGCGTCGTGCGCACCATGGCGAAACCTTGCTGACACTGGCACGCGATGTAGAGGGACGTTTGAGCGTGGAGCAAGTCGCTGATGATTTAAGTTTGTTGGCCGACACCTTGGTGGAGGTGGCTGCCCTGTGGGTCTGGTCTCGTCTGAAAACACGGCACCGTGACTTGCCCTGTTTTGCAGTGCTGGGCTATGGCAAATGGGGCGGCAAAGAACTGGGCTATGGCAGCGACCTTGATATTGTTTTTATTTACCATGACGAACACCCCCAAGCTGGGGAGATCTACGCGGGGTTTGCGCGCAAGCTGATTCGATGGCTGACCATCAAAACGGGTGAAGGCGATGTATATGAAATTGACACCGCATTGCGACCCAATGGCAACGCCGGTTTGTTGGTGAGTTCGTGGGAGTCATTTGCCGATTACCAACGCCAGCGAGGCTCCAACACTGCTTGGGTTTGGGAACACCAAGCCATGACACGCGCACGTTTTTGCGTGGGCGACGAGCGCCTGCGCCAGCCGTTTGAAGCGGTACGGCGTGAAGTTTTGTGTGCTCCACGCGACCCTCAAGCCCTGGCTGTGGAGGTGGTACTCATGCGCGACAAAATGCGCGCCGCCCAAGCTGTAAAGCCTGACATATTCGACTTTAAACACAGCCCTGGGGGCATGATCGACGCCGAATTTGCAGTGCAGTTCTTGGTGTTGGCCCATGCCCAGCGTCACACTGGCTTGGTCAACAATGTAGGCAATATCGCTTTGCTAGAACATGCCCAGACGGTGGGTTTGCTGCCCCACGGCATGGGGCAAGCCGCAGCCGATGCTTACCGCGTACTGCGCCACTGGCAACACCTTGCGCGCTTGGATGAGGCCACAGGCGAGCGCCCGCTGGTCCAGGTGCGCGAGCAACACGACGCTATTGCGGCTTTGTGGCACTTTGTATTTTCATAACCAAGGCGCTGGTGGAGTAGCCGTTGACAAAGGGTATCGCCACGGCGTGACCGCCCCAGCTGCGCACGGTCGCGGTTTCTTGCAAAACCTCCATGTCGTAGTCGCCGCCTTTGACATAAATATCGGGGCGCAAACGCTCGATCAGCAGCACTGGCGTGTCCTCGTCAAACCAAGTCACCAGGCTGACCGAGGCCAGCGCGGCCAACAACAGCGCCCTGTCTTGCTGAGAATTCAAGGGGCGCTCAGGGCCTTTGCCCAAGCGCTTGGCAGACGCATCGGTATTCACACCCACCACCAAGGACGCTCCTAAGGCCCGCGCTTGCTCTAAATAGGTGGCGTGACCACGGTGCAATACATCAAAAACACCATTGGTGAACACCACTGGCCCCCCTTCGCGCAGAGCCTGCACCCGCGCCCAGGCCTCATGTGCCTTGCATACTTTGTCAGCAAAACCCAAAGTCGGGCTCATGGGCTGCGCATGCGCCAGCGTTGCACCTGTGCCTCAATTTGAGCCAAATCTGCAATCACCGTCACGCCAGCAGGTGGGCGACGTTGCAGCACAGGGGCTCGGCCGCCGGCCCAAATCTCGACATGCCCTGGCAAAAGTCGGCGCAACTCAGCCAAGCCATCCAACACATGGTTGGGGTTTTGGGTGATGCTAAAGCTCAGCGCCACGATATTGGGGTGATGCGCCAGCACAGCTTTGGCGATATCGCTCAAAGGTGTTTTCACTCCCATGGGCAAGCAATGACAGCCTTGCATGGTCAAGAGGCTCTCTGCCATGAGCAAGCCTATGGCATGTTCTTCTTGCGCAAAGGTGGTCAGCAAAACACGGGGTTGGCGATGGGCGGTGTGGCTGTTGAGTTGATGAATGGCTTGGCGCAGCACGACGGTCGCGCACTCGGTGTACATATGTTCTTCAAACACTTGGATTTCAGCGCGCATCCACGCGTCACCCACCATGGCGTTCAAGGGCGCGAGCAGTTCGATGACGAAACGGTTGACACCTAAACTGGCCACGGTTTGGTGCAAATGGCTTCGCAAGCCGTCAATGTCATGGGAGCGCAACAAGCCCATGGCTTGGTCCAACAACTCGCCCACACCCGCTTTGGCACGGGCCAAGTCCATGGGGCCAGCCAGCAAGGATTCGGTGATGCTTTGCAGTTGCTCGACAGACATGGCCACGACTCGGCCTGGGCGGTGTCCCGCATCCAATAAACGCTTGATGATGCGCAGTTTTTCCACCTGAAACAACGGGTAGCTGCGTTCGCCAAAACTGTCGCGCCCTGGCTGGGGAAAACCGTAACGACGCTCCCATACCCTAAGCGTATCTTTGCCGATGCCCGTGTCCCGCTCGACAGCAGCTATCGAAAATTGAAGGTGTTTCGACTCGCCTTCGCTCAAATCCATAGGGTTATTTTCTTAAAAGATACTGCCAAGCAAATATGTCATGGACAATAGCATAAAACCTCTTTGGACTACCCCCATGAAAACCTTGCTCAATGCGCGTTCTCAAGCCCTGTTCCTTGCTGTCATGGCTCTGGCCCCATTGGCTTGGGCGGCTGACCCCAAACCAGCAACGCCGCCCAGCAGCAGCGCAGCCGAATGCCCTGGCGTGCTGCGCCACACCGTTGAACGCTTGCAAGACGAAAAACCCCAAAACCTTTGTCAGTACGCGGGTCAGGTGGTGGTGGTGGTCAACACAGCCAGCTATTGCGGCTTTACCCCTCAGTACAAATCGCTGGAATCCTTGTATGACAAATACAAAGACAAAGGTTTGGTGGTGCTGGGTTTCCCCTCCAACGATTTTTCCCAAGAGCCTGGTAATAACCAAAAAATCGCTGACTTTTGCGAAAACACCTATGGCGTGAAGTTCCCCATGTTCAGCAAAACCACGGTCCGCGGTAGCGACGCGTCGCCTTTGTTTAAACAACTGACCCAACTCAGCGACACCACGCCGAAGTGGAACTTTTACAAATACCTCATCAGCCGCGACGGCAAACAAGTCAAAAGCTACAACAGCACCACCGACCCGATGGATAAGGCCTTTTTGGCCGAGGTTGAAAAACTGCTGATCACCCGAGTGAACTGATGCGCCAACGGGTAGCGGTGATCGGCTCGGGCATTGCTGGCCTTTCAGCGGCTCACCATTTAAACCAGTTTGTCGACCTGAGCTTGTTCGAGGCTGGCAGTTACTTTGGGGGCCACACCCACACGGTTGATGTCACTTTGCCAATCGCCCAAGGCACGGTTACCCACGGTGTGGACACCGGTTTTTTGGTCTACAACCAACGCACCTACCCAGGGCTGATCGGCTTGTTTGACAGTCTGAACATCCGCACCGCAGCTTCGGATATGTCGTTTTCAGTGCAAGCGCACTGGGACGACAGCGGCAAAGTTTTGGAGTGGAACGGCGCAAACTTGAACAGCGTGTTTGCGCAACGCAGCAACCTGTTTCGTCCGCGCTTTTGGGGCTTGCTGAGTGACATCATGCGATTTAACCAACTGGCCACCAATTTGGCCAAAAGCGCACAAGCAGATGCTTTGGCCCAGCCCTTGCAGCAGTTATTAGATGAGCACCAATTTGGCGAAACGTTTCGACAAGGCTATTTGCTGCCCATGCTCGGCTGTATTTGGAGTTGCCCCACCACCCAAATGCTGCAGTTTCCGGTAGCTACCATGGTGCGCTTTTGTGACAACCATGGTCTGCTGCAAGTCAACAACCGCCCACCGTGGTTCACGGTGGCGGGTGGCGCCAAGCACTATGTGAAAGCCATCACCGACCAAATCAAAGACAAGCGCTTGAACACCCCCGTGCTGGGCATTGCGCGCGACGACCAGGGCGTGCATATTCGAACCTCCCAAGGGGTTGAGCACTTTGACCAGGTGGTGATGGCCACGCATGCCGACCAATCGCTTTCCTTGCTAGACAAGCCCAGTACCGAAGAACAAGCGTTGCTGGGCGCCATTCGCTTTCAAGCCAACCGTGCCGTTTTGCACACCGACACCAGCGTCATGCCCAAACGTCGTTTGGCGTGGGCCGCGTGGAATTACCAACGCACCCAATCGATCAGCGAAAACGCTCGTGTGTGTTTGCATTACTGGCTCAACAAACTGCAACCCCTGCCCTTCAAGCAAGACGTCATCGTCTCGCTTAATCCAGCTTCGCCCGTTGACCCTGCCAAAATTTTGGGCAGCTACGACTACGACCATCCTGTGTTCGATTTGCCAGCCATTGCCGCGCAACAACAGTTGTCGCAACTGCAAGGACAGCAAGGCACTTGGTATGCAGGTGCTTGGATGCGCTACGGCTTTCATGAAGACGGCTACCAAGCGGGCTTGACCGCGGCCAAAAGCTTGCTGGCGCAACACAGCCAAAAGCAAGAGGCTTTGGCGTGACTTCTTCACAGCCGCTTGTCGGTTTTGGCCAAGTTCGCCACAGCCGTGCGCGACCTCGTCGCCACGCATTTGCCTACCCCACTTGGTTTTTGCTGCTGCCCATGCGCAGCTTGGCACAACACGGCAGCAATGTTTTGGCTGTGAACCAACGTGCAGCCATTTCTTTTCACGATGTTGACCACGGCGATGGCCGATCGCCCGCAACTGGCGGCGCTTTGGCTTGGTTGGATGAACTGCTCGTCAGCCAAAACATCAACGACGCCCAAGGCGAGGTGTGGCTGCATTGCTATGCACGGGTGTGGGGCTATGCCTTCAAACCGGTGAGTTTTTGGTATTGCCAGCGCAGCGACAACTCTTTGGCCGCCATCGTGGTGGAAGTGAACAACACCTTTGGTGAGCGCCATTGCTATGTGTTGCCCCAGCCGCGCTATGGCCAAACCCTGCATGCTGACAAGGTGTTTCATGTGTCGCCCTTTTGCCATGTGCAGGGTCGCTACGACTTTCGCTTCATGCGCACCGAGCACCATGGCGAGTCCAAAACCGTGGTGCGCATCGACCACGGCGATGACCTGGGCTTGCTCATCAGCACCAGCGTCAGCGGCAAGCTGCAACCCCTCACCACCTCGGTGCTGCGCCACGCACTGTGGCGTTACCCACTGCAAAGTTTTGGGGTGATTGCCCGCATCCACTGGCAAGCGTTGGGGCTGTGGCTCAAGCGTGTGCCGTTTGTGCGCAAACCCCCGCCCCCTGCAGAATTTGCCACTCGTGGCAGTCTGTGAATTTATAGTCGCTTTATTGCCTTCTTTCTGACCATGTCTACCCTGCACTCACCCGACCGCACATCCTCTGCCTATGTGACAAAAAACACGCCCATGGCAGCCAAGCGTGCCTTGCGTATGCTCGAATCTCTGACGGTCGGGGGACTGCGTATTCAACTGCCTGATCAAAACCAGTTGAGTTTTGGCTCTTCGCAAAGCGGCCCGCAAGCCAGCGTCCGTATCCACGACTGGGCGGTGTTTGCTGCAACCATGCGCTCAGGCGACATCGGTTTTGCCGAAGGTTTTATTGCAGGCGACTGGGACAGCCCTGACCTCACCACCTTGTTGCAACTGTTGGTGGCCAACCGGCGCCCCATCGACGATTTGATTTTTGGCACGTGGTGGGGGCGCTTGGCCTACCAAGTGCGTCACTGGATGCGGCGCAACACCAAAAAGAACAGCAGTAAAAACATCCATGCCCACTACGACTTGGGCAACGGGTTTTACAGCCAGTGGCTAGACCCCAGCATGTCGTATTCCTCGGCTTGGTTTGACAACGACACCAGCCAAGACCTGCAAGCCGCGCAACACGCCAAAGTACGCCGTGCCTTGCGCATGGCAGGCGTTCAAGCTGGAGCCGCTCAGCGGGTGCTGGAGATTGGTTGCGGCTGGGGCGGCCTGGCGGAAATTGCCGCCAGTGAATTTGGCGCCAAGGTGACGGGCATCACACTCAGCCCCTCACAGCTGGCCTATGCCAGCGAGCGACTTGGCACACAAGCCATACATGCCGACCTTCGCTTGCAAGATTACCGCGACACCAACGACGGCCCCTATGACGCGATTTGTTCCATTGAAATGATCGAAGCGGTTGGTCGTGCCTATTGGCCAACCTACTTCCAAACCATTGCGCGTTTGCTCAAGCCCGGCGGTCAAGCCTGTATCCAAAGCATTGTGATCGACGACGCCTTGTTTGAGCGTTACGCCTTGGGCACTGACTTTATTCAGCAGTATATTTTTCCAGGTGGCTTCTTGCCCAGCTGCAGCGAATTCAGGGCGCAAGCGCAAGCGGTCGGCTTGCAGGTGGTCGACACCCTGGCCTTTGGGCAAGATTACGCTGAAACCTTGAAGCGTTGGCGAGAAACTTATGTGCAGGCTTTGCCGCGCATGAACAAACTGGGCTTTGACGAACGCTTTGAGCGCACCTGGGTGTTTTACTTGGCCTATTGCGAAGCTGCTTTTTTAGAGCGCAACACCGACGTGGTGCAGTTCACTTTGCGCAAACCTGCATGAGCGATCAGCGCAGGGGCGAGCTGGGTGCCTTTGAACTGGCTCGCCTGGGTCTGCCTGCTTTGCCACTGGCGTTTGTGGCCTTGCCTTTGTATGTGTTGTGGCCGCATTACTTTGCCAGTCAGTTCGGGGTATCGCTTTCGCTTATCGGTGGCTTGCTGTTGTTGGCCAGAGCCATGGATGCCTTGATTGACCCCAGCATCGGCCACTGGTTGGACAAACTCTATGCGCACAGCCCCAAGCGTGTATTGCGCCGCTGCTGGCTGGCAGCACTGTTGTTGGCGCTGAGTTTTGTGGGTTTGTTTTTTCCCCAATGGTTGCTCGGGCGAAGCGTAGGGCAAGCCGATTTGCTGATTTTGGTAGGCGCTTTGCTGCTGCTGTGTTACCTCAGCTACAGCGTTCTCACCATTGCGCTGCAAGCTTGGGGCGCTCGCATGGGCGGCGACAGCTTGGCGCGCAGTCGATTGGTGGGCTGGCGTGAAGGTTTGGGTTTGGCCGGCGTGGTCTTGGCCTCTTTGGTGTCTGGCTTGGCTGGGATCGCTGAATTGGTATCGGTGTTTGTGGGTGTTTTGGTTTTGGCCATGCTGTCTTGGTCTGGCGCCGCTCAGCCTGCCCAAAGCCATGACACGCACAGCAGCGGTTGGTGGTCTTCTCTTTGGCAACCTTGGCAAGACAGCGCCTTTCTTCGCTTGCTTGGGGTGTTCATGGTCAATGGCATTGCCTCAGCCATTCCGGCCACCTTGATTGTGTTTTTTGTACAAGACCGCCTGCAGCTTGGCGCAGAGATGCAGGCGCAGTTTTTGGGCACTTACTTTGTCGCCGCTGCTATTTCTATGCCGCTGTGGCTTCGCTTGATCGCACGCTTTGGGCTGAGCGCTTGTTGGGCGGGTGGCATGGCCATGGCGATCGCGGTGTTCATCTGGTCCTTGGCGCTGGGGGTCGGGGACGTATGGGGTTACACCGCCATTTGTTCGCTATCGGGTTTGGCGCTGGGCGCAGACTTAATCGCGCCCGGCGCTTTGCTCAACGGCGTGCTGCAAACTGAGGATAAGCAACACCCCCACGCAGGTGCCTACTTTGGTTGGTGGCAAGTCGCCACCAAGCTGAACTTGGCACTGGCAGCAGGCGTCGCCCTGCCTTTGCTAGAGTGGCTGGGCTACACCCCTGGCGCTCAAGACGCGCCGGCCTTGGCGGCGCTCAGTTGGTCGTATGCCTTGCTGCCCTGTGCTTTGAAATGTGTGGCGCTGCTGCTGTTGATCAAAGCGTCTCGTTTATCGCTTATGAAGGAGTCCGTATGAAACGCCGCTTATGGTTATCCGCTGCTGCTGCCACCGCCTTGGGGGCGAGCGGCTGTGCTGGCCCGTCCATCAACGACTATGCCCAAGAACAACCTGCGCTAGACCTTAAAACCTATTTCAATGGCGTGGTCGACGCGTGGGGCGTGTTCACCGACCGCTCGGGCCGTGTGGTCAAACGCTTCACCGTGGTGATGAACTGCAGCTGGAATGGCGAGCAAGGTGTGCTCGATGAAGACTTTGTGTACGCCG
The DNA here is from genome assembly GCF_040401495.1 of Limnohabitans sp. Lineage (GTDB taxonomy): Bacteria > Pseudomonadota > Gammaproteobacteria > Burkholderiales > Burkholderiaceae_C > Limnohabitans. Next base: position 19,929 of record NZ_JBBAOI010000024.1, read on the forward strand.
ATGGAACCAAACAAAAACGCATTTGGAAACTGCAACACCTTGGCAACGGCAACTACAGCGGTGCGGCTGATGATGTGGTGGGGCTTGCCAACGGCGCCACCCGTGGCAACACGTTTCGCTGGGGCTACACCTTGGCTTTGCCCGTTGATGGCCGAGTTTGGGAGGTGCAATTCGATGACTGGATGTACCTGATGAACGATCGCGTGATGCTCAACAAAGCCAGCATGTCTAAGTTTGGCGTGTTTTTGGGTGAAGTCACCTTGTCGTTCACCAAGCGGGCTTGAGCATGGTGTGGCTCACCCCATTCAACAAACCGATTAACGACTGGCGTGGTCGCAGCGTGTGGTTGGTGGGCGCGTCCAGCGGCATAGGCTTGGCCTGCGCCAAAGTTTTGCACACGCTGGGTGCCAAGGTGTGCGTGTCGGCTCGCCAAGCGACTTTGCTGCAAGCGTTTGCAGACCAACACCCTGGCAGCATGGCGCTGCCTTTGGATGTGACCGACAAACAAGCGATGCAAACTGCCGCGCAGCAAGTCAGCACGGCACAAGGCTTGGATGTGGTGGTGTATTGCGCAGGTGTCTACCAACCCCAACGCGCCACCCGCTATGAGCTGTCCAGCATGCAACAGCACATGGCGGTGAACTACCACGGCGCTTTGTATTTGCTGGACGCTGTGTTGCCCACCATGCTCGCGCAAGGGCGTGGCCACCTGAGCTTGGTGTCCAGCGTGGCTGGTTACCGCGGCTTACCGCAAAGCTTGGCCTATGGCCCGAGCAAGGCCGCGCTCACCCATTTGGCCGAGGCTTTGTATTTGGATTTGCAAGACAGCGGCATTGGCGTGAGCGTGATCAACCCTGGCTTTGTCGAGACGCCACTCACCGCGCAAAACCAATTCACCATGCCGGCGCTCATCACTTCGGATGAAGCTGCTCAGCACATCTTGCAAGGTTGGCGAAACGGCCTGTTTGAAATTCACTTTCCCAAGCGCTTCACCCGCTGGTTGCAGTTGCTGCGTATCTTGCCCTACCGTTGGTATTTTTCATTGGTGCGCCGCGCCACAGGTCTGTAACCATGAACCCAACTTCTTTAAACGAAACAGTCGACGCCTTGGTGTTGGCGTTTGAAACCCTCAGCCCCGCTGGCGTTACAACATTGGGTCACTGGTACGCACCTGACGCTCGCTTTAAAGACCCGTTCAAAGAGGTGCAAGGGGTGGCAGCGATTGAAGCCATCTTTGAGCATATGTTTGACAGCCTGCACCAGCCGCGCTTTGTTGTGACCGAACGCATTATTCAAGATGCGCAATGCTTTTTGGTGTGGGACTTTGTGTTTCGCTTCAAAACCATGGACACGCAAACTCAGCAGTGCATTCGTGGCGGCTCGCACCTGAAGTTTGCGCCGCACACCGATGGCACTTGGCGTATCACCCTGCACCGAGATTACTGGGACGCCGCCGAAGAGCTCTACGAAAAACTCCCACTGGTGGGTGGCTTGATGCGCTGGTTGAAAAAACGTGTAAACGCTTAAGTTGGCAAGGTGTCGATGAAGCTAGGGCGTTGCATGAGTTTTTCTTGCAAGACGTTCAAGTTGGAATAGTCTTCGCGCCATCCAATGTGGGGAAAGCGAAAGTCCAAATAACCCAAGGCACAGCCCACGGCCAGATCGGCCAAATTTAAATGGATGCCACAGCAAAATGGTTTGTCACCCAAACCTTGGCTCATAGCGGCCAAGCTATCGTGCACTTTGCCCAGATGACGGTCTATCCACACTTGGCTGCGCTGGGCTTCTGAGCGCCCCACCCAATGCGCTTCTAGGCGGGCGGTGATGGCGGCGTCTAGTAAACCGTCGGCCAGCGCTTCCCAAGTTTTCACTTCTGTACGTTCACGCCCACTGGGGGGTATGAGCTTGCCCACAGGGGACAAAGTGTCAAGGTATTCGACGATCACACGAGAGTCAAACAAGGCCTCACCCCCCTCCATGACCAAACAGGGTACTTTGCCCAAGGGGTTGGAGGCGGTGATGGTGGTGTCTGTAGCCCAAACATCTTCCAGCACAAATTGGTATTCGAGTTTTTTCTCGGCCATGACAACGCGCACTTTGCGCACATAGGGGCTGGGGACAGAGCCAATCAGTTTCATACTTACGAGCATTTGTTTCGTTAGCGACCATTCTATCGAGTCCATCCAAAGCGACCTCCCGTCAAGCTGACAAGCCCCGCCTAGAATCGCCTATATGAATACTTTTGCCGTGACCGCTTTATCGCCCTTGGATGGACGCTACGCCAATAAACTCAAACCTTTGCAACTGCTCATGAGCGAGCACGGCTTTATGCAACGCCGCGTTCAAGTCGAGGTGGCTTGGTTTATCGCCTTGAGTGATGCAGGCATGCCTGAATTCCCGCCTTTGAGCAGCGCTGCACGTGAGCACTTGCGCCATTTGGTGCAAACTTTTTCGCCTGAAGACAGCATGGCCATCAAAGCGATTGAGCGCACCACCAACCACGATGTGAAGGCGGTGGAATATTGGCTCAAAGACCAGTGCCAACAGCCCAGCCTGTCTGGCGCACTGCGCCAAGAATTGTCCAAGGCCAATGAATTTATCCATTTCGCCTGCACCAGTGAAGACATCAACAACACCAGCCATGCTTTGCAGTTGCAAGCCGCCAGAGAACACGTGCTGTTGCCCGCTATTGATGCATTGATCGACAAGCTGCGAGACATGGCGCACCGCTATGCAAATGAAGCCATGCTGAGTCGCACCCATGGACAAACTGCCAGCCCAACCACCGTGGGCAAAGAAATCGCCAATGTGCTGATGCGCTTGCAAAACGCTCGCCAACGTATAGATACCGTGCCGCTCTTGGCCAAGATGAACGGCGCGGTGGGCAACTACAACGCCCACGTCGCGGCCAGTGCAGACATCGATTGGCCGTCTTTTGCACGCAGCGTCATTGAGTCGGCGCAAAGCGCTGGCGGTTTGGGTTTGCTGCAACAACCCTACAGCATCCAAATTGAGCCGCACGACTACATGGCCGAGTTGTTTGACGCCATCGCTCGGACCAACACCATCCTGATCGATCTGGCGCGTGACCTGTGGGGCTATATCTCTTTGGGTTATTTCAAGCAACGCTTAAAAGAGGGCGAAATTGGCTCCTCCACCATGCCGCACAAAGTCAACCCGATTGATTTTGAAAATGCCGAGGGCAATTTGGGCCTGGCCAATGCGCTGCTGCGCCACCTGAGCGAGAAGCTGCCCATCAGCCGGTGGCAGCGCGACTTGTCCGACAGCACAGTGCTGCGCAACATGGGTGTGGCGCTGGGTCACAGCGATTTGGCTTACCAGTCTTTGTTGCAAGGCTTGAACAAGCTCGAGCTCAACCCCCAGGCCTTGGCGGCCGATTTAGACAACGCATGGGAAGTACTGGCCGAGCCCATACAAACTGTGATGCGCCGCTATGGCGTGGCGGGCGCTTACGAACAACTCAAAGACCTGACACGCGGCCAGCGCGTCAGCCGCGAAGCCTTGCATGGGCTGATCCACAGCTTGGCCATTCCAGAGACTGAAAAACAGCGCCTCTTGGCTTTGACACCGGCCAACTATGTGGGCTTAGCCTCTTCCTTGGCCCGTTCCGCATAACGGTTAAATCGCCACGAATCCCCATGCAAGGTGATGCGTCGCCACACCGCTCTCTTGGCCCCAGGGCTTAGTTCAGGCCAGCGCTGCACCTCCTCGAAGGTGCGGCCACAGCCCTTGCACAGCGGGTCGCCTTGGCTGGTTGAGCAAATCGCGATGCAGGGTGTGTCAGTCGTGCTGTCGTACCACGCCCTCCATGCGGCATAGGCAATGGCTGGAAAGCCTTTTTCAGCCGCCTCGTCTTGCTGGTGGTAAATCATCAAGGCATAGACCTCGGCCAAGGCGCGCAACTCTGGCGCCAAAGTGACGCCATCGGGAGAAGGTTTCACAGCGCGCCAATGGTTGATGGCCGATTCGATGTCGGTGATGTGAATCGCGCTCATGCTCAGTGGGGCTGCAACAACTCAAACCGTTTGCGCTCGAGTGTGCGCAAACGCGCGTCCACGATAGACGCCTCCATGTGCCCCGCACGGTCGAGCTTGTCGTCTTTAGAGAGCTGCTTGGCCAAGTCTTGCGCCGCACGTAAGCGGTCAATCGCACCCACCTCGTCCCAGCGCACCACATGAAATTCGGCATCTGCGCGCAAGGCCCGCAATCGGTCACCGGTTTGCAGCAGGGCTTGGGAAGATAAATCCCAAGCCAAGGGGTCGCGCGGGTGCTGTGCCAACCACAGCTGCAAGGCGTCGTTGGCCTGCATCGAAAGCTTGGCTTGTTTGGCCTCTATGCGGCACATGGTTTGCAACATTAGCCATGAACGCTCCTCTACTTTGGCACCCAAGAATTGCAAACATTGCAGCGGATTGTTCAAGCGGCGTTCGGTGTCGGCGGCCAACCACTGAGCAGCGTGCAAACCTGCAGAGTCTTCGCGTACGAGTTGCAGCAAGGTCTTCATGGCCTCCCGCGCATGGGCGACGCGGCGTTGCTGGGTATAAGCCATCACGCCAGCGTAGAGCATGGCGGCGCGCTTGGCCACTGGTAGCTGCGGGGAAAAGTCTTTTTCAAGCGTATCACTGAGGATTTGCATATCGTCCGTCTGTGGGCTCATCAAGGCACGGGCACGCGCTGTCATCATGGCGTGTTCGATGCTGGTCTCTAAGGGCGCAAAAGTTTTGCCTAAAACCAACCGCGATTGCATGTCGCCTATGCGCTCGGTGGTGAGGGGGTGGCTGCGTAAATACGGATAGTTGCCGTTGTCGTTCAGGCGTGAGGCTTGTTGCAATTTTTGAAACATGCCAACAAAACCTTGCGAATCAAAACCGGCTTGGGTATGCACATTAAAGCCCAAGCGGTCGGCCTCACGCTCCATGTCGCGGGAAAAATTCAGCTGGCCTTGCACCGAACCGGCTGTGCCGCCCATCATCACCGCGCCAGCAGCGTCAGGGCTGCGGCTGGCAGCCAACACGCCCAAGATCATGCCGGCAATCAAAAAAGGGGTGGCGCGCCCTTGCTGGTCTTGCATTCGGGCGATGTGGCGCTGGGTGACGTGGCTGAGTTCGTGCGCCATCACCGAGGCCAGCTCATCGCGGCTAGAAACCACCGCAATCAAACCAAGGTGCACGCCCATGAAACCACCGGGCAGGGCAAAGGCGTTGACCGACCTGTCGCGCACCAAAAACACATCCCACGCAAAAGCCTCTTCTTGCTCGGCTTGCAAATTGCCCAACTGCATCGCCGCGTCGCGCAGTGGCTGCCAAATGGTTTGCAGGTAGTCCAACAAGACGGGGTCGTCCATGTAGTCGGGGTCGGTCACCAACTGGCGCATGATGGACTCGCCCAAGCGGCGCTCTTGCTGCACGCTCATGCTGTTGCCGTCACCGATATTTGGCAACCGGCCTGCGCTGTTTTGCGCTTGTAATCCCAGGGGTGCTACGCAAGCGCCTGCCAGCGCGAGGCTGAGCAAAAGGGGGCGCAAACGGCTAAAGGGCTTCATGTTTAGAGGGGGTAGGGGAACGTATGATGCGAAGATGTTACCCCTATAGAAAAACCATGTCTTTAACCCACTTTGATGCCCAAGGCCAAGCCCATATGGTGGACGTTGGCCCCAAGACCAGCACCCACCGCATTGCAGTTGCCACTGGCGACATTCACATGCTGCCCGTGACGCTGGCATTGATTGAGAGCGGTAACGCCAAAAAGGGCGACGTGATTGGCATTGCGCGTATCGCTGGCATTCAAGCGGCCAAAAAAACCAGCGACCTGATACCCCTTTGCCATCCGCTGGCGCTCACCCGCGTGGCCCTCGATTTCGAGTTGTGGCAAGACCCGCCCCGAGTAAGCTGCACCGCGACAGTCGAAACCCACGGTCAAACCGGCGTAGAAATGGAAGCCTTAACCGCTGTGAACGTGGCCCTGCTCACTGTCTACGATATGTGCAAAGCCGTCGACCGTGGCATGACCATCACCGGTGTGAAGTTGCTGGAGAAGTATGGCGGCAAGAGCGGGAGTTTTGTGGCTCAAACCAATTCCGTTTGATTTGGCTTCTGCTTGGCTTTTTCTCAGGCAAATAATGGCGCTAATCTTGCCAAGACTTCATCCATCAACGGCATGGGCAAAGCCTCTAATTTGCGTCCATGTCTGGCGTCAATGTCGAGCACACGAGGTTGATCACACCTCACAACCCCAGTGGTTTTGATGCCGCTGATGGGAACAGCAAAACCATTGCGTTTTGCAAACTCTCCTCCCGTTGTGATGGGACAAATAATGGGCAGTTTTGTCATTTGGTTAAATGGTGTGGGAGAAACAATCAGCACCGGGCGGCTTCCTTGCTGTTCACGCCCTGAGGTTGGTTCCAGCGAAACCAAATAGATATCCCCTCGGTTCATATCAACTCACCGCCCACGGGCGCAGCGTCAACCCACTCCCTTTCCTCAGGTGCTTGGATTTCAGAGAAGTCCGACTTGGCCAGCAATTCTTGCAATGTGTAGTGCTGTTTAGGCTTTGGATCAACAAGCAATAGACCATCTGCCACGGCAAGGCCAACGGTTGCTCCAACTTTCAGTTGAAGCAATTCAAGCAATGCTGGCGGAAGCGCCATCATCACCGACCCGCCAACTTTGCGTAAAGAGGTTGTGTGCATAAAAGCTCCCAAGGTATTAAGTTATATTTAAATATAACATTTAACCTTGCTAGCGACACTCTGCAGGTGCGTACTTGGCCTCTAAAGTGGCTGCACTTGCAACAGTCAAACCACTGGGCACAGTGGCCCCCTTGGCCAAGCAGCGCCACGCGACTGCGCCTTGCTCAGGGGCGGTGTAGTCAGCGGTCGCATCGGGCAAGGCGGTCGCAGCTGTGGTTGTGCCAGTAAAAGGTACCAAGAGCAAACTGCCTGCACCTGCGGCTTTGCTGGTGGTGATGGTGATGGTGCCTGTTTTGGCGGCGATACTGATGCTTGAAAGGTTTGCAGTAGCTGCGGGGGAGGTGTAGCCAGCCGCGTAACCTTGCTCGGAGGCAGCACCTGAACTGAGCACATCCAACACTTGGTTTTTGGCAACCCCCGCCAAAGACAGGCCTTCGCTGACGCGAGCACGAACGCTGTAGTCTTGGTAAGCAGGCACCGCAAAAGATGCCAATATGCCGATGATGGCAATCACCACCATCAGTTCTATAAGGGTGAAACCTGTTTGTGAAGGCTTGGGGTTGCGTTGCATCAATGCTCCTTGGGATGGTCTGATGCGCCCATTGTGCTACCCGCCTTCATGTGCGCAAGAAGTTGCGCCTTCAAAAAAAACAAGTGCAGCTTTCACCGTGCCTAAGCTAAGCGCTT
>NZ_JBBAOI010000025.1:0-15874 GCF_040401495.1 Limnohabitans sp.
ACTAAGTCAATGACAGAACGACGAGGTTGAGCATGGAGAAATTGTGAAACATAACCGATTTCGCGACCGCGAAGTGCAATTACTTCGGCATCTGGGAGTTGAGCAATGTCGACCCATTCGTCATTCGCCAAACGAAATTTTACGGAGCCTGCAGTAATTGAGTAGGTACGGTAAATGAGTCGAAGGAGAGTGGATTTTCCTGCTCCAGAAGAACCAGCAAGCGAGACATGTTCACCTGGGTGCACAACAAATGAAGCATCTTCCAATGCCGTGACCGTGCGGCCGTCAATGTTGTGGAGCGTGAATGACTTCGAGACATTCCGAACATCAAGAATCGGAAGCGTCTTATTCATTGTCATCGTCATGTCCGTGCCGCCGCAACAAGTTTTTGGCTATACGGGTGATGTGGGTCTTCAAGCAGTTGATCGGTTAATGCATCTTCCACCACACGACCGTGCTGCATGACTAAACAACGCTCAGTGAGCATCTCAATCACGCCAAAGTCGTGTGAAACAACAATTGCCGCTACTTGCAACTCTTCGAGGAGTTGACGAATCAAGTCGAGTACACCTGATGCAACGCTTGCATCAAGCCCAGTTGTTGGCTCGTCCAGCAAGAGAATCGGTGGCTTGTTTGCCAGGGCGCGAGCGATTTGAACGCGCTGGCGCATGCCACCAGAGAAATTCCGAACAATGTCGTCCATTCGATCAAGCGGAACTTCAGTGCGAGCCAGTAATTCACGTGCACGGTCTCTGATTGCGCCGAAGTTTCTCCATCCGGCGGCAGTCAACGGGTCTGCAATGTTTCCGCCAGCTGTGACGCCTAGGGCTAACCCCTCTGCAGGGTCTTGGTACACAACCGACAATGTGTTGATACGTAGTTGGCGTCGTGCAGACGGGTCAAGTTCCAAGATATTTACATTGCCGTCTTCAAATGGTGTCAACCGGACATCTCCAGTAGATGCTGCAACATCACCCGCGATACAGCGAAGAACTGTTGATTTGCCAGAACCTGATTCACCAACGATGCCAAGCGCCTCACCGGCTGCAACGTCGAAGTTGACACCCCACGCAGCAACAATGGAAGCAGTGACATGGTCACGTGCGGTTCCGTGTTCTGGTCCGGTTCGGTCGATCATGGCAGGGTCAAAGTTGCCGTAATACTTACCCAAATTGCGTACTTGAATGATGGGTGATGGTACATGTATTGATGTCATGTGTTCCTCTGTCTACGACACCAAGCGGTATCACTGCATGACCAAGATTCCTGTTTGCCAGGCATCTCTACTAAGAACGAATCGCTTGAACCGCACAATCGGCACGTGGCGCCATCGGCAGATTCCACTTCAAAGGGAACGTCTTCAAATGTCAACGGCTCTACATCGGTGTACGGGGGAATTGCGTACACACGCTTTTCGCGTCCGGCACCAAACAGAGTGAGAAATTTTGATTGGTGAAGACGTGGAATATCCCACCGGGGGATTGGTGTCGTTGCAACGATGTATCGACTAGCAACCAAACATGGATACCCCGTTGATTGTGTGATGACACCATTGCGTACCTTGTCTTCATACAAACTCACCCACATGCGTGAGTAGTCAGCCTCAGCATGCATGCGTGCAAGTTCACGAATGTCACGTTCAATTCCACGAAGCGGCTCTGGAACAGGAACTTGAAGAATCAGAATGTGGTTTTCGTTCATGTCGTCTTCAGGAATGCGATGGCGGCTCTGAATCAGAGTGGCCTCGTCAACTTCTGTGGTCTCGTCAATTCCGGTTGACATGGTGACCAACCGACGAAGGTTGACAGCGTTGACGCCTTCGTCATCACCTTGGTCAATTACTTTCACTGCGTCGTCAGCACCAACACAGGCGAGTGTGACTTGCAAGCCACCTGAACCCCATCCGCGTGCAACGGGCATCTCACGAGATCCGAAGGGGACTTGATAACCAGGAATGCACACAGCTTGCAAGAGCGCACGCCGAATCTCGCGCTTTGATTCTTCGTCAAGCAGGGCAAATGTCTCAGTTGTTCGGTGACCAACTAGTTCAGCGATGGTTGTCGGTAATGAATTCACTGTTGCTTCCAGAGTCATTTCAGTTCTTCCCATCAGCAACTCGTCGTACTGCAACTTTTCGTTCAACCATTGAGCGGAAAGTCACGTAGTGAGGCAATTTGAGATGCTCAAGAAAGCCAGCGGAATCAAGCCCATCTGTTGTCATTAACAGAGATTGCTCAAGTCCGGATTTTGCCCCGTCTCGGTAGCAAGCAATGTCTAGATTCGCCATTGCAATTGCTTTTCTTTCGTTGTGTCCAAAACAAAATCCGTAACCAACATCGAAGCGTGTTCGGTCTTCTTCACTTCCGTTCAAATCTTCAATAGCTTCCACTTCTGTTGCACGGAAACTTCCGATGTTCACGCTTCCACCGGTCATCGGATGACGAACATTGATAGGCAACTTTCCATGACGAACTTCACCCAGTGTGACTTCATGCAAGTAGCCATCAGGGCCAAGAATGTTGCGATACCACTGGTTAACTAGTGCGCCAGTCTCTGCTCTAGCCATCGATGACAGAAGCGCTGATCGCGGTGCAGGAGGTTTAGCCGGGGTACGTGTGATGTCAAAAGGTTCAGGGTCGTCTGTACGTCTGCGGTCAACAAGTAGATCCATGTCACGCAACACATCGCTCATGCGGCTATTGCTGGGGCGAGTCTTTAGAGCAGTATCAAGCGTGGTCGTTGAATCACTTGCATCGACAATGTCGCGATCAGTGGTTGTCAACATGCGTGCTGTGTAATCGGTACTACGCCCAAGTATTTGCGGGCCGCCTGGTTCACGAAACGCTGGCACAACACGACGCACCAACTGAATGTCATTTGCATGCACAGGTATGGCTGTATCTAATCTGCCTAGGGTTGATTTATACGCACGTAACAAGTGAACTGCTTCAATCAAGTCACCCTCACCTTGGCGAAGTGCCATGGCTGCAAGTTCAGGTGCCCATAAACCAGATTCGCCCATCACGCGGTCAACAAGCAATCGCAAGCGTCCAGTGAATTGATCAAGTTCGATTCGTTCACTCGGGTCTAGATCTCGTAAGCGACGCACCAAATTTTCTGCGGTGAGAATTGCGTTTAAGCCTCCTCGAGCTGCTGCATAACCCATTAGGACACTCCTTTGCTCCACGATGGACCAGCACTGATTCGGCTGGTTCGTGGTATTCCAAAAAAAGACCCGTCAACTCCAATGATCCACATGTCAAGGCCTCGTGGAGCTGTCCAATCACGACGAAGGAGAAATTCCAATTCACCCGTGGTCGCTCCATCACAAGAGACATGATTTGTTGTTTCTACTCCTGGACCCCTGACATGCAGAGTGGCGGTTGACTCTGTAGCAGAAGTAAAGATTCCGTTTACCTGCACTGATACTTGTGCTGCAGTGTCTGGACGCATTGGCGTGCCAAGGCAGAACCCCATTGGAAGTAGATCAATGCGAGAGTCACACACACCGACATACGCCGCTACTGCAGGTTCCACGATGCGTCCTGATGTCGCACGAGCAATCAGGTGCTCGCGTGAAGAATCACCCGAAACAAGTGAAAATGGGGTGTCGTAACCGAGTAACGCAAGTAGGGGAACTTCAACAACTGGAATACGAGCGACCAGTTCGGCTGGCAGGTGGAAAACTTTCCCTGGCTGGGAAAGCGCATCAAGAAGAAGCCGAAAAATGGTTTGTGATTCGTGAAGATCAAGGAACCGTGCGCTGAGTTCAGCAGCTTCAATTTGTGTATCTGACATCAGTCAAGTTCCTCAAAATCAATAATTGTTTCTCGAATTTCCGCCCATTCGCGTTGCTCTGTGCGGTCCAATTCCAGTTGGGTATACGAAATCAACTCCGCAAGTTCCGGCACACCTTCTAACCCGACACGCGCGATATGCGCATCAGCTACTGCTGCAGCAACGGCCGCATTTGCATCACCGCCGAGCCGCATGGCCCATCCGAGTGTTCCGGTGACTGATACTTCTGCAACAGTTATCAGTGCGTCGCCGACAATGAATCGTTCTTCGCAAATAGGTTCGCGAACTTGCATTTGGATCGTTCCGGTTGATGGAGGACGAATCATCTCAATATTCGCAATAGTCCCACGGGCAATCAGTGAATTAATCAATGTTTCCAGGGCAACAGCATCACTGTTTGCGAGAGATGAACAGATGTCTTCTCGAGACATCGAGGAAGATGAAGTGTCAATCACATTTGGAAATTATCGCTGTCTTCCGAACGAAATCTTTCCTTCGGACGGCGTCCAGGTGAAGAGTAAGTGAACGCAAGAGTTTGTTGAATTTGGTTTGTTGTCCAGAGCAAATTCACGACACCAAGCGTTCATTCAAAAATTGCTTAAAAGTTAACGAGTCGTTCCTTTGACGCAATCACGGTTGTCTATCTTTTCTCCCTAATGAAGCGCATATCAAAATTCCCTAAAGCGGTAGCAGCCATCTCACTGGTTGCTCTCGTCCTCCCATTAACCATGTCTCACACTGCATCAGCTGGCACCACCACTGGCATGGGGCTCAACTACCTCGGCCGTTGGGTCAGCGGTAGCGGAATCGGTGGAGCTGAGATTTCAGCATACGACCCAGCGACCCAGCGAATTTTCGTGACCAATGGTGCAACGAATCAAATTGACATCGTTGACATCTCTGATCCGACGTACCCACAAAAAGTGAAGTCAATCGACCTCGCAGCCAAGGGTGTTATTGGCATTCAGAGTGTCGCTGCAAAAGATGGTCTCGTGGCAATCGCCACATCTGTGGTGACCACGCAGTCAAATGGAAAGATCTTCTTCGCCGACACAAACGGCAAATTGGTGAAGGGCACAGAGAGCGGTATCGAAGTCGGAGCACTTCCTGACCATGTCTCATTCTCACCAGATGGCCGTTACCTTGTTTCTGCAAATGAAGGAGAACCAGCGTCATATTGCTTGACCGACGGAAAGCTACCGACAACTACTGACCCGTATGGCTCAATCTCGTTCATTGATGTTTCAGGTTCTGTTCCATCTGCAGCAACGACGCTCAACTTTGAGGCGTACAACGATCGCGCTGGCGCACTTACGTTCCAGGGGGGACGTGTTTTTGGTCCGAACGCAACGACTGCACAAGACCTTGAGCCGGAGTACATCACGTTCTCAGCGGACAGCAAATATGCATATGTCACTTTGCAAGAGAACAACTCAATTGCAACAATTGACGTAGCTACGAAGTCAATTCTCGAGATAAGCGGTCTTGGATACAAGAAGCATTCAGAAGCCGGTAAGGGCCTTGACGCAATCGCTGACGGCAAGGCAACTGTTGCTACACAGACCGTGCAGGGCATGTACCAGCCAGACGCAATCGCAAGTCTCAAAGGTGCCGATGGTACCAATTACGTAGTGACAGCCAATGAGGGAGATGCACGCTCGTACGCATGCCTTCTTGGAGGAACTTCAACCACGACGCTTGAGTCTGAAGATTCGAAAATTTCTTCAATTTACGATTCCACGGACGCTGGCATCACAGCAGTGAAGGATGCAGTCGGTTCCCTGGTAGTTACACCGTTTGCTCCAGCAACTGCACGTGCTATTGCGATCACTTCAAGCACAAAAGTCAAGACTGCTTACTCATTTGGTGCTCGTTCTTTCTCTGTGTGGCGTCCAGCAAATGTTGACGGCGTCGACACAATGGACCAAGTCTGGGACTCAGGAGATTTGCTTGAGACCATTACTGCTCAGTTGAACCCAGCTGGTTACAACAGTGACTGGAACACCACCAATGGCGGACCAAATGCCCTCGAATCTCGTTCAACCAAAAAGGGACCTGAGGTAGAAGGCGTTGCAGTAGGAACTGCATACGGAACACAGTGGATTGTTGTAGGAATGGAACGCGATGGCGGCATCGCATTGTTCGATGGAAACGACCCACTCAAGCCTGTGTTTGTTGATTACATCAACACATCAGTTCGTGAAGGAAACCTCATTGCGGGCAAGGCAATGTCTACTGCTGGTGACGTTTCACCAGAAGGAATCATGTTCGTCTCGCCAGAGGACAGCCCAACAGGTTCAGCACTGGTCGTTGTTTCATACGAGCTTTCAGGAACCGTCGGTATCTATGAGATTCCTAGCAAATTGCCAACAGCGCCTCGTTCAGTAAAAGCTACGGCGACCGCGGGCAAGATTGCATTGTCATTCAAGGCTCCTGCAGCACTGGGATGGAAGGGCGCGGTTACCGGTTACATGGCATCGTGCACCTCACCTAAGGGCAAGCTTTCCAAAACCGGAACCTCAACAAAGATCTCGATCACTGTGCCGGCGGCCAAGCGCAATGCAGCATTCAAGTGCACAATCACCCCAACTTCAGTCGACGGAAATGGCGCGAAATCATCAGTGGTTTCAGTCAAGTCGAAATAATCGTTACACCTAACACCCTTAACACAGGAGAAATATCATCATGAAAAAATCAATGAAGGCAGTGGTCGCCACAGTTTTCGCACTCACTTCTACATTCGCAATGACTTCAACTGCTGGTGCATCTGCTCCTTCAGTAAAGATCAATGACAAATGCACGAAGCTTCAGTACGGAAAAACCACAAAGACTGGAACAACAAGTTTCAAGTGCACATTCAGCTCAAAGACCAAGAAGTACACGTGGACAAAAGTTGCTGCTCTTGCAACAACTGCTCCAGCAATTGATTTGGCCAAGCTTGATAAGACCGGCTGGCCAACAAAGTTCATCGTTGGCGGCGTTCCAGCTGAGAACGTAACAACAATGCAAACAAAGTGGGACGGACTTATCCAGTTGTTCAAGGATGAACTGGGAATGCCTGTTGAGTTTTACGCTGGTACTTCGTATGCCGGAGTAATCGAGGCTTCAATCGCTAAGAAAGTTGACATGGTTGCATGGGGCGCAATGTCCTACATCGTGTCCAAACTGAATGGTGCAAGGATTGAACCGCTCGGCATCACAAAATATGTTGATGGAACCACTTCGTATACTTCGAAATTGGTCGTTCCAACTGGAAGCACAATCACAAGCATTGCTGGTCTTAAGGGTAAGACAGTGTGCTTCGTATCTTCAACTTCAACATCTGGAAACTTGATTCCAACAGAAGCAATCCTTTCCGCTGGACTCAAGTTGAGTGATCTGACTCAGTCCTTCAAGGGCTCACATGACAACTCAATTCTCGGACTTGGAGCTGGTCAGTGTGACGCAGCCTTCGCCCAGGAAGCGACAGTTGCCGCCATTGGAACTGGAACGTTTGCAGCAATGAACAAAGCCGATTACAAGACAATTTGGGAATCAAGTCCGATTCCTAATGGTCCATTCACAATCAGCTCATTGCTTCCTGCTTCATTCCGTGCAGCAGTAAAAAACATCTTGTTGACCAAACTCAACAAGGAATACTTCACTTCAAAGGGTTACAACGGTTGCACATCGGTCGCAACTTGCATCATCGTGGAAGATAAGAACACAACATCATTCATCTCTGTTACTGATGCGTTCTACGACACAATTCGCAAGGTATGCGAAGCAACTAAGTCAACCGCCTGCAAAGCGTAACAATGTCACCACATTTAGAAGTGGTAGCTAATGAGAGCGTCGCGACAATTACCGTCGCGGCGCTCTCGAAGCGTTTCCCCAACGGCACACTTGCAGTAGACGATGTGTCTTTTACGGTTCCTGAGGGCCAAGTCGTTGGCCTGCTTGGTTTGTCCGGTTCGGGAAAGTCAACATTGATGCGTCTCATCAATGGACTCCACACCCCAACATCTGGCACGGTAAACGCACTTGGTGTTGATGTTGGTCTTGCTAAGCCCGCAGAACTCAGAGAGCTTCGACGCCACATGGGATTCATCTTTCAGCAGTTTGGTCTTGTCGGGCGTGCTACATGTCTTGAGAATGTGTTGATCGGCTCACTTGGGCGACTTCGTGGACCACGCCTCGGCCTTCGTACATATCCGAAGGCTCTGCGCGTTCTCGCGCTTGAACGCCTTGATCGTGTTGGTTTGGGTGCTCAGGCTTTCCAGAGGGCCGAGACTTTGTCTGGTGGCCAAATGCAGCGTGTTGCTATCGCGCGCAGTTTGATGCAGGAACCGAAAGTGCTTCTTGCTGACGAACCGGTTGCCTCCTTAGACCCTGAATCATCCAATCAAGTTCTTGATTTGATTTCAACAATCGCTCGTGAAGACGGCATGACAGTGTTGTGCAGTCTTCACCAGGTGGAATTGGCAATTGGTCGAACAGATCGCCTTATCGGACTTCGTGACGGGAAAATCGTTCTTGATCAGATGACGACCGGAATTGATCCTGCCGTTGTGATGGATCTGTACCGTCGTCATGGCACGTCGGATGTGGTGCGCGAAGCGACATACGCGTGAATTCAACCGTGCAGGCGCGGCGAACTACACCTGCGCTGACTCCTCTCTACTTTCTTAAGATTGCATCGGTCCTTGCAGGGTTTGTCGCGGTCTGGTGGGCGTGGAACAGATTAAACATGTCTGTTCTCTCCTTTTTTGATGACTTGCAGAATGTCGTCAACCTTTTCAAGCGGATGTACCCGCCAAATTTCTCAGACACTGACCGCATCATCTCGTTAACGCTAGAAACGTTATGGATAGCTCTACTCGGAACATTCGGAGCTGTAGTTCTGAGCTACCCGTTAGCTATTGGTGCAGCTGCAAATACCACGAAACACCCAATCATTCGATTCGTTTGTCGCAGCATCATCACGCTGTCTCGCGCTGTGCCAGAACTAATCCTTGCAGCCATTTTCGTGGTGGCGTATGGCCCAGGTCCGTTTTGCGGAATTCTTGCGCTTGCTATTCACTCAATCGGCATGATTGGAAAGTTGTTCTCAGACTCCATCGAAGAAGCAAACGAAGTGTCAGGCGATGCTGTGACATCTGTTGGTGCAACTCGTCGTCAACGTATCCGGTCTGCCGTGATACCTCAAGCGTTGCCCTCTTTTATTGCTACAGCGCTATTTCGCCTTGAAATTAACATTCGCGGGTCAGCAGTGCTCGGCCTCGTGGGTGCTGGCGGAATTGGCCAACTCATCTCCGAGTCATTAGAAACTATTCAGTACAAGCCAGCGTTGGCCGCTGTTGCTGTTGTATTCGTCGTCATCCTCATTGTTGAAGTTGTGTCGACGTCAATTCGTCAATCTCTCATTGGCGAGGCAGCAACCCAGCAGCAGAACAAGCAGCGCGGGTGGTTATCGACTTTTATCAATCGTCGCGATGCATCGCTCAATAAAGCTGCATATGAGAAGCGTTCAATTACGCCGCCATGGACTACTGAGCGAGTCTTCCGCTCTTCCGCCTTTGTATTTTTTGCTGTCTTATTATTCTTCGCAATTTCCACCGTCAACATTGAATGGGGCTACGTAGTTCAGAACACTCACAAGATGGGGACAGTTTTGCGTCAAATGTTTCCTCCAGGTGCCGGGGGAGAGTCATCGCTGTTGATCAAGGGTCTCGTCGAATCGCTCGCTATTTCGATTGTGTCCACATTCCTCGGGGTATTGGTGGCGTTGCCGCTTGGTGTCTTAATGGCGCGCAATATCAACGTGCGCGGATTCTTTTCGTTAGGCACACGAATTGGAGTACTGGCACTCCGCGGAATTCCTGAGTTAATCATTGCCGTAATTTTTGTGAGTGCGATGGGGCTTGGCCCCGTTCCGGGAACACTTGCACTTAGTGTGACAGTTGCAGTATTTGCTGCGAAACTCTTTGCTGACAGTCTTGAAGAAGTGAACCCAGCTCCTCGCGAGGCCGTGACTGCTGTTGGGGCATCGAAAATCCAAGAGTTCTTTTCAGCTGTGGTTCCCCAATTCATCTCGCCATTCGTATCGAACTTGTTCTACTTGCTTGACGTCTTCTTCAGGTCGTCGACCGTGTTGGGAATTGTCGGAGGTGGTGGAATTGGTTATCTGCTGATTCAGTCAATCAAGGTGTACCAATTCAAGATCACCATGGCAATCGTGATTTCGATCTATCTGATCGTGCTCGTCATTGAATGGCTGGGCCTCGGAATGCGCCGCCTCTTCAAATAGTCAGCCGGTTGTTACCGCAGCGAATTAATCATCAGCCCAAGAAGGCCGACTGTCACAAGCTGTGACGACATGATTGCGGTGAACATCTTCCAGCTTTGATTGCGAAACCCGCGCTCCATCGTTGCTGTGAGCTCGAGATTGGTGGTCTCAACGGAGTGTTTCACTTCCATGATTGACCTCTCTAGATCGGTTCTTGATTTCGTAATCATTTGTTCAAGATCCGTGCGGGTAGCGATTGCGCTGAACTCAATGTCGTGCTTGGTCGCGATGCGCAATTCGTCGAGGTCTCGTTTGGTTGCGAATTCGGTCCAAGTGATTGGCGGTAGCTGCTCCATAAGAATGTCAGCCTCCTCCGTGCCAATGACTTCACAAAGGCGGGCATGTAGCCGCCGCTTGTTTTGTTCTGTAAAAGCCAAAGTAGCCCCCTTAGTTGGTATCTGCAAACGATGTGTGCCCCCGGCGAACCGCTTTGGCAGTGGGTTTTAGAACGCATCTGATTATTTGACGCAGGGGTGTTACCCGCGGGTAAGTTAGAGCCATGGCTGATTTCTCCCTCTCCCTCAATGAAGACCAACTCCAGATCAAAGACTGGATTCACCAGTTCGCTGTTGACGTAATGCGCCCAAACGCGCACGAATGGGATGAGCGTGAAGAGTTCCCATGGCCAATCGTGCAAGAAGCCGCAAAGAACGGTTTGTACGGTCTTGATTTCCTCATGAGCGCAATGGCAGATCCAACCGGACTTACCATGCCAGTGGCTATTGAAGAAATGTTCTGGGGCGATGCTGGTCTCGGCATGGCAATCATGGGTTCTGGTCTTGCAGCTGCAGGAATTTCTGGCAACGGAACTCCAGAGCAGATGATGGAGTGGGTGCCACAGTGTTACGGCACACCAGACGATGTGAAGCTTGGTGCGTTCTGTGTGTCAGAACCAGATGCAGGCTCTGACGTTTCTTCATTGCGCACACGCGCCGTCTACGACGAAGCAACTGACGAATGGGTAATCAACGGAACAAAGGCATGGATCACTAACGGTGGAATTGCAAACATTCACGTTGTTGTGGCAGCAGTTGATCCAGAACTTAAAGGTCGTGGCCAAGCATCATTCGTGATTCCGCCAAACACTAAGGGTTTGTCGATGGGGCAGAAGTACAAGAAGCACGGTATTAAGGCATCGCACACTTCAGAAGTTGTTCTTGACGATGTTCGCGTTCCTGGTCGTTGCCTTCTTGGCGGCAAAGAAAAGCTTGATGCGAAAATTGCGCGTGCTCGCGAAGGCGGACATTCCGCTGGTGCACAGCCTGCAATGAAAACTTTCGAAGCAACTCGTCCGGCAGTTGGTGCGCAAGCACTTGGTGTTGCACGTGCTGCCTATGAATACGCACTCGATTACGCCAAAGAGCGCGTTGCTTTCGGCAAGCCAATCATTATGAACCAATCCATTGCATTCAAACTTGCAAACATGGCCACTGAAATTGATGCGTCACGCCTTCTGATTTGGCGTGCATCATGGTTGTCGAAGAATGGCGGCTTCAAGAACGCTGAAGGTTCAATGAGTAAGTACAAGGCATCTGAAACTGCAGTTCGTGTTACTGAAGAAGCAATTCAGATTCTTGGTGGCTATGGCTACACACGCGAATACCCAGTCGAGCGCTGGCACCGTGACGCAAAGATTCACACCATCTTTGAGGGAACTTCAGAGATTCAGCAGCTGGTGATTGCTCGTGCAATCTCCGGCCTGCGCATCGAGTAATTCGAATTGCTCAACTGGCGTCATCTTGAGATGACGCATCAACACTGAGACGACGCAGTGGGCCTGTAAAACCAACGAGCAATGTGACAACAATAAACAGAGCGCCGATCACAAATAGAAGCGGTGCAATCGACACCGATTGAACAATAAGTGTCCTGGACCCCGTTTGTCGGTCCACCTTTTATGAGGGTAACACACGGTTTTCGGCCCACCATTTAGTGGCGAACTCGACCGGGGTCAGATAGGAAAGCGCACTGTGCGGGCGGTAATGGTTGTAGTTGTTGCGGTGTTCTTCAAGCATGAAACGGATTTCCCACATCGAATCAAACACCTCGCGGGTCAATAGTTCGTCTCTGAGTCTCGAGTTGAACGACTCAATTCGACCGTTCTGCCAGGGCGAACCCGGGTCACAATAGTTGGCCTTGATGTTTTGTTCTTTGCACCAGTCACGCAAAGTGTCAGCAATGAACTCTGGTCCGTTGTCCATACGCAGAAACTGTGGTGCGCCACGATGTTCGCGTATCTGATCAAGAACAGCCATCGTGCCTGCTGCAGTGATCCGGCGTGCTGCGTTCGTGGCTAACGCTTCACGAGTGAACTCGTCAGTCACATTCAAGATTTTGACTGGTCGTCCGTCAGCTGTTTCATCAAACTGAAAATCGATTGCCCACACTTGATTCGGATATGTGCCCCGAACAACAATCGGCTGACGGGCAATCTTGGGTTTGCGACGTTTAGGGCGTTGCACATGCAGGTCCTCAAGACGCCATAAGCGTTGCACCCGTTTACGATTCACCGCGAACCCGTCACGCAACAACATCACATGGACACGCCGATAGCCATAACGAGGATATTTCACTGCTAACGCCCGGATCCGTTGCCGCAAACACGCTTCTTGAGGGCTGCGAACATGTTCGTGGCGTTGTGTGCTGCGATGCTGATGGACAACTACACACGCTCTTCTTTGAGACACCCCGAACTCATCAACAAGAGCCAACACAGCCACCCGTTTCTGGTTCGGGGTCACCATTTTCCCTTAGCAACCATCCTCAACATGTCGTTATCAAGTTCCTTCTCGGCAAGAAGACGTTTCAACCGGGCGTTTTCTTGTTCCAAAGTTTTGAGTCGTGCCACATCATCAGGTCGCATCGCCCCATATTGGCTTCGCCACCGCTGATACGTCTGATGTGATATCTCCAAATGTCGCATCACTTCAGCCAGCGGTATGTTCTCCGCCAACAACCGGTCCGCTTCACGCAGCTTGCGAACGATCTGCTCAGGTGTGTGTCTAGTCCGTTTCATATCCATCCTCCCAACCCCATTCTTACGGGATTACTTGTCTCATAGGAGATGGACCTATTTCATTTGGTTGATGGCCAAGAGCAAAAAGACCGAGACATGATTCTCTCGATAAGCCCACCAGGAATGTCGATTCTCGACTGGGTCTACGAGTACGACGCTCTCACCGTCGCTGTCTAGTTACACGGCGGGGATTAGTTGAGACATCTCAACTAATCGGCTGTCAAGAAGTGCAGCATGACGCACTTTTGCGATCTCGCGATACTTTGCGTTGTCAAGTTTGTCGATGAAATGTTGGCGAGTGGGATAGCGCACAAGAATTGCAAGGTCCCAATCTTCGTCGCCGATGATGGTGTTCTTTGGTAATCCCATCCAGATGGGCTCGCTTCCAAACTTCACGCCTTCAGAATCATTCAGTTCTCCGTATCGACGGAATGCTTGCCCGCCAGTCATGCCGTCAACTCCATAGCCATCAAGGGCAATGTCTCGAAACTTCAATAGGTTCAGCATGACGATTGATTCAGTGGGGTCAAGTGCGCGCATCGCGTCAATAGCTGCGTCGTTTGCTTCAATATGTTGCATTTGGCAACTGTATAGCTAAAAGATCACTCCACGCACACACAGAATGCCAATAACCAAGACAGCTACCCCAAGCAGTTTCGAAACCGCTGTGGAAGGCCACTCTTTGCTGTCACGTGCAAACCAATCAGTGATGCCAAGTGCGATACCGGGAACACTCAAGAATACGAATGCATATAGAACGGTATTTGGTGAATCGCCGTATCGATCATTGATCAACATTCCCCACCACAAGGAAACAAATAGCATTACAACGACTCGGAATAAGTTGCGTGGCAGGAATCGATGAAGGCGCGGCAGATTAGGGAATTGATCTGCAAACTTGCCGATAACTTTCGGAATGAAAAACATAGCGCCACCAACCCAAAGTGCCCAGTTATTCCCAATAAAGGTTGCTGCTACAAATAAGAACATTGCAGTGCGGATCATGAGCGAAGTGAATGGCTGCATCGGCATGACTTCACGGAATTCTTCAACCTCAACAGTTCGTAATCGCTGTGGTGCGTAGGCGCGGGCAACGTTTTCAAGTATCCATCGTGACGCAATGGCGATAAGGACAATTAACTGTATGAGATCTGTTCGGTCTGAGTGCAACGGCTTGTATGTGGTCAATGATGGAAGCGCGCCGAACATGCCTCCAGTGGCCCATGCTCCGAAGAGAGCACTAAGCACGAAATCCACAAGTCGATTCCAACCGATCTGTTCTTCGCTTGAATCACGCCGGAACGGTCGTGTGGCCGCCGCTACGAGAGGTGGTGCGAATGAAAAGACTGCGATGCCAAGAAATCCTCGAACTGAATCGATTGAAGTGAATCCGCCACCGAGTAAGAGAGTTATGCCGAAGCTGAGTGCAAACAGCATTCCTGCAAACGCGTCGATTACTCCGATAATGCAAATTGCGACTACTAATTCGAGAGAAGGAATCATAACGATGAAGTTCGTATTGAAAGCACTTGCGATTCCCATTGCAACAGCTGCCAGTGGCAGTAAGAGCCACATGAAGCCGAGCAACGTGCGCGCGTATGCGCCGTCGTCGGCGACACGAGCAATCATTGGTGAGATTCGATCAAAAGAAGAAGCGATCTTGTTGAGAAGTGTGTCAATCCTTTCAAAACGAGGAGTTCGCAATCGGTCTTCGCGCACTTCATTTGAATGAATTCCATATTCCGCACCAACTGAGGATATTTCTCCTCCTGCTTCTTCGCGTTCAACACTGTCACCACTTGGTGAGTCATTAATCGCCGAATCATTTGGCGTATTCGTGGGTGCTGCATCGTCTGAGTTTTTGCGAGAGACTGCCAAAAGCGCAAGAGCAGATGCCAACAGTGCAATCGTTGCTGAGTTACTCATTGGTGGTGCAGGTGGTGGAGTCTTGCTTGTTGATGATTGCGCGACTGCAGGCACGACCACTTCGGGTGTTGGAATTATCTCTACTGCAACTTCAACAACACGCAACGTGCCATCAGGTGCAATGCCATTCAATTGTGCAGTGTGATCCCCGGGGGGTACTGCATCGCCTATGGAGTATTCCTCAGTGAAGTTTCCATTGGCATCTACTCGCAACTCACCCAGTTTTGTCGGAGTTGAAAAGAGCCATGTCGATGCAGGTGTAAATGGTTTCAGTCCGCCACCGGCAATGGTGATGAAGTCATTGGCCTCAAAGATCGGCATACCGCGAGTGTTCAAGCGCAAGGTGACTGAAGATTTAACTTTTGCGCCGATCTTGATAACTAGGCCTTCACTCGTAGTGATGGTGAGCGACGTCGCACCCTTATCAACTTTGACCCAACCGTCTTTAGGCATGCCAGCAATTGCTGTAACACCCTCAACCTTTTTATCTATCCCAGACGTGTCATTGGGAATAAGAGAATTGGGGAGTGTGGTTGTTGTTGTCGGCACGACAGTTGTCGTGGTTGTCGGCGCGATTGTATTGATTGGTGCGATTGCGATGGTCGTGGTTGTAGGCGCAACTGTTGTAGTTGTCGGCGCAATGGTTGATGAAGTGGTCGTAGTGGTTGGTGCGATGGTTGTTGAAGTCGTCGTGGTTGTTGGCGCAACTGTTGTGGTTGTTGGTGCGACAGTTGTGGAAGTTGTTGTCGTCGTTGTCGGCACGACAGTTGTCGTGGTTGTCGGCGCGATTGTATTGATTGGTGCGA
>NZ_JBBAOI010000025.1:15974-25947 GCF_040401495.1 Limnohabitans sp.
GTTGTCGGCACGACAGTTGTCGTGGTTGTCGGCGCGATTGTATTGATTGGTGCGATTGCGATGGTCGTGGTTGTAGGCGCAACTGTTGTAGTTGTCGGCGCAATGGTTGATGAAGTGGTCGTAGTGGTTGGTGCGATGGTTGTTGAAGTCGTCGTGGTTGTTGGCGCAACTGTTGTGGTTGTTGGTGCGACAGTTGTGGAAGTTGTTGTCGTCGTTGTCGGAATTGTTGTATCGATAGTTAGTGTCAGCGCAGAACTTTGTAGCGAATCATTGCCAGCACTGTCGGTTACTACTGCTGTCACAGACCAAGTGCCGTCGCTCAAAGTGGCTAATACGCATGTAGAGGCCACGGCTGTGTCATAGGTACAGGTGATGGTTGTTGACCCACTTACTGCAGTCATCGTGACCATGTCTCCCGTTTGTACTCCTGAGACACCGATGTCGGGTGTGGTATCAGACGTGGTGTTATCGGTTGACGATGATCCAGTGTCTGAAGCTGCATCGAGATCAGGAAGTGGTGGCTTGCTTGGCACAGCGGAGTCTATGACAATGCTGAGAGGCGCAGATGCCCCAGAAGCATTGTTCTGACTGTCAACTCGACTGGAGATCACGGACCATGTGCCGTCAGCCAATGGTGGTAGGTCACACGTTGTCACACTGGACGATGCAACGTAATTGCAAGTGACGGTTGTTGCACCCTTAGTTGCACTCATCGTGACGGTGTCACCATCAGTCGCTCCGCTTGCTCCCACAGTCGGAGTTGCGTCTTTTGTTTCGTTGTCACTTGTGGAGCTTCCAGTGTCCGAAGAAGTGTCGAGGTCGGGAGTATTTGGTGCTGAGATTGCAGCAACGGTGATACTCAGGGTTGACGTTGTTGCTCTGCTCAAAACATCTGTTACCGAATATGAAAGTGGTGTGACTGTCCCCGTAAAACCGCTTGATGGTGTAAACGTCACTATGCCTGTCGACGTGTTTACAGCCCACTCTCCTTGGCCGTTGATTGTGACACTTTGCTCAGTGCATGTCGGCGGTGTGTCACTTGTTCCGCATAGCAGTAAAGAACTCGGAGTAATTCCGGTCCCGGTGTCGTTGTCAAGTGGCGACAAAGTGATGGCGCTTGTTACTACACCAGATGCCGAATCTGCGCGCGCTGAAGGTAGGGCAGGTGGCTGAATAGTCGCACTAATGGTTGATGAAAATGTGGCGCCGACTATGTCGGTACCTGTGTACGTGATTGGCGTTGCGTCACCGTTGAAAAGCGCGAGGGGAACAAAAGTGACAAGTCCGGTTGTGGTGTTCAGTGTCCATGTTCCTTGGTTTGCAATGACAACAGAGGTCGAAAGACAGTTCGGCGCAGTTTCGGTTGCACCACAGAGGTTCATGCGTGCTGAAGACAGAGAACTACCTGAGTCATTTGTGAGAGGAAGAAACGTCAACATGTCTCCCAGTTGCCCAGTATCTGAGTCAGCAGTTGCAGCAGGTGCAGTTGGCGCACTGACGGTGACTCTCAAGGTAGATGATCCGCACGACGATGGTGGAGTAGCCGGTGCCCATGACCCACTGATTGTGTTGCAGATGGCATACGAAACTGGAGTAGCAATTCCCGAGAATGTAACTACTGGGACAAATGTGACAGTTGTACCAGTGAGTGTCCATGTTCCTTGGCCTGTGACATCAATGGAATTTCTTGTGCAACCAGTTGAGATTGTTTCAGTTGATGCGCACAGTTTCAATGTTGATGTATTGAACGCAACTGTTCCTTGTGTTGTGTAATCAGATGGGGTGACACCTGGAGAGTCATTGGAGAGTGGGGTAAAGCTCGCAGTAATTGTGTGAGCAACTGTTCGTAAGTCTGCGGTGGCAGATACTGCAGGGGGTGGTAATGCGGTAAAACTAATTGTGCTTGCTGCAGTTTGTGTGTTGGAATCTTGCACGATGTAACGCAGTACTCGAGTTCCTGTGTAACTGGAATCAGCAGTAAATGTGACCACGCCTGAAGAGACGTCGTAACGCCCTTCGTTGGCAACGATGACGGTTGTCTTGGTGCATGCTGGTGACGTTTCGCTTACATCACACAGAAGTAATGATGAAGTATTCAGTGTTGCTGACCCTGAAGCAGAGTCATTTGCAAGAGGGGATACCGATTGGTTGTCTCCTTTGGCAGCCGCGGATTCATCAGGCCGTGCTGTTGGTGGCGCAAGCGTGGTGAATGAAATGGTGCTGCTTGCTTTTGTGCCACGCGTGTCGGCCACTGAATACGTCACTGTTGACGTGCCAACAAATCCTGCAACGCCAGTGAAGGTGACAACACCAGTTGACGTATTCACTGAATACGTTCCTTCACCACTGGCAGTCAACAAAGTGGCTGTACAGTTCGGAGCAACATCGCCCGAACCGCATAAGCGAACTGATGATGCTGCGATTGTT
The DNA here is from genome assembly GCF_040401495.1 of Limnohabitans sp. Lineage (GTDB taxonomy): Bacteria > Pseudomonadota > Gammaproteobacteria > Burkholderiales > Burkholderiaceae_C > Limnohabitans. The sequence continues at coordinate 18,402 of NZ_JBBAOI010000025.1, forward strand.
GCCCCCGATGCTCCGGTGTCGTTAGTCGCAGGGTTCTTTGTAATGGCCATTGCGGTACCACCAGATGCAGTGTCGGCTCGCGCCGTTGGTGGCACTGCCCACTGCACAACGATCATGCCGTGACCACCAACAGCAGCAGCAACTGTTGTTGCACTACCAGGACCACCACTACCAATGGTCGCAACATACTGATCACTCGTTCGACCACCCGAGAGTGGGGCAGCAACTGTTCCTTGGCCACCTGTTGTAGATGTCACCACCGCAGTTCGAGTGGCATCGATGTAACCAGAGCCGCCGCCGCCGCCGCCGTTCTGTATTCCACTAGTACTGGTTTGGTGATTGCCGCCACCGCCGCCATACCAACCGCCGCCGCCACCACCACCACCTTCGGTGTTACTAGCGAGAGTTCCGCAAGCGCGGCCACCTTGGTATTGGGTTCCTGCAGTCGATGTCACTGTGCATTGTGCAGTGCCGGTTGCAGCTGCACCACCGCTAAGCAATGTTCCTGCACGTCCTGAAGTGACAGCGTTTGTTCCTTGACCACCGCTGCCGCTTCCGCCACCACCGCCAGCAACGGAATCTGTGTTGATTCCCCATGATGCTCCACCGCCGCCACCTGCAATGACAACAGGAGTAGTTGTTCCGCTACCTGCAAATAGGCCTGAAAAACCGCCGCCACTTGATCCTGCATTATGGGTCAGTGTGAGGCTTGGTCCGCCTGCACCTCCGCCGCCATATCCGGGCTCGGTATCACGTGCATCGCCGCGTTCACCAACGACAATATTGAATACTTCGTTTAGTGACTGAATGGTGACAGTCGATTTCACATATCCACCTGCTCCACCACCTGGATAAGTAGTGGAAACAACACCACCACCGCCAGCGCCCCACACTTCAACTGTGAACGTGCTGCCAACTGGCATGTCGCTTGGCACTGTGTACGTCTGTGCTGCGCCGTAAAAGTTAAATCGTTGGCAATGAGTGAATACGTTTGTTGTAGGCGTGCACGAAACCGTGACTGGTGCAACTGCTTTGATGACATTTGAAGTTGCAGAAACTGAACCGAAAAGATTTGAACGTGATTCAATCACTCGGTAATACAACGCGTCTGTAGTTGTAATTGTGGTCGCAACTTGACTCGACACGTTTGTGTATGTGACACCATCAGTTGATGTTTGCCACTGCCATGTGGATGTTCCTGAAGATCCCCACGTGCCACTTGCAGCGGACAATGTGGTGCCAATGATGGGTAACCCTGAGATAACAGGCGCCAACGTATTTACTGGTGCGACAACTCCGGGTGTAGTGCCAGCCCCAGCGTTGGTGGATCCGCCAGTAAGCGCAAGTACGTAACTTGAGCCACCGCCGCCACCACCGTTGTCACCGCCGCCACCACCGCCGAACCAGCCACCACCGCCACCACCGCCTTCATCGCGGCCGTTTCCTCCGGCATATTTGGTACCCACATATCCAGGAAAACCATTGGCGGATGTACCGGCAGATCCTCCTGCTGTCGGAGTTCCACCACCAGCGTTAATGGTAGTTCCTGCGACGCCAGTGGTGCCGCCACCTGCTCCACCGGCTCCGCCGTAACCACCGCCACCACCGCCAGCGGCTGTTGCTAGATCATCTGCAGAACTACTAAGACGAATTGCCGTGCGGCCACCGCCAGATGAATACTGAGAAGCCGTACCACCTCCGAAACACGAACCACCTTTACCGCCGCCACCATACGTTGCAGGCGTGTAGTAACAACCACTTGACACGGTGCCTAAAATTCCGCCGCCACCTTCGCCAACAACGATTGTGAATTGTTGACCAGTTGTCACTGCGTATGTACCAGTTGCGTAACCGCCTCCGCCACCTGCTCCACCGCTTGCACGTGTAGCTCCGCCGCCGCCTGCACCGATGAGATGAAAATCAACTGACGTTACGCCACTTGGCACAGTCCATGTTTGATCAGAACCGATGTATGAATACGTAACGTAATACGTAGTACCCGATGTCGTGTATTTGATAACGGCGCAACCATCAGCTGCACGTGTCAAAGCAGTTGTTGCGCTTGCCACCGCTCCGCTGCCTACACCACTCGCACAGGCAACGGATGTTGAGGTTGTCCCAGAAGATGCAATGGAGTTGATCGATGCGCCAGGTTGGACGCCATTGCCTTCCCTCGTGAAACCATTATCAAGCAGTGACACGCAACTTGAGCCGCCAGCGCCGCCGGTAAGCGAGTACCCGCCACCGCCACCAAAACAACCGCCGCCGCCACCACCACCTTGGTGGAATCCGTTTCCGCCCAAGTAGGCCGCGCCGTTAGTGGCAGGCGATGTTGTTACGCCGCCAGCAGTTTGCGTTCCGCCAGTGACTGTTGTGGAAATTGATGTTCCGACGACTCCACCGCCTGCGGCGCCATTACCGGTCCAACCTCCACCACCGCCGCCGCCAGCAGTCACCAAATCAGTTGTTGCACTGGGAAGACGGATAGCAGAGCGCCCGCCGCCAGAACTACCACGGTCTTGATATGCCTGACCTGCGCCATTACAAGAGCCTGAGCGACCGCCTCCACCATACGTTGCATTGGTGCGGATGCAATTCGCAGAAACAGTTGTACCGCGATCACCACCACCAGCTTGACCAACGATGATCGTTAGTACTTGTGCAGGAGTAACTGCGTAAGAGCCAGTTGCAAAACCTCCACCAGCACCAGATCCGTACGTTGTTCCCATTGGAACGCCACCACCACCAGCACCAAGCAAATAAAAAGAAGCATTCGTCACTCCAGTTGGCACTGTCCATGTTTGATCCGCACCGGTGTAGTTAAACGTTTCAAATGTGGCTGTGCCGTTCACGGAATACTTGATGACAACACATCCGTTTCCACCACGTGTTGTCGCAAGAGTCGCACTGCCTGGACCACCGACACCAACGCCTGTGGCACACGAAGGCGAGGATGCCGGAGCAGCAAAACTTTCCGATGGTGCAATAGAAATTACGGAGACAAAAAGAATGACAAGGCATGCGAAAAAGCGCAGTGCAATCCCTGCGCTTTTCTTGGGTACGAAGGGCGCTGCGCCCGATGTTGCTCCGCCAGCGTTCATCTATATGAATAATAGGTGCTACCTAAATATCACCGCCAAAATGAATGAAGAACTAGGAGAGAATGGTCCAGGGAACAACGTCAAACCCTCAACCTCAGCAAGAGGGTCATGTGGCATTCGCAAGCAGTACAGGGCAAAGGGATTTAGCCGGTAACTCTCAGTGTTTCTGGGTGACTTAGGCTTTGGATAACAAGAGGAGCACTATGAACGGCGATCAAATGATGAGGGCGCATTCGGCCTCTCTTCCGGCACCACAGTTTGAGAATCCTGCGTGGGTGACCCCAGTTGCATTGGCTAACGCTCGGGTTGCGATTGTTACGTCGGCTGCGTTGTACGCAGTTGGTGACGAAGCCTTCTCAGCCGGTGACACTGGATACCGATTGATTGACCGTGATCGTCGTGATCTTGTTCTTGGACATTGGAGTCCCAACTTTGATCAGATGGGCGTGAAGATGGATCTCAACGTGGTGTATCCCATTGACCGTCTTGAAGAATTAGCCGCAAAAGGAATTATTGGTTCTGTTGCACCCCGACATATTTCCTTTGCAGGAAACCAACCAGATGATGTTTCAACTATTCGTTTGGATACTGGCCCGTCAGCAGCTGCACAACTACGTCAAGATGGCGTTGATGTTGTCATCTTGACTCCTGTTTGACCTCTTTGTACGCGCACCGTGAGTGTGCTTGCGCATATTTTTGAAGCTGCAGGAATTGCAACTGTTGTGTTGTCTTCCGTACGTGAAGTTGCACAAAAAGTTGCTCCACCACGGGCATTGCATTGCGAGTTTCCACTAGGCCGACCATTAGGAATTCCGAATGATGTTGAGTTTCAGATGGATGTATTGAGTCGAGCGTTTGCTCTGTTGAATGAAACGTCTGGCCCGGTCCTTGTCGATCATCCAGTCGTGATTGAGGCAGACGAACAGCCAGTATCTTGCGCAATTCCGCCTCGGTTCGATGCCTCGCTTCCCCCAAGTGTTGATGAGGCCCGTGGCCTGAAAAGGGCCTATAACCGGGCGCTAGAACGTAGGGGAGTTACTTCAGTAGGTCGATGCATCACAGCAGATGAAGTACCGAATGCATTAGCCGTTCTTCATGCGATTGCGAACGGGAAAGATTGGACAACGGCCGAAATTCCTGGTGGGAACATCATGGCGTTGTGTCATGACATCCGCACGTATTACGAAGAAGCAGCACTTGAATTAATTGATGGTCCAGCACCTGGCGGAAGAGCCATGGAGAATTGGTTTTTTGAAACGACCGAAGCAGGTAAAACTGTTTTAGGTGCGCGCACCGCGATGAAAAATGCCGGTGCAAAGTTTCCTATGTGGTTTTACATGGCTCCTGGCAATCGGTAAAAACTTTTAAATAATAGGTTTAACTAATTACATAAATAGTTAGGTTCACCGCACGTAAAAGTTATTTAATGTGACGCAAACATTGGACTAATTACTATTTGTTTATACAAGTTAAATGTACGATTTCAGTACAAGCATTTATTGCATAACTGAAATCAGAAACAAATGGATAACACACCGGCCCTCAAAAAAGGTGGAGAGGCAACGGTACTTCCGATGTTTCTTACACTTTTTATAGTGATTATTTTGGTGATCGGAGTACTTGGCTATCGAGCAATTGGTAATCAAACATCAGTTGCTTCAGCAAGTGCCGCAGCAACGCCTGCTGCAGCAGCACCCGCTGCAGAAACAAACAACAACGCTGTGATAGACGCTGCAGCAATGCCAGCTTCTGATTGGAAATCACGCAATCCAATACAACCAGCTGCGCTTACTGGAAAAATTCACACAGTGTCTTTCGATATGACTGAAGTGCAAGTCGAAGTTGCGCCCGGAGTCATGCAAGAAATGTGGACTTTTAATGGACAAGTACCAGGCCCTACATTGCGTGGTTCTCTAGGAGACACCTTCAAGGTGGCAATCCACAACAAAGGAAAGATGTCTCACTCGATTGACTTCCATGCAAGCAAAGTTGCATGGAGTGACGAGATGCGCTCCATAGCTCCAGGCGAATCACTTGTCTATACGTATACCGCTGATTACGCGGGAGTATTTATGTACCACTGTGGAACAGCTCCGGCACTTCATCACATTGGTAACGGTATGTACGGAGGAGTCATTATTGATCCTCCTGTGCTTGCACCAGTCGAAAAAGAATTCTTCCTGTCACAAAGCGAGCTATATCTCGGACCTGATGGAAAGCCAGGCGACCTAGGAAAGATGATGAGTGAGAAATGGGATGCGGTGGTCTTCAACGGCTATTTCAATCAGTACAAATTTGCTCCAATTCATGTTGAGGCAATTAAGCGTTATCGCATTTGGGTAATGAACGAGGGCCCAAATGAGAATTCCGCCTTCCATATTGTGGGAACTATTTTTGACACCGTCTTCAAGGAAGGGTCGTACCTGTTGCAGCCAGACGCACGCAAGGGCGGATCACAAGTTCTAGACCTGCAGCCTGCGCAAGGTGGATTCGTTGAGTTCACCTTTGCTGAAGATGGTCTGTACCCATTTGTGACGCACAAGTTTGCAAACGTAGGCAAAGGCGCTCTTGGCTTCTTTGCAGTCGGCAAAGCCGATACCAGCGCACTCGGCGGTCACTAACTATTAGAGACTTTGTGAATTGATCATGTGGGGCGCGGATCGCGCCACATGGTCCACAGAGTTGGGCAACCATCGTGAGAAATCTCCTCAAGTACCGAGAACCCAAACCGTTCATAAAACGGAAGGTTCTCGGGCTTTTGAGTTTCTAGGTACACCGGCATGTGGGTTGAGTCGCATTCTTCTAGGCGATGAGTAAGCAATGCGCCTCCAAGACCTTTGCCTTGAAACGCAGGATCAACACCTAAAAGCCCTAAGTACCAATGTGGTTCTTTCGGATGTTTCTTTGCCATGGCATCAAGAATCTTGATGCCCTTTAAACGATTTCGCCCTTTGAGTAGACCACGTGCAGACCGAAGCGATACGCGAAGTTCTTGTAGCCACGGACGAGGTGCATCACCAGGTGCAAGCCACGATGCGGTTGCAACGACACGACCATTACGGATGATGACTTCAACAATTCCATGACGTAAGGCGTCACCCATTACAGCTGTGGCGTAGTTGGGAAGCATCACGTGTTCTTGCACGGCATTGCGTGCAAAGAAACCAAACATCGGATCTGGCCAGAACGCTCGGCTAGTCGAGGCAACTGCCGTATGAAAATCTTCTGGATTTAGTGTGGTGATGTCGGCGTTTGTGATTTCATACCCCCAAGGCAGAAGTGAGATGTTTGAACAGATCGTCGTAAGTATCAAGTGCCAGAAACTGTGGAAACTCTTTTTGGATGTTTTCAGGCGAGTGGAAAAGAAATCCGGCATCTGCTGCACCCAGCATTGCGGTGTCGTTGTATGAGTCACCGGCTGCTGCCACGCGATAGTTCAGACCTTTGAATGCTTGTACGGCAAGTCGTTTCTGGTCTGCTTGGCGTAATTCAAAGTCCACAATGTGATCATCTTTGACAATGAGCCTGTGGCAGAACAGTGTTGGCCAATGAAGTTGACGCATGAATGGGCGACCAAATTGTTCGAAGGTGTCAGACAAAATGATTACTTGTGTGCGTTCGCGTAATGCATCGAGAAAATCAATCGCACCATCCATAGGGGAGAGTTCTGCAATGACCGACTCAATACGACTCATTGTTAGGCCATGCTTATTCAGAATCTCAATACGTGACTTCATAAGGAGGTCATAATTCGGTTCGTCACGAGTAGTGCGACGAAGCTCCGGAATACCTGTGCTTTCAGCAACTGCAATCCAGATTTCAGGAATCAAGACTCCTTCAAGATCAAGCGTGACGATTCCTTGGTGGGGTGAGGTTGCAACTGCCATTTCTCTATTCTCTCACGCAAAATGGTCATCAACGGATTTGATTACTTATGACTATGTCTCTGGACGGATCAGTACCCTAAGTCCATGAGTCAACTTCCTCCGTGCCCCACGTGTGCTTGCGCATATACCTATGAAATGGGTGCCTTGCTGGTGTGCCCAGAGTGCGCTCATGAATGGTCGCCGGAGAGCGAAGCCTTAGAAGGGGAGTCTGATGAACTGTCCGTCATTCGGGATTCTTCGGGCAATGTTCTGGCAGATGGCGACACCGTCACCGTGGTGAAGGACTTAAAGGTCAACGGTCGGCCAACCAATATAAAGGTGGGCACCAAAGTCCGGAATATTCGATTGGTGCGCGACAACGGTGACCACGACATTGACTGCAAAGTTGATGGCTTCGGCGCTATTTATCTGAAATCAAGCGTGGTGCGTAAGTCGTAACTGCAGTACGCATGGGGTGTGTCCCACATGACACAATCTGAAGATGACAAATCTCGTTTCCGTTACCCGTGACATTGCAGCTAGCCCAGAAAAAGTGTGGGCTCTCGTGACCGACTTGCC
>NZ_JBBAOI010000026.1:0-9333 GCF_040401495.1 Limnohabitans sp.
AGCTCGCGGACTCACAATCGATATTGATCGGCCCATGATTATGGCCGTTATTAATGCAACGCCGGATTCGTTTTCTGATGCCGGGAAGTATGCAACCGTTGAAGCGCGTATGGAACGTACGCGTGAAGTGTCGGCTCAGGGTGCAGACATATTGGATATTGGTGGGCAGTCGGCCATTACGGGTGTGCCAGAGATTTCCGAAGACGAAGAGATTGAACGCATTACGCCAGTAATCGAATGGGTGGCTACTAATACAGACGCCATTATGAGCATCGATACATATAGGCCAGCGGTTGCTGCTGCTGCATTAGATGCAGGTGCACACATCATCAACGACATCAGTGGGTTGCTGTACCCGGAACTGGCGGATGTTGTGGCATCACGAGGCGCTGGCTACATACTGATGCACAACCGTGGCAGGCCAAAGGTACGCCTGACTGATGCGAACTTGTATGAAGACGTAGTGGCTGATGTGTTGTCATTCATGGATGACAAGTTGGCTGTGTTGGCAGCTGCTGGTGTGTCACGCCAACAAGTGATTGTTGATCCGGGCCCAGACTTTGCAAAGACACCAGCGCAAACTGTTGATGTGTTGCGTCATGTGTCGAAGTTGTTGGAATACAGACGGCCTGTGTTGTTTCCGGTGTCTCGTAAAGACTTCATTGGGGCTATTACAGGTAGACCACCACGCGAACGCTTAAGCGGCACGTTGGCAGCTATTGCCCACACGTTGACATTGACTCGTGCTGGTATCTACCGCGTGCACGACATTGAAGAAGTGCGCAACTTTCTTGATGTGTGGGATGTGTTGCAAGGCCATGCGGAACTGGGCAGCGATGTATTGCTCGACCGTTCCCTGTGGCGCGCCCCCACCACCTGAGGCTTAGTCGCGGTTAGGTATAACTAACGCGCGAACATGTGTCACGCAGACTTTAGGTAAACAGGGTCGTGTGTTTACCTTGATGTAGCGCGATGGAAATCTGCTTAGGGCAAGGTATGGCTCATGCGTAACTCACGACTAAACACAAAATCCATATCGAAGGTTGGTGCATTTGCGCTTGCTTCGCTTCTCATGCTCGGTGCATGCGGTGGCGATTCAAGTTCCGATGAAGCAGCCACAACTACTCCGGCAGCAACTTCAGATTGTCCATCAGCTGACATCAAGACTGCAGCCGACACAGAGGCTCAAGTAAACCTCATCGCTTTGCCAGACAACTGGGCGAACTACAAGGGAATCCTCGAAGCATTCCGCGTGAAGTACCCAATGGTGAAGAACCCTGTTGCTAACCCAGACGGTTCAAGCGCTGACGAACTCACTGCAGTAGAGACATTGAAGGGTCAGCCAGACATGCCAGACGCACTTGACGTGAGTCCTGCAATTGCGCAAGAAGTTGACACCAAGGGCCTGTGGGAGCCATACAAGCCATGTGGCTTTGATGAAATTCCTGCAGACATGAAAGATGCTGACGGCAAGTGGGTTGCTGCGTACTACGGCGTAATGGCCATTGGCTCAAACGACACCATCGTGAAGACAGCTCCAACATCATTTGCTGAACTTCTTGACCCGATGTACAAGGGCCAAGTTGCTTTGAACGGTGACCCTCGCGAAGCTGGTGCAGCATTTGCATCAGTGATGGCAGCATCAATCGCTAACGGCGGTTCGTTCGACGACATCCTTCCTGGTATCGAGTACTTCGCAAAGTTGAAAGCAGCTGGAAACATGGCAGGCACCGACGTGACTGAAGCATCAGTTCTTTCTGGTGACACTCCAATCTGGATCGACTGGACATACAACTATCCAGGCCTCACACCAAAGTTGACCGAGAATGGCATCACCGTGTCAATCAAGGTTCCATCTGATGGCGTCTACGGCGGATACTACGCACAAGGCGTTGTTGCCGGTAGCCCACACCCGAACGCAGCGAAGTTGTGGATTGACCACATCATTTCTGACGAAGGTGCACTTGGTTACCTCGAAGGTGGAGCAATCCCCGCTCGATTCGCAACTCTTGAAGCAGCAGGCAAAATCACTGAAGACATGAAGAAGAACTTGCCAGCAGCATCGTTGCTTGAAGGCTTGAAGTTCCCTTCACAGGAGCAAATCGCAGCAGCTAAAGAAGTTTTGGCTAAGCAGTGGGGCCCACTCGTCGCAGACAAAAAATAGTGTCAGAGCTCGATTTTCTCTTTAAGTTCTCCCCTGTTCAAGAGAAAAACGTAACTGGAGGCCCGGCGGGTAGCCGGGCCTCCGCCACGTCTGGGCGCTGGTCGCCATCGTTGGTATTACCAATACTTCCCTACTTCACTTTTGTTGGGCTGTTTCTTCTCGTTCCAACAGTGGTGTTGTTTACCAAAGCTTTTCGCCCTGTGACAGGGTCCACCACATCAGCAATGGTGGAAGCAATGAGCGCATCGAATCGTTCATCATTTATGTTTTCGCTGAAGCTGTCGCTGTATTCAGCAATACTCGGAGCAATCATTGGATTTCTCTTTGCGCTGGCAGCGTCGCGCATTGAACGGCCCCGCCGCTTGCGCAACTTAGTGACTGGGTTTTCCGGAGTTGCTGCAAACCTGGGTGGTATCCCCTTGGCCTTTGCGTTTATTGCATCGCTCGGTGCACAAGGGCTCTTTACTCGCATCTTGTACCACAACGGTATTGACCTCTACGGAGCCGGCTTCAAGATCTACGACTTCTGGGGAATTGTCGTTGTCTATTTGTATTTTCAGATTCCCTTGATGCTGCTGGTGATGTTGCCAGCCATCGACGGGCTGCGCCCCACGTGGCGCGAGGCTGCCATCAATATTGGTGCATCACCATTTCAGTATTGGCGCCGTGTTGGCTTGCCCATTCTCACTCCGTCGCTGTTGGGCGGCACATTGTTGTTGTTTGCTAATGCCTTTAGTGCCTATGCAACGGCCTATGCCTTGTCAAGTGGTGGGTCACGGTTGGTGCCGGTACAGATTCGTTTCTATCTGCAGGGAAACACGATTACGGGTAAGGGCAACCTTGGGTATGCGCTTGCTGCATGGATGGTATTGATCTTGTTGTTCGTTATGACCGGCTACTTGCTTCTTCGGCGACGTGCAGAACGGTGGAGAACAGCATGAACAAGCGCCGCACAACGTGGGAATGGCCTGTCATCATTGTGGTGGGCGCATTCTTTATAGTGCCAATGTTGGCAATGACTCGCTTTGCGATGCAACGAGTACCAATGTCGCTGTTAGGTCGCGATACCTTGTTTTCCCGGTGGACTATTCGTGGGCTGATGAACACCATCAGCGATGACCAGTTTCAACCAGCATTCCTATTGAGCGTGCGATTAGGCATTGTCACTGTTTTGGTGGTTCTGGCTTTGTTGCTTCCCACTGTCTTGTGGCTTCACTTGCGTGCGGTGCAGTGGAAGATGGCTGCAGAAATAGTGTCGCTATTGGCATATGTGGTTCCGCCAATCGCGCTGGTTGTCGGAGTGTCTGGCGCCTACCGCGACACAGTGCCCTGGATAGTGTCGACCAACTACGGGCTTGTGCCGTTGTATGCAATTTTGTGTTTGCCGTTTGCATACCGCACTCTTGATGCGGGATTTGCAGCACTTGACTTGCATACCTTGGTGAACGCGTCACGGTCACTTGGTGCCTCGTGGCAACAGACCTTTCGCAAAGTATTGATTCCGAATCTTTGGACTGCAATCTTGACAACGTCGTTTCTGGCATTTGCTGTGGTGATGGGTGAATTCGCCATATCTTCACTGCTGCTGAAGCGCACTCTGCCGACATACATGGTGGAAGCCCAGGGTCGCGAACCCCAGGGTGCCATGGGAGTTGCCTTGTTGCTGCTCGTTCTGACCACTGTTCTGTTTATGGTTCTTGGCCGAATTCAGAAAAAGTCTCCGACATCATCTTCACAAGAAATCAGAATCACACCATGAGCCAACTTGAATTTGCCCACGTTACGAAAAAGTACGGTGACTTAGAGGCGTTGTCAGCTTTCACTTTGTCTGTCGAAAAGGGCGAATTGATTTCCATTCTCGGCCCTAGTGGGTGTGGCAAGACAACTGCATTACGCGTTGCTGCGGGATTTGAGAAATTTGATGCTGGCCGATTGATTATGAATGGCCACAATATTGAGCCTGTGCCACCACAGAAGCGCAATATGGGAATGGTATTTCAGAGCTACAGCTTGTTTCCTCACCTCACAGTTGCAGAGAACATTGGGTTTGGTCTTTCTATTCGCAAGATGGACAAGAAGAAGCGTGCTTCAGTGGTATCTGACATGCTCGACCTTGTTCGGCTTGTTGATGTTGGTCATCGGTATCCGCACCAATTGTCTGGTGGGCAGCAGCAACGTGTGGCATTGGCTCGAGCGTTGGCCATTGAGCCAACCGTATTGTTGCTCGACGAACCGCTGAGTGCGTTAGATGCAAAGGTCCGCGTTGAAGTGCGCGAAGAGATTCGCTCGTTACAGAAGCGCACTGGCACAACCACATTGTTTGTTACACACGACCAAGACGAGGCCCTGACTATCTCAGATCGCGTGTGTGTAATGAGTAACGGCGTGATTCAACAACTAGGTACTCCGCAAGAGGTGTACGACAACCCCAGCACAGACTTCGTTGCAACATTTATCGGTGAGACAAATTCCGTGACGATAGGTGGCCATGCGGTTCTGGTGCGACCAGAACACACACGGGTTGTGAGCGATGCTGAACCAGATTCATATCGTGGAATTGTTCAGAGTTTTTCGTTTGCTGGCCCACTTAAGACTGTGGTGGTGCGTATGTCTGTTGATGAAAGCCTTGTTCGCGCGACCATGACCAACACGGTTGGCACCGAGTGGACCATGGGGCAAGAAGTAGGAATCGTTTTCGACCACATCTTGCGCCCCACCACCTAGTCGCGGTTGGTGTCTACAAAATGTAGACTTCTGGCATGGCCAAGAAAACTGTTCCAGAAACTCCAAAAACAACGACCATTCGTGTCGACGCCGGCACACATAAACGGATGGTGAAGCTTTCAGAAACAACAGGTCGGTCCATAGTGGACCTCGCTCAAGATGCAGTCGTCATGTACGAGCGTCAATTAGGACGCGAAAGAGCAGCACAGCAGCTCATCGAAATGAAGAAGGACCCTGTCGCTTGGCAGGAGTTTATTGACGAAATAGACGCGGTGACTGGTGGACCAATCGATGACTAAAGAGTTACCTCACGTCGGCGAAATTTGGATGACACAGTTTGATCTCCCTTTTCCACACGAGCCTGCTGCACTTCGTCCCGCACTAATCATCGCCCCTTCAACTGATATCGACCACATCCATATCAGTTCAATAGTTATTCCATTTACATCAAAGATAAGAAAGTACGAATACTGGCATCCGATAAATCCATCCATCGAAAATGGGCTACTCACGATGAGTCACGCGCAGTGCGATCAGTTACGTTCAATCAATAAGACTCGAATGAGAAAAAAGCTTGGCATTATCGAAATCGACGATTGGCAAACTATTCGCGAACTAGTGCGCCAGTTCCTCAGCCTTTAGTCGCGGTTGGTGACTTGGCCGTGCATCCTCACCACACCGATGTAGTTAACTGCAGGTATGCAAGAAGCACCTGGCCAATTCCGAGAACTGACACTGCAGCCCTTGCACAAACTCAGTAGAGAACAATTCATGAATGACCTCGGTCGTTATTACGCAGAATTGCGAAAAGACCCTGAACGCTTAGAGCGCGAAACCCGCGAAGACATGGAATGGCAATTGGGCGTCGCCTCATTTCTTGAGGACGACGACTGGTCTAACTAGTCGCGGTTGGTGACTTGGCCGTGCATGACTAGGCCGTAGTCGGGCATGGTGATGATTCGAATTGCAGCGCCGGCGAGAACTTGGTCGCGGACATCTTCGAGAGCGTCGTCTGGTTTGTAGCGGTTATTGACGGTGCCCATGTCGGCTTCGACGATGCCGTCTGCGCCGACTTGGCGAAAGACATCAATAAGCATTGCTATTTCAATGCCGTAGCCGGTGACGAAACTAAGGGAACGTGCAAGGTTTCCTTCAATGGCTACTTGGCCGCTGAGAGGCTGTGAGAGATACGTCAGTTGTGGTGCTGCGCGGCGAAGAAGTGGCCGGCCGACAAGTTCGGTTACGCGGCCGGCGGGAATGTCACGTGGTTCGCCGTGTTCATCAACACGAACAAAGCCGCCTTTGATGAACGAGACATTGGGCTCGCCGATGTGTTGCGTGAGTGCGGTGATGTGATCAATACAGATGTTGCCAAGGTCAGCATCAAGAAACACATACCAATCAGCAGGGACGGCATGGACGCCGCGATAGAGCGAATCACCTTTACCTAATACGGGGCCAAGTTCTGATTGCAGGCTGGGAATGTGAAGAGAACGAATGCCGTATTGCAATGCTTCTTCTGCAGTGCCGTCGGTAGAGCCGCCGTCGAGAACAGTGGCAGATGTGACAACGCCGGCGTCGAGGGCTTCACGCATAACAAGGGCGGTGCGCGCCATGGCCTGTGCCTCATTAAAGGCAGGCACGAGAAGTGCAATAGATGTCACGAAGTGGTGACGTGTGCGACAAGTGAGTCGATAGGGCCGCGTGGGTAGACGCCGTATTGCGGTAAACGATCACGCCAGTGTGACGGGCAATGTTCGCTTGCAACTTCTGCAAGTGGTTCAAGAACAAAGCGACGCTCTGCAAAACGAGGGTGAGGAACTGTTAGTTCTTCGCTGGTGAGTGTGTAGTCGTCGTAGAACAAGATGTCGAGGTCAAGGGTGCGAGGGCCCCAACGTTCAACACGAACACGATGAGCATCGGCTTCGATTTGTAGCAAGCGACGCAGTAATGCGAATGGGTCAAGGTCTGTATCGACAATGGCAACCATGTTGAGGTATGCGCCTTGGTTGTCAGGGCCACCTACCGGGTCTGTTTCGAATACTTGAGACTGTGCAATGACGTTTGGAAGACTCTCGAGACCGAAACGCAGGTAGGCAACGCGGTCGCCAAGGTTCGAACCAAGCGCGATGATGGCGCGGTGGCGAGCAGGGACGCGCATGTCGACACGGCTACGCACAATGCGCACAGCAGATGACACGAGGTCTTCTGGAATTGGTGGGCGTAGTTTGGTGAGGGTGACGTTGGCGACTTCCACGTGATCAAAATGCAAGACGCGGTCTGCGATGCGAGCAGCAAGACGCTCGAGCAATGTGTCTGTTGAATCGCGAACTACTTCAGCGATCGCCTGAGAGATAGCGCCGTAGTTGGCAGTGTCATCAAGATTGTCGGTGATGCCAGCTTCTGACAGATCAACTTCAAGATCGACATCGACTTGGAGAGGCTGCAGACCTTCACGCTCGTGCGGCAACACACCAACAAGAGCCATGAGCCGGAGCCCATTGATATAGATATGGTCACGAGCCATGACTCTCTGTCTATCTGCAAGGCCCCCCTATTCACTACGCTCGTTTCATGGTTGAAAAGGTCTCATACGACGAGTTCTCGATGTTTCATGAAAATGCATCGGAATATGGCATTGCTTATGCAGGCCCCCCAGTAGTTTCCCGAGAATTCATATCGGTTGATGGCACTCGAAAGCTGTCGGCATTGAAGTGGGGCGCGGGTTCACCACGCCTTGTGTTCTTGCATGGTGGCGCACAGAATGCCCATACATGGGACACCGTGGCTTTGGCACTTGACGTGCCGTTGTTGTGCATTGACTTGCCAGGCCATGGCCATTCAGATTCTGCTGCTGCGTTCAGTGCGGATGCATTGCCGATGCAGCAGAATGCTGCAGACATTGCCACTGTGATTCGTGCGTTGGCGCCTGATGCCTTGGCTGTGATTGGAATGTCATTGGGTGGCTTGACCACGTTGGCGTTAACACGTGACCATGCTGACTTGGTGCGCAAGATGGTGTTGGTAGATATCACGCCTGGTGTGAACCAAGAAAAGACAAAGCAGATCACTGACTTTGTAAATGGTCCTGCCACGTTTCCTTCGTTTGAAGAATTGTTGAAGCGCACGATTGAGTTCAACCCGACTCGCACCGTGGAAAGTTTGCGTCGTGGCATTTTGCATAACGCATTGCAAGAAGACGATGGTTCGTGGGTGTGGCGTTACCGCCGTGCTGATGCACCACCACTGCCAGAGATGAAAGCAGCTGTAGAAGATGGCGACAAGCGCCCGTCTACTGCTCCGTTGTGGGATGTGGTGTCTGGTTATGGAAAGCCGATCATGTTTGTACGTGGAATGCGCAAACAGTCAGTAGTGACTGACGAAGACGAATCAGAACTGGTGAAGCGTGCGCCACATGCGCGGGTTGAACATGTTTTAGAAGCCGGTCACAGCATTCAGGGCGATACACCATTGGAATTAGCTGCGCTGATTCGGGACTTCGCCGGCCTGTAGGGCTTTACTTGTTCGTTGCCTACTTGGCGGCGAGGAACTTCATAGCTGCAACTGTGGTTGCATTGTCATAGCCCACTACTAAGTGACGGTTTGCGTAGACGGGGGCGTAGGTCCACTTCATTTTCTTTGCCATTGCGCGAACGACAGATGGTGCGGTTACCTGGTCGCCGCGAGCAATGTTGACTAGCACTCGTGCACCAGTGGCTAGTACTGCTGGTTTGATTGAGCCGAGTGGGCGTGCAGATTCGATTATCTCTGCACAGAATGCATAGAGAGCAGCCTCTGAACCGATGGTGAACTTGTAGGGCTTTACTGCTGCATGGGCCAGTGCGATTTTCTTGGCGTCTGCGCGTGATACATCGGCACAACGACCATATGCCTGGGCGGCTGTTGGTGCAGTGCCGATGAGGGCCATTAGTGGCTTTGAGTCTTTGTTGTTAGCAGCAGTAATTGCAGCGAATAGTTCTTGGGTGTGGCCTTCAACAATGGTGCGAATGGCAGCACGAGCAACTGCAACGTATGTAATGGCAGGGTCAATGCGCGCGAGCCGAATTCTTGTTTTCAACAAGTCGAGCCCTTTGGCAACATTGGCGTTCATGGGGCAAGACAGGTGTGATGCGCACCACCGCATTGCGGTTTCAACACCAAGTTTTGTTGCAGCAATGTGCTGAGGGGCCTGTTTGACCAACGAAGTTGACGGATCAATTGGAGTATCAAGAACAGCTGCTTGCACTCGTGTTGGGTTCTGCATGATTAGGGCAGCTGCAGTGGTGGCGCCGCTACCCCACCCGATGATGGAGACTTTCTTTACATGTAACGCTTCACGTACAGCGTCGACATCGTCGGCCATATCGAGCGTGCCGATGTTGGTTTCATCACCAACGGGCATGACGGCGTCTACTGCACCACGTGGTGCAATAGAGATGACATTG
>NZ_JBBAOI010000026.1:9433-18845 GCF_040401495.1 Limnohabitans sp.
ACCAACGGGCATGACGGCGTCTACTGCACCACGTGGTGCAATAGAGATGACATTGAACTTTGTAATGGCGGTTCCGAACGTGAGTTGTGCCTTTTCAGTAAGCGTGCGCGCGTCTGGGCCGTATTCACGGTCTGGCAACAGCAGCAAGGTGCGAGGTGATGAACCCGAGGTGGCTTTACGTCGATACAACGAGAGCGGGATTCGTTCGCTGGTGGATAGTCCTTTAGTGACGGGAACAATGATCTTTCCGCATTCAATTGGTCCGCATGGAAGCCACGCGATTTCATCTGTGGTTCCTTCCACTGCCTGAGCTGGTGAAGTTGGAATAAATGTGACCCCAAAGATGAGAGCTGCCCCGACGCAAATGGCTCGTAGTGGGCGCGCGATGATCACTTCGCAATTCTAGAGATTTTATCTGGCGAAGATTGCAACGAGAATTGGCGTGACAATGAGTCCGGGAAGCAAAGAACCCAGCTTGATCTTCTTGATTTCCAGGAGATTTAATCCAATTGCGAGAACTGTGAAACCGCCAGCAGCGAAGAGTTCGGTTCTCATGCGGTCATCAAGTAGCGAATCAATACCAGTGCCACCAAGTGTGAGAAGGCCTTGAACAACGAAAACACCGATGGCGCTAAACGCAGCGCCGATGCCATAGATGGACACAAAGATGATTGACATGAAGCCGTCGAGCGTTCCTTTGATGATGTACAACTGCGGCGTGCGACCACTGGCGTCTTCAATTGCTCCAAGAATTGTCATGGGACCAATACAGAACAACAAGGTTGCAGTGACAAACCCTTCAACGAAAGTGCTGGATTGATCTGACTTTTTGGCAAAGCGCTTCTTGAGGCGCTCGCCTATTCCTTCAAGACGTTCTTCAATGTGTAGTAGTTCACCGATGACAGCACCAATGACCATGCCGACAAGTGGGAATACCAAGTTGTGAGTATCCATGGCGTTGCTGATGCCCATGATGACAGTTGCAAGACCAATGACCTGCACCACGATTGTGCGAATGGACTCACGAATGCGATGGCCGATGAAATAGCCGATTGAACTTCCCACAATCACCGTGGAGGTATTGATGAGAGTTCCTAAGCCGCGCACAAGTTCTTACGCTACCGACACGGAATCTATGTGCCGTGGTTATCGTGGCTAGGTGCCAATTGTGCAATTATCCGCGGGTTCAACTGCAGTTTCTATCGATACTTCAGCTGGTGGACGCGTGTCGTCTCTGATTATGGACGGCACAGAGTTATTAGTAACCGCAGCAGAAGACACGCTGGGCTGGGGCTTGTACCCCATGGTTCCGTTTGCTGGCCGAGTGCGTGATGGCGTTCTGATGTTTCGCGGACTGCAATATGAATTGCCATTGCGATTAGCGCCAAATGCATTGCACGGCACAGTGCTTGATGTTGAGTGGACTGTTGTTGAACAGTTACCAGCAAAAGTGACTCTGAAATGCGATCTTGGATCTGACTGGCCATTTGCCGGAAGCGTGACACATGTGATTGATGTTGTTGATGGCGATGTGTTGTTCACGCTCACACTTGACGCACTAGAACCGCAACCTGCACAAGTTGGTTGGCATCCGTGGTTTTTGCCACCACGCCATTCGCACCACAACTTCACTGCCATGTTGCAACAAGATGTCAGCGGTATCACTACGAATCAACGCGTGCCTGTGCCTCACCGCAAATACGATGATTGTTTTGTAAAGCCGATCACGATGCCGTGGCTCACGATTGGTGACGTAAAGGTAGAAATTTCAAGTGACTGTTCGCATTGGGTTATCTACAACGCAAACCCAGCAGGTATTTGTTTCGAGCCACAATCGGGACCACCGAACGGCATTAACACCGAACCATATGTTGTGATGCCAGGTAAGCCACTTGTGCGACACATGGCGATTACACGTATTAGTTAGCCCACGTTGCGCGCATGCGACGCAGAGTTGCAGTGCGGATATCGCCCCAGGTTCCACCAAGGATGTTGCGCACGGTGCCAAGTGACGGCACTTTCTGGGTGCCATTTACTGTAGAACGCCACAGATCGAACTGATGACTTGCGCCGTGATGTGCTGGTTCACGCAGGAAACGCTCAACAAAACTGAATAGTTGTTCTTCATCCCATGTTCGTTCGTAATTCGAACGCAAGGCTTCACCACTAGAGACGCCGACCGAAGAACATGCTGCTGACCATGAGCCAAACAACTGCACAATGCGCGCAACGCTTGGGCCTTGAATGCGACCGCTGCGCAATAGTGCCGTGTATGCATTGTGTGTCAGTGGTGATGCCATGAGGTTTGCTGCTTGCAGTGCACCACGCGCACGATCACGCGTTACTGAAATAGTTTGTGATTCAACGCGCTCAGTTGGCTCTGTTAATTCGTTGTCACCAAGAATTAGCCATTCAACAGGACGAGCAGCTGTAGTGATTGCTGGTAGTGGCGCAGCAAGTGCGTCAGAAATTTCTTTCAGTGTTGCTCCCGGATGCGAGTTAAGAAATTCACTGATGCGCTCTGTGAGTTCAGAACGAACTTCAGCTTTTGTTTTCTTGGTGCGAGTGCGTGCTGTCTTTGCTGGTGCAGCTGGCGAATTGCCACCACCGAAGCGCAAGAGGAATTCGCCCAAAGTGCGCATATGACTGCGGCTTATGGTGTTGTTTTCATCGAGAAGGTCGAGTTCCGTAGCTGCCCAGACGACAGATTCAGGTAACTCCGCTACGGGAATGCGTTGTGTCACGCAATTAATCATATCTGCCTATTTATATAGTCCCCCCTATGACATATAGTCATCTCCATACACGAGGGGGCTCGCCGTGACAATCAGTTTGGATCATGAATGGGAATCACTGTTGCCGGTTGGCGACACACATCCGTATCGCACCGGCGCATGGCGTCCGCAAACACGCGAATGGACCGCGCGCGACATGCATGTTGAAGGTGAAATTCCTGCTGACTTAAATGGTGTCTACTTACGCAACACAGAAAACCCTTTGGTACCGAATACCGACCGTTATCACCCGTTTGATGGTGACGGAATGATTCATGCAATTTCGTTTCGCGAAGGTCATGCCGAATATCGCAACCGCATGGTGCGTACCGAAGGTCTAGCGACTGATCTTGCAGCAGGCGGGCCGCAGTGGTCTGGCTTAGCTGAATCGCCTTTAACTGCAGTGCGAACTGATGGTTGGGGTGCCCGTACACGTATGAAAGATGCAAGTAGCACCGATGTTGTGGTGCATGGCGGCGTAGCGCTTTCCAGCTTTTACCAGTGTGGTGATTTGTATCAACTTGACCCTGTAACGCTTGAAGAAAAGGGCCGCGCATCGTGGAGCGGTGCATTTCCCGACGCTGGCGTTTCTGCTCACACAAAGGTTGATGAAAAGACTGGCGAATTGTTGTTTTTTAATTACCAGACCACATACCCGTACATGCATTACGGCGTTGTGTCTCGTGAAGGAGTGCTGACGCATTACACGCCGGTGCCGTTGCCTGGGCCACGTTTGCCACATGACATGTGCTTCACTTCCAACTACTCAATCTTGAATGACTGCCCGTTGTTCTGGAAAGAAGATTTGATTCAACGCGGCATCTATGCAACGAAGTTTCACGAAGATATGCCTACAAGACTTGGTGTGATTCCTCGTCATGGAACCGATAAAGACATTAAGTGGTTTGATTGCGAGGCAACGTATGTTTTGCATTGGATTAATGCATACGAAGAAGGCGATGAAATCATCGTTGACGGTTACTTTCAGTTTGACCCCTCTCCCACCATGGGACCAGAAGCAACTGTTGATCAGCGCATGTTCCGCTTTCTTGATTTGTATGCAATGCAATCAAAGCCATACCGCTGGCGTTTGAATACGAAGACCGGTGCAGTGCGTGAAGGACTGTTGTCTGACACAGTTACTGAATTCGGCATGATTAACCCGCAGATTGTTGGCAAGAAATACGACTACGTGTATTCCGTTGTACCGACCGAGGGTTGGTTCACATTCGAAGGACTCATCAAGCACAATGTGACAACCGGCGAAGAGGAAACCTTCCGTTTGCCTTCCGGTGTGTACGCAAGCGAAAGTGTGTTTGCGCCTCGGCCGAATTCACGCAGCGAAGACGACGGCTACCTCATCACTTTCACCATGGATGTGGTGAACGATGTGAGCCACTGCGAGATCTTTGATGCCCTACGCCTCAGCGATGGCCCAGTGGCTCGAATACAGCTGCCAGAGCGCATTTGTAGCGGCACCCATGCCTATTGGGCAGACGCTGCAACCCTTACGCCGCAAGGGTAAGCCAACCTTTGGGGGTCATACCCCTTAATTATGACTGGATTAGTCGGGTATTAGATAGCCTGCCCTGATGCAGTTTCCGGTGAATCTCAACCTTCACGGCCGACCCGTCTTGATGGTCGGCGGCGGTCGCATTGCATATCGCAAAGTGGAACAACTTCTGATGGCTGACGCTGAAGTAACTGTGCTGTCGCCCATGTTCGTCGACGAATTCCATTCCCTTCCCGTGACATTGGTGCAGCGCGAATATGTAAGCGGAGATATCGACGCGTTTCGTTTGGTGATCACCGCTACCGGCAACATGCCCGTGAATCAGCAAATTTTTGATGAGTGTGAAGCTAAAGGAATTTGGATCAACTCAGCTGACGACCCAGACCGTTGTGCATTTACCTTGCCTGCAGCATTACGTCGCGGTGATCTGATGGTCACTGTGTCTACTGGTGGCGCTAGCCCGGCTCTTGCTTCGTGGTTGCGTTCACATCTTGAACTTTCGATTGTCCCTGAGTTTGAAGAAGTGGTGTCACGTCTTGCTATTGAGAGAGCACGTGTTCATGCTCAAGGTGAATCAACCGAAAATGTGCAGTGGCAACCAATCATCGCGGGTGTAATGGCAGACCTTGGTATGACATGTCCGGTAGTTCGCGAAGTGGAAACAGCGCAATGACAGTTCATCTTGTTGGTGCAGGCCCCGGAGACCCAGAACTTCTTACGGTGAAGGCCGTGCGCCTGATTGGCGAAGCAGACGTGATTGTTCACGACTATTTGTCGAATGATTCAATTCTTGAATTAGCTAAACCCGGCACCGAATTCATTGATGTGGGCAAGAAGCCTGGCAACCCAACGCCACAAGAGTTGATTAATGCCTTGTTAGTGCATCTTGGCGCACAAGGAAAGAACATTGTGCGGTTGAAAGGCGGCGACCCTTTCGTATTTGGTCGTGGCGGCGAAGAAGCACAAGCCTTGATGGAAGCGCGTATTCCATTCACTGTGGTTCCTGGCATTACTTCAGCCATTGGTGTGCCTGCAGCTGCTGGTATTCCAGTAACGCACCGCAATGTGTCGCCAGCATTCACAGTCGTTACAGGACATCGTGAAAATGGTGGTTCAACCAACATTGCGTGGGAAGCACTTGCGCAAGTGGGCGGAACAATCGTTGTACTGATGGGCGTGTCAGAACGTGCCCTGATTGCTGAACGCCTTATGGCTGGCGGCTTATTGGCCACCACCCCTGTTGCTGCAATTCGTTGGGGAACGCGCGCAGAGCAAGTAGTTGTGCGCACCACCTTGGGCGAATTGGGAACTGCTGCACTGAAGGCCCCGAGCACCATCGTGATTGGCGCGGTTGCCGCATACGAATTCTTGGATAGCTCAATAACCGATCATTTAGTGGCAGGTGCATGACATGCGTCGCTCTATTGATGTTGTTCAGATTGACGCCACAGATCTTCCCGATGGTCTAGAAGACACGACGCCCATTATGTGGACCGTTGCCGTGAGCGACGACTACGACGATGAAACACCTCGTGTGGTGCTGACCGTTGAACCACTTGGAGCCAACGGCGAGGGTTTGGTTGCACACCTTGCACCAGACAACGCACGCAGATTACGAAAAGCACTAGCAGATGCCCTCCGTGAGGTGGGCGAAAAGGAATAGCCATGACAATTGCAGAAGCCCCTATCCCGCGCGATCTTGATGCAGAACAACTGCGCGATATCGAACGATTCGAGATCGCCATTGATCAGTTCTTGAAAGGCGAAATTTCAGACGACGTCTTTCGTGTGATGCGATTGAACAACGGCATCTACGGCCAGCGCCAGGGCGGCACAGCACAAATGGTGCGCGTGAAGTTGCCTGCAGGTTCCATTACCCCGGAACAGTTCGATGTAATGGCTGACTTGTCATCAGAGTTCTCTCGCGGATGGGGACACATCACCACTCGCCAGAACATTCAGTTCCACTTCGTTGACCTTCGTAAGATTCCTGACTTGTTGCGTCGCCTTGCCGATGTACAACTCACATCACGTGAAGCATGTGGGGACACAGTGCGAAACGTAATGGCGTGCCACTTAGCTGGCGCGTGCCCATACGAAAAACTTGATGTCACACCATGGGCCGAAGCGGTGTATCGCCACTTCGTACGCAACCCACTCGGCCAGCGTTTGCCTCGCAAATTCAAGGTGAACTTCTCTGGTTGCTCGACTGACTGTGGTCAGGCAATGTTCAACGACGTTGGCGTTGTTGCGGCTACTCGCACTCTTGAAGATGGTTCAATCGAATCGGGATTCCGTATCTATATTGCTGGTGGACTTGGAGCAAACCCACACCCAGCGTTGGCATTGGAAGACTTCACATCACGTGAAGACCTGTTGCCAACTGTTGAAGCTGCATTGCGCGTGTTCGACCAAACCGGTAACCGTGACAACAAGTTGCGCGCCCGTATGAAGTGGGTTGTTGACCAGTTGGGAATTGAAGAAGTACGTCGTCGCGTTATCAAGATTCGTCACACTCTTCCTGCTTCATCTTCATGGCCAGGCGGAATTCCAACTGAGGTACGTACAGCAGGTGATGCACCAGCAGGTCGTATTGCAGAAGGCGAAGTGTCGCAGGTTGGTCAGAGCACCATCATTAACTTCACATCATCAGATCCGTTCCGTCGTTGGGAAAATGCAAGCGTTATTCGCGGTGCAGCTAACGGCACCGTTTCTGCAATTGCATATGCCCCACTTGGTGACATCACTGCAGATCAGTTCCGTGCGCTTGCACGAATTCAGCGCCACTTCAAGTCTGATGTTCGTTTGTCGAACCGCCAGAACGTAGTGTTCCGCAGCTTGCAGCCAAGCCAAATGCGCGAGCTCTACGACATGCTCGATGAAATTGGTATGGCACGCCCAGGCGCCGAACTTGCTCGTGACGTTGTTGCGTGCCCTGGTGCAGATACCTGCAACATTGCCGTTACTCAATCACGCGGACTTGCAAAAGCAATTGGCGACAAACTTGAAGAAGAAGGCCTCGCTGAAATTGGTGGAGTTCGCATCAACATTTCTGGTTGCACCAATAGTTGTGGTCAACACCATGCGAGCGACATTGGTTTCTTTGGCGCAGAGCGTCGTGCACACGGCAAGTCATTGCCCGGTTATCAGATGCTCCTTGGTGGATACGTCGGTGAAGAGCAAATTCACTTCGGTGAAAAGGCATTGCGTGTACCTGCAAAGGCAGCACCAGAGGCAGTTGCTCGCGTGGTTCGTCGCTTTGCTGCGGAACGCTCGGCTGCTGAAACCTTCCAGGGCTGGCTTGCCCGTTCTGGTGGAGCAGTTGCAGTAGCTGACGGCTTGCGTGATCTTGATGAGATTCCAATGCCAGATGCATCACCTGAGTTCTTTGTTGACTATGACGAGACTGGCCCATTCTCTGGCGAAGTCGGCGATTCGGAATGCGCAGTCTGATTCAGTAACAAACTGACAGAATGGGTGCGATGGCTCGTGACATTCGCACCGATACATACTTAGGCACAGTTGTGCATGTTGTGGCCGACCGCCAGAACAGACCAAACCTGCCCATTGCCGGTTGCCCCTTTTGCGTTGGTGGGCTTGAAGCGCCCGAGCCGTATTCAGTTCGTTCGTTTCCGAACCGTTGGCCAGCCTTGGAAGAGGGCTACTGCGAAGTAGTGCTGTACTCCCCTGACCACGAAGCCACGTTTGGCACGCTGACCGCTGACGAAGCCTTGTCTGTTGTGAACCTGTGGGCGCAGCGCACGCAAGCACTGCGCGAAATGCCAAACGGTGAGTACGTGATTGTGTTTGAAAACCGTGGTGCAGAAATTGGTGCGACAATCTCACACCCACACGGACAGATCTATGCGTTTGATCATGTTCCGCCACGCCCTGCGCGCATGATTGCTGCTGGGTGGGAACCTGTTGTTGCTTCAGCAGAACATGTGATTCTTGAAGTTGATGGGTGGCGCGTGTTTAGTGAATATGCAGCGGTGTACCCCGTATCAATTCGCATTGCGCCCGTACATCGCATCGCGGACTTGGCTGACATGAATGCTGTTGACCGTGCGGTTCTTGCTGCAACGTTGGTGCGAGCGTTTGCGGCTCTAGATGCATTGTTTGATGCGCCACTTCCCTACATGATGTGGATTAATCAGGCTCCGCGCATGCGTGATGACTGGCCGGATACATGGTTCAACATTGAAATCGTGTCACCATGGCGCGCACAAGGCCTCCCGCGATTTATTGCAGGCGTAGAAGTGGCAAGCGGTGAGTTCTTTAACCCGGTAGACCCTGTCGATATTGCGGCACGTCTACGCGCTCTCCTGTGATGCGAGTAGTTGCGCCTGGGCGCGTGAACCTAATTGGCGAACACACCGACTACACAGGTGGACTGGTATTCCCGATGGCAATCGACCGCTGGACAACCATTAATTACGACGTGACTGGTTCTGGAATTGTTCTTGACTCAGCTGATGAAGACGGCACTGTTTCCATTTCACTGGGGCAAACATTTGATGCTGCAATGACACTGACGTGGGGAAGGTACATAGGTGCTGTTGCATCACTACTGGATTCACCGCGTGGAATTTCAGGGCATGTCACCACCACGATTCCTGTTGGGGCTGGTTTGTCATCTAGCGCTGCACTTGAAATTGCAGTCGCGTTGGCGCTTGGTTGTGAATTGCCCACTTCAGAGTTAGCGCAACTGACACGACGCGCAGAACACATAGCCACTGGTGTTCCGACCGGCATTATGGACCAGTTGTGTATTGCTAGTGCCCGAGATGGCCACGGAACAATGATTGACTGTCGCACATTGGAAGTACAGCACGTGCCGATTCCTACTGATGTGAAGATTGTGGTTCAGTTTATTGCACACCGAACATTGGTTGGTTCCGCATATGCAGACAGGGTTGCCCAATGCGCCACAGCAGAATCAATCATCGGGCCACTACGAGACGCATCGTTGGCTGATGTTGCGACCATTACAGACGCGACCATTGCATCACGAGCTCGTCATGTGATTTCAGAAAATGCCCGCGTTATTTCTTTCGCATCAGCTTTGGCTAGTGGCGACTATTCGACTGCTGGGGAAATCATGTCCGATTGTCACCGCAGTTTG
>NZ_JBBAOI010000026.1:18945-25676 GCF_040401495.1 Limnohabitans sp.
CCGCGATGAGCAACGTCAAGATGCACATTCAGCGCTGGTTGGCGAACAAGTTCTGCTTGTTCACTGGCGGCATACAAATCATGTGCCGAATGGTGCACTGCAGACATGTGCAAGAGGCAGCCATCAGCTTCAACCCGAAGCACATGACCTTTCTTGGTGTCAATGAATTCCATCCACCGACAATCAGTGCGTAATCCGAACTCTTGTGGAACCAAGTATGGCAATTCGTCTGGCTTACCTTCGTAAATGCCGACCATTGCAGATGATTCACGGTCTGGGTAACACTCATGTGGGCCATTGCCATACCAACGCACCGTGGTGAAGCGTGCAGGAATACTGAACATGGCACCGACTCGCGGCACATCTGCCATGTCTTTCGGAATCACAACAGTGTGTTCGTACTTCACTGCCCCACCCGACAGCTCGCTAATGGTTGTTGTACTTTCCACCATGTCGGCGTCGTCTGTAGCGATGCCTTGTTCAGACCATCTGGCAAGTGACTTACCGCCACCATGATGTTGATCCATCAGTTTGAATCCGTCGTTATCGGTTGGTGCACGCCACAAGGTGACTTGCGGAGAAATCTCAATTGGCAAAACTGACGTGGCTGGAATTTTCGCTTCAACCGGAGACGACTTTCGCAACGTCACTTGATCCCACGACACGACATGGCCTTTCGGGGCCCATGGCGTATCGCGAGCCAATGTCCATGTCACTGAAAAGAACACTTCGTTTGCTTCGTGCGGAATGATGACCGGAATATCAACCTTTTCAGAAGAGTCTGCAGCGATCTTGGGCACTGTGAGTTTGCCTGACTTCGTTACAACGCCGTCAACAATAAGTTCCCATGTGGCTTTGTAGCCAGACAGGTCTGAGAACCACTGTCGGTTACGAACAACCAAATGCGGGTCCTTGTTCTTGCTTTTCAATTCAACAGAAATAGGGCGATGCACCCATGCCAACTCACGCATCACGGGGTGCGGAGTCATGTCTGCATGAATGAGGCCATCTGCAACAAAGTTTCCATCGTTCGGGGTGTCGCCGAATTGTCCGCCATATGCAAGACGTGTTGTGCCGTTCGGCAAGCACTGTGTTAGCCCGTGGTCTTTCCATTCCCACACAAAACCACCTTGCAAACCTGGAGTGTTTTCAAACGCATCCCAATAGTCAGCAAGCGAACCATTTGAGTTGCCCATGGCATGGCTGTATTCGCACATAATCAGAGGGCGTGTACCGTCTCCAGATTTTCCATACGCAACAATGTCGTCGATGGTGGAATACATCGGGCACACAATGTCTGACGACATGAGGCCGCCATCTACCCAGCCAGCATGAAAGATTGCACCTTCATAGTGGAGTGGGCGCGATGGGTCGTACGAACGGATCCACTGTGATGCAGCGTCATGCACTGCGCCGTAACCCGCTTCGTTTCCTAGCGACCACATAATGATGCTCGGGTGGTTCTTGTCTCGCTCCACCATGCGGCTGATGCGCGAAATCCACGTGGCCCTGTATGCAGGGTCGTGACACAAACTTGTATTCCAGGCGTGGCTTTCCGCATTGGCTTCGTCGATGACATAGAGGCCCAATTCATCACACAAGTCCAGAAGGCGTGAATCATTCGGATAATGCGAACAACGAACGGCGTTCACGTTGTGTTGCTTCATCAACACGAGGTCTGCACGCATGTCTTCGACATCAACGGCCTTGCCTTTGTCTGGGTGATGATCATGGCGGTTGACGCCACGAATCATGACGCGTTTGCCATTTATCAGTAATGACCGTTTGCGTACTTCCACACTGCGAAAGCCGGTGATGACAGGAACAACGTCCACCACTTCCCCTGCTGGGTTTACCAGTTGAACAATGGCGCGATATCGATTCGGGTTTTCTGCAGACCACAATTCAATCTTCGGAATATTCCACGAAATGTTTGCAACATGACCCGCAAAAACGTACGGGGAATCGAACCAGGGCACGTCGACCGAATGCGCAGCACCAACACGTTTGCCGGCAAGCGTCTCAAGATGAGCAACTGCTTTCCATCCGCGCTGCAACTTTTGTTCGTGCGGAACATTGAGATGGACCTGTACACCAAGCGTCCCTACAGGAGAGGTGCGCAATGACTTACGAACTACGCCAGCATTGACGCGCACATCATTAATGCCAATCATTGCCTGTGATGTGAGGAACACTTCGCGATGTAGCCCTGCCATCCACCACTGGTCTTGATCTTCCAGATGGCTTTGCGCCGAGAAACGACACACCACGATTGCCAATTCATTCTTGCCACTTGTCAGTGCAGCAGAAATGTCATATTCACTTGGTAACCGACTATCTGTGCCGTACCCAACAAACGCACCGTTTACGTAGACCATGTGCACGCTTTCGGCTCCGCCTATGTGCAGAACCGTGCGACGATCTTTCCAATTCTTTGCCACAGTAAAAGTGGTGCGATGAACTGCAGTTGCCACTGTTGGTGGCAACGTTGGCGGACGACCTTTCCAGGGCATTTGAACATTGGTGTAATGCGGTTGATCACCAAGACCTGCAAGTGTCCAGTTGCCTGGCACCGAAATTGATGTCCACGATTTCGTATCGTCTGAGATTGCAGATGCAGGAACGTCATTTACGTCTTCATAACGCTTGATCTTCCATTGACCATTCAATGACACAAACCACGGACTAGTTGTACGGTCACCCTTACGGGCAGTGTTGATATCTACGTACGTCGTGTGAATAGAACGCATTGGTCGACGGTGCATCTGCACGATCTCAGGGTCAGCCCAGGGTTTGACAAAACTTGTATCAAAAATTGACATAACTACATCTTTCCACGCCGCCATAGGACTACCGTTCTCCAAGTGATTACTCCACTGACTTCCTTTTTTACCGACCTATGGGCCATGGCCAAGCGCCATGTCGTCCTTACCGCGGTCCTCGTTTTTCTATGCTTACTGTTCGTTGGGTTTTCATTCCTCATCGGGTTCGTCCAGATGTCCGTTCTGCTGGCCCCTGTTGCACTGATTGCTTGGTGGATCATCACGAAGCGCGACCCGAAGACGGGCCGAGCTGAAGCACTAACGGTTATTTCATCTATCGCAATTGCATTTGTTGTAGTGTTCGCGCTTATCCAAGCTGTGCCCTACGGACGTAGCCACTCGAATGGCCCTATTACGGGGGAACCGAAATGGTCATCTCCCCAAACACGCGAGCTGATGGTTCGTGCGTGTTTCGGATGCCATTCCAATGAAGTGAAGTACCCGTCGTATGCAAATGTGGCGCCTATCTCATGGGCAGTCCAAAACCATGTCGACGAAGGTCGCAGCGCCATTAACTACCAAGAGTTCACTACCAAATCTGGGAGAGCCGATGACACTATTGAAGTCATACAAGAAGGGTCAATGCCTCCTTCGTATTACACAGCGTTTGGTAGACACCCTGAAGCAAAACTGACAGCTGCTGAGAGAAAGATCTTGATTGCCGGCCTGCAGACGACACCGGGGCTTCACGGCTAATTCACGCTCGGGCGATTGAACATTGATCGCCATGCCATAAGGTTTGAGCCATGAGTTCGGCCAGCAATTCAGCATTGACAGAGGCGTCGATACCCACTTTGCTGATGTGTCTTGCGCAGCTCACAGGCGATGAGAAATGGCTACAAGAGCCGTACCTTCCCCGACGCGACACCAACTTGTTTCACGATGAAACTGGTGGGCTCTCCGATGACGTGCAGCAAGAAGTCCGCACAGCAATGTCAGTGATTCTTGACGAACTAAGTGCTGGTACCCGAACTATTCCCACCGAAATCGACAACGAACAGTTCGTCACCATGATGCGTACGTGTGTTGCAGAGCAAGTTGCACCCGAATACGCCCCAATGCTGTTGGAAGAATTGGGATTCGTTGATCGCGACGTGCACTGGTCTGCTGCTCTGGCGCCAGAGTTGCCTGCTGGGTTCCGCGTTTTGGTGATTGGTGCAGGGTTTGCAGGTATCTGTGCGGCAATCAAACTTGGCCAACTTGGTATTCCATACGTAGTCGTGGAAAAGAACTCAGATATTGGCGGAACATGGTTTGACAACAACTACCCAGAAGCCGGCGTTGATACGCCAAACCACTTCTACTCATATTCTTTTGCCCCGAATACTCGCTGGAACAATTACTTCTCCAAGCGCGCAGATATTTGGAAGTATGCACGTGATGTTGCGGAACGTCACAACATCATTTCCAATATTACGTTTTCAACTGAAGTGTCGTCGTTGCATTGGAATAATGACAGCAACTCGTGGAATGCGGTTATTGAATCGAACGGTACAACACGAAGCGAAGAATTTCCCGTTGTGATCACGGCTGTTGGCCAATTAAACAGACCAAATCTGGCACCTGCACGAGGTATTGAGAATTTCACAGGCTCGTGGTTCCATTCAGCACATTGGGACCACTCGGTTGACCTTACTGGAAAGCGAGTTGCGGTAATAGGTACTGGTGCAAGCGCAATGCAATTCATGCGCACCGTTGCTGCTTCAGCTGGAGACGTGACTATCTTCCAACGTTCACCACAATGGATTCGCCCAAGCTCTGATTACCACCGCACCGTTTCTGCTGGCACCATGTGGTTGCTAGAGAATGTTCCGTTCTATGCCCAGTGGTATCGCTTCGGATTGTTTTGGCGATTCGGTGATGGCTTATTGAATACGTTGCGTCGTGACCCCGAATGGCCACACCCGGAACGTTCCATGAACCGCCACAATGATCGTCATCGTCAACAAATGACTGAGTTTGTAGAGACTGCGCTAGAGGGTCGGCCTGACCTGCTTGAGAAGTGTTTACCCACATACCCGCCATACGGAAAGCGCATCTTGATTGATAACGACTGGTACCCCACATTGCGGCGCGACAACGTGCACCTGATTGCAGAGGGCGTCGACCACATCACGCCAACGGGAATTGTTGATTCATCGGGAACTACTACTGAATTCGACGTAATCATTCTGGCCACCGGCTTTCAGGCTGGAAACCTCTTATCCCCTATTGATATTCGCGGTCGCAGCGGAACAGCACTACGAGACGTGTGGGGCACAGATAATCCGAAGGCCTACCTTGGCATCACTGTTCCCGATTATCCGAACATGTTCATGTTGGTTGGTCCCAACACATTCGTGGCACATGGTGGAAGCATCATCTTTCAAGCCGAATGTGAGATGCGATACATCACTGATTGTTTAGTAACGATGATTGAAAAACAGATTGCAAGTGTTGAGGTACGTGCTGATATTCATGATGACTACAACGAGCGCGTGGATGCGGAACACAACGAACTTGTATGGGCGCATGCCGGCCTCAACAGTTGGTATCGCAATGCTCAGGGCAGAGTGTTCTCGCCGATGCCGTGGCGCTTTGTTGACTATTGGGAAATGACACATGATTTCGATCAAAATAAATACGTGGTCACATCATGAATCAACCGTTCAACACCAATGGCGGTATTCATGAAATTCCGTTGCCGTCTGGAACTGGCCGACTCTGGCTTTGCGGCAAGCATTACATCGGCCCAAATGTTGAAGAAGTGCTTGCGCAATGCGACAACGCCATTGTTGTGTGTCTAGTGCAAGAACATGAATTATCTGATCGTTACCCGGCATATGTCGAATGGCACAAAGCCAATGCGGGGACTCGTGGCATCTGGAACCCAATTGGTGATCTGTCATACCCAGAACTTGATGAGATCTTTGATTTCGTAACAGTGTTGAGTGATCATCTCAAGAACGGGCAGTCTCTAGTGGTGCATTGCGCAGCTGGAATTGGCCGTGCAGGTACTACCGGCACCGCCCTACTGATGATGTTGGGAATGAATTCAACAGATGCATCAACACACATTCGCGAACACCGCCCTATGGCTGGCCCTGAAGCAGGAACGCAACGGCAATTCATCGAAGACCTTGCTGCTCGACTTAGTAACAACAACTGATCTAGGGGCTGGAGTAACCCCAACCAATAAGATTGTCCAATGGCCGTTCACAAAATAATCTCCCCTATTGACGGCTCGGTTGTTGCAGAACGCGAACTTGCATCTGACGCCGCAGTTGAAGCGGTTTTGCATTCGGCACAGGCCGCCCAGGCAGTCTGGCGGGCAACGTCTCTTTCTGATCGTATTCGTTTATGTGAAGCAATGATTTCCCACCTCGAAACTTCTGTTGCTGACATCGCCACAGAAATTTCATGGCAAATGGGTCGCCCTGTGCGATACACCCCGAATGAGATTCTCCGTGGGGCACAAGAACGTGCCCGCTACATGATGTCAATAGCTACTGAAGAACTAGCCGACCTTTCAGTGCCCAAGGTTGACGGTTTCACAAAATACATTCAGCGAACCCCAGTAGGCACAGTGCTAATTGTGGCGCCATGGAACTACCCGTATCTCACTGCCATCAACTCACTGGTCCCGGCTTTACTCTCCGGCAATACCGTCATCATGAAGCACGCATCACAAACGTTGTTGTGCGCAGAACGATTCAGTGAGGCGTGTGCCGCCGCTGGGTTTCCGGCTGGTGTTTTCCAGCATGTTCATGCCAGCCATAGCGCTGTAGAACGAATGATTCAAGACCCTCGCGTTAATTTCGTTGTGTTCACGGGGTCTGTTCAAGGCGGTGCAGCTATGGAACGAGCCGCTGCTGGCCGGTTTATTGGTGTTGGCACTGAACTGGGCGGCAAAGACCCTTCATATGTTCG
>NZ_JBBAOI010000027.1:0-25442 GCF_040401495.1 Limnohabitans sp.
CACCGACACAAGGATTTTCAATCCTCTGCTCTACCGACTGAGCTACCGGGCCAAGGGGTAAAAGTATATCACCCAGCATTCAAGGCACAATGCACGCTTGTTTGCGCATCCTTACTCTATGTCCGAGCCCCAGTTACGTTGTACACACCTTGTCAAACGCTTTGCCAACACCACGGTGGTGGACGATTTGTCTTTCGAATTGCAAGCAGGTGAATGCCTTGGCGTGATTGGCCCAAATGGCGCGGGCAAAACCACCACCTTTCGCATGTGCTTGGGTCTTAGCACCGCTGACAGTGGCAGCATCAGCGTGTTTGGCATGCCCATGCCCGAAGAAACGCTTGCCATCAAAGCGCGTCTAGGGGTGGTCAGTCAATTCGATTCGCTAGACCCCGATTTCACCTGCAGCGAAAACCTCATGGTCTATGGCCGCTACTTCGGCATGGCCAGTGCAGATATTCGCGCACGTATTCCCTCGCTGCTGTCATTTGCGGCGTTGACCCACAAAGCGGACGCCAAACCCGGAGAGTTGTCGGGCGGTATGAAGCGCCGCTTAAGTCTTGCCCGCGCCTTGATCAACGACCCCCAGTTACTGTTGCTGGACGAACCCACTACCGGCCTAGACCCACAGGCGCGTCACCTGATGTGGGAGCGCTTACAGCAACTCTTGCAGCAAGGCAAATCCATCTTGCTGACCACCCACTTCATGGACGAGGCCGAGCGGCTTTGCGACCGTTTGCTGGTGTTGGACCATGGTCGCAAAATCGCCGAAGGCAAACCGCGCGACCTGATACAGCAACATTTGGAGCCTGATGTGGTGGAAGTGTTTGGCGGCGATCCGCAAAGCATTGCCGCGAGTGCGGCGCGCACCCATGCCAAACGCGTCGAGGTGTCTGGCGACACGGTGTTTTTTTATACCGATAGCGCGGCACCTTTGCTGCAAACCTTGGGCAGCATGGCGGGTCTGCGTACCTTGCACCGCCCCGCCAATTTGGAAGACCTGTTCTTAAAACTCACCGGCCGTCAAATTCGAGAGGACGGATGATGCGAATGCGTTTTTGGCCTGTTTTTTTGCGCAATTTTTTAGTCTGGCGCAAGCTCTTTATCCCCAGTTTGATCGCCAACATTGCCGAGCCCTTGATGTGGTTGGTAGCCTTTGGCTACGGCTTGGGCGCATTGGTGGGCGGTGTGCAGCAAGGCGATGTGAAAGTACCTTACATCTTGTTTTTGGCCAGTGGTTCGGTTTGCATGAGCGCCATGAATGCCGCCACTTTCGAGGCGCTGTATTCGGCGTTTTCGCGCATGCATGTGCAAAAAACCTGGGACGGCATCATGAATGCACCTGTGCGTTTAGATGATGTGCTGCTCGCCGAGATGCTGTGGGCTGCTTTCAAAGCTATCTTTACAGTAACGGCCATTTTGATAGTGATGCTGGCCTTGGGCATCAGCCACTCTTGGAAGTTGTTGGTGGCGTGGCCTGTGTTGCTGGGTGTGGGCATTACCTTCAGTTGTTTGGCGCTTATCTTCAATGCCTTGGCCAAGGGCTACGACTTCTTTACCTATTACTTCACGTTGTTCTTAACACCCATGATGTTTTTGAGCGGTGTATTTTTTCCCTTGGATACCTTACCGGACATGGTGAGGTGGCTTGCTTGGTGTTTGCCACTCACCCATGCAGTGGCCTTGGTGCGTCCTTTGTTCATGGATGCTTGGCCTGCACAAGCATGGCTGCATTTGGGTGTACTGGCCTTATACGCCAGCATGGCTTGGTGGACAGCACTCATCCTCACGCGAAAACGTTTCAAGCAGTAAGCGAGATTTTTAATCAGCGTAAACGCCGGCCGCCTTGATGATGGGGCTCCACTTGGCAATCTCAGCGGTAACAAATTTTTTGTGTTCGCCAGGGTCGGTGCGTTTATCAACAATCATCACCGCACCCATGGCTTCTTGTTTTTGAATGAAAGCTGGGTCTGAGAACACAGAGCGCAAAGCGCCATACAACTTTTCCTTGGTCTCTGCTGGCAAGCCTTTAGGCGCATACACCGCGTGCCATACGCTGACCTGAAACCCTTTCAACCCTGACTCTTGCAAGGTAGGCAAGTCTTTCAAAGCCGATTGAGGCAAACGCTTGTTACTGGTGACGGCGTAGGCTTTGATTTTTCGACCCTCGATATAAGGCAGGGTGTTGGTGGTTTGGTCACACAAGACATCAATTTGGCCACCCAGCAAATCGGTCATGGCCATGGACACGCCTTTATAGTTAATTGTGGTCATCTGGGTACGCATGGTCGACTGCCATAACAAGCCACACAGATGCGAAGCAGAGCCTATGCCTGCATTGCCTAGGTTGACTTTGTCCTTCTGTGAAGACACCCAAGCACTGAGTTGTTTGTAATCATTTGCTTCGAGTGTAGGTCGCGCCACGATGGTCATGGGCACTTCATGGATCATGCCCAAATAGTCAAAATCGTTGAGCACATCGAAACTGGGTTTTCGAATGAGTGCTGGCATGGTGGCCATGCCGATATGGTGAATCAACAAGGTGTATCCATCGGGTGCAGCACGTGCGACTTTTTGCGTGGCGATGGCGCCCCCAGCACCCAAAGCGTTTTCTACCACCACAGAGGTGCCGCCCAAGGGTTTGCTCAAGGCTTGGGCCATGTCTCGAGCTAAGCGGTCGGTAGGCCCTCCCGCAGTAAAGGGCACAACCAAAGTAATGACTTTGTCTTTGATGGGAAAAGTTTGTGCCATGGCAGAGCCCATGCACAACACCCACAAAAAACTACTTGTAACTGCGCGCATCTTCGATCACCTTGCCGTCGTTGGCCAAACTGCCTTGGGTAGCGAAGACCACCTCTGCGCGCAGCTTGGTGACATCGCGCACCGCCAGCGCCAGTGCTGCTTGCAAATGGTCCGAGCCTTGCAAAGTCTCGACGTGCAAATGCATTTGATCATTGGCCATTTCACCACTGACCACCAAACGTGCTTTGACCACCTCGGGGAAACGTTTCACCACTTGATCGACTTGGCCAGGGTGCACAAACATGCCGCGCACCTTGGTGGTTTGATCGGCGCGCCCCATCCACCCTTTAATGCGTTGGTTGGTGCGGCCGGTGGGGCAAGTGCCAGGCAAGACCGCAGTCAAATCGCCTGTACCGAAACGGATCAGCGGGTAATCCGGGTTGAGGGTGGTCACCACCAACTCACCCACCTCGCCCTCAGCCACGGGGTCACCGGTGCCGGGTCGCACAATTTCAACCAGTACACCTTCGTCCAGCACCAAACCCTCTCGCGCAGAGGTTTCATAGGCAATCAAACCAATGTCGGCTGTGGCATAACACTGGTAAGCGGTCATGCCACGCTCTGCCAACCAATCTCGCAAAGAGGGCGGGAAGGCCTCACCGCTGACCAAGGCTTTGCTCAAAAATGGCAAGGGTGTTTGTGATTCATTTGCTTTTTCTAGCAAGATTTTCAAAAAACTCGGTGTGCCGCTGTAACCGCTGGGGCGTAACTCCAAGATGGCTTGCAGTTGTTGCTCAGTTTGACCAGTGCCAGCAGGAAAGACACTGCACCCCAACGCATGTGCACCGCTTTCCATCATGGAACCCGCAGGCGTGAAGTGGTAGCTGAAACAGTTATGCACCAACTCGCCCGCGCGAAAACCTGCAGCAAAAAGCGCTCTTGCCATGCGCCAATAATCTTTACCCACACCCTCGGGTTCGTAAATGGGGCCAGGACTGGCAAACACTCGCGGCATATGCTTGCCAAATCGCAGCGCAGAAAATCCGCCGAACACATCGTTGGCACGCTGGGCTTGTTGTCTCTCTAGCAACTCGTATTTGCGCGTCACCGCAAGCTGGGCTAAGGCTTGGCGCGTGGTGATGGAAGCCGCATCAACACCTTGCAAAATTGTTGCCCAAGCACTTGCATGTTTTTGCGCATGTGCAATTTGTGCGGGCAAGGCCTGCAGCAGGTAGGCCTCACGCTGTTCAGGGTCACGCTGTTCCAGGGGATCGTAAAAATCGTTCATCTCAATGCCACCTTAAGCCAACCAACGCTTGCGGCGTTTGTAACTTTTCACATCCTTGAAGCTTTTGCGCTCACCGCCACCCATGCCCAAGTAAAACTCTTTCACGTCTTCATTGTTGGCCAAGTCTTGGGCTACACCATCCATCACAATGCGGCCCGACTCCATGATGTAGCCAAAGTCTGCATAGCGCAAAGCCATGTGGGTGTTTTGCTCTGCCAACAAAAAAGTGACATGCTCTTTTTGGTTCAAGTCTTTGACGATGTTGAAAACTTCTTCAACAATTTGCGGCGCCAAGCCCATGGAAGGCTCATCCAACAACACCATGCTGGGGTTGGCCATCAAGGCGCGACCAATTGCGCACATTTGTTGCTCGCCGCCAGAGGTGTAGGCTGCTTGTGAATCTTTGCGGGTTTTCAAGCGCGGAAAGTAGTTGTAAACCTTCTCTAGGTTGGCTGCAATCTCGCCTTTGTCGGTGCGGGTGTAGCTGCCTGTGAGCAGGTTTTCTTCGATGGTCAGGTGGGCAAAGCAATGCCGTCCCTCCATTACCTGCACCACCCCGCGCTTGACCAAGTCTGCAGGCGTGAGGTTTTCAATGCGCTCACCACGCAACTCAATACTGCCCTTGGTGACCTCACCACGCTCGCCTTGCAACAAGTTGGAAATAGCACGCAAAGTGGTGGTCTTGCCAGCGCCATTGCCACCCAAGAGCGCCACAATGCCCCGCTCTGGCACTTGCAGTGAGACGCCTTTGAGCACCAGAATGACGTGGTTGTAAATCACCTCAATACCGTTGACACTCAAGACGATGGGGGGCGCACTCATGACAGTTTCCAAGAAGGATTTACAACATCAAGACTGGCAGTCTTGTCCGGTGCGGCGGACAAGCTTTTTGTCGGTCGCATATTTATCAGCTGTGGCTTTGACCAAGGGCTTCAAAATTTGCTCGTCCGCTTGCAGCCAATCAGAGGTGAAGACCCATTTCTTGCCATCCCATGTGTGAATGCGTGTCCATGAGGCACCCATGTGGTCCATGCAAGAAGTGCTGATGGGTCGCATCACACCTTTAAAGCCCAGCGCATCCAATTTAGCTTGAGTGAGGTTGAGGTTCTCTAAACCCCAGCGCACTTGCTCGCCAGTCATGACCTTGCCTTTGCCAAAGCGCTCTTGGGCAGAACGAATGCCCTCAATGCCAATCATGGCGCTCATGGCACCTCGCATGTACAGCACCTGCCCCACTTCTTCTTTGGGGCCTGTGCCTTGACCTTTGTCATGCACTTGGCTCAAGATGGATTTGACGATGGCCGAATCTGGCTCAGCACCGTGTTGCATGGTCACCGCGTTATAGCCCTTGGCACCATCGGCCACGTCTTTCACATCAGGCTCTGCACCGGCCCACCACACGCCGAACATTTTTTCACGGGGGTAGCCTGTGGCTTGGGCTTCTTTAATGGCCGTGGAGTTCATCAC
The DNA here is from genome assembly GCF_040401495.1 of Limnohabitans sp. GTDB lineage: Bacteria > Pseudomonadota > Gammaproteobacteria > Burkholderiales > Burkholderiaceae_C > Limnohabitans. The sequence continues at coordinate 5,495 of NZ_JBBAOI010000027.1, forward strand.
ACCCCAGCCCCACAACACCACATAGTCAGGACGCGCTTGGCGCACTTGCAACCAAGTGGCTTTTTGCTCCACACCAGGTGCGGTCACTGGCAGCAATTGCAATTCAAAACCATGAATGCGACTGCGCTCTTGCATCAAGGGAATGGGTTCTTTGCCAAACGGGCTGTCGTGGTAGACCAAGGCAATTTTTTTGCCTTTTAAGTTGTCCAAGCCACCTTCTTTTTTGCCGATGGCTTGCAAAATCGTGTCAGCTGCTACCCAGTAAGTACCGGCGATAGGAAAGTTCCATTTGAATACTGCACCATCTGAGCTTTCACTGCGGCCATAGCCCACAGTGACCACCGGAATTTTGTCTGCGGGTGCTTTTTCAGTGATGGCAAAAGTCGCCCCCGTGGACATGGACTGCACAAAGCTGGGGTTCTTGCTTTTGAGGCGTTCGTAGCACTCGACACTGCGCGCAGTGTCATAGCCGGTCTCACATTCCTCAAAAGAAATTTTCACGCCGTTCAAGCCACCCTTGGCGTTGACCAGTTTCAAGTAATCGACAAAACCATTCGCCCAGGGTGTGCCGTTGGGTCCGTAGGGGCCTGTGCGGTAAGACAGCACCGGCACGAATTGTTCTTTGGCTTGCGCCAGCACGCTGGTGGTGGCGGACAAGGCAAAGGCCGCGAACAAGGCGGGGAGTAAGAGCTTGTTTGTTTTCATCATCGTCTCCTTGGGAATTGCATATCAATAGGGGAAAGGCCACACACGCATTTTCTGCTTACCAATGGACCACAGCTTGGCCAAGCCGTGGGGCTCCACAATCAGAAACCACACAATCAATGCGCCAAAGATCATCAACTCGGCGTGTGAAACCACCGTGGTGGAAATTTCAAATCCTGCAAGGCCTGCGAGCATGGGCAAGAACTGGTTCAAGAAAATGGGCAAGGTCACGATGAACGCTGCGCCCAAAAAACCACCCAAGATGGAGCCCATGCCGCCAATGATGACCATGAACAACAACTTGAAAGACAAGTCGACAGAGAAAGCGCCTGGCTCCCAAGAACCCAAATAAACAAAGGCCCACAAACTACCCGCCACACCAATGATGAAGGAGCTGACCGCAAAAGCCGAGAGCTTGGCGTACATGGGACGAATCCCAATGACGGCTGCCGCCACGTCCATGTCACGTATGGCCATCCACTCACGACCGATGGCACCTCGCACCAAGTTTTTTGCCAGCAGCGCAATCACCACCAACAAGGACAAACAAAACAGGTATTTGCTGACATCGGTGTCCAACGGCATGCCAAACACCTGAAGATTGGACACAGAAACCGAGCCCGACGGCGTGTCCAAGGTGAACCATTTCACCCGCAAAAACATCCAGTCAGCAAAAAACTGCGCGGCCAATGTCGCCACCGCCAAATACAGCCCCCGCACCCGCAAACTGGGTAAGCCAAACAACACACCAAACGCTGTAGCACACAGACCACCCAAGAGCAAGGCGGGCAACAATGGCATATCAGGTACACGGGCAAAGAAGTTGTAAGCGCCATAGGCACCCACCGCCATGAAGGCGCCTGAACCCAGCGAAATTTGACCGCAATAGCCGACCAAAATATTCACGCCCAAGGCCGCCATGGCCATGATGACAAAAGGAATGAGAATGGCGCGAAACATATAGTCGGAAGCAAAGAAAGGCACGGCGGCAAAAGCCACTAGCAGCACGAACACGACAAACACGCGGTCTTGCGCAATCGGGAAGATTTGCTGGTCTTCTCGGTAGGAGGTTTTGAATTGACCGTTTTCTCTATAAAACATGGTTAAACGCGATCAATAATTTTTTCGCCAAAGAGACCCTGAGGCCGCACAAGCAAAAATAACAAAGCCAATACATAAGCAAACCAAATTTCGATGCCGCCGCCGACATAAGGGCCTAAAAACACCTCGGAGAGTTTCTCACCCACGCCAATGATGAGGCCACCCATGATGGCGCCAGGCACCGAGGTGAGACCACCCAAAATCACCACAGGCAAGGCTCGCAAAGCAATGGTAGCCAATGAAAATTGCACGCCCAGTTTGCTGCCCCAAATCATGCCGGCCACCAACGCCACCACACCCGCCACGCACCACACAATGACCCAAATGCGATTCAAAGGAATGCCAATCGATTGCGCGGCTTGGTGGTCATCCGCCACCGCACGCAGCGCTCTGCCAGTGGCAGTTTTTTGGAAAAACAAGGACAGCAATGCCACCAACAGGGCAGCGATGAGGGCCGCAATCAAATCTTCTTGGTTGATCAATAAACCGCCTTGAAAAACATTCTCAAAAGCCATGACCGGGTCTTTGGGCATGCCGATATCGATTTTGTAAATGTCATTGCCAAAGATCGATTGACCCAAGCCCTCAAGAAAGTAAGCAATACCCAAAGTCGCCATCAGCAAGGTGGTGCCTTCTTGGTTCACCAAGCGACGCAGTACCAAGCGCTCAATCAACCATGCCACGATGAACATGACGCCACCCGCCAACACAAAAGCAATCAAGTTGACCAACACCGGTTGTGTCAAGCCCGTCAACAACGGCAGCCATTCGGCAAACCGCGCCATGGCCAAGGCCGCGAACAACACCATCGCGCCTTGGGCGAAATTGAACACGCCCGAGGCTTTGTAAATGAGCACAAAGCCCAAGGCAACCAGCGAATACAACATGCCGGCCATCAGGCCACCGAGCAAGGTTTCAAGAAAGAATGCCATGGTGGTCAATGTCCTGTGCCCAAGTAGGCACTGATGACTTCAGGGTTGCGGCGGACCTCTTCGGGTGTACCGTCGCCAATTTTTTTGCCGTAGTCGAGCACCACCACGCGGTCGGAAATGTCCATCACCACACCCATGTCGTGCTCAATCAAGACCACAGTGGTACCAAATTCGTCGTTCACATCCAAGATGAAGCGACACATGTCTTGCTTTTCTTCTACGTTCATACCAGCCATGGGTTCGTCCAGCAGCAATACTTGGGGTTCAAGCGCCAGCGCACGTCCCAAGTCCACCCGTTTTTGCAAGCCATAGGGCAGCTGCCCCACAGGGGTTTTGCGAAAGGGCTGAATTTCAAGGAAGTCGATGATTTCTTCCACTTTTCTGCGGTGCTCAATCTCTTCACGCTCAGCGGGTCCCCAGCGCAAGGCTTGCAGCAGCAAGTTGCTTTTCATGCGCAAATTGCGCCCCGTCATGATGTTGTCGAGCACGCTCATGCCTTTGAACAAAGCGAGGTTCTGGAAGGTACGCGCCACACCCATGACCGCAACTTGGTGAGAGTCCATATGGCTGAAAGTTTGCCCTCGGAATGAGATGTTGCCTTGCTGGGGCGTGTACACACCGTTGATGCAATTGAGCATGGAACTTTTGCCCGCACCATTGGGGCCAATGATGGCGCGGATTTCATGCTCACGCACATTGAAGCTGATATCGGAGAGGGCTTTGACGCCACCAAAGTTCAGCGAGATATTGCGCACATCTAAGATCACGTCGCCTATGACTTTGCTCATGCGGCACGCTCCACAGGCGCGAAGGTGCGCGCATCCATCAAGCGCAAATGGGCGCTGACACTGCCGGTTCTGCCATCTTCAAATTTGACGGCGGTTTCAATGAACTGCTCTGCCAAACCTTGGTACAAAGCGTTCACCAAGACCGCGTATTTTTCAGCGATAAAACCGCGCCTCACTTTGTTGGTTCGGGTCAGTTCGCCGTCATCGGCGTCCAGTTCTTTGTGCAGCACCAAGAAGCGACTGATTTGGCTGCCTGCCAGCAAAGCGTCAGCAGACAAGTCTGCATTGACCTTTTCCACACATTCGAGCATGAGTTGGTAGACCTCGGACTTTTGCGCCAAATCGGTATAGCCCGCATAGCCCAAGTTGCGCCGCTCGGCCCAGTTACCCACCGCTTCAAAATCGATATTGAGCATGACGCACACTTTGTCGCGGCCATCACCATAAGCCACCACTTCTTTGATGTGGGGAAAAAACTTCAGCTTGTTTTCCACATACTTGGGGGCAAACATGGCGCCATCATTGGCGCCGCCTTGCAAGCGCCCCACATCTTTGACGCGGTCAATGATTTTCAAATGCCCATGGCTGTCGATGAAGCCTGCATCGTTGGTGTGGTACCAGCCATCTGCAGTCAACACCTCGGCAGTGGCTTGGGGGTTTTTGTAATAGCCTTTGAGCAAGCCTGCAGACTTCACCAACACCTCGCCTTGCTCGGACACTTTGATTTCCACACCCGCACACGGTATGCCCACAGTGTCTGCTCGTGCTTCGTTATCGGGTTGCAGGCAGACAAACACGGCGGTCTCTGTAGAGCCGTACAACTGCTTCAAGTTAATGCCAATGGCACGGTAGAAGTTGAATAAATCGGGGCCAATCGCTTCACCAGCGGTGTAGGCCACTCGCACACGGGAAAAACCGAGGTTGTTGCGCAAAGGGCCATAGACCAAGATATTGCCCAAGCCGTACAACAACTGCCCCATCAGACCAATGGCTTGGCCGTCCATTCGGGCAAGCCCAAAGCGTTTGGCAATGTCCATGAAGTAGGAAAACACACCGCGCTTTATGCCGCTTGCATCTTCCATGCGAATCATCACGCTGGTGAGCATGCCCTCGAAGACACGCGGCGGTGCGAAGTAATAGGTAGGCCCGATTTCTTTCAAGTCGATGTTGACCGTGGCCGCCGACTCGGGGCAATTCACCACATAGCCACAGCACAACCACTGCGCATAGCTGAAGATGTTTTGCCCAATCCACGCCGGCGGCATGTAGGCCAAGACCTCTTCTTTTTCATCCAAGTGGTCAAAGTCTGCACCCGCTTTGGCACGGTCAAGCAAGGTGCGGTGGGTATGTACCACGCCCTTGGGGTTGCCTGTGGTGCCCGATGTGAAAAACATGGCAGCCACATCGTCAGCTTGGTTACTGGCCACTTGGTTGTCGAAAAATGCAGGATGCTCTTTGGCAAACTGCTCCCCCTTGTCTTGCAAGTCCGACAAGCTGGCCAAACCCGCTTGCTGGTAATTGCGCAAGCCGCGGGGGTCGTCAAAGTAAATATGCGCCAGCCCTGCACAGTCGGGGCGAATTTCAAGCAATTTATCGACCTGCTCTTGGTCTTCCACCACCGCAAAACGTACCTCGGCATTGTTGATGGGAAACACATATTCGGTAGCGACCGCGTCTTGGTAGAGCGGCACAGGAATCGCACCCAAACTTTGTACCGCCAACATGCTGGCATACAAGCGCGGGCGATTGGCGCCCACCACGACCACATGTTCGCCGCGTTGCAAACCGGCTTGGTGCAAGCCGCAAGCCAAAGCCCTCACCATCCCCGCCAAAGCTGACCACGACAGGCTTTGCCAAATGCCGTATTCCTTTTCGCGCAAAGCTGTGGCCTGCGGCCGGCGGGCAGCGTGCTCTAACAACAATCGAGGGAAGGTGGTGTCCATGGGAGGGAGCGTATATTAGGGTGAACTTTGACGCTTTTCTGTCTTGACGACGACAATTCAGGGAAGACCCTTAGTCGATTCGACACGCCCTGATTGATGAACAACGATTTAACCCTCCACCAGCGCCGACGCGCTCCCAACGCCACCGAATTGGCCAATATTCCTTGGCTGCAAGTACTCGACAGTAATGAACAACTTTGGGTGAAAGCGCAAATCGTGGTGGGCGACGCCTTGGCGGGTGACATGGTGTGTCGTATTGGCAAAGCACCCACCTATTGGTTTGGCGTGGTTCAAGGTTTGCTCAAAATGAGCGCCGACAACGCGCAAGGCGACAGTTTCACTTATGCAGGCTTGTCTGCGGGTGGTTGGTTTGGTGAAGGCACGGTGATCAAACGCGAACCCTACCGTTACAACGTACAAGCGCTTCGCCCCAGTGTGGTGGCGGGTTTGCCTATCGACAGCTTTCATCAGCTGTTAGAGCAGTCCATTCGCTTCAACCGCTTTGTCATGAACCAACTCAACGAACGCCTTGGGCAGTTCATCGCAGCGCGTGAAATTGACCGCATGACCAACCCCGATATCCGTGTGGCCCGCAGTCTGGCAGCGCTGTTCAACCCTGTGCTGTTTCCAGGTGTAGGAGAGGTGCTGCAAATCACCCAGCAAGAGTTGGCCTATTTGGTGGGCTTGTCTCGCCAAAGGGTGAATGTGGCCTTGCAACGCTTGGTGACACAGGGCTGGATCAAGGTGGCCTACGGCGGCGTGCGCGTGCTCAACCTCACCGCCTTGCGCAGCCATACACTCGACACCCCATGAACGATGCACTCACCCGACTGAACAAACGCATGGCCGAACTCGGTCTGTGCTCGCGCCGTGAGGCCGACGACTGGATCGCCAAGGGCTGGGTGAAGGTGAATGGCGAGGTGGCAGCTCTCGGCAAACCCGTCAGCCCTTTGGACCGCATCGAGGTGGACAAACTCGCGCGTGGCCAGCAAGACAAACAAGTCACCATCATCTTGCACAAACCCATGGGCTTTGTCAGCGGCCAAGCCGAAGACGGCCACACCCCCGCCATCAACCTGATCGAGGCCGGCAACCGCTGGCGCGACGACCGCTCGCCCACCCGCTTTGTGCCGCGCCAACGCATGGGCTTGGCCCCCGCTGGCCGCTTGGACATTGACTCGGTGGGTCTGCTGGTGCTGACCCAAGACGGCCGCGTGGCGCGTCAGTTGATTGGCGAGAACTCCGACGTGGAAAAGGAATACTTGGTGCGGGTGCAGTACGGGCGCTTGCCTGTGGGCGAGGTGCAAACCGATGTGCAGTCACTCTTCCCCCCCGAGCAATTGGCCCGGCTGTGCCACGGCTTGGCGCTGGACGGTCAAGCACTCAAGCCCGCCAAAGTCGACTGGCAAAACCCCGAGCAACTGAGGTTTGTCTTGAAAGAGGGCAAAAAGCGGCAAATTAGGCGCATGTGCGAGCTGGTGGGCCTGACCGTCGTGGGCTTGAAGCGGGTGCGCATTGGCCGCGTGAAGCTGGGTCAACTGCCGATGGGGCAGTGGCGGTATTTGGCTGCGGGTGAGGTGTTTTAGCGCTTAGCCAGCCTGATCAAACCCATCTTCTCGCTGGTGTTTGATCCGCGCAATGGTGATGTCGCCATTGGGCATGTGGCGAAACCTGGCGATGTACCCGCTAGATCCAAAATCAACGATCGCTTCTCGGTGGTACATCTTGCCTTCCACCGGTCGAAAGCGCTCGGGCATCACCGCAATTTTTTGCAGTGCGTCGCGGATCACGGCGATGGCACGCCGCGCCACCTCAGGGTCCTGCTGGGCCAAAAAATCATGAAGGCGCCGCAGGTCTGCAATCGATTGCGCGGAATACTTTACAGATGGCATTCGGGCGGTGGCGCGTCTTTGTCGGTTGCCAATCGGTCCATCCACTTCATGACCTCTTCGTGCGTGGCATGCAAGCCTGTTTCGTCAAAATGCTTGAGGGCATCGTCGCAGCTTTGATGCCAGGCGTGTTCGCGCTCTTTTTGTTCAATCAGCTGGTGGATGGCCTCGGTGGCCAGCGCGTGTGGCGAGCGTTTTTGGCGCTCGGCGATGGCTTTGAGCCTTTCCCGTGCAGAAGCATCAAGCCGGATGGACATGGGTACGGTGGTAGCGGTCATGCTTAGAGTGATGGCGTACAAGTTGTAGTGCAAAGTATAGTATCGCACTACACGGGCGCAGCGGATGACGTAAGTGTTTGATTTCATTGGGCCTTGAAAACCCACCCACGTCCCTCATATATTCACATGCTGCGTCAGCCCGGTCTGGCACTTTTTCTTGATTTCACTTCTTCTTTTGCAAATCCTATGAGCACCCAAAAACACGCCTTTCAAGCCGAAGTGGCCCAACTGCTGCATTTGGTCACCCACTCGCTGTACTCTAATAAAGAAATCTTTTTGCGCGAGCTGATCTCCAACGCGTCTGACGCTTGCGACAAGCTACGCTACGAAGCGCTGAACAACGCCGCTTTGTTTGAAGACACGCCCACACTGGAAATTCGCGTGGCGTTTGACAAAGCCGCCAAGACGCTGACCATCAGCGACAACGGCATTGGCATGAGCGAGCAAGAGGCGATTGACCACCTGGGCACCATCGCCAAGAGCGGCACACGCGACTTCATGAGCAAACTCTCGGGCGACCAGCAAAGCGACGCCAAAGACCAAGGCGCTTTGATTGGCCAGTTTGGCGTGGGCTTTTATTCGGGCTTCATCGTGGCCGACAAAATCGTGGTCGAAACCCGCCGCGCCGGTGCGCCAGCTGCTGAGGGCGTGCGCTGGACCAGTGGCGGCAGCGGCGACTTTGAGGTGCAAACCATCAGCCAAGACAAGCGCGGCACGCACATCATCTTGCAGCTGCGCGACGACGCCGACGAGTACCTGAGCAACTGGAAGCTCAAGTCCATCATCAACAAATACTCTGACCACATCGCCTTGCCCATTCTGATGCGCAAGGAAGAATGGAAAGAAGGCGAGAAAGACCAACCCGGCGAAATGGTGGTCACCGACGAGTGGGAAACCATCAACAAAGCCTCAGCCCTGTGGACCCGCCCGAAGAAAGACATAACGGACGAGCAACACGCCGAGTTTTACAAAGCCATCAGCCACGACTTTGAGCCACCCTTGGCTTGGAGCCACAACAAGGTGGAAGGCAGCACCGAATACACCCAACTGCTGTACCTGCCCAGCAAAGCGCCGTTTGATTTGTGGAACCGCGAGAAAAAGGGCGGCATCAAGCTGTATGTGAAACGCGTGTTCATCATGGACGACGCCGAGGCTTTGCTGCCCACCTACCTGAGGTTTGTGAAAGGCGTGGTCGACTCCGCCGATTTGCCACTGAACGTGAGCCGCGAGTTGCTGCAAGAAAGCCGCGATGTCAAAGCCATCCGCGAAGGCAACACCCGCCGCGTGCTGTCCATGTTGGAAGACTTGGCCAAACACGACGCACCCGCGGCCGACGCCAGCGACGAGGACAAAAAAGACGCGGGCAAGTTCACCCAGTTTTACGCCGACTTTGGCGCGGTCTTGAAAGAAGGCTTGGGCGAAGACTTTGCCAACAAAGACAAAATCGCCAAGCTGCTGCGCTTTGCCAGCTCCACCACCGACACGGTGAGTGTGGGCTTTGCCGACTACAAAGCGCGCATGAAAGAGGGCCAAGAGGCCATCTTCTACATCACCGCCGACAGCTTGGCTGCGGCCAAGAACAGCCCGCAGCTCGAGGTGTTCCGCAAGAAGGGCATTGAAGTGCTGCTGATGAGCGACCGCGTGGACGAATGGGCGCTGGGCTTCTTAAACGAGTTTGACGGCACCCCGCTGCAAAGCGTGGCCAAGGGCGCGTTCGACTTGGGCAAGCTGCAAGACGAAGAAGAAAAGAAAGCCGCCGAAGAAGCCGCCGAGACCTTCAAGCCACTGCTTGCCAAACTCAAGGAGGCTTTGAAAGACAAAGCCGAGGATGTGCGCGTCACCTCGCGTTTGGTGGACTCACCCGCGTGCTTGGTGGTGAAAGACGACGGCATGTCGCTGCAACTGGCCCGCATGTTGAAGCAAGCCGGCCAAAGCGCACCCGAGAGCAAACCCATTTTGGAAGTGAACCCCGAGCACCCACTGGTGAAAAAGCTCGACACGCCTGAGGGAAACATCCACTTCCACGATTTGGCGCACATTGTGTTTGACCAAGCCCTGCTGGCCGAAGGCGGCCTGCCCGAAGACCCAGCGGCCTATGTGAAGCGGGTGAATGCGTTGCTGGTTTAAGCCATCAACTCAATTTGCTCTCTGAGCGTGTCGCACTGCCCCCGCCAATAGTCAGCTGTACCAAACCAAGGAAAGTGCATGGGAAAGGCAGGGTCGTCTTGGCGACTGGCCAACCATGCGCTGTAGTGAATGATGCGCAAGGTGCGAAGAGGCTCAATCCACTGCAACTCTTGTCGGTCAAACGCTCGCATGGTTTCGTAGCCTTCTAAAACTATGGCTATTTTTTGACGCCGCTCTAGTTCGTCGCCATGCAACAGCATCCACAGGTCTTGCACCGCAGGGCCCATGCGGGCATCGTCCAAGTCGACAAAATGCGGCCCTGCTTCTGGCATGCCTTCGGGTGTCCACAAAATATTGCCTGGGTGACAGTCGCCGTGTAAGCGCAGCTTGTTCATGTGCGCGGGCATACGCGCTTGCACCATCTGTAGGGCTTTGTTGCAAAGGCTCATCCATTGCTGTGCCACTTCAGGCGCTACCCAAGCGTTACTCATCAATAAGTCGCGCGACGCCTCGCCAAAGGTATGTATATTCAGCGCGGGCCTGTGTACGAATGCGCTTCGCTCGCCCACCAAATGGATGCGTGCCATCAAGCGCCCAATCCACATCAACACCTCGGGGTCGTCCAATTCAGGCGCACGCCCGCCACGGCAAGGGCTGACACTGAACCAAAAATGCCCGTCTATTCCGTCATGGGTGATACGCGCTTCATGCAAGCTCATCCCTTTGAGCGTGAGTGGCCCCACCACAGGAATATCTTCGGCCATCAACTCAGCGGTGAAAGCGTGTTCTTCGCGTATCTGCGCTTGGCTCCAACGCTGTGGTCGGTAAAACTTCGCCACGACGGTACTGTCATCATCCAAATGCACTTGGTAGACGCGGTTTTCATAGGAGCTCAGAGCGCTTAACCGTCCATCCACCGGCAAGCCCAACGCACTTAACGCATCCAACACCACCGAGGGGGTGAGCGCTTGGTAAGGGTGGCTCACCTAAACGCCCCAAACGATAGGCTGACCGGCTTTGTGGCACCGCTCGAGCATGTCGATGATGGGCTTGGTTCTTTGCCGCAAGCTGATGGCGTCAAAACTGGGGGGCGCATGGCCATCGGCCTTGGCTTGAGCGACAGCTTGCGCCTGCGCTTGTTCTTGCGCTTTCACCGCCGCTTGCAAGGCAGCGATGGCTGCGGTCATATGCTCGGCTTCGATGATGCCCTTGGGCTCAACAGCTTTGCCAATCAATTGCAAAAACTGTTTGCCTTGTGGCTCCAGCAGAATCAAGTCACCTGCGGCTTTGGATTTGAATTTGTAAAGCATGGCGAGATTGTGCGCTTAAGCCAAGTGCAGGCATCGTGCCAGTGTTTGATTGAACGCATGCGGCGCTTCAAATTGCACCCAATGCCCAGCACCTTGAATAATTTCAAAGTTCTTTAACTGACCAACAGACAACAGGTCTGGAATCAAATGCAATGCGCCTTCATACAAGGCATCGCGCTCGCCCCAAATGCCATGCACCTCGCAAGACCACTGCTTTTGCAGCGACAACAAGACATCGCTGCGGGCAATGCGACGACGGCGCAAGCGATCGCGCAGCACATTGTGTTCTTGCATAGCCAAGAGTTCAGGTGTGATGTTTTGCTCATCGTGCAGCATGATGGCCAGTAAATTGTTGCGGTGTACGGCCATGCGCTCTTCATGCGTCATATTGGCTCTGAATCCACGCATATTAGGAATGTTGTTGGACAAGCCCAGACCAGGAACACCCACCAACACCATTCGCTGTATGAGTGAAGGATTTTGCGCAGCCAAGAAACCCGACATCAAACCGCCAAACGAGAAACCCACCACATCCACAGCTTTGCCGCCAAACAAAGCTTGCAAGCCCAGCGCCAAAGGATGCGCTAAATCATCGGCATCCATGGCTGCCTCGGGCAGTTGCGAGTCGCCAAGGCCAGGTATGTCCAATGCCCATACCGATCTGGATTCACTCAGCGGCAAGACATTGCGCACCCAATGGTTCCAGCTGCCACTGCCACCGTGCAACAACACCAAAGGATTTCCCGCCTGTTGGTTCCACACATGCCAAACCTGTAAGCCCGAATCAGTTGGTAATTCAATGCGTTGTGCTTGTTTTAGAGCACTCTCTAGTTCATGCTTTAAATTCAATGCGTACACCTGCGCTGTGGAATGCAAAACGCCCACTGAAAAGTGGGCGTAGTGTGTTTGGTTGCGCGAGCAAGATTTGAACTTGCGACCTTTGGGTTATGAGCCCAACGAGCTACCAGGCTGCTCCATCGCGCGTCGTGTGAGGGGATTGTAGCTGTTATTCAGCAACAGTGGGGGTTGTTTCAGCGATGTCGGGACGGTCCACCAACTCGACCAAGGCCATGGGCGCGTTGTCACCTACGCGGAAACCCATTTTCAAAATGCGTGTGTAACCACCAGGGCGAGTCTTGTAACGGGGGCCGAGTTCAGCGAACAACTTCACCACATTGTCGCGATTGCGCAAACGGTTGAAAGCCAAACGTTTATTGGAGAGTGTAGGCTCTTTGCCAAGCGTGAGCATAGGCTCAATGACGCGGCGCAGCTCTTTGGCTTTAGGTAATGTAGTTTTGATGGCCTCATGCTCTATGAGCGAGTTCATCATATTTTGCAGCATAGCCAGTCGGTGTGAGCTGGTTCTGTTGAGTTTGCGTAGTCCGTGTCCGTGACGCATGTTATTTCCTTTTTAGTTCTTCATTTGTTTTGCCGGCCGCCGTATCAGGTACGGCCAGGGGAGTGGCTGACTGTGGTCAGCACTTGTTGTTATCAAATACGTTTGGCTTCCAAGCCTGCGGGTGGCCAGCTCTCGAGCTTCATGCCCAAGGTCAAACCGCGAGAAGCAAGCACTTCTTTGATTTCGTTGAGCGACTTGCGTCCTAAATTAGGTGTCTTGAGCAACTCGTTTTCAGAGCGCTGGATAAGGTCGCCAATGTAGAAGATGTTTTCTGCTTTGAGGCAGTTGGCAGAGCGAACGGTGAGTTCAAGTTCGTCCACAGGGCGCAACAAAATCGGATCAAACTGCTGAGGGCTGCGGGGTGCGGGTGAATCGAAAGCGGCCAACTCATTGCCTTCGAGTTGCGCAAACACTGCGAGTTGTTCCACCAAAATTTTGGCTGAAGAGCGAACTGCGTCTTCTGCATTGATGGCGCCATTGGTTTCGATCTCGACCACCAAACGGTCAAGGTCTGTACGTTGTTCGACACGTGCGTTTTCGACGCTGTAGCTCACACGTTTCACAGGTGAGAAGGACGCATCCAACACAATGCGGCCGATAGACTTGTTGACTTCGTCGGCATGGCGGCGCATGCTGCCAGGTACATAGCCACGGCCCTTTTCAACCTTGAGTTGGATGTCGATCTTGCCGCCTTGCGACAAATTGGCAATGACATGCTCGGGGTTGATGATCTCTACATCGTGGGGTGTTTGAATGTCTGCGGCTGTGACTTGGCCTTCGCCCTCTTTGCGCAGGCTGAGCGTGACTTCGTCGCGGTTGTGGAGTTTAAATACCACGCCCTTGAGGTTCAACAAAATATTGACCACATCTTCTTGCACGCCGTCAATAGACGAGTATTCGTGCAACACGCCAGCGATGGTGACGTCAGTCACTGCATAGCCGACCATGGATGACAACAAAACACGGCGCAAAGCGTTGCCCAAGGTGTGGCCATAGCCACGCTCAAAAGGCTCGAGCGTCACCTTGGCTCGGTTGTGACCGAGTTGTTCTACTTGGATGGCTTTTGGCTTCAGGAGATTGGTTTGCATTCGTTATTCCTCTCAATGCCCTCGGTTCGTTACACCGGTAAGGCTAGATGATGACCCCTGCACACAGGTGCGCGCAGGGCGACGGATTCAAAGGGCCAACAAGCCCTGGTTAACGCGAATACAACTCGACGATCAGCGATTCGTTGATGTCGGCAGCAAATTCGTCACGGTCAGGCGTCTTCTTGAAGATGCCTTCGGCTTTGTCGATATTGACATCAACCCAAGCAGGTATGCCCACTTGAGTTGCCAGTTGCAAGGCTTCTAACACACGGCCTTGTTTTTTGGATTTTTCGCGCACACCGACAACATCGCCTGACTTGACCAAGTAGGAAGGAATATTGACTTGGTGGCCGTTGACGGTGATGGCTTTGTGTGACACCAACTGACGCGCTTCTGCGCGTGTGGAACCAAAACCCATGCGGTAGACCACGTTGTCTAATCGAGATTCCAGCAAAGACAACAGGTTGTTACCAGTGTTGCCTTTTTGTTGGTCGGCCATGGCGAAGTAGCGGCGGAACTGACGCTCCAACACGCCATACATGCGCTTGACCTTTTGTTTTTCACGCAACTGCAAACCGAAGTCAGACATGCGCTGACCAGAGGTGCGGCCGTGTTGGCCTGGCTTGCTGTCGAATTTCGCTTTGTCACTGATAGAGCGTCGTGCGCTCTTCAAGAACAAATCGGTGCCTTCACGGCGAGAGAGTTTGGCCTTGGGGCCTAAGTAACGTGCCACTTGAACTTCCTTTTTGTCAACTGCCCGCAACAAGTGCGGGGAGCCGTGGGTGCATTACCCGCGGCGGTGGGCTTGGTGAAAAATCAGATGCGACGGCGCTTTTGCGGACGGCATCCGTTGTGGGGAACCGGCGTCACATCAGAGATGGAATTGATGCGAATGCCCAGGGCGGCTAACGCGCGAACCGAAGACTCACGGCCGGGGCCGGGACCTTTGATTTCGACGTCGAGGTTCTTGATACCCTGCTCCATGGCCGCACGTCCAGCCACTTCAGATGCCACCTGAGCGGCAAACGGAGTGGATTTACGTGAACCCTTGAAACCTTGACCACCAGAGGACGCCCAAGACAAGGCATTGCCTTGACGGTCGGTGATGGTGATGATGGTGTTGTTGAACGATGCATGCACATGCGCAATGCCGTCCGCAACGTTTTTGCGGACTTTTTTACGAACACGTTGTGCTGCTGAGTTGACGGGTGCTTTTGCCATGAATATCCCTCTTTATTTCTTCAGCGATTGAGCCGCCTTACGGGGGCCTTTGCGTGTGCGTGCATTGGTGCGTGTGCGCTGACCTCGCATGGGCAAACCACGGCGATGACGGAAGCCGCGATAGCAACCGATGTCCATCAAACGCTTGATGTTCATGGTGGTCTCACGACGCAAGTCACCTTCGATGGTGAACAGTGCAATCTGGTCGCGAATTTTTTCCAAATCAGCGTCCGTCAGATCTTTGATTTTTTTGCTGTAAGCAATGCCGGTGGCTTCGCAAATTTTGCGAGCGCGCGTGCGGCCAATACCAAAAATCGATGTCAAACCGATTTCGGTGTGCTTGTGCGGTGGGATGTTGATACCAGCGATACGTGCCATGTTGTGACCTCTTTAATGCGGTGAAAGATCAGCCTTGACGCTGTTTGTGACGCGGGTCGGTACAGATGACACGCACCACGCCCTTGCGACGGATGATTTTGCAATTGCGGCAAATTGTTTTGACCGAAGCCGAAACTTTCATTTCATTCTCCAAAAAATCCTGAAACACGCCCCGCGTATTCCTTGCTAACTCTGCGTGTTCAGCGCCTCACTTGGCTCTAAACACAATCCTTGCCCGACTCAAATCGTAGGGCGTCATCTCAACCGTTACCTTGTCGCCTGGCAGGATTCGGATGTAGTGCATCCGCATCTTGCCGGAGATGTGTCCGAGCACCACATGGCCGTTTTCCAGCTTGACCCGGAAAGTGGCATTGGGGAGGTTTTCAACAACCTCTCCTTGCATCTGGATGACATCGTCCTTTGCCATTCGCCCAATCAGCCACCTGGTGCCATCTTGAAGTTGGCCTTTTTAAGCAGCGATTCGTACTGCTGACTCATGAGGTAGTTCTGCACTTGGGCCATGAAGTCCATCGTGACCACCACAATGATCAGCAACGAAGTGCCGCCAAAGTAGAAAGGCACGTTGTACTTGAGGATGAGAAATTCAGGCAACAAACAAACAAAGGTGATGTAGATGGCGCCGGCAAATGTCAGACGCAACAAAATCTTGTCAATGAAGCGGGCAGTTTGGTCACCTGGGCGAATGCCAGGAATAAAGCCGCCGCTCTTTTTCAGGTTGTCTGCAGTTTCGCGACTGTTGAAAACCAAAGCCGTGTAGAAAAAGCAGAAGAAGATGATCGCCAAGGCATACAGCATCACATAGATAGGCTGACCAGGAGAAAGCGCGGCCGAGATATCTTTGAGCCAATTCATGCTTTCGCCAGCACTGAACCAACTCACCACCGTAGAGGGCAGCAAAATGATAGAAGAGGCAAAGATAGGTGGAATGACCCCCGCCATATTGAGCTTCAAAGGCAAGTGCGAAGACTGGCCGCCATAGACCTTGTTACCCACTTGACGACGTGCGTAATTGACCAAAATTTTCCGCTGCCCACGCTCAACAAACACAACGAAGTAGGTAACCAAGCCGACCAACACCACAATCAGCAAAGCAATGATGATGCTCATGGCGCCCGTGCGAACCAACTCGAGCAAGCCGCCAATGGAACTGGGTAATCCCGCCGCAATACCTGAGAAAATGATGATGGAAATGCCGTTACCTAAACCGCGTTCTGTGATTTGTTCGCCCAGCCACATCAAAAACATGGTGCCAGCAGTTAATGACACCATGGCGGTCATGCGAAAGACGAAACCAGGTGCATTCACCAATCCAGCAGAAGACTCTAGCGCCAAGGCAATGCCCATGGACTGGAAAATAGCCAAGGCCAAGGTGCCATAGCGGGTGTATTGGGTAATTTTGCGGCGTCCTGCTTCGCCTTCTTTTTTCAGCGCTTCCATGCTGGGTACCACATACGACATCAGTTGCATGATGATGGAAGCCGAGATGTAAGGCATGATGCCCAAGGCAAAAATACTAAAGCGCGATAAAGCGCCACCCGAGAACATATTGAACAAACTCAGGATGCCGCCTTGCTGACCCTTGAACAGCTGGGTGAGTTGATCCGGGTTGATGCCAGGCACAGGTATATGTGTGCCGATGCGGTAAACAATCAGCGCGAGCAGCAAAAAGATAAGCCGACGACGCAAATCGCCATACTTATCTGTTTTGGGCAAAGCGCTGGTGGCCACGGTATCTGTATTCTTTCTTCAGTGCTTAAGCGACGGAGCCGCCAGCCGCTTCGATGGCGGCTTTGGCACCAGCAGTAGCACCAATGCCATTGAGTTTGACAGCGCGTGAAATTTCACCAGTCTTGATGACCTTGACCACTTTGGCCATTTGGCTAACCAAACCAGCGGTTTTCAATGCCAACACATCGATATCGGTGATTTCAAGTAATTGCAAAGAAGTGAGTGTGACTTCTTCGTTGTATTTCAAGCTGTGTGATTTGAAGCCACGCTTGGGCAAACGACGTTGCAAAGGCATTTGACCGCCCTCGAAGCCGACTTTATGGTAGCCGCCTGAACGGGATTTTTGACCCTTATGACCGCGACCCGCGGTTTTACCCAGACCAGAACCAATGCCGCGACCTACACGGCGACGGTTTTTGCGCGAACCATCTGCGGGTTTGATTTCATTGAGTTGCATGGCGAAACCTTAGAGTACTTTGACCAGATAACTGATCTTGTTGATCATGCCGCGTACTGCAGGTGTGTCTTGCAGTTCGCTGGTGCTGCCGATTTTGCGCAAGCCCAAACCACGCACTGTGGCGCGGTGAGTTTCTTTGGTGCCGATAGGGCTACGCACCAATTGCACTTTGACCGTTGAAGAAGATGTAGACATGCCGTTGCTCCGGATTAGACGAAGATTTCTTCGACGCTCTTGCCACGTTTGGCTGCAACTTCTGCAGCTGTGGTGGATTTGATCAACGCATCAAATGTTGCGCGAACCATGTTGTAGGGGTTGGATGAACCATGGCTTTTAGCCACGATGTCGGTGATGCCCATGACTTCGAACACCGCACGCATTGGGCCGCCCGCGATGATGCCAGTACCCTTAGGAGCAGGCGCCATTTGAACGCTGGCTGCACCATGGTGACCAGTGACGTTGTGGTGGATGGTGCCGTTTTTCAAAGACACTTTGTGCATATTGCGACGGGCTTCTTCCATGGCTTTTTGCACAGCAGCAGGCACTTCCTTGGATTTGCCTTTGCCCATGCCAACGCGGCCATCGCCATCACCGACAACGGTGAGGGCTGCGAAACCCAAAATACGACCACCCTTGACCACTTTGGTCACGCGGTTGACCGCGATCATTTTTTCCTTCAGACCGTCGTCACGACTGTCGTCTTGCATTTTTGCTTGAACTTTTGCCATGTGTGTATCCGTCTTGGGTTAGAACTGCAAGCCGGCAGCACGCGCGGCATCGGCCAATGTTTTGACGCGACCGTGGTAGGCAAAACCAGCACGGTCGAAGGCGACTTTTTCAACGCCAGCAGCTTTGGCTTTTTCAGCGATGCGCTTGCCAACCACTTCGGCTGCAGCTTGGTTGCCGCCTTTACCCGTCGCCCCTAAGCTTTTGCGAATATCAGCTTCAGCGGTAGAAGCAGATGCCAACACCTTGGTGCCGTCGCCAGAGATGACGCTGGCGTAAATGTGCAAATTGGTACGGTTGACGGTCAAACGTGCGACGCCTTGCGTGGCAATGCGAATACGGGTTTGGCGGGAGCGGCGGATACGCTGCTGTTTTTTGCTTAGCATGTGGCAGCTCCTTATTTCTTCTTGGTTTCTTTGATGACGATTTTTTCGTCAGAATAGCGAATGCCCTTGCCTTTGTAAGGCTCTGGAGGACGCACCGCACGAATTTCAGCAGCGATTTGACCTACGCGTTGACGGTCAGCGCCTTTGATGATGATCTCGGTTGGCGCAGGTGTTTCTACCTTGATGCCAGAAGGCATATCAAAGTTGACGGGGTGGGAATAGCCCACAGCCAAGTTGAGTTTGTTGCCTTGGGCAGCAGCTTTGTAACCGACGCCTACCAAATTGAGTTTTTTCTCAAAGCCTTTGGTAACACCAATGACCATGTTGTTGACCAATTGACGCAAAGTGCCGCTCATGGCATTGGCTTCACGGCTTTCATTGGCCGGCGCAAAACTCAAACTGTCTGCGCTGTGTACCACTTTGACCAAAGCGTTGTTGGCAATAGAGAGGTTTCCACCAGTGCCTTTGACACTGATGTGCGCTTCGTTGATGGCCACATCCACGCCTTGTGGCACGGTGACTGGCATTTTTCCGACTCGGGACATATTCGTTTCTCCCTTAAGCCACGTAACACAAAACTTCGCCGCCGACGCCTGTGGCGCGGGCTTTGCGATCGGTCATCACGCCTTGCGGTGTGGTGACAATAGCCACGCCAAGTCCGTTCATGACCTGGGGAATAGCGTTGTGGCCTTTGTAAACACGCAAACCAGGGCGAGAGACGCGCTCGATGCGCTCAATCACAGGGCGGCCTGCGTAGTATTTCAAAGCGATTTCCAACTCATGCTTGCCGGCTTCGGTTTTGACGTGAAAGCCATCGATATAGCCCTCATCTTTCAACACCTGGACGATGGCCAGCTTGACTTTAGAGGAAGGAACCGACACGGTCGGCTTGGCCACCATCTGCGCATTACGAATTCGCGTCAGCAGGTCGGCAATGGGGTCACTCATGCTCATATTGAATATCTCCTGCTGTGTTACCAGCTGGCCTTGGTGATGCCAGGAATATTGCCCGCAAAGGCCATTTCGCGAATCTTGGCGCGACCCAAACCAAATTGACGGAAGGTGCCACGGGGGCGACCAGTGATGGCGCAACGGTTGCGCTGACGGGTGGGGTTGGCGTTGCGGGGCAACTTTTGCAATCCCAAACGTGCGGCGGCGCGCTCTTCTTCACTGTGCTTGGCATCGTTTGCCACGGCCTTCAGTTCAGCGTACTTTTTTGCGTACTTAGCGACCAGTTTGTCGCGCTTGAGTTCGCGTTCAATCAAAGCTACTTTAGCCAAAGGGCACCTCAGTTCTTGAAGGGAAAACGGAAGGCGGCGAGCAGTGCTTTGCACTCGTCGTCACTCTTGGCCGTGGTGGTGATACTGATGTTCATGCCGCGCAGAGCATCAACCTTGTCGTACTCGATCTCGGGAAAGATGATTTGTTCTTTCACGCCGATGTTGTAGTCGCCGCGACCGTCAAAAGCACG
>NZ_JBBAOI010000028.1:0-23614 GCF_040401495.1 Limnohabitans sp.
AACTCAGCCCTTCACAAGAATTGCTGGAAACCGGCATCAAGGTGATTGACTTGGTCTGCCCCTTCGCCAAAGGCGGTAAGGTCGGTTTGTTCGGTGGTGCCGGTGTGGGCAAGACCGTGAACATGATGGAACTCATCAACAACATCGCCAAAGCGCACAGCGGCTTGTCGGTGTTTGCCGGTGTGGGCGAGCGTACCCGCGAAGGCAACGACTTCTATCACGAGATGGCCGACTCTGGCGTGGTGAATTTGGAGAACTTGGAAGAGTCCAAAGTGGCCATGGTCTACGGTCAGATGAATGAGCCTCCTGGCAACCGTTTGCGTGTGGCTTTGACGGGCCTGACCATCGCCGAATCGTTCCGTGACGAAGGCAAAGATGTGTTGTTCTTCGTGGACAACATCTACCGCTACACCTTGGCCGGTACCGAAGTGTCAGCCCTCTTGGGTCGTATGCCTTCTGCCGTGGGTTACCAACCAACGCTGGCTGAAGAAATGGGCCGTTTGCAAGAGCGCATCACCTCGACCAAAGTCGGCTCCATCACCTCCATCCAAGCTGTTTACGTGCCCGCCGATGACTTGACCGACCCTTCTCCTGCCACCACCTTTGCCCACTTAGATTCCACCGTGGTGTTGTCGCGTGACATTGCCTCATTAGGTATCTATCCTGCTGTGGATCCTTTGGACTCCACCAGTCGCCAACTTGACCCCTTGGTGGTTGGTAACGACCATTACGAAACCGCCCGTGCAGTGCAAGGTACGTTGCAGCGTTACAAAGAGCTGCGCGACATCATTGCGATTTTGGGCATGGACGAATTGGCGCCCGAGGACAAATTGGCCGTGGCCCGTGCTCGCAAAATCCAACGTTTCTTGAGTCAGCCTTTTCACGTCGCCGAAGTGTTCACAGGCTCGCCAGGCAAGTATGTCACCTTGGCTGAAACCATTCGCGGCTTCAAAATGATCGTGGCGGGCGAGTGCGACCACATGCCCGAGCAAGCGTTCTACATGGTGGGCACCATCGACGAGGCCATCGAAAAATCCAAGAAGATTTGATCTCCAACGTGTCCGATAAGGAAACCAGATGAATACCATCCATGTTGATGTGGTCAGTGCCGAAGAGCTGATTTACTCCGGTGAAGCCACTTTTGTGGCTTTGCCAGGTGAAGTGGGCGAGTTGGGCATTTACCCACGCCATACACCTTTGATTTCTCGCATCAAGGCAGGCTCAGTGCGTATTCAAAAACCCGATGGCGAAGAAGAATTTGTGTTTGTCGCTGGCGGCATTTTGGAAGTTCAACCAGACTCCGTCACAGTTTTGTCCGACACAGCGGTGCGCGGTAAAGACCTTGACGAAGAGCGTGCCAATGCGGCCAAAAAAGCCGCCCAAGAGCATTTGACCAACGCCAAAACAGAGGTTGACATGGCAGCTGCTCAGGCCGAGTTAACCATCATGGCCGCACAACTTGCCGCACTGCGCAAATACCGCAGTAAACGCTGAGCTTTGTCAAAACCTCATTTGCGTGCAGCCACCGTTGGCGGTTCCGCCGATGAGGTAGAGGCTGCCTTTTATGAGGCATTGCAAGCCGGTGACCTAGAGCGCTTGATGGCCTGTTGGGCCAATGAAGAAGACATCATTTGTGTTCACCCAGGCGGGCCTCGCTTGATAGGAGCTGTGGCTATACGCAACTCATTTGAAATCATGTTCAGCCATGGGCCGATTCGCTCGTTCCCAGAGCGCCTGCACAAGCTCGAAACCATTACCAGCGCGGTACACAATTTGATTGAGCGGGTTGAGATTTTCACAGCAGAGGGCGCACAAATCGCATTCGTCACCTCAACCAATGTGTATATGCGAACTGCAGAGGGCTGGCGCATGGTGGCTCATCACGCCAGCCCAGGCACGCCGCCCGAAATTCACAGCGACATCGATGCGCCTACGATGCTGCACTAGCAGACTCTGCCTTGCAGTTGTACCGAGGATCAACAGCACATGGACGACATCGTTAAACAAGCCATGGCCAAATGGCCGCAAGTCCCTGCCTGCTTTGGTTGGTTAGGATTTGACGATCGCGGTGACTGGTATATGCGTGACGATAGCGTCCAAGCACAAGGGGACTTTACCCAGGCCAAGGGCAGCAAGCTGGCACATACCAAATTGATCGAATTTATTGAGCGCAACTACGCCTGCGATTTATCAGGGCGTTGGTATTTTCAAAACGGACCCCAACGCGTATTTGTGGAGTTGCAGTCAGTGCCCTTTGTGTGGCGAGTTCTGGAAACGGGGCAACTCACAACATCACAGGGGGAAATCGTTGAGTTGAAAGAGTGCTTGGTCGATGAAAATGGCCGACTCTATGCCGTGACCGCCAAAGGCTTAGGCTTGATTCACAGCATGGATACCTGGCACGCAGCCAAAGCTCTTGAAGACAAGCTGTGGCCAGCGCCCAAGGAAGTGCAGTCACCACACTTGGCCTACGACTATGGCTTCTGGCTTAGCCCTGCCAAAGACGAAAAAAAACCGGCTGTGTAGCCGGTTTGATGGGAGGCGCGAAGCCTCAGTTCTTGGGAGCAGCAGGTTCGGAAAATTTGGCACCGCCAGCATTGGCCATGTAAACAACAGCTCGACCAATCTCAACGTCGCTGTGGTCCCCACCGCCTTGCGCACCCATGGCGTTTTTACCTTTGAGTGCAGAATTGAGCAATGCGTCATAGCCTGTTTTGATGCGAGGCGCCCAAGCTGTTTTGTCGCCAAGCTTGGGTGAACCCGCCAATCCTGCGGCATGGCAAGCTGAACATTGGGCTTTAAACACTTCTTCACCAGATTTCAATGGGCGGTCAGCGTCGCGAACCTGCACCGTGCCAACCTTTTCAATACGAGCAGCCACCGCTTCCGCAGTATTAGAAGCACCTGCCGACGGTTTGGCGCCCGACACCACATAGTTGACCAAGCCGATGATGATGAAAATAGGTCCTACAAAAGACAAAAAAACCAGCCAAGCAAAAGCTTTGGGGGTTTTGATGGGGCCGGTATGCGCTTCTTCGTGGTTGTCGCTCATAAAGACTTTCTGTGTGTGCAAAGCAAACGGAAATTATAGCCAGCAGCATGCTTCCACCAAGCTGACAAAGTGCGACACCTACAATAGATGAGATGCGGCTGTAGCTCAGTGGATAGAGTATTGGCCTCCGAAGCCAAGGGTCGTGGGTTCGATCCCCGCCAGCCGCACCAATTAATTGTTTAACAACGTGTCAATAGACCCCAAAACACCATACTGGGCTCAATCGCCATCTTCATTTTCACGCGCGAGTTCCGACTTGAGGCGATAGGCGTCGATGTCAAAGTCGGTGCTGTCCGATACTGCAGCCAGTACCAAGGGGAGAACCCGCTCACGCTCATCCTCGGACTCGGAGGTCGTGAAGCCGGCAGTAACCGCTTCAGCGAAAAGTTTTTCCGTCAGCCGCTTTGCCTTTGCTTCGTGGCTTTCGATGTCGGGATTGGCACCGGGAAGGATGTTTTCCTCGATCCATGCTTCAGACCACCTAAGAAATCGTTTACTCATAACGCTTTGCCTATCTAATGAATCAACATCGACACCGGTTTCCAGACCCAAAGAGGCTTACCCAATAAGTCAGGACAAATCTGAGGAGATTAATATACAGCAAGGAGTGCGAGCTGAGGCCTGTCAACAAACTACTAATCAGGCAACGCGTACGGGCATCAAAAAAGCCCTTTACGCACGGGGTTGCCGCACCGCTCCAAACTGCGCAGCCAAATCGCTTTCTCCATGTTCGAGCACAAAATACCGAAACGCTTCAGCCGCAGGGGAAAGCAGTTTTGAAAGCGCATGCACCACATGCCAAGCCCGCACCACAGGTGAACCGCGCACATCCAAAATGAACAGTTGCTGGGCTTGCAACTCCAAGCCTATGGTGTGCAGCGACAAAAAACTTAAACCCAAGTTGGCTTTCACCGCTTGCTTGATGGCGTCGTTGCTGTGAAGCTCCATGGAAAAACGTGGCAGAAACCGCGCCTGCGAGAAAAACGCTTCCATGGCATTGCGGGTTCCTGAGCCTTGCTCGCGAACAATGAAAGACTGTTGTCGCAAATCTTCCGCCTTCAAACCCGATTCGCTGGCAAGTGGGTGATCGGGTGAGGCCACAAACACCAAGGGGTTGGCCGCAAAAGGTTCCGCGCGGGTAGGAATTTCTGAAGGGGGGCTGCCCATGATGGCGATGTCAACCTCGCTGTTTTGCAACCACTGAATCAACTCCAGCCGGTTACCCACCTTCAAAACCAGCTCAATACCTTCATGCTCGTTCAAAAATTTGCGCAACAAGGCAGGGATGAAATAGGTGGTGGTGTCGACCATACCGATGGTCAGCTTGCCTGTCTCTATGCGCTGTAAACGTGCCGCGGCATCTTCTGCGTCTTTGAGCAAGGCGAGCATCTTGCGGGCGTAGACCAGCATGTATTCCCCGCTGGTGGTCAAAGACACTTTTCGCCCCTGTCGCTCAAACAAGGGCATCCCCACTTCTGCTTCTAACTCCTTGATTTGCATGGTAATTGCAGGTGCAGACACGTGCAAGAGTTCGGCAGCTTTGGCAAAACTCAGGTGGCGTGCCACAGCATTAAAAACACGCAATTGTCGGAAGGTGGCATTTTTCAATTAAGTAAAGCTGAAGTGAAGTATCTGAAAATGTGAATTTACTTATCTCTAAGCTTTTTTTAAAGTATACCCACGTTCTTAAAAAAAGGAGTTAACCATGACTGAAGACACCCAAATCACTGACGGCAAAAAACGCTACAGCGCTGGCGTTTTGAGATACAAGCAAATGGGCTACTGGGATCCACACTACCAGCCCAAGGAAACCGACTTGATCGCCATGTTCCGCATGACGCCTCAGGAAGGCGTCGACTCCGAAGAATGCGCAGCGGCCGTAGCCGGCGAATCTTCCACCGCCACTTGGACGGTGGTATGGACCGACCGCCTGACCGCCTGCGACCTCTATCGCGCCAAGGCCTACCGCGTCGATCCCGTGCCCAACACCGGCCCTGGCACAAAGACTGAGCAGCAGTACTTCGCCTACATCGCTTACGACATCGACCTGTTTGAAGGTGGCTCGATCGCCAACCTCACGGCGTCGATCATCGGTAACGTCTTTGGCTTTAAGGCAGTGAAGGCGCTGCGCTTGGAAGACATGCGTATACCCGTCGCATACCTGAAAACCTTCCAAGGCCCTGCGACCGGCGTTGTCGTCGAGCGCGAGCGTCTGGACAAATTCGGCCGCCCGCTGCTGGGCGCCACCACCAAACCCAAGCTCGGCCTGTCAGGCCGTAACTATGGTCGCGTGGTGTACGAAGGCCTCAAAGGCGGTCTCGATTTCATGAAAGACGACGAAAACATCAACTCGCAGCCATTTATGCACTGGCGCGATCGTTTCCTCTACTGTATGGAAGCCGTCAACAAAGCCAGCGCGGCTTCGGGTGAGGTCAAAGGCCACTACCTGAACGTCACCGCCGGCACGATGGAAGAAATGTACGCGCGTGCCGAATTCGCTAAGAGCTTGGGCAGCGTGATCATCATGATCGACCTGGTGATCGGCTACACCGCAATCCAGAGCATGGCCTTGTGGGCGCGTAAAAACGACATGATCCTGCACCTGCACCGCGCTGGCAACAGCACCTACTCACGCCAGAAGAACCACGGCATGAACTTTCGCGTCATCTGTAAATGGATGCGCATGGCAGGTGTAGACCACATCCACGCCGGCACAGTGGTCGGCAAGCTGGAGGGCGACCCGATGATGATCCGCGGCTTCTACGACACGCTGCTCGACACGCACACACCAATGCAACTCGAAAAGGGTCTGTTCTTCGAGCAGGACTGGGCTTCTCTCAACAAGGTCATGCCAGTGGCATCTGGCGGTATTCATGCTGGTCAGATGCACCAGTTGCTGACCTACCTCGGCGACGACGTGGTGCTACAGTTTGGCGGCGGCACGATTGGCCACCCGATGGGCATACAGGCCGGCGCCACGGCCAATCGCGTCGCCCTTGAAGCCATGGTACTAGCGCGCAATGAAGGCCGCGACATTTGGAACGAAGGTCCGCAGATTCTGCAGGATGCCGCCAAATGGTGCTCGCCGCTGAAGGCCGCCATCGACACCTGGGGCGACATCAGCTTTAATTACGAATCCACCGACACCGCCGACTTCGCCGTCACGCCGACGGCATCCATTTAAGGAGATCCCCATCATGATGACTAACCACGGCAATCGCCTCACACAGGGCCAGTTCTCCTTCCTGCCCGAGCTCACTGACCAGCAGATCAGCGCACAGATCGAGTACGCGCTCGGCAAAAACTGGGCGCTCGGCGTTGAATACACCGACGACCCGCATCCTCGCAACACCTACTGGGAGATGTATGGCAACCCGATGTTTGACTTGAAGGACGCCTCAGCAATCTTGACGGAGATCAATGCGTGCCGCAAGACGTTTCCTAATCACTATGTTCGCGTGACAGCCTTCGATGCAACACAAGGCGTCGAGTCAGTGCAAATGTCATATATCGTCAACCGGCCCAAGACCGAACCCGGTTTCGGCCTGACGAGGCAGGAGATTGGCGGGCGTCAGATCCAGTACACCGTTCACAGCTATGCCACCGACAAGTCCGAAGGCGAGCGCTACTAAGCGCACCCAGACTGCGACACAACCATGAGCAACTCCTCCATTCCTGGCGCGCGCGCCCAGACGCCGGTGACTGCTGCAGCGCAATCCGTGGATCCGCCGGCAGTGGCCTTGGGCCAAGCGCGCAGCGTGGGTGAGGTGTTGGCGCAGTCGCAGGTGGAGGATGTCATTGCCGAACTGGACCGTGATCTGGTGGGTCTGGCTCCGGTGAAGGCCCGCATCCGCGACATTGCAGCCTTGCTGGTGATTGACAAGCTGCGCATCAATCTGGGTCTGGTCAGCGAGGCACCGAGCTTGCACATGAACTTTGTGGGCAACCCTGGCACTGGCAAAACCTCGGTGGCCATGCGCATGGCGCAAATCCTGCACCGCCTGGGCTATGTTCGCAAGGGCCATCTGGTAGCAGTGACCCGCGACGATTTGGTGGGCCAGTACATCGGCCACACCGCACCCAAGACCAAAGAAGTGCTGAAGAAAGCCATGGGCGGGGTACTCTTTATAGATGAAGCCTACTACCTGTACCGTCCGGAAAACGAGCGCGACTACGGGCAGGAGGCCATCGAAATACTGTTGCAAGTCATGGAAAACCAGCGCGATGACCTGGTGGTGATTCTGGCGGGCTACAAAGACCGGATGGATACTTTTTTCGAATCCAATCCCGGTATGAGTTCACGCGTAGCACACCACATCGACTTCCCCGACTACTCGGTTGACGAGTTGCTGCAGATTTCGCAAAAAATGCTGACCCAGCAGAACTATGTGTTTGCGCCAGATGCCGACACGGTGTTCCAGCGCTACTTGGGCTTACGGGTGCAGCAGCCCCACTTTGCCAACGCCCGCAGCGTGCGCAATGCATTGGACCGGGCGCGCCTGCGTCAGGCAAGCCGCCTCTTTGCCGACCGCGACCGGCAGCTCAGCGTCGATGATTTAAGGACCCTGACTGCGTCCGACTTCGCCGCCAGTCGGGTCTTTCAGCAAGCGGACGTGCGCTCGGATGAATAAACAGGTTGAAAGTGATCTGATGCTTAAAGCGCTGATATTCGATGTCGACGGTACCTTGGCCGACACCGAAAGCGCACACTTGGCCGCCTTTAACCACGCCTTCTCCGAGCAAGGCCTAGATTGGCATTGGAACGAGGCCTTGTACACAGGATTGTTGGAGATTTCCGGCGGTAAAGAGCGCATGTTGCACTATTGGAATCATGTGCATTCTGATATGAAAGACATAGACGGTTCAGGCTTGCGTGACACCATAGACCATCTGCATGCCCTGAAAACAGCCGCGTATGAAGCCGCGGTTCAAGGCGGCGCAGTTCAGTTGCGCCCTGGTGTTTTAGCGTTGATTCAGCAAGCCCATCAACAAGGTCTGCGTTTGGCCATTGCCACCACCACCTCGCCTGTCAATATTGCGGTGCTGTTGAGGAATGCCATAGGCCCCGACTGGAAAGACCTGTTTGTGGTGATTGAAGACGCTTCTACCGCGCCCAAGAAAAAACCCCATCCACAGGTGTATGTGCAAACTTTGGCGCGGTTGGGCCTTCCCTCAGGACACTGTTTGGCTTTGGAGGACTCTTCGAATGGCCTGCGTGCGGCCGTGTCTGCAGGGCTCAAAACCATTGTGACGCCAAACAACTTTACAGCGCATCACGATTTCTCGGGAGCGTTGCAAGTGGTGCCTAACTTAGAAGGTGTCAGTGTTGAGCAGTTGCGCACTTGGCACTTAGCATAAAAATATCAAGGAGGCTTCATGCCCTTACGTCAACGCACCACCCTGACCCAATACCTGATTGAAGAGCGTCGCCGCTTCCCCAATTCCAAAGGCGAATTCAATGCATTGATTTTGGATGTGGCATTGGCTTGCAAAGCCATTGCCCGAGCAGTGGCCATGGGCGAACTGGGCGGCTTGTACGGCGACCATGCCGCACAAGAAGGTGGCGCGGTCAATGTGCAAGGCGAAACACAGAAGAAGCTCGATGTACTGAGCAATGACCTGTTTATTCGCGTGAATGAATGGGCGGGACATTTGGCCGGCATGGCTTCTGAAGAGATGACCGACCCCTACCAAATTCCTGGCAAATACCCGCGTGGTAAATACCTGTTGGTGTTTGACCCTTTGGATGGCTCGTCCAACATTGATGTCAATGTGTCTGTGGGCAGCATCTTTTCCATTTTGCGAGCACCGCAAGACGCCATCGACAGCGGTCGTGATTTGGTCGAAGCCGATTTTTTACAAGCAGGTGCAACGCAGTTGGCTGCGGGCTATGCGTTGTATGGTCCCACCACCATGCTGGTGTTGACTGTAGGCAATGGTGTGTCAGCCTTCACGCTGGAACCCAATTTGGGTGAGTTCATGCTGACCCACCCCAAGCTGCAAGTGCCCGTCGACACCCAAGAATTTGCCATCAACGCATCTAACAGCCGTTTTTGGGAGCCACCCATCAAGCGCTATGTCGATGAATGCTTGGCAGGCAAATCGGGTGAGCGCGGTAAAGATTTCAATATGCGTTGGATTGCTTCTATGGTGGCTGAAGCGCACCGTATTTTGATGCGCGGCGGCGTCTTCATGTACCCGCGTGACTCCAAGGACCCCAGCAAGCCCGGCCGCTTGCGCTTGCTGTACGAGGCCAACCCGATTGGCATGATCATGGAGCAAGCCGGTGGACGTGCCAGTTCGGGGCGAGAGCCTATGTTGAGTGTCAAGCCCACAGGCTTGCATCAGCGCATTGGTTTGGTGTTTGGCTCTAAAAATGAAGTTGAACGCATTGAGCGTTACCACCGCGAACCCGCGCCCCGTGAAATCGACAACCCTCTGTTTGCAGAGCGTACCTTGTTTCGGGAATAAACCCAGACCTATTTATTGATTGAAAGAAAAGCATGTCTGTCAAACACCCCATCATTGCCATCACAGGTTCCTCGGGTGCAGGAACGACTTCGGTGACCCGCACTTTCGAGAATATTTTTCGGCGCGAAAAAGTCTCAGCCGCTGTGATTGAAGGCGACAGCTTTCACCGCTACGACCGTTTGGAAATGCGTAAAAAAGCCGCTGATGCTGAGAAGCAAGGCGATAAAAATTTCAGCCACTTTGGACCCACCACCAATTTGTTTGCTGAACTCGAAACATTGTTTCGCAGCTACAGCGAAACGGGCACGGGCAAACGCCGCAAATATCTACACGACCATGAAGAAGCCGCTCCCTACAAACAAGAGCCTGGCACGTTCACTCCTTGGGAAGACGTGCCTAGCGGCACCGATTTACTGTTTTATGAAGGCTTGCACGGCGCGGTGGTCACGCCCGAGGTCAATATTGCGCAGCACCCCGATTTGCTCATTGGTGTGGTGCCCGTCATTAACTTGGAGTGGATCCAAAAACTGTGGCGGGACAAATCCAAGCGCGGCTATTCCACCGAAGCGGTGACTGACACCATCTTGCGCCGTATGCCCGACTATGTGAACTACATCTGCCCGCAATTTGCCCACACCCATGTGAACTTTCAGCGTGTGCCTTGTGTGGACACCTCCAACCCCTTCATTGCCCGAGAAATTCCCGCACCTGATGAAAGTTTTGTGGTGATTCGTTTTGCCAACCCCAAAGGCATCGACTTTCCTTACCTTCTCAACATGATTCCCGACTCCTTCATGTCCCGTGCCAACACCGTGGTGGTGCCTGGCGGCAAGATGGAACTCGCCATGCAACTCATCTTCACGCCCTTTGTGTGGCGCATGATGGAACGCAAGAAAAAGGCCTGAAGGCCACCCCCTATTTTTTAACTGGAGAATTCCATGGCCCTTGTATCGCTGCGCCAAGTTTTAGACCATGCTGCTGAGCATGGCTATGGCATACCTGCATTCAACGTGAACAACCTCGAGCAAGTGCAAGCCATCATGGAAGCTGCTCAAGAGACCGACAGCCCCGTCATCTTGCAAGCCTCAGCAGGCGCTCGCAAGTACGCAGGTGAAGCCTATTTGCGTCACTTGGTGTTGGCTGCGATTGAGACCCATCCCGATATTCCGGTGGTAATGCACCAAGACCATGGTGTGTCACCCGCTGTGTGTCAGCAGTCGATTCGCTCTGGTTTTTCTAGCGTGATGATGGACGGCTCGCTCATGCAAGATGGCAAAACGCCCTCGTCCTACGACTACAACATCGATGTCACTCGTCGCGTTTGCGAAATGGCGCATTCTGTAGGTGTGTCGGTGGAAGGCGAGTTAGGTTGCTTGGGTTCGCTGGAAACTGGCGAAGCGGGTGAAGAGGATGGTGTAGGCGCTGTGGGCAAACTCACGCACGATATGCTGCTCACCGACCCCGTGCAAGCCAAAGACTTTGTCGAGCGCACCGGTGTCGATGCCTTGGCGATTGCGATTGGCACCAGCCACGGCGCCTACAAATTCACCCGTAAACCTACGGGCGACATTTTGGCCATGGACCAAATTGTGGCGATTCACAAATCCATTCCCAACACGCATTTGGTGATGCATGGTTCTTCCAGCGTGCCCCAAGAGTGGTTGGCCATCATCCGCGAATTTGGTGGCGACATCAAAGAAACCTATGGTGTGCCCGTAGAAGAAATTCAGCGCGGCATTCGCTCGGGTGTGCGCAAGGTGAACATCGATACGGACATCCGCTTGGCCATGACCGGTGCGATGCGCCAAGCCTTTGCACAAGACCGCAGCGAATTCGATCCACGCAAAGCCTTGATCGCAGCACGCAAAGCTGCCAAGGGCATTTGCAAAGCTCGTTTTGAAGCGTTTGGCTGTGCGGGCAAAGCGGCCAGCATCAAAGTCTTGTCACTTGACGCCATGGCAGGTCGTTATGTCTAAGCGGACGGCGTTTCCCGACCACTCTGATGTGTCTCAAAGTGATCCACAGCTTTGGTCGGCTGTGTTGCAAGAGGCCACACGCCAAGAACAACATATTGAACTGATTGCCTCTGAAAACTACACCAGTCCTGCGGTTATGCGACTTCAAGGCTCGGTACTGACCAACAAATACGCTGAGGGTTACCCAGGCAAACGTTATTACGGCGGTTGTGAGTTTGTGGATATCGTTGAACAACTTTGTATTGACCGGCTCAAAGAGCTTTATGGTGCGAATTTTGCCAATGTGCAGGCCAACTCTGGTTCACAAGCCAACCAAGCGGTGTTCTTGGCATTGCTGCAACCCGGCGACACCATCATGGGCATGAGCTTGGCAGAAGGTGGTCACTTGACACACGGCATGCACTTGAATATGAGTGGCAAATGGTTCAATGTGGTGAGTTACGGTCTGAATGCCGCCGAGGAAATTGATTACGAGGCCATGGAGCGCATGGCCCATACCCACAAACCTAAACTCATCATCGCCGGTGCATCGGCCTATTCACTCAAGATTGATTGGGAAAAGTTTGCACAAGTGGCCAAAAGCATAGGCGCATTCTTGATGGTGGACATGGCCCATTATTCCGGCTTGATTGCGGGCGGCGTCTACCCCAATCCGATGCCGTATGCGGATGTGGTCACTTCGACGACACACAAGAGTTTTCGTGGACCACGCGGCGGCATCATCTTGACCAACAGTGAAGAGATGTCGAAAAAAATCAACAGCGCTGTCTTCCCTGGCATGCAAGGTGGGCCATTGATGCATGTCATTGCAGGCAAAGCCACCGCCTTTTATGAGGCCTTGCAGCCTGCCTTCAAAGCCTACCAACAACAGGTCTTGTTGAATGCAGACACCTTGGCCAAAACTTTGGTCGAGCGGGGCTTTCGCATTGTCAGTGGCCGCACCGAAAGCCATGTGATGTTGGTGGATTTGCGTGCCAAAGGCATTACAGGTAAAGCAGCTGAACTGGCCTTGGGTCAGGCCCACATTACCTGCAACAAAAACGGCATTCCCAACGACCCTGAAAAACCCATGGTGACCAGCGGTATTCGTTTGGGCACGCCTGCCATGACCACGCGTGGCTTTGGCCAAGAACAGGTGCGTGCTACCGCGCATTTGATTGCCGATGTGTTGGAAGCGCCTAACGACGCCCAACACATTGCCAAGGCGCGCGCCAAGGTGGCCGAGTTGGTGGCACCGTTCCCCGTGTATGGCGACAGTGTTTTGCATCCCTGATGCATTTGAAGGTGGTGTCAGTATTTCAAAGGTAATTTCAACAATTTAAGGGAGTTCTTATGGCTGGTCGTAATTTTCTGTTTGTTCCCGGTCCTACTAATGTGCCTGAGCGCATCCAACGCGCCATGATGGTGTCGATGGAAGACCATCGTTCACCCAACTTTCCTCACCTGACGCACACCATCCTGGGTGGATTGAAGGACATTTTCCGCACTAAAACCGGTACGCCTTTCATTTTTCCTTCTTCAGGCACAGGTTGCTGGGAAGCTGCATTGACCAACACCTTGTCGCCTGGCGACAAGGTGCTTGCCGCGCGTTTTGGTCAGTTCAGCCATTTGTGGATTGACATGTGCCAACGTCTTGGGTTGGACGTTCATGTTGTCGAATGCGAGTGGGGCACCGGTGTACCCTTGCAGCAATTCGCAGACATCTTGAAGAACGACACACAACACAGCTTCAAAGCGGTACTGGCTTGTCAGAATGAGACCGCTACCGGTGTGGCCTCAGACATCGCAGGCGTACGCGAAGCCTTGGACGATGCCGCACACCCAGCGCTCTTGTTCGTCGATTGTGTTTCTTCCTTGGGCTGTATCGATTTTCGTTTCGACGACTGGGGCGTGGACATGGCCGTCAGTGGGTCGCAAAAAGGCTTGATGCTGCCCGCTGGTTTGGGCATTCTGTGCGTCAGCGCCAAAGCGTTGGCGCAACACAAAACAGCCCAACTCAAGCGCGCATATTTTGACTTGCAAGACATGTTGCAAAGCAATAACACTGGGTATTTTCCTTATACCCCCGCTTTGCCATTGATGTATGGACTCATCGAGTCCATGAAAATGCTCAATGAAGAAGGTTTGGACAATGTGTTTGCCCGCCACCATTACCTGGCAGAAGGCGTTCGCGCAGCAGTCACCCACGGTTGGCAACTCAAGTTATGTGCTGCTGAAGCTAAGTGGCATTCCGACACCGTCACCGCCGTGATGCTGCCCCAAGGCATTGCAGGCACGGAAGTGATTGCCCGCGCTTATCGTCGCTACAACTTGTCACTCGGCGGTGGTTTGTCCAAAGTCGCTGGCAAACTGTTTCGTATCGGGCACCTGGGTGACATGAATGAGGTGCATTTGATGGCGGCGATCAATGGCGCTGAATTAGCTATGCTTGACTGCGGTGTTGCCCTGCAACCTGGTAGCGGGTCTGCTGCCGCAGGTAACTACTGGCGCCAGCACGCTGCACCCTCTGGCTTGGGTGCGCCTGTTATCAACAAGGACGAACATGCAAAAAATAGTCTTTCTGGACAGGCAGTCGTTAAGGGCTGAGCTGCGCGCACCGGCTTTTGCGCATGATTGGGCCGAGCATGTGCAGACCCGACCCGAAGACGTGGTCGAGCGTTTGCAAGGGGCAACCATTGCCATCAGCAACAAAGTGCCCATTCGGCGTGACACGCTTGCGCAACTGCCCGACCTTAAGTTGATTGCCATGGCCGCCACCGGCTATGACGTGATTGATGTGGAGGCTTGTCGTGAACGCGGTGTCGCGGTTGCCAATATCCGCAACTACGCGGTACACACCGTGCCAGAA
Source organism: Limnohabitans sp. (assembly GCF_040401495.1). Taxonomy (GTDB): domain Bacteria; phylum Pseudomonadota; class Gammaproteobacteria; order Burkholderiales; family Burkholderiaceae_C; genus Limnohabitans. Next base: position 14,348 of record NZ_JBBAOI010000028.1, read on the forward strand.
CACGCATTCGCCCTGATTTTTGCCTTGCGCCGCAACCTCATGGCTTACCGTGATGATGTTCTGAACGGTCGTTGGCAAACCGAAGAACAGTTTTGCTTTTTCGATTACCCCATACGCGACTTGCATGGCAGCACTTTGGGCATTTTTGGTGAAGGGGTGCTGGGGCAAGCCACGGCACAGATTGCAAGTGCATTGGGCATGAAGGTGTTGTTTGCCGACCATGCGCCGCCCAAAGCCGCAGGGGTGAACTTTGTGCCACCTGAGCAGGTATATGCAGAATCGGACATCATTTCATTGCACTGCCCCTTGACACCTGCTTCGCGTCACTTCATCGGCATGGCGCAGTTGCAACAGATGAAGCCCAGTGCATTGCTGATCAACACCTCGCGTGGTGGTTTGGTGGACGAGGCGGCGTTGAAAGTGGCTTTGCAAACCGGCGTGATTGCGGGTGCAGGCTTTGATGTGCTGAGTCAGGAGCCGCCTAAAAATGGCAACCCTTTGCTCGACATTCGTTCGCCCAATTTCATTTTGACGCCACATGTGGCATGGGCCTCGCAACAAGCCATGCAGTTTTTGGCAGACCAGTTGATCGACAACATAGAAGCGTTTGTGGCCAACAAACCCCAACATTTAGTGACTTAATCTTCAGTCACTGTGCTGTTCAGGTTTCTTTTGCAGGGCCAATGCGTACAGGGTGTTGCGAGGCGCACCTGAAATTTGCGCGGCCAAGCGCACAGCGCTTTTGGTGGGCAACTCGGCCAACAGTAAGTCGAGCACCCGCTCGGCTTCTCCCAAGCCCGGTGCGGCGACTGCAATGGGGTGCAACACCAACGCAAACTCACCTTTGCTGCGTTGAGTAGACGTGGCAAGCCATGCGCTTAGTTTGTCTGCGGGCATGACCGCCACCTCTTCAAACTGCTTGGTGAGTTCGCGCCCAACGCTGAGCATTCGCTCACCCAGCAAAGCCAGGTCCTTGGCGACCGCTTCGATGCGATGCGGTGCTTCTAAAAAAACCTGAGACCGTGCCTCTTGCGCCATGGCTTGAATAGCTGCTTGACGCTCTTGTGATTTGCTGGGCAAAAAACCTAAAAACACAAAACTACCGTCGCCTTGACAGCCACTCACGCTCAGCAACGCGGTGACACTGCTGACGCCTGGAATGGGAATGACCCGAAACCCTGCGGCTTGCACCAAGGCCACCAACTTTGCGCCTGGGTCGCTGATCGCTGGTGTACCTGCGTCACTTAAATAAGCCACCCGCTGACCGTTTTGCAAACGCACAATTACATCTTCGGCTGCACCTGTTTCATTGTGTTGATGCAGCGCCAAAAAAGCATTCTGTGGTTTGGAGACGCCGTAGTTGCGCAACAAGGCTTGGCTGTGGCGCGTGTCTTCGCAAGCCAAGGCGTCGGCCAGCGTCAGCACATGCAAGGCACGTAAACCGATATCTGCCAAGTTGCCAATGGGCGTGCCCACCACATACAGGCAGGCAGGCGGATGCGCTTGTGAGGCGCTGGCATCGTGCGCTGCCACTAACGCGGAATCAAAACGTTGAACCAATGAACACCTCTTTACCTGTACCCAACACCAAGCAACGCGGGGATGCTGCCGAGCAACGTGCCTTGCGGCATTTACTGGACCATGGCCTAAGCTTGCTTGCCTGTAATTACCGCACACCTGGGCGAGGCGGCGGCGAAATTGACCTGATTGTGCGCGAGTGCGATGGCACCTTGGTGTTCGTTGAGGTCAGGTCCAGGGCAAGAGACGACTTCGGCGGTGCGGGGGCCAGCATCAGCGCTACCAAGCGCAGACGCATTGTGTATGCCGCCAGACACTTTTTGCGCAGGTACCATACGCCGCCTCCATGCCGCTTTGATGCAGTGCTGCTACAAACAGATAGCTTGATCTGGCTCAAAGCCGCGTTTGAGGTATGAAAACTTTCTGTCACTGTGCAAAGGTATGATTGACCTATGTTAGAGCAACGCATTGAGCAGCAGTTCATCGACAGCGCAGACCTGAAATACCAGGCGGCACAAATCTTAAGCAAACCCATCGCTGCCGCTGTGGGAGCGCTGTTGATGTGCGTCACCAATGGTGGCAAAGTCATGGCGTGTGGTAACGGGGGTTCGGCGGCAGATGCGCAGCATTTTGCAGCAGAGTTTGTGGGACGTTTTGAACGCGAACGCCCTGAACTTGGTGCGATTGCCCTGTCTACCGACAGCTCCATCCTGACTGCGATTGCCAACGACTACCACTTCGACCAAATTTTTTCCAAGCAAGTGCGGGCTTTGGGCCAATCCAGTGATGTTTTATTGGCTATTTCCACCAGCGGTAATTCGCGCAATGTGCTGGCCGCCATTGAAGCTGCCCATGAAAGAGATTTGATTGTGGTGGCGCTCACCGGCAAGGGCGGCGGCAAAATTGGGCAGGTGTTGCGCGAAACGGATGTTCACATTTGTGTGCCCCACGATCGCACGGCCAGAATTCAAGAAGTTCACTTGCTGATTTTGCACTGTTTGTGCGATGGGGTGGACAGTCAGTTGTTAGGCGAACAGGAGAATCCATCATGAATTTATCTTTTGTAGTCAAAGCCGTCAGCGGTTTGTTGCTGGTCAGCGTCTTGGGCGCTTGTGCGCCTTTGATGATTGCGGGCGTGGCGGGCACCGCCATGGTGGCCAGTGACCGACGCACCTCGGGTGCTCAACTGGAAGATGAATCGATTGAGTTACGTGCACAGGCGCGTATTCGTGACAACTTGGGCGAGCGCGTACATGTCAGCGTCACCAGTTTCAATCGACAAGTCTTGTTGACAGGCGAAGTCACGGCCGAGAAAGATCGCCAAGCTGTGTTGCAACTGGTCGAGCGTATTGAAAACGTCAAAGCAGTGGTAAATGAGTTGGCCGTCATGCCCTTGTCCAATTTGTCCGAGCGATCCAACGACTTGTTGATCGTTGCCAAAGTCAAAGCCAGTTTTATTGACAGCCGCGACTTGTTCGCCAGTGCGTTCAAAGTCGTGACCGAGCGCGGCACAGTCTATTTGATGGGCCGCGTCACCCAGCGCGAAGCCAACAGCGCCACCCACCTCACACGCAACGTTGGCGGCGTGAACAAAGTGGTGCGCTTATTTGAAATCATCACGGAAGACGAGCTGCGCAACTTGTTGCCACCACCCGCGCCATCTTCGGACACGGCCAAGCCTGTCAAGTAAAGGCTTTAGCGCAAGCGCTTGATCAGGCTAGAGGTGTCAAAGCGCTTACCGCCCATGGCTTGTACATCGGCGTAGAACTGATCGACCAGTGCGGTGACAGGCACACGTGCGCCGTTGCGCTTGGCCTCGTCCATCACCAGCCCTAAGTCTTTGCGCATCCAGTCGACCGCAAAGCCAAAGTCGAATTTGTCAGCCACCATGGTTTTGCCACGGTTGTCCATTTGCCAGCTTTGTGCGGCACCCTTGCCAATCACTTCCAGCACCTGCTCCATGTTCAGACCGGCTTTCATGCCAAAGGCAATGCCCTCAGACAGGCCTTGCACCAAACCCGCAATGCAAATTTGGTTGACCATTTTGGTGAGCTGTCCTGCACCGCTTTCGCCCATCAAGGTAAAGGCTTTGGAGAAGGCCATGGAGACTGGTTTGGCCCGCTCAAACGCTGCGGACTCGCCACCACACATCACGGTCAACATACCGTTGATGGCACCCGCTTCGCCACCCGAGACGGGTGCATCGACAAAATGCACGCCCTTGGCTTTGGCCGCTGCAAATAACTCACGCGCCACATTGGCCGAGGCGGTGGTGTGGTCTACCAACAGCGCACCAGCTTTGGTGCCAGCCAAGGCGCCATCCGCACCCAACATGACCGCACGCAAATCGTCGTCATTGCCTACACAACAAAACACCATGTCAGCGCCAAGAGCGGCTTCACGCGGCGTGGGGGCGCTGCCATTTCCTGAGAACTCGGCACACCAGTCTTTGGCCTTGGCGGGGTTGCGGTTGTAGACAGTGACATGGTGACCGGCCAGGGCCAAGTGGCCTGCCATGGGGTAGCCCATGACACCAAGGCCAATGAAAGCCACTTTGGCGGGGGTGCAGGGATCGTAGGTTTTGGGGTTGGTGCGGGCCATGGTTGAACACTTTCTTGAAAACTGGGTGGTTCTATCTTAGCCATCAAGCGTGTCGTGCCAACTCATTGGCCGAAATCACGCCTTGCGATTGCAGCAGTGACAGACTTTGCGCCAAGGTGTACATGCCAAACTGCGCGCCGGTTTGTAACGCATTGGGCAGTTGGGCGGTCTTGTTGTCGCGAATCATTTGCCGCACAGCAGGGCTTGCAAAAAGCACTTCGTGTGCGGCCACGCGGCGCTTGCCGTCAGCGCTTTTGCACAAGACCTGATGCACCACACCCAGCAACGACAGGCTGAGTTGCTGGCGAACCAAGGCTTTTTCTTCGCCAGGGAAAACGTCCACCAAGCGCTCAATCGCTTGGGCTGCGCTGCGGGTGTGCAGCGTGGCCAACACCAAGTGCCCCGTTTCGGCGGCTCGCAGGGCGAGTTGGATAGTGGACAAGTCGCGTAATTCGCCCACCAAAATAACATCGGGGTCTTGGCGCAAAGCAGCGCGTAAAGCGGTGGCGAAGTCCGCGCTGTGGCCTGGCACGTTGCGCTGCTGCACCAAGCTGCGTTGGCTGTGGTGCACAAACTCGATGGGGTCTTCAAGCGTCAGGATGTGAAAGGGCTGGGTGCAGTTAAGGTAAGCCAGCATGGCGGCCAAGGTGGTGGATTTACCTGAACCCGTGGCGCCTGTGACCAGCAGCAAGCCATGGGGGTGTTGAAGCCACTGCGTCAGGCAGGTGGGTGCGTTCAAGTCCTGCAAGCTGGGAATGTGATCGGGGATGCAGCGCCACACGCTGGACCAACCTCGCGCCTGTGCAAACACATTCACTCTAAAGCGGCCAAGGCCAGCGATGGCGACGGCCCCGTCGTGGTCTTGCGCCGTCCATTGCGGTAAGAGAGTTTGAAGTTCTTGCGCCATCGGGTCGTTAAGAGTGGTGCTGTCATCCAAGGCTTGCAACTCCCCCAGCACCCTTGCCATGGGTCGAGCGCCGGTACTTAAGTGGAGGTCTGACCCGCCAAGTGCGAGGGTTTGGGCGAGCCAATGGCCAATTGAGTGATGCATGGGGAGGGGCTTGTTACAGTCCCATCATGGATGAACAGCGCAGTCGTTATCAAGGGGTAAGTGAACGCATCACACAAGCGGTGTTGCAAGCAGGGCGTGAGCCTCACAGCGTGCAATTGCTAGCGGTGTCCAAAACCTTCCCCGCCGATGCCGTCGCAGTCGTCGCCGCCTTGGGTCAGCGCCACTTTGGCGAAAACTATGTTCAAGAGGGTGTGGACAAAATCGCCGCACTTCAAAGCGTGCCGGGCTTGGTATGGCATTGCATAGGCCCTTTGCAAAGCAATAAAACACGACAAGTCGCCGAGCACTTCGACTGGGTACACAGCGTGGACCGTCTGAAAATCGCCCAGCGATTAAGCGAGCAACGACCTGCGCATTTACCGCCTTTGCAAGTGTGTTTGCAAGTCAATATCGATGGCGGCCCCACCAAAGCGGGTGTGACACCTAGCGATGCACTGGCTTTGGCGCAAGCGGTGGCAGCCTTGCCGCGCTTGGTGCTGCGCGGCCTCATGACCATCCCCGACCCGGTGGAGGGTTTTGACGCGCAACTGGCACTGCATGCACAAGCCAAGCGCTTGTTCGATGAATTGCAAACTGCTTTGGGCTTGCCTCACTTTGACACCTTGTCCATGGGCATGAGTGCCGACTTGGAGGCGGCGATTCAAGCCGGCAGCAGCATGGTGAGGGTCGGGACGGCGGTGTTCGGGGAGAGGTAAATACCTTGGCCCGTCATTGCGAGCGCTGCCTTTAGCCGCGAGGAGCAGAGCGACGCGGTGGGAAGCAATCTAAAACCTCGGCAAATCCGGCACGCTGTGCCCACCCGCCGCTCACCGCAGCAAAGCTGCGACGTTCGCTACAAGGGTCACATCCAGCGCCGCACATTTTGGCAATAGGTGGTGTACACCTCGCCGTGCTGACCTAGGAGGTGCTGCTCTTCCAGTCTCACCTGAAGTTGCATCAGCACCTCTCCCACACTGGCCAGCGCCAGCGTCAAGCTGTTAGGGCTGTAAAAAAACAGGCCCAGCAGGGTGATGCGTAGGCTCAAAAAAATCGGGTTGCGCGACAGCGAAAACAGACCGTTTGTCACCAAGCCTGTGCGGTTTTTTTCATCAATGCCGATGCGCCAAGACAGCCCCATTTGTGCCTGGGCCACTAGCATGAGCGTCAAGGACAGACCCATCAACACCCATCCGAGCATGGCCCATGTGGGCGATTGCATAGCTGCAATCGTGCCGAGCTCTTGAGTTGAAGCTGGCCAATATGCGCGCATCAACACAAAAGCGGCGATGAGCATGATGGTCAGCTTGAAGGCGCGCCCCACATAGCCGTAGGCGTCATCGCCCTTACCCAACACCAAGGGATTGATGCCAGTTTTGCGGTACACCAGCACCGATCGCCAGACAAAGGTCAATCCAAAATAAAGCAGAAAAAAAGCCAGAAGTTCCATGGTTGCCCTCGAATGCTGTCAATGCAGATGCACAGTCTAGGGCGAATGAAGTAGCCCTATTCTTGACCTGCCAGCAGGGCGAACTCACAACGTGAATAGCCAGTATGAAAAACTGCAAGTGGCTTTGTCATGGCACCGTTCTACACCTTGTCCATGGGCATGAGCGCCGACTTGGAGGCCGCGATTCAAGCGAGCAGCACCCTGGTGCGCGTGGGCACGGCGGTGTTTGGGGCGAGGTAAACAAGTCGACACAGCTGGCGAAAAGGTTGCTTCATTGAGGCCTGAAAGGCTGAAGCAATCCCCTCCCTTAACCCAAGCTCAATGCGCCGTGCTGTCTCTTCCGTCAGCAGCGAGATACACCGCATTTCCATCGCGCCGACCGACTGCAACGACCGCCACCAGCACTTCTAGGTCTCGCACTTCATAAACCAAGCGATAACCCAAGGCCCGCAACTTGATTTTGTAGCGGTCGGGATGCCCACGCAATTGAGCCGAGGCCAAGCGCGGCATCTCTAGGCGCTCGATCAGCCGGGTCTTGAACAACTGGCGTGTGTGGGGGTCGAGCTTCTTCCATTCCTTGAGGGCCTGTGGCACAAAGGCCAATGAATAGGCCAGCTCAGAGCTCATCGAGCGTGACCTTGATCACGGGTTCACCGGCGCGAGCATCGGCAATGGCGTTAAGTTCCATGTCCTCCAAGCGATCGATCAGCGCCTCATAGGCGCCCGCAGGCACGCAATAAAAAGCGGGCGCATTGCGGTTGAGGATGGCCACCGTTTGGCCCTGCCCCGCCGATACCGTGCCCATGGGGTTTTTCTTCAGCTCGGACACACTGGCCGTGACCGTGGCATAAATCAAGTTAGACATGACCAACCTCAAAAGACCTGTTAAAGGTGCTTATTTTCGTACTCTAAAGCGGGTTCGTCAACCGCATACGGATAGCGATCGTCATTGAGAGGCCAGAAAGACCGTGGCAATCTTGAATAGAAAAAAGAACTCTTTAAAACTCATTCTATGATTTAAGTTGATACATTGATAGCATTTTTTAAGGAGAAACCATGTCTGCATTTGAAAACGCCCAACGCTTTTTTCACGCTTGCGAAACCCCATTGGGCTGGGAGGGCTGCAAGGTCTATGTAGCCGAAGGTGCGCGCTTTGTGGCCCAAAGCGAGCCCTTGACCGAGGTTCACACCGTGCAGGCCTACTGCGAGTGGATCAAAGGCTTTGGCACCAAACGCTGGGCGGCTGTGTGCTGTGTTGGCTGGCCACGGCGGATGCAGATGGGCAAGCGCATCCCATCCTTGCACCCAGTTACCGCTTTTACCCTGACAGCACAACCGAGTCGGGGCAAATACAAGCCGCGATGAAGACTTATGGTGTGCGCCCCGTCAAGTTGATCTAGCTTTCTTCAGCAGGGAACAGATTGGCAAAAAAGAAGTGCATAGCTCACGTATTACCGATTAATATCTGGTAATACTATGGAGATTGTTCATGCCCACCACCCTGACACTTAAAGGCCAAGTGACCATTCCAAAACATATCCGCGATGCCTTGGGCTTGATGCCTGGGGCGCAACTCGACTTCGCCGTCAATAGCCAGGGCGAAGTGATCTTGCAAAAAGCCGCCGCAAATGCGGGGTCATCCAAAGACAGGTTTGAACTTGCCAGAGGCAAGGCCCAAATTAAATGGAAAACCAAGGATTTGATGAAGCTCTTGAGGAGTCCAGACTGATGTTGGTGGATACCAATGTGTTGCTTGATGTCATTCAAGATGACGCTACATGGGCGAACTGGTCGATTTCGCAGTTGCGTAGTCAGGCCAAGGTTCACCAGTTGGTGATCAACCCGGTCATTTACGCGGAGATATCCTTGGCATTTGAACGAATTGAAACGCTAGACAAGGTCTTGGAGGACATGCAACTGCCCCTGATAGAGCTACCCAAGCCTGCGTTGTTCTTGGCTGCCAAAGCGTTCATGGCTTACCGACGGCGCGGTGGTTTAAAGCGCAATGTGCTCAGTGACTTTTACATCGGTGCCCATGCAGCAGTCATGGATTGGCCCTTGTTGACCCGTGACCGGAGCAAATATGAAACTTATTTTCCGGTGGTCAAGTTGATCACGCCCTAAAACCTCGGCAAATCGGGGTGGCTGATTTGCCCACCGCGCACCAGCATCTTGCCGTACTCGGCGCAGCGTTGCAGGGTGGGGATCACCTTGCCGGGGTTGAGCAAACCTTGCGGATCAAAGGCGCGTTTCACACCAAACATTTGCTCGTTTTCTGCGGCTGAAAACTGCACGCACATGGAGTTGAGCTTTTCCACGCCCACACCGTGCTCACCTGTTACCGTGCCGCCCATGGCGACGCTGGTCTCCAAAATGTCCGCGCCAAACAATTCGCAGCGGTGCAGCTGGTCGGGGTCGTTGGCGTCAAACAAAATCAGCGGGTGCAAATTGCCATCGCCCGCATGGAACACATTGGCGCAGCGCAAGCCGTACTTTTTTTCCATCTCGGCAATGGCCAACAAAATGTCGGCCAAGCGCTTGCGCGGAATGGTCGAGTCCATGCACATGTAGTCGGGGCTGATGCGGCCACTGGCAGGAAACGCGTTTTTGCGGCCACTCCAAAACTTCAGGCGCTCGGCCTCGTCGCGGC
>NZ_JBBAOI010000029.1:0-22277 GCF_040401495.1 Limnohabitans sp.
GTGACGAGTTTGTGCAGTTCTTTGGCATAGGCCACGGCCTCGGCGCTGCTACGCATGTCGGGCTCGGTGACGATCTCCAACAGCGGTGTGCCCGCGCGGTTTAAATCGATGCCCGACTGACCTACGAAGTCTTCATGCAACGACTTACCCGCATCCTCTTCCAAATGCGCCCGCACCAAGCGCACGGTTTTGCGCACCGTCTCTTTGCCCTCTTCCATGAAGAACGACACCTCGCCGCCTTGCACCACGGGGATTTCAAACTGGCTGATCTGGTAGCCCTTGGGCAGGTCGGGGTAAAAGTAATTTTTGCGCGCAAAAATGCTGCGCTCGGCGATGTGCGAGCCCAGTGCCAAACCCAGTTGTATGGCGCGTTCGACCGCGCCCTTGTTCATCACCGGCAAGGTGCCGGGCAAGGCCAAATCCACCGCGCAAGCTTGCGTGTTGGGTTCGGCGCCAAAGGCGGTGGAGGCGCGGCTGAAAATTTTGCTCTGTGTGGAGAGCTGTGCATGGGTCTCAAAGCCGATGACGACTTCGTAGCCGTGTACGAGAAAGGCGCTCATGCCGCACCTCCGGGTGTTTTCAAGTGGTGGTCGGTGGCCAGTTGAAACTGATGCGCCACATTCAACAACTTGGCTTCTTGCAAATAGTTGCCAATCAGCTGCATGCCCACCGGCATGCCCGCTTCGCCAAAGCCCACGGGGATACTCATGCCAGGCAAGCCTGCCAATGAAGCGGGCAGGGTGAAGATGTCGGCCAAGTAGTTGGCCAATGGGTCGTCAGATTTGTCACCCAACTTCCATGCGACGGTAGGTGCCACAGGACCGGCGATCACATCGCATTGGGCAAAGGCGGCTTGAAAATCGTTGGCGATCATGCGGCGAATTTTTTGCGCTTGCAAATAGTAGGCGTCGTAGTAGCCGTGCGAGAGCACATAGCTGCCAATCATGATGCGGCGTTTCACCTCATAGCCAAAGCCCTCGGAGCGGGTTTTTTCATACATATCTGCGAGGTCGGTGAAGTCTTTGGCGCGGTGGCCAAACTTCACGCCGTCAAAGCGCGAGAGGTTGCTCGACGCTTCGGCGGGTGCAATGATGTAGTAAACGGGAATAGACAATGAGGTGCGTGGCAAGGCAATGGGAACCACTGTGGCGCCATGGGCTTGCAGTGATTGCAATGCCGCATCGATGGGGCCACGCACATCCGCGGCCAAGCCGTCTGCAAAAAATTCATGGGGCACACCCACACGCAAGCCCTTCAAAGGCTTGTTCAGGTCGCGCGAAAAATCTTCTGCCTTCACGTCCAGCGAGGTGGAGTCGCGGTCCAAGTCGGGGCCACACATGGCAGAGAGCAGCAAAGCGCAGTCCTCGGCGCTGCGTGCCATAGGGCCTGCTTGGTCGAGGCTGGACGCAAAGGCCACCATGCCATAGCGCGAGGCGCGGCCATAAGTGGGCTTGATGCCAGTGATGCCACAAAACGCAGCGGGTTGGCGGATGGACCCGCCGGTGTCGGTGCCCGTCGCTGCGGGTGTCAGACGCGCGGCCACGGCGGCGGCGCTGCCGCCCGACGAGCCGCCAGGTATGCGTGTGGTGTCCCAAGGGTTGGTGACGGCTTGGGGCTTGGCAGAGGGCACGGCCACGTTTTCATTGGCCGAACCCATGGCAAATTCATCGCAACTGAGTTTGCCCAAACTCACCATGCCAGCGTCACTCAAGCGCTGCACCACGGTGGCGTTGAAGGGGGAGCGGTAGCCTTCCAAAATGCGCGAACCGGCGGTGGTGGGAAAGTCGGTGGTGACAAAAATGTCTTTGTGGGCGATGGGCACACCCAGCAATGGCGATGTGTCACCCGCTGCGAGGCGCACATCCGCCGCTTTGGCTTGGGCCAAAGTGACCTCGGAGTCCACGCTCAAAAACGCGTTGTGCGGGTTGCCACCCAAACGGGCCAACATGCGCGTGGACAACTCCACAGCGCTCACTTCTTTTTTTTGCAAGAGCGCCGACAACTGCGCCACGCCCAAGGAATGAAGGTCGGCCATGGCTTACTCGATCACTTTCGGCACCAAAAACAATCCGCGCTCCACCGCAGGTGCGCTGCGTTGGTTGGCTTCGCGTTGGTTAGGTTCGCTCACCGCGTCGTCGCGCAAGCGCAAAGCCATGCCCTCGGTGGCGCTGGGGGCGTGCGCGGCCAAATCTGCCAAAGGCATGGCGTCAATCGGGTGGGCCATGGGCAGCACACCAGAAGTGTCAACTTCGCGCATTTGCTCGACGATGGCAAAGAAGTTGTTCAGGCCTTCCAGCAGGCGTTGGCTGGCCGGGGCGTCAAACGTCAAGCGAGAGAGCTGCGCTAAGCGCTGTATATCGGTGGGTGTGAGAGACATGGTTGTTAAATAAGCAAGCCTTATGGCCAGAAACGGCATAGACGTTGGGTTATTATCCTGTCTTTGCTGGTAAACCCAGAGAGGATTGTGATGTTTGGAGCATTTCGTCGGTATTTCTCCACCGACTTGGCCATTGACCTGGGCACAGCCAACACCCTTATTTACGTCAGAGACCGTGGCATTGTGTTAGACGAACCCTCGGTCGTTTCCATTCGTCATGAAGGCGGCCCTCAGGGCAAGAAGAGCATTCAAGCCGTAGGCCACGAGGCCAAGGCCATGCTTGGCAAGGTGCCTGGCAACATCGAAGCCATTCGCCCGATGAAAGACGGCGTGATCGCCGACTTCACCGTCACCGAGCAAATGCTCAAGCAATTCATCAAGATGGTGCATCCGCGCTCTTTGTTAAAGCCCAGCCCGCGCATCATCATTTGTGTGCCTTGTGGCTCTACCCAAGTGGAGCGGCGTGCCATTCGTGAATCCGCTTTGGGTGCAGGTGCTTCCGAGGTGTATTTGATTGAAGAACCCATGGCTGCGGCCATTGGCGCTGGTTTGCCCGTGTCGGATGCCTCGGGTTCCATGGTGGTCGACATTGGTGGCGGCACCACCGAGGTGGGCGTTATCTCCTTGGGCGGCATGGTCTACAAAGGCAGTGTGCGCGTGGGTGGCGACAAGTTCGACGAAGCCATCATCAACTACATCCGCCGCAACTACGGCATGTTGATTGGCGAGCCCACTGCAGAGGCCATCAAAAAGCAAATTGGCTCGGCCTTCCCGGGCAGCGAAGTGCGCGAGATGGAAGTCAAGGGCCGCAACCTGTCTGAAGGCGTGCCGCGTTCTTTCACCATCTCATCGAACGAAATTTTGGAAGCGCTTACCGACCCCTTGAACAACATCGTGTCGGCGGTGAAAAATGCCCTAGAGCAAACGCCTCCCGAATTGGGTGCCGACATTGCCGAGCGCGGCATGATGCTCACGGGTGGCGGGGCGCTGTTGCGCGACCTTGACCGTTTAATGGCCGAAGAAACCGGCTTGCCTGTGCTGGTGGCCGAAGACCCGCTGACCTGCGTGGTGCGCGGTTGCGGCTTGGCCTTGGAGCGCATGGAGCGTCTCGGTTCGATTTTCACCAACGAATAAATGCCACTCGGGACGCTGGACCGAAATCCGCCGCCTTTCTTTAAGCAAGGCACCTCAGCGCTGACCAAGCTGATTATTTTCAGTTTTTTGTCGATGGCCCTGATGTTGGCCGACCAGCGTTACAACCTTGTACAACCCGCCCGTTGGGTCTTGTCCATCATCATTTATCCTGTGCAATGGGTGGCGTTACGCCCGCAAGTGGTTTGGTATGACCTCGGGGACGTTTTTGAAGGCAAGCAAGACGTCTTAGATAACTTGCAAGCCGCCAAAGCGCAACTACTGGCGCAATCGGTACGCACCTCACAACTCGAGCAACTCGAGCTTGAAAACCGCCATTTGCGTGAACTTCTAGAACTGCGCCAACGTACGCCTTCTCCTGCTATGGCTGCAGAGGTGTTGTACGAGGCAGGCGACCCCTACACCCGCAAAATGGTGCTCGACAAAGGTGCGCTCAATGGTGTGGTGCAAAGCTCGCCGGTCATGGACGAGCAAGGCATTTTGGGACAAATCACCCGCGTACACCCATTGGTGAGCGAAATCACTTTGGTCATCGACAGAGAGCACTCTATTCCTGTGCTCAATACCCGAACCGGAGCGCGTGGTGTAGCCTTTGGTGAGTCAGGCGGCGCACCATTGTTAGAGCTTCGGTACATGGCCACCAATGCAGACATTGAGGTAGATGACGTGCTCACCACCAGTGGTGTGGATGGCGTCTATCCGCCGGGCATTCCGGTTGCCAAAGTGGTCAAGGTGGAGCGTCGCGCTGATACCGTTTTTGCGCGCATCTTGTGCGAGTCGCTGGCGCGGGTGCAAGGCGCCCGACATGTGATGGTGCTCACACCAGTCAAGTTTGCGCTGGAGTCCCCCCCGCTAGAACATACGGCACCTTTGGTTCAACACAAAGGAGGGCGTCGATGATCATGCCGCGTGGCCAGCAATTGCTGCTGCCAGCCAACCCCACCTTCATGCTGCTGACACTGCTGATCGCTTTGTTGTTGGACATGGTGCAAAGCATGGCATTGTTTGGCAATGCGGCATGGCCCCCTGATTGGCTGGCTTTGCTCTTGTTGTTTTGGGGTGTGCATCAACCGCTGAAAGTGGGGGTAGGCATTTGCTTTTTCCTAGGCTTGCTTACCGACGTGCATCAAACATCGTTGCTGGGCCAGCATGCTTTGGCGTTCACGGTGCAAGGCTTTTTGGCTACCATGATTCATCGCCGCATATTGTGGTTTGATGTGCCCTCGCAGGCTTTGCAAGTATTTCCTGTTTTTTTAGCAACCCATTTATTAGAACTGGCTGTGCGCATGGGTTCGGGTGGCTTGTTTCCAGGCTGGTCGATGTTTATCTCCCCTTTGCTTCAAGCTCTGCTGTGGCCCTTGGTGTCGGTGTTGCTGCTCGCGCCGCAGCGGCGCGCTCCTGACCCCGATAAAAACCGACCTTTATGAGCTTGCTGCGCAACGTCGAATATGACCTGCGTCGTTTCAAGGGGCGGGTGTTTGCTGCCACAGCATTTGTCCTTATCGCCTTTAGCTTATTGTTTTTCCGTTTGGTGTATTTGCAGCTTTGGCGTTACCAAGAATTCAATGCGCAAGCCGAAAGTAACCGCACAGCCATCGTGCCTATCGTGCCCAACCGTGGCGTCATCATGGACCGAAATGGTGTGGTCTTGGCCACCAACTACTCGGCTTATACGCTTGAGATCACGCCATCCAAAATTCAAGCGCCGCTGGACGAGGTGATTGAAAGTCTCTCGGAGTTGATCGATATCCAAGGCCGCGATAAGCGGCGCTTTAAAAAGTTACGCGAAGAATCGAAAAGCTTTGAGTCGGTGCCGATTCGCACCCGCTTAAGCGATGAAGAGGTGGCGCGTTTTGCCGCCCAACGCTTTCGATTTCCGGGTGTTGAGATTCGCGCCCGTTTGTTTCGCAATTACCCCTATAACGACTTGGCCAGTCATGTGATTGGCTATATAGGACGCATCAACACGGCAGAGAAAGAAAAGCTGGAAGAGTCAGAGAACACGGGCAACTACCGTGGCACCGACTTCATTGGCAAACTGGGTGTTGAGCAAAGCTACGAGCGCCAATTGCATGGCCAAACCGGCGTGCATGAAATGGAAACTTCTGCTGGCGGCAGAGCGGTACGACGCTTACGCAGCAGCCCCGCCATTCCAGGCAACACCGTGGTGCTGTCTATCGATATCAAGTTACAAAAACTGGTGGAAGATTTGTATGGCAACCGCCGTGGTGCGATGGTCGCCATCGACCCTAAAACCGGCGAAGTGCTGAGCTTTGTGAGCAAGCCCACGTTTGACCCCAACCAGTTCGTCGAGGGTATCGATGCAGAAAACTGGAAGTTGCTCAACGAGTCGCCCGACAAACCTTTGCTCAACCGTGCGTTGCGCGGCACTTACCCGCCGGGCTCCACCTACAAGCCTTTCATGTCCTTGGCTGCCTTGAACACCGGTAAACGCTCTCCTACGCAAATCATTTACGACCCGGGCTTTTTCATGTTCGGCGACCATCGTTTCCGCGATGACAAAGAGGGCGGTCATGGTTCGGTGGACATGTACAAATCCATCGTCCAGTCCTGTGATACCTATTACTATTTGCTCGCTCGGGACATGGGCGTGGACATGATCCACGATCAAATGAAAGAGTTGGGTTTTGGTCAAATGACTGGCATCGATATTTCAGGTGAAGCGCGTGGCATCTTGCCCTCTACCCAATGGAAGCGCTCTAGTTACAAACGCCCTGAACAGCAGCGCTGGTACTCGGGCGAAACCATTTCTTTGGGCATCGGCCAAGGTTACAACAGCTTCACTATGTTGCAACTTGCCCAAGCTGTGGCCACCGTTGCCAACAACGGGACGCGCCGCAAGCCGCATTTGGTACGCGAGGTGGTCGATGTGGAAACCAAGGTGGCGCAAGCGGTAGCGCAAGAGGCTGGCACCGTCTTGCCCTTTCAAGCCGAGCACATAGATACCGTGAAAAAAGCCATGGTGGGAGTCAATATTGAAGGCACCTCTGCGTCAAGCTTTATGGGGGCAAGCTACACCAGCGCGGGGAAAACCGGCACGGCCCAAGTGTTCACCATTAAACAAAACGAAAAGTACAGCGCTTCCAAGATTGATGAGCGTTTGCGCGACCATGCTTTGTTCATCGCTTTTGCGCCTGCTGATGACCCTAAGGTGGCGTTGGCCATGGTGGTGGAAAACGCTGGCTTTGGTGCGCAAAGCGCAGCACCTATTGCGCGGCGTGTTTTCGATTACATGTTGATGGGGCAGTACCCATCGCTGGAAGATATAGAGGCTGTTCGCAATGGTCAAGCCACGCGCCCCATAGGCAAACCGCGCCCCATCGCCAGCGTGCCATGGCCGCCCAAGGCGGTTGTACCAGACGCATTGCCCCCCGATGACGATCCTGTGCTGCGCTAAAGCAAGGCGTCCTGCGCGGTTTTCAGCAGCAAGGCGCTGACCACCAAGATGAACAACCATCGCACATAGCTCGCGCCTTGACGAAGCGCCACGCGAGTGCCCAACCAACTGCCTGCGATATTGGCCAAGGCAATGGGCAGAAAAATTTCCCACAGTACATGACCTTGCCAGCCTAACCACAATAAAGCCGCCATATTGCTGGCCAAGTTGAGTACCTTGCTGTGCGCCGAGGCTTGCAAGAAATCAAACCCCAAAATTCTTACCAATAAAAAAACCAGCAAGCTCCCCGTGCCTGGTCCAAAAAACCCATCGTAAAAACCCATGACGCCGCCGCATATACCCATGGCCCACACTTGTATCCGACCGCTGTAACGGGGTTGGTGCGCTTGCCCAAAGTGTTTGTTCTTGAGGGTGTGAATCAACACCGCCAACAGCAGCAGTGGCAACGCTAGGCGTAGCAATTGTGGCGACAGCAGTGTCAACGTGTAGGCGCCCGCACAAGCGCCCAACACGGCACATAAAGCACCATAGCGCAAGGCCCGCCATTGCAGCTCAATTTGCCGCTGAAAACGCCACGCGGCAAACAAGGTGCCCCACACAGAAGCAGATTTGTTTGTCCCGAGAAGGGTTGCTGGCAAGGCATTGGGGTAGGTGGCAAACAGCGCAGGCACCAAAACCAAGCCACCGCCACCCACCGATGCATCGATAAAACCCGCCAACGCAGATGCAAGGGTGATCAAAACGGTGTCCATGGTTGTGCAGTTTCTCAGTCAAACAGCCTACAAACGAAAAAAAAGCACCGTTGTGCGGTGCTTTTTCTCTGTGACGCATACCACCTGATAGCGGCAACGTTTCTTTTGTCTCCTCAGACCCTCGGCAATCAAAACGAATCTTGCTTGCGAGTGGATGAACTTTAGTTCATGTGAGATTAGGGCTGGCTAAGGACTTTCCCCAGTCAAGCCTTGCTTTGTTTAGCTTCTAAGCTTAGCCATTCAGCGGCTTTCTCAGCCAGCATGAGCACCGGGCTGTTGGTGTTGCCGCTGGTGATGGTGGGCATCACACTCGCATCCACCACGCGCAGACCCTGCACCACGCCGCCACGACCATCGCGCACGCGCAACTCGGGGTCGACCACCGCCAGCGGGTCGTCCAAGCGACCCATGCGCGCCGTGCCCACGGGGTGAAAAATCGTGGTGCCAATGTCGCCGGCCAAGCGGGCCAGCTCATCGTCGCTTTGAAACTGAGTGCCCGGCTTCCATTCCTCGGGCTGGTATTTCGACAGCGCGGGTTGCGCGGCAATGCGGCGGGTGATGCGCAGCGAATCGGCGGCCACTTGGCGGTCGGCGTCGGTGCTGATGTAATTGGGCGCAATCAGCGGCGCTTGCTTGAAATCGGAACTTTGAATCTGCACCGTGCCTCGGCTGGTGGGGTTCAAGTTGCACACGCTGGCGGTGAAGGCGGGGAAGGCGTGCAGCGGTTCACCAAAGGCGTCCAAGCTCAAGGGCTGCACGTGGTATTCGATGTTGGGCCAAGGCTGTGACGGGTCGCTGCGGGTGAAAGCACCCAGCTGCGAAGGCGCCATGCTCATCGGGCCGCTTTGCTTGAACAGGTATTCCAAGCCAATCGCCGCTTTGCCCCACCATGTGTTGGCCAAGGTGTTGAGCGTTTTCACGCCTTTCACCTTGAACACCGCGCGGATTTGCAAATGGTCTTGCAGATTTTCACCGACACCCGGCAAGTCCACCACGGGTGTGACGCCGTGCTGTTGCAACAAAGCGCCAGGGCCAATGCCCGAGAGCTGCAAAATTTGTGGTGAGCCAATCGCGCCTGCGGTCAGCACCACCGATTGATTGGCGAGTGCCGTCACCATTTCACGTCCGTTCCAAACCTCTACCCCCGTGCAGCGCTGCTGGCCATTGGGCAAGGTCTCCATCAGCAATTTGGAGACATGTGCCGACGTCCACAGCTCAAAGTTGGGTCGCGCATAGCAGGTGGGGCGCAAAAAAGCTTTGGCGGTGTTCCAGCGCCAACCGTTTTTTTGGTTGACCTCGAAGTAGCCCACGCCCTCGTTGGTGCCGAGGTTGAAGTCGTCGGTGGCTGGGATGCCTGCTTGCACGGCGGCTTGGGCAAAGGCGTCCAAGATGTCCCAACGCAAGCGCTGCTTGTCGATGCGCCATTCGCCACCGGCATTGTGGTGGCGCAAGGTCTGGTGGTAAACGCTTTGGCCTTGGGTCAGCACCTCGCTTTTGGTACCCTTGGCGCCGTGCAAGGCATTGGCCCCCAGGTAATGGTCTTCGTGCAGCTTGAAGTAAGGCAAGCTGCTGTCCCAGCGCCAGCGTGCGTCGCCCGTCACCTCGGCCCAGTGGTCGTAGTCGCGCGACTGGCCGCGCATGTAAATCATGCCGTTGATGCTCGAGCACCCGCCCAAGACCTTGCCGCGTGGGTAGCGCAGGCTGCGCCCGTTCAGCCCAGCCGCAGGCTCTGTGTTGTAGAGCCAATCGGTGCGCGGGTTGCCAATGCAATACAAATAGCCCACAGGGATGTGCACCCAGTGGTAATCGTCTTTGCGCCCCGCCTCGATCAGCAGCACCCGCTTGCTGGCGTTGGCACTCAAGCGGTTGGCCAGCAAGCAGCCCGCGGTGCCCGCACCGACGATGATGTAGTCGAAGGTGTTGTCGTTCATGCGGATGTTTGGCGTTGTGCGCTGTGGGTCACGGGCTTATTTCGAGGTGGGCATGACGAACTCCGCGCCCTTGCCAATGCTCTCGGGCCAGCGCTGCATGATGGACTTTTGCTTGGTGTAAAAACGCACGCCCTCTTCGCCGTAGGCGTGCATGTCGCCAAACAGGCTGCGCTTCCAGCCGCCAAAGCCGTGCCATGCCATGGGCACGGGGATGGGTACGTTGATGCCGACCATGCCGACCTGTATGCGGCGGCTGAATTCTCGCGCCACATTGCCGTCGCGTGTGAAGCACGACACGCCATTGCCAAACTCGTGGTCGTTGATGATTTGCACCGCGGTGGCGAAGTCGGGCACGCGAACGCAGGCCAGCACGGGGCCAAAAATTTCTTCTTTGTAAATCTTCATGTCGGTGGTCACATGGTCGAACAGCGTGCCGCCCATCCAAAAGCCTTTGTCGCAACCGGCGCCTGCTGATGAGCCCTTGAAGCCACGGCCATCGACCAACAACTTCGCACCTTCTTTTTCACCTTGGGCGATGTAACCGGTGATGCGGTCGTGTGCAGCTTGGGTGACGATGGGGCCCATCTCAGCCGCCAGGTTTTCGCCGTTGAGCACCTTCAAAGTCTTGGTGCGCTCAATCAGTTTGGGCATGATGCGCTCGCCCACATCGCCCACCAATACGGCGACCGAAATGGCCATGCAACGCTCACCCGCTGAGCCATAGGCGCTACCGATCAGGGCGTCGACCACTTGGTCGAGGTCGGCGTCGGGCATGACCACCATGTGGTTTTTCGCGCCACCCAGTGCTTGCACCCGCTTGCCGTGGTGGGCGCCGGTCTCGTAGATGTAGTTGGCAATCGGGGTCGAGCCCACAAAGCTGATGGCTTTCACATCGGGGTGCACCAAGAGAGCGTCCACCGCCTCTTTGTCGCCTTGCACCACGTTGAACACGCCATCGGGCAAGCCGGCAAGTTTGAGCAAATCGGCCATCAGCAGCGCAGGCGTGGGATCGATGGGGCTGGGTTTGAGCACAAAGGTGTTGCCCGCAGCAATCGCCACGGGGAACATCCACATGGGCACCATCACGGGGAAGTTGAACGGCGTGATACCGGCCACCACGCCCAAAGGCTGGCGCAGGGTCCAGTTGTCGATGCCTGTCGAGACTTGCTCGGTGTAGTCGCCTTTCAAGAGTTGCGGGATGCCGGTCGCGAACTCGACGATGTCAATGCCCCGCGCCACTTCACCCTGTGCGTCGGTGAACACCTTGCCATGTTCGGCGGTGATGGCGTGGGCCAAAGCATTCTTATGGACATGCAGCAACTCTAAAAATTTGAACATCACACGGGCGCGGCGCAAGGGCGGCGCATCGGCCCAAGCAGGAAACGCGGCTTGCGCGGCAGCGACAGCTTGCGCTACATCGGCACCATTGGCCAAGGCCACGTGGGCGGTGACCGCGCCGGTGGCAGGGTTGGTCACGGGCTGGCTGCGCCCTGAGGTGCCTGCGTGCTGTGCGCCGTGAATGTGGTGGCCAATCTGCTGTGTGCTCATGCTTGTCTTTGTGTTTGTAGAAGATTCATTATCCTGAATTCATCCAGCGTCATTGCTCGAGGGATTGCATAGATCAGGGGCTTTCAAGGGGCGCAGGGTGGCGGCGTCTGAACATGCCCCAGCCCTCCATGTGCAACACCTTGTCGCCATGTTGGTTGAACATTTCCCACAGGTTGCGCGTCATGCCCACATCGGGGCGGCGGCCCATGGGTTTGGTCTCTAGCACCGTGGTCTGCAAACGCAGGGTGTCATTGGGGTAGACCGGTTTTTTCCATTGGATATTCTCTAAGCCCGGCGAACCCAAGCTAGAGGTTTGCTGCAAAAAATTCGTCACCATCAAGCGCATGGCCATAGAACATGTATGCCAACCGCTGGCGCACAAACCACCAAACACCGAGGCTTCGCCTGCTGCGTCGTTCAGGTGGAAAGGCTGTGGATCAAACTGGCTGGCAAAGGCAATGATTTCTTCGCGTGTGGGTGAAATAGCGCCCAAATCACGCACCTGTCCAACCGCCATGTCTTCCCAAAAGTAGGTGATGTCAGACATCAACGACCCCCGCCCACATCGATATTGGTGCCGGTGACATAGGCCGCCGCGTCACTGAGCAACCACACAATGGCCTCGGCCACTTCCATGGCAGTGCCTGGGCGCTGCATGGGAACCAGATGAGCCAGTTGGTTGGCTCTGTCAGGAATGCCGCCGCTGGCGTGGATATCGGTCAAGATCAGGCCTGGGCGGACCGCGTTCACGCGTATGCCTTCAGCTGCGACCTCTTTGGCCAATCCAATCGTGAAGGTGTCAATCGCCCCCTTGCTGGCGGCGTAATCAACATACTGGCCGGGCGCACCCAGCTTGGCGGCAGCGCTGCTGAGGTTGACGATGCCGCCGCCCGTGCCACCATGTGCAGTGCTCATGCGCAACACGGCTTGCTTGGCGCAAGCGAAAGAACCCAAAACATTGATGCGCATCATGCGCTCCAAACGCTGCCATGAGGTGGCGTCAACCCGAGCAGGCACATCCAGCACTCCCGCGTTGTTGACCAATCCGCTCAACACGCCCATGTCTTTGTCTACGCTTTGAAACAAGCGTTCAATGTCAGCTTCTATGCCCACATCGGCTTGGAAAGCTTGGGCTTGGCCGCCCATGGCGCGAATCTCTTGCACCACATGGTCTGCCGCTAGGGCGTCGCGGGTGTAATTCACCGCCACAGCCCAGCCCTGTTGGGCAGCTAAAACCGCAGTAGCAGCACCAATACCTCGGCTTGCGCCGGTGATAAGTAAAACGGGTGGCATGGGGATGTCTCCGAAGTGAAGTGAAAGGGGGCCATTCAAAATAGTACGATGGCGACCCGTTTGGCATTTTGCCAAGCGCAAAAAGATAACACGATTGGAGACACCCTTTGAGCCTTGTCATCGATTACTACCTGGCCCCGCAAAGCCCGTGGACTTACTTTGGCCACGCCCGCTTGGTGCAAATGGCCAAGCAAGCGGGTGCGACTGTGCGCATCATGCCCGTCGATTTGGGCGGTCAAATTTTCCCTGCCACCGGTGGTTTACCGGTGGGTCAACGCCCACCTCAGCGCCAAGCTTACCGTTTGGTGGAGTTGCAGCGCTTTAGCCATTTCTTGCAAATGCCCTTTAATTTAAAGCCCAAGTTTTTTCCCGTGGTCGGAGATGACGCTGCTCGGTTGATCATTGCGGTGGATCAGCACGATGGCGTGGACGCCGCCATGAAAGTGTGCGGCGCGGTGTTGGCCGCTGTGTGGGTGCAAGAGCGCGATATTGCTGACGCCAGCGTGCTGCAAGCCATTTTGAAAGAGCAGGGTGTTTCGGCTGATCGATGGGAGGCCGCCAAAGCCCCCTCAGCACAAGACGCCTACATGGCTTACACCCGAAAAGCCATGGAGGCGGGTGTTTTTGGTGCGCCCAGCTATGTGGTGGAAGGCGAAATCTTCTGGGGTCAAGACCGGCTGGATTTTTTACAACGTCGCTTACAAGCGGCTTGAGACAAGGGAGAGACACATGGGGCATTTTGTTCAATTGCGTGCAGCCGATGGCTTTGAGTCACAGGTCTATGTGGCACAACCCAAAACCGAGCCACGCGGTGCCATCGTGGTGCTGCAAGAAATTTTTGGTGTCAACTCGCATATCCGAGCCATCTGCGATGGCTTTGCGTTTGTAGGTTTTATAGCGATTGCGCCAGCCACGTTTTCCCGTGTGAAAAAAGACGTGGACTTGGGCTACACCGCCTCAGATGTTGAAATTGGCCGCGCCTTGAAAAACCTCTCGGAAGGTCTGCCCCCGCCTGGCGTGATGGCCGACGTGCAAGCCGCCATCAGCCACGCTTCGCTGGCTAGCAAAGGCAAAGTAGGTGTGGTGGGTTACTGCTGGGGCGGCTTGCTGAGTTGGCGTGCCGCCACCCAGTTGGCCAATATCAAAGCAGCAGTCACCTACTATGGCGGCGGCATGACCTTGGCGCCCGAGCTTGACAAAAAACCGCTGTGTCCTACGCTGTCGCATTTTGGTGCCAAAGACGGCTTGATACCCATCGATACCGTGAACGCATTTCAAAAAGCACAACCCAGTGTGCAGGTGCAGGTTTACGATGCCGACCACGGCTTCAATTGCGACCAGCGCGGCTCCTACAACGCCGCTGCCGCCGACTTGGCGCTAGAGCGCACCCTGGGCTTTTTCATCAAGCACCTCGAAGGCTAAGCGTCTTTTAAGCGTCGCGTAATTTTTCAGCCGCAGCGATGGCGAAATAGGTCAGCACACCGTCGGCACCAGCCCGTTTGAAGGCCAATAGGCTTTCCATCATCACCGCGTCGTGGTCGAGCCAGCCGTTTTGCGCGGCGGCTTTGAGCATGGCGTATTCGCCAGATACTTGGTAGGCAAAGGTGGGCAGGTGGAACTCGTCTTTGACGCGGCGCACGATGTCCAAGTAGGGCATGCCGGGTTTGACCATCACCATGTCTGCACCTTCGGCAATGTCCATGGCGACTTCGCGCAACGCTTCGTCGCTGTTACCCGCGTCCATTTGGTAGACCTTTTTGTTGCTTTTCCCTAGGTTACCCGCCGAGCCCACCGCGTCGCGGAAAGGGCCATAAAACGCGCTGGCGTACTTGGCGCTGTAGGCCATGATGCGGGTGTGGATGTGCCCATGCGCTTCCAAGGCTTGGCGGATGGCGGCAATGCGCCCGTCCATCATGTCGCTGGGCGCCACGATGTCCACGCCCGCCTCGGCTTGCGTGAGCGCTTGTTGCACCAACACTTTCACGGTTTCATCGTTCAAGATGTAGCCGGTCTCATCCAACCATCCGTCTTGGCCGTGGCTGGTAAAGGGGTCCAAAGCGACGTCGGTCATCACGCCCAAATCGGGAAATTCTTTTTTCAGTGCCTGAACCACCCGCGGCACCAGACCATTGCGGTTGGTGGCTTCCATGCCATCAGGGGTTTTCAAGCTGGGGTCAATGACCGGAAACAAGGCCATCACGGGTATTCCCAACTTCACGCATTGCTCGGCCACGGGCAACAACAGGTCAAGGCTTAATCGCTCCACGCCTGGCATGGAGGCGATGGCTTGGCGTTTCTTCTCGCCATCGAGCACAAACACGGGGTAGATCAGGTCGTCCACTGTGACATTGTTTTCGCGCACGAGGCGTCGGGTGAAGTCATCGCGACGCAAACGGCGCAGGCGGGTGGCGGGAAATTGGGTAGGTATCGTCATGCCGAAATTGTGCCGTAACGAACGGCGGGTTTATTGGGGTGAAACCCGAGGCCAGCGCTAAGTCGGCTTGCCACTAAACTTAAGCCATGCTCTGGGTCAAAGCCTTTCATATTATTTTCGTGGCCAGTTGGTTTGCCGGCTTGTTTTATTTGCCGCGCATCTTTGTCAATTTGGCCATGGTTCCGCCCGATTCTGCTGCTGAGCGTGAGCGCCTGCTGCTGATGGCGCGAAAGTTAATGCGCTTTATGACCATCCTGATGGTGCCTGCCTTGGGGTTGGGCTTGTGGCTATGGCTGGGCTACGGCATCGGCAGCAACCCGCAAGCCGACTGGATGAGCCTTAAATTGGCTGTTGTGGTCTTGGTTTTGGGTTACCACCATTTGTGTCTGCGTCACCTCAAGCACTTTGAGTCGGGGCAGGCAAGCCATTCCCATATTTGGTACCGGTGGTTCAACGAAGCCCCAGTGCTTCTGATGGTGGCCGCTGTGCTTTTGGTGGTGCTCAAACCCTTTTAAGCGGCTATGAAAACTTTACAACGCCGTACCACGGCTTGGCCCTTGGCTTGGCTGTGTGTGCTGGTGATTTGTTATGCCAGCTTGTATCCCTTTGAAGACTGGCGTAACCAAAATATCGCGCCATGGTCTTTTGTCAGCGCCCCATGGCCAAAATACCAAACCAATTTCGATAGGGTGAGCAATCTCTTGGGCTATATGCCTTTGGGTTTTTGGCTGAGCTTGGCCATGTTGCGCAGTGCCAAACCGCATTGGGCGGCTGTATTGCTTGGCTTTTTGGGTGCGTTTGGCTTGTCTTTCCTCATGGAATGTTCGCAAAGTTATTTGCCTCAGCGTGTGCCGTCCCAAGTCGATTGGCTGCTCAACAGCATTGGCGGCTTGGTCGGGGCGGTGTTATCGGCTTGGTTGGAGCGGCGCGGCTGGCTTTACCGTTGGGTGCAATTTCGCAAGCGATGGCTGGTGCCCCACGCCAGCGGCAGCTTGGTCTTGATGGTTTTATGGCCGCTGGCTTTGTTGTTTCCAACACCCGTGTTCTTGGGTTTGGGCAATGTCACAGAAAAATTCCTTGGCTTGGTTGAGGAGCTATGGCCTCAAGCCAGGTGGCCTGCCCAACTGGCGGAGCAACTTTTGATGACAGCACCCCTGCCCGCATGGTTAGAGATGTTGTGCGTGGCGGGCAGTTTGTGCGTGGCGGCAATGCTCGGCATGGCGGTGGTACGCGAGGCTTGGCAGCGCTTATCTTGGGTGAGTTTGGTGGTGTTGCTGGCGCTTTTAAGCAATACCTTATCGGCCTCTGTCACCTATGGACCAGAGCACACCTTTTTTTGGTTGACACCATTGACGGCGGCGGGTTTAGGGCTGGGTTGGATTAGCGCCTTATTGCTGGTGAGACTTTCCGCCGTGGCGCTGATACGCATCATGTTGCTGTTACAGATGGGTGTTCTGGGTGTGGTGAACTTGGTTGCGTCAAGCACCTATTTCGCCCAAACCGTTCAAACCTGGGAGCAAGGAAAATTCATTCGTTTCCATGGGCTGAGTGAGTGGCTGAGTTGGGGTTGGCCTTTTGCCCTTTTGGCATGGGGGCTGTTACACCTGATCAACGAAACAACGCATACCGAGGCCACCTAGAATGCCTTGCATGACTGAAGACAGCTATTTCAAACACCACGTATTTTTTTGCCTCAATCAACGCGACGCGCCAGATGCTTGTTGCGGCAATCACCAAGCACAGGACGCTTGGAAGCATTGCAAAACCCAGGTCAAAACCTTGGGCCTCAATGGTGCTGGTGGGGTGCGTGTCAATCAAGCCGGTTGTTTAGACCGTTGTGCCGGCGGGCCGGTGTTGGTGGTTTACCCCGAGGCCGTTTGGTATACCTACGTGGACAAGCAAGACATTGATGAGATCATCAGTTCGCACCTTCAGCAAGGCAAAGTGGTCGAACGGCTTCAACTTGACTCTGACGTAGGTCGCTAGCCATGGCCGTTTCTGCGCAAGCGTTATGGCTTGACTTGCCAGGCGGTCGTCATCAAGCTGTATTAGAAAAAGCCGCCACCCCTGCCAAAGGTTTGGCCTATGTCGCCCATCCACATCCTTTGTTTGGCGGCACCATGGACAACAAGGTGGTGCAGACCTTGTCACGCGCTTATGTGCAATCGGGCTGGGACTGTTTGCGCTTTAACTTTCGTGGTGTGGGGCAAAGCGAAGGTGTTTACGACGAGGGGCTGGGCGAAACCGACGATGTCCTTGAGGCTTTGCGCCAACTCGCCCCCGAAGGCCCTTTGGCTTTGGCGGGTTTTTCATTCGGCGCTTTTGTTGCTTGTCAGGTCATTTCACGACTGTGGCCTAGCCAACGTTTAGAAAAAATCATCTTGGTTGGCACAGCCGTCACCCATTTCAACCCCACCCCTTTGCCTGAACAATTGCATGACCAAACCTTGATGGTGCATGGCGAGAGCGACGACACCGTTGCTTTGCCTGCCGTCTTGCAGTGGGCCGCGCCCCAAGGCTTGCCTGTGATGGTAGTGCCAGCCTGCGGTCATTTCTTTCATGGACAATTGCCGCTTTTGAAGTCATTGGTCTTGCGTCATTTGCGAGCATAAAAAGTATTTTTCTCCCCAGGTAAAGTTATGAATTTGTTGCGTGTGTGTGTATTGTTCTTGGCGGTTTTATCTGCCAATGTGTTTGCCCAAATGCCAGAGCCGCCCGAAATTGCCGCCAAGGCGTATTTGTTGATCGATGTCACCGCCTCGCAAGTGCTGGCACAACGCCAAGCCGATGCCCCAGTGGAGCCGGCTTCTTTGACCAAGTTGATGACGGCTTATCTGGTGTTTGATGCTTTGCGGGCTAAAAAAATCAGCTTGCAACAAACCTTTTCCGTGAGTGAGACTGCGTGGAAAATGCCCGGCTCGCGCATGTTCATCGACCCCAAAATGCAAGTGCCTGTTGAGGACCTCATCAAGGGCATGATTGTCCAGTCGGGCAACGATGCCACCATGGCTTTGGCCGAGGGGGTGGGCGGCACCAAAACGCAGTTTGTGGCCATGATGAATGCGCAGGCCAAGGCTTTGGGCATGAACGCCACCAGTTACAAAAACCCTGAAGGCTTGACCGAGGCCGGGCACATTACTACTGCACGAGACTTGTCCCTATTGGCCACCCGCTTGATGCAGGATTTTCCTAGTTTTGTGGGCTACTACGCCATCCAAAAATACCGCTACCCCGGCACCCCAGCGGCCAACGACACCAACCGCAACCTGCTGTTATTTCGTGATCCCACAGTAGACGGCTTGAAAACCGGCCACACCGATGCCGCCGGTTATTGTTTGGTGGCCACCGCCAAACGTGACTTTCCCAACCTGCCAGCCCGGCGCTTATTGGCGATTGTGCTAGGTGCCAGCAGCGAAAACGCCCGCGCTGAAGAGGCTCAAAAACTCCTCAATTGGGGCTATACGGCCTATGACGGCATCAAACTCTTTGACGCCAACCAAGCTGTTTTGACACCACTGGTTTGGAAAGGTTTGGCCGACAGCGTGCCTTTGGGCCGCCCTCAAGCCATTGTGGTGGCCGTGCCACAAGGCCAAGCCTCTCGAATCAAAACGCAGGTTGTGCGCCCAGACCCCTTGTATGCACCACTGCAAATGAACCAAACTGTCGCCACCCTAAAGGTTTTTTTGGATCAAACCCCGCTGAGCGAAATGCCATTATTGGCACTTAAGCCCGTTCCAGAGGCTGGTTGGTTTGGCAGAACCTATGACACCCTTAAGTTGTGGGCGAGGTAGGCACTCGCTAACATGGTTGCTTGCCAGCGAAGTCAAGCCACTGGTATACTGTCAGGCTTTTCGGAAATTAACCGAACAACCTGTTTCAAACGTTGAAGGACGTTTTCAATGCCAACCATCAATCAATTGGTGCGCCACGGACGTGAAGTCGAGAAGACCAAGTCCAAGAGCCCTGCGATGCAAAACTCGCCCCAACGCCGCGGCGTTTGCACGCGTGTGTACACCACCACACCTAAAAAACCTAACTCTGCGCTGCGTAAAGTTGCCAAGGTTCGTCTAACCAACGGTTTCGAAGTGATTTCGTACATCGGTGGCGAGGGCCACAACCTGCAAGAGCACTCGGTTGTCTTGGTGCGCGGCGGCCGTGTCAAAGACTTGCCAGGTGTGCGCTACCACATCGTGCGTGGCTCACTCGACTTGCAAGGCGTGAAAGACCGCAAGCAGTCACGTTCCAAATACGGCGCCAAGCGCCCTAAGAAATCCTGATTTTTATCAGGTGTTTTGCTGGCTCTGGCGGGGCCTGCACAACATAGACCTGTTAGAGCGAACATGTTGTTTGCGCAGGTCGAGTAAGTGGAGGCCTTGATGGCCTTCGCGGACATTGTTTCAATGTCCAACTGAAACTACAAAGGAAGCACCATGCCACGTCGTCGCGAAGTCCCGAAACGGGAAATACTGCCAGATCCTAAATACGGCAACATCGAACTCTCCAAATTCATGAACGTGGTGATGGAAAGCGGCAAAAAAGCTGTCGCTGAACGCATCATCTACGGCGCCCTAGAGCAAATCCAAGCCAAATCTGGCAAAGACCCTGTCGAGCTTTTCAGTCACGCCATCAATAACGTCAAGCCCATGGTCGAGGTCAAATCTCGTCGTGTGGGTGGTGCCAACTACCAAGTGCCTGTTGAGGTGCGGCCTGTTCGCCGCCTGGCCTTGTCCATGCGTTGGATCAAAGAAGCTGCTCGCAAGCGTGGAGAAAAATCCATGGCTTTGCGTTTGGCCAATGAGTTACTGGAAGCGGCCGAAGGCCGTGGCGGAGCGATGAAAAAGCGTGACGAAGTTCACCGCATGGCTGAAGCCAATAAAGCTTTCTCTCACTTCCGCTTCTAAGAGCGCCCGCACAAGCGGGTCTGTTGTTTTCGCTGTGGCTGTTGTGTGTGATGTCACGTTTGTTTCGCGCAGCCCCCTTAGACTGAGACTCGCTCGCTACCCATCACAAGTGGAGCAGCGTTTTTTGTTTTTCAATTGATTCCCCAAGAGGTTGACCATGGCACGCAAGACTCCTATCGAGCGCTACAGAAATATTGGTATTTCTGCCCACATTGATGCGGGCAAAACCACCACTACAGAGCGCATTCTTTTTTACACTGGCGTGAACCACAAAATTGGTGAAGTGCATGACGGGGCGGCCACCATGGACTGGATGGAGCAAGAGCAAGAGCGTGGCATCACCATCACCTCTGCTGCCACCACTTGTTTCTGGAAAGGGATGGACTCATCATTCCCAGAGCACCGCATCAACATCATTGATACCCCAGGTCACGTGGACTTCACCATCGAGGTCGAGCGTTCCATGCGTGTGTTGGACGGCGCTTGCATGGTTTACTGCGCGGTCGGTGGTGTGCAACCTCAGTCCGAAACCGTGTGGCGCCAAGCCAATAAATACAAAGTGCCACGTTTGGCTTTTGTCAACAAAATGGACCGTACCGGCGCCAATTTCTTCAAGGTCTATGACCAAATGAAATTGCGCTTGAAAGCCAATCCCATTCCTATCGTGATTCCTATTGGCGCAGAAGAGCACTTCCGTGGCGTGGTCGATTTGCGCAAGATGAAGGCCATCATTTGGGATGAGGCTTCACAGGGAATGAAGTTCAATTTTGAAGAGATCCCTGCTGAGTTGGTGGCAGAAGCCAAAAAATGGCGCGAAACCATGGTTGAAGCTGCTGCCGAAGCCTCAGAAGACTTGATGAACAAATACCTTGAAGAAGGTGACTTGACTGAAGAAGAAATCACACACGGCCTGCGTGTTCGCACCATCGCCAGTGAAATTCAACCCATGATGTGTGGTACTGCTTTCAAGAACAAGGGCGTACAACGCATGTTAGATGCGGTCATCGAATTGATGCCCTCTCCCATCGATATTCCGCCCGTGGGCGGCACGGATGACGACGAAAAGGAAGTCTTCCGTAAAGCCGACGATAAAGAGAAGTTCTCTTCACTGGCGTTCAAATTGATGACCGACCCGTTTGTGGGGCAGCTCACCTTTGTGCGTGTGTATTCCGGTGTTTTGAAAAAAGGCGACACGGTTTACAACCCCATCAAAGGCAAAAAAGAGCGTATTGGCCGTATCGTTCAAATGCACGCCAACAACCGTGAAGAGGTTGATGAAATTTGTGCTGGCGACATTGCCGCTTGCGTGGGGCTGAAGGACGTCACCACCGGCGAAACTTTGTGCGATCCCGACAACATTGTGATGCTCGAGCGCATGGTGTTCCCCGAACCTGTGATTGCACAGGCTGTGGAACCTAAGACTAAAGCCGACCAAGAAAAAATGGGTATTGCTCTGCAGCGCTTGGCGGCAGAAGATCCTTCATTCCGCGTCAAGACCGACGAAGAATCAGGCCAAACCATCATCGCGGGTATGGGCGAACTGCATCTCGAGATCATTGTTGACCGCATGAAGCGCGAATTTGGCGTCGAAGCCAACGTCGGCAAGCCGCAAGTGGCTTACCGCGAAACCATTCGCAAAACCATTGAAGACAGCGAAGGCAAGTTTGTTCGCCAGTCGGGTGGTAAAGGTCAATACGGTCACGTGGTGTTCAAAATCGAACCCAACGAAGCTGGCAAAGGCTTTGAGTTTGTCGACGCTATCAAGGGCGGTGTGGTGCCGCGCGAATACATTCCCGCGGTTGAAAAAGGTGTCATTGAGGCCTTAACCACAGGCGTTTTGGCCGGTTACCCCGTTGTTGATGTGAAGGTTACATTGCACTTTGGTTCTTACCACGATGTTGACTCGTCAGAGATGGCGTTCAAGATGGCAGCCATCTTTGGTTTCAAAGAGGGTTGCCGAAAAGCCAGCCCCGTCATTTTGGAACCCATGATGGCCGTGGAAGTGGAAACACCCGAAGACTACGCCGGTAACGTGATGGGCGATTTGTCCTCACGCCGCGGTATGGTGCAAGGCATGGAAGACATGGTCGGTGGCGGCAAGGCCATCAAGGCCGAAGTCCCCTTGTCGGAAATGTTTGGTTACTCGACCACTTTGCGATCCATGTCGCAAGGTCGCGCTACCTATTCCATGGAATTCAAGCACTACACCGAAGCGCCTCGCAACGTGGCCGAAGCCATTGTTGCGGCAAGGGCTAAATAATTACCTGGGGATAGACCAAACCGATTGCGGTTTGCTCTGTCCCCACCGATTCGAAGTGTCTGCGACGATGCGCCGCCCTGTCACCCGTGCGGGGCGAATCAGCAGCATCGTGCAGACGTAAAACCTGTACACGGGCCTGTTCTTTGGAGATTTGACAATGGCAAAAGGCAAGTTTGAGCGGACCAAACCGCACGTGAACGTTGGCACGATT
>NZ_JBBAOI010000030.1:0-19447 GCF_040401495.1 Limnohabitans sp.
AAAGCGGTGCTGCTCGTCGATGATGGCCAAGGCCAGCGCTTTGAACTGCACCTTGTCTTGAATCACGGCATGGGTGCCCACCACCAGCGCGGCTTGACCACTGGCCACCAAAGCAAGCATGGCATCGCGTTCTTTTTTCTTTTGGCTGCCGGTGAGCCACGCTACCTGCAAGCCCAGCGGCGTGAGCACCGGTTCTAGCCAGCCAATCAGTTTTCGGAAATGCTGCTCGGCCAAGATTTCGGTGGGCGCCATCAAAGCACATTGCCAACCCGCGTCTATGCACTGTGCTGCAGCGAGTGCCGCCACCACGGTTTTGCCCGAGCCCACATCGCCTTGCAGCAAACGGTGCATGGGCACGGCACGGGCCAAGTCGTTGGAGATTTCACCCACCACGCGATGTTGGGCGCTGGTCAGCTGAAACGGCAGCGCCACATGGAGTTGCGCCAGCACACCTTGGGGGCTGTGGCTGTGCAGCAGCAGCGGGGCGTTGAGCAACTGCCGCTCTCGCTTGGCCTGCAATTGCGAGAGTTGCTGTGCCAGCAATTCCTCGGCCTTGAGGCGCTGCCAAGCCGCATGGGTGTGGTCTTGCAACTGCGCCAAGGACACGCTGGCTGTGGGGTGGTGCAAAAACTGCAGCGCTTGCGCCAAGCCCCAACTGTGGGGCGGCAAGTGCTGGGCAGGAATGGTTTCGGCGAATGCCGCGCTACGCAAGGCCTGCGCCAAACCGCCTTGCACCGCTTTGCGGATATAGGCTTGGGGCAACTCTGCACTGCTGGGGTACACAGGCGTCAAAGCGGTGGCCAAAGCGCCACCAGCGGCTTGGACGCTGGGATGCATCATGGTGCGGCCCATGAAGCCGCCGCGCACCTCGCCACGCAAACGCACGTGACGACCCACTTCCAAGGCTTTTTGCATATTGGGGTAGAAATTGAAAAACCGCAGGGTGCAAGTGTCGCTGCCGTCGTCCACCACCGCTTGCAGTTGGCGGCGCGGTTTGAACACCACTTGGCAGCTTTGCACCACGGCTTCAATTTGCACCGTCTCGCCGTCGCGGGCATCGGCCAGCTTGACCAACTGGGTTTCGTCTTCGTAGCGAAACGGCAGGTGCAGCGCCAAATCCACGGGGCGCAACAAGCCCATTTTGCGCAAAGCTTTTTGTGGTGCGCTCAGGGGCTTGGCCGCTGGCGCTGTGGGCTCAGATGCTCCAGCGCCAGCCATGCAAGACCATCTCCAAGACCTTGATGAGCAAGATCAACACCATGGGCGACAAGTCCAAACCAGCCACAGTAGGCAACAAGCGTCGAACAGGGCGAAGCAAAGGCTCGATCAAGCTTTGAATCCAGTAGACCGTGGACTCGTCCACCCGCAGCCAAGACACCGCAATCCCAATCACCAACAACCAAAACAACGAGGACAAAAGCAAGCCCAGCAAGTCCAGCACCGCACCCAGCACAATCGACACAGGATTCAAGCCAGCGCCAAACAACACAGCCATCACTGCAGCTTGCACCAGCATCACCAAGAAAGCAGCTATCAAACTGCCCAGATCAATGCGCCCCACTTTGGGCAAGATGCGTCGCAGTGGCAGCACCAGCCAATCGGTCAAGCCCACCACCCATGCGCCTGCACTGTTGCCTAAGCCCACACGCAAGCCAAGCCACAACATATAGGCACGCAACAGGCACATACCAGCTAGCAAGCTGGCGATGGTTTGCACCACCATCACAACAATGGAATTCAACATAGCTTGGTCTTTCTCGTCATGCTGTATTGCACCATACCGCAGGGGCGGTGCGAGAATAACGGCCATCTTCACTTGGAACGGGCCTGTCCAGCCCTCAAGACCATGCTTAATACGCCGCCACGCTCATTTGTTCTGAGCGATTTCGACTTTCACCTCCCCACTGATTTGATCGCCCAAACCCCTGCGCCTGAGCGCAGCGCCTCGCGCTTGCTAGATGGCCGTGGCGATATGCCGATAGACCGCATCTTCAAAGACCTGCCCGCTTTGCTGCACAAAGGCGACTTGCTGGTGTTCAACGACACACAGGTGGTGCCCGCCCGTTTGTTTGGCGAAAAGCCCAGCGGCGGGCAACTCGAGTTGTTGGTGGAGCGGGTTTTGCCTTTTGTTGATGGTCAGCCCCCCCACCAAGTGGTGGCGCACATGAAGGTGAGCAAAAAACCGGCTGTGGGTGCCATGCTGCGCATGTTCAACCAAGCCGGTACTGCGGTGAAATTTGAAGCCACGCTACTTAGCCGATGGCCTGATGCAGACGGGCCACTGTTTCGCTTTGCTTTCAACGACGAGCCGCTTAGCTTGATGCGCGCCCACGGCCATGTGCCTCTGCCGCCTTACATCGAGCGCAACAAACACAGCATGCACCCCGAGGATCTGCAGCGTTACCAAACTGTGTTCGCCAAACACCCTGGCGCAGCGGCGGCGCCCACGGCGGCGCTGCATTTTGATGCGCCCCTGCTGGCAGCTTTGCAAGACAAGGGTGTGCACCGCGCCAGCGTCACCTTGCATGTGGGTGCGGGAACGTTTTCGCCGGTGAAAACCGAAAACATCGCTGAACACCGCATGCACAGCGAGTGGTACAGCATTCCCTCTGCCACCTTGCAAGCCATCGCCGATTGCCATGCCCGAGGCGGGCGGGTGGTGGCGGTGGGCACGACCACGGTGCGCACGCTGGAGAGCTGGGCTTTATCGGGTCAGCATGAGGGGGACACCGCCATCTTCATCACCCCAGGCTTTCAGTTTCAGGTGGTTGATGTGTTGATCACCAACTTTCACCTGCCCAAATCCACTCTGCTGATGCTGGTGGCGGCGTTTGCGGGCTTTGAGCGGATGCAGGCTTTGTACGCGCATGCCATTGAACAACGTTATCGGTTTTTCAGCTATGGAGATGCGATGCTTTTGTCGCGTCGCAACTGAGCCCCCAAAAAGCCCCGCGCCACAGGCTCGGCCTCGCCTCCATGCTTGCACAACGTCGGCTACGGCCGACCTGCGGCACGAGGCTTGGTGTTCCAGCGCCATGGCGTACATGGCGGATGCCGCAATGGCGCGGGTATCGGTGAAATCGATGATGGACTTGAACTTGGGACCGTTGGAACCCGCCGTAAAAACGCTATCCACCTTGTTCATTCGTAGTCCTTGTCCGGCTCTTTGGGCGGCTCAATATCTCCCAAGTCATAGCCCTTCAATATGCCCATGTATGCACTCATGGGTTGAAGTGCTTTGATCACTATTTCATTTCCTCTTATTTCAAATTCAATGGGCGATCCGGGGGAAAGACCTAGTTCATCCATGATGGATTCAGGCAATGTAACGAGTCCATCATGCTCAACTGTTGCTGTTTTCAAGATGGTTTCATATCCTTACTTTTGAATGACTCAAATAACTATATAAGTAAACTGCCCCCATGCTGACATTCGACCTGATCAAAACCGAGGGCCTGGCCCGCCGTGGCCGCCTCACCCTCAACCACGGCGTGGTGCAAACGCCCATCTTCATGCCGGTGGGTACTTACGGCACGGTCAAGGGCGTGATGCCGCGCAGCCTTCACGAAATGGGTGCGCAAATCATTTTGGGCAACACCTTCCATTTGTGGATGCGCCCGGGACTGGACATCATGAAAAGCTTTGGCGGTTTGCATCTGTTTGAAAAATGGGACAAGCCCATACTCACCGACAGTGGCGGTTTTCAGGTGTGGAGCCTGGGCGCGATGCGCAAGATCACCGAGGAAGGCGTGCATTTCGCGTCACCCGTTAATGGCGACAAATTGTTCATGTCGCCTGAGGTGAGCATGCAAATTCAGACCATATTGAACAGCGACATCGCCATGCAGTTGGACGAATGCACGCCGTACGAGACCAACGGCCAACTCACCACCGAAGCCGAGGCGGCCAAAAGCATGGAGATGAGCCTGCGCTGGGCACGTCGCTCGCAAGACGAGTTTGCCAAGCTGAACAACCCCAACGCCTTGTTTGGCATTGTGCAAGGAGGCATGTTCGAGAACTTGCGCCAAGCGTCGCTGGAACAACTGGTGGCCATGGACTTCCCTGGCTATGCAGTGGGTGGTGTGAGCGTGGGCGAGCCCAAAGACGAAATGCTGCACATCATGGCGCACACCCCGCACCGCTTGCCCGCCCACAAGCCGCGCTACCTGATGGGCGTGGGCACACCGGAAGATTTGGTCGAAGGTGTGCGCTGCGGCGTGGACATGTTCGACTGTGTGATGCCCACCCGCAACGCCCGCAACGGCACGCTGTTCACTCGCTATGGCGACTTGAAACTGCGCAATGCCCGCCACAAAGCCGACCCGCAACCCATCGACCCCAGTTGCACCTGCCACGCGTGTGCAGGCACCTCGGGTGTGTCATGGAACGATGGTGGGCGCGAAGGTTTCAGCCGCGCCTATATTCACCATTTGGACCGCTGCGGCGAAATGCTCGGCCCCATGCTGGCCACCATCCACAACCTGCACTACTACCTGAACCTGATGCAAGAGGTGCGCGATTCACTGGACGCGGGGGACTTTGCGGGGTTTGTGGCGAGGTTTAAGGGGGACAGGGCAAGGGGGGTTTGAGGGCGACTGGGGTCGGTAAATTTGGCTTGACTAGGATCTGGACTTCCAAATGGAGGGGTCTCTGCCACCATGAAATACAGCCAAGACCACGATACGAGATTTGTCTGCGCGAAAGTAAACGCTGTATGGAAAACGATTGGCGACAACGCGTCGAATGTCCTCTTTAACAATAGCAAACTGAAGAGGATTTATTGAGGCCAGCGATATGCAGCGGTCAATTTCGGCAATGAACTCAAGACCAAGACCCAATCGTTTGCTGTCATACCATGCAGTTGCTTCGATGAATTCTGCACTAGCGGCCCGATTAAAAGCGATGGGCAGGGTCATTGCCTGATTTTGGCAAGAGCGGCTGCTTTAACGTCATCCCATGCAATCACATCATCGGGATTTGCCAGATGGTCTGCGAGGCGGCGGTCTAATTCTAATTTTTGTGCTTCCGTCAACGACGGCACTAAACCACGACTGACGATACCGGTCCATATAGCCTCGGCCAGTTCGATCTGCTCGTCAATATCAAGCACGCTTGCTTGCTGTAAGAGTTGCGCTTTCATAATCGCAGTCCTGTTCATATTCAATGAAATTATTCTAGCCCGCCTAACTGTTTTGTTTCTACGCGGCTTGATCACCGGGCGATACTTTGCGCCTTAGCAAAAACTTCGTCGGCGTCTATGCTGTTGACTTCTCCGCGATCATGTTCGGCCAAGCGGCGCTCAATCTCAAGCTCCCAGGCTGCCTCAACTTCGGCAATGGCTGGTTCATGGAGTGACTCAAGCAGAATATCTACCAAGCGTGAACGATCTTGCGGCAAAAGAGCTTTGCCGCGCTGTGCGAGTTCTGTAACTTGATCGTGCATAACAATCTCCGTTGAGCAGACACCTGAAGTTTATAACGCTTGGCAAACAGTAGCTTTGAAGCGTGGACTTGTGGCGAAATGCTGGGCCCCATATGAGGCCACTCAAGCAATTGCTATCAAAGCGACTCTTGACCCACAGGCGCACCAAATGACACTTTATCCTGAAGATTTTTTGCAGTCATCCCCGCTACCAAGTCTTCAAGTTTGTATTCCACCTTGTCGCAAGGTTCAATGACAATGCGCCCTTTTTCAGCTTTGATGGTCACACGTTGCTCCAAGTCAAAGTTCGCCAACTTCATCGCGGCGACACTGAGTCTGAGGGCGGGGCTATTGCCCCATTTGCGAATCACGGTTTCCATGTGGCGTCTCCAAATGTAGTTACATTGCAGATACTTTATTCAATGTCGACGAATCCATCGAAGTGCAGCTGACTTTCTCGACAACGCTACTCGTCATGCGTCCACATGCGCAGCACCTCGCACACCAAACGATTTTGAAACCAGTCTTTTCAATTGGACTTGCCGTGTCGAAGGTCTTGCGTCAATTTGCCAAACGCCAACACATCGGCATCATGGGCAGGCTCGATCCAAGGTTCTGCCAATGCGGCTTGGTACCAGGCTTGCATGGCGGGCAAGGCCAGCAGTGTTTGCACATAGGCCATGCAAGGCGCGGACAACGTCAGGCCATAGGTCTGCACCCGAAACGCCACTGGGCAGAAAAACGCATCCACCGCGCTGAACTGCGCGCCCGCCAGAAACGGCCCACCAAAGCGCGCTAAGCCCTCGGTCCACAGGTTTTGCAAACGCCGCAAGTCTTGTTGCAGTCCGTCTGGCAAGGGCAGGTGCAGTGCCACCCGTACGCCGCAACTCATGGAGCAGGTGTTGCGCAGCGCGCCAAAGCCCGAATGCATTTCAGCCGCTGCACTGCGCGCCCATGCGCGGGCGTTTTTATCAGCGGGCCAAACGGCGCTGTGTTGCTCGGCCAGATACTCGGCAATGGCCAAGGTGTCCCACACGGTGTGCTCACCATCGACCAACACAGGGACTTTGCCAGTGGGCGAGAACGCCTCAAAGCCTGTAGGTCCCCCGCCCATGGGAAAAGGGTGCAGGCTTTCTTCAAAAGGCACACCCAAGGTGGTCATGAGCACCCAAGTGCGCAGCGACCAAGAGGAATAGTTTTTGTTGGCAATGTGAAGTTTCATCGCTTTACTTTGCTTCAAATGTACTCATTCAAAAAGGCTTTGACCGCTTGTACCGAAGGCAGTGGCGCTTCCTCATGCACCACATGGCCCGCTTGCGGGATACTGGCCAGCACGGCGTGGGGGATGGCTTTCAGGTAATCCTGCGCATTGCTGATGGGGATGAAGGCATCTTTGTCGCCCCACACCAGCAGCACTGGCATCTTCAAGTTCTGCAGGCGCGGCACGGGGTCGCTGTTGCGGGTTTGGCGCATACGCTCGATCAAGGCGGCACGCACCCCAGGCGCTCGCATCATGTCTTGGTAACGGCGCAGGGTTTGGGGGTTGAGCAACGTGTCATCGCCATAAGCGGGTGCCACGCCCATTTTCAAAGCCCAAGCGGGCAAGCTGTACTTCATCAGCCCCAGCCAAGGCGAGACCTTATAGGTCTGCTCGGAGGTTGAGCGCGGATCAGGAAAGCCATCGGGGGAGACCAGCAGCAAATGGCTGACCCGCTCGGGGTGGGCCGCCGCAAAGTTCCATGCGATGCGCCCTCCCATGGAATGCCCGCCCAGCGCCACGTGTTGCAAACCCAGCTGATCGAGAAGCGCCAGCAAGCGGGCCACATCCGCTTCATCCGAGTAATCGTTGTTCACCGCGGGTCCGGTCAAGCCAAACGCCGGCACATCCATACGCACCACCCGCCACTGCTTCTCTAACTCAGCAGCCCAAGCGTCCCAAGTCTGCAAACTGGCGCCAAAGCCGTGCAATAAAACCAGCGTGGGAGCGTCACGTGGGCCGGTGTCTTGAATGAAATAAGCCTGATCTCCAACCATCAACTGCGCAGTGCCAGTCCCTGCGTAGCTTTGCAGCAAGCGCTCGCGGGAGAGATCAGGCGTCCAAGCCAACCACAGCGACAGGGTAAGAAAAAGGGCAGCCAACATGGCAAAAGCTTTCATAGAAGAACCCACTCTAGCAAAGCCGCGGGTGGTGGTTGTTTTGCTAAGCGCTTGCGCCACCCAACAATTTGACATCAGTTCATCCAACGGTGCAGAGCCTTCTTTCACTGAAAACCAAACCTTTTGGGTGGGTGGCCTGGGTCAAGAAGCCCAAGTCGACGGTGCCAAAGCCTGTGGCGACGCCAGCAAAGTCGCACGTGTGCAAACCATGCAGACGCCAGGCAATATCGGTTTAACGATTTTGACATTGGGCATTTACGCGCCACGCCAATTAGCCATCACTTGCACCCCTTAAAGGACCCCATCCATGCGCCGTTTTTTCCCTGCCCTGCTGCTGTGTTTAGCCCTCAGCGCCTGCTCCACCCAAAGCGTGGTGTTGCAAAACAATCCGTCCGTCTTGAAGCAAAACGAAATGCAACACTTTTTTGTGTCTGGACTGGGACAAACCCAAAGCATCAATGCCGCCGAGGTGTGTGGTGGAGCCAACCGAGTGGTCAAAGTTGAACGGGTGCAAAGCGGGTTGAATATTTTGTTAAACACGCTCACCAATGGCATTTACACGCCCTATACCGCCAAGGTTTACTGCAACGAATAAGCTTTCTACGCGCGTCGCGCGGTTTTACGTGGCTTGGCTTGAGCGCCTGTTTTTGCGGCTGGTCGCGGCTTGGCAGCTGCCGGCTTTGTGCTGGCAGGTTTTTTTGCTGCAGGTTTTACGCTTGCTGTGGCCGCGCTGTGCTGCTGCATCTCTTGCATGGTCTTGGCGGCAATGCTTTGAAATTGCTGGCTAATGGCGCCCCACCATTGCATGGGGTCAACCACAGGTGCCGCCGTCTTGTCAGCAGAGCTGGCTTGCCCCGTCTTCGCCTTGCCAGTCATGGCCGAGGCCACATCGGCCATGCCAAGGTTCATGCCTTGCAAGGTTTCCAAGGTCATGCGTTGCACCTCCAAGGCTTGAATCGTGGCGCTTAACGCTTTGGCGTTTTGGTCTAACCAAAACTGCACCGACTTCAACTCTTGAATACGCTTTTCCAACTCCTTAGGGTCCAACGTGGGCGTGACCCACTGCGCGGCTTGGGGCAGACCGGCGGCCCCACCGGCAGCGGCAAACTGCTTTAAAAAATCAAAGCCAGGCATGATGGATTCGAAGTTGAACGGGGATGCGCTGGCCATGGTTTTTCCTTTTCAGTGTTGATGCTCGCCATGCTGGGGCTTGTCTTTGCCGCCCATGGCCATTTTTTTTGCCACAGCGTGAACTTCTTGCTGGGTTTTAACACCTGCGGCATCTTCGAACAACAAGGTGATGACTGCATGCTCGCCTTCGGCCAAGGGCGCTTTCAAGTCCATCAACATCACATGGTAGCTGCCAGGCTTTAAAGCCACGGTTTGACCAGCGGGTAAATCCAGCGCCTTGACGGCTTGCATTTTCATGACGTCTTTGTCCATTTTCATTTCATGCACCTCAGCCATGGGTGTGAGCGCGGTTTTCACGCCGACCAAGCGGGTGGCCTTCTTCGCTGTCAAGTTCATGAAGACGCCGGTGGCTTTTTGACCCTGACCGGTGGCACGAACCCATGCGTCAGTAACCTCGACTTGCGCGTGCACTGAAGTGGCCGCCAAGACAATCACAGCGCAAAGTAATTTTTTCAACATGGTGTTTCCTTTAGGGTGAGGTTCGTTCAGTGATAAAGCCGATTTGCGTCATGCCCGCTCGTTGCGCCGCTGCCATGGCTTGGGCCACCCGCTCGTAGCGCACGGCGCGGTCGCCTCTGATGTGAAGAGGCGATTGAGGTTTCTTTTGCGCGGCCTCTTGCAACAAGCTTTGCAATTTGGTGTCGTCCACGGCCGTATCGTTCCAGAAATATTTGCCCTCGGCGTCCACTGTCAAACGAATGGTTTGCGGCTTGGCGTCTTGCGGCTGGTTGCTGGCGCGGGGCAACTCGATATTGACCGCGTGCTTCATCACCGGAATGGTGATGATGAAAATGATGAGCAGCACCAACATGACGTCCACAAACGGCGTCATGTTGATCTCGTTCATGACCTCGTCGCTATCGTCTTGGGTACCAAATGCCATGGTCTACCCCTTGGTTTTCACACGCGAACCCGTCACCAGCAAAGCATGCAGGTCATGAGCAAAACGGTTCATGCGGGTGATGACGGCTTTGTTGCCACGTACCAAGGCGTTGTAGCCCAGCACCGCAGGAATCGCCACCGCCAAGCCCAGCGCTGTCATGATCAGCGCCTCGCCAATGGGGCCCGCCACTTTGTCGATGGTGGCTTGACCCGCCATGCCAATTTGCATGAGCGCGTGGTAAATGCCCCAGACCGTGCCGAACAAACCCACAAATGGCGCGGTTGAACCCACTGAGGCCAAAATGGCCATGCCAGACTGCAGTTGTGCGGTGGCGTCGTCGATGGTGTTTTGCAAGCTGCGTGTGACCCAGTCGCTGGTATCGAGTTCTTTGAGCAACTCGGCTTGTGTGCCGCCACTCTTCAAATGCGCCAAGGCTTCTTCACCGCGCATGGCCAGCGCTGTGAAAGGGTTGCCCTCCTCATTGCCCAAAGCCTGCAAGCCACCCGCCACATTCGGGCTGTGCCAAAACGCTTCGATGCGGGAGGCCTGACTGCGGGTGCTGAGCAGATTGAGCGACTTCACAATGATGACTATCCACGAGGCCAGCGACATGGCGAGCAGCAAGAGTGCCACGAAGCGGGTGACGGCGTCGCCCTCGGTCCATAAGTTGATGAGTCCAAATTCGTTGTTCATAACTGCTCTTTATTCCAAAGTAAATTGAATCGGTACTTGCCACCACATGGCTTCTGCCACACCGCCTCGCTTGCCTGGCACATAGCGCCCGCGCATAGCCGCCTCCATCGCCGACTTGTCGAGTCTCTCAAAGCCGCTGCTGGTGAGCAACTCCACCTTTTGCGCCAGCCCGTCTTCACCGATCAGCACCCTCACCACCACCCTCCCCTGCTCGCCCAAGCGCTTGCTCATGCGCGGGTAATCAGCCTGTAGATTGTGCAGGTAGTCGGCTTTGGCGGAAGGCAACTCCACCTTGGGCGGCGGCGGGGGCGGCGCTGCTGCTGCGGGAGGAGGGCTGGGGGGAGGAGGTGGCGGGGGTGCCGGTGCGGCCGAAGGCACCGCGGGTGCTGTGGGCGCTGCTGTGGGCGCACTCAGCACCGCAGCTGGCGCGGGGCTCACCACGGGTGGCGCAGGTGTCAAGACCGGCTGCACGGTTTGTGGCGGTGGCGGGGTCGGCACAGGCTTAGGTGGCTCCACCGGTTTGGGTGGTTCGGGCGGCTTAAGGGGGGGAGGAGGCGGGGGCGGGGGCGGTTCTGCTTGGCTGATGGCCATGACTGGCAGCACCACTTCCACCATGCGCTGCAGCAGGCCTTGGTGCAAAGCCCACAGCGCAGCGACGTGGAACAACACGACGCTGGAGACGATGACGGGGGTGCGGGATGCGCTCACACAGGGGACTAATTAGCCAAACCAAATAGGTGATTGTGCCTAAAGCGAGTTCAGTGCTGGTGTTGTTCGGACTGTGCAGGGGCTTTGGGCGTTTGCACATAAACCTCCACCTTGACTTCGCCCGACCGCTTGAAGGTCAGCCAAACAGGAAAACGGTCGCCGTCTTTCAAAGGCTGTTTAAGGCCTAGCAACATCAAGTGGTAGCCATTGGGGTTTCCTTTGGCAACAGACACTTCCCCACCTGCAGGAATTTCTATGCTGCTTAAGGGGCGCATTTTCATGACGTCGCCGTCCATGGTCATTTCATGGATTTCTACCTTGTCAGCCACTTGGGTTTTGGCTGACAACAATTGATCCGTCTCTTTGCCGGCGTTTTTGATGCCTTTGAAATACACCGCACCATTTTGCGAACCCGCCAAAGAAGGCGTTGCATAAGGATGGCGTATGAACAAGTCACCCAGCTCAAAGCCGTGGGCTTGTGCCGGCTGTGCCAGCAATAACCCCCAACACAGTACCAAGAGGTGTGAGGCGAGAAGTTTGAAATAGTTTGTCATGGTTTTCCTTTCAGTGTTATCAATGTGCCCATTTCAGCTCCGCCAACAAAGTGCGGCCTGGGTACAGGTGGTAGTTCCAGTACTGGTTGTTATTCAGGTTGTCAATGCCCACGGCGCCTGACCATTGCTTGTCGAATTGGTAGAACAAGCGGGTATCGATGGTGAAATATTTGCTCACGCCGGTGTAGGTGAAGCCATTCACGTCATAGTTGCCAAGCTGCGAATACTGCTTGCCGCTGTAGCGGGCCGCTACTGACGTGCTTAGCTTATCGTTCCAGTGGTACAGCGCCAAACCGGTGGCTCGCCACATGGGTACGCGTGGTTGGAATTTGTTGATGGTGTTGAAACTGGTGCCTGTGTTGCTACTGTAGTCATAACCCGAATTTTCTTTGATGCGTGAATTCGCATAGGTCAAACTGCCTGACAAATCCAACCCCTTGAGCAACACATCAGAGTCCAAGGCATACAACTCCAAGCCATCGGTTCGCATACGCCCCACGTTGGTGATCCGCTTGGTGGTGGTGCTGGTGTTCAAGCTGTCGACCTTCACCTCGGAGAAAATCGAATCTCGCACTGTCTCGGTGAACAAGGTAATGCGCAACAGGCCGGTGCCGGTGTCTTTTTCGGCGCTTAGCTCGGTGGTTCTGGAGCGCTCGGGTTTGAGCAGAGGTTCGTTCATAAAGGTTTGACCGCTGGCCGCAGCGGCTGCAGTGGTCGAGCCGTACAACTCGGACACCGTGGGCATTCGCACTGCTCTGCCAGAAGACGCTTTCAGCACCCATTGCGGCGAGGCTTGGAAGGACACCGCGGCTTTAGGCGAGTAATAGGTTTCATGGCGATTGGCATAGCCCTCGGAGGTGGTGGAAGTGACCGTCACCAAATCGGTGGAGCTGAAATTGTTTTTCTTGTTGTAACCGTTTGCCGCTTTCCATGATTCAGCCCGAACACCTAACACCGCTTTCCAACCGGGCAAAAAAGCCCACGCATCTTGGGCATACAGACTTTGTGAGCCGGTTTGACCGCCCAAGTCCGAGGTCATGGTGCCTTGAGGGCTGCTGAGCCAACTGCCGCTGGTGAGCTGCACTTGGCTGTTGAGGGTGCGCAGTTTGTAAACGTCTTGCGCATAACCAAAGTCCACGGTGTGTGCGCCCGCAGTACCTTGCGGTCGCCAAGTGCCTTTCAAGGCCAAAGTCATCCAACCCGTGCCATCCATGTCCGTCATCGTGGCGGGGTAGTACTTGGCGCCGTTTTGGTTGTAGGCGGCCTCATTGCTGCTGCTGTTGCTGACCCGTGTTGCTTGGGCGCGGCTGATGGACTGCTGAAAGTCGTACAGGCTGGTGGCCGCCTCCCAGTCCCACACACCTTGGGTATGGGTTTTGAGGGACAGGCCATGCATCAGGTGCTCCCAGTTGTCCTGGGAGCCCAAAAATTCGGTGCCCGTCATGCTGTAGTAA
This sequence comes from Limnohabitans sp., assembly GCF_040401495.1. Taxonomy (GTDB): domain Bacteria; phylum Pseudomonadota; class Gammaproteobacteria; order Burkholderiales; family Burkholderiaceae_C; genus Limnohabitans. The sequence continues at coordinate 13,062 of NZ_JBBAOI010000030.1, forward strand.
CTACCGTCCACCTTGACTTTGGAGGCGTAGTAAAGCGGCGCACCGGTGCTGGTGCTGAGGTAGGTGTCGGCACTGCCGCGTGAATCGTTTTGCCATAGCCCTAGGGTGTAGCTGGCACGTATGCTTGGGGTCAGGTCATAGGCCAACTTCAGCTTGCCGTGGTCTTGCACCGTGTGGTACTGGGTGCTGGTGCCCAGCACACGACCGGCTTGGTTTTCGGTGCCAGGGACCAACACGCCGCCTGTGACATCGGTGGCGGTTCCAGACGTTGTTGTGGCCTTCCATGCAAATGCCATGGGCTGGCCTTGGCTGTTCAAGTGACTGCCATTCAACCACCATGACCAATCCCCACTGCGTCCTCCCACCGACGCACTGCCTTGCATTCCCGCAAAGTCGCGGTTGGTTTGGTAGACATTGAAGTCTTGAATCGAACCACTGAGTTGCACATTCGCTTCAAATTTCTGCGGCATGCGCGTAACGTAATCAACGATGGCGCCCACCGAGTTGCCAGGGTAAGCAGCGGAGAACGGGCCGTACATCACATCCACCCGCTCGATTTCTTCAGGTGTGACCAAGCCCCAGCGCGGCGCATAAGTAGCTCCGTTGCCCAAATAGTTGGAGAGCAAGATGCCATCGGCATACACCGCGCTTCTTGCACTGTTGCCGGTTCCCGAGGCTCGGCTGGAGAGCACCGCGTGGTTGTAGTCGCCGATATAGCGCTTGCGCACCAACAAACTGGGAAAGTAACGCAAAGCGTCTTCGCTGTCGGTGGCGTTGATGGTTTTCTGTATTTGCTCTTTGGTGATGCCCTCCATGGTGGTGGGTATCTGGGTGGGCAAGGAAGTGGGTTGACCTGAGGTCACCGTCACCACGCCCAAGGACTTGCTCTGAGTGTTAACCGCATCGGCTGGATTGGCCGCCTCTTCTTGCGCCATGGTTACAAATGGCAGCAGGAGCGCACTTGCAAAAAACACGTTTTTGAAATTCATCACAACTCCGAAAAAGAAAACCACCCGCAACGCTGACACTTGTCAGACTTAGCGGGAACAGCTGTCGATCAGAGTTGGGCGGGAGGGCCTCGAGAAGGCAGCGGCGGCGCGGCGGCCGACGCGATATGGGCCGCTGCAGTAGGTTGCAGGGCGTGGGAGAGGGGAGAAGGTTGCGCAAGTTGCACTGTGCAAGGCGCAGGTGGCAAAGCCACTGGCAAGCACAAGGCGCAGTCCATTGTTCCGTGGCTGGGTACAGCGCTGTCGTTGCCGTCCATGGCCACCAGTTTGAGCATGCCGCCGCTGGTACACACCAGTTCGGTGGCCTTGGGCGCCACCAAAGAAGACGCCATCGCCACACCCAAAGACAAAGCAAACCACACCAGCACGAAGCGGGTGAGGTGGCGCAGTTGTCTGAAGGCTTGCATGGCGAAAGTGTACTCGCTTGGTTTTTCAGCCGAAATCGGCAGGTCGCTTGGCTTTCAATGCAGCCACGCCTTCGCGCACATCGGGGCCGGCAAAGCCCATGAATTCCAGCGCCAGCGAGGTGTCAAATGCGGGCCCTGCTTGGCGCAACCAGTTGTTCAAGGAATATTTGGTCCAGCGGATGGCGCTTTGGCTGCCATTGGCCAATTTGTCGGCCACCTCATAAGCCTTGTTCAGCAATTGATCGTCTTCCACGCACAAGGACACCAGTCCAATGCGCTCGGCCTCTTCGCCGCTGACCGCTTCGCACAGCAACAGGTAGTACTTGGCTTTGGCCATGCCGCACAACAAGGGCCAAATGATGGCCGCGTGGTCACCAGCGGCCACGCCCAAGCGGGTATGGCCATCGACGATCTTGGCGCTTTTGGCAGCAATGGAAATGTCGGCCAACAAACCTGCCACCAGTCCCGCACCCACAGCTGGGCCGTGCATGGCGCTGACGATGGGTTTGTCGCAGTTGATGACGTTGTAGACCAAGTCCCGCGCCTCTTTCCATACCCGTGTACGTACCTCGAAGTCCTCGGCCATGTCTTGTACCAGTTGCAAGTCGCCGCCTCCCGAAAACCCCATGCCCTCGCCACGCAACACCGCGCAACGCACGCTCTCGTCACGCCCCACGTCACGCCAAATCTCGCACAAGTCCTCGTGGCCCGCATGTCCTGCCGTGGGCAATTTGCCGTTCATGGCCTTCATTTGGATATCCAGCACGCTGTCCTTGGGGCCGCGACGGGTGATGGACAAGGTGGAGTAGACGCTGTAGTCAATGGTTTTCATGCGTTTCTTTGAATCAGAAGAAAAGCCGAATTGTGCCTGCAGGCTTTGCCCAACCTTGCGCTTTGTTGACCAAGGTCAAGGCGCAGCGTCATGGACAGGCGCACCATGGACCCTGTTGAATTCACAGGATGCCAGATGGATGCCGTCACCGCTCAGACATACAAACACCGACTCGTTATCGAACGCAATGCCTTGCTGGCGCAAATCGATGGACAGCGCGGCGGGCCGATCAGCCGCGCCGAAGCCGGCAGCGACGCTTTAGACAAGAGCGAGGACGACAACGCTCAAATACAAACTGGGCGAGACATCGCATTTGCCATCAACGAGCATGAAACCGCCGAATTGCTGGCCATCGACGCTTCACTGCTGCGCATCAAGCAAGGCGTTTATGGCTTGTGCGTGGACTGCGGCAGCCACATACCAGCGGCCAGGCTTGATGCCGCACCTCACACACTGCGCTGCGTCGGTTGTCAAACCAGCTTCGAAAAAACACATCCCGTTTGATTTTTTACAAGGAACACCATGTCTACTTTTCACGCCGTCGTTTGGATGGACCACGCCGAAGCCCATGTGCTGATGTTTGACAACGAACACGTGCAAGGCGAGCGTGTGCATTCACGCAGCAAGCACAGCCACCAAGGCAAGCACCCTGACAACAAGGCGTTTTATAACGAGATCGTGCAAGCCTTAGAAGGCAGCCATGAAGTGTTGTTAACCGGTGCCGGCACGGCTAGGACCGAATTCAAGACTTGGTGCGATAGCCACGCCAAGGCCTGTGCACACACCATCATTGAGAACATTCCCAGCGACCACCCCACCGATCCTCAGCTGATTGCTTTGGCTCGCAAGTACTTTGTGAAGTTCGACAAGATGGCAGGCGACCCTAGCCTGCTTTAAGCGGCGAGATGGTTTGGTCAATCGCACCAAAAACGCTTTGACCATCGCGCCCCTTGATCTCAATGCGTACCGTGTCACCGAACTGCATAAAGTCGGTGCTGGCTTTGCCGTCCAAGATGGTTTCTATGGCGCGTTTTTCGGCGATGCAGCTGTAGCCCTTGGGCCAGTCCTTGCGGCCATCGACCTCCACCGCCTTGTTGCTGACGGTGCCGCTGCCAATGATGCTGCCGGCTCGCACGTTGCGGGTTTTGCACAAATGGGCAATCAGTTGCCCAAAATGAAACGTCATTTCGGGGCCAGCCTCGCACATGCCTACACGTTTGCCATTCCAGTCGACCCGCATGCTTAAGTGCAAGCGACCTTGCTCCCATGCTTCGCCCAACTCGTCCAAGGTCACGGCCACGGGACTGAACGCGGTGGCGGGTTTGCCTTGAAGAAAGCCAAAGTTTTTGGCGAGTTCGTTGGGGATGAGGCGGCGCAGCGAGACATCGTTGGCAATCATCACCAAACGTATACCGTCCAAGGCCTGTTCGGACGTGGCTTGCATGGGCACATCGGCGGTGATCACCGCCACCTCGGCTTCGAAGTCAATGCCATAGTCAGTGCTGGGACACACCACATCATCGCAAGGGCCTAAAAAGTCGTCACTGCCACCTTGGTACATCAAGGGGTCTTCGTAAAAATTGGCAGGTACTTCGCTGTTGCGGGAAGCTCGCACCAACTCCACATGGTTCATATAGGCCGAGCCATCCGCCCATTGGTAAGCACGCGGCAAGGGCGCCATGCACAGCTTAGGGTCAAACGGGAACGCATGGCGTGCTTTACCTTGGTTCAAGGTCTGCGACACATCTTCCAGTTGGGGGGAGAGGAAGTTCCAGTCGTCCAAGACCTGTTGCAACTTGGTGGCAATGCCGCTCGCATAATGGGCAGTGGTTAAATCACGCGACACCACCACCAGTTGCCCATCGCGAGACCCGTCTTTGTAAGTAGCCAGTTTCATGCAAGCATTCTATCCAGCGTCATCTTTGCCGCGCCCATCGGTCTGGGGCTTGGTGGTGTTGGTGCTCGTCTTGCATTTATTGGGTTTGCAAACCCTCTCTACCTCGCTCAGTGGGCCCAAATTGTCCTTGCCTGCTCCCGTGGCACATCTGCGCTTATCTGCACCACCAGCCGCCGCCCCTGTTGAACTCAAGCCTTTGCCCCCTGTCACCAACGCTGGGCAAACGGCTGTGGCAAAGGTGGTCGCGCCGCCCTCGACCAGTTCGGGTACCACAGCACGTTTGGATACGGGCAACAAGCCCGAGGATGCGCCAACCAACCCGCCCAAACCCGACGAGACGCTCAGCGCTGTAACACCCGTCGCTGAGCCTGTGGAGGCCGCGACTGCGCCCACCCCAGAAATTGCCTTGCCCGCAGCACCCTTGCCTGACCCAGTGGTGCCACCCAAGGTTGAACCCCCTGCCGCTGCAGCGCCGCCCAGCGCCAACAACCCAGTAACTGCTACACCGCCTTGGCTGGCGCAAGCCAAGTTTGTTTGGCCAGACCCCAGCTTGCTTCAGTTTGAGTTAAGCGGCACCTCCAAAGGCGTGAAATACAGCGCCAGTGCCAGCATCAGTTGGAAGCACCAAGATAACCGCTACCAGTTGCGCCACGAAATTCAAGCATTTTTGTTTGGTAACCGCAGCCAAACCAGCGCAGGGCAATTGGGCACCACAGGCTTGTTACCCACACGTTTTGGCGACCAATTTCGCCAAGAGCAGGCGGCGCATTTCGACCGCGTCAAAGGGCTGTTGATTTACAGCGCGAACACGCCCAGCCAAGCCATAGAAGAAGGCGCACAAGACCGCGTCAGCATGTTTGTGCAGCTGGCTGCTGCCATGGCGGGTACACCCGATTTGCGAAATCTGGGGCAAACACTCAGCTTTCAAGTGGTGTCGGCCAAACAAGCCGAGGTGTGGACATTTGCGGTGCTTGGCACAGAAAAAGTCAAGCTGCCCGTAGGTGAGATTGACAGCTTGAAACTGCACAGGGTGGCGCGCAACGAGTACGACCAAAAACTTGACATTTGGCTCAGCCCTGCCTATGGCTATTTGCCAGCCCGCATACGCATTACCCAAGCCAATGGCGATGTGATTGAAGAAACCCTGAAATCGGTGGCCAAGCCCTGATCTCTGGTTGACAGTTACAGTAGCGGTTTTGAGTTGTTTGTAGCCCGATGAACGCTGTCACCTCCGCTGAAAAAGTCTCTCTCATCTCCTCTGATGCTTTGCGTAAGCAAGCTTTGGCAGACCTGCGCGCCGTGCTGCCCGCCCACGCGGTGCTGTCCTCCAGCGAAAACACCACGCCTTACGAATGCGATGGCCTCACCGCCTACCGCCAACGCCCCATGTGCGTGGTGCTGCCCGAAACCTACGCCCAAATACAAGACGTGCTGCGCACCTGTCACCGCTTGGGTGTGCCGGTGGTGGCGCGGGGTGCGGGCACCGGTTTGTCGGGCGGGGCCATGCCCCATGCGCAAGGTGTCACCTTGTCGCTGGCCAAGTTCAACCGCATTTTGAAGATGGATGCGCACAGCCGAACTGCGGTGGTGCAGTGCGGTGTGCGCAACTTGGCGATCAGCGAGGCCGCCGCGCCCTTGGGGCTGTACTACGCGCCAGACCCCTCGAGCCAAATCGCTTGCACCATCGGCGGCAATGTGGCGGAAAACTCGGGCGGTGTGCATTGCTTGAAATACGGCCTGACTTTGCACAACGTGTTGAAGGTCAAGGGCTTCACCATGGACGGCGAGCCCATCGAGTTTGGTGGCGACGCTTTGGACGCGCCGGGCTTGGACCTGCTGCCGCTGGTGGTGGGGTCGGAGGGCATGTTGGCCGTCACCACCGAGGTGACGGTCAAGCTCACGCCCAAGCCACAGTTGGCACGCTGCATCATGGCGAGTTTTGACGACCTGCGCAAAGCCGGTGACGCGGTGGCGGCCGTCATTGCCGCGGGCATCATCCCAGCCGGTTTGGAGATGATGGACAAGCCCATGACCGCTGCGGTAGAAGACTTTGTCCACGCGGGCTACGACCTGAGTGCAGAGGCGATATTGCTGTGCGAAAGCGACGGCACGCCCGAAGAGGTGGAAGAAGAAATTGGCCGCATGAGCGCGGTGCTGCAACGCTGTGGTGCCACTGCCATTGCGGTGAGCCGCGACGAGGCCGAGCGCCTGAAGTTTTGGAGTGGCCGCAAAAACGCGTTTCC
>NZ_JBBAOI010000031.1:0-14188 GCF_040401495.1 Limnohabitans sp.
AAGGTTTTGTCAGCATTATGCTGGAATTTGGGCCGCTTGGTAAGTGGCAATTACGTCAGCCGTATGCACCGCAGCGCAAATGGCTTGAACCTTGGCATCCTGAGTGCTGTAATCATCGCCTGGGGCGACAACATGACGATGGAATGTGCCGCTAATTTGTTTGCCGTCTTCCATGATGCGGGTGCAAGTGCGAACTTGAACACAACCGTTTTCAATGGTTTCGATCAAGTCAACAACAATTTGTTTTTCAAGTGCCATGATGTTTCCTTGTTTCCAGCCACGGCATCCACCGTAGCATTAAGTCTGGTGGGCCGCACCAGTACGGTTATTTTGCTTCAAGTGCTGCAACTTTTGCAGAAAGTTCCTGTACCGCTTTAATCAGCGGAGCAATAAACTGGTCATACCGCAAGGCTTCCTCAGACTCTGGGTCAGCGATGTCTGTCTTGATGTAGCCACCAAAATCACGATCACCGGCAGCATCTTTGACATTGGTGGTTAACAGGCCGTAATGGGTGCGCTTGCCAGCAATAGGCTCGACCACTTTCTCAGTGACCTGTGCGCGAAGCAAATTGCCCTCGGTGTCATACTCAGCTTCTTTGACAATACGTTCTTCAACAACACGATTGCCGCCGACTTTAAACTTATAAGAAACAGGACGCAGTTTGTTGATGAAATCAAGACCCAATGCCGAATCTTGAATGTCAGTTTTGGTGCGTGGGTCAGACGTTTGAATTGTTCCATTTGCTGACCATACCGCTGACCATCGGCTACCTGACGCGCCGCAAGTTACGGCGTTATCTGTTACGGGGTAAAAATTGCCGTTGGCATCAATTCGCAAATTGCTTGTTGTATGGTAAAAAGTTGTTGTACCACCAGCAACCCATTGTTGTTTTGCTACGCCGTTAACCCACAATTCTGCAACTTTTGAATTTACCCCTAATGGGTCGGCAACTAAAGCAACAAAACTAGAATTATCAATTGAGATAGCACCTAAACTAGTTTTATCTGGTTTAGATACATTCCATATTTGTTGTTGCACCCTATTCATAAATGCAACAGTTGAATCTGAGGCCATTGATTGATTAAAGTTGGTCAACAGCATTTGCGTTGCAATAGCCGTTGTCGCTGCAACTACGCCACGAGTACAAGCCTCGATGTAACCGCCAATCAAACTGATGCCAGCAGGGTTGCTGTCACTGTAGTAAAAAGCAACTGGTGTTGCAAACGGCGTAGTTCCTTGAGAAATTAATTCCCAATTACATGATACAAAATCAATTTCCGTAGCTGCTACCAAATTAATGCCTGTGTTGCCACGTAAAAACGTGCATTTAAAAAAAGTCGTGCGTGTCGTGCGATTGTTTGCAGCAGTTACATCGCTAACCATCAAAACGTGTTCATCATTTAAATTTGATGTGAGATTTGAAATTGAGTGATAAAAACATCCACTGTCTGATCCACTGACCGTAGGGCCTGGTTGAAACTGCATACCCCTACGACAGTTTTCAATACGAATGTTGCTTACGGTCATGAATGACTGGTCAACTAATTCAGTGGTTTGTGTAGTGCTCTCAGGAATGCAGCCAAGACCAATCACTTGGGTTTTAGGGCCACCATCAATCATTAAGTCTCTGATCGTTGTGCATCTGCGCGAATTGCGAACTACGCACATGGCAGTGTTGCCAGCTTTAAGAATGGTATCAATACCATCGCCAAACAGCGTAATTCCTTTATCGGTGTCAAAAACACCATTAGTGTCAGGAATCAACAGTCCGTTTGGTGTTGTGTCGGAAGATGCAACAGAATTTAAAATGTACGTTCCCGCAGGGAAATATACAGCACCACCACCAGCAGCAAGAGCAGCAGTAATAGCTGCCTGACAAGCCGCACGATCATCAGTTGATCCATTACCAGTTGCACCATAATCCAAGACGTTAAAAACCGCCCCTTGGATCATGGAATAGGTTGCTTTGGTCAATGCCATGATAATCCTTAGACAGAATAAGTTGCAGAAAATATACGGGTGTTTCCTGACGCTGTAAACCCTGTTGTTAAATACATTTGAACTGAATTTACAAGAACCCCGCCATTTGCGTTAATAAGTGTTCGGTTAGCCCAAACGCCAGCAGCGTCATAGCCTGATGTAAACGGCAAATCAAAATAAGAAACTGCGCCCGATGTGCCAGCAATAGTTGCTGCGCCAGTACACGCAAGAGTTATATTAACTGTGACAAGTCTGCCAATTTTTGTATATGTGCCCGTGCTTGTAATTGTTCCACCACCAAGCACTTCGGTAAACCCAGTTCTAGGGGCTGTAAAAGTACCCTCTTCATAGTCAGCCAACAACTCGCTAGTCATGCCAGCAGGATGCGATGTGGCAGAAAAGTCGATGCCTTGACCACTGGCAACAATCAAATTACCCGTCGTCAAAGTCATTTGAGTTGCGCTAATTGCGCGGCCCGCAGTCAAATTAGCAACCGACACTTGTTTGGTCGAGCTGCTTTGAACAATTGGCAGAACTTCGGTGCCTGCAAGTGGAACGGTGGACGCAGGTAATGCTGATATTTTGGTGTCGGCCATGATGGTTCCTTAATTGAACATGACTTCAATGGATGAAGTAAGAGGCGGTGCGGTTGAAAATGTCAGCGTTGTGCTCGACACGGTATAGGTGTTTTTCTGCTGGTACACGCCATTGATATATACAAACGTGAAATTTTCACCCAATGATGGGTTGCTCAACGTAAATACAGTTTGTGATCCTGTACCAGTAAAATTTTGAACTTGGAATTCAGCCGCGCCAACACCAGAAATATTATCGTAGGTTGCAATAAGCACATCGTTAGTCGTGTACAAAGCAAATTTATATGGAGACGCCAACAACCATATTTCTCCACCAGGCACGCGCCCTGCGGAGTCTAAAATAATTGGATGGTTATGGGCCGTGTTACCGCTAGAAGATGTGTACGTTGGTTTTGGCGTAGTTGTTCCCGCTGCGTAAGCATACAGCTTGCCGCCAGACAGGATTACGCCGCTGTTGGTGAAGAACTGGGCCGCAGCGCCGCCCACAGGGGAGAGAAAGACGGCCATTTATATCACTCCATAAGAATCAAACCGCCGTCTTCTTGGACGAGGTTATCACTAATTTCAGTTAAAAGATTACTCTGCACAGTCGCATCTGCATATCCCGACAAAAAGGAAACAATGCTTCCAAGGCCAATTGAGACCCCGTTGCGAATGGGTATTCCAAAAAAACTCATTGGATATTAATTGGTTTGCAGTAGATTGTGCCGCCAGTAGACACTTGAATTGCACTCACACGCCATGCACCGCTAACCGTAGCAGGCACTTTAAATGGAATCGGTGTAAATGGGGGGATTGGTGTGCTAGAAGTTGTAGCAGTGACGCCTTCACCAACTAACACATAGCAAGCCTGGTCAGACCAAACCACTACGCCTTGGGCGCCAGCAGGCCATACACCAGTTACACCCGCAGTGCCAGTGTACGAAATAGACTTGGCGGGAAAATTGGTATCGGCTAACGGGTTTAAAAGTTCCATGATGTTTCCTTATGCCAAAAAGCGGAGTTTGTACAGAGTGCGAAGATAAATCTCAATGATGTTGTCAATGAGCTGCTGCAACGACATGTCAGCTTTGTCAACCACTTCATACCGAGCATCTTCAATTTCTTTTAGCGAGTCTTCCAAAAACTCAATGATGTTAGCCGTCTTTTTTGCTGAATGCAAAGTAATTGGCCCCATTAAACCATGCCGGCCTTGATAGGCTTCAGCAAAATCATCCGCCGCGCCAATAATTCGGTCGTAGAAGATGTTGAGCGCCACATGTTTGCTGTAGCTGCGAGTGTTCAAGTGAACGCTGTGCGCCACGTCTCGGGCCAAGAACAGCAACCCTACAAAATCACACGCTTTCATTGTGGCATCCCTTGTTGTGGTATACCGCCTGGGGGCGGCATCATCTGTTGAGGCGCATATTCAGCACTCTCGGGCATCATCTCATTCTGCTCCCGGCCAGGCATTTCGCTTACCAAGTCACCTGATGTGATCATGCCATGCACCGTGCCCAAGACTATATCTTGAATTTGCTCTGGCGACATGCTGGCCTGCACCTGGGCCAAACGTTTGGTTTCAGCCTCGTATGCCTTGACTTGGGCTTCAAAATCCTTGCGTTCCATGTCTTGCGCTTCAATGGACTTGCCGACATTCTGGATCATCTGGTGCATCTGCTCCATCTCTTGGCCCATGGCTTGCATCTGCTGCTGGGCTGCCTGCAACGCCGGGTTGTCCTCGCCGTCTGACAAGAACTTGGGATCAATGGTTTTGGCAAAGCGCTTAGACATCTCTTGGGCGCCTGGCCAATCCATGTTTTTGACAAACAGGTCACCGGCCACAGCCCACAGTTGAGGGTTTCCTTGCAACAGTTGTGCCATTGCCTCCAATGCCTCTTGACGTTTGGTCGCGTAGCCTGGGCCAGTGATTGCCACCACGTCGTACTTGCCGACTCCTGGGTTGTAGATTTTCTCGATCACAATCCCGCGCTCATCCATGATCTTGTTGACCGGCTGCTGTTGCTCTGGGTTAATCTTGATCATTTTCGTCTCGCCATCTTCACCGATGATGCGAGCGATGCGCTGGGTGTCGTAAATCTTGGGGATCAAGTCCACCAACTGGCGGGCCACATGGCGCACGCCGCGAGCCAAGTTGTCGCCGTAGTGATATGTGCCCACATCGCCTTCGCGCTGGCGAGCGAGAATGGCTTTGCCGCTGCGCTCGTTGGAGCCCATGCCCAAAGATGCGTTGTACTGACCTGTGGTGCTCTTGATGTCTTCAGACGCCCCTGCCTTGGCTTGCAGGAGGCCGCTGGAAGCCATTGGGGGCTGTGCCCTGGCGGGTAATGGCAACATGCCGCCTTGGCCGTCTGTAACGTCTGGATTGACCTCCAAATACGGCCAGTTCTGCGTGTTGGCGGTCTTCCATTGGTTCTCATACCCTTCAAACTGACCGCCGTAGCCAATAAACGGGGCTTTGGGCGCCAAAGCAAGCATCTCTGCCTCTTGGCTGACCCAGTAGTTGTACATGCGCTGGGCGTCCTTGGCGTTGCGCACCAAGCCCGACACATACAGGCGACCGTCAACTTCAAATTCATTGCCCACAATGCGGATGACAGGAATGTATTTGCCCGCCCACTCGCGCTCTTCAAGGATTTCGTACCCGTTAATCTTGCAGTATTTGACCTTTGGACGGTCAGATTCGCGTGACTTTTTGGGTTTGCCGTAGACGGCCCGCAGTTGTTTGTCCTCGAACGTACCCTCAAACGCCGTGGCGTTGCCGGGATACAGGTTCAGCGTTGTGCGGTCAAAATCGATGTAGTAGTAATCTGCAATGCGGATCGTGTCTTCATTGAGCCAGTTGCTGATCGACTGATCGCCCACACCCAGCGACTGCAATGTGGTGATGGGCGAAGCGTCTGGGTACATTCGCTCAAACTCGGCCTTGGTCACATCTTCAGTGACAAAGCACCATTTGGCATCCGCGCCGGTCGGGTCTTGGATGGTTGGATCCATGTAGACCGAAAAGGAGTTGCGCACACGGCCAATCTTAATGTCTTGATCGAACGTGTTGTCTTCGCAATACTCGGTCAGCAGGCGAAGGTAACCTTCGCCGTAAGAAACTTGGTTTTCGCAGGCAGTGTCGTAGGCCACGTCAGCGTCGCTGATGTACTCAATGTGCCGAATCATGCCGTTAAAGATGTCGGCCACTTCCACGTCGGCGTTGTCGTCCACCGGGATGACCTTGGCCCCAGGCCGGTTCTGGCGCTGGTCGTTGGTGACCTGGCGCACATGCTGGGGCAGCTTGTTGATTGTCAGGCACGGGCGGGCGTTGATCGTCTGCCCCTGCACCGCACCACGGGTGGCCAGCACATCGGCGGGCCACTGCCAGTGGTTGTCGGGCGAGCCGGCGTAAAAGCGCAGATCGTCGATCTCGTCTTCGCGGCTCTCGGCAAGCGCGGACACCGCCATATCCAGCCTGGCACGGGCTGTGGCCAGGATGTCAGACGCGCTCTTCTTAGGTTTACCGCCTTCGGCCACTGCGCCAGCAGCCGCAATGCCTGTGAAGTCTGCCATTATTTCTTGCCTTTTGGTGCCGCACGTTTGACGGCATACGCGATTGCGACGCTTTGTTTAACTGGTTTTCCAGATTTCACTTCAGCCGCAACATTCTTGCGGAATGCTTCGGGAGATTTTGATTTAACGAGTGGCATGTTACTTCTTCTTTGCAGTTTTGGCTGAATCTTTGAAGTCTTTGGCAGTTGGCGCGCCGGGTGAGCCCGGTTTCCTCATTTTCTCTTTAGAGCCAGCGGCGATACGTGCCTGTTTGGCGTGAATATTGGCATACAAGCCGGGTTTGGTGGCCATATCAACACTTCCATCGTTTAAGAGCTGCTTTAGCACGTTCGCCGTCTTTGGCGTTTGCTGCTACAGCACCCATCCTTGCACAAAATGAATCTTTGCGACCTTGGTCTGCTTTGGTCTTAGGGTTGGGTGCTGGCGCCTTGAGATTGGAGCCAGTGGCGGCGTTGTACTTAGCGCGGCCCTTCTCAGTCAGACCTGCACCCTTGGACACCGGCAACTTCTCGCCGCGACCGACACTCAAGGAAACCTTCTTCATGCTCCCATCCATCCAGTAGACACTGCGCTACCGTAGCTTCTGGCGGTGCGCTTGGGTTCAGCATATTCACGATGTGCCACTGGAAAGGCAAATGTGACGCAGATAGCGTCAGCAGCGTCGGGTGAGGCAAGACCGCGAGCTTTCATTTCTTTTTTGCTTTCCAAGAAGATTGTTCCCCGTGAATCAGGCTTCATCATAGGCGAAATCAAGTCCGTCTTCAAGAACCTGTCGCTAGGAATACTAGCAGATTTCAGCCATTCTCGCATATCTCCCCACATCTGCGCGCGCATATTACCGTACATGATCGGGTTTTTGGACTTATTTCCAAAGTTTATGCCCTTGACCTTGTACCGTTGCTCTTTTAATCGATCGACAATACCCGCGCCCAGCCCACCTTCGTCAATCACGACCAGCGCCGGCTTGAATTCCTCAATTGCTTCGATCACATACCCCACCACCGTCATGGTGTCGTCGCCCCTGTGGCGAATAATCTTGACAATATCCCGTCCTTGGCGCACAGCGATGACAGTTGCATCCGCGCCAAAGCGTGCAGGGTCAACTCCAATGATGATTGGGGCCGACTGATCCTTGTACTTTGCGCGTTTCATTGCATCATCCACGATATTGGACGAAATAAACTGGTCGTCCCCCTCCGAGGGAAACATGCCATACACCTCAACGTGCGCCTGGCTCGAGTCTGGACCATACTCATCAATAATGTTCTGGTACACCGCCTTATCAGTGCCCTCGACCGTCCTGGCGTCCACCACCTTGCTGGTCCAAAAGTCCCGCTTGCTGTTAAAACACTCGTAAAAGTACCCAGTATTTCGCCGGGGGTTGGAAAAAGCCAACCAAAGGCGGTTTGGCGTGTTCTCTGTGAAAAAGCCCGCGGTCACAGACCAGATCGCATCATCAATACCAGACGCCTCATCAAAGATGACTAACACCCCGTCATGGTTGTGGACCCCGGCATAAGAATCTGGATTCTCTGCTGACCAAAGCCTGCCCTCAACCGCCCAGTACCGGGTGCCCTTGCGCAAGTCCTTCTCCACCAACTCAGTCAGCCAATCAGCCGGCGCAACCTTGGTGGCCGACACCTCAAACCAGTGACTATTAATAGTCATTGCCAACCACTTGGTGATCTCGGCCCAGGTCACAGCTCGCAATTGGGCCTCGCTGTTGGCCGAAATAATCGTTGTTGATCCAATCCTGGTGGACAACATCCAAATAGTCAGCCAGGACACCAATGCAGACTTGCCAATGCCTCGGCCAGACGATATGGCGTGGCGCAAAGTCTCAAAGTTAATAAGCCCCTTTTGGCGCTTAACGTGCTGGGCGATCTCGCGCAAGACTTCGCGCTGCCACTTGCGTGGGCCGGCAAAGTGCTGCAGGGGCGTGTTCTCCTTACCCCAAGGAAATGCAAACAAAACAAACGCTTCTGGGTCGTCAGCAATTGCCGGGCTCCACAGAGTCGCCATCAGCTCCTGCTCTTCTTCGGGTTTGTAGATCGTGGTTTGCATTTATCTAGCTATATGATAGAATCGAAACATGAAATTATCACCTATTGTCAACACCGACACCAAAATGCCAGCCAAAATGCTCGAGGCTCTTGGCCTGCATGAAACGCGCTGCGTCGTCACCAACGTCAAATCTGTGACCGAAGAGTCGGTCAAAGCATTCTTGACTGATCGATATGGCGAAAAGTTGGCCAGCACTTTTGATCCAAAATTTTTGTTTAGTAGCCAAGACGCTTGAGCAGCTCATTGGTAATCACACCAGAATAAGGCTTCATCTGCAAAGCCCTTAAATCAGTCTGCCTTGGGTTTGTTGGGTCTGGTATTCCCCTGGCTTTTGCCACTTCTGGCAACAATTCAAAAATATTGCGGTTTTCAGCCAAAGTGCCCAACCCCTGACCAGGCACGCCCCGCGGATATGACGGGTGGCCAGATTGCATCACCATAGGAGTGCCAGCAAATATCTCGCCAATATTTTGCACACCGCCTTCTTGCGCAGCCAACTGCGCAGGGTCAGAAACCGCCAACCTGGCACCGCCAATATTCAAACCGCCAGTATCTCTAAAATCTACGTCCATCATCTGTTTAATGGCCTTGCGCGTTTTGTCCGGCGCATCCCTAAACTGTTGAACACTCGCCGGGTCAGATACACCAGACCACTCAGGAATAAACTTCTTAATCGATCTGTCCAAACTTCTTTTTTGGCCCTTATTCATCGCGCTGTCAGCGTAAGCCAACATGGTTTCGCCCGTCATAGCCGCAAAGTCCCCACCAGTTGGCGCCATGCGCCAAGGCAAATAAATTGGATTTTGTCCCGTTGCCTGCTTAATCTCCGCAGCGTTTTCCATAATCTTTCTAACCGGCCCCTGCGCAGATGCCCAAACTTGGCCAGGATTGTTAAACATGTAGTCTTGCCCGCCCAACAACTCAACCGGCCTGTTAAATTTTACGTTGTCAATGCCAGTTAAATTACCGCCAGCCGCGGTGCGGTCAGCCATGCTCGTAATAAACGGCCTGCCAGCAAACTGATCCAATGACACCGTTGGCGCAGTTACCACATTTGGATTTAACTGAATATCACGGGTCATTGCCTGCAGCCTGGATTGCTCTTGGACCCTGGGGTCATACCGCGGGTCAAACGCACCAAACCCGCTACGGCCACCAGGTGGGACCGCAAACATAGGCTGCGGCGTTATCGCGCCAAGTAACGTGCCCGGCCTTTCGCCCATCATCGCGGCATTTAACTCCTCACCCGCCAAACGTCCGGCCTGCTTAACAGTTGCACCCCCAGCCAACGCAGCCTGCCTAACCAACCTGGCTGCCTGCAACGCTTCAGCCGGCGTCATAGGCGCAAAAGCACCAAGCTGGGCTGCCGCCTGCTGGGCCGGACCTCGAGGCGCCAAGGGGAGTTGCTGCAATAACTGTTGCGAGCCATATGGCACCTGGGTCTGCGGTCCATAGTCCACCTGGCCAAACATCTCCATAGGCATTGGGCTGCGCACCGTATTAAGTATGTCTGATGGAGCGCCCGCCGTTGCCGCAAACCTGCCTCTAAGTGCTTGCACCGGCATCTCGAGCGCTGCCTGCGGGTCCTGGTACATCCTGTTGCGCCTGATCTGAGGATAGTATCCAAACGCAGCTGCAAGCTCGTTTTGGTTCGGGGGCGCCAGGAAGTTAAAGCTAGTGGCCATGGTCGTTAATAATTCGTTGGCATTGGGCAATGGTAATTGATTTTTTTAAAAAATAAAAATAAAAATGTTCGTGAGTGCACCGTTCCTGTGACCTTTCGCCGCCGGCCCTACCCGGCCCCCCACCGCGGCGGGGCGGTGACCATGGGCGCTTGGCCGGCACTTATCCACAGGGCCAGACCCTAGTTGTTCATTTTAGACTGTGGATAACCGCCCAGATCGCGCATCAGTCTGTATAACTTGTGCGCAACCTTCAAATAACTTAACATAATGGACGTTGTACGTAGTAGAAACAGACGTAAGCATTCACTCTGTTTTTTTATGGAGTGCGTGCGCGTAGTTGCGCACAATCTATGCAAAAAGCGCATAACCCCGCCTAATCTGTCCCCAGTTTATCCTTCACCTCAACATCAACCACGTTGGTCTGATCGGTAATGACGCGCTGTTTAGCTTCTTTGAGGGCATCAAGCACGCTGATCCTGGTATCGGTAACGCTGACATCAAGACGGTCGCCATAGACCTTTGGCTTGAGCTTAGAAGCTACCCATTTGCGAGCATCAACCTGGACTCTTTTTTGCTGAACCCAGGCGCTGGCCATAGCGCCTTCCAAACCTTCGGGCATCTGGGCATCGGCCAGCTCGATGATTTCCTCGGCCAACTTATCGGCACGGTCGCCAATGGCTTGATCGTAGGCTGCGCGAAATTCGTGGTTGTTTTTGATTTTGTATAGAACCGCACGATACGACGGCATTCCTTCGGCGCGAAGCGAGCTGCTCAAACTCTTGCCTTCTGAGATGTCATCAATGATCTGTTGCCAGACATAGCTATCTGGTGGATAGACCATAGGCCGACCGCCTTTGTTTTTGGTTTCAACCATTTGCATTGAACTTTGATCCACTTTTATTTACCTTCAAAAAAACAGGGTACTTGCACTTCTGCTTTCCCCCAAAGGTTGGCAACTGCTTTGCCAGTTGTCATGCTATCACCTCAATCTCAACTTGGTAGACCTTAACACCACCAGGTCGCTGAAAATACTGCCAGTCGATCTGCTTATGGCCATCATCAACACCAAGCCAATCAGCAACGCCATCCCTGACTGCTTTAAACGCTGACTGCAGGTTATCCCCATCCAACGGCCTAGGCGCCACCCTGGTGAGCACAATGGTGCAAGGCGGTGTTGGTGGTGCAGCCAAACCAGCCAGTGCATTGAACGCGCTTTGCCGGTGCTTTTTCGCCAACTTAGCCTTAACTGCCCAATGCAACCTTAAGTTCGCAACCGACACAATCTTCAGCGGCAGGCAAACTTCAATCATTGCCATGCCCCATTTCCCCCATTCCCCATTTCCCGCCATCCTGGTCCATCCGGCCCATCCGGCATCCGAACCATCCTGGGTATATATACCCAGGAGGAAGGATTCGGATGATTGCCGGGGTGGGAACCCGGATGGTTTCGGATGACTTCGGATGATTCGGATGATGTTTCGGATGCATCCTTATTCATCCGATTCGGATGGTTTCGGATACTTTCGGATGGTTGGGATGACTTCGATACCCCCCATCAGCCTCAACCACCATGCCCTTGGCAATCATACTTTTGACTACTTCCCAAAATCTATTGTTCTTTACGTTGTGCTCTTTGGCCGACTCCCGCCATTCGTCGTAATTGACTGCATTGGTCTGTTGATCGGTCGTTCGTTTGAGCTCGAGCATGACTAGGCACTCCATGACGCGCTTTTGGTTTGGTGACAGGTACGTCTTCTTTTGGACCTGGCTGACCAGGCCGCTGATGTCAACGCTGGTCAGGTACGCTCCCTTGACTGCTAGGTTGTGCTTGTCCAGGATCGGCAGGTCGATCTGGGTGATCTGGAAATTCTTGGCCGCGGGCATTTCAGCATCCTTCATCTTCTTGGACTCAAACTGGATGGTTTTGGAGCCTGAGTCCAGCGCCACCTTGTACTCGGCATCTAGGGCACCGCGCAGGGCGGTTGATCCCCGGCTGCGCTCCTTGTCCATGGCGCCTGAGTGGTGGACAACTAGCACGCAGCACTTCCATGGTTGGCGCAGGTATGTGTCCAGGTGCTGGATAAAGGCATTCATGTCCTGGGTGCTGTTCTCGTCGCCTCCCATGTTCCTGGCCACCGTGTCGATGATGATCATGCTAGGCACGCACCCGGCGTCGGCACTGAGCTGCTTGACCGACTCAGCCACAATCGCCGCTTCGGTGCTGTCGTACAACTGAGCCGCCCGGTGGCTTTTGTACAACGGCACGCCGGCCAGGCTGATGCCGTTGCCCAGCTCCCACGCCTTGAACCGCCTGGCCAGTCCGTTGTGGCCCTCGCCAGCAATATAAAACACCGCACCCTGCTGTACCTGGTGCCCATGCCATGCCACGCCAGTGGCCACACAGCAGGCGATGTCGATGGACACAAAGCTCTTGCCACCGCCTGGGTCACCAAACACCTGGGCCAAGCTGTCGCCCTCAATGTAATCATCCACAATCCACTTGATTTGCGTGAGCTGCAGACTATCTGCTCTCGAGAACTCAAACGCCAGCTTATCCTTAACTGGTCCGGCCACGCGCTCGATCTGGTCTTTAACTGCTTCCAAACCCTGTAGGCAGTGCAGGTCATTGAAGTCTGTTGGTTTGGATGGCAAGTCAGACTCCGCAAAGTTTGGATAAACAATCTCGCCAAAGACAAGCAACGCTGCAGCTCGAGCCTTAGTTACCCCAGGGTTGCCCTCTGTGAACTGGTCATTGTCAGCGCCAATCACGATCCTGGCCCCAGGAAACATCTCTTTAGCACTCTTGGCCACCTTGGCCAGGTTCCCACAATCAAACGCCACCAACACCGTGTACCCCGTCGCCTCATGGATGCTCGCGCAAGTGGCAAACCCTTCGCCAACAAAGATCACCTTTCGGTTTCCCCGCAACTCGTAGAACCCGCCCTCAATTTTGCCGCCCTTTAAGAACCGTTTGTTCCCGTCTGCATCAATAGTCTGGTAGCTCAATATCTCCCCGGCCTGGCTGATCACCGGCACCACTAGGCGCCCAGCCCGGTCAATCTTGATCCCGTATGGCTGTATACGCTTTCTGACCAGGTATGGATGGTCAGCACTGGCATCTGTGTACGTCCCAACCTCCTCTTCTGCCTTCTCTGCAGCCACCGCCTGCGAGGCACTCTTCTCAGCTTCGCGCTTGGCCTTGAACTCTGCCACCCACTTGTCATGCTCGAGTCGCTCGCTAAACGTCATTGACCGTCCAGTTTCTGCCACCCACTTGGCCTCAAATGTTGGCTCTTTCCAGCAGCCACATACACCCACAGGAATCTTGCCCCCAGTGTGCAAGATGTACCAACCGTCCACCGCACCCTTCTTGCTCGATATATGAGGCACCCGGTGAATCTCACCATCAGCGATCAGCTCCTTGATCACCAGGCCGGACACTTCACAGTGCCGGCGAAAGCCTTCAACAGGGTTAACCAAGTCTTGCGAGTCTGTGGCCACCGCAAAACCATTGGGGAAAATGCTCGATAAACTGCTCATGCTTGTGCCTCCACCAACTCTGGCCATATTGACTTCCAACTGCCCTGGCACAGCATCTTGCGAGTGATCTTGCCCCCACTCTCTTGCTCTATGCGCACAGCCTCCCAGGCAGACATCTCTCGACGCCCACTCAGGCACTGGTATAGGTACTGCTCGTTCATGCCGACTTTTTCTGCCAGTGCTCGGCGCTCATCTGGTGCGATTTGTGTGTTCATAGGGCACTGAGTCTAGCACCGCGCTCTAACGCTTAAAGGTAAGTGGTAACCCTATCAGGGTTTAAAGATTAAAAATAATCTAGCGATATGCTTGTTTGGTCTAGTTTTTTGCTAGAATTCTGGTCATGGGCAGGGAAATAGGTTCTCTGACCATCACGCCAATCACGGCCAACCAGGAGTAAATGAAATGACAAACGCAACACAAACCAGCCGCAACGAATCCATGTACGGCTTTGCAGATATTGACTCTTACATTGAGTCAGTCAAAGATTCCATCACCTACAAATTCACCGGCGCCAACATGGTGGTCGCCGGCCTGATGTCAGACGCACAAGAACTGATGTCAGTTGGCGACACCGAACGCGCTCGCCAAACTCTCAATGTCGCCAAGGCCGTCTTGTTCCAGATCATGGATGGCAACCTCATTGGCACCGTTGAGCGCAAGTAAACCAACCGGGGCCACGGCCCCGCACAACCCCGAAAGCAAAACATGAAACAAAAACTCCTTGACATTTTTACCGCCACCGCCATTGGTGTTGGCCTGGCTGC
>NZ_JBBAOI010000031.1:14288-16431 GCF_040401495.1 Limnohabitans sp.
AACAAAAACTCCTTGACATTTTTACCGCCACCGCCATTGGTGTTGGCCTGGCTGCCTTGCTGGTCGCATGGTGGTCAGCATGAACGCATTTCCCAACCCACACTTGACCGACCAGCTTGGCATGTCGTTGAGAGACTACATGGCCGCTAAAGCTATGCAGTCCTTTTTGTCAGACTCAGGTTGGCGGCAGGACATGGACTTTGAAGACACGGCCCACGCCGCATACCTGATGGCAGACGCAATGCTGATAGCGAGGGGTGACGCATGACCGAACTTCAAGACTTCTGCCAAGAGCCGCGCACCATGGAAGAACTGGTTAACGCCAACTTTACCCAGCACCAGGTCTACAACGCCGTCAGGCGCCGTGAACTGTGCAACACCAAGGCAACAGACGACTGGGGCCGCAAGCTCCGCGGCAAAGGTCTGTACTTGTCCACCGTCACCCCCATCCCCTATAACGCCGCCGCACTGGTGGCAGCTTGGAGCACACAACCATGAGCATCTCACCGCCCTGCCCCGAGGGGTTGCTTGAGGTCAACCTTGACTGTGAAGGTGTCGAGCTAACCTGTTTTTTTGATTACATCCCTGCCGAGTTTGGTTCAACCGACTCTATGGGCTTGCTCTATGAGCCTGACCGAGTTGCAGAATGTGTGCTTGTTAACGCTTACGTTGGTGACGTTGACATTGGCCATCTGCTTTTGCAATACCTGGTGGACAACTTGGAAGCCGCCGCCCTTAAATACACAAAGGAGTAAATCAATGACTGCTTTACCCGCTAAGTATTTTGCGTTCCCGCCTTACCGTGCCGAAAGCCTTGGTGGCGATATGGGCTGGTGGGGCGTGATGAACCGCAATGGTTTGAATGTGCTGACGTTCCCCGCCAAGCCTGGCGCGGTGGTAACAGACGAAGAGCACGCAAAGCAAATTGCCGCTGAGTGGAACAAAACAAAAGAGTTTGTTTACCCGCCAAGCACTTACGTTCCACCCATCACAACGCGCATGACTGATGCACAAATGTCAGCATATGTAAAAAGTCGAGTTTACAAAGGAGCAATGAAATGACGATTACCGAATTAACCGCCGCCCTCAAAGTGGCCAAGGCCGCTGAAGACGCAGCCAAACAAGACCGCCTGGCCATTGAGGCTAAGATGGTCGCCCTGTTTGCAAAACCAGCATCTGGTGAAGGCACCCACAACGATGAAGAATTCAGCATCACCTGGAAACTCAACCGCACGGTTGACACTGACAAATTGACTGCAGCCTTTGATCAGTTGCCGGTCAACGCCCAGCGAGCATTTCGCTGGAAGGCTGATGTTGAACTAAAAAACCTCCGAGCCTTGTCCGAACTGGACCCGGTGGCTTACTCTGCAGCCGCCCAATTTATCACCAGCAAACCCGCAAAACCATCCATCACTTTGAAAGACGAAAATGTTTGACCTTAAGTCCATATCCAAGACCCGCCGTGTTCGCGCCCCCAAAATTGTCATTGTTGGCCAGGGCAAGATTGGCAAGACAACCTTTGCAGCCATGGCGCCCAACGCCATTGGCATCCTGACCGAGGACGGCGCCGACGCCGTTGACGCCAACGCCTTCCCCTTGGCGTCAAGCCTGGCCGAGGTTTACGCAGCCATTGAGACTTTGATCAGCAGCGAGCATGACTTTAAGACGCTGTTCATTGATTCGCTGGATTGGCTCGAGCCCATGGTCCAAGACTATGTGTGCAAGCAAAACAATTGGAAGAACATCGAGGCGCCTGGCTTTGGTAAGGGTTATGTGGCTGCAGCCGAAGAGTGGCGCAACTTGTTGTCTGGCCTGGAAGTGCTCCGCGCCCAAAAGAGCATGGGCATTATCTTGATTGCGCATGACAAGATCAAGCGCATTGAAGACCCGCTGACCGAGGGCTATGACTCGCACGTCTTGAAGCTCCATGACCGCGCTGCCGGCCTGGTGCTTGAGTGGGCCGATGTGGTGGGCTATGCTGGATACCGCATCTTCACCAGCAAAACTGACGCAGGCTTTGGCAACAAAGAAACCAAAGCCACCACAACGGGTGAGCGCATCTTGCACGTTGAACCCCATCCGGCCCACTGCGGAGGAAACCGCTTTGGACTGACCAACATGCCCCTCGATTGGGCAACCTTTA
>NZ_JBBAOI010000032.1:0-15885 GCF_040401495.1 Limnohabitans sp.
CCCAAGCGCGGGTGATGGACATTGAATCCGCGCAAAAAACCGGCGCCATGATGCTGTTTGGCGAGAAGTACGGCGAGACGGTGCGGGTGCTCGACATTGGCTCGAGCCGCGAGCTTTGCGGCGGCACCCATGTGCAACGCACGGGTGACATTGGCCTGTTCAAAGTGGTGTCCGAGAGCGGTGTGGCCGCTGGGGTGCGCCGCATCGAGGCGGTCACCGGTGCCAACGCTTTGGCCTATGTGCAAGGCTTGGAGCGCACCGTGCAAGAGGCCGCTGGCAGCTTGCGCACCCCAACTACCGAATTGAACCAGCGCATCCACCAAGTGCTGGACCAAGTCAAAGGTTTGGAGAAAGAACTCGCTGCACTCAAAGGCAAGCTGGCCTCCTCGCAAGGCGATGAACTCAGCACCCAAGCCATCGATGTCAAAGGCGTCAAGCTGCTGTCTGCTCGCCTGCCCGGTGCTGATGCCAAAGCCTTGCGCGAAACCTTGGACAAGCTCAAAGACAAGCTCAAAACCGCGGTGGTGGTGTTGGCCAGCGTCGATGGCGACAAGGTGCAAATCGCCGCTGGCGTGACCGCCGACACCATGGGCCGCGTCAAAGCCGGTGAGTTGGTGAATTTTGTGGCGCAACAGGTCGGCGGCAAGGGCGGCGGCAAGCCTGACATGGCCATGGCCGGTGGCACACAGCCCGCCGGTTTGGACGCGGCCTTGGCCAGTGTGCAGGGCTGGGTGGCCCAGCGGCTTTAAGCTTTTTTGAACACCAAGTCCCACACGCCGTGGCCTAACTTCAAGCCTCGGTTTTCGAACTTGGTTAAGGGCCTGTAGGTGGGTTGATCCGCATAGCCGTCTGCACGATTGCTGGCATTCACCAAAGCCGTTTCAGCTTGCAAGACTGACAGAATGTGCTCGGCGTAAGCTTGCCAGTCGGTGGCCACATGAAGGTAGGCGCCGTTTTTCATGCGCACCAACAACTGCCGAACAAAGGGCGCTTGAATGAGCCGACGCTTATGGTGGCGCAGCTTGTGCCAAGGATCGGGGAAAAAGATATGCACCCCATCCAAACTTTGCGGTGTCAGCATATGTTCCAAAACCTCAACCGCGTCGTGTTGCAGGATGCGGACATTGCCAAGGTTTTGCTCGCCTACACGCTTGAGTAAAGCACCCACGCCGGGTTCGTGGACCTCGCAACACAAAAAATTGTCTTCAGGCCGCACAGCGGCGATGTGCGCGGTGGCGTCGCCCATGCCAAAACCAATTTCCAAGACCAGCGGTGCGATGCGGCCAAAAATGGCGGTGGTGTCCAAGGTCTGCTGTTGAAAAGGCAAGACAAACCTCGGCCCCAGATCTGCCAAAGCCTTGGCCTGACCCGTGGTGGTACGACCGGCACGGGTGACAAAACTTTTGATGGTTTTGGGGTGGGTGATGTGGGCAGGCGGGACGGTCATGGCAAGCAGCTTGTGAGACAGTGGATTATCTGCCCCAGATTTCAAGCCCAGCCCAATGCGACAGGGCTTGTTCGCAAGTCCCTTGAAAAGCAGGCAAGCCAAGCACTTTGGCGGCAGCATTCAACGCAGCCATCGGGCTGCTTAAGTCGATTGCTTGTGCGCCGTTTTGTTTGCTGAGCTTTTCGCCATCTGCACCCATCACCAGCGGTGTGTGGGTGTAGATGGGCAGGGGCAGTCCCAGCGCTTGTTGCAGCAGCATTTGGCGTGGCGTGTTGTCGGCCAAATCCGCGCCGCGCACCACATGGGTGACGCCTTGAAAAGCGTCATCCACCACCACCGCCAGTTGGTACGCCCACAGGCCATCGGCGCGTTTGAGCACAAAGTCGCCCACCTCGCTAGCCACATCTTGTTGTTGCTTGCCAAGCCATCGGTCTTGCCATGTCCAAGGGGTTGGCATTGCCAAATCGGTAATGACTTTTTGCACGTTCATGCGCCATGCACGGGCGGGTTTGCCCCTCAAGCTCTCGCGGCAAGTGCCTGGGTAGACGCTTGCGCTGTGGCGTTGGCCTTGGACGTCCTCGATTTCTTTGCGCGAACAACCACAGGGGTAAGCCCAGCCTTTGGCTACCAAGCTCTCTAGCGCTTGTTGGTAGGCCGCCCCGCGGGTCGATTGGTAAAGCACTTCGCTGTTTGGGCATAAGCCGCATTCGGCCAATTGTTTCAAGATGATTTCATCGGTGCCGGCCACGCAGCGAGGCGTATCAACGTCCTCCATGCGCACCCGCCAATGGCCCTCGTGATGACGCGCATCCAGCCAACTCGCCAGTGCCGCAACCAAAGAACCGGCGTGCAAAGGACCGGTTGGGGAGGGTGCAAATCGGCCTATGTACATGGAATAGTCAGTAATTTCAAGGGTTTGGCGATGCTGGTCACTGTAACCCAATGGTAAACCCCTAATTGTGTAAATTAAGCTTGACACAGTTTCATGTCAACTTAGAATAACAGTTAGAAAATAGGGATTTAAGAATTTGTGGCCATGGGGGTCATAAATAACCCTCGTGCGGGTTCAGCACGGACGTGAAGATCTTTCAAGGAGATAACAACATGTCAGACAGAGTCGGGCCAACAGGCCTTACAGAAGCCGAGTCAGAAGAGATTCATCGGCACCTCATCCAGGGAACTCAAATCTTTGGAATGATTGCCGCGCTGGCGCATTTGCTTGCGTACATCTATTCCCCTTGGCTGAAATAATAGGAGCACCACATGATCTACGGAAAAATTTGGACAGTGGTCAAGCCCTCAGTGGGCATTCCTATTTTCATCGCTGCAGTCGCCATTGGATCGTTTTCGGTTCATTTGGCGCTGACCCTCAACACCACTTGGGTCAAGAAATTCTTGAATGGCAGTGCGGCGACAGCTGCGGTCACACAGACCGTTGCGACGCCAACGGCTTAAGTTCGGGTATTTCTTTTAGGATGGACCGGATTGCTTGTCTCTCCGGTCCATTTTTAATATGAATGAGTCTTCCAAACTCTCGCGTACTTGGGTTCATGTCAGCCTTAAGTTCCTTCCTTTTGCCGACGCAGCCACCGATACGCTGCCTTTAAGTCGGCTTTTACGTTTATCGCTTTTTCAAGTTTCTGTAGGCATGGCCTTGGCCATGCTGATTGGTACGCTCAACCGCGTCATGATCGTTGAGCTCAAAGTACCCGCGGCCTTGGTAGCCATCATGATCGCGTTGCCCTTGTTATTTGCACCTTTGCGAGCCTTGATCGGGTTTCGCTCCGACCACCACCGATCGGCCTTGGGCTGGCGCCGCGTTCCCTATATTTGGATGGGCACCTTGCTGCAGTTTGGTGGTTTTGCCATCATGCCCTTTGCACTGCTGGTCTTGGGTCGTATGGGCCAAGCCGCCAACGCCCCCGATTGGGTGGGGCATTTGGGTGCTGGCATGGCTTTTTTGCTCGTGGGTGCGGGCATGCACACCACGCAGACGGTAGGTCTGGCGCTGGCCACCGATTTATCCCCGCCTGAATCTCGCCCCAAAGTCGTGGGTCTGATGTATTTCATGTTGTTGGTGGGCATGATTTTCAGTTCCTTGATTTTTGGCTATTTGCTGAAAGATTTTTCTCCTGGGGCCTTGATTCGTTCGGTGCAAGGCGCAGGGGTGGTTACTTTGATTTTGAACATCACCGCCTTGTGGAAACAAGAAGCGCGGACCCAGCGCTTAGGTGACCCTAACGAGAAAGATGTCGATTTTGTTGCCGCCCTCAAGTTGTTTACCCAAGGGGACAACGCTTTGCGCCGTTTGTTTTCGGTAGGTGTCGGCACCATGGCCTTTAGCATGGGAGACGTTTTGCTTGAGCCTTTCGGCGGCGAAATTTTGCATTTGTCCGTCTCCAACACCACTTTTTTGACGGCCGTCTTGGCCTTGGGCGGGTTGACAGGTTTTGCTTGGGCTTCCAACGTCCTCAACCGAGGGGCTGACCCTTATCGCATGGCCAGTGCTGGCGTGTTGGTGGGGGTGCCAGCCTTTTTGGCAGTGTTGATTTCTGCACCCCAAGCCTCTTTGCTGTTGTTTGCCTTAGGCACCTTGTTCATTGGCTTTGGGGCTGGATTGTTTGGCCACGGCACATTGACCGCCACCATGAACCATGCGCCTGCGGGTCAAGCGGGTCTGGCTTTGGGCGCATGGGGCGCTGTGCAAGCCACCGCCGCTGGTTTGGCCATGGGTTTGGGCGGTATCATTCGCGACCTGATGGCTTTGGTGGTCGACTCTGGCAGTGCGTATGCCTTTGTCTACAGCCTAGAAGCGGTGTTGTTGCTCATTACCCTTTATGCCATGTACCCTTTGATTGCCAAGAAGCTTCCCTAATTTTTAAAACTGAATTTCAACCCAAGGAGACGAGCCATGAAAACCCACCATATTTTGTTGATTTTGTGGATAGTTGTGATGTTGTTTATGCTGGCCAACTGGTTTAACACGCCACGTAAAAAGTAATTGTTCAGACGGTCTGGTGCTCAAAGACTGAGCGCCAGACTTAATCCGCTGATAAAGGCGTCTTCTACTCGGTGACCGATCAGCCAGTCGCCGCACAGACCTATGTGTTGCTCCTCGTTCCAGAAAAACGCCTGACCCGCAGGGGTGAGGGTTTTGGCATAACGCCACAGGTGAATTTGGCTAAAGCCTGGTTCTGCCCTGATACCTGTTAACTCTGCAAACGCTTTCAGCAGTTTCGCCTCTACCCGCGCTTCGTCGTCCTGCACATGCTCTTGCGACCACTCGGCGCTGGCTTGAACCGTCCATCTCTCGATGGGCGAACGACCTGGCTTGGAGGACTCACGGGCCACCCAAGCGATACGGTGATGGGTGCTTTGCGCCACGTTCCATTGGGGGCCCATTTGCCCAAGACCAGGTTGCACCAAGGGGAAGGCCAGCATCAGTGTCCAGCAAGGGGCGACGCTCACGGCCTCGGTGGCTGGCAAGGCATTGAACTGTGCCGCGGGTGCGCCAGACTGGCGCAGCAAATAAGCCGCTTGTACGTTTGGGATGGCCAACACCACGGTGTCAAAGCTGCCCAGAACTTTGTCCTCAGCGCTTACCAACTGCCAATGCTTGCCTTGTCGGCGCAGGGCTTTGACGCTGGTGTTGCAAAAGAGTTGTCCTGCGTCTGCCAAGGGCTGGGCCCAGTGCCTGACCAATGCGTTCATGGCGGGTGAGCCCACAAAATGCAGCTCGCGCGGGGGCTTAGGGACTTCGATTACTCTGCCCAGCGGGTCACGTACCTGCACCGAGCTTGCGCTCCATGGTTTGCACAAAGCTTGTGTGCCAGGCACCTCGTTGAGCGCTCGCATAAAGCGCTCGTCGCGTACTGTGAAGTACTGGGCGCCATGGTCAAAACCACCGTAAGGAGTGTCGCGCGTAGCCATGCGACCACCCGCCCCCTTGCTCTTTTCAAAAACGCTGACGCGGTGTCCAGCTTGCACCAAGGTTCTTGCGGCGGTGATACCCGCCATGCCGGCACCAATAACTGCGATGTGTCTCATAGCCTCGACTCTACACCGAGTCACAGCTTTTAGGGGGCTAGTCGCAACAAAGCTTTGCGTGTTGTCGCATGGCTGAGTTGCTGCAACCACCATTGCAGGGCCTTATCCCCTGCGGGTTGACCCTTGGCGCTGGGGTTTTCACGCCATGCATAGCTGAATGTGGCCAGTCGCAAGGGGCGCATCACCTCGCAAACACAGAGCAAGCCTTGGTCAATATAGGGCTGGGCCAAGGGATAGGGCAAAAAGCCTGCCCCTAAGCCCCGTAACTGGGCGTCGAGCTTAGCTTGCATGCTGGGCACGGTGAACACATCTTGGCCTGCCAGCAGACCAAAGGTCAAGCCATTGCCTTGGGGCACCGAGTCGGCCACAGCCACCGCACGGTGGGCTTGTATCAAGCTGTCGCTCAGCGGTTGCGCCATATGCGCCAAGGGATGCTGAGGTGCCACTGCAAAAACAAATTCCACCTCGCCCAAGGGTGCAAAACGCAGTCCCGTATTGTTGCTGTATTGGTCGCTGACACCCACGGCCAAATCGGCTTGGCCTGAGCTCAAAGCAGTCAAAGTGCCGCTCAAAGTTTCGTTGCGAAGCTTCAAGCGTGTGGGCGGGTTGAGCGAAAAGAACGTTTCGCTCAGCTCCATCATGGTTTGAAAATCGATGATGGCGTCTACCGCAATGGTGAGTTGGCTCTCCCATCCGGTGGCGACCCGTTTAACGCGGTGCGCGATGCTGTCCATGTCAAGCAGCAAACGGCTGCCTTCGTTGAGCAGTTCACGACCCGCCGCCGTCAGTTTGGCTTGGCGCGACGAACGGGTGAACAGCAACACATCCAGCGCCTCCTCCATTTGACGTACACGGTAGCTCAAGGCGCTGGGAACCACGCCTATCTCTCGGGCGGCCCCTGCAAAACTGCCTTTTTCAGCGATGGCATTGAGCATAAAGAGGGCGTCGGGGGTTAGAACATCTCGGGCAGAGGACATAAAAAGACTCATTGATCAAATTATTTGAATGATGCCATCAATTTCGCAAACACTTAAGCGAAGCTTGGTTCTTTAAAGTCAAGGCTCTTCAAGTCACACACTATGCACACCATCAGACGCTCACAAGACAGAGGCTACGCCGACCACGGTTGGTTGAAGTCTTTTCACAGTTTTTCTTTTGCTGGCTATTACGACCCGGCCCACATGGGTTGGGGCAATTTGCGTGTCATCAACGAAGACCGCATTGCCCCTGGTACCGGTTTTGGCACCCATGGCCACCAAGACATGGAAATCATCAGCTATGTGTTGTCGGGCAATTTGGCCCATCAAGACAGCATGGGTAACGTCAAAGGTATTCCCCCAGGCGATGTGCAACGCATGAGCGCGGGCACAGGTGTGAAGCACAGTGAGTTCAACCATGCTGAGGGTGAAGAAACCCATTTTTTGCAAATCTGGATTGAGCCTAACCAGCGCGGTGTCCAACCAAGCTACGAGCAAAAAACCGTTGCAACCGCCAGCAAGCGCGGTGCTTTGGCCTTGATTGCCAGCCCCACACCGATGGGCGACGCTGTGAAGATCCATGCCAATGCGGCTTTGTATGCTGGCTTGTTTCACGGCGATGAAAATGCCAACCTATCTATCGATTCTGGCCATAAGGCCTATGTCCACCTTGTCCGTGGTGAACTTCAAGTCAACGGTCAGCAGTTGAAAGCAGGAGACGCCTTGCTGCTGGAGGGAGAACACCGCATCGATGTGAGCGGTGGCTTGGATGCAGAAGTCCTGGTATTCGATTTGTTCGAAAACTAAGCTTTTAAATTGGAGATAGAAATGATGAAAATCAATGATTCCTTGTTTTCCTTGGTCGGCCGTGTTTTGCTGGGTGTATTGTTTTTGCCAGCCGGTTTGATGAAATTGATGGGTTTTGCTGGGACTGCCGGCTATATCGCATCAGTGGGTTTGCCCCTGCCAGAAGTGGGTGCGGCTTTGGCCATCGCCATCGAAATTGGTGGCGGTGCGGCATTGCTCGCTGGCTACCACGCCCGTTTAGCGGCAGTGGTGTTGGCGGTGTTCACGGTGGTTGCCAGCGTGTGCTTCCACAATTTCTGGGCCATGCCCGCAGACCAAGCCTTTGTGCAGCAGTTGATGTTCTTCAAGAATATCGCGGTGGTCGGTGGCTTGTTGGTCTTGGCCACCCACGGCGCTGGTGCATGGAGCTTGGATGCCAAAGCTCACGCAGATGACGCATCGCACGACCACGTTCACGAATAATTTTTTAAACCACCCTGGAGAAATACTGCATGAGTAAGACTGTCGTTGTTTACCACTCTGGCTACGGCCATACCCAACGTGTTGCCCAATTTGTCGCTGAGGGCGCCAAAGCGCAGCTCATCGCCATCGACGCAGACGGCAACCTGAGCGACGCTGATTGGACCGCCATCAACGCGGCGGATGCCATCATCTTTGGCTCACCCACTTACATGGGCATGGCTTCTTGGCAATTCAAAAAATTCGCCGACGCCACCTCCAAGCAGTGGATGAGCGGTGCGTGGAAAGACAAAGTAGCCGGTGGTTTCACCATCTCTGCCAGCCCCAGTGGTGACAAACTCTCGACCATTCAGTACTTCATCACCTTGTCCATGCAACAAGGCATGGTGTGGGTCGGTCAACCCGCCATGAATGACGGCACTATTAACCGCATTGGTTCAAACTCTGGCGTGATGGCACAAGTGGGTCCCACCAGCCCTGCAGCTGACATTCCTCAAGGGGACTTGGACACCGCCAAAGCCTATGGCGAACGCGTGGCCCAAGTGGCGGCCAAGCTGCACGGTTGATTTTTCACTGTCCGCTTCAAGCCGCTGGCTACGAAAGTGCCAAGCGGCTTTTTTTTTGAGGAGTTGGGTTAGCATGAAGCCATGAAGATTTTGAGCATACTGCCATGGGCAGATTGGTTGGTCTTGGTTTTTTTTGCAATGGTATGGATTGGCTATGCCCAATTTGCCAGCCGTTGGTCGCTCAAGCGTCCCTCTATTTTGGCCGCCACCAACCGATTTCGACTGCGCTGGATCAAGGTGTCACTCACCCGAGACCCAAGGGTGCTCGACGGCATCATCACCCAGACCCTCTCCAACACACCGGCTTTTTTTTCGTCCACCACTATTTTGATCATCGGTGGTTTGCTCGCCCTGATGGGCACCACCGACAAGGCCGCCGAACTGGTGCGTGAAATTCCGTTTTCTCAGGCCACACCCATCTTGGTATTTGAGTTCAAGATATTGGTATTGATCGCCATTTTTGTATATGCATTTTTCCGTTTTTCATGGTCAATGCGCCAATACACTTTTGTGGCCTTGATGATTGGCGCTTTGCCACCGCCCGAGTTTTTTGCGGCCCAACCTGACAAGGAAGACGATTACGCAGAACGTGTGTCCGCCATGACAGGACTGGCAGCTGAAACCTTTAATGATGGCTTGCGAGCCTATTATTTTTCATTTGCTGTCATGGGGTGGTTTTTCTCACCCCTGGCTTTTGTATTGACCACGTTATTGATCGTGGCGATTTTGTACAACCGCGAATTCCGCTCGGATGTGCTGGGTGTGTTGAACGACGGCAATTAGCGTTAAGTTTTTCCTTAAGCCAAGACCGTTTGCATTTTTTAAGCATGCATCAGTCGGTTTAATTAGTAAAAAAATATTAATTTTCATTTAAAAAAATAAAACTCACGATTCCTATTAAAGAATCGCTGTGATGGACCGATTCGATTAATATCTTTTTAAATTGATGAATTTAGCTAAAGCAGTTAGCTTTTAGAAAAAAATAAATGAAATCATGGAAATTTTTATTTTTAATAAGTCATATTGGTAGTTGGACTCCAAAGCGAGACGTATTTTTTGTAGGTATGTTAGTAGCCAACTCTTTGTTTGCTCAGTCAGACAGGCGGGATGATTGGGTGCAATTTCCTCCGCGCATCACCCCGCGTCAATCAATTCCTACCCCGACTGAAGGTAAATCTGAGATCGTACAGAGTCCGCCACTCAAATCATTGCAAAGAGGTCTTAAATCAGCAAGTACCTACGATGGGAATAATCAAACTTATACGGTAACTTTTGGAGATGGATCAACCACTGTCGTTACTGAAAAAGCTATTTCGCAGCAAATTCTTTGGGCGGATGACCATACTACAAGAATAACTGTTTATACATTTGAAGATGGGAGTTCGCATCGTTCTCAACAAAAGGTGCCTGGTATTAATCGAGCTCCTATCTACAAAGGTAACACGCAAATTTTAGTTACTGACTTCGGAGATGGCACCAGTTCAGTAATTGAAAATCTAGCTGTTTCACAGAGCCAAGTGATCAGTGATGATCAATTGACAAAGTTAGTGACTTATCTATTTATTGATGGGAATATTCATAAAGATGTACAACCCATTGAAGTCACTACAAAAAGCTCAACCTATGTCGGGGCTAGTCAAGAAACCGTGTTTACTTATTCTGATGGTTCAACCGAGATTAGAAAATTTCAAGCTACTGAAAGCAACATAACGTGGGGTGAAGATCACGTCACAAAAGTAACCGAATACTTTTTTGAGGATGGGTCGACCTCCAAAGAGAAAGAAGTGGTTGAACCTACGATTGAGACCCTAGGCTATATTGAAAATATTAAGATTTCACAACTTAAATTTGCTGATGGATTTGTCAATGAGAAGAGGCAAGCTGCAATAGATAAAGAAATCTCTTGGTCTGAAGACAAGCGTGTGCAATTGACTCGCTACAGGTTTGCAGA
Source organism: Limnohabitans sp. (assembly GCF_040401495.1). Lineage (GTDB taxonomy): Bacteria > Pseudomonadota > Gammaproteobacteria > Burkholderiales > Burkholderiaceae_C > Limnohabitans. Next base: position 10,255 of record NZ_JBBAOI010000032.1, read on the forward strand.
TGGGACATTTCACTTTACTGAAAAGCGTGTTCAAGAGAAATTAGTTAAGACTGAATTTGAAAATGACATTGAAATATCAACTTACAAACTGGGTGACGAATCATTTGAAGTTGTTAAAACCGTCGCTATAGATAAAAGAGAAGAGTGGTGGCGTGACCGCGTCTCATTATTGACCCACTTCACTTTTCCAAGTGGCAAAGTCAATACCGTTATTAAATCCATTCAGCCAACAAAAAAAGTCTTGGGTTTCGAGCGCAACAAGCAATTCATATCTTTGAGTTACGGTGATGGAAGCACCGATTTGGTTACAAATACTGCCATCTCTCAATCTGTTAATTGGCAACCCGATCACATTACCAAACAAACAGTCTATAAGTTTGACGATGGATCCACCTCAAGTACGCTCGATAGCGTTTCACCTGTTCAGTTAAAGCCAATTTATTTTCACAATGAACAAATCGTTATAACTGAATACGGTGACGGATTTGAGGATAGAAAGATTATCAAACCTGTCGGTCAAAAAATTGTATGGTCTCCAGAGAAGACCCATAAAACCATCACTTACCAATTCCCCGACCAGACCACTCACGTTGATGAAGAGTTTGTGGGGATTGACGGCAACTTTATTTCAAAAGCGATTGCTTCAATGGCTGATATGGATACTGCTAATCCTTTTGTTCTTAAGGGTTTTAAGTTCAAAGGAAATACAAAATTCAATTCTGATCAATTGAGCAATGCGTTAGAGGCGTGGATGGGTCAAACAGTTGACTTCAAAAGTTTGCTCAACGCCAGTTCGCTGGTTGCCAACCTCTATAGAGAAAAAGGCTTGCTAGCTAATATAAGCGTACCTCAGCAAGAGGTTAAAGACGGCTTGGTACTGTTTGATGTTTCAGAGTCTAAGCTGGGCAATATTTCGATGAGTGAAGATGTTTCAGAGAATCCAGTCAGCAAACACACTGCTGAAATAGTTAAAGCAAACAACAGGGTAGGTGACTTTCTCGAACTCAAAAGCTTGGAAAAGACAGCGATGTTGCTCACCGCAATTCCTGGAGTTAAAGCTGATATTGCACTTAAGCAAGGCGTGAATGTCAATGAAACAGATTTGGTAGTTGATATCAAGCCTACAAAATTGTATGAAGGTTCCTTGTCATTGGACAACACTGGGACACCATCAACTGGTGAAGAGCATGTTTTCGGAACCTTTAATTTCAATGGATTGGCAAAGCGCGGTGACGTAATTTCGCTGATGACGATGAGGAGTCAGGGCAGTGAACTATCTAAGATTGCTTACAGTGAGCCGCTTGGTCCTTATGGTTGGAGGGTAGGTGCCTCGACCATGGCCATGAGCTATAGCGTCATTACTGCAGAATTGTCTGATCTCAATATCCACGGCCCTTCCAAAGGAACCGGTATAGAAGTCAGTGGCCCATTGGTCAAAGACAAGCGCGCAAACCTAAACTTGCAGCTGACTTTGGATCAGAAGAGTTTTCATAATCTAATAGCCACAGGAACTTACTCCAACTATTCAGCCTCTGTTTTGGGTGTCAACTTGCTAGGAACAATGGACGGGGGAATGGAGGGAGCTAACTCAACATATGGATTGAGTTGGATATATGGGAATATGAATCTCGATGGCTCTCCCAATCAAACCGAGGATTCGACTGGCGCCCAGACAGCTGGATACTTCAATAAATACAAAATCCTGCTAAAGCGTGAACAGCAGTTGACAAATCAAACCACGTTTTCTGCTGCTTATCAAGCCCAGTGGGCAAGTAAAAATCTAGACAGCTCGGAGAAATTCACCCTCGGTGGAAGCCAAGGTGTAAGAGCTTATGGAACCAATGAAGCCAGCGGTAGTGAGGGTCAATTGCTAAATTTTGAATTACAGCATTTGACGCAAATAGATGAAGTCGTACTTTCTAAAGCATTTTTTTACGATATTGGCCGAATATCAGTGAATAAATACAGTGATTTTTCTACGGCCTATAGTCCTAATTCCTATACCCTCAAGGGCTTGGGGCTGTGGGTTGGTTTCAATACGCGTAACAAAATAGGATTAGTTTCGGGGCGGCTAACGTGGTCTAAACGAATTGGGGAAAATCCTGCTGCTAACAGTTTAGGTTTGGATCAAGATGGAACTTTGATTCAAGACCGATGGTGGCTGACGTTGAGTCAAAGTTTTTGATCACAAGGTGCAAAGTATGAACGGTCAAAAACTAGCTACAAGAATAATCCCCACTAAAAGATCACCGGTCTATATTGGTATTTGTTGTTTCTTGGCTTTACATGCTTCTTGGGCTCAGCAAACTCCCGCTGTAAGCCAATTGCCCATTGGCGGCAAGGTGGTTGCAGGGCAAATTGGAATTGCGCAGAACGCTGCGAACATGGTCATCAACCAAGCTACAACCAAAGGGGTGATTGACTGGGCTTCATTTGATGTGGGCAGCAAGGCGCAAGTTTCTTTTTTGCAGCCATCTAGCAAGGCCATCACCTTAAACCGTGTGTTGAGTGCGAATCCCAGTCAAATCTATGGCCGCATTTCCTCTAATGGTCAAGTTTTTCTAACCAATGGCAACGGCGTATTTTTCTCCCCAACTTCTGTTGTAGATGTAGGGGGACTGGTAGCCTCTACCTTGGGTTTAAGCGCCTCAGAATTCATGGCAGGCAGTACCAAATTCAAGTCCGCCAACGGGCTAGGTATGGTGCTAAACCAAGGCAGTTTGAGTGCCAAGGATGGTGGATACATTGGGTTGCTGGGCGCACAGGTCAAAAACGAGGGTACTGTTGCGGTCAAGTTTGGAACGGTTGTTATGGCATCAGGAAATGCCGTCACTTTGCAGTTTCAAGACAACAGTTTGATCAAGGTTCAAGTAGACCAAGGTGCGATCAACAGCTTGGTCGAGAACAAATCGTTGGTTCAAGCCGATGGTGGTTTGGTGGTGATGACAGCCAAGGCTGCAAATTCACTGTCGCAGAGTGTGATTAAAAACAGTGGAACCGTGCAAGCTCAAACCATAGAAAACAGGGCTGGACGTATTTTCCTGCTGGGCGATATGTCCAGTGGCAAAGTAGAAGTGGATGGAAAGCTGGATGCAAGTGCTCCTGTTGCAGGTGATGGTGGTTTCATTGAAACATCGGCTGCCAAAGTCAAGGTTGCAAACTCTGTTACGGTCACTACTAAAGCTACCAAGGGTCGAACAGGCAAATGGCTGATTGATCCCACCGATTTCACGGTGGCAGCGTCTGGTGGTGATATTTCAGGGACTGATCTCGCTGCATCCCTTGCAACTACCGATGTCGAATTGCAAAGTACTGCGGGTGCAACAGGTGACTCGGGTGATATCAATATCAACGACGGTGTATCTTGGGCTGCTGATACTCAATTGACATTGAACGCTTATCGAAATATCAATATCAATTCAACGATAAATGTCACAGGTGCAGGTGGCAAAGTCGCTTTGCTTTATGGGCAAGATGCAGTGGCAGATGGGAACACGGCTTCTTACAATTTTGGATTGAGTTCGTCGGGTTTCTTGGGGAAAATCAATCTTCAAAGTGGACAGAATTTTTCCACTAAATTGGGTTCAGACGGAACTGTACTGACTTATTCAGTGATTAATTCCATTGCAGACCTTCAAGCCATTTCTTCAGGTCTTTCTGGAAATTACGCTTTAGGCAGTGATATTGCCAGTGCGGGTGCTTTTACGCCATTGGGTGGGGGTGATGTCGACGCCGCGGGTGGTGCTTCTCCCTTCTCCGGAAAATTTGATGGACTGGGTCACACGGTTTCAGACTTGGCGATCAGTTATTCAACTGTTAATTACGTAGGTCTCTTTGGTTCCGTGTCAGGGTCCGTCAGTAATTTAGGTTTGATCAACCCAGATGTCAGTGGCTATGGTTTAACGGGTGCAATAGCGGGGGAGTTGGTGTCCGGTGCAACTTTGACAAATAGCTATGTTGCGGGAACGGGCTTAGGCGTGGTGACAGGGGCGGCCGATTCGGTTGGTGGCTTGGTGGGTTACAACGCAGGTACTGTTTCAAACAGTGGCACCAGCAATATTACTGTCAGTGGTTCTTCAAATATTGGCGGATTCATTGGATGGAATTCAGGCACAGTGACAAATGTCACCGCGAGTGCGGCAGTTGTAGGCGGGGACAGCTCCTCCTACATAGGCGGCTTGATTGGGTACAACAGTGGCGTTGTCACTTCAGTTAGTTCCAGCGGCAGTGTGAGTGCGGGTAATTTATCAACCAGCGTTGGCGGCTTGATTGGAAGTAATTCGGGTAGCGTTGATAGCAGTTTTGCCACTGGGTCTGTGACTGTTGGCAGTGGTTCCTTGCAAACAGGCGGCTTGATTGGTTATAACGATTCCGTCGTAAGCAACAGCACGTCCAGTGGGGCTGTGACTGCTGGAAGTGGCTCTTCCAACATAGGTGGCCTGATTGGTGGTAATTCTGGAAGCTTGACTAACAGTACTGCCAGTGGAGCTGTAACTGGGGGAGAAAGCTCCTCGAATATTGGCGGCTTCATTGGGTGGAACTTAGGCAGCGTAACCGTGAGCAGTTCTACTGGGTCTGTGAATGCTGGAAGTGGCTCTTCCAACATAGGTGGCCTGATTGGTGGTAATTCTGGAAGCTTGACTAACAGTACTGCCAGTGGAGCTGTAACTGGGGGAGAAAGCTCCTCGAATATTGGCGGCTTCATTGGGTGGAACTTAGGCAGCGTAACCGTGAGCAGTTCTACTGGGTCTGTGAATGCTGGAAGTGGCTCTTCCAACATAGGTGGCCTGATTGGTGGTAATTCGGGTAGCGTAACCGTGTCGAGTATTGGTGGTTTGATTGGTTACAACACTTCTTCTCTTGTGACTAACAGCACAGCCAGCGGAACTGTAACTGGGGGAGAAAGCTCCTCGAATATTGGCGGCTTCATTGGGTGGAACTCAGGCACTGTGACTGATATCACCGCAAGCGTAGCGGTAGTGGGCGGCGGAAGCTCTTCAAACATAGGTGGATTGATCGGGTGGAACGGGGGTAATGTCACCCGAGGGACTAGCGCTGGTACTCTTGTTGGCACCGTGACTGCTGGCAGTGGTTCCTCGAATGTAGGTGGTGTGATTGGAGGCAACGCCTTGGGGGCAAGTGTGACTGATGTCACATCAAGTGTGGCAGTAGTGGGTTTGGGTAGCTCCTCCTATATAGGTGGCTTGGTTGGTCAGAACTGGGGTACTGTGAGTAACGGTACTGTCACGAGTACTGCAAGCGTGACGGGGGGTATTGGATCTTCAGCTATTGGTGGGTTGATTGGACAAAATTCAGCGGGAAGCGTGACGGATAGCTCATCAGCTGGGACTGTTACCTCAGGAAATAGTTCTTCCAACATAGGCGGCTTGATTGGATACAACAGTGGCGTTGTCACTTCAGTTAGTTCCAGTGGCAGTGTGAGTGCGGGTAGCTCCTCTGAGGGTATTGGTGGCTTGATTGGTTACAACACTTCTTCTCTTGTGACTGACAGCACAGCCAGCGGAACTGTAACTGCTGGGGATAGCTCCTCGAATATTGGGGGATTCATTGGGTGGAACTCAGGCACTGTGACTGATATCACTACAAGTGCGGCTGTTGTAGGTGGCGACA
>NZ_JBBAOI010000033.1:0-15677 GCF_040401495.1 Limnohabitans sp.
CGATCTCGGGAAAGATGATTTGGTCTTTCACGCCGATGTTGTAGTTGCCGCGACCGTCAAAAGCACGGCCGGAGATACCACGAAAGTCACGCACACGGGGCAAGGCCACGGTGACGAAACGATCGAGGAATTCATACATGCGAACACCGCGCAAAGTCACCATGCAACCAATGGCTTGCTGCTCACGGATTTTGAAACCCGCAATCGCTTTACGCGCCTTGGTGACCACAGGCTTTTGGCCGGAAATTTTGGTGAGGTCGCCCACCGCATGGTCCATTACTTTTTTGTCGGCAACCGCTTCTGACACACCCATGTTCAGAGTGATTTTGGTCAGACGTGGCACCTCCATGGGTGATTTGTAGCCAAATTTAGCGGTCAACTCAGGGACCACTTTTTCACGATAGTGTTGTTGGAGTCGTGCCATGTTTATGCCGCCTTGATGACTTCACCACTGGACTTGAAGATGCGAACCTTCGAGCCATCGGTATTGACCTTGATGCCCACGCGATCGGCCTTGCCGGTGGTGGCGTTGTAAATAGCCACATTGGACTGGTGGATAGGCATGCTTTTTTCAATCACGCCGCCAGTGGTGCCCGCCATGGGGTTGGGTTTGGTGTGCTTTTTCACCACATTGATGCCGTCGATCAAGAGATGTGAATCGTCAGCACGCACAGCAACTTTTCCACGCTTGCCTTTGTCGCGTCCTGTGATGACGATGACCTCGTCGCCTTTGCGAATCTTGTTCATGGTCGGAGTCCTTAAAGTACTTCAGGCGCCAAAGACACAATCTTCATGAACTTCTCGGTACGCAGTTCACGCGTGACCGGGCCGAAGATACGGGTGCCAATAGGCTCGAGTTTGGCGTTGAGCAATACTGCTGCATTGGCGTCGAACTTGACCAAGGATCCGTCGCTGCGTCGGATGCCCTTGGCAGTGCGAACCACTACCGCGCTGTAAATCTCGCCTTTTTTGACGCGACCACGGGGTGCAGCTTCTTTGATGCTCACTTTAATAACGTCGCCAACGCTGGCGTAACGACGTTTAGAGCCGCCCAGCACCTTGATGCACAAAACGGATTTTGCGCCGGTGTTGTCGGCCACTTCTAATCTGGATTCAGTTTGGATCATTTCATTTCCCAACTTGTACCGGGCATGTGGCAGAAAAACTCAACCACTTGTGCTCGATCAGTCTTGGGCCCGTCATCTGCGCCTCGAACCATTTCGCGGCGCTTTTGCTTGGGGCTGTCGTCTGTCTTTATCTGCTGTTTTAGTAGCAGAGCCGGCTATTATGGCATAGATTTCAGGCTGTATTTGCTGGCCAAGTTCAAATATTCTGAAAGTTCAGGTTTTTCACAGCCTTCACTAAGCAAAACAGTGGCCACCTGAGCTGCCGCTGCCGCCGATTGGCGGGCATCCAAAAACAAGGCGCGGGAGCGCCTGGCCAAGACATCCTCCACCGTTCGGGCAAATTCGTGGCGAACAGCAAAACGCACCATGGCTTCACTCAGGCCGGGCAAAAGCCAATTTTCTGAACCCGGCAAAGCGGCTACATCTGCCTGCTCGTCACCGTACAAATGCATGCCTTGGGGTCCAGTCAGGCTCACAGGCCGAGACGATTGGCGTATCGCGCCCTTGAAAGCGGCGGCGGGATTACCGCTGCTGTTGCGCACTCGCAACAGCTTGCTGGTCAAACACTGTGTCAGCACGTCGTGCGCCATGGCGCGGTAGGTGGTCCATTTGCCGCCTGTCACGGTGACCAATCCGCTTTGGCTCACACTCACAGTGTGCTCGCGGCTGAAGCCTTTGGTGCTGGCACCCTCTTCGTGGTGCGGTTTGACCAAGGGGCGCAAGCCCACCCAGACACTGCTGACATCAGAACGCTTAGGCGCCTTGGCCAAATAGCGCGCAGACTCATTTAATATGAAGGCAACTTCTTCATCAAAGGGGGCTGGTTCGCGGGGCATGTCGCTGCGTGGCGTGTCGGTGGTGCCTAAGATGACCTTGCCCAGCCAAGGCACAGCAAAAAGCACCCTTCCATCCGCGGTTTTGGGCACCAAAAGAGCATGGTCACCGGGTAAAAATTCACGCCCCACCACCAAATGCACTCCTTGGCTAGGCGCCACTATGGGCTGGATTTTCACGCCATTGGGCTGGGCATCGAGTTGTCGAATATGGTCAACCCACACGCCTGTGGCATTGATCACGCAGGTTGCATTCACCTGATAACTTTGACCGCTTTCATGGTCTTGGGCCAGCAAGCCGCAGACCCGCCCCTCAGTGTGAAGCAGTTGGGTAACGCCGCAATAATTGACCACCAAGGCACCCTCTTGGGTTGCGGTCCGGGCCAAATTCACCGCGTAACGTGCATCGTCAAATTGACCGTCCCAGTACTGCACCCCACCCAGCAAGCCCTGCGCCTTCAAGCCAGGCATTCGGGCTTTGACGCTGGCAGCGCTTAAAAATTCTGTGCGGCCAAGACCCTTGGCGCCAGCTAAAAAATCGTAAAGTTTTAAACCTATGCCATAAAAACCAGTCTCCCACCAACGGTAAGACGGCATGACAAAGGGAATCGGTTGCGCTAAATGTGGGGCGTCATGCAACAAAACAGCACGCTCATGCAGAGCCTCCCGCACCAAGCTGATATTGCCTTGCGCCAAATACCGCACACCACCATGCACCAGTTTGGTTGATCTCGATGAAGTGCCTTTGGCAAAGTCATGCGATTCGAGCAACGCCACTTTGTAACCTCGCAGGCTGGCCTCTAAGGCAACGCCCAAGCCAGTTGCACCGCCGCCTATCACCGCCAAATCAAAGCTTTGGGGGACTGCCAACTGTTGAAGAAGTTGTGAGCGGGTCATGGGTGACTGACCAAAGATGGGCCTGCGCCACAGCGGCGTCAGGCCCCCAGACGAGACGGACAACCCTAAGAATGGGTTGCCGCCGGTCAGGCTTTAGCGAACGCGGCCTTCCTTCCAAGCGTTGAGCAGCTTTTCGTAGGCGATGGTTTCGCCTTTGGGCTTCTCGTTAGCCAATTTGGCCCATGGTGCAGCTTTGTCGCTCAGGTACTTCGCAGGGTCACCCTTGGGGTTGAGTTTGGGTGCGCAACGGGCCATGCCTGCTCGCTCCAAACGCGCCATCACGTCGTCCATCTCGTTGGCCAAGTTGTCCATGGCTTGCTGAGGTGTTTTTTCACCCGTCACGGCCACCGCTACGTTTTTCCACCACAGCTGAGCGAGCTTGGGGTAATCGGGGACGTTGGTACCAGTAGGCGTCCAAGCCACTCGTGCAGGGCTGCGGTAAAACTCCACCAAACCGCCAAGCTTGGGCGCCATTTTGGTCATAGCGTCTGAGCGGATGTCGGACTCACGAATAGGCGTCAAACCGACGATGGTTTTCTTCAACGAAGTGGTTTTGGCGGTCACGAATTGGGCGTACAACCAAGCAGCAGCGGTTTTGTTGGCGTCGTGGTCTTTAAAGAAAGTCCATGAGCCCACGTCTTGGTAGCCGTTTTGCATACCTTGCTTCCAATAGGGGCCGTTGGGGCCAGGAGCCATGCGCCACTTAGGTGTGCCATCGGCATTGACCACGGGCAAACCAGGCTTGGTCATGTCGGCGGTGAAAGCGGTGTACCAAAAAATTTGCTGGGCAATTTGGCCTTGCGCAGGCACAGGGCCGGCTTCACCGAAAGTCATGCCAATGGCTTCTTTGGGTGAATATTTCTTCATCCAATCCACGTACTTGGTCAGCGCATAGACAGCAGCAGGCGAGTTGGTGGCGCCACCACGGGCGACAGACGCACCTTGGGGGTTACAACCGTCAGCAGAGGCACGGATACCCCATTCGTCAACGGGGCGTCCATTGGGAATGCCAATGTCTGCAGTACCGGCCATGGACAACCATGCGTCGGTGAAACGCCAGCCCAGTGAGGGGTCTTTCTTGCCGTAGTCCATGTGGCCATAGATGGGCTTGCCATCGATGGTTTTCACGTCATTGGTAAAGAACTCGGCAATATCTTCATAGGCGCTCCAGTTAAGAGGCACACCCAAGTCATAGCCATATTTGGCTTTGAATTTTTCCTTGATTTCTTTGCGCTCGAACAAGTCTGCACGGAACCAGTAAAGGTTGGCGAACTGTTGGTCGGGCAATTGGTAAAGTTTTTTATCGGGTCCGGTCGTGAAACTGGTGCCGATGAAGTCTTTCAAATCCAAACCTGGGTTGGTCCACTCTTTGCCTGCACCTGCCATGTAGTCGGTCAGGTTCATGATCTTGCCGTAGCGGTAGTGGGTGCCAATCAAATCAGAGTCAGAAATCCAGCCGTCGTAAATCGACTTGCCCGATTGCATAGAGGTTTGCAATTTTTCAACCACGTCACCCTCTTGGATCAGATCGTGTTTGACGGTGATGCCTGTGATCTCAGTAAAAGCCTTGGCCAAGGTTTTGGACTCGTACTCATGGGTGGTGATGGTCTCAGACACCACCGAGATTTCCTTCACGCCCTTGGCTTGGAGTTTTTTGGCGGCATCTATGAACCACTTCATCTCGGCCATTTGTTGATCTTTGGACAAGGTTGAGGGTTGGAATTCGCTGTCCACCCATTTTTTAGCCTCAGCCTCTCCAGCCCACGCGCTGTGACCCAGCACCAAGGCTGCAGCGGCGAAGGCAATCGCACGGTATTTCAATTTCATGCCAGTCTCCTAAAAGTTTCCCCTTGCTCTGAGAAAACACGTGTCTTGGGGAAGTTGCAGACCGTGTTGTAGGTTGGCGTGGCTAGCCTTTGCGCATCACAAATACCAGCCAAACCGCACTCGTTAGCGTGGCCCACCAAATCGAAGGCTCCTCGCTCAATTCAAACCAGATCAACATCTGCCCCGCCATCCCCACGAACATCAGGTGCAAGTAGGCGCAACCTAAGAGGCCAATGAACAAGCGGTCGCCTCGGGTGGTGACCAAGGGCAAAAATCCTTTACGCGCCACCGTGGGCGAGCGACGCTCCCACACGGTCATGCCAATGAGCATCAGCACAATGCAGGTGAAAAAAACCGCCACTGGGGTGGTCCAAGCCATCCACTCAAGCATGGGACTGTCTCCTGCTGTGTGTCATACCCGCCCCATGGCAAAGCCCTTGGCGATGTAGTGCCGCACAAACCAAATCACGATGGCGCCGGGAACGATGGTCAGCACCCCCGCTGCGGCCAATGTCGCCCAGTCCATGCCCGAGGCGCTGACAGTGCGGGTCATGGTGGCCACAATAGGTTTGGCGTTCACGCTGGTCAAGGTTCTGGCCAACAGCAACTCGACCCAGCTGAACATGAAACAGAAAAAGGCAGTTACGCCCACACCGGCCTTGATGAGGGGCAAAAACACTTTGACGAAAAACGCTGGAAAGCTGTAACCATCGATATAGGCTGTCTCGTCAATTTCACGAGGAATGCCGCTCATAAAACCTTCCAAAATCCAAACCGCCAAAGGCACGTTGAAGAGCAAATGCGCCATTGCCACCGCAATGTGTGTGTCCATCAAGCCCACGGTGCTGTAGAGCTGGAAAAACGGTAGCAAGAACACCGCGGGCGGCGTCATGCGGTTGGTCAGCAGCCAGAAAAACACATGCTTGTCACCAAGGAAGCTGTAGCGCGAAAATGCGTAGGCAGCAGGCAAAGCCACGGTGACCGAAATGACGGTGTTAATGGCGACATAAATCAGGCTGTTGATATAGCCCGAGTACCACGACACATCAGTAAAGATGGTGGCGTAATTGTCCCAGGTGGGGTTGGCTGGAAACAAGCTAAAGCTGGACAAAATTTCTTGGTTGGTGCGAAAGCTCATATTTACCATCCAGTAAATGGGCAACAAGGCAAACAAAATGTAAAACAGCAAAAACACCGTGCGTTTTTTGAAGCGACGCTCATCCATGGCGGCTCTCCTTGGCTTGGGTGCCCACGCTTTGCATCCAGTTGTAGAGAATGAAGCACAGCAACAAAATAATGAGGAAATAAATCAGGGAGAAGGCCGCAGCAGGCCCTAAGTCGAACTGGCCCACGGCTTTTTGCGTCAGGTATTGGCTGAGGAAGGTGGTGGAGTTGCCTGGGCCCCCGCCGGTCAGCACAAACGGTTCGGTGTAGATCATGAAACTGTCCATGAAGCGCAACAACACCGCAATCATGAGCACGCCGCGAAGCTTGGGCAGTTGGATAAAACGAAACACTGCAAACTTTGACGCACCGTCAATTTGCGCCGCTTGGTAATAGGCGTCGGGGATGCTGCGCAAACCGGCATAGCCCAACAAGGCCACCAAAGGTGTCCAGTGCCAGATGTCCATCACCAACACCGTGAGCCAAGCATCGCGGGCGTTGCCGGTGTAGTTGTAGTCAATGCCCAGGCCTTGCAAAGTCGCACCCAGCAAGCCAATGTCTGCACGGCCATAGATTTGCCAAATGGTTCCAACCACATTCCACGGGATCAGCAAGGACAAAGCCACCAACACCAAGGTGACTGAGGACTGCCAGCCTTTGGCGGGCATGGACAGCGCCAACGCAATCCCCAGAGGGATTTCCAACAACAGCACCGCCAGTGAAAACACCATTTGCCGCCACAACGCTTCATGCAAGTCTTGATCACGCATCACAGCGGCAAACCATTCGGTTCCCACAAACACCCGCCGCTCGGGCGAGATGATGTCTTGTACCGAGTAATTGACCACGGTCATGAGCGGCAAGATGGCCGAAAACGCCACACACAATAGCACCGGCAAGATGAGAAACCACGCTTTTTGGTTGACAGGCTTCATGCGATCAAGGCCTCTTTGTCGTAAAAGCAGGAGTGAATACCGAGCAACTGCAAATAAACGGTTTGACCGACCTCAGGCGCTGAGCTGAGATGGGACAAGCGCACCCGCACGACCTCTCCCGCGCATTGGGTGGTGAGCAACCCACTGGTACCTAAGTCCTGCCAACGCAGTACCTGTGCGGGCAAACAACCCTCGCTAGGCGCATTGTGCAAAGCGATGTGCTCTGGGCGTATGCCCAACTTTAGCGATTCGGTGCCGGCCAAGCTCTGCCTGAGTTGATCCCCCAAAGGCAAGTGGTGCTCACCCAGCTGCAATTGCCCCGCCTGGGCCTTGGCGGGCAAGAAATTCATGCCAGGTGAGCCGATGAAGTGACCCACAAAAGTGTGGGCTGGGCGCTCGAACAAAGCCTCGGCGCTGCCCACCTGCACCGCTCGTCCGCGCGTCATGACCACCACCTCTTGGGCAAAGGTGAGCGCCTCGACCTGATCGTGGGTGACATAAATCAGCGTGTGTTTGAACTCTTGGTGCACCTCTTTGAGCTTGCGACGCAGTTGCCACTTGAGGTGCGGATCGATGACGGTGAGCGGTTCATCAAACAAAATCGCCGCCACATCAGGTCTGACCAAACCGCGGCCGAGCGAAATTTTTTGCTTTGCATCCGCCGACAATCCAGCAGCACGCTGGTTGAGTTGACCGCTGAGTTCGAGCATCTCGGCAATTTGCCCCACACGTTGGCGTATTTGTGCCTCTTTCATGCGCCGGTTACGCAGCGGAAATGCCAAATTATCGGCCACCGTCATGGTGTCGTAGATCACGGGAAACTGAAAGACTTGGGCAATATTGCGCTCTTGCGGTGTTTTCTTATTGACGTTTTCACCATTGAAACGCACCTCGCCTTGTGAGGGCTTCACCAAACCCGAAATGATGTTGAGCATGGTGGTTTTGCCGCAGCCCGAAGGTCCGAGCAAGGCGTACGCACCGCCTGCTTGAAAGCTCATTTTCATAGGCAGCAAGGCGTAGTCGCTGTCTTGCTGAGGGTTGGGGCCATAGGCGTGGGCCAAGTCCAAATCGATACGCGCCACCATCTCAGTGTCCCCCTTGGCGCAAATGTGCAGGCGCGCACAACAATGCGCCAGCCACGTCAAACACATAGGCGTCTTGCGGATGGACATAAACCGCAAGGTTAGAGCCAATGTCAAACACATGCACACCGGTTTTTTGCATAACCAACGCCAAGCCAGCGCAATCCAAATGCACAAAGGTATCGGTACCCGAAATTTCTGCCAACTGCACCCGTCCCACCAAGCCTACATCGCCGTCACGCTGCTCGGTGCGCAGCTCAGAGGCACGCACACCCAGCAGCACTCGGCCATGCTGGGCATCGACTTGCGGCAAAAGAATAGGGCTTACGTTATCGAGCATCCAGCCAGTGGCTTGTTTTTGGGCGTTCAATACATTGATGGGCGGGTCACTGAAGGCGCGGGCCACATCCAGCGACTGCGGCTGACGAAACACCTCTAAAGTGGGGCCGTACTGCAGCACTTGTCCTTCTTTGAGCACCGCGGTATGGCCTCCTAAGAGCAAGGCCTCGCTGGGTTCGGTGGTGGCGTACACCACGGTGCCTTCACCCGCGGCAAACAACAAGGTGAGGTCCTCGCGCAGTTCTTCGCGCAGCTTGTAGTCCAAATTGACCAACGGCTCATCCAAAAACATGAAAGGGGCACGTTTGGCCAAAGCACGGGCTAAGGCCACGCGCTGCTGCTGGCCGCCCGAGAGTTCGGCGGGCAGTCTTTTCAAGAAGGGGTCGATGCGCAAACGCTTGGCCAAGGCCTGCACCTGCGTTTCGATGTCGGGTTCACCACGCAAACGTAAAGGAGAGGCAATGTTGTCGAACACCGTCATGGAGGGGTAATTGATGAACTGCTGGTAGACCATGGCGACATTGCGCTCTCGTACCGGCACACCTGTGACATCTTGGTCATCGACCCACACACGTCCCGTCGTGGGTAAATCCAAACCCGCCATGAGGCGCATCAAACTGGTTTTGCCCGCTTGGGTCGCGCCTAAGAGCACCGTGACGGCGTTGGGCACCAAGACCATGTCCAAGGCGTGCAAATGCACCTGCCCGCCGACAATTTGGCTGATCTGGTCAAGTTTCAAGGTCATAGCAAGGCGCGACTCTCAGACATTAATGACTAGCCGAAACGGTAAGTCTGGGCAATTTAAAGATTTTCTTTTCTTTTCGAATTTTTGTTCGTATTTGTTTTAATTGATTCGGTATTTTCCCTAAGTTGGTGCTCGCCAAACATGGTTTATGGTTGCTTAGAGCCCTTTTTGGTCCGCCGCCATGAACCCAAACCCCCGTCAAACCCAGTTGCTCGAGGTGATTCAAGCCCAAGGCTCGGCCTCGATTGAGTTTTTGGCCGAGACTTTCTCGGTCACGTTGCAAACCGTGCGCCGTGATGTGCAACGCCTGTCGGACGCGGGCTTGTTGTCGCGCTTTCATGGCGGGGTGCGTATGCCGGGTTCAACCACCGAAAACATCGCTTATCGGCAGCGCCAAGCCTTGTCTTTGGATGGCAAAACCCGCATTGCCAAGGCCATTGCCGCGGCGGTTCCCAACGGCTGCTCGCTGATCATGAACATTGGCACCACCATGGAAACGGTGGCGCGGGAATTGCGCCAGCATCGGGGCTTGCGCGTCATCACCAACAATTTGAATGTGGCTCAAATATTGAGCGACAACCCCGACTGCGAGGTCATCGTTACCGGCGGCGTGGTGCGTGGCGTAGACCGCGGCATCGTCGGCGAGGCGACAGTGGACTTCATCCGCCAGTTCAAGGTGGACATTGGCCTGATCGGCATCAGCGGCATCGAAGCCGACGGCACCATGCGTGACTTTGACTACCGCGAAGTGAAAGTAGCCAAAGCCATCATTGAACACTCTCGCCAAGTATGGCTCGCCGCCGACCACAGCAAATTCAACCGCCCCGCCATGGTGGAGCTGGCGCATTTGTCGCACATTGACCGCCTGTTCACCGACGCCCCGCCGCCCGAGAGTTTTGCGCAGTTGCTAGAACACTCTGGGGTTGAGTGCAGCGTTGCGCAGCCCCCCCCTGGTTTTGAAGCAACGCTCACGTTAGTGCGCTAAGCTTTTGATCGAACCACTCACGACCATGACCTATCTTCTTGCACTTGACCAAGGCACCTCGAGTTCACGCAGCATTGTTTTCAAGGAAGACGGCAGCGTTTTAGCGTCAGTGCAACAAGAATTTCGCCAAATCTTCCCCCAACCAGGTTGGGTGGAGCACGACCCCGAAGAAATTTGGTCCAGCCAACTCGCCACTGCAAGACAAGTCTTGCAACACGCAGGGCTCAGTGCCGACCAAATCGCCTCCATGGGCATCACCAACCAGCGTGAAACCACGGTGGTGTGGCGGCGTGACACCGGCCAACCCATCTACAACGCCATCGTCTGGCAGGACCGCCGCGCCGAACCCGAGTGCCTGCGCTTGCGCGAGGCTGGTTTTGCCCCCATGGTGCAGCAAAAAACCGGTTTGCTGATCGATGCGTATTTTTCTGCCACCAAGTTGCAATGGATTTTGGACAACGTCAAGGACGCAAGGGCCATGGCCGAAGCTGGGCAACTGGCCTTTGGCACCGTCGACAGTTGGCTGATGTGGCAACTGAGCGGCGGTCGAATACACGCCACCGACGTCAGTAATGCGGCGCGCACCATGCTCTTGAATGTCCTCACCAACCACTGGGACGATGAATTACTGGCACTGTTTCGCATCCCCGCATCTGTGCTGCCCGAGGTTCACCCTTCAGCCAGCGATTTTGGCTATACCCAAGCGCAATGGCTGGGCAGCGAAGTGCCCATAGGCGGCGTGGCCGGTGACCAGCAAAGCGCATTGTTTGGTCAAGCATGCTTCCAAGCGGGTCAAGCCAAAAACACCTACGGCACAGGCTGCTTCATGCTGATGCATACCGGCAGTGAATTTCAAACCAGCCACAACGGTTTGATCACCACCAGCGCTGCCCAAGCCGACGGCACGCCTGCCTTTGCCTTGGAGGGCAGCGTTTTCATAGGCGGTGCAGTGGTGCAATGGTTGCGGGACGGTTTGCGAGCGTTTGACAAAAGTGCCGATGTGCAAGCCTTGGCTGAGAGCGTGCCTGACTCAGGCGGCGTGGTGTTGGTGCCAGCCTTCACTGGCCTAGGTGCACCCTATTGGCAAGCCGATGCGCGGGGGGCTATGGTGGGTTTGTCGCGCGGCACCACCATGGCACATATCGCTCGAGCAGCACTGGAGAGCATCGCTTTTCAAAGCACAGCTTTGCTGCAAGCCATGAACCGCGATGCGACGCAAGCGGTGACCGAGTTGCGGGTGGATGGCGGCGCTTGCGTCAACGATTTGCTGATGCAGTTCCAGGCCGATTTGCTGGGCATTCCTGTGCTGCGCCCGCAAGTGGTGGAAACCACCGCCTTAGGTGCGGCTTATTTGGCGGGGTTGAGCGCGGGCATCTACCGCAGCACGACCGAGTTGTCTCGCCAGTGGCGGGTCGAGCGCTGTTTTGACCCCCGCATGTCGCGGGACCAAGCGCAGTCATTGATGGCGGGATGGGAAAAAGCGGTCAGGCAAACAGTGGCAAACTGAGGTCTTTGTTTGATGGCAGGGACTGCATGACGCCGCTTTCTTCTCTTTTGCTGCCCATGGCCTTCATTGGCGGGGGCAATATGGCCAGCGCCTTGATTGGAGGCTTGGTCAAAAACGGCACACCGGCTTTGGCCATTCACGTGGTGGAGCCGCAGGAGACCACCCGCCAAGCATTGCAGGCGCAACATGGTGTCAATGTGCTGGCCGCTGCCGATGCTTCGCTAAAAGACTGCGCCTTGGTGGTCTGGGCCGTCAAGCCGCAGGTATTCAAAGAAGCGGCTTTGTTCACCAAAGCCCATGTTGCCAGTGCCTTGCATCTGAGCGTGGCCGCTGGCATCAGCAGCGACAGCATTTCGGTTTGGCTGCAGACCCAGCGAGTGGTGCGCGCCATGCCCAACACGCCCGCCTTGGTGGGCTTGGGGCAAACCGGCTTGTTCGCCCGAAGTGGCGTCAGCGTCGCAGAAAAACAAGCCATCAGCGGCATGTTGGGTTTGGTGGGTGAATCGCTGTGGGTGGATCAAGAAGCACTGCTTGACGCTGTCACCGCCGTGTCTGGTTCGGGGCCCGCCTATGTGTTTTATTTTTTGGAAGCCATGGTCGACGCCGGTGTAAAGATGGGCCTGTCGCCCGAGCAAGCCCATCAACTGGCGGTCGGCACTTTTGCGGGTGCCGCAGAGTTGGCTCGCAGCAGCAGCGACTCGCCAGCGGTGTTGCGAGAGAAGGTCACCTCCAAAGGGGGCACCACTTACGCCGCTTTGACGGTGATGCAAAACAAAGGTGTACACGCCAGCGTGATGGAGGCCATGCAAGCGGCACAGAACAGGGCAAAAACCTTGGGGCAGGAATTGGGCGGGTAACCTCCGCCCCTTGGCTATTGTGAATGACCAGAACTTAATGCCACAATAAAGCCTGTCTTCACTTTTTTAGGTTTTACACATGAACAAGTTTTTGTTAGTCCTCATCAGCACTCTGGCTTTCTCTGCAACCCCCAGCTTTGCAACGCCTTCTTCTGAAACCAGCATGGTCTCTGCGGCTTCTTCTGTCACAGATCACCTGCTGATGACCAAGAAAAAAGGCAAGTCACACAAGAAAGCCAAAAAACATAAAGCCGGTTAATTTATCCCCGCTTTTGAAAAGCCACCCTCGGGTGGCTTTTTTCATGCGCTAGCCACCATGCGCAAATGCAATCCCCAAGCCACGCCAGCAAACACCGTGGCACCCAGCCAGTGGTTCATGCGAAAAGCTTTGAAGCAGCCTTCGCGTTCCCGCTTGTAAATCATGCCGAAATGCCACATGGCTTGAAAAGCGGCGATCTCCATGGCAAACCACAGCGGCCAGCCCAGACCAAAACTTTGCAGCAACACCAAACTGCCCAACAGGTACACCGCGTAAAACAGCAGCACCGCCCACACATCCAAACGGCCTAAGGTAATGGCAGAGGTTTTCATGCCAATGCGCAAGTCGTCATCGCGGTCGACCATGGCGTATTCGGTGTCATAAGCCAAAACCCAAAACAAGTTGATGGCCAGCAAACCCCAGGCCATGGGCGGCACGGCTTGCCATACACCCTGCAAGGTGAGAGGGCCGCCGTTGACCGCGGCAAACGCCATGGGAATGCCAAAGCTGAAGGCCACGCCCAGCACCGCTTGGGGCATAGCGACAAAACGCTTGGCATAGGGGTAAATGAGGGTGATGGCCAAAGCCAAGAATGACCACGCCACCGTCACCGCGTTGGTGGTGAGCACCAAGCCAAACGCGCACAAAGCCAAGACCGCACCCGCCGTCAGCGCCTGTTTGACCGACAAAGCCCCCGAGGTGACGGGCCGCTGAGCGGTGCGTTTGACGTGCTTGTCAAAGTCGCGATCCGCCACATCATTCACGCAACATCCAGCACTGCGCATCAAAAAAGTACCCAGCACAAACACCACCAACAAATGCCATCCCGGAAAACCGCCACTTGCCAACCACAAACCACTGAGGGTGGGCCACAGCAACAACAACCAGCCAGCGGGTCGATTGAAGCGGATCAGGTCAAGGTACAGCGCCAAGCGTGAGGGCGGTCGCACAGAGTCAAGCGAAGCGGGGTCGTTCATGGCGCAGGGCCTCAGCTCAGTCGATGCACGCCTGGCAACTCGCTGGCCACGATGGCGTTGCGCAGCGCGGCAATGGCTTCATAGCGGGTGAAGCTGCGCCGCCACGCCAACACCACGCGGCGTGTGGGCGGCGCATCGTCGCCTTCGACGATGGGCAAATAGCGCACATAGGTGTCGAGGTTTTTTTTCTTTTTGCTCGGCGAGGTCAATGCATCTTTGGGCACGCTCAAGCGCGGCACCACCGTCACACCCATACCTGCTGCCACCATGTGTTTGATGGTCTCTAAAGACGAGCCTTCAAAGCTTTTGCGTATGCCCTCGGCATCGCTGGAAAAGCGGGCGAACTCGGGACACACCTCCAAGACATGGTCACGAAAACAATGGCCATTGCCCAAGAGCAGCATGGTCTCAGCTTTCAATTCGCTGGCACTGATGCTGTCGCGTTGCGCCAGTGGGTGGTTGCTGGGCAAGGCGGCCATGAAAGGTTCGTCGTACAGCTGCGCCACGGCCAAACCGGCGTCGGGAAAAGGCTCGGCCATGATGGCGCAATCGATCTCGCCGGTGCGCAGCATCTCCAGCAATTTCACCGTGAAATTTTCTTGCAGCATCAGCGGCATTTGCGGCGACATATCGATGCTGTGGCGCACCAACTCGGGCAGCAAATACGGTGCGATGGTGTAGATCACGCCCAAGCGCAAGGGGCCAGACAAAGGGTCTTTGCCGCGCTTGGCGGTTTCTTTGATGCTGGCGGTTTGGTCCAACACACTTTGCGCTTGGCGCACGATTTCTTCGCCCAAAGGCGTGACCGTCACTTCGTTGGCATTGCGTTCAAACAGCTTGACCTGCAACTCTTCTTCCAAGTTTTTGATGCCCACCGACAGCGTGGGCTGCGAGACAAAGCAGGCCTCGGCGGCGCGGCCAAAGTGCTTTTCGCGGGCCACGGCGACGATGTATTTCAGTTCGGTAAGCGTCATGAGGTTCAGGCTTTGAGAAAGTCGGATTTTCCACCCAACCAGCGTTCAACATGGCGGGCGGCTAGTTCGGGGTATTCGTCCAACATACGAGGTGCCAACTTCTGAGCCCAAGCCAAGAGTTCGGTGTCCACGCTCAGGTCGGCAAAACGCAAGAGCGCCGCACCCGATTGCCTGGCCCCTAAAAACTCGCCGGGGCCGCGTATGTCAAGGTCGCGCCGCGCAATCTCAAACCCATCATTGGTCTGGGCCATGGCCCGCAAACGCTCACGGGCGGTGTCGCTCAAGCGGCCATGCTCGCCCAAGCTGTAAAGCAACACACAGGCCGAGGCCGCAGCACCACGCCCCACCCGCCCACGCAGTTGGTGTAACTGACTCAGTCCAAAACGTTCGGCGTGTTCGATCACCATCAGCGAGGCATTGGGCACATCTACCCCCACCTCGATCACCGTGGTGCTGACCAACACACCCATTTGCCCCTGCACAAACAGCGACATGACCGCTTTCTTTTCTGGTTGCGGCATGCGCGAGTGCAGCAGACCGACCATCACACCGGGCAGTGCCTCGCACAGGGCTTGATGGGTGTCGGTGGCGTTGCGCAAATCCAGCGCTTCGCTTTCTTCAATGAGGGGGCAGACCCAGTAAATTTGCCGCCCCTCTAGCAACTGTGCGCGGATGCGCTCGACCACCTCGTCGCGTCGCGTGTCGGCCACCAGCTTGGTGACGATGGGCGTGCGCCCTGGTGGCAACTCGTCGATGGTGGACACATCCAAGTCGGCGTAATAGCTCATGGCCAAGGTGCGGGGGATAGGCGTGGCGCTCATCATCAGCAAATGCGGCTCGCGCGGGGTGGCCGAGCGGGTTTGGTCGCTATGGGCAGGGTCGCTGATGCTGCCGTTACTGGGGTTGGTTTGTTCGTCCGACAGCTTTTGCCGCAAAGCCAAACGCTGGGCCACGCCAAAGCGGTGTTGCTCGTCGATGATGGCCAAGGCCAGCGCTTTGAACTGAACCTTGTCTTGAATAACTGCATGGGTGCCCACCACCAAAGCCGCCTCGCCACTGGCCACCAAGGCCAGCATGGCGTCGCGCTCTTTTTTCTTTTGGCTGCCCGTCAACCACGCCACTTGCAAGCCCAACGGTGTCAACACGGGTTCTAGCCAGCCAATCAGTTT
>NZ_JBBAOI010000034.1:0-14953 GCF_040401495.1 Limnohabitans sp.
CTTCTCGGCGATGACCAGTGTTTTGCTCATGCAATTCTTCCTTGCTTACAATTCGTTGTCTCGCGCGCGCACGCGCACATGTACGTATTCAACATAGCAGAATTTTCTGACAGGCTTCCATGACCTCTTCAAGCAACAGCGGTAAACGTATTCAGGTGCGCCGCTCAGGCGTTCACGGCAAGGGGGTGTTTGCCCTGACCGACATCGCCAAAGGCGAGATCATCATCGAATACATCGGCGAGGTGATCAGCTGGAAAAAAGCGCAAAAGCGCCACCCCCACAATCCTAAAGACCCTAACCACACGTTTTACTTCCATGTGAGTAAAAAACATGTGATCGATGCACTTTATGGCGGCAATGACGCACGCTGGATCAACCACTCCTGCGCACCCAATTGCGAAGCGGATGAAGCCGGCGAGCGCATTTTCATCCGCACTATACGCAAGATCAAAGCGGGTGAAGAACTCCATTACGACTATGGCTTGGTGATTGACGAGCCTTACACCGCCACCTTGCTGGCCGATTACCCTTGTCATTGCGGCGCTCGCATGTGTCGCGGTACCTTGTTATCTCCTAAGTCTTGATGCGTGCTGGCAATGCTTTCTTGCATTGGCCGCTAAGGGCGTTGCAAGCCGCGGTCAAGCCCTTGGCTGAAGTGGCCTGTGTCGAGGTGCTGCCAACCATCGATTCCACCAACAGCGAACTCATGCGCCGAGCTCGTCTTGGCGACACCCGCCCCTGCTTGTTGGTGGCAGAGCATCAAAGTGCAGGCAGAGGCCGCCAAGGCCGTACTTGGCAGGGCCAACGCGCTGATGCGCTCACCTTTTCTTTGGGATTGATGTTGGCCCCCGCCGATTGGTCTGGTCTGTCATTGGCTGTTGGTGTGTCTATGGTTGAGGCCTTGGATCCTCAGCAAAGCCTTGGCCTTGGTTTGAAGTGGCCTAACGATGTCTGGGTGGGCGCTCCCCATGCGCCGCGCAAATTGGCAGGCATGCTCATCGAAACCGCTTGGGTTGAGGGTGACAACAGTGCCTCGCGCTACACCGTGATTGGCATTGGTATCAACCTGCAGGGTCCTTTAGACAGCGAGTTAAGCATGCCCGCTGCAGGTTTGCGTGAATGGATGGGCGAGGCTCTCCTGCCACCCATTGTGTTGCAGCGTTTGATTACCCCCTTGATCGATGCCTTGCATTTGTTTGAGGCGCAAGGCTTTGCGCCTTTCAAGACCAGGTTTGACCTGCGTGATGTGTTGCGCGGTCAGGCTGTGCGTTTGAGCAATGGGCAAGAGGGCGTGGCCTGCGGCGTGAACGCCAGTGGTGTGCTGCAAGTCGACGCTGCCCATGGCCGCATTGCGGTGAGCAGTGACGAGGTCAGCATACGTCTTACAGCAGGTGTGGCATGAGGAAATACATCACCGCGCTGGCGTTGGCTTTGGTCGTTGCCAATCTGCTGTTTTGGGCGTGGTCTGTTGGCGGGCTAAGCGTGTTTGGCTGGGCGCCTAACGACCCGCGTGAACCACAGCGCGTGGAAGAGCAATTGCGCCCCGAGGTGCTGCGTCTGCTGTCTGTAAATCCGCGTCAGTAAGGGTGTTTAAAAAAGCCTGCAAGTCGTCGAGGTCTTGTGCGCTGAGTTTGGGTTCTTGGCCAAGCTTGCCGCCATAAGGGGCTTCGCTGGTGTTAATCAAGCGTTGATAGGCCTTGGGTACGTCGTTGAACTTGGACGACTCCTTGCCGTACCACTTGGCAGGATCGGTGTCTCGGCTGGCATAAAACGCAAGCACATCATGCAAATTGTCAAAGCGTGCGTTGTGGAAAAAAGCGCGACGCACAGCCACATTGCGCAGCGACGGCACTTTGAAGGCGCCGCAGACGTTCTTTTGTGGTGAGCACAGACCTAGGTCATAGTGCCCCGCTTGGGCATTGGCCAAGATAGCGGTATGGCGGGGCACACCTAAGTTGTCATAGCTGAAATCGGTGAACAAGGCGGGCGTGCCATCGGCAGCAGCTTGGGCGGTATGACAGGCGGCGCAATTGCCTTTTTCCTCATCCTGAAATAAACGCCAACCCCGCTCTTGCTGAACAGAAAACTCGGCTTGCCCTTGCATGACCCGGTCGAACAAGCTGTCAAAGCGTTGAAACACAGGGTCTTGGCTTTGGTAACTGGCCAAGGCAAAAGTCATTGCTTGAAAGGCTTGGTCTGGGTTACCCAACACACCTTTGCCAAACACTTCACTGAAACGCTGCGCATAGGCGCTGTTTTGCAAGCGTTGCACCACTTCGCCGCGGCTGGTGTTGGCCATTTCATGAGGATTCAAAAAGGGCTCGCCTGCTTGCGCTTGCAGGGTGTTTGCGCGACCGTCCCAAAAAAATCCGCCGCTGGCCTTGCCGTCTTCGTCCCATTGCAGTGCATGGTTGAATTTGAGGTAGCGTAGCGAAGGCACATTGCGCGTACCTGCGTGCTCAAAAGCGGCGCCACCTGCCTCTAGGCCACGTGCAGAGGAATGTCCCAGCGAGGCCACATGGCAAGTCGCACACGACTGCTGGCCAGAAGCGGACAGGCCAACGTCATGAAAAATCAATTTACCCAGCTGGGCAGGCGCTGAAAGTTGAGGCGCTTGATGGTGTGTCCACCAGAGCACACCGCCCAACACCATGCAGGCCATGCCCATGGGCCACCACTGGATACGTCGTGCTTGCATCAGCGAAAACCTACGCGGTCGAGCATTTGCTGAACCTTGATTTGGTTCATGCCAATAAAGCTCACGGGCAAGGGGTCTGTTTTGAAGTTTCCACCAGCCATGGATTGCAAAGCGGGGTTGTTGATTTGCACACTTTTGACCACCGGCCACTCGTTGTTGCCGTCGGCAAAATAGGCTTGGGCAGAAGGACTTGCCAAGTATTCCAAAAACTTTTGTGCGTTGGCGGGGTGCTTGGTATGTTGGGCTACCGCGCCGCCGGCGATGTTCATGTGCGTACCCCAGCTTGCTTGGTTGGGGAAGATGATGCCAATGCGTTGCATCAGCACTTGGTCTTGCTGTGCGCCAGAGCGCAGCAGGCGCGCCACATAGTAGGAGTTGGCAAGCGCTATGCCGCACTCACCGCTGCCCACCGCTTTGATCTGGTCTGTGTCACCCCCTTTGGGGCTGCGCGCCATATTGCCGACCAAGTCTTTGAGCCAAATCTCTGTGGCGGGTGCACCCAGATGCTCGACCATGGCGCCGAACATTGACAGGTTGTAGGGATGAGAGCCTGAGCGCACGCACAACTTGTTCTTGTTCACTGGCAGGGCGAGCTTTTCATAGCTGTCAACATCCTCGGGCTTGACCCGAGATTTGTCATACACGATGACACGCGCACGTGTTGAAAACCCAAACCAAGCCGTGCCTTCGGCGCGGGTGCGGGCACGCAGGTGTTCAGGAATGGCCTTCTCTAACAACTTTGAATGGATGGGTTTGAACAAACCCTCGACTTCGCCCTTCCACAAACGCGCGGCGTCCACCAACAAAATCACATCAGCTGGCGAGGCTGAGCCCTCGGCCTTCAGGCGTGAGAGGATGCCGGCATCATCCGCATCCACGCGGTTGATGCGAATGCCAGTTGCACGGGTGAAGTCGGCGTACAAGGCTTCGTCGGTGGCGTAGTGCCTAGCGGAATAGAGATTGAGTTCAGCATCTTGAGCGTGGCTGGCGCCCCCCAAACTGGCCAATAAAGCCAAAAAACAGAAGGCACGACGAAAAATAACGGCAAAACCTAGCTTGAAAATCATGATGCACTTTCTGTCAAAGAAACATCATCATAAATCAAATAAGAACTATTCGCATTTGCGTTAGATCAAAAAACCATTGAAAAATCAGGTTTTACGCAAAGTTCGACTCAAAAGCATGACGGGTAACAGGCCCACCAGCACCAATGCCAGTGAGGGCAGGGCGGCCTCCCCAAGCCGTTCATCCCTTGCCAATTGGTAGGCCATGACCGCCAAGGTGTCGGTGTTGAAGGGGCGCAGCACCAAGGTGGCGGGCAACTCTTTCATCACATCCACCAAAACCAATAAAAGCGCAGCCGCGGTGGAGCGTTTGAGCAAAGGCCAATGCACACGGGTGAACAAAGCGGCGCGAAACACCCCCAAGGTGCGCGAAACCTCGTCAGTGCTGATGGGGATGCGGGTATAGCCAGTTTGAACTGCTTGCAGTGCCACAGCGATAAAGCGCACAAGGTAGGCCCAGACCAAGCCCAAAATGGTGGCGGTCAACCAGTATCCCGCTTGGCTTTGGGGCCAAGCTTGTTGCAACCAGCCAATGGGCAGCAGCAAGCCCACCACGATGATGACGCCTGGTACGGCATAGCCCAAACCAACCGCCTGTGTGCTCAAGCGCTGCCAAACGCCAGCATGCGCCCGCTGACTGAAGGCCAACGAAAGCGCCATACCTACGGCAAGCACGGCGGTTAACAAACCAAGGTAGAGGCTGTTGCCCATCCAGACTGAAAATTTCAGCCAATCGATCCACATGCTTTGGCTGTGAACCCACAATGCATGCGCCATGATCAGCAAGGGCAAGACAAAGCCCAGCAGCACCGGCACGGCGCACAGCAGCAAAGCCAAAGCCGCAGGCCCCCCTTTTAGTTGCAAAGGCTGTGATTCAGTGCCACGGCCCATGCTGCGCTGAGAGGCAAAGCGCAAACGGGCCTGAGCTTTTTGCTCCAGCCGCAGCATAAGGGCGACCAATAGCAACAAAAAGGTCGCCAACTGAGCAGCAGCCACACGGTCATCCATCACCAACCAAGCTTTGTAAATGCCGGTAGAAAAAGTGGTCACGCCAAAATAGCTGCTCACCCCAAAATCTGCCAGCGTCTCCATCAGCGCCAAGGCGGTGCCAGCAGCGATGGCGGGGCGAGCCAAAGGAAGCGCGACACGAAAAATACGGCGCGGCAAATCGGCACCTAACAAACGAGCGGCCTCCATCAACTGAGGCGCGCGTTCAACCAATGCAGCCCGCACCAACAAATACACATAGGGGTAAAGCGCAAAACTCAAAACGGCGGCCGCTCCCCACAGGCTTCGCACATCGGGCCAGAGTGAGCCTTGCCAGCCCAGCCAAGCACGTAAACCGGTTTGCAATGGGCCGCTGAATTGCAAGAAATCGCTGTAAGCATATGCCACCACATACGCTGGCATGGCCAAGGGCAACAGCAACGCCCATTCCATGCTGCGCCGCCCCTTGAAGTCAAACAAAGTGACAGCCGCAGCGCTCACACTGCCCATGCTGATCACGCCAATGGTCACCCAAAAACACAGGCCCAGACTGCTCACCACATAGCTGGGCAAGACAGTGCTGACCATCCCTAGCAAGATATCAGCAGAGCCATCGTTCCACTGCAGCCAAGCAGCCAGCACCATCAGCACGGGCATGGCCAGTAGCACAATCACCAACAACCGCAGCAAGGAAATCAGGCGCATGGAGTCGTCGCGGCAAGCGACAGGGACAAAAGGCAGATTGTAGGCAGCGGGTGTTTGAAAAAGTCAGATGCCTACAATCCGCAGCATGTTTCTCCAAGTCAACGCTTTGCAAGTGCACTACCCTGGCCGCCAACGCGCAGCCGTCGACAGCGTGAGCCTGCAATTGCAAGCAGGCCAGATGGGTGTGTTGATAGGCCCCTCGGGATGCGGCAAGACCACGCTGCTGCGCGCCGTGGCAGGATTGGAAAAAATCAGCACGGGCGAGATCTGCATCGATGGCGTGGCAGTCAGCGGCCATGGCGTACACCTGCCGCCAGAGCAGCGCCGCATCGGCATGGTGTTCCAAGACTATGCGCTGTTTCCACATTTGAATGTGGCGCAAAACATCGCGTTTGGCTTGCACCGTTGGCCCTTAGACCGACAGCGTGCCCGAGTCAAAGATGTCTTGGCTTTGGTGGGGTTGGAAAACAGTGGCCAGCGTTTCGCCCACGAACTCTCAGGCGGGCAACAGCAAAGGGTGGCCTTGGCGCGGGCTTTGGCGCCACAACCTCAGTTGCTATTACTCGATGAGCCTTTCTCCAATTTGGACGTGGACTTGCGCGAGCGTTTGGCGCATGAGTTGCGCTCCATCCTCAAGATGGCCAACACCACCGCGCTGTTTGTCACCCATGACCAGCTCGAAGCATTTGCGCTGGGGGACGTGATTGGGGTGATGCACCAAGGCAAGTTAGAGCAGTGGGACGACGCCTACCATTTGTACCACCTACCCGCCACCCGCTTTGTGGCGGAATTCATCGGTCATGGCGTATTTGCACCCGCCACCATGCGCCAAGAAGGTGGTGACGTTGTACTCCACACTCCGTTGGGTGAGTTGCGCGAAACCATGGCCGCCAATCCGCAAGCACTGCAGATGGGCGCATGTGATGTGCTCCTGCGCGCCGATGACATCGTGCATGACGATGCTGCGCTGGTCAAAGCGCAAATCATTCGCAAAGCCTTTCGTGGCTCTGAGTTTTTGTACACGCTATTGCTCGACAGCGGACAGACCTTGATGGCCCATGTACCCAGTCACCATGACCACCACATTGGCGAGTGGATAGGCATACGCGCTGAAGTAGACCATGTGGTGACATTCGCCAAAGTGCCTGTTTAGGTCTTTGTAAATACCACGTTGAATTGCGCCCCGGGCGGGTTGTGCCCTGGGTGGGTTTCGTGCAAAACCACAGTTGCGCCGTGTTGACGGGCGATTTCAAGAACGATGGGCAAACCCAGCCCAGAACCATCGGCCTCGGTACCCAGTATGCGATAGAAGGGCTCAAACACGCGCTCTCGCTCGGCCTCTGGTATGCCCGGACCAGTATCTTCCACCTGCAACACCAACTCATCTTTGGCATTGCGGTAGACACGCGCGGTCACCACACCTGGGCGCTGCGGGCTGGTCGTTGTGTAGTTCAAAGCGTTTTCAATCAGGTTACGCACCATCTCTTTGAGTAAGGTAGGGTTGCCTTGCAGCCCAGCCGCGTCGCCTGCATTGTCAAAACCCAAATCGATGTATTTGTCCATGGCGCGGGGCAAACAGTCTTTCACCACCTCCATGGTGAGGCTGCTCAGGTCGCAAGCTTGTTTGGCCGCAGGGGCGCCGCTACTTTCTGCACGTGCCAAAGCCAGCAGTTGGTTCACGGTGTGGGTGGCACGAATGCTGGCGCGGCCTATGTGGTGCAAGGACTGCTTCAAATCATCGGCATTGGCGTCTTTGCGCAGGGCCAAATCAGCTTGCATGCGCAGTCCCGCCAGCGGGGTTTTCAGTTGGTGCGCCGCATCAGCTAAAAAGCGTTTTTGGGTGGCAATCGAGTCTTGCAGGCGTTGCAACAAATCGTTGATGGATGACACCAGTGGGGAGACCTCGATTGGCACCACGCTTTCATCCAAGGGGCTCATGTCGTCAGTCTTGCGCTGGCGTATGCGTTGCTCAAGTTCATTGAGCGGTTGAATACCCCGCGCCAACGCCAACCAAATCAGCAAGACCGCCAAGGGCAAGATGACGAACTGCGGCAGCATCACACCTTTGATGATTTCATTGGCCAGCACCGAGCGCTTTTCCAAGGTTTCAGCCACTTGCACCAGTGCTGGGCGCGCCGAGGAAGGCTGTACACGCACCCAGATGTAGGCAACCCGAATCGGCACGCCCTTGCGCATATCGTCACGCATACGCAGCTCATCGGTGACCAGTTTTTCATCCTCTTGCGGCAGCGGTAACGCACTGTCGCCGCCCAAAAATTCGCCCCTTGCGCCAAGCACTTGGTAATACACCTCATCGGTTTCGTCAGCTTGCAAGATTTTGCTAGCAAGCATTGGGAGTTCAAAGCGCACAGTGGTTTCATCGCTTTGCACCAGTTGCGCCAGTACACGGGCGTTGTGGCCGAGACCACGGTCAAAAGGAACGCTGGCGATGCCTTCTGCAATCAGCCAAGTCAAACCAAAAGTGATGGGCCACAGCAACAAAAAAGGCGTGAGCATCCAATCGAGAATCTCGCCAAACAAAGAGCGTTGGCGGCGTTGAAAAAGTTTCACGGTGCCAGGGATGCGGAGTCAGTAGCAGGGTGGATTTTTTCTAAACAGTAGCCCAAGCCGCGTACCGTGGCAATGCGGATAGGCCCCTTTTCAATCTTCTTGCGCAGGCGGTGGATGTATACCTCGATGGCGTTGTTGCTGACCTCTTCGCCCCATTCACATAAACGCTCGACTAACTGGTCTTTGCTGACCAAGCGCCCCGAGCGTTGCAACAACACTTCCAGCAAACCGAGTTCACGCGCCGACAACTCGACCATGCGACCGTCGATGGTGGCAACACGCCCTGCTTGGTCGTAAACCAAGGGGCCGTGGTTGATGGTGGCGGTGGTGCTGCCCATGCCGCGTCGGGTCAGGGCGCGAACCCGTGCCTCGAGCTCTTGCAGCGAGAACGGCTTGGCCATGTAGTCGTCAGCACCATAGTCCAAACCTTTGACACGTTCGTCCACGCTGTCCGCGGCGGTGAGGATGAGTACGGGGAGGTTGTTGCCTCGGGCGCGAAGACGCTTGAGCACTTCCAGGCCATGCATCTTGGGCAGGCCCAAATCAAGGATGATGAGATCAAACTCTTGCGAGGTCATTAAAGCGGCATCGGCTTCGGTGCCGCTGGCAACATGGTCGACAGCAGCGCCAGACGCTCTCAGGGTTCGCAGTAAACCGTCCGCCAGCACTTGGTCATCTTCAGCGATCAGTATGCGCATGTGCTTGACTCCCCTGAACTGTATTTTTCTCCATTCTAGGTTGAACATACATGCAAAAGCCCAGTAAATAATGGGGGTTAACGCGAGTCTGCGGCATAGGCTTCCAGCCCCAAATTCACGACAGTCGCTACATCAGAGCCCACTTCTTGGCGGAACTCTTCTTCGGCTTGCGCGATGGCGGCTTCAAAGGCTTTGAGCCACGCAAGACCTGTCTGGGTGAACACAATGCGTTTGGCCCGCGCGTCGCCCTCGTCGTCTTCACGCCGAACCACGCCCCAAGCCACGCATTGGTTCACCAAGTCGCCCATGGCTTGTTTGCTCATACCGGCCATAGCGGCGAGTTCATTCAACCTTGCGCCTTGCAAAGGCAGGTGCCGCGTGATGTGGATGTGCGCCGCGCTCACCTTGTCACGGGCGGCCAAATTGGACAATGCCAAAGGCGCGTCAATGTGCTGCGCCATCAGTACCAACACCCGTGCGTCAAAGCGGCGCATAGCATGGCCCAACAGGCGGCCCAAGTGCGATTGACGCCAGTCTTGGGCGGAGGGAAGTAAATTGAAAGCCATTGTCTATATAGTAAGGCAAACTGACGAAAAATAGTGTTTACAAAAATATATTGAGCGGATAAAGTACTGTTCAAGCATCCAGCCTGTGGTTAGTAACAGGTTTTGATTTAGCTCACAACCCATTGACCTTAAAGGAGATTTCCATGGACAACGTGAAAAGCATCGCCGCTGCAGGCGAAAAGGCAAAAGCACTGCAAGCCGCCTTGGCCCAAATTGAAAAGCAGTTTGGCAAAGGCACCATCATGCGTTTGGGCGAGGGCGAGGCCATTGAAGACATACAGGTGGTGTCCACCGGCTCACTGGGCCTGGACGTCGCTTTGGGTGTGGGCGGCCTGCCGCGCGGTCGCGTCATTGAAATTTACGGCCCAGAGTCTTCAGGTAAAACCACCCTCACCTTGCAAGTCATCGCCGAAATGCAAAAAATGGCTGGCACTTGCGCCTTCGTCGATGCCGAGCATGCACTGGATGTGCAGTATGCGCAAAAGCTGGGCGTGAACCTGCAAGAACTGCTGATCAGCCAGCCCGACACGGGCGAGCAAGCGCTGGAAATTGTCGACAGCTTGGTGCGCTCGGGCGCGGTCGACCTCATCGTCATCGACTCGGTGGCAGCGCTCACGCCCAAGGCCGAATTGGAGGGCGAAATGGGCGACTCCTTGCCCGGCCTGCAAGCGCGCCTCATGAGCCAAGCTTTGCGAAAGCTCACCGCGCACATCAAGAAAACCAACTGTACCGTCATCTTCATCAACCAAATACGCATGAAGATTGGCGTCATGTTCGGCTCACCCGAAACCACCACCGGCGGCAACGCCTTGAAGTTCTACGCTTCTGTGCGTTTAGACATCCGACGCACTGGCACCATCAAAAAGGGTGAAGAGTCCATCGGCAACGAAACCAAGGTCAAGGTCGTTAAAAACAAAGTGGCACCCCCGTTCAAAACAGCCGAATTCGATATCTTGTTTGGCGAGGGCATCAGCCGTCACGGCGAAATCATCGATATGGGGGTGGCTGCCAAGATCGTCGACAAATCCGGCGCTTGGTATGCCTACCAAGGCGAAAAAATCGGGCAAGGGCGCGACAACTCACGCGAATTTTTGCGCGAAAACCCCGAGTTGGCCTTTGAAATTGAAAACAAGGTACGTGAGTCCTTGGGCATCCCTTTGTTGCCCGCTGAGGTCGAAGAACCCAAGTTGCAAGCGGTCAAGTGAGCGCTGTCGTGGTGAATTGGCCGTTCAAGGTGGTGCAAGGTGGTGCAGCCGGCGCTGAACCACCCGCGTCTATCGCGGCGCGTGGCAAAACACGCGCGGCGGTCAGCCAGCCAACGGTCAAAGCCAAAGCCGTCAGCCTCTTGGCGCAGCGCGAATACTCGCGCCAAGAGCTAAGCGACAAACTCAAAGCAGAAGATGCCAGCCCAGAAGAAGTCGAGCAGGCCTTGGCGCAGTTAGCAGCCAAAGGCTTGGTAGACGACGCACGGGTGGTCGAAACCTTGGTCAACCGACGCTCCAGCAAGCTAGGCGCATCAAGGCTTAGGCAAGAGTTGCAGGCCAAAGGCGTCAGCGCAGAACTGGTGGCCGAAACCATGGCGGACCTCAAGAGCACAGAGTTAGCGCGTGCGCGGGCAGTATGGCAAAAGAAATTCGGCCTACTTGCCGCCTCTGCCACAGAGCGCAACAAGCAAGCCCGGTTTATGGCCAGCCGCGGTTTTTCGGGCGAGGTGGTTCGCCAAGTTGTCTCAGGCTTGGCCGAAGACTAAACGCCGAGCATTAATCGCAGGTTTTGTACCGCGGCGCCGCTGGCGCCTTTGCCAAGGTTGTCCAAGCGCGCCATCAGCACCACATGACCATGAGCCTCGTTGGCAAACACCCGCAACTCCATGCGGTTGGTGTCGTTCAAAGCGGTGGCGTCCAGTTTCAGGTCCTCGGTAGGGGGCAACACCGTCACGCAGGGGTTGCTGGGGTCGTTGGTTTGGGCGTAATGCGCTGCCAGCGCCTCGTGCAAATCCGAAGCACTGACGCGGCGAGGTAGCAAGCCTAAATGAAGTGGTAATTGAACAATCATGCCTTGCTTAAAATTACCCACGCTGGGCACAAACAGCGGGCGGCATGTGAGGCCGGTGCAATGCATGATCTCCGGAATATGCTTATGTGACAAACCTAGCGCATAGGCTTCAAACAAGGGGGCTTGGCCTGCTTCGTAGGCTTCAATCATGCTGCGCCCGCCGCCCGAATAGCCGCTGACGCTGGGCAAGCTTAAAGGGAAATCGCCCGGCAGCAAACCGGCGTCAATCAGTGGGCGAATCAGCGCAATCGCACCCGTGGCGTAGCAGCCGGGGTTGGCCACGCGCAGGGCTTGGCGCACCTTGTTTGCCTGTCCAACTGCCAATTCGGGGAAACCATAAACCCAATCGGCTTGGGTGCGGTGGGCAGTGGATGCGTCGATGATGCGCGGTTGGTGCCCGCTCATGGCATCGATCATGGCCACCGATTCACGTGCTGCGTCGTCGTGCAAACACAAAATCACCACATCCACATCGGCCATCAGGGCGCGTTTTGCCTCGGGGTCTTTGCGTTGGGCTGGGTCTATGCTGACCAGATGGACCTGTGGCAACAAAGCCAAACGTTCGCGTATTTGTAAGCCAGTGGTACCGGCTTCGCCGTCAATAAAAACCTGAGCCATGTTGAGAATTCTTAAGAGTAGAAACAAAGGTGACAGCTGACACTGTAAGCCCCATGTCAATTGATGGCAAAAACGACTCTTGGTGCAATGCAACATGATACATTCCGTGGCAATCCCGCTCTGTAACGGGAAAGATCCAAGACCATGCAGGTCAGCGCTGTGTAAAGCGTGACCTTAAGAAAGCGAGCCCCATGAAAATCCACGAATACCAAGGCAAGGATATCTTGCGTCAATTCGGTGTGCCGGTTCCTCGCGGCATTGCTGCCTTCACCGTCCAAGAAGCGGTCGAAGCCGCCCAAAAACTCGGCGGCCCCGTGTGGGTGGTGAAAGCCCAAATACACGCCGGTGGGCGCGGCAAAGGCGGCGGCGTCAAAGTGGCCAAAAGCATTGACGACGTCAAGCGCTTGGCCAGTGAGATTTTGGGCATGCAGCTCAAAACCCACCAAACTGGCCCCATGGGTCAAAAAGTGCGACGCCTGTACATAGAAGATGGCGCAGACATCCAAAAAGAGTATTACGTGTCGGTGGTCACCGACCGCGCCACCCAAAAAGTGGCCTTCATCGCGTCCAGCGAAGGCGGCATGGACATCGAAGAAGTGGCGCACAGCACGCCCGAGAAAATCATCACCGAGTTCATCGACCCCCTCACCGGTTTGGGTGACGCCCAAGCCAAAAAAATCGCCAATGCGATTGGCTTGCCCGCAGACTCTACCGCGCAAGCCATGGATGTGTTTCAAAAGCTCTACAAGTGCTTCATGGACACCGACGCCTCGTTGGTGGAAATCAACCCTTTAAACCGCGACAGCAAGGGCGGCATCATCGCTTTGGACGCCAAGTTCAACTTTGACGCCAACGCCTTGTTCCGCCACCCCGAGATCGTCGCTTACCGCGACTTGGACGAAGAAGACCCCGCTGAAGTCGAAGCCTCTAAGTTTGATTTGGCCTACATCTCCCTTGATGGCAACATCGGTTGCTTGGTCAACGGCGCTGGCTTGGCCATGGCGACCATGGACACCATCAAATTGTTTGGTGCAGAACCCGCTAACTTTTTGGATGTGGGCGGCGGCGCCACCCCCGAGAAGGTCACCGAGGCCTTCAAGATCATGCTGAAAAACCCCAAGGTCAAGGCCATTTTGGTCAACATCTTTGGCGGCATCATGAAGTGCGACACCATTGCCCACGGCGTGATCACCGCTTGCAAAGCGGTCAACCTGTCCGTGCCATTGGTGGTGCGCATGAAGGGCACCAACGAAGACCTGGGCAAGAAGATGCTGGCCGAGTCGGGTCTTCCCATCATCAGCGCCGACACCATGGCCGAGGCTGCGCAAAAAGTCGTTGCCGCATTGAAAGCTTGAATCATGTCCATCTATATCAATAAAGACACCAAGGTCATCACCCAAGGCATCACCGGCAAAACGGGACAGTTCCATACCGAGAAGTGCCAGGAATACGCCAACGGCAAAAACTGTTTCGTCGCGGGCGTCAACCCCAAAAAGGCTGGCGAGTCGATTTTCAACATCCCGATTTACGCCTCGGTCAAAGAGGCTGCCAAGCAAACCGGCGCCACCGTGTCGGTCATTTACGTGCCTCCCGCCGGTGCAGCGGATGCGATTTGGGAGGCTGTAGAAGCGGATCTGGACTTAGCGATTTGCATCACCGAAGGCATCCCCGTGCGCGACATGCTGATGGTGCGCAACAAAATGAAGGCCAAAGAAGCTGCTGGTGGCAAACGCACTTTGCTCTTGGGCCCCAACTGCCCAGGACTGATCACCCCCGATGAAATCAAAATCGGCATCATGCCTGGCCACATCCACCGCAAGGGGCGCATTGGCGTGGTCTCACGTTCGGGCACGCTGACCTATGAAGCGGTGGCGCAGCTCACCGAAATCGGCTTGGGCCAGTCCAGTGCCGTGGGCATTGGTGGCGACCCGATCAACGGCTTGAAGCACATCGATGTGATGCGCGCTTTCAACGACGACCCCGACACCGACGCGGTCATCATGATTGGCGAAATCGGCGGACCCGACGAAGCCGAAGCCGCACGCTGGTGCAAAGCCAATATGAAAAAACCCATCGTCGGCTTCATCGCCGGTGTGACCGCACCTGCGGGCAAACGCATGGGCCACGCTGGCGCTTTGATCAGTGGTGGCGCGGACACAGCCGAGGCCAAGCTGGCTGTGATGGAGGAATGCGGCTTCAAAATCACCCGCAACCCGTCTGAAATGGCCAAGCTGCTAAAGGCAATGCTCTAGATGGAATTATTTCAAGACCCCGCTTTTTGGTTGGCGGTCGGCCAAATCATCTTGATTGATATTTTGCTCGGTGGCGACAACGCCATCGTCATCGCTTTGGCTTGCCGAGGCTTACCCGAGCATCAACGCCGTCAAGGTATTTTTTGGGGCACGATGGGCGCGATTGTGATCCGCATAGGCTTGATTGGCGTGGCACTTACCCTGCTGGGTATTCCTTTTCTAAAGCTCTTTGGGGCAGCTTTGTTGCTTTGGATTGGTGTGAAGCTCCTCACCGAAGAAGATGACGACCACGAGGTGGACGCCAGCGAAAAACTCTGGGGTGCCGTCAAAACCATTGTGCTGGCTGACTTGGTCATGAGTGTGGACAACGTCATTGGCGTGACCGCGGCCGCTGAGGCGGGTGGCGGCGACCACAAAATGGCTTTGGTGGTGTTTGGTTTGCTGGTCAGCATACCCGTGGTGGTGTGGGGCAGCACCTTTGTGATTCGCTTGATGGACAGATTCCCTTGGGTGATCACCTTGGGCGGCATGGTCATGGGCTGGATTGCGGGCACCATGGCTGTCACCGACCCAGGCTTGCTTGAACTCGTGCCAGCCATGCTTGGCGAGAACGGCAAAGTGCTTGGTTGGTTGTATTACCTAGCAGGCAGTGTGTGTGCAGTGGGCGTGGTCGTAGCTGGAAAGTTAGTGCTTCGCATGAAATCAGCCCTAGAGATGAAGCGCGAACTACCTCCCTAAG
>NZ_JBBAOI010000035.1:0-8486 GCF_040401495.1 Limnohabitans sp.
TCTGAAGAGATAGTTCGTATCCTCTTCGAGTGGAAACAATTGTCATCATCGGTGCATCGCTCGCTGGCGTGCGTGCAGCAGAGACCTTGCGCTCGAATGGATTTGCCGGAGCCCTCACCATGATCGGCGCAGAAGCGCACATGCCCTACGACAGGCCACCGTTGTCAAAAAACTTCTTGGCAGGCGATTGGGATGCAGATCGTATTGCGTTGCGCAAAGCCGACGACTTGTACTCATTGAACATCAATTGGATGCTCGGGCAACCTGCAACATCGTTGAACACTGAGTCATCTGTTGTCACGTTGGCTGATGACTCTCAGGTTTCATACGACGGCCTCATCATCGCAACGGGCGGTCTCGTGCGTCGGTTACCGAACCAACCAGACATTGCTGGTGTACACGTGTTGCGCACACTTGATGACGCATCTGCATTGCGCGACGAACTTATTGAAGGCGCTCGTGTAGTTGTGATCGGTGCGGGGTTCATTGGTTTAGAAGCTGGGGCAACTGCAACCAAGCGTGGTGCAAAAGTCACGGTGCTTGAAGGCTTAGATGCTCCACTGATTCGCGCGCTCGGCCCAGAGATGGGCGCCGCAATTGGTGCTGTGCATGAACGCAATGGCGTCGCTATTCGCTGCGGAGTGCAGGTTGCATCAATCAATGGCGATACCAAGGTCACCGGAGTCACTTTGACAAACGGCGACACCATTGAAGCTGATGTAGTCATTGTCGGCGTCGGAGTAGCGCCCGCCACACAGTGGTGCAATGAAAGCGGTCTCACCATTGACGACGGCATTGTGTGTGATGCGAATCTGAATGCTGGCCCAGCAAATGTGTTCGTTGCTGGCGATGTTCTGCGTTGGCCAAACGGCATGTTCAAAGACATTGAACCCACAATGCGAGTTGAACACTGGACCAATGCCGCTGAACAAGGCGCAGTAGCTGCCCAAAACTTGTTGGCAACCTTGCGCAATGAACCGATGCAGCCGTATTCAGCTGTGCCCTTTTTCTGGAGCGACCAATTCGATGCTCGCATTCAGTTTCTTGGCCGCGCATTTGCAACGTCCACTGTTGATGTAGTGGCAGGCAATGTTGCTGATGGCAGATGGTGCGCGATGTACAGCACAAATGATCGACTCACAGGTGTTCTCGGAGTCAGCATGCCTAAGTTGGTGATGCCAAGCCGTGCAATGTTGTCGACATACACCTCGCGTTACGACGCGCTGCAACACTTCGCCACCGTGGTGGCTGCACAGACTAAGTAAGTTGTAGTCATGGCATTGCCCGACGCAGACCGACTTGATGCATGGCGGTCATTCCTCACGGCTCATGCAGCAATGAACAAGATGCTGTCTCGTGCGCTTGAAGAAGACGAAGGCCTGCAATTGCCGTGGTTCGAAATTCTTGATGCTCTTGCCATGAGCGATGAGAAGTCACTGCGGTTCAATGAATTAGCCGAACGCGTGATGACGCATCCGTCCAGCCTGTCGCGCCAAATCGACAAACTGGAAGAAAAGCAATATGTTGCACGCGAGAAATCAGTGGCTGATGACGGTCGTGCAATCGTGCTTGTGCTGACGCCCACTGGTCATGAAGTATGGAAATCCGCTAGCACCACCTATTACCGAATCGTGCGTCGGGTGTTCACCAGTTGGCTTACGGAAACAGATGTTGTGGCTTTACACCGGGTATTCAGCAAGGTCCTTGAAGCCGAATAAAGAGGCTCCATTTTCTCCGACTTTGGTGAAAGTGCGCGTAACGGTAAGACTTTGGGTGTCGTTCCCGACGCCGAAAGGGCAATATGCAAAACGCAGTCATCGTTGACACACTTCGTACACCACTCGGAAAGAGAAACGGTCGCCTCAAAGATTGGCACCCCGTTGATCTCGCTGGTGTTGCATTGCGCGAACTTGTCGCACGCACCGGCATTGACCCCACACAAATTGACGACGTCATCATGGGATGCGTTATGCAAGTGGGCGAGCAGAGCCTCAACATCGCACGTAACGCAGTTCTTGCTGCTGGTCTGCCAGAAACAATTCCCGGCACCACCGTTGACCGCCAGTGCGGTTCCAGCCAACAAGCTGCACACTTCGCAGCACAAGGCGTCATGGCCGGCGCTTACGACATCGTTATTGCAGCAGGTGTTGAAGTAATGACACGCGTTCCAATGGGTTCTGCAGTTGCTGATGGCAAGTACGGATATCCGTTTGGCCCAATGGTCAGTGCCCGTTACGCACCAGATGGTGGTTTGGTTCCACAGGGCATCAGCGCAGAAATGATTGCTGACAAGTGGGGCATCACCCGCGAAGACATGGACCGTTTCGCAGCACGTTCGCAGGCATATGCAGCGCGTGCAACAGCAGAAGGCCGTTTCGAACGCGAGATCTTGCCAGTGCTCGACTCTGAGGGAATCCTCATGACAACAGACGAAGGCATCCGTGATTCCCCGTATGAAAAATTGCAGACACTGAAGCCAGCGTTCCGCAGTGAAGAAGAAGGTGGCCGCGTAACAGCAGGTAACTCCAGCCAAATCACAGACGGCGCATCAGCAATGTTGATCATGAGCGAAGAAAAGTGTCGCGCACTTGGTCTCACACCGCGCGCACGTTTCGTGAACTTTGGTCTTGCAGGCGACAACCCGCAACTCATGCTCACAGCTCCAATTCCTGCAACACAAAAAGCATTGCAGCGCGCTGGCCTCACCATGGCAGACATGGACCTCACCGAAATCAACGAAGCATTTGCCTCAGTTGTTCTTGCGTGGGAAAAGGAACTGCACCCAGACATGAACAAAGTCAATGTCAACGGCGGCGCTATTGCTCTTGGTCACCCACTCGGTGCCAGCGGTACTCGTCTCATGACAACATTGTTGAATGAGCTTGAGCGCACCGGTGGTCGCTACGGCTTGCAGACAATGTGCGAAGGTGGCGGTATGGCAAACGCCACCATCATCGAACGCCTGGGCTAAATCCTGAACATTACGCTGGGAGCCATGCCCACATTCTCAGCCATCATCTGGTTTGCCTTTGGCTTACTGATCATGCGCTATGTCTGGAAATTCGGGCTTGGCATGTTGAAGTCAATGACCTCAACGTTGCCCGAACCTCCACCATCTGGTGAGATGCGTCGTATCAACGTGCGTTATCGCTGCAGCGTGTGCGGAGTGGAAATCCGCATGGTGATGGCGCCCGACGAAGACCCGCCGCCTCCACGCCATTGCTTGGAAGACATGGACCTGGTCGCCCCGATCGAATAACTAGCGGGCTTTAGCCGAGCAACTTTTTCATTTCAAGAATCTCAGAGTCTTGAACAGTTGTTACCAATTTCGCCAGTGTCTTCACCGCTGAGTCTTTTCCATCTTTCAAAACGTCTTTAGCCATTTGAATGGCACCTTCATGGTGTTCGATCATGTCGGTCATCCATGCACGGTCAAATTCAGCACCACGCAATGAGGACAATTTCTTCATGGCATCAGCGCTCAACAT
The DNA here is from genome assembly GCF_040401495.1 of Limnohabitans sp. Taxonomy (GTDB): domain Bacteria; phylum Pseudomonadota; class Gammaproteobacteria; order Burkholderiales; family Burkholderiaceae_C; genus Limnohabitans. The sequence continues at coordinate 3,489 of NZ_JBBAOI010000035.1, forward strand.
TCCGCTCATCGAGTCACCGTGATGCATTGATGAATCGCCGGTAATGCGCTCTTTCCACGACGTGAGAAAGGCTTTCATTTTTGCTATTTCCGGATTTTGCGCACCCTTGATGCGTGTCGCCAATTTCTTCACCGCGTCGCTTGCGCCAACTGCTGGGTCAAGCGCAATGTCAGCCATTTCAACTGCTTGTTCATGATGAGGAATCATCATCTGTGCAAAATTGACGTCAGAGTCATTGAAGCCAATCGCATCTTTTGCGGCATCAACAGCTTTAGAAGCAACATCAGAGACAGATGAGCCTCCACACCCCGCGAAGGTCAGCGCCATCACAAGCCCGATTCCAAGGGATCGGGCGCCCAGATTGATTTTTGTGGGGAGAATTCTCATAAGTTCAAAGCGTAAGGCAGAACTAACAGCGCCTGTGGGCAGTTGCGTCACACACGGCTTTTTGTCCACAATCTGTGGATAAACACGGGAAAACTACATCGGTGTAACTGTGATAGGGCTATGCCCTGTGGGCAGTACCGCCGGGTACTAGTGGTATTTCGTGGCTGTGTACAAACCACCAAGTAGCGAGGAAAGACCCGCTGCCAGGTACCAATTGCTACGTCCACCGGGCACGAAACCCAAGTAATAGAACAAAATCACAAGGGCGCCAAGGCCCAGCAGAACAAACATCAACACGGGCACCCAGGGCGCACTGTGCTTTTCATACACCGGAACAGGTGGGGTGTATCGGCTGCTCGCATTGACCGAAGGGTCCTGATGACCGAAATGATGCTCGGGTTTGTTTCCGCCTTTCGGGGTTACGCGTCCGCCTTTTTTCTTCTTAGTTGCCACGTCGCAAGTGTAGAACGCCAGCGCCCACAGTCACGCACGCACAATTCGTTTCACAAAAGGGTCATTCACACGGCAGGCTTATGGCATGGCACGAATCCTGGTGATCGACAGTTACGACAGCTTCGTGTACAACATCGTTCAATATCTGGGCGAACTTGGTGCCGAGCCGATCGTGGTGCGTAACGACCAGATCTCAGTTGCTGAAGCCATTGCTCTTGAACCAGACGGCGTGTTGTTGTCACCTGGCCCTGGTCGCCCTGAAGATGCAGGAATTATCTGTGATGCCATTTCTGCCTTCGCAGGTTCAGTGCCCGTGTTCGGTGTGTGTTTAGGTCATCAAGCAATTGGTCATGTGTATGGCGGCAATGTTGTGCGCGCACCAGAACTGATGCACGGAAAAACTTCGTTCATCACACATAACAACACCGGCGTGTTCGAAGGTGTGCCATCGCCACTTGAAGCAACGCGTTATCACTCACTCGTTATTGACGCAGCAACAATGCCAGAAAATTTGTTAGTGACTGCACAAACATCGGACGGAATTGTCATGGGCGTTCGCCATTGTGATTTCGATGTTGAAGGCGTGCAGTTCCACCCCGAAAGTATTTTGACTGCATCAGGCCACGACCTGTTGAGCAACTTCCTTCGCCGCTGCGGCTAGATCATCTTTGTCGCGTTACGACTGATCCATTCACATAATTCGTCTTCAGATATTTCACCTGCAGCAACTGCAAAGACAGTGCGTATTGCATCGTTCGTTGGTACATCAAGTCGGAAGTCATTCATATCGCAGAACTTGCGAAGACAGATCCATGCCAAGCGCTTGTTTCCATCGGGTAGTGGATGATTTCGTGCAATGCGCGTGCATAAGACCGCGGCCTTCATAAAGAAATCGGCATAGAAATCATCGTCACCGAATCCGGCTTGCGGCGCATGAAGAGCCGAATCCAAGAGGTCAGTGCGCGAAATTGAATAAAGAGTGACTGCATCTATTCCAGTGACCAGCTGGCCGAGCACGAGTGCTTCAGCGAGGCTGAGGTAATTCACTTGGCTAGTTCGTCAAGAATTTCTTTGTCACGTTCGACGAGTTCTTTTGCGCGTGACATAAAACTGGTGTCCGAACGGACACGATCGATTTCGATTACTAGTGAATCGATAATGAGTTGATTCACGCTGGTCCCACGGGTACGGGCTATTACTTCAGCCTTGTCCGCAAGATCATCGGGAAGCCGCACTGTGGTTTGCTTTGCCATGACATCATGATATCACGACATCATGAGAACGCAACCCCGATAAGGAGATGGGTCAGCCGGCAGGGGCGACTGTGACTGCGGTATCGCGGCCAACCGTCAGTACCACGGCTGAACCTGGGTTCACCATGCTGGCTGCGGCTGTGTCTTGAGCAATTACTTTGCCCACGTTCGCATTGCCAGCAGCAAGGTCGACGTATTCAATAGTGGCTGTAAGCCCCAACTTGGTCAGTGCGGCAACTGCAGAAGCTTCGGTCTGACCCTTCACGTTCGGCATCGCAACTGGTGCTGGTCCGCTTGAAACAAAAATCGTTATCGGTGATGCAGCATCAACCAAAGTACCTTGCACCGGATCAGTACGAATCACGATGCCCTTTGCAACAGTTGCACTTGGCTCTGGTGTCACAGTGACAACGAACTTGTATGGCTCGGCAACAAGGAACGTTTGTGCTGATTCTGTTGTCTGACCAATCACAACATTCGGCACTGCCAACTGGCCGGTTCCGCCAGACACATTCACTGTGACTGTTTGACCCTTTGCAAGTTTTGTCATACCGCCAGGTGTTTGCACTGCAACTTGACCAATTGCGTATGTCTTATCAATGACGTCGGGGCCTTTAACGAACACAAAGCCAGCACCTTCAACGGCAGCTTGTGCCGCTTCAGCAGTAAGACCAAGAAGCGCCGGCACATCGGCTTGCGCAACAGGGAATACCAAGGTGATTGCTTCACCAGTCTTTGCAAGATCACCCGAAGCAGGAACTTGGCTAGCAACAATGTTCGTCGCATCACACACTGTTTCTGGTGGGTTGAAGGCAACAATGAACTTTGCTTCTTCCAACTTCAACTTGGCAACATCACACGTAACGCCTTTAACGTTCGGCACTGCAACACCAGATGAACCGCCAAGTGTGGAAATAAGGAAAATGATTCCGCCAAGAATCACAATGCCTGCAACTGCTGCACCCACTACATAGCTACGTTTGCTTGGTCGATCATCGTCGTAATCAGGCAAATTTTCAACAGGCGCCATGGTTGCTGGCATCACACTGGTGCGCGGCAACATTTGTGTTGATGCAGAGTCGCCTTCAACAGGCGCCATCATTGTTGTGGCTTGATCAAGATTCGCAGTACCAAGTGGTGCTTTGCCTGAACGAATACGCGCTTCATCAACTGCAAGAGTTGGCTCGCCATTCATGAACCGGCGCAAGTCATCGCGCAACTGCTCTGCGTTGTTGTAACGCATGTCGGCATTCTTTGTGAGACATTTCGCAATGATTGCTTCAAGCGCCAACGGTACATCAGCCACCAAGTCACGCAAACGAGGCGCAGCTTCATTCACTTGCTTATATGCAGTGGCTAGCGCAGAATCACCAGCAAATGGTGGCTTTCCAGCAACAAGCTCATACAGAACAACGCCGAGCGAATACAAGTCTGAACGAAGGTCCAAGCCTTCGCCTTTTGCTTGCTCTGGTGAGAAATACGTTGCGGTGCCCATCACAGCGCCGTCTTGTGTCAGGCCACCTTCGTGCCCGGCATCAAGGGCGCGTGCAATACCGAAGTCCACTACTTTGATTGCGCCATCTTCACCTAACAAAATGTTCGCAGGCTTAATGTCACGGTGCACCACATTGTTGCGGTGCGCATATGCCAACGCGTTAGCAATAGCTGCACCAACACCAGCAGCAGAAACAGATGTCATGCGGCCTTGGCGGCGCAACGCATCAGACAACGTACGGCCCTTCACGAATTCCATAGCCATGAAATAGGTGTTGCCGGTTTGGCCCCAGTCGTAGACGCCCACGATGTTCGGGTGGTTCAGGCCAGCAACGCTCTGGGCCTCACGGCGAAAGCGCTCCACAAAGTTCGGGTCAACGGCATGTTCCGGGAACAGCACCTTCACGGCCACATCGCGGTCGAGCAGCAAGTCGCGAGCCAGGAAGACATCGGCCATTCCGCCGCGACCGATACGCCGAGAAATCTCGTAGCGCTCGTTAATGACTTGGGGATTCTGGTTCGACATACGGCTAGTAGAGGTTACCCGTGCTGGCTATGGGGCTGTGGGCAGAGCCAACGCCGCATTCAACACTTCGCGGGCAACAGGGCCAGCCAAACGCCCACCAGTGCTGGCGCTCACGGCATCATTCACACCTTTAATAAATACCGAGACAACGAATCGCGGAGCCTCGGCTGGGGCAAAAGCCGTGATCCACGCATGAGAACGCTGTTTTTCGCCTTCGGCGTTCAATTGCGCTGTTCCGGTCTTTGCCGCAACAGAAACGCCACCATTCAACTGAAGGCAACACGCCGCGGTTCCCGACTGCGCAACACCAATCATCAGTTGCGTCATGGTTGCAGCAGTGGCGGGGGACATCGGGGTCTTCCATGCTTCTGGGGCAGTGGTACTCATCACGGTGCCATTGCGAGTGCGGGTCGAATCAATCACATGCGGCTTCATCATCACGCCGCCGTTAGCCACAGACCCCGCAATCATCGCCATTTGTAATGGAGTGATCTGCACTTGGCCTTGGCCGAAACCGTGAATCGCTAAAAGCGCCAACGAATCAACGAAGTCCACAGCGGTGCCACCAAAGGTGCTGGCTGCTGCACCGGGAAGATCAAACGGAATGCGTTCATCGAATCCGAATCTGTTCGCACCGTTCACCATCAGGTCGGGCCCGATGTCCACTGCCATTTGCGCAAACGGAATATTGCAACTGCGGCGGAACACTTCAGCCAAGTCGCCACCACATACTTTCTTGCCGTAGTTACGAATCGGCTTCTTTGTATTTGGTGGCACCCACGAGCGTTCATTCTTGAACACGCTCATCATGTCAATCTTTCCCGTTTCAAGACCAACAGTTGTGGTGACAATCTTGAATGTCGAACCTGGCATGTATCGCTCTTG
>NZ_JBBAOI010000035.1:8586-12685 GCF_040401495.1 Limnohabitans sp.
GGCGTATCAAAGTCGCGCAATGTAATGCGGTTGTTGCGGGGGTTACTCACCAACGAATCGCGTTGCACCACTTGCCAGTTCGTCAGTTGCACGAACAACAGACCGAACAGCACAATCAGTGCCACGGTTAAATGACGAATGCGCTGGTTCATGCCGCAGCCGCCCTACGCAAGCGCCACAATGCAAAACGTTCCGCAATACTGGATGAATCTGGCACTTCATGCAAACTGCGCGCCGTGGTGTCACTAATACGAATCAGTAATGCCAGCACCACATAGTTAGCCACTAATGATGATCCGCCGTAGCTCATAAACGGCAACGTCACGCCAGTTAGTGGCACCACGCGTAACACACCACCAATAATGATGAATGTCTGTATCGCCACAATGGTGGTGAGGCCCGTTGCCAACAACTTCTCAAAGTCGCGTTGTGCGCGCAATGCAGTGCGCATGCCAGCACCCACCAATAACACGAACGCACTCAGAATCGCAACGCCACCCAGTAAACCCAACTCTTCACCTAAGGCCGCGAAAATAAAGTCGTTATGCGCCGCCGGTATTGCACCAGGGTCTCCAATGCCAAGCCCAGTACCAGTCATGCCGCCATTGGCTAATGCAAACAATGCCTGAATCGGTTGGTATCCGCGACCTGTGTATTGGTCCCATGGGTGCAGCCAAATCTCAACGCGTGTCTGCACATGATCGAACAAGTTGTATGCAATCACTGCACCACCCACAAACAAACCAATACCCATCACCAAGAAACTGGTGCGTTCTGTCGCCACCCACAGCATCACCACGAACAAGGTGAAGAACATCAAGGACGAACCCAAGTCTTTTTCGCCCACCATCACCACAACACTGACTGCCCACGCCACCAAGATCGGGGCCAAGTGGCGAAGCTCTGGCAACGTAACACCCAATATCTTCGTGTGCCCCTGCACAATCAATTCGCGACGCTCTGCCAAGTACGCAGCAAAGAACACTGCTAGCAAAATCTTTGCAAACTCTCCTGGCTGAAAGTTAATGGGTCCAACGCTCACCCAAATACGTGCGCCACCACTAGTGAAGCCAACGCCTGGCACCATTGGCAACAACAACAGTCCAACACCCAATGCCAACGAAGTGAATTGGTATCTACGCAAATCACCTGGGCGTTCCAACACCACCAACGTTGCAATGAATGCGGCAACACCCACAAAGCTCCAAGTGGCTTGCAACCCTGCCCACCTGTCGCTCAGTCGTGCAATCATCACAAAGCCCATGCCATGCAACAACGCTGCCGTTGGCAAGATCAGTGGGTCAGCACCACGTGCCACAAACCGCACCGCAACATGTGCAGCACCCAACAGCGACAACACAAACAACATGAACGGCACAATGCGTGCCGGCATAGAACTTCGTTGCCCCAGCGACGCCAATACATATGCACCAGCTGTAATGAAACCAGCCAACAACACCAGGCCCAGTTCCACCCCACGGCGGCTGCGTGCGAGTGAATTATCCAACGGTGGTGCTGGTTGTACTTGTGGTGGTGGTCGCATCGATGATTGCAATACGAATCAGTGCCAAATACTTGCTTGCATTAGTAGACGATGTGAATGTGCGGTTCAACGCAACATCACGCAATACGTCTTCTGGCAAATCTTCACCCGACAATGTTGTCTGGGTATCAATGGTGGGGTTAAACCACAGCACTCCGCCAACACGTCCGCGATACACAGCAACCCTGCTGTCTTTGTCGAATCCGATGAAGTATCCGCTTCGTGCATACACACCCACAATGGTGATGCCGCTGAAAACAATGGCAACTAGCGCTGTCCAGAACAACACCATGCCCACGCGGCTTTTCTTTTTCACCGCTACAGAACCAACACCAGCACCGACAAGCCCCGAATCAACCGAATCAACACTTGGCGATTGCATCGGCGCGGTGTTGTCAGGTGTAGTTGAAGCAATTGGCTCACTGATGTCATCAAGCACATCCACCACAATCACGGTGGTGTTATCGCGACCACCATTGGTATTTGCCACCATTACCAAAGCCTCTGCAGTTTCCTGAGGGTCTGTGTGTTGACCAAGCACCCGAGCTATTTCCACATCAGCAACTTCATCAACCAAACCATCACTGCACAACACAATGCGATCACCAGTACGAACGAAATGCGTAAACACATCAACCATCACTGAACGGTCAATACCCAATGCCCGCGTCACAATGTTGCGTCGTGGGTGCACACGCGCAGCCTCTGGCGTAATAATGCCTTCGTTCACCAGTTCTTGCACATAACTATGGTCAACGCTTAAACGGCTCAACGCGCCGCTGCGCCACAAGTACGCGCGTGAGTCACCAACGTTTGCCACCAACACGCGCGGCTCTTCGCCTTCCACAATGCTGAGTGCAGTCACTGTTGTACCCATGCCGCTTTGTGTGCTGTCATCCAAGCTTGCGGTGTAAATCGCGCTGTTTGCTTGTTGTACTAGTTCGCGGAAATCTTCTGTGGTGTCAATTCCCAAACGTGCGCCGGCCTTCAGCGTTGTCACCGCTAATGCACTTGCTACTTCGCCTGCGTTGTGGCCACCCATGCCGTCTGCAACCACGAACAATGTCTCTTCAGCCAGAAACGAGTCTTCGTTCTGCTGTCGCACCATGCCCACATCGGTACTTGCGCCCCATTTCAATTTCATGAACGCATCTCCAACACTGTTGAGCCCACTTGAATTCTGTCGCCTTTTCGCACGGATCGCTCATCGGCAACCCGCTGACCATTCACATAACAGCCATTAGTACTGCCCAAATCCACTACCCACGTGCCTTCTGGCCGTATTTCAATACGCGCGTGATGGCTAGATATAAAGGAATCATCGTCAATCACAATGTCGTTATCTTCCAAGCGGCCAATCGCAAGCACACTCGACAACGTGTATGTGGCACCTCTGTGTTGCTTTGGTTCAATCACCACAAACAACGGCACACCTTTACCAGCAGACTTTTTCGCACGACTACGTGATGCAGTGCCGCCACCAACGCGAGCTGCTGGCATAACCGGCGTGCGCACTTCGCTCCACACAGCCCACAGCACACGGCCGAAGAACAAATAAATCAGCGCAAGAAGAATCAGCTTCAGGGCGTTGAGTAAGGCATCAGTCATTAACGACTACGAGGCCTCGAAGGTCACCTGGGCGGTTCCGAAGTTGATGACGTCTCCGTGTTGCAGCAATTGTTCGCCACCCACCACAACGCCATTTACTTTAGTGCCGTTCGTGCTTCCCAAGTCGCGCACCATTACTTCGCCTGCTGCACATACAAACTCTGCATGCTTACGGCTGACATTGGTGTCATTCAACACGATGTCGTTTTCCAAATGGCGACCCAACACGTAATGACCTTCATGCAACTCAATACGTTGCCCACCTGGCAATGTCAGCACTGCTGGTGGTGAATCAGAACTTGACGGCGCAACCCACAGCGCGCCTGCGTTTTCTTCCGGCGTCTCTGTAACAGTTGCCAAAGTACGAGGGGGGAGTGGAACAGAACCCACAGCGCCAATAGTGGAACTTGGCACCGGCACTTCATCGGGAGTCACGGTGCGACTTTCAATGTCGAACTTGCCTTTGCGCAGATCAGGGTTCGTGCGCAATGCAACACGGGCCTTGCCTTCCACGTGGTAACCCTCTGTCGCGATGTATTCGCGCAATGCCGCGGTCAGTTCTTGCAGAAGCGAGCCTTCCAAGTCGGCAAAGCCTTCACGATCAGCGGCACTCATTTGCACCAAATAGCTATTCGGCACCACTCGGCGGCCTTGGGCATCAAGATCACGCTCGGAATCGACCACCTGCAAGAGTCGCCTGCCAATCTGCAGGGGTTTCACACCACTCTTAAAGGCGCGCGAGAACACGCCGTCAAAGATGTTCTCGATCGACCGTTCAACGGTTCCTTTAGCCATACGCACAGGTTACTTGGGGCAGTTGTTGGGTGGGTGGCAAAGGGTGGGTAGCGTCATGTCTCTACTCGCGCGAGTGGCGAAATGGCAGACGCGCTGGCTTCAGGTGCCAGTGTTCGAAAGGACGTGGGGGTTCAAGTCCCCCCTCGCGCACCA
>NZ_JBBAOI010000036.1:0-9884 GCF_040401495.1 Limnohabitans sp.
CCATACCCATAGATCCTTCACTTGAGCCCATGGCATCGAACAAGACAACCTGTTCCATCCGATCAAGCAGATCTTGTTTCACTTCAGAGGTCCACATCACGCCCGATGAAGCGACCATGCTCAGACTGCTTGTGTCGTAGGACGTTCCTTGTGAAATGGCCTCGTCAATCGCTGTAATCATGGGTTTCACAAACGAGTCACCGACAACGGTGACATGCGTTGCCTGTTTGTCTTGAACAACGCGGAATAACTCGTGCGCATCAAAACTGCGATTTTCTAACGTCACGATGTGTGCACCTGCGAGTGATGGCATCATGGCCCCGATCCACATGCCTGTTCCGTGCATGAGTGGACAACCTGGAATGGATATCGGGCGGATGCCGTTTGCCTGTGCTTCACGCAAGGTGGCTCCGAGATCAGCGATATCGGAAGGAGGGGTAACCCCAAGCAGCATTAGCCCGTTGGCTATAAACGAATCGACCAAAGACCCCATTTGATACATGACACCCTTTGGCATTCCTGTGGTTCCACCGGTGTACAGCATGTAAATGTCGTCATCGCTGCGCGTGATTCGTGGCATCGGTTCGTGTTTAGCAAAGAAGCTGTCGTAGGGAACTGCGCTAGGGACATGGTGGTCATCGCTATCAGTAACTTCAACAAGCAATTTCAATTGTGGAAGACGGTCGATAACTCGTGCAACCCGATCACCAAGTGAAGAATGAAAAAAGAGAACTTCTGAATCACTGTTTTCAAGCAGGTACAGCAGTTCTTCATCGAGATATCTGTAATTCACATTGACAGGTACACCCCGGAACTTGAAGGTTGCGAACTGTGCCTCTAAGTATTCGTTTGAATTGTAAAGATACAGACCAACCTTGCTGTCGGGCTTGAGGCCTGCGTCAACAAGCGCAGTGGCTATTCGTGCAGCGCGTTCGTCGTATTCGCTCCATGTGCGAGTGACAGAACCGTGGGTGATTGCCGGAGAATCACCGATTGAATCGGTAATGCTTTCCCAGACAGTTGCAAAATGGCTTTCCATGCCAAGACAGTAGTCGTCTCTGGCTATGGGGTTCAGGTCGGGCTAAAAGGCGACTGTTATCGAATTTTGAGTGCTTCAGCTGTAATCGATAGCTGAGAATTCGCTGATCTTGTCAAGCCTGTGCTGAGCATCAATCAGACGCACTGTGCCACTGCGTGAACGCATGACCAAGCTTTGTGTATGCACAAGGCCTGGAGTAAAGCGCACACCCTGTAGCAATTCACCGTCAGTAACACCGGTTGCAGCGAAGAAGCAATTATCGCCTTCCACTAAGTCGTTGGTATTCAAGATGCGACTGAGGTCGTAGCCCTGAGCGATTGCTGCGGCGCGTTCTTCGTCGTTACGCGGCCATAGGCGACCTTGAATTTCTCCGCCCATGCACTTCAATGCAGCAGCCGCAACAACACCTTCAGGTGTTCCGCCGATACCGAACATGACGTCTACGCCGGCATTTGGCCACGCTGTTGCAATTGCCGAGAAAATGTCACCATCTGAGATCAGCTTGATGCGCGCGCCTGAGGCACGAACTTCTTCGATGAGGTCGTCGTGACGGGGGCGCTCAAGAATCATCACCGTTAAGTCGCGAACACTTTCGCCTTTTGCCTTGGCAATCCATTTGAGGTTCTGGGTAGGAGTCGCGGTGATGTCGATTGAGCCAACTGCACTTGGGCCAACAGCGATTTTTTCCATATAGAAACATGGGCCCGGATCAAACATGGTGCCACGCTCAGACACTGCAATCACTGAGATTGCATTGCCTTTGCCTGATGCTGTGAGTGATGTTCCGTCAATTGGGTCAACTGCAACGTCTGTGTCTGGCTTTGAGCCGTCTCCGACATGTTCGCCATTGAACAACATGGGGGCTTCGTCTTTTTCGCCTTCACCAATTACAACGATGCCGCTCATGGGCACTGTGCTGAGCACCATGCGCATGGCATCCACCGCGGCGCCGTCGGCACCTAGTTTGTCTCCACGGCCAACCCAACGACTGGCTGCCATGGCAGCAGATTCGGTGGTGCGTACGAGTTCGAGGGCGAGGTTACGGTCAGGGCGTTCAGCAGTCATCACGTACAAACCTAGTGCCCTGACTAACCTTCGTTCGTGTCCGTTCTGCCAATCCAACTGTGCCTTGCGGGTATTGAAATCACTGATGTTCTGGTGCGGCCCGGGGGTCAATGGGTGTCAGGGGTTGTCTCAGACGGTGCCTCTGCCATTCTGCGGATGTGGGCGATTGACGGCAATACATTCATTGATCTCTACTCTGATGCCCCCTCGCGCGGTCGTGGACTGTCTGGTGGGGTGCATGTGTGGAGCGATGAGGGGGACGTTGTTTATGTGACAACTGAGGCACGGGGCATTGTTGAAATCACTCTGCGAAATGACACTGTGACGAGCGCGCGGTCTCTGGAATTTGATGTGTCTCGGTCGTGGTCAACGCCGGCAATTGACTACATGAATAGACGAGTGTTTGCCATTGCCGACTGGAAAGAACTGTGGGGATGCGACATTACGGATGGTGATCCGTACGTGGTGCACGACGAATCTGACTTTGCAATTGATGCCATTTCCGGTGTTGATGGAAGTTGCATTGTGTGGAACAGGCCTGACATGGGGTGGACGCAAAGTGCTTCATGGCCTGAACGAGTTTCGGATGGCATTGCTGTGCAGCAAGCACGGTTCTCTCGGAACAAAGAAAGTTTCGGTTTTATAGATGACTCCACTGGGGTAGCGAACGTGCACATTCTGGGTGACCAGATTGTTGATCCGAATATCTCCATCATCGACCACTGTGAGCACGGTGGCCCAACGTGGGGACCAGGGCAGCGCACGTGGTGTTTCAATACTGATGGCACGCGTGTTGCGTACACGCGTAATGAAGATGGATACTCATCATTGTGGGTGTTCGACAGGGTGACAGGTTCTCGCCATCGCATCGGGCAAGGAGTTCACGGTTGTTTGTCGTGGGAAGGCAACACACTTGCGGCATTGCGAACTGGGGCGCGTACACCGCAGCAAGTAGTGGTGTATCACCTCAACAATTTGCTTGAACCTCAGCGCACGGTGTTGGTGCGGCCAGCTGATGCACGATGGTTTGAAAATGAGATTGATGTAGAACTTGTAGAGCCAATAGTTGAACGAGCACCGGGAGACATAGAGGTGCCGTACCGCTTGTATCGGGCGCATCGACCACATGGTGGATTGATCTGCTGGGTGCATGGTGGGCCAAATGATCAATGGCAAGTCACATTTAGAAGTCAATTCACGTATTGGTTATCTCGCGGGTTTGCGATTGCAGTTGTTGACCATCGCGGTTCTTCAGGCCATGGTCGTGACTTCATGATGAGCCTGAATGGACACTGGGGAGAATACGACGCCGTTGATACTGCCAATGTTTTGCGCCACCTACAGAGTGTTCATGGGTTCTCTTCTGCAACTACTGTGCTGATGGGCGGTAGTGCTGGTGGGCTGACTGCGCTGAACACAGCAATTAGTGATGTGTCGCTAGTTGCTGGTGTTGTGGTGAAGTACCCGGTCGTTGATCTTGTTGCCATGTTGCACAGTGATGACCCATTCGAAGGCCATCACATGCCGGCGCTTATCGGAACTGAAAGCCAGGCAGCCTCGCGTTCGCCGCATAAGAATGCAGCTGCCCTAAGAGACGTACCAGTACTTGTATTCCATGGTGATCAGGATGATTCAGTTCCTCTGGTTCATTCCGAACGGCTGCGAGATGCCGTAGACGCAGTGGACGGAAACATTCAATTGGAAGTGTTCGCAGGGGAAGGCCACGGGTTTCGTAACCCTGTAAATATCGCTCGTGAATTTGCAGTGACTGAAGAATTTCTTCACTCCCTGATGAAAAACGCAAGATAGCGTTGCATCCATGCTGCTCGCGGAGTTTGAGATCTTTCACTCGCGCCCCATCGCCCCCACGCGCCGGTTAGCGCTTGGTCGATTGCTCTTGCCTGTTGAACCGGTGCCCGGATTTGGTGGCATCTTGCTCGGCGCTGTGCTCGCTGTTCACGCAGCAGACGTGCATGAAGATTTCATCCCTGATCTTCAGCGTTTGTTGCTAGAGATTGAACGCGATTCACGCGTGGTGCAGCCACGACTTCGGCATCGTTTTCAAGTTGATCGCCACGGGTTGTCATACAGCACTCACCGCATGACCAGTGTGAACGATTCGATTGAGTTTGAATTTCAGAACAACGGAACACCATTGCAGCAAGCGCTTGGTGCCATTTATGCACTAGAGCGACTTGATATCGGTATTCGCCAACAGTTGGTTCCTGTCATGCTTCGGGCGATGAAGTGGCGTGGACCAATCGGCGCTTCTTTTATTGAGTATTTAGCTGGCACAAAAGTGTCATCAATTTCGGCATTGGCAGACCCTCGTGCATGGGCATTAGAAACTCTTGGTTTTCCTGGTGGCACAGTGAAGCCCGGAAAGCGAGACATCATGGCGCATTACCGCGACAGTGTGCGCCGCGCGCATCCTGATCATGGCGGTAATGAAACGGATGCGAGCAAGTTGATTATCGACATCACTGAAGCGCGTCGCGTGTTGCTTGAGGCGTTGTGACTTCCATTGCTGGAGTCGTTTTGTTTCCGGGCGCAGGTTCATCGTCGACACATTCTTCGTTAATGGCAATGCAACATGCGCTGTCGCCCTTGCCGGTTGCTCGGCATGACTTTCCGTATCGACTTGCGGGGAAACCATTTCCCGATAAAGCACCTGTACTCATTGCAAGCGTGAAAGAGCACGTCCGTACCTTTGCTGAATCACTGGGTGTATCCACTTCACAGATTGTGATTGGTGGACGGTCAATGGGTGGCCGTATGTGCTCTATGGCAGTTGCAGATGAAGTAGACCCATTAGAAGTTGCAGGGCTGGTACTGGTGTCGTACCCGTTGCATCCGCCAAAGAAGCCAAGCGCTTTACGCATTGAACATTTGCCGCGTGTCACGGTGTCTACGTTGTGCGTAAGTGGAACAAAAGACAACTTCGGAACTCCAGACGAACTTCGTGATGCATTCTCTGTTGTTCCCGGTGACGTCACATGGAGTTTCATTGACAATGGTCGACATGAACTAGCAAAAGCTGACGCCGATGTTGCTCAACGAATTGCGGCGTGGGTGACGAAACTCTAAAAATCTTGAGAAATCTCATCAAGGTCACGGTGTGCAGTTTCGGGATAACGAGACCACACGATGAGCGATGCAATGACAGGGCCGGTAACGAGGCAGAGCATCACTGTCCCATACGACAATCCTGAATCCAAGACAAGTCCGGCTCCGACTAAGCCGACAATGCCACCAAAGAGCGCGGAGGTCATGATGATTCCACCCGCCGTGCCTCGTGAACCTGTAGGAAACAGTTCGCCGCGATAGACGGCAAGAGCAGGGTACGAAATTCCAAAAGCAAGGCCGCCAGCAATTGCAAATATCCACATGATTGCGCCAGATGTAGAAAAGGAGAGCGCCAAGAGAAATGCCCCAATGGGAACCAGTGTGGCCCCGATGATGCGCCGGCCTTTTTCATCTGCAAAGTGGCCACCAATGATGAGACCTAATGATGCGGGAGATGACGTTGTAATGGTGAAGAGTGCAACAAGTGCAGCAGAATACCCACGGTCATCTTTCAGATATCTGTTTTGAAAGATCGACACAGTGGCAATGTACATATTTGTCAGGAACACAACTGAACAGATTCGGCCTAGCTGTCCGCGAAATGCCGACGACAGTTTCATGCGTATCACCACGGCCTGTTTTCGATGTTTGGTGAATCGCTCTGATTCCGGCAACCACTTGGTTAGTGCTATCGCTACAAATATCCACACCAGAGCGACGAGATAAATCAGCCTCCATGATGTGGGGCTTTGATCCGCCAACGGCAGGGAACCGACAGCAATGCCTCCACCTATTCCACTGATAACTGCGAGAAGTCCCGTTGCATATGCCCGTGTATTGCGAGGCATTTCTTCAAGCGCTACGACTGCAATCAAGATGTCGAGCGTCAGACCAAGTGGCCGTCCAATTGCTTGTGTGCCGACAAGAAAAACATATGACGGTGCAATGGCTCCGAGTGCTGACACCAACGGTGCCGCCCAGGCCATTGCAATCATCACGGGGCGTCGTCCGTATCTGTCTGCCAATGCGACAAGTGGCAAACAGATGATGATGCCGAACCGAACTACTGACGCACCGATTCCCAGACCAGATTGGGAGATGCCGAATTCATCGGCAGCGAATGCAACAGTTTGGGTGAAGAGGGTGTTTATGAAAGCTGCCGACATTGATGCCAGGCCCACCAAAATCAGAATTCTGCGTTGGCGTGGGGTCAAATCTTCGGTCGGCTTTGCCCAACGGGGTAGGCGTCTCAGCAGAAGTTTTCCATTCATGGCCACCGCGGGAGCATACTGATAGTCATGTCACTTGTTTCGAATCAGCGCGAGGGCGATGTCATCGTTGTTGCTCAGAGCGGGCCTCTGGCTGGCGAGGTAGTTGTACCAGGCGCCAAGAACTCGGTTCTCAAACTGATGGCTGCGACATTGCTTGCTGATGGCAGATACACGCTGACAAATGTCCCCGTCATTGAAGACGTGGTCATCATGGCCGACTTGCTTCGAGCCGTTGGACTTGAGATCTCCTTCTCGCCGGCTCCCGCAGGCGAGACCGGTCAACATCTGGCCATATATAACTCTGGGGCAATTACACCCGTTGCCCCATTTGAACTAGCTGACCGAATTCGTTCGTCAGTGAATCTTGTTGGCCCACTGCTCGGACGTTTTGGACAAGTTGATATTGCGCTTCCTGGTGGCGACGACTTTGGTGGTCGACCTATTGACATGCACTTGCGTGGTCTTGAAGCAATGGGTGCAGAATTTGAAACGTCATCTGAAGGAATCGTTGGGCGATGCGCTCGCTTGGTTGGTGCCGAAGTCGTGTTTGATTTCCCAAGCGTGGGTGCAACTGAAAACGTTTTGATGGCAGCAGTTGTTGCAGACGGTGTCACAACTATTCGTAATGCAGCCCGTGAACCAGAAATTGCTGACTTGTGCAACATGTTGCGCAAAATGGGTTGCCGCATTGACGGAATTGGCACGGCAACATTGATCATTACGGGTGTTAATCCGTCATCGTTGCAGGCAGTAACTCATGAAGTGGTAACTGATCGTGTGCAATCAGCAACGTACATAGCTGCTGTTGGCATGTGTGGTGGCACCATTCGTGTGGCGCGGGCAAATGCTCAACACATGGGAATGATGCTGACCCGTTTTACAGACATGGGCATGATTTTTGATATTGACGGCGAGGGAATTACCGCAACAGCGCCAGACCGATTGGCGTCAGTTGATGTTTCAACATTGCCGTATCCGGGTGTTGCTACCGATTACAAACCACTGGTTGTTGCCATGTTGTCTATGGCAAATGGTGTCGGAATAGTTACCGAGAATTTGTACCCAGGCCGTTTTCGTTATGTTGACGAATTGCGTGCTCTTGGGGCCAATATTGAAATCGATGGTCATCATGCAGTGGTTAGGGGAGTAGAGCATCTCACTGGCGCCACTGTGGTTGCTCCTGACATTCGTGCCGGAGCAGCTCTTGTTGTTACTGGTTTGGCCGCATCTGGAATCACTGAAATCGGTGACGTGTTCCACATTGATCGTGGGTATGACGACATTGTGGGTCGTCTCAGCGCTTTGGGGGCCTCAATCAGTCGGGTTCGACCGGAGTCGTAGCCTCAGGCGGGGTCAATTTCTTGGCACGCGAATTTGCGAGCCGTAAAAGACCAAAAATGAGGGCAATGGGCACGAGGGCATACAGCAACTCGTCCCACCCACCTTGATGAGCGAACATGATGTCAGCGTAGGCTGTTACCATGTCAATGCGCCAACAGGTAGAAGAAACCATCGTGGTCATCAGGCCAGCTCTTCAGGCCGACGGCGGAGACATCGTCTTGCATGATGTCAATGAAGAGACCGGCGTCATCTCAGTGGAGCTAGTCGGAGCCTGCACAACATGTCCTGCTTCCGACCAGACTCTCAAGGCTGGTATCGAACGCATTATGAAAGACCGCATCGACGGGGTCACCGAGGTCGTGCAGGTCGTCTAAGTGAGCCGTCGCACCCTTAGTCCCGAACAACTTTTTACCGCCGCATGTGATGGCGATCGCGCAGCACTTGCTCGCGTCTTGTCGTTACTCGAACGTGGTGATGCTGTGGCACGTGAAGTTGGAAGGCTTGCCTACAAGCGCAGTGGCTCTGGCTACACAGTGGGTATCACTGGGGCTCCTGGCGCCGGAAAGAGCACGCTTACCAGTTCGCTCATCACACACTTGCGCAAACAAGATCTTGAAATTGCGGTTCTCGCAATCGACCCATCATCACCATTCACTGGTGGCGCAATCTTGGGTGACCGCGTTCGTATGCAAGACCACGCAACAGACCCCGGTGTCTTTATTCGTTCAATGGCAACACGCGGACACCTTGGTGGTTTGTCGCTGTCAACGCCCGAAGCAATTCGCATGCTCGATGCCGTAGGCCGTAAATGGATTCTGGTGGAGACAGTTGGTGTTGGTCAAGTAGAAGTTGAAATTGCTGGCAAGGCAGACACCACTGTTGTTGTGTTGAATCCAGGCTGGGGCGATTCAGTGCAAGCCAACAAAGCAGGCCTGATGGAAATTGCGGATGTGTTTGTAATTAACAAGGCAGACCGCAAGGGCGTTGAAGAGACTCGTCGTGACATTGAACAAATGTTGGAACTATCTGATATTGCCCACGAGGCATGGCACCCACCAATCATTGCCACCATCGGTAGTACTGGTGAAGGTGTTTCAGAAATGTGGGATGCCGTTTTAGAGCATCGTGCTGCAATTGAATCGACTGGCGTATTGAAGACACGCCGTGAATTCCGTTTGCGCGCAGAGTTGCGTGAGATTGTTGCACGTCGACTTGAATTGAAAGCTCGTGAAATTCTCAGTGGTGATCAATGGGATGGGCTGCAATCACAAGTGCTGAACCACGAACTTGATCCATGGTCTGCAGCTGATGAAATGTTGCGTGGAGTAGGAGCCTGAAATGTCCAATGAATCATTAGTGCTTGTTGATCGTCGTAGCGATGGGGTTGCTCTCGTTACGTTGAACTCACCAAAGGTCAACGCGCTGTCAACTGCTTTACTCGCACGTCTTCATGACGTTGCTCGCGAACTCACAACCAATCCTGCTGGTGCAGTTGTCATCACTGGCGGAGACCGCTTGTTCGCAGCTGGCGCTGATATTTCGGAATTCGGTGGCCCTTCTGAAGCCAAAACAATCGGAGCAGCTTTTCATGCCGCATTGAATGCCGTTGCAGCTATTCCCTCGTTCACCATTGCTGCCGTTAGTGGTTATGCCCTTGGTGGCGGTTGCGAATTGTCAATGGCGTGCGACTATCGCATTGCATCAACAAAAGCAGTGTTTGGACAACCTGAAATTCTCCTCGGCATTATTCCTGGCGGCGGCGGAACCCAACGTCTTCCGCGCTTGGTGGGCGCAAGCCGAGCCAAAGAAATCATGGTGACTGGTCGACAAGTAAAAGCAGAAGAAGCATTGTCGATTGGTCTTGCTAATGAAGTGGTGGAACCTGATGCGCTCATGACTCGTGCGCTTGAACTAGCAGGCACAATTGCATCCGGTGCAACAGTTGCAACTCGCCTGATCAAGCAGGCAGTAGATCAAGGCATGGAGACTGATTTGGTATCTGGCCTTGCCCTAGAACTTCAATTGTTTGAAGAAGTATTCCATTCAGCTGACAGTCAAATTGGCGTAGCTAGTTTTCTCGAACACGGACCAGGTAAAGCCAC
>NZ_JBBAOI010000037.1:0-8029 GCF_040401495.1 Limnohabitans sp.
ATATATTCCTCGATAGCTCAGTTGGTAGAGCACCGGACTGTTAATCAGAGGTTCACTGGCCAAAACACAGGTCATTATTTAGGCCAATTTTTCTCAGTCATTGCAAGTTTTATTACACGGTTGATGACATGATTCAAAGGCAACAATTAATCAGCATGCTTGCCCTCCCCACCTGATTGCATGACTTAATTTTTTCTACTGATTTGATTCAATGCCATAGATCAAAAATGCCCAGTAAAACGGTAGCGTGAAGCTGGGTGCCACAACATTGCTACTGACGCCACTTGCCCCATCGATTGGGTTTGTCGGTGCAACACCAGACACGGCTCAGTGGCAGGAATATTCAGCATTTCCGTGATGTGTATGGGTGGTAAGCAGGCTTCTATATCAAACCGCACGCCCTGCAAAGGCGCTGCGCGCATGAGGTAAGCATTGGGCGTCAAGCAACTGAAATCTTGAGACATGTAGTCCGGGGCCACACTGGGGTTGACATGCCTATCCTCTACTTGAATCGGCTGATCATTTTCAAAATGCACCACCACAGAGTGAAACACCATTTGACTGGATTTCAAGCCAAACTTTCGACCCAGTACTTCACCGACTTTCACACGCTCGAGGCAGTGAAGTTCGCTGCGGTGTTTATGGCCACGACCGGCAATCTCGTCCGCAATGTTTCGGATTTCAACCAGAGTTGATTGGTACTTGTGTTGCGCCACGTAAGTACCTGAGCCTTGGATGCGTTTGACGATCTGCTCGTCTGACAGTTCCCGAATAGCGCGGTTAACCGTCATGCGCGAAACACCAAATTCACGTGCCAAGCTTTCTTCGGCAGGTATGGCGTCACCATCGATCCAAGCACCATCACGAATCTTCGACAAAACATGGTTCTTGATCGCCTGATAGGCGGGTTGGCGTTTGATCGGCAGAGTTGTTTTGGGCATTTTTTAGGTGTTTTCCCGTAATTGCTGTTTTTAGCATTGACATGAATCTTAGCTCTAATTACATTTTGGCTTGCTGAGTTGTATAGACAATATTATCTAAAATAATTTATTTGTCTATACAAACCATGCAAACTAACAAGTTTTGAAAAGTCGACTTCAAAGCAACGCCATAACCCGAAAGGACTAAACCATGAAATCTCGCACTGCTCGCTTTTCCTTAATGACCGTCGCTGCTGCGGTGGCGTTGATTGCTACTCCCGCTTGGGCGCAACTCAAGATGGGCTTCAACGTCCCGTTGACAGGTTTTGCTGCGGCCGACGGTAAATCGGCACTGGACGGTGCCAAGCTGGCCGTTGAACAGGCCAACGCCAAGGGCGGCGTAGCTGGCCAGAAGATTGAACTGGTTGTCTATGACGACCAAGCCGTCGCGAAAGAGGCGGTGCCCTCTGCCACCAAGATGGTTGAAAAAGACCAAGTCGTTGTAGCTGTCTCTGGTTCGTATTCGGGCTCCACGCGAGCCGCCGCGTCGATTTTCCAGAATGCCAAGATACCGTATGTCGTGGCTTATGCCATCCACCCCGAAATTACTCTCGCTGGAGACTACATGTTCCGTGTTTCGTCTATGGGCGAAGTCCAGGGTCGCGGGGGTGCCAAGCTGGTTCAGAATCTGGGCAAGAAGAACGCGGTAATTGTTACTGTGAAGAATGATTTTGGTCAGGCACTGGCTGCTGGTTTTAAGGATGCGGCTCCTAAGCTGGGCATCAATATCATTAACGAATACGAATACGCCATGCCCGATCGGCAGTTCGGTGCACTGGTGAGCAAAGTGAAATCCGACAACCCTGAAGTGATCTATGCCTCGGGCTACTTCTTCAATGCCGGACCTCTGGTCAGCCAGCTGCGCGCAGCCGGCATTACCGTTCCAATCATCGGCCAGGAAGGCTACGACTCGGACAAGTTCATCGAAATCGCCGGCCCTGCGTCTGAAGGCACGCTCATCACCACATCGCTGGATCGCGACTCGTCCGAACCTACCACCAAGGCATTCCTGGCCGACTACAGAAAAGCCACCAACGCAGGTGCCGACATGGTCGCTGCTTCGTCTTACACCGCCACAGTAGTGGCCATTGAAGGCTTGAGAAAGACCGGCGGAAAGGGCGGAGCTGCATTGCGCGATGCAATTGCCGCAGGCAACTACGACACGCCTATTGGCAAACTTGCCTTCAATGACCTGCACGAAGTGAAAAAAGACATCCAAGTGCAAATTGTCAAAGATAAAACCTTCCGCCGCCATTCCGTTATTTCAGACGCTGTGCTGCTTGCGCCTCCTACCAAAGCCAAATAAGCAAGGAACTCACCTATGCTCGCGATTGAACTCGTCGCGCAGGGCCTGATACAAGGCAGCATCTACGCCCTCGTGGCGTTGGGGCTGACCTTGGTTTACGGTCTTTTGCGTATTCTTCATGTGGCGCACGCGGCGCTGTTCACGCTTGGTGGTTATGTCGGTGTGTTGGTGTGTAATGCCAGTGGGAGCTTGGCATTAGGCTTTTTAATCGCAGCTTTGGTGTCAGGCTTCGGTGGCGTGGCCATGTTCCGACTGGCTTACCAACCGCTGCTTTCTCAACCTCCATACGTGGCGCTGATTGCATCGATTGGGTTGTTCATTGCGTCCGAGGAAGCTTTTCGCATCATCTTTGGTGCACAGGGCATGTCCTTCACCAATCCAGCCTTGCAACAACAACTTGTGCTCGGTTGGGGGCTTCAATTTAAGCTGGCTGAGGTACTGGTGATGGTGAGCACAGCTTCCATCATTGGTGTGCTTGCTTGGCTTCAGGCGCGCACCCGAATTGGTATCGCCTGTCAAGCCACTGTGTCTGACCCGCAGATGGCGCAATCGTTTGGGATTTCCTTGCTCAAAGTGCGCGACATCAACTTTTTCGTGGGCTCTGCTTTGGCGGGGTTTGCTGGTGTTTGGGTTGCTCTTTTGAACAATTTGGTCGAGCCCACCATGGGTAGCGTGCCATCTTACAAAGCACTAGCGATCATCGTACTTGGCGGACTTGGCTCGGTGCCAGGCACGCTTGCTGCTGCGCTGTTGCTAGGAGTTATTGAGGCTTTCGGAACCATCTATCTTGGTGACATTCTTGACCGCAATGCGATTGCGTTTGCCTTTTTGATTGCGGTACTGATGGTACGTCCTCAGGGCTTGTTTGCCCGTAGCTGACCCAGAAGGACACACTATGAATTATGAAATTTCACTCATCACGACCATGGCCATCGCCGTGATGTTTGCACTCTCGCTGAATTTGATCACTGGGTTTTGCGGCCAGATTAGTTTGGGCCATGCCACCTTTCAGGGCGTCGGTGCATACGCTGCCGCCATGCTGGGAAAAGCAGGATGGCCATTTCTCGCTACTTTGCCCGTGTCCATGGTCCTTGCGGGTCTATTGGGCGTGATAGTGGGGCTGGCGTCATTGCGAGTGCGCGCTGATTTTCTGGCCATCACAACCATGGGCGTAGGCTTTCTTTTTGTGGGGATCGTTCGTCAGCAGGAGTTCTTGGGCGGCGAGTTGGGCATTTCGTCTATTCCAGACCACGGACTAGGGCGTGTGGGCTTTATGGCCCTTGCATTGCTCATGTGTGCAGTCGTTGCTGCGCTCAGTGTTTACATCAAACGCAGCTGGATGGGACGCGTTTTTAACGGTATCGCTGAAGACGAAGATACGATGCGGGTGCTTGGCATTGACGTGCCGCGCTACAAACTCGCGGCTTTTGCCATGGGCACCGCTCTTGCTGGCATATCTGGAGCTTTTTATACCTATCACCTGACGTTTATCGGTGCTGAAAGCTTCGGATTTATTGAGTCCATCACCGTTTTATCCATGGTAGTTTTTGGTGGGATTGGCTCAGTGCCAGGCGTGATCATTGCAGCGGCATTGCTCTCCGTACTACCTGCCTGGTTCCAGGTCATCGGCGATTACAAATTGCTGGTGTATGGCGGATTGTTGTTTGTCATGATGCGATTTTCGCCTGGAGGAATGGCTGGTTTGGCGGCACGCCTTTTCCCAACATCGTCCTTGCCTAATGGGGGGAAACTGTGAATATTTCCACATCTAGTGCGCCTCTGTTGCAAGTAACCGGCGTTACCGTGCGTTTTGGTGGCTTGACTGCCGTAGACGATGTGTCGTTTGATGTTCACCAAGGTGATTTGTTGGGATTGATTGGCCCTAACGGAGCAGGCAAGACCACCATGATGCGCGCCATTATTGGCGTGGTTCAACCAACAGTAGGCAGTGTGTTGCTAGGCGGTGAATCACTCAACGGCTTACCTATTCACAAACGTATCCAACGCGGTATGTCCTTGTCACAGCAATTAGTAAAGCCATTGCGTGACATCAGCATTCAAGAAAACGTTGCACTCGCCGCGGCCAGCGACAAGACCATCAGTCCTCTGCGAGCCTTGCTCAATGTATCAACCGAGCGAGAGCTTGCCATTGCCCAAACTGAATTGGCGCGTGTAGGTATCGCAAGCATGGCATCGCAAAGTCCTGGTATTCAGCCTCTCGGTGTTCTCAAACGTTTGGAGTTGGCGCGCGCGCTTGCACTCAAACCCCGTCTGCTGCTGTTGGATGAACCCTTGGCAGGTTTGAACTCTCAGGAAGCGCGCGCGCTGGCAACGACCATTGCCGAAATCAACCAGCAGGGTCTGACCATTGTGCTTATTGAACACAACCTGGGCGAGGTCATGAGAATTTGCCAACGCCTGGTCGTGCTCGACAACGGCAAGAAAATTGGCGATGGCGATCCGCGAGAAGTCATGGCCGATCCGGCTGTGCGAGCTGCCTATCTGGGTGGAGATGCGTTGGGCGCGTCCGCCGCGCAGGGACATGCAACTTTGGAGACACAACGTGCTTGAGCTTAATTCAATTTCTTGCGGCTATGGCGCATTTCAGGCCGTGCATGGCCTCACTCTTTCCTTGCAATCTGGAACCATCACGGGGCTTCTTGGCGCCAATGGTGCTGGCAAGTCTTCGACACTCATGTGTATAGCTGGCCATGTAAAACAACAAGGCGGTGCTATCCATTTGGACGGACAAGACATTTCAAACTTGGGCCCGACAGAACGCGTGCGCAATGGCATTGCCATTTCTCCCGAAGGCCGTCGTTTGTTCAAAGACCTGACCGTCCAGGACAACCTTCGGGTGGGGGGCATGGTGCAATCCGCAAAGGTTTTTATTCATGATCGAGATCGTGTCCTTGCGTTATTTCCGCGCTTAGGTGAACGCCTGAACTCCTTGGCGGGCAACTTGTCTGGCGGCGAGCAACAAATGCTGGCCATTGGCCGCGCTCTGATGACGCGTCCCCGTCTGATTATGATCGATGAGTTGTCTTTGGGACTGATGCCCAAGATCATTGATCTCTGCTACCAAGCGCTCATTCAACTCAGGCGCGATGGCATGACCGTGCTGCTGGTGGAGCAAAACACCGAGCGCGTTTTGAAAATTGCAGACCACATCTGTGTCTTGGAATCTGGCAGCACTGTCTGGCAAGGCACAGCCGAAGCGGCCCGCAATGACCCCAAGCTCACCGAAGCCTATCTTGGCATGCATTAAATCGCTATTTTTCACTTTTCTTATTTAAAAAATGACTACAAACATCGATTCCAGAATGGACCCAACTCGTGTGGTTCGAGCCCCACGTGGCAGCACCTTGTCTTGCAAAAATTGGGTCACAGAAGCGGCCTACCGCATGTTGCAAAACAACCTTGACGCAGAAGTGGCAGAGAATCCGCAAAGCTTGGTGGTGTACGGCGGCATTGGTCGTGCTGCCCGCGACTGGGCTTGTTATGACCAAATTTTGGCCTCGCTCAAAGACCTGAATGAAGATGAAACCTTGCTCATTCAGTCTGGCAAGCCAGTAGGCGTATTCAAGACGCATGCCAACGCACCACGCGTACTCATTGCCAACTCCAACCTTGTGCCCAAGTGGGCCAATTGGGAGCACTTCAACGAACTCGACCGCAAGGGCCTGTTCATGTACGGGCAGATGACTGCAGGCTCGTGGATCTACATCGGCACCCAAGGCATCGTGCAAGGTACTTTCGAGACTTTTGTGGAAGCCGGTCGCCAGCATTACAACAACGATTGGACTGGCCGCTGGATTCTGACTGCCGGTTTGGGCGGCATGGGTGGGGCACAGCCTTTGGCCGCCACTTTGGCCGGTGCATGCTCGCTGAACATTGAATGCCAACAAAGTAGCATCGACTTCCGTCTGCGTACCCGCTATGTGGACAAGCAGGCCAAAGACCTGGACGATGCCTTGGCCTTAATCGCACAACACACCGTCGCCAAAGAAGCGGTGTCGATTGCCTTGCTCGGCAATGCCGCCGAAATATTGCCCGAGTTGTTGCGGCGCGCCAAGGCAGGTGGCATGCGTCCTGACCTAGTGACAGACCAGACCTCGGCGCACGATTTGATCAACGGTTATTTGCCCCCCGGTTGGTCGGTGGCGCAATGGAAAGCTGCACAGCACGACCCTGCACAGCATGCCCGCTTAACGGCCGATGCGTCGAAAGGATGCGCCACTCAGGTGCAAGCCATGTTGGATTTCCAAGCCATGGGTATTCCAACGGTGGATTACGGCAACAACATTCGCCAAGTGGCGTTTGACCATGGCCTCAAAAACGCGTTTGATTTCCCCGGTTTTGTGCCAGCCTACATACGACCCATGTTTTGCGAGGGCAAGGGCCCATTTCGCTGGGTGGCTTTGTCGGGTGACCCTGAAGACATTTATAAAACTGATGCCAAGATCAAGGAACTTTTCCCCAACAACAAGCACACGCACCGCTGGCTTGACATGGCGCGTGAACGTATCAGCTTTCAGGGCCTGCCTGCGCGCATTTGTTGGCTGGGTCTTGGTGAGCGGCATCTGGCCGGCTTGGCCTTTAATGAGATGGTGCGGTCGGGCGAGTTGAAAGCCCCGATCGTGATCGGTCGCGACCACCTGGACACCGGATCGGTCTCAAGCCCCAACCGCGAGACTGAAGCCATGAAAGACGGAACAGACGCCGTGAGCGACTGGCCACTGCTGAACGCTTTACTCAATACCGCAGGCGGTGCAAGCTGGGTCAGCTTGCATCATGGCGGCGGCGTGGGTATGGGCTATTCACAACATTCGGGCATGGTCATCGTGGCTGATGGCACTGATGCTGCGGCAGAGCGCTTGGCTCGTGTTCTAGTCAACGATTGCGGCTCTGGCGTGATGCGTCACGCCGACGCAGGCTATGAGCTTGCTATCGCCACAGCTAAAAAGCAAGGCCTGAAGCTTCCTATGGTCAAGTAGTTCCATACAAACTTAACCAATGGAAATAGACGGTCTGGTTCTTTCCAATCCATGACATTGCATAGATTCCATGTAAACGATATACCAGCCATGCCCTGGAAAAATGGCGGTGGCGTGACGCTAGAAATTGTCTGCCAACCCACGGGCGCTGGTATTGGTGATTTTGACTGGCGAGTGAGCATCGCGCACATTGCCAGTGATGGTCCATTCTCGGCATTTCCAGGGGTAGACAGGATCATCACTTTGCTAAGCGGAGGCGGTGTGCATTTGCAAAGCAACGATGGTGATGTAGATCACTTGCTGGATAAGCCTTTGACACCATTTGCGTTTAAGGGTGAAACCAACATCAATGCCAGTTTGTTAGATCAGGACTGCCACGATTTCAACGTCATGACACGCCGCTCAACATGCAGCAATGTTTCTCTACAGATCGTTCGCAATGCCTGCGAATGGCCTATTTCATCGCATGGTTTGTTTTTGGCATTGCATGGGCATTGGCAGCTAAATGGCAACCATGAAGAGCACCTAGCACCACAGCAAGGCTTGTGGTGGAACGACTCGTCTCTGGCTTGGAAACTATTGCCTCAAAGCCCCGATGCAACGCTAATCGCTCTCAACCTTCACGTACAAAAAATATGAGTATTGCGCTTCCTACCCCTGCCTTGCCAAGCGCCGATGGTGTTTGGCATAACCTGCACTTTGCGCCAGAGGCACTTGGAGTTGGCACCACCGCCTTGCCCGATGCT
>NZ_JBBAOI010000038.1:0-7715 GCF_040401495.1 Limnohabitans sp.
AATAGGCTTGCGCTGCTTCGCGCACCATGCGCTCATCTTCGGTGAGTTGTTGGTCAAGCAAGAAAGGGTCTTGCCAATTGAATGCGGCGTGTGCCATGCGGGGGCTCCTGTTTACGAAATTTTGTCAATGGTAATCGGGTCTACCTATGCGGCGCTCCAGCGCAATACCCCCATGCGACAGCGGCATAAAAAATCACCCACGCATGATGAATAATGCATCGCACCTGATTCGCCACGCCCCAACGGAGACAAGACTATGGAAGTTTCATTCAGCAAAGAGGTGGAAATGCTGCGCATGGGCGCTGGCGAAACCTTTCACGGCGAAGGGATATTGGCCATCACCAAAGCTTTGTTGCAGTCTGGGGTCTCTTACGTAGGCGGCTACCAAGGTGCGCCCGTCTCACATTTGCTCGATGTGATGGTGCAAGCCAAAGACTATATGCAAGAGTTAGGCGTGCATGTAGAAGCTTGTGCCAACGAAGCTTCAGCCGCTGCCATGTTGGGGGCCTCCATCCACTACCCATTGCGTGGTGCGGTGACATGGAAATCCATTGTGGGTACCAACGTCGCCGCAGATGCGTTGAGCAATCTTTCATCACCTGGCGTCAAAGGTGGCGTTTTGGTGGTGGTTGGCGAAGACTACGGTGAGGGCGCCTCGGTGATCCAAGAGCGCACCCATGCCTACGCGCTCAAGTCGGGCATGGTGCTTTTTGATCCGCGGCCGGATTTATCGCGCATGGTGGATTTGGTGGAGCATGCGTTTCGCTTATCCGAAGCGTCGAACATGCCAGCTTTGATGGAATTGCGAATCCGCGCTTGCCACGTGCGCGGCAGCTTTGTCACGAAAGACAACCAAGCGCCCGCTATTTCTGCACACCATGTCATGGCGGAGCCCGCAAACTTTGATTACAGCCGCCTAGCGCACCCACCCGTCACCTTTGGCCAAGAAAAACGTAAATACGAAGAGCGCATTCCCGCGGCACGCGCTTACATTGAGGCTCACCAACTCAATGAACATTTTGAAGGCGTGCATGCCGATTTAGGCATCATCGTGCAAGGCGGCCTCTACAACACCTTGATACGCGCGTTGCAGCAGTTTGATCTGGCGGATGCATTTGGCAACACATCTATTGCCTTGCTGGTACTCAATGTCACCGCTCCTTTGGTACCCGAACAAATCGCGAAGTTTGTTGTTGGCAAACGTGGCGTGCTGGTGATGGAAGAGGGTCAGCCCGAATACATCGAACAAGAGATCGCTTTGCTTTTACGCCGTCGCGATATACAAACCCCCTTGCACGGCAAAGACTGGCTTCCTCAGGGCGGCGAATACACGGCTGAAGTCATGGCAAACGGTCTGTTGCAATTTGTCACGCGCTATTTGCATGAAACAACGCACACCGCTGACACACAGAAGTGGTTGCAGGGCAATATGGCACGTCGACAAGAGGTGCAAAAAACGCTTCAAGCCAAAGGCCAAGCATTACCAGCCCGACCCCCAAGCTTTTGTATTGGTTGCCCAGAACGTCCGGTTTTTTCTGCGATTCAATTGGCGCAACAAGATATTGGCGCAGTCCACGTGTCAGCCGATATCGGTTGCCATGCTTTGGGCACCTTCGAGCCATTTTCGACAGGACACACCATCTTGGGATACGGCATGAGCTTGGCGAGTCGCGCAGGCGTGTCACCGTCTATGCAACGACGCGTACTTTCCATCATGGGCGATGGCGGGTTTTGGCACAACGGTTTGCTCACAGGTGTGCAAAGCGCTTTGTTCAATGGCGATGACGCGGTGTTACTGATTTTTAAAAACGGTTACACCTCTGCTACGGGTACGCAAGACATCATCTCCACCCCAAACGACGCAGCCAAACTTGCTGCCGCAGACAAATGGCAAAGTTTGGCGCATACCAACCAAACGATTGAGCGAACTTTAGAAGGCTTGGGCGTGCAGTGGTTGCGCACTGTGCATACTTACGAAGTTGCCAAGGTGCGCGAGACATTGGTGGAGGCTTTTGAGTCGGACTTCCAAGGATTGAAGGTCATCGTTGCAGAAGGCGAATGCCAACTAGAACGCCAACGCCGCATCAAGCCATGGATTGCCAATTTGCTAAAGCGAGGTGAGCGGGTAGAGCGTGTGAAGTACGGCGTGGATGAAGATGTGTGCAATGGTGACCATGCTTGCATACGCTTATCTGGCTGCCCAACGCTCACCTTAAAAGACAACCCCGACCCATTGAAAGTCGACCCCGTCGCTACGGTGATCGATGGCTGCGTCGGCTGTGGGCTCTGCGGAGAAAACGCACATGCTGCCACGCTGTGCCCCTCGTTTTACCGCGCTGAGGTTATCCAAAACCCTTCGCCTTGGGAGCGTTTAACCGCCCAAATTAGCGCACGCATGGTGCGTGTGTTGCAACCTGCTTAAGACACCTATGACCCAACCCATTTCTATTTTGTTATGTGCCTTAGGCGGTGAGGGCGGCGGTGTTCTTGCAGACTGGCTAGTCGATGCCGCGCGCCATGGTGGATTGGCCGCGCAAGCGACCTCGATTCCAGGTGTAGCGCAACGCACGGGCGCGACGACTTATTACTTGGAGATTTTCCCAACGCCTATTTCTGAGCTAGGCGGTCGCCGGCCGGTGTTTGGCTTGAACCCTTTGCCGGGTCGTCTTGATTTACTGGTGTCTTCTGAATTACTAGAGACCGCTAGACAAATTTCTTTGGGCCTGTGTTCCCCGGACAGGACGCTGCTCATTAGCGCAAGCAATCGCGCACTCACCACGCACGAAAAAATGCAGATGGGTGATGGTCGTATGGACGATGCTGTTCTGCTGCAACTGCTTCAACAACACAGCCATGCTAGCCATGTGCTCGATATGGTGGCGCTGACGCGCCAAGCTGGCACGGTTGTCAGCGCAGTCATGTTGGGCTGTATTGCCGCTAGCAAGCTGTTGCCTCTACGCCGTGAAGACTTCGAGTTTGCGGTCCACGAAGGGCAGGCAAAAGAACGTCAATCCGCCAGCCAACAAGCCAGTTTGCGCGGATTTGCTTTGGCTTGGGATGCCATGCAAGCGCAGTCAACACAGTCGAAGTTCGTCGATGCTGTTTTGACCAATACGTTGACTATTCCAAATGTGACATCCGAACAAATAGCCAAACTGTCGCCCGAACTTGCCGCGACTTTTCCTTCAGATATGCATGAAATGCTAGGACTTGGCGTTGCACGCTTGATGGACTATCAAGGCGATAGGTATGTATCGCTTTACATACAGCGTTTACGCGAGGTGTTAGCTAGCGAACAGCGTAATGGCACCGATGGGGCTTGCACTGTTACAAAAGAAACGGCCCGCTGGTTAGCTTTATGGATGGCATTCGATGACATCGTTCGTGTGGCCGACCTAAAAAGCCGCGCCAGCCGTTGGCAGCGCGTGCGCATGGAAGTGAAAGCCAAAACTGACGATGTGCTCAAGGTCTATGACCACTTCAAACCTGGTGTGCCAGAGTTCGCGGCTTTGTTGCCCAAGGTTTTTGCGCTTCCACTTTTGCGTTGGGACCGCCAACGCTCTGCCAGCGGTTTGAGCCCACTAGCGCTGCCTATCAAAGTTGGCACGCACAGCGTCATCGGCATGGTGATGTTGCGCGTCTTGGCTTCTTTCAAATGGTTGCGTGTGCTCGGAAATCGCTACGCCGAAGAACAAGCCATGATTGACGCATGGTTAAAAGCCTTGGTGCGTGGAGCGCAAGAAGATGTCAACCTAGGCTTGGCACTTGCACAGTGCGGGCAACTCATCAAAGGCTACGGCACTACAAACGAGCGCGGACGAGACAATTTGTTACATATCTTGCGTCATTTAGCGCCTCATGATGTGTCCGTTGATTCTTCTGCCCGGAACGCGGAAACATCCCGTGATTCGCAAGCGCATTTACAAAAACGTATCAACGCTATCAACGATGCCCGTAACGCTGCACTGCGAGACGCTGGCGGAATAGCGCTTGATCAAGCGCTACGCGCCCACGGCGCACCGATTCGCGAAGTGAAAGCCCAACCGATTCGATGGATGGCTAGATCTAAGGCACAGTAAATACAGGGAAACACCTGAGGATTCTCTGCAGCAAAAAAGGTTACAACTCATAACCTTCATTCCCCAACCCTTCTCCACGCGAGGACTCCATGCCCCAACACCTGACACGTACTCTGGCAATCGCCGGCTTTGCCACACTTTCTGCTTTGTCTCTTGGCAGCGCACAGGCACAAGATAAACCCGTCAACCTCAAAATGGGAAGTTGGGTGCCTGCACAACATGCGCTCAACCCTGCTTTGATTGCATGGGGCGAAAGCTTGAAGGCTGCATCTGGCGGAACCATCACGACAACGTTGTTTCCATCGGAGCAACTTGGAAAAGCCTTCGACCACTATGACATGGCACGCGATGGAATTTCTGATGTGTCGTATGTCAACCCCGGTTACCAACCCGGTCGTTTTCCCATATTTGCAGCGGCATCTTTGCCATTTATGGTGAGCAATGCGAAAGCGGGTTCAGCGGCTATCGACGCTTGGTACCGCGCCTACGCTGCCAAAGAAATGAAAGACGTCCATTTCTGTTTTGCTTTTGCGCATGACCCTGGCGCATTGCATTCGCGCAAAAAGATTGTTTCTCCAGCGGAGATCAAAGGCATGAAAGTGCGACCCGCCTCTGCAACGATCGGGCAAATGGTCACATTGCTGGGTGGTACCAATGTCCAAGCCTCTGCGCCTGAGTCGCGCGATATGTTGGAGCGTGGCGTAGCAGACGCCATCACTTTCCCATGGGGTTCACTCACCTTATTTGGCATTGACAAAGTTGTGAAGTACCACATGGATGTGCCTTTGTACGTTACGCCATTTGTATGGGTGATGAACAACGACAAATACAACGCCATGTCAGCCAGCCAGAAAAAGGCTGTGGACAGCCACTGCACCAGCGAGTGGGCGGAAAAGGTAGCAAGTGCTTGGGCGGACTTTGAAATTGCCGGTCGTGCAAAACTTGTTGCTGACTCAGCTCGCGAGGTCTACAAACTCACGCCAGACCAACTCAACGCTTGGAAACAAGCCGTCGCGCCGACAGAAACCCAATGGGCTGCCGACTTGAAAAAAACGGGCCAAGACCCTGCCCCTGTGATGGCCGCTTTCAAGCAGTCATTGACCAAGTACAAATCTGGCATGTGAGGACTGCATGACGGCCAACACCACCTCGCAAAAGAAAAATCCATTCGACCGCATCATCGATAGCATTGAATGGATGGCCGCTTTGTTTGTCGGCATTGTTGCGGCAAATATTTTTATTGCGGTGGTGTTGCGGAAGTTTTTTGACACATCGATCCCTGACAGCTATGACTTTGGCCGTTTGCTTTTAGGCATATTGATCTTTTGGGGTATCGCCGCTACCAGTTATCGCGGCAACCACATCACTGTCGATTTGTTGTGGAGTAGTTCCAGCCCACGCATGCGCCGTTGGATCGATATTTTTGCAACGCTGGTGCTTCTATTGGTGGTAACGGTGCAGACGATCATGTTATTTGACAAAGTCAGCATGACGCAACGCGATAACGTCTTGACCTATGACCTAAATTTTCCAACCTGGCCATTTTTCGCAGTGGCATGGATGGGCGATGTTTGCGCGGTGTTACTCATCGCCATTCGGACTTGGCGTTTGGTTTTTCAACCAGATGCGCTGATCGATCACCCAGAAACCAAATCTAACGAATAAGCGTTCAGCCATGGAACTCAGTACCAATGCGGTAGCCGTGATCGGCTTTGTAGTCTTATTTGTCTTGATGCTTCTGCGCGTGCCCGTCGGCATGGCCATGGGCTTAGTCGGTGTTGTGGGCTACAGCTACATTGCTGGCACAGGCCCCGCCTTGAAGTTGGTTGGACAAACTTCCATGCGCACGGTGACCGACTACACCTTTGGTGTGATTCCCATGTTCATGTTGATGGGTGCGTTTGTATCGGCGTCTGGTGTGAGTCGCGAGTTGTTTCGCGCCGCCAACTCGTTTATTGGGCATTTACGTGGTGGCTTGGGCGTTGCCACTGTTTTAGCTTGCGGCGGATTTGCTGCGATTTGCGGATCATCGGTGGCAACCGCTGCTACCTTTTCTGCAGTGGCATATCCGGAGATGCGCCGCTACGGCTATCCGCAATCTTTCGCCACTGGGGTGATTGCAGCTGGTGGTACTTTGGGTGCAATGCTGCCGCCGTCTACTGTGCTTGCGGTCTATGCCATCTTGACCCAGCAAGACATCGGCAAGTTGTTCATGGCAGGCATTGTTCCGGGACTTCTGGCCATGGGCATGTATGTCATCACCATCATGTTGATCGTGTTCTTTAGACCTGAATGGTTACCTGCAGGTGAGGCCAAACCATTTACTGAGCGCGTAGCTGGACTAAAAGATGTATGGGCCCCGTTGGTTTTGTTTTTATTTGTGATCGGTGGTTTGTACGGTGGTTTTTTCACACCGACTGAAGCAGGTGGCGTTGGCGCGAGTGGCGCGTTCTTGCTTGGCGTTTTTCGCGGAAAGTTAGATCGTGCTGGTATTCGAGAAGCCTTACTGTCCGCCACGAGAACAGCAGCAGCCGTATTTACTGTGTTGATTGGCGCTTTGTTGTTTGGTTATTTTTTAACCATTACACAAACTCCCCAGAAGCTCACCGAGTTTCTAACCAGCTTAGGTATTGGTCGCTATGGCGTCTTAGCACTCATCATGCTGATGTATTTGGTGTTGGGTTGTTTGATGGATGCGATGGCCATGATCATTTTGACCGTACCCATTATTTTTCCGGTCATCGTGCAACTTGGGTTTGACCCTATTTGGTTCGGCATCATCATTGTGATGACGGTGGAGCTTGGCTTGATTCATCCACCAGTGGGAATGAACGTGTTTGTGATCAAGAGCGTGGTCAAAGACGTGACGTTTATGACCATCTTTAAGGGTGTTATTCCGTTTGTGATCACGGACATCTTGCGCTTGGTGATCTTGATCGCGTTTCCCATCATCGCGCTGTGGTTGCCCAACAGGCTCTAGATGATTCTGTTAGCAAACCTTATAAAAGCTTATATATACACCGGCTGGCGCGCGCATACCCACGCCAACAAACTGGTGCTCCGCTAACCACATCCACTTTGCAGTGGTAGGTTCCATTTGTGGCTGACAACGAAAGTAGACCCGCGATGGATCTACCGGTTGCCCATTGCGAATCTTGGCGGAGTCTTCTACAGATGCAACACGAAGCGCCGTGTTTTTAACAAACACACGGCTGCCATCATCTAATTCCAAAACATAGCGTGCATCCAAATGGGCATGCCGCCCGTCTTCAAGTAGCAACTGGAAGTCTGCACCACCTGGCACGATGTGTCCGTTGAGTAATGGGCCTTTCACCGTTCCGCCTGTGATGGGAATCATGCGGCGCAATCCAAAGGTGGTGAGGCCAACCTCTACTGGGGCATCGATCGTGACCGATAGATCACATACATGTTCTAGAGCGGGAGGTGGAAGTGTCATTTTGCGTGTGCTCTTTGCTTTGCAAGTTCTACAAACCAATCCAAACTGGCAGGATTGGCCATCGCGTCTTTATTGACTACTTTTTCAATCGGTTGGCCGAGTAGCAATTTTTTAATCGGTAGCTCTTGTTTCTTCCCAGACAAGGTACGAGGAATTTCAGCCACTTGAAAAATATCGTT
>NZ_JBBAOI010000039.1:0-5728 GCF_040401495.1 Limnohabitans sp.
AAGCCTTTAAGATGCAGCGCATGAAGGTTTTTCCACGCTACTGGGCTGATTGCTTTACCACCGACTTCGCTGAACTTGACGCGGCGAAGGCGGTCGCTGTTTTGCCCTTGGGTGCCACCGAGCAGCATGGGCCACATTTGCCCTTGTCGGTTGATACCGATTTGGTCAACGCCATGGTGGCTGCTGCGCTGGGTCATTTGCAGCCTGCTGACCAAGTGCTGGTGCTGCCCACCCAAAGCGTGGGCCTGAGTTCAGAGCATCTCGCCTATGACGGTACTTTGAGTTTCTCTCCCGCCTCGGTGATCGAGCAGTGGTGCAGTTTGGGTGAATCGGTGGCACGGGTGGGCGTCAAAAAACTCTTGCTCTTCAACGCCCATGGCGGCAACGTGGGCTTGATGGATGTGGTGGCGCGTGAACTGCGTGGTCACTGTGGTCTCACCGTTTTTAGCAGCAACTGGTACCAACTGCCCTTGGGCGAAGCCTTGAGCGCATTTGATGCCCATGAGCAGCGCTTTGGCGTTCACGGCGGAGATATGGAAACCTCGCTCATGCTGGCGATTGCGCCGCACAAAGTGCGAATGGAAGAAGCACAACACTTTGTATCAGCGTCCGAGCAACGTGCCAAAGACTTCGTGTTGTTGGGCGACGGCAAAAGCGCCAAACTGGGCTGGCATATGCAGGACTACAACCTGCATGGCGCGGCTGGTAACGCGGTGGCGGCTACAGCCCTTAAAGGCCAAGCGCTATTGGACGCGGTGGGTGTGCAACTGGCTAAGTTGCTGCAGGAGTTGCAGCGGTTTGAGCCGCTGATTTAAGTGAACGTCACCCAGTCTTGGTAGGCGGGTGCATCCAAATGGTTGATGGTGTTAAAGCTCACCAAGGTGTGGCGCTTCGGAGTAAACACCAGTTCGCTGACCGCGGTGTTGCGAATGCGCATATTCATCTCGATGATGCTCTCGGGGGGTGTGCCCAACAGCGTACCCACTGCAGTAGAGATGGGCCCGCCGCTAGAGACCATCAATACATCGCCGCTGTGCTGCGCTCGCACATGGGCCATGGCGTCTTGTATGCCTTGAACAAATTCGGTGAAAGGCGGCATGCCAGCGGGTTGCGCCTCACCGTACATCCAAGCTTGCAGGCCTTTGCGCAGCAAGCCGAAATGGTGTTTGTACAGCTCTGGCGTGTTGGGCTTAGCCAAAGGCTCGGGGTGGATGGCATGGATCACCGCGTGGCTGTCGTACTCGTTCAAGCCTGGCCAAACCAGTGGCTGAAGTTGCGGTGCCTGCAGGCCTTCTTGAATGCCTTCAAAGGTTTGCCGATGGCGCTTCAGGCTGCCCATCAGTACCGCCTCAAACTGCAGGCCTCGCTCACGAAAATAAGCGCCTAAGCGTTGGCTTTGCTGATGTCCCAAAGCAGATAGGTTGTCGTAATCGTCAGCGCCAAACGAGGCCTGGCCGTGGCGCACTAAATAAAGGGTTCCCATGGCGGCCATTGTCGCCAATCTGAGCTTGGCAAAAAGTCTCTTGGGTGACCGCTTTTCAGAGCTTGACTGAGCCTTGGATGCAAGTGACAGATTCGCCGCCCACCCAGACTTGGTTTTGCTCATCGCGGTGTACATACACCCGCCCAGCTCTAGCCAAACAAGTGCCTTGGCTGGCCACATAACTGTCTGGCGCCAAGCCTGCGCCTATCAACCACTGCCCAATGGCTGCGTTCAAACTGCCCGTCACGGGGTCCTCTGCCAGACCGTTGTTGCCAGGAAAAAAAGCACGCACCTCAAACTGCGTGTCACCGTGGGTATGCGCACCCACCACGCCAATGTCCAAGCCTTGCAGCACCTGCGCATCGGGTGTCAAAGCCAGCACTTGTGTGGCGGAGCTCAACATCACGCCGCGCCATTGCGGACCGTTGTTACACCAAGCGTGGTGCAAAACGTCCGAGCGAGCCACCCCGAGTCCTTTGGCGATCATTTGCACATCGGCCTCGTCCAAGGGACCGCCTCGACGCAAAGGCGGCGCGGCAAACGCCAAGCGTGTACCTTGGCGTTGAATGTTGACTAAGCCCACGCCGCACTCTTGCACTACATCTCGGCCTTTGGGAACGCCACCCGCTTCTAACCATGCATGGCAGGTACCTAAAGTGGGGTGGCCGGCAAAGGGGAGTTCACGCCCGGGGCAAAAAATCCGCACCGCGTAGTCGGCTTGCGGGTGGGTGGGCGGCAGCACGAATGTGGCTTCCGACAGGTTGGTCCAGTCGGTGAAGGCCTGCATTTGCGCAGTGCTCAGGCCCGTTCCATCCAGCACCACGGCCAAAGGGTTGCCAAGGTAGGGCACGGCGGTGAACACATCAACTTGGGCAAATGCGCGGTGCTTCATGGCGAGCTTTCGGTTTAAATCGCCCGCATCATCGCTGAACTGGCATTTTTCTGCTGATGAACACCGTGGCTACCACCGCCAAACCGAAGCTGACAGTCGTTGCATCCAAGCGTTCGCCCAAAAGGGGAATCGCCATCAACATGCCCAAAAATGGTTGCAGCAACTGTATTTGGCTCACCCGTACCGTGCCGCCCATGGCAAGGCCTCGGTACCAAGCAAAAAACCCCAGCCACATCGAAAATAAAGACACATAAGCGAACCCCGCCCATGCGCTCCAAGGAACGGGGTTGGTGGGCTGGCTGAGCCAAGCCATAGGTAGCGTCAGCGGCAGGGATATCACCAAGGCCCAACAAATCACTTTTTCAGGGCCCATGCTTTGCGACATGCGTCCTCCCCAGGCGTAGCCCACCGCGGCAAAGGCCATGGCACCCAACAGCAGCAAATCTGCTGCTTGCACATGCAAACCAGACTGTCCCGAGAACAGCAGCGCAAAACCCACCACCAGCGCGGTACCGGTGACAGCGCACAGCCAAAAGCCCCAAGACGGCTTTTGCTTATTCATGATCGCCGCCAAAGTTGCAGTTGCAAGTGGCAGCACGCCAGTGATGACGCTGGCGTGCGTGGCTTCTACATGGCGCATGGCCAAAGAGGTCAACAGCGGAAAACCAAACACCACCCCCAGCGCCACTAAGCCAAGGCCCTTGCATTGGCTTTTGCTGGGGAAAGTGGCTTTGCTGATCAATAGGTAAATCACCGACAACCAAGCTGCAACGACGGCACGCCCCATCGCCAAAAACACACCTGACAAATGCGGGTCGTCGTTCGTTCCGACGGCCAAACGGGTAACGGGCAAAGTAACGGCAAACATGGTCACACCCAGCAACCCAAACCACATGCCTTTGCGCTCCGAAGGTGTCATACGGTTGAGGTACGTTGGCTTAAAACCTCCAAGCGCTCCATAGCGGCAAGCAGTTCATCGTCTATTTCGCCCACCCGCATGGCTTTGTCTGCAGCTGACTTGGGATCGCTTGCATACAAGCTCCCATCGGCCAAGGCTTGGTTGAGGCCTTCCTGCTCTTTTTCCAACTGCCCTATCAAGCTGGGCAGGCTGTCAAATTCGCGCTGTTCTTTGAAGCTCAGTTTTTTGGGAGCTAGTTTGGCTGTCGCTGCTGAGACTGTGCCCGCTTTGCCCACTGACTGAGCCGAATTTTGCAGGGTATGACTGGGGGTCTTTGCCATATCTGCCGGTTGGATGTCAGCCACTTTTTGCGACCACACCTTGGCGCGGTTAGATTGCAGCAGCCAGTCCTGAACGCCACCTTCGTACTCCCGCCAATGCCCCTCGCCTTCATAGGCAATGGTGCTGGTGACCACATTGTCCAAAAAAGCCCTGTCGTGGCTGACCAAAAACACGGTACCTGCATAGTTTTGCAGCAATTCTTCTAGCAATTCCAAGGTGTCTATGTCCAAATCGTTGGTGGGTTCGTCCAGCACCAACACATTGGCGGGGCGGGCAAACAAGCGAGCCAGCAATAAGCGATTGCGCTCTCCGCCTGAGAGGGTACGTACGGGCGAGTTGGCCCTTGCAGGAGAGAACAAAAAGTCGCCCAAATAGCTCTTCACATGCTGGCGCTGGGTGCCGATTTCTATCCATTCGCTGCCCGGGCTGATGAAGTCTTCTAGCGTGGCGTCCAGATCCAACGCATTGCGCATTTGGTCAAAATAAGCCACTTGCAAATTTGCGCCTTGGCGAACCTTGCCCGTCGTAGGGTGCAGTTCACCCAAAATCATTTTCAGCAACGTAGTTTTGCCTGCACCATTAGGGCCGATCAAGCCTATTTTGTCGCCGCGCAACAAGGTGGCGCTGAAATGGTTGACCACCTGTTTGTCGCCAAAATTCACAGAGACATCGGTCAACTCGGCCACAATTTTTCCGCTTGGCAGACCGGCATCCACACTGGCCCTGACTTGACCCACCGCGTTGCGTCTGGCAAGTCGTGTGGCACGAAGTTTCTCCAAACGACCAATCCGCGCAACAGACCGCGTTCTTCTGGCTTCTACACCTCTACGCACCCACACCTCTTCCTGCGCTAGCAACTTATCAGCCTTGGCTTGGGTGACAGCCTCAGCGGCTATTTCAGCTTCTTTCAGGAGCAAATAACTTTGAAAATTGCCTTGATAAGAATTTAAATGCCCGCGGTCTAACTCAACGATGCGGGTAGACACTTTGTCTAAAAAAGCACGGTCGTGGGTGATAACCACCACGCTGCCTTTGAACTCAACCAGCAAGTCTTCTAGCCATTGAATACTGTCCAAGTCCAAATGGTTGGTGGGTTCGTCCAAAAGCAAAACGTCGGGCAGCGTCACCAGCGCTTGCCCAAGCGCTACACGTTTACGCGTCCCCCCCGAAAGGCTGCCCACCAAAGCTGCACCGTCTAGGTGTAAACGCTGCAGGGTTTCGGTGACGCGCTGCTCCCAGTTCCACCCATCTTGCAGTTCAATGGTGTTTTGCAGGGCATCCAAGTCGCCATCGCCTGCGTAGTACTGCTCGAGAACCGACTTCAGGGACGATAGGCCCTCACTCACAGCATCAAACACAGTCAACTCCGCATTCAACAAAGGCTCTTGCGCCACATAGGCTAAGTTCAGCCCTTGTTGGAACTGAATAACCCCATCGTCGAGGTGCTCCAAGCTAGCCAAAATTTTCAAAAGCGATGATTTGCCTGTGCCGTTACGGCCAATTAAGCCAATGCGTTCACCTGCTTCAATCGATAAAGCGGTGTGATCTAAAAGAGGCACGTCGCCGTAAGCGAGTTGTGCAGATTGCAAAGTAATGAGAGCCATCACTCGATTATGCAGGCGGTGCCACCCTCAAGAAAAATCGTCAAAGCACTTAAGTCGTTGAAAGAAAAGAATTTTTTGCATTATTGTGTGGCGGGCATAGAAAGTTTTTCTTATCGACCGTTGTTGGTCTCAAAAAGTGCGCTATACTAGCGGGCTCTGCTTTTGAAACGTAGCCTCTTGAGGCCACGAACAGCAGCAAAGAAAAAGGCAAAAAAGTTTTGACACAGCCTTCAAATTTGTGTCATAATCTAAGGCTTCGCTCATCGTAGCGAGGTTCAAAACAGGCAACTGTTTAGGTTCATTAACAAATTACAGCCGATAAGCGTGGGCGTTTTAAGGCAATTGCCAAGGTTCTAGTAACCGAGTCGCAAGACTTAAAACGCTCATGAAGATAGAAGTGAAGTTCACTTCAATTCCGTTTTTAATGAGTGGCCTCGAAAGAGGCAAAAAAACTATCAAGATCGAACTATAGAGTTTGATCCTGGCTCAGATTGAACGCTGGCGGAATG
>NZ_JBBAOI010000040.1:0-4427 GCF_040401495.1 Limnohabitans sp.
TTTCAATCAGGTATGCCTCAGTCATGCCGAATACAAAGTCACCGCTTGCAGTGTTGACTTGTCCGCCGCCCAACTTGGCTACATATACGCCGTATTCAGTTGCGCGAACAATGTCATCTGGTTCATCCTTGCCATTCAACACAAACGTGTTGGTCATACGAACCATTGGCAAGTGTTCGTAACTTTGGCGACGTCCGTTACCGCTTGGTGCACGGCCTTCTTTGTTGGCACGAATGTGATCCCACATGTAATCGGTGAGCACACCGTCTTTGATAAGAACATTGCGTTGGCTTTCATGACCTTCGTCATCAATTCCAATTGCGCCCCACTCGCGGCTCATCGTTCCATCATCAACAAGCGTGACGAGTGGTGACGCCACCTGGTCTCCTACCCGATTTGCATACACACTTGCGCCTCGTGCAACTAGGTCTGCTTCCAAGCCATGACCACACGCTTCGTGAAACAACACTCCGCCTGAACCGCATTTGATAACTACTTGCAACGCACCACTTGGCGCAGGACGTGCACGCAACTTGGTAACGGCCTGGCGAGCTGCACGCTCGGCCAATTCATTAATATTCTCTTCTTCGAACAATTCAAACCCAATGGTGTGACCCAATGAGTCATATCCGGTTTGCATTCCCGCATCGCCATTAGCAACTGCACTGACACGAAAGATTGTGCGCACTTGTTCATCGGTTGCAAAAACTCCATCGGAGTTTGCAATAAGAATGCGCCGTGTTGCATCGGAATACCCCGCCGATACTTGCACGATGCTTGAATCAATTCCACGTGCTGCATCATTAGCAATCATCAACAGTTCAACTTTGCGCGCTTTTGGCACGCTCTGTGGCGCAATGCGCACTGTGTTCACAGGGTGACGCTTTGCAGTTCCTAAAGAAACTGTGTGTGTTCCACCATCTCCAGTACTTGCTGCTGCTGCAGCCGCACCCGCAGCAGCCATCAGCCCTGCTTCAGACAAATCAGCTGTGTAGGCAAAACCAGTGGTCTCGCCATTGATTACGCGAATACCAGCGCCTGAGTCGCGGCCGCTAGACACTTGCTCAACCAGCCCATCATCAAGGCTGGCCCCCATCGAGCGTTTATCTTCAATAAACACCTCGGAGAACCCGGCCCCAGTGGACCGCCCCTTTGC
Organism: Limnohabitans sp.; assembly: GCF_040401495.1. GTDB lineage: Bacteria > Pseudomonadota > Gammaproteobacteria > Burkholderiales > Burkholderiaceae_C > Limnohabitans. The sequence goes on from NZ_JBBAOI010000040.1 coordinate 1,157, forward strand.
TAGTACCCGCGACAAAACGCTGGAATCGAACTCATGTGACAGATCAATAAGGCTCACCTTTCCATCCTACTGACGGCGTGAGCCCCAGCCCCGAGCGACCTAATGTATAGACACCATGACAGACGCCATTCCTACCCCTGAGCTAGATGAGGTGCGCGAGCACCGCACCTGGTGGTGGAAAGAGATCCTCATCATGGGCGCGTTCTATTTCATCTATTCGCTGACCCGTAACCGCTTCGGGTCCATCCGCGTTAAGGGTGACGACATCCCGCTGAACTCGTTCAACAACGCCATGAAGGTCATCCGTTTCGAGCGCGCCATCGGGCTGTACCACGAGGAATCAATCCAGCAATTGTTCCTTCCATATAAGTGGGTTCTGCAGCTGATGAACACGTATTACGGCACCGCCCATTTCATCGTCACGGTCACAGTCTTTTTCGTTCTTCTCAACCGCCGCAAAGACGTGTTCCCGCTTTTCCGCAACGCACTTGCCGCTATGACAGGTCTTGCCATCATCGGTTTCGCCCTCTTTCCCCTCATGCCGCCCCGCCTTCTTGATGCACCGTGCCCTGGCACTGCAACTGTCACCGTTGCCGGCAAGGAAATTCCTAAGCAGACCTTCGGCGGCGACTGCATCCCCACGAAACTGCGCAACTACAACGGCGCAACTGAATTCGGATTTGTCGACACATTGAAGGTCTACGGAGGCCCATGGGATTTTGATTCTGGCGGCATTGCAAGTCGTTCAAATCAATACGCAGCAATGCCAAGCCTTCACATCGGATGGGCATCTTGGTGCGCGTTTGCTGTCTGGCCACTCGCACGTCGCAAATGGATTCGTGCGGCGGTTCTGTTGTACCCAGCTCTCACATTGTTCTGCATCATCGTGACTGCAAATCATTACTGGGTCGACGGCCTCGGTGGAATTCTCGCGCTCGCCGGCGGTTTCACCCTTGGTGGTTTATTTCACTCGCTTAATCAACGACGCCTCGACGCGAAGTTCGAACAATTCCGTTCATCGCACCCCACGAGCAACACGCAGTAGTAACTAGAAGCTGTGGTAGCCACCGTCAATCGTGATCACATCGCCAGTGTGGTACTTGCTTGCATCACTTGCAAAGTACGCAGCAATTCCTGAAAAGTCATTCGGGTCTCCCCACCTGCGCAAAGGCACACGTGGCAACACCTTCGCAATGAACGTGTCCCAGCCCAATGCAGCTTCGGTCATTTCACTTTCAATCCAGCCAGGCAAAATTGCATTGCACCGAATGCCATGACGTGCATGCTCAACTGCAATTGCTTTCATCATTGAAATCACACCAGCTTTAGATGCTCCGTAATGTTGCCCGCGTGCCTGGCCGTAATACGCAGAACCAGATGTCGTGAACACCACTGCCCCGCCGTTACCCGCAGCCACCATGTGCCGCACTGCTACTTGAGCCGTATAAAACGCACCATCTAAGTTCACGCGCATCACTCGATGCCATTCGTCATCAGTCATGGAAACAAAACTTTCGGCATGGCCGCCAACACCAGCGTTCACGAAACACGAATCAACTCGGCCAAGCGCTTCCACCGTTGCAACAAATGCGGCCTCTACTTGTGATTGGTCACCCACATCACAAATGAAATCCGCCACACGTACTCCCATTGCTTCAAGTTCTGCTCGAGCCGTTGCATTCTTCTTGGCATTTGTGCCCCAGATTGCAATGTCACACCCACGACTTGCAAGGCCGCGAGCCATACCAAGCCCAATTCCCCCATTGCCGCCAGTGACCAAAGCCACTTTTCCGTTCAGATCAAATATGTCAGCCATATGGGCACCGTAGTAGTTGACACTGGGGTCGCGACGACCTCGAGAGATAGCCTTAGAACCCATGGCGATTCTCGACCGCATCTCCCAACCGGCCGATCTTCGTGGCCTCACGGCAGATGAATTGTCATCGCTCTCAACAGAGATTCGCGACTTCATTGTCAACGCCGTTAGCGAAACAGGCGGTCACTTGGGGTCGAACCTTGGCGCAGTTGAATTATCAATCGCATTGCATCGCGTTTTCGAAAGCCCAACAGACCCCATCTTGTGGGACACCGGGCATCAGGCATACGTGCACAAAATTCTCACTGGCCGCAAATCTGGTTTTGCTGCATTGCGCCAACAAGACGGAATCTCCGGATACCCGAACCGCGAAGAGTCACGCCATGACTTCATTGAAAACAGTCATGCATCTACTGTCTTGTCATATGCGCATGGTTTAGCTATTGCGCGTGATGCCGGTGTTGCACCACACCGACACATCGTCGCTGTCATCGGTGATGGCTCTATGACTGGCGGCATGGCGTATGAAGCGCTGAACAACCTTGGCCATTCAAAGAGTCGCGTCATTATTGTGTTGAACGACAACGGCCGCAGCTACGCCCCCACAATTTCTAATCTCACATCAGCTGCGGGGTTTGATTCTGATGATGTGATTGAAGAACAGAAACTGCCAGACCGCGTAACCGGAAAACTGTCACGTGGACTCACAAAGATTCGTCTCAACCCTGTCTATGTTCGACGCCAACGCAAGTTCGAAGCATTCCTGCGTGAGATTCCTGTTATTGGCAAGCAAGCAGAACAAGGAATGGAAGCATTCAAAGCTGCGGTGCGTGAGTTTTTGCAACCACCAGCTTTTTTCGAAGCCCTTGGTATTCAATACATTGGCCCATTCGACGGTCATGACATTGCAGAACTAGAAAAAGCATTCAATGCGGCCCTTGCCCGCGAAGAAGAAGGCCCCATTGTTATTCACGTGCTTACCCACAAAGGCCAGGGCTATTCACCTGCCGAAGATGATGACGAAAAGCATCTACATGACACACCAAAGTTCGACCCCATCGATGGCCCAGCCAAAACTGCAGTTGCTGGGTACACCGGTGCATTCAGCGAAGCGCTTCTGCGCGAAGCTGCAATTGACCCGCGCATCGTTGCAATCACTGCTGCAATGCCAGGCCCAACCGGGCTACTTGATTTTCAAGCGAAATACCCAGACCGGTTTTTCGACGTTGGCATTGCAGAACAACATGCAGTAACTGCGGCAGCCGGAATGGCCATGGGCGGTTTGCGCCCAGTTGTTGCCTTGTATTCCACATTCCTCTCGCGCGCATGGGATCAAGTTGTCTACGACGTTGCATTGCATCGCCTTCCTGTTGTCTTTTGTCTCGACCGCGCAGGCATCACCGGTGATGACGGCCCAAGCCATCACGGCGTCTACGACATGGCACTTCTTTCCAA
>NZ_JBBAOI010000041.1:0-4355 GCF_040401495.1 Limnohabitans sp.
ATGTCTGCTCGACAGCAGGGAGCTGCAGCATGGCACCTGACTGTGACAGTGCATGCCCCTGCAAGTCTGTTCCAGTGATAGACACCGCCAGCAAATCGCGGAGCGTGCCGGGGGCTGTTGGGCTGATGTGCAAACGAACACCTACCCAAGTTTCAGCACCCCAAGCCAGGTCGTTCATCTTGTAAGTGCCGTCCGGGTGCTGCGGAGCAACGCTTAGCATCTCCACAATCACGCCAGGTGCGGGAATCAGCTTTAAAGCAATGCCGCGTAGGTACATGGCTTGCAGCAAGGACAGTTCTTGGTCAAAGCTGTCATACAAGTCTTCAGCGGTTTGCCCGTAGTACTGCTGACCTCCACCAGCATCTGCCATGGCAATCATCAGGTCTTCATTGAAGTCTCGTCCTAGACCTACAGTGGTGGTGCTGACGCCTTTCTCAAGCCATGCTTTGCATTCCGGCTGAATATGACTGATCCGGGTTTCACCATGGTTAGCCTGACCATCAGAGAGAAGCAACACACGAGACACGGCTCGTGATGTACCACCTTCCAGTTGCTCAGCGCCTTTGATCCAGCCGCTGAATAGGTCAGTTGAGCCGCCGCTGTGCACCATATCCACAGCTTGCTGGATAGCTGTAACGGATGACACATCGCTTAAGGGCACTATGACATCCACTTGGTCGTCATAGACCACCAAACTGAGTTGGTCCTTAGGTGTCAGGTGTGAGGCGATGTGCATGACGCAGCGCAGCGCTTCACGCAGTGGCTTGCCTTGCATGCTTCCTGAGCGGTCAACGACCAGTGCCAATCGCTTGGGTGTGTGTTCCACAACTTTGTCTGTGGGCAAATCAGGTGCTTGGACTCGGACCAGTAAATCCAGATGGCCGCCTTGGGCGGGTATGGCCGCTTTAAGCGGAGAGACGATGATGGTGGGCTGTTCCATTTTCTATTTTTCCTTTTGGGTTGATTGGAGGTGCTGACAGGCTTAATCAGCGGTAACTGATTGAAGCCACGCAGTCATGACCTCCCGACGACTGCGCTTTTGCGGAACTGGCGTTACGCCATAGTCCAACTGCATCCAGCGCTGTGTGCTGGTGACAGTGAACAGGCTCGTTTTAGGAGCCACAAGCGGGTCAAAACCCGAAACCCATTGAGTGAGAAGGATGCAAAGTTTCAGCACCCATCCACAAAACCAAATAACTGTGGGTGGCATCACATCTCCTCCCAGTTACCTAAGGCTTCCATTTCCACTTTGTCCTTGGGACAAATCGGTGGGCCATAGGTCAAAAATTTCTTCAACATAGGCACCTGATAGCCGCAGTGCTTGCACTTGGCCCTTGGGCGATCCCGCCTGGGTGCTTTTCGCATTCCTACCTTTAGGTGGCCATGTGGATATGGACCCAATGTGTCCAATAGGGATGTCAGGGTGACTTTGAGCTCAGGTCCTGCTTCAGCGCTGCGCATAGGACCTTTCATGCCCATCTTGAGTGCTATCTTCTTAAACTGTTTGCCGTGTTTGTTTTCACAGTTATCTACTGCGTGCACCAGCTCATGCACCAGGGTGTCAAGCACCTCATAGGCTGATTTCAAGGTAGGCGCTATAAAAATTTGGTTCAGCTCGTTAGATGCGCTTTTGGTCGACCAGCATTGACCTACATGGCCGCTGCGTGTTCCCGTACTGGCAAAGCCACAGGAAACTTGGCATGGCGGTACGCTGAAGCCTTTGGCAGCAAAAAGAGGACGCAGCAGTTCAACGGCTGCTAATAGCCAGGCTTCGCGGGTGGTGTGTTGTTGCATACAAAGTGAATGAGCTTGTGATGGGTTGAGCATGAGCTACCCGAAGCTCACAGTGCGAGCCCTGCACCTGTTATTGCATACAGCAAGGGTATTTAGGGGTAGAGCAATCCAAAGTTGCGCAAGCTCACAAATTGAGCCTGTACCCGCCTAGAGTCACTTCATACATAAGAGGGTGATGATGACTGACGAAATACTTTTAGAACAAATCAAAACCGCGATGCAGGGCATGGATCCCGATGCACTTGAGCATTTCGCCAAGCTCATGCCCGATTTCATGAAATGTTTCACGGATGAAAAATTGAGTGCCACTCTCATCATCAAAGAAGCCAAAGAAGAATTTGGCGATGTTCATTCCATCAATGCAAATGAATTTGAAATGAACGACATGATCTTTGGTCTTTGTGAAGTTCTCGGATTGATTGATTTCAAAAAAGCCCAACTGCCAGCTTATTTGAATTAGTTTGATGACATGACCGCCCAAGCATCAGAGAGACTGATTTACAAAGGGGAGAGGCTCAGCCTGTGCTCTGAGCCCTTAGGACCTTTTATCCAAAACAATGGTCTTGACTACAAATTTGAAGTCGCCAGTACGGCTTTATGGCGAGGATATATTGGCACTTGGACCATAGAGCAAGAGCGCCTATATCTTGTAGCTATTGATGGCAGTATCGGCATGGACAAACTGTTCCCAGGGTTTTCCGATGGCGTGTTCGCCCATTGGTATACGGGCACATTGCGATGCCCCCAAGGCGCACTGCTGAAGTATGTGCATGGAGGATTTGGAAGTGTTTATGAAGAAGACTTATTTTTTGATGTGACGAAGGGTGTGGTGACCAACGAGCGTTTGGTTCGTAATGGAACCGCAGCACCTGAAGCCTCAAAGGGTTACACATTAGCCGCAGCAACCTCAATTGGAGATTAATCATGTTCTACGCAACCATTGCACTGATTCTGAAAATTGCACTCTCTGGCAAGCGCCGTTGATATGTGGGAGTTTGTTTTCTACTGGGTAACCGTCTATCTATTGGTTGGGCTTCTGTGTGGCATATTTCTATCAGCTCACCGGTTTGTTATGGAGCATCGGCCGAAAGACTTTGTCTGGCAGCATGAAATTGCTTCTTGGTCGAGGTTCACCAGTTTGAAAAATTGGGATCGCAAAGCGGTTTTCCAAGAAGTCAAGGGCATACTGGGCTTCATGATTGCTTGGCCCTTACTTCCACCTGTCATTTTGTGGGATCTGTCTCGCCCCTACTATGAGCGGGAAATGTTTCGATTTCAAAACAATCCCGCCGATCAGTTCATGTGCCAGCGATTTCATCTGACTAGGCGAGTTACACCAGAACAGGCCGAAGCTGATAACTTGCACAACGATCCATTAGGTCGAGTGCCGTCAATACCCTTTGGACATTTGCACCCTGGGTGGTCGGCGTTTTTGTCAAAAAAGACAACAAAGCTAAACCTGTGGGAGTTTGAAATTCCTGAGGACAGGTATGAAGTACCAAAATGGTTTGACAAAAAGAAACAGAGTGGTTTCAGCGTCAGAGGCTATGCACTTGCAAGAGGAAAAAGTGTCAGGGCTGAATTCTTTACTGAATGGAACGGAAAGCAGTGACCATGAGATCAAGGGCATTTTTAGGCCATCTTTTTCTTTTCTACTTGTCGTATCACTTTCTCGCAGCTGGCCTTGTCGGTGCTGATTACTATGGCTACGAATCGTGGTGGGCTGCAATGGGTTTGATAGGAATAATAGGTCTATTCATCTACCTAGGAAAATTTATGATCTGGGTTAGATCTATCTACAGATGGTTTTTCCCGATATGAAAATTGAAGTGATGCTTGGCAATCTTGTTTCTCAACCTGACTTGATGGCTATCGTCAATTCAGCCAATGCTAATTTGAGGCTAGGCTCAGGGGTAGCTGGTGCTGTTCATAATGGTGCAGGTCCAGAGCTTGAAGAATATTGCAAACCATTTGCCCCTTTGGAGCTTGGCAATGCTTTGTTGACACCAGGGTTCAATTTGCCGAATCCATGGGTGATTCATGTTCGGGCTGCGCATTACCTTCACAACACCGAGCCAGAGCATTTCCTTGAGATGGGCTTAAATTCTGTTTTCCAACTCGCTGAAGAAAACCAAATCGAATCTATTGGCATTCCTGCCATCGGTACAGGCATGTTCAAGTTTCCTCCCATTTTTGCGGCCAGAATCAATGCCAGGGTCACACAACAGGCGCTGGCACGGACCAAGTGCATCAAGCTGGTTCGGTTTTGTGTGGCAAGTAAAGAAATGATGCAGTTGTATGCATCGGCTTTGTCGCTAGACGAAACTGGAGGGCAGGGGGAATGACACGTATCAGCGGTATGCGTGTCATAGAAACTCCGTGTTGCAAAGCGCGGTACAGCACTCCTGCTTATGGCTCTATTAACCTGACTGCCCATGAGTCCTGGACAGACGGTAGGCGAGTTGGCAGTTTGTTTGGGGGAGATGGAGGGTTGAGGCGCTGCACTTGTGGCCAGTATTTCTTGCTGCATATGTGCGACCACATCAGAACTATTCCAAAGT
>NZ_JBBAOI010000042.1:0-4295 GCF_040401495.1 Limnohabitans sp.
AAAAAATGGCAGTTATTAATACCAACGTCAAAGCATTGTTTTCACAGATGGCACTCGGAACATCCGGTCGTGCACAAACTGTTGCAATGCAGCAATTGTCAACAGGCAAGCGCGTCAACTCGGCTAGAGACGATGCCGCCGGTATGGCAATCGCAACGCGCATGACGCATCAAATTCGCAGCTTGAACCAAGCCGTGCGAAATGCCAACGACGCCATTAACCTGATCCAAACCGCTGAGGGAGCCACCAACGGAATTACCGACATGCTGCAACGCATGCGTGAATTAGCCGTTCAAGCAGTCAACGACACCAACGACAACGCACAGCGTAGTTACTTGGACTTGGAATTCCAACAACTTAAACAACAGATTGTTCAGATTTCTGACAACACAGAGTGGAACGGTTTCCCTGTGCTTAACGGTACTGCTGGCGAACGTGTGGGAGAGATGCCGGTTTATAAGGCTACATCTAACAATTTGACTGGATCGGTGTTTATTAATCCAACGACTACTCGAACAATTGCTGGCACGGATGCGGGTGAGCAGCAAACATTGACATTTACAGGAACTCTAGCAGCGACAACGTTAGCAGCTGGAACTATAAATGTTGGTGGTATTGATGTAAACATAACTGCAGCAGATGCAGTAGATCAAACAACATTTGCTACCAAAGTAAAAACCACTTTGGAGTCAACCAGTGCTTTTAGCCCTTTGACTTCAGGTCGAACTATTACTCAAAACTTAGGTGTATTGACTATCACGTATGGTGCTAATGAAGGCAATGTTCCTGATATTCCAGTAGTTCTAAACGGAACAATGACAACAGCACCTACGGTTGCAACGCCCCGTGCAGCTATGACGCAAGCTACAGAAGCTTTTAGCAACAACGGGGCATTCACAAAAAGCGGTTCTTTGAGCTTGAGCGTAACCACTGCCGGTGTTTTATCGGCAGCATTTCTTACAAATGACAATCAAACAATTCCATTGACAGGCACATTATCTGCAGCAAATGGAACTGTAACGTTCGCGAAGGCAAATGGTCTAAACAATCAAATTCTCTCTGATGATGTTGTTTACACATTAAAGGATTCGACAGGTACAGCAACAGCGACTACATCTCGTGCAATCTCCTTAAGCATCGCAGTTGACGGGAGTATCCCTGCACTACGCAATGGTGATTTGCAAATCAACGGTATCGATATCGGCGCCTCTTATCCTTCGGACGACAAACTTTCACCCTTGAATAACGCAGCCGGTAGTGCGATTGCGAAAGCTGCAGCGATCAACCGCAAAGCAGTTGACAGCGGCACTTCACAAGGCGAAACCCAAAGCATCACTTTGGGTGGAACACCAACTGTAGGCACCATCACAGTAGCAGGTATCCCCGTTACATTGACGGCAGCAGACAACACAGCACCTTTGGTTGCAGCAAAAATTGCAGCGACTTTGAAAGGTAACCCACAGTTTGATACTGCCACTACAGGACGCGTAGTCAGCTACGCAGCAGGCAGTTCAGTAGTAAATGTAACTTTCGCTACCAAAGAAGGTGACGTACCTACATTGTCTGTATTACCCGGCACAACTGGCGTGACTGGGATTGTTGAAGTAACTGCTCAAAACTTCACTGCATCTCCTGGTACTGGTGTATTTGCCAAGGTAAACGAAAACATCATGTCCGGTAAAGCGATGTCTGGAACCGCTGTGGTGTCTGGTGTTGTTTTTGTTAACGGTTACGCAAGTGCAGATATCACTACAGTAATGAACAACACACGTGAATCACGTTCAGCTGTGGTGCGTGCCATCAACCTCATCTCTGATAAAACAGGTGTGAAAGCCATTGACACGGGGTCGGATGCCAAAGGAATAAGCTTGGTAGCACAAGATGGACGCAATATTGAAGTCCGTTTTGAGACTACAGCCAATGCAGATGATTTTGGAAGTCGTACGGGTCTTCGCCAAGGTGTTCAAGCTGGAACGTACTCACTCGAATCGAAGATTCAAGCACCTATTGTTTTGACAGCTGGCTCAACAGGCGACATTACGCGTGCTGGTTTGATCAGCGGCAACTTCACTAAAAATGAGTCTGTTGTTAACACTAGCCCACGTTCATTAGTGGGCCCTGCGCAGGCTCAAGTTGAGAGTTTCACAATTGGTGGAACTGTGGCTGCGACGGATACTTTTTCAGTGACCATCAACGGGACAACTTTCACTAACGTAGCCGGTCCAACAACTCCTCAAGGTGCAAGAGACGCGCTTGTTACATTGATCAATGCCAACACAACACTTGGAGTAACGGCAGTAGCTGGCAACTCAACCGGTGAAATGCTCTTAACAGCATCAATGCCTGGAACATCTTTCACACTTGCAACTGCAAAAAGTAGCGCTGCGGGAACAATTGCAAACGTTAATGTCAAACCAAACGCGCCTTCAGGCTTTAAACCTTTGGGCATGGATGACTTAACAATAAATGGCATAAAAATTCGCCCAACGACTTCTGCAGACGATATCTATTCAAGCACAGCAACTACAAGTAGCGACAAGAGTTCCAGTGCTATTGCCATAGCGAATGCAATCAATTCACAATCGCCAGAGACTGGTGTACGTGCAATTGCAAATGCAGCCACAACAAGTGGAGTAAATACCACTACTATCGTTCCCGCGAGTGGAAATTACACGCTATATGTAAATGCAACGCCTATCAATGTAGCGTTTGTTCAAAACGAAACGGGTACAGAACGCCGTAATAAAGTGGTTGCAGCCATCAACGAGCGAACAGGTCAGCACGGCATTACCGCAACAAACAATGGTAATGGTGTGTCGCTCTCATCAGACGGTCGCAATATGTCGGTTTGGTTTGATTCGAACGTGCAAAATTTATCTGCAGCGAGTTTTGGACTCGATAAGGGAGGCGCTGTTGCTCAAGTTTCTCGCGTAACAGTGGGTGTGCCAGTTGCAGTGGGAGATACAGCGACAGTAGTTATAAATGGTGTCACGATTACTTCAGCTGCGGCAGCCGCAACTACTGCTGCTGATTTGGCATCAAAGTTACAAACAGCAATCAATACAGCTATTACAGGAAATGCAACTCTAAAAAACATGTCGACATCAGTGGATGGTGCCGGTAATATTTTGATAACCTCATTGGTTGCGGGCTCACCATTTGAGTTAAAGGGTGCGGCTGTTACTCCAGTCGGAGCTACTAGACCAACATTAGGCCTATCAACAGTCACCGCCAACAGCATGGGTAACAACGATGTAACCGCTATCGGTAGCATCCCTGCGCAATCTGGTGCTGGTATTGCTGCACAGGCTGTTGCTACATCCAAGATGGCCAAAACTGTCTACGGCACAGTTCGCATGATCTCTGACCCTGCGCTATTGCCTAAATCTCCTGCTCCAGGAGGCGCACCTCCATCTGACCAGATGTTGAAACTCAATGCCACCGGCAAAGCATTCACCGTTTCTTCTGGTGACGATGGTTTCGGACCGAACAGCAACTTTGCCGCCTTGGGATTCCAAGAGGGCACGTTTGGTGGCCGTTCAAGCGAAGACATGGATCCTCCAAAAGTCGGCCGCTTGGCCTTTCAAGTAGGAGCCAGTGCGAAACAAGTAGTCACGATCGATTTGGCGGACTTTGGCAAGAACGGCCCTATCACCAGCGAAATCACGGGTGACGTAGACCGTAACGTCGAGCAACGCTCTGCGCGTATCAATACATCACAAGGTGCAACGGACGTTCTAACAAAACTGGACGCGGTGATGGATCGCGTGAACGCTACACGTGCCACGATGGGTGCGGTGATGAACCGACTTGACCATGTGGTGACCAATTTGACAAACGTGTCTATGAACTTGTCTGCTTCACGCAGCACGATCGAAGACGCCGATTACGCTTCTGCCTCTACCGAATTGGCCAAAACCCAAATCATGCAGCAAGCAGCAACAGCGGTGTTGGCGCAAGCAAACACCAGCCAACAGTCAGTCTTGAAGTTGTTAGGTAACTAAACAACCTCAAGCACATAACGGCTAAACCATGAAAGCCGCCAAAGGCCAAACGCCTCAAGCAGCAGATCCAGCAGCGGGTCCCAACAAGGGGCCTAACTGCTGGGACTGCCGTCATCTCATGATCACTTGGGATGTGCGCACACCTTATGGCTGCAAGTTGATGGGGTTTCGCTCCAAATACATTCCCTCAATCGAAGTTTTGAGGACTGATGGCCGTTTTTGCAGCGGTTTTACTGCCAAGCCTGCGCCAATAGCTCCGAATACGCCCAAACCCAAGCCCACATTGGCTGT
>NZ_JBBAOI010000043.1:0-4216 GCF_040401495.1 Limnohabitans sp.
GATAGCCAAACAAAAGGCCGAAGGCAAGCCCGTAGAACGTATGCGTTCGCCTGGCACTAAGGGCGCACCCACAGCTGCAGCATTTAAACAATCCGCTAAGACAGCTAAAAAATGACAGAAGAAGTTAAGCGCCCCGTAGGCCGCCCAAGCCAATATGATCCCGCTTACTGCGAAAGGATTATTGAGCTGGGCAGACTAGGCAAATCTATAGAACAAATTGCTGCACAAATCGGGGTGGGCACAAAGACAATGTATAACTGGAGAGATGAATTTCCAGAATTTTTACGCGCCTTGGAGCTAGCTAAAGAGTTAGAGCTTGATTGGTGGGAAAACATAGCCCAAAACATGATGGTCGAGAACAAAGACGGATCAAAGCTAAACAGCGCGATCTGGTCCAGATCAATGGCTGCACGATTTCCCAAGAAGTATCGGGAAAGCACCAAAACAGAGATCACGGGCGAGAACGGCGCACCGCTACTCCAGGGAATCCAGGTCACATTTGTAAAGCCGAATGAATGACATAGTCAACCAGGCGATAGCTAAAGCGGAATTCCCAATTAAGCTCAAGGGCTTGTTTGAGAAAAGCCGCTACAAAGTCGCATACGGTGGACGGGGTGGAGCAAAGAGCTGGGGCATAGCCAGGGCGCTACTGATCAAAGGCGCTAAAGACCCGATGCGAATCCTTTGCGCCAGGGAATTCCAAACATCTATCAAAGACAGCGTCCACAAGCTGCTATGCGACCAGATAGAAGCGCTTGGGCTGCTGGGGTTTTATGAGATAACCCAAAACAGCATCCGCGGCAAGAACGGAACAGAGTTTGCCTTTGTCGGCCTACGCAACAACGTGGCAAACATAAAAAGTTATGAAGGTGTGGATGTGGTTTGGGTGGAAGAAGCCCAGACAACCAGCCGCTTATCCTGGAACATCCTAATCCCAACCATCCGCAAACAGGGCAGCGAGATATGGATTAGCTTTAACCCAGAGCTGGAGACAGACGAAACTTACCAGCGGTTTGTGCTAAAGCCGCCCGCGGATTGCATCCAGATCAAAATTAACTGGAGCGATAACCCCTGGTTTCCAGATACATTGATGCTGGAAAAGGACGCATTGAAAGAGCGCGACCTAGAAGCATACAACCAGGTATGGGAAGGGCTATGCCGCCAATCAGTCGATGGGGCGATCTTTGCCAAGGAGCTGCAGCAAGCGGAACTGGACGGGCGGTTGTGCAAAGTACCGTATGACGCAACCAAACCAGTTCATGCCGTGTTTGACCTGGGATGGGCAGATAGCACCGCCATTTGGTTTTTGCAGTTCGTGGGCATGGAAACCAGGCTAATCCGCTACATCGAAGACAGCCAGAAGACCATTAGCCATTACCTGGCGACCATGCAAACGTTTGGTTATGTGTACGACAAGGTATGGCTGCCACACGATGCGGAGAATAAAACCCTGGCTGCAGCTGGTCGGTCCATTGATGACATAGTGCGGGCAGCTGGATACAAAACCCAGATATTGCCCCGTGTGCCGATCCTGGACTCAATCAACGCTGCCAGGACCATATTCCCCAGCTGCTACTTCGACCGCGATAATGCTGCCGAAGGGATCGATTGCCTACGCCATTACAGATATGAAGTCGATCCAGTATCGGGCCAGTTCAGTCGAACCCCGTTGCATGATCACTACTCGCACGGGGCGGACGCATTCCGCTACATTGCGCTAATGATTAAAGAACCAGCACCGAAAAAGGCCAAGGCCCAGGTTGCAATGGTCGCTGGTTGGATGGGATAATAAATTAAAGAGGTACACCAATGGCACGAACAAACGAAGCTAAAGACGAGCGTATACAGAAGGCAATAGACTTTTGGCATTTAAGTAACGATGCGGACTCTGCAAACCGCGCCGAAGCTTTGCAAGATATTAAGTTTGCAGCTGGTGACCAATGGCCCGTGGAGATACAGAACTCGCGCAACGTGGAAGCCCGCCCTTGTTTGACGATTAACAAGATCGATGCCTACATCCGCCAGGTGACAAACCAGCAGCGTATGCAGCGCCCCAGGATCAAAGTGCAGCCAGTAAACAACCTGGCAGATTACAAAATCGCCCAGGTGATCGAAGGCATGACCAGGCACATTGAAGTCAATTCAAACGCTGATACGGCCTACGATACGGCCTTCGACTATGCCGTGCGGATGGGCTGGGGTTACTGGCGCATTAATACCCGCTACGTTAGCGAAGATTCGTTCGATCAAGAAATCTACATCGACACAATCGACAATCCGTTTACCGTTTACTTTGACCCTAACTCCGTGCTGCCTGACGGATCGGACGCTGAAAAGTGCCTGATCACGACCGTAATGGATAAGAAGGTGTTTCGTGAATATTACCCAGACGCAGACGATGGCGCTAACTTCACCCAACGATCAACGGGTGATGACACCGCCAGCTGGATCACCAAGGAAGACATTCGCATAGCTGAATACTTTTATGTAGAACGCGAACGCGCCAAGCTTTACCAATTAAGCGATAACACGGTCCACTTTGCCGATTCTGCTAACTTCTTCGAAAAGGTCGAAGCAATGGGCTTGTCCGTGGTGGATGAGCGCGACACATTCCGCAAGGCTGTTAAATGGTGCAAGATGACCGCCCTGGAAATCTTGGAAGAGAAAACCTGGGCTGGCAAATATATTCCCGTTGTTCCGTGCTATGGCGCACAAGTAATCGTGGACGATCGCCGCAAGCGCTACGGCCTGGTACGGTTTGCAAAAGACCCTCAGCGGATGTATAACTTCTGGCGCACCAGCATGACTGAATCGGTTGCGCTAGCTCCAAAGGCGAAATGGTTGCTGGCAGAAGGCCAGGACGAAGGCCACGAAAACGAATGGGCATTGGCTAACATCAAATCCAGCCCTGTCCTACGCTACAAGCAAAAAGATATTGAAGGCGTGGCAGCGCCCATTCCGCAAAGACTGCAGCCAGAAGCACCGCCCGCTGGCATTATGGAAGCAGCTGGAGCTATATCCGCCGACTTGCAAATGGTCCTGGGCATACTTGATCCGAACCAGCTGCCATCGGGCAACATTTCGGGCAAGGCATTGGCTGGGCAGCAAAGCCAGGTTGACTTATCGAATTTCCACTTCTACGACAACATGACCAGGTCGATCCGTCATACGGGCAAAATCATCCTGGATTTAATCCCGTACATCTACGACACAAACCGCGTAATGCGGATCATTGGATCGGACGGTCAACCTGACATGACCACGATTAACGAGAAAACCGAAGTGGGCAAGGTGCTAAATGATGTGACAGTCGGCGAATACGACGTAGTAATGGATACTGGACCAGGATTCCAGACTAAGCGCCAGCAAGCAGTCGAAGCCATGATGCCGCTGCTAACGGGTAACGAGCAATTGTTTAATATCGCTGGCGACCTGGTATTTAGGAATATGGACTTCCCAGGTGCGGACGTAATTGCGGACCGCCTGGCATCCATGAACCCAATGGCCCAGGTAGACAAACAATCCGACATTCCGCCCCAGGTCCAAATGGAATTGGCAAACAACAAAAAGCAAATGCAAGAGATGCAGCAGCAGCTCCAGGCCGCACAGCTTGAAATCAACAACCGCGGACAAGTGGCGCAGATACGCGAAGAAGGCGCAACCAAGCGCAAGCTTATGGACGTTACCGCTAGGGCGCACAACACCGAAACAATGGCGGAAGTCAGAGTTAACGACCAAAACACCCGTTCACTTACAAGCCAGAATAAAACGGAAATCGAAGCGATTGTGGAATTGTTGTTGCACAACATGGACACAAACCGCCTTATGCAAGAAATTGAAAAGCGCAACGCAGAACAAGCCCAATATGCAACCATTGCAGCAGCGGACATTGGGCACGAAGCTAACCCGTTTACGCAGCAAGAACAAATGCAGCCAATGGAACAACAACCTATGCAATAAGCTTGACGAATGAATAATCTTGTGGTATAAACCCACAACCCTTACCCGTGGGGTTCACGGGGCAAATTCTTTGAGAAAACTCAATGTCAGAAGTAGCAGAACGACTTGCAGCCAATGTGGTTACAAGTGAAAATTTAGCGGAATTTAACGCCAAACGAATGGGTTTAGCTGATCCATTACCTTCAGAAGCCGCGGCTGCCGTAGAGGAAACTCCAGCAGAACCGACCGAAGAGGTAAGCCAGAGTGAACCAAGTGG
>NZ_JBBAOI010000044.1:0-406 GCF_040401495.1 Limnohabitans sp.
GTTCCGTTACCACTGGAGTTAGGTCTGCATGCAGCGACGGATGCAGATCCATGAGGGCAATAGCTTCGGGTGCTGCATGGTGTCCGCAGTGGGCCAATATCAATGGCATACCTGGAAACTGATCAGCAACTTCGCCGATAGCGGGAAGGTCTTCAGCATCGGTTCGTCCATTTACGTTGTGACCAAGGTGCACCACCGCAGGAAGGCGGCGTTCAGATGCAAACGCAAACACAGGTTGCAGTCGCACATCATCAACAGCAAAGTTTCCAACCGAACAATGCAATTTCAACACTCGTAGTCCGAGCACATCTACAGCATGACGAACAATGTCAACAGGGTTCCTGTCGTCGGGATGAATGGTCAAGCCACCAACTACTCGCACCGGTGACTGAGCAAACTGTGTAAC
>NZ_JBBAOI010000044.1:416-4046 GCF_040401495.1 Limnohabitans sp.
ACAGTTTCAGCTGATGCAGCATTAAGTCCTTCAGCAACGCCAGCTTTATGTGCGTATGGCAGTGTCCAAATGGCATCAACGCCTTCGCTCGCCAGTGTCTCGATGACAACTGGGTGATCATTCGGGTAGGCGAGCGTGAATGTGGAACTCGTGCCTGTCTCGAAAAAGGCTCTAACCTTCTGTCCGAGGCGACCCGGTAGGAGATGCACGTGTGAATCCACCACTGTCATGCCGTTTATTGCCATGCGGTCACAGTAGTCACTTCATGCCGTGCGACAATGGGTCATGGCTACTTTCGCTTTTGATAATGAACTGATACTGACTGGCCCGTTTCGTGCCCCGCGCCAGATGTTGGGGGATCAGGAATATGACGGCCACACGAGCGTGCACGACGATGCCACGGCCGACAAGTTGGGATTACCAGGCGCGCCCATTGAAGGGCCAACACACTTCAGTCAGTTCGACCCGTTGGGGGTTGCGATGTGGGGGAGTGCGTGGTTTGAACACGGTTGCATTAGTTCCCATTTTGAAAACATGGTAATTGAAGGCGAGGAAGTGCAAGCAACTGCAACTCGGACGTCTGCAACATCGGCACGTATCGGCGCGGTGAAGTCAGACGGCAATTCAGTTCTGTCCGGAACCATGACTCTTGGGCCAAATCATTCGGAAACAGAACTCGACCGAAGGCTTGCATCCTTGAAAGACCCAGGCGAGTTGTTCATCATTGATCAAATGCATGTGGGAGACAAAAGCGCACCCGAGCGTGTGTCGATGTCATTTACGGAAAGCAACGGACACTTGTATCCGTTTTCACTGAATGACAAGTTGCAGATGATTACAGAACCATCGCCGTGGTACTCATCTAGTACTGCTGCGCAATCGCCATGGGGTCGTGCAGTTATTCCTACCGAAATGGTCAGTGTCCTGGCTCACAAGGGTGGCTTCGCCGGTAAAACACGTGGACCTGCTGTGGGGCTTTTTATTGACTTAGAAGTTCGGGTTATCAATGGTCCGCTATTTGTTGATGCTGAATATGAATTGGTGCACGAAATAGTAGGCATGGGTCAAAGTCGACGTGTTGAAAGTTATTGGACTCGTACATCTATCACTGACCCGGTGTCAGGGGTGCTTGTAGCAACAGTGCTTCTGCATCAAGGTGTTTTCAAGGCTTCGTACGACAAATATCCTGCCGACAAATTGGCGTAATGAGCATTGTGCCCAGGCGAAACCTTCTCCTTACAGTCGTAGTTCTTCTCGTCAGTGCTTGGGCTATTTCGCTCGGCATTCACAGTAAGTCGGGGGTGTCCCACTTTGATCAGTCGGTGTGGCAGTTCTTTGTAAATCACGGATCAACTCGTGTTCACTCAATTGCTCGCTTCATAACATCATTTGGAGTTATTGGGTTTCTGGGTCCAGTGTGCGTTGTTCTTGGTTCGCTTCTGTGGGTGAAGACACGTTCTGTTGCTGTTGCAATTGCCCCATGGATATCAGTGGTTGTATGCGGACAGATCGTTTCAGTATTGAAGAAGTCAACGAATATTCTTCGGCCACCACTTCAGGACCAAGTGGCCCAGATTCATAATCCCAGCTTTCCGTCGGGCCACACCGCAGATACCACTGCGTTTGTTGTCTCGTTACTGCTCATTTTGTGGTGCGCGCTCGAAGTGCAACGTTTAGTTAAAACTTGGGTGACAGTGCTTGGAACATTGGCGTTTATTGTGATGGGCCTCACACGACTAGTGCTCAACGTTCATTGGCTATCTGATGTACTCGCAGGCTGGTGCATCGGCGCAGCCATAGGCCTTGCAGTTACTTATTCGTTACTGGCTCTTCGGCCACAAAAGTTATCTACGCAGTAGTGCGTGATGGGTACGGCAACCAGGTCGCCGCTTCAAAGTCGTACAGCTTGCAGGTCTTCGTGGCTTGCAGGTATGCCTTCAGCGAATACTTCGAATAGCGCACGGTGTCCGGGAAAGCCTCAGCAATAGCGGCTGCTGCTTGAGGCAACTTGTGGAACGGAATGCGCGCATCAACGTGGTGAGGCACATGAACGAAAATGTTGTGAAACCAGAGATAGTTAATGATGCGTGGAGTGTGAAGAACAGTGGTTGATTCCATCTGTCCGTTGAACTGGGTCCACTCTTTACGAGTCCACCAACGAATGTCTGGTGCTACGTGGTGAACATAGACAGTCCATCCGATGATCTGTGTGAACAACAAGAACGGAACAACCAAAACTTTGATTGGCATCCAGATGGCTGTTGCGATGCCGCCGGTGAGTGCGCCAATAACAACCATTGCTACAGCAGCTACAAGCAGTGCTGAACCAAGTGTGATTTTGTCGCGAACGATTTCGTCGTGACGCTTGCCGGGCGCGTTGAAACGCCACATCTTGAGCCACCACACTTCACGAAGGAAATAAGCGCCAGAACCGATGCACGACCATTCAAGACGATGGCGAAGTTTTTGTGCACCAGTCAGTGCCTCGTAATCAGCAACAGTGAGTGGATGCCACACAAAGTCAAAACCTTGGCGAGTGGTGTAGCCGTGGTGAATACGGTTGTGTCCGAGATCCCATGCGGATTCGCAATGGACACTCGGGCCCATGCACAGTTGGGCGATGATGCGATTCGCCTTACGCGAATCAAGAAGTGCGTTATGCGATGCGTCGTGACCTAAGACAAAAAGTCCTGACACTGCAAGACCTGCAAGTAGCCACCAGATGCCAACTGCCCACCAAGTGTTAGTCAGGACTAACGCGACTGTGGGAACTGCGTACAACACGGTTGCTTGAACGAGTGCACGTGTTGCGCGCATGCGTGAACGTTCATAACAAACAGGCGGGATGATGGCGCGCACGTCGTTAAGAGAATTTTCCCGGGGGGCTGGCATTGTTGGTGATTCGATACTCACCCCCACAGGTTAGATGCCTACCTACCGTTAGGTAGGGGCTTTTCGCAGAATCTTGGTCACAGAGACCGAGAAGGGTTATTTCAGGCGATTTCTCAGTTGCACGAAGACCTCAGTGCCAACAATCTCGGACAACGCATCACCAAGGCTGTCAAGGACTGACGAGTCCCCGACATAAGCGTCGGTCCCTTCCGTGCAGCACCATTCGATTTTTTTGCCATGGTCACCCCAGTCGGCACGTGTCCACCTGCGCACGGTGGCAACTTCCACATTGTCTTCGCGCATCTCCCAATCAACCTTGATCGGTAACTGCCAACAGACGGACGGCTTCCAATCCATAGGTGATTCATCGAAGTAATCGGCGGCCAGATGCAGTGCACACCCTTCGCCGCCTTCAAAGCCGTTGCGGTTGTGGAAAATACACGCACCATCAACGACCCGAGTTGCAGAGAAAGACTCGTCTGAGAACACTGTGCCTGCATTTGCCTCAGCGTGGAATTGAAACAAGTGGGCTGGAATAGTGGCAGCGGCAGCAGATAAATTGCGTGCTTCGTCGATTCCGTCTAGTTCAGCCCCCAGCGAACAACAGCCATGGCCAAGTGTGTCGGCTGTGGCGTTAATTCCTTTGCACCCCTTGCCCCAGATGCAGGTCCAGTTGGAAGAGAGAAAATCACGGTCGAATCGCCAGACAGTTTCACCGGCATCGATTTCTTCGTAATT
>NZ_JBBAOI010000045.1:0-3928 GCF_040401495.1 Limnohabitans sp.
AAACTGCTCTGCGCAGCTTCCAAAGCCAGTTGGTCTTTGTTCATTTTGGTAATTGCTGAGGTGTAGTCCAAGTCTTCTGCATCAGATTTGGTGGTCTTCAAACGCAGAGTAATTTCATCCAACACGCTGTTTTGCATGTCGATCACGTTCATGTCCGTTCCAATTTGCGCGGTGGCGTCGCTTACGCCTTGCTGCAAGCTGTCTATGTCAGCAATGCCGCGCTGCATATTCGTGTGGTCTGAGTTTTTAACGGCGTTGGCCAAGTCATCAATCGCTTGGAAAAACCCCACACCTATTTTGTGGCCTTTGCCGTCGTCACGCACAACTTTGACAAACGCATCAGCACCAGGCATGTTGAGGTTCATACGGCGGTTGTCACCCACTGCCACCTTCATGCGTGACTCATCACCTTGGTAAACCACAACACCTTTGGCGTCTTTAGAAAATGCGGGTGAACCCACGCGGCTTCCAGAGAACAAATAATTGCCGTTGGTGTCTTGGGTATTGGCCAAACTCAGCATTTGGTCTTTGAGTGAGCTGATTTCTAAAGAAATCGACTGACGGTCTGCAGGCGACAAAGTGTCGCTGGCGGCTTGGATAGCGATTTCTTTGATACGCACCAACACATCACTGGTGTTTCTTAAAACAGTCTCTGACGCTTGCAAACGGGTGTTGACTGTTTTTAACGTGCTCTGGTAGCTGGCTTGGCGCGCGAGTTCAGACTCAAGCCTTGTTACCAAAGAGGCTTTATCGGGTGAATCACTGGGTTTAACAATTTGCTTGCCCGTCGATAACTGCTCTTGTGTTTTGGCTAGTTCGCCTTGCACATCGCCCAACTGTTGGTTGGCGCGGTCAAAGTAGAGGGTGGTGGAGATTTTCATAATGTCGTGCCTCTATCAACGAATTTGTACGATCGAGTCAAACAAGGTGCCCGATATTTGCAATGCTTTGGCAGACGCTTGGTAGGCCTGTTGGTAACGGATCAAAGCAGCGGCCTCTTCGTCCAAGTTGACGCCAGAAACTTTGTCGCGAGCTGCAACCGATTGGTCGTGCACCACGGTCAAAGCCTGTTGTGTGATGGTGGCTTGTTGGGCCAAGTTACCCACGTTGTTAATTTGGTCAATATAGGTATTGGCTAGAGATTTACCAGCGATGACTGGCTTTTTAGCCAAGTCGACCATGTCTAACATATTGATGTTGTTACCCAAACCATCGTGGTTACCGTCGACTTGAAAGCTGTCACCCACATTCGGTGCATGGCTGAGTTTGATTTGCAAACCTTCAAAGTCGATCAATGGCTCCAACACATTTGGGTCGTAATGGCGGTCTGCCAATTCAGTACCCGTTTTGGCGTCGATGATGGTGTAGCGATCAGGCTTGGTGAACTTCACCACCAAAGACTGGTTGCGTAAGTTATCTCGCACATTCAAAGGCTCACCTGAGTAGCTTGCAGCCACAGAAGTCTTGCCCTGCCCCGTCACAAAAACAAGCAAGTCGTCTACAGAGCCACCCTCGATATAAGCACCCGTTCGCAAGCCGGCTTTTGCCAGGTCTGCAGGAGAACCGGTACGCACTGGGTCTCCATAGGTACCAAATGAGAAACGGATAGACGCTTTATCAGGATCTGCAGCCAACTGCAACTTCAAACGCTCTTCTAAGGTGTAGTCGATCGGATCGAGGCCTAATGCGTTTTGCTCAATGATGCCGTTGGCCTTATTTGCAGGGCCGATGGAAATTGGATCGGTACCGTTAGGGTCGATCGTGCTAAGCACCAAGTCGCCATACAAACCAATTGAGGCTTTTACGCCGATACCAACGTCAATCGTACAAGCTGGGTCTTGTGGATCAATAATAGTTTTGCGTGTGCTGTTGATTTGGTCTACTAATCCCTGAAGAGTAGGAATCGTAGATGCATCTGAAGCCAGCTGCACGTTTGTACTAAAACTCAAATCGCTAACCGTGCTTGTCATGGTGAATGCATTCGCACTGCCAGAAGCGCCCGTCAAAATTATTTCATATGTATTAGCCTCTGGAGATCCGTTAATGATGGCAAGTTGCGAGCCAGCGGTTGCGCCATTTGCGCCGCCAGCAGTCAATTCAGGATTCGTTATTTCTCTGCCTAGGGCGTCAGTAATTTTTAATTCAGATCCGTTGATAACTGAAACTGTTATGTTGGATGTATTTTCATCTGCTTCTCTAAGCTTGATTTGCAGCGCTGATGCAAGACCATCAAGATCTGTAGTTTGCAGGTTTAAGCTACTTATATTCAGAATGGTTGTGTCTAGATTGATCGAAAACCCAGTGAAGTCGGTAAGTGCGGGTGGCGTGCCAAAAGAAGGACTTGTAAACGAGGCCGTAGAGGGCACGGCGGCAGTTGTAGACCTTACAAGCTGCGCCTTAACTGGTAATAGTGGATTGGTGGCGTTAATGGCGCTAACGACCCCGAGAGGTGTAGCGTTATCAGCTGTTATTGCAATTGGCGTTGTTACACCACCAACAGACAACGAGAGGTTAAATGCAACCCCATTATTTATAGAGTCTGAAGTAGATGCAAAAGAAGTACTTAAAGTTCTCTGAGGTTTACCTGACATATCAATAGTCGACCCATTGATTTCAAGTTTTTTGTTGTAATCAATATTGGTACTAAAAATATGTAAGTCACGCACTACTTGGTCCATACGAACCTGTCCGTTATAGGTAGTGGGAGTAATTCCAAGAACATTGCCATCACCTTGCACAGTTGGTGTCGGATTAATAATGATGGATTGACCTGTTGGTATGGCGCTGATAACCAGATCACCTTGTTGCACGCTAGCGATTACGCCAATATTTGTAGTGCTGTTTATTGCGGTAACCAAAGATGTCACGTCTTTAAAGCCAGGCGCAACGGTATGTCCATTGATTTTTAATGGTCTTTTGAAATCAAGCTGCTGCGCCGGTACGCGGATGTCATTGAAAACGGTAGCTTTCACACCCGTTTGAGAAGTTAGGCTGTTGCTAACAATAAAATCGCCGCCAAATTCATAACCTGTGCTTGGCGTCAGCACAACATCGCTGATGGATCGGCCCAAAGCGTCACGCACTTCCAAATCGATTCCATTGCTGGCAATATTGACGGAAAGGTTATTTGTTAAATCTGCTACCCGTAATTTAGCTTGCAAGTCGTTAGCTAGCGCATTTAATCCATTCGTATCATTGAGAGCGGTTATTTTTAAAGCAACACCGCCGACCTTGAAGGCAAACTCGCTAAATGCAGGCTGTGAAATTTTCACTTGAGACTTGCCATTGACCCATGCCACCACATCAGAAGGAGACAAAGGGGTATTAAGTTGTGTTTCCAGTGCTGGCATAGTCACCCCATTGAGCACTGTGGCGCCCGCCTGAATTTGTGTGCCAGGCTCGTTATCGGTAATACGAGAAGTAACAAGTTGCGCTGTTTTTGGTACTGGTGCAGCAGCTACACCGTTACGGTCAAACACTTGTGCATAACGCACTTTGGCCATGGCGCCATAAAAAACATCCATGGCACGGTAACCGTCTTTGTTAGATTTATTGAGGTACGCGTTGCTGTAGTTGGAATCGGGAACAAATCCGTTTTCAGATTTAATAATTTGCGCTTTTTCAGTCTCACTCAGCGTTTGACCTAAAAGCTGACGTCCGTCACGTGTCAGCACTTGCAGTTGCTGCCCTGGCTTGGCATCATCTAAATAAAAAGTGGCTTTGACACCGGCAGCCAATGTGGTGACGGGCGCCATCACGCTGGCGCCTTCTACCTTGATCATCACGCCCGCCGTTGGGTTGGGGTTGTTCACCAGTCCTGTATTGCTAATCGCTGGAGGCACTGTAGAAGGGGTAAACACCACACTAGCACGCGTATTACTAGAGTTCGTTTGGTCCTCAGTAACACGAAACTGTGCCGCGGTGGCTA
>NZ_JBBAOI010000046.1:0-3804 GCF_040401495.1 Limnohabitans sp.
TACTTTAATAAATAATGACAAATTGTTTCAAGTCAATGCGTTATGCAGCATGCCGTTGAGGGCATCAATGCTGTGCGCAATGCGAATGACAGCGTCATTCGGTATTTTGCGGATGACTTCGCCTGTATCGGTGTTCTTTACCAACACCACGAAGCTTCCTGAAGTGTTTTGATCGATTGCAAAATTGAGGTTTCGCCCTCCATCGCGCATCGTTTCGTTCAGTCTGGCGATAGATTCATCTAAGTTGGCCTTGAGTTTTTCCATGTCTACTTTGATTTCTACAGGCTTGGGCGCCTGCACCTTGGGTGCAGCAGGCTCGGTCCTAACTTCATGCGCTGTAGAAACTGGAGCAGGCATGACAACATTCGGCTGCACTACGGGTGTAGGCACCGGACTGTTTCCGCCTTGAATTTCTGAAAGCATAGGTTTCTTCCTTTCACCTCGGACAAAGCGTCCAAGGGTTTCCATGTTTTGCTATATCGGAAGGAAGAAAAGGAACTTTAGCCACGACATGCAAATATTTGCATGCGCGGCTAAAAATATGAAAAAAGAAACCTGAAAGTATTAAATTAGGTCAATTTTTTCCAGTCAAGCTGGCCATCATGCCGTCAAAAGTTGCCTTGAGGCTGGTCTTCTGTGTATTGACGCCACCCACTATGCTGTCCATCTTAGAGAACTGGGTTTGGTAGCGTTTAAGCATGGCGTCCAAGCGGGTTTGTAGCTTGGTCAAATCATCCTTGTATTTGGTGTTTTGCGTGTTGGCAGATTCGCTTTGCGTCAGCAATGCACCTGTGTTGCCTAACATTTTGGTTAACTTTTTAAAAGCGTCGCCTGCAATGCCTGCGTTTTCAGTGCTCAGGGCTGAAATACCGTTCTTGTTACCCGTAAAGGTTTTGACTACGTCGTCGTAGTTATTAGTCAAGGCGGTGTCTAGCTTAGTAGCGTCTACAGACATCACGCCTGATTGGTCTAGGCTGATGCCTAGTTGCCATAAGGCGCTCACGCTGGTACCAGGTGTGCTGGATGACGCTGTGAACATGCCACGCAATTGCTGCTTGATAGACCGCAGTGTTGAGTCACCCACCAAAGTCGCACCATAGGTGGGCAATGTTGATTTTGTGTCAGACACCTCTTTAAATATAGAAACGGCGTCGTTATACGAAGTCACCAACGCGTTGATTTTGTCTTTGATGGGCGTGTTGTCGCGCGTCAATGTGACGGAGGCAGCAGAAGTAGTCAGGCCTTTGAGGTTGATTGTCAAACCTGGCACTACGTCTGTCAGTGCATTATTGGTTCGAACGTAGGTAATACCGTCTACTTTTACTTTCGCGTCTGCTGCGGTTTGGTTGGTGGCATTGGCTGGGTTAAATGCCACACTAGGAATAGCCGCACCATTCGCGTCCTGGGCAGAATAACTAAACACATTGCTGGCACCCACTTGGCCAGTCAAAATAATTTGATAGGGGTTGCTGGTTCCGTCCCCCGTATTGACGAGTTGTGCAGTCACACCATTGGCAGCTGCGTTGATGGCATTGACAATGCCTTGGGGTGTATCTTGTCCTGCAGCAACGGCTAATTTAGGTGCTGCACTGCTCATGGCAAATGTAGGGGTGACTCCTGCCGTGGTGCTGGTGAAGGTTAAATTACCTGTGCCGTCCGATACACCTGCGCTAAAGCCAGTCAAAGTCCCGCTGACAGTGCCTTTGGGTGCTGTGGTGGAAGACGTAGCGTTACCCGCCAAGCCAGAAAATGCAGCGGCAACTTCTGCAGCGGTTGTGGCCGAGCTTGCTTTGTAGGTAAGCCCTGCAACTGTCACCGACTGCCCTGCCAATAGCGGTGTGAAGCTCACTGCTGCAGTTTGTCTTGTGCCGGTATCCGCAACTCCGGTGCCTGCCACCGATGTCATGGTGGGCTTTGCGCCTACATAGATAGACACGCTCATAGCTAAGCCGCCATTGAGAGTGGTGGTGGGTGAAGCAAGGCCGTCACTGACTGTGCGCTGGGCTTTGGCAAGGCGTAGCACCTCAATATCGTGGATGCCAGTCGCGGCTGACGTGCTGGCACTGACATCAAATGCGGCTGTATTGGTATTGCTAGCGCTCAGCGTGTTAAAGCTACTTTGGTCTTTGAGCGCCGTCATCGCTGTGTTGACTTGCGACAACACGAATGACATGGCCGAGTAACCCGAAATACGGGCTTCGTTTTTAGTGATCTTGGCGTTGATCGCGTTCTTTTGGGGCGCGCCTTCGGCGTCTACCAAGTTTTGGGCGAGGGATGCGACGTCCACACCTGAACCCGCGCCCAAAGCCGAGATGAGCTTTTGTGCAGCGGCTTTGTTAGCTTTTGCTACTGCCTCTGGGGTACTCGCAAGCGCAGCCGACGTGCCACTGCTGAGCGTACTCGCAGATGTGGACGTCGTTGTGGTTGACGAGGTAGCTCCAGTGGTAGCCATGTTTTATCTTTTTATGCTGTTAAGTGTTCGACTGCTCAAGCCTAAACTTGAGCCCATCAATTCATATATTTGAATAGGCTCAACTGTGAAATCTTGGCAAAACTGCTTTGCGCTGCTTCCAAGGCCAGTTGGTCTTTGTTCATTTTGGTGATGGCTGATGTGTAGTCCAAGTCTTCTGCGTCTGATTTAGTAGTCTTCAAACGCAAGGTAATTTCATCGAGCACGCTGTTTTGCATGTCGACCACATTCATGTCGGTACCGATTTGTGCTGTGGCGTCACTCACGCCTTGCTGTAGGCTGTCTATTTCAGCAATGCCGCGCTGCATATTGGTGTGGTCTGAGTTTTGTACGGCGTTCGCCAAATCGTCAATCGCTTGGAAAAATCCAACGCCAGACTTCGTACCCTTGCCGTCGTCACGTATGACTTTTACAAACGCGTCCGACCCTGGCATGTTGAGGTTCATGCGTCGGTTATCGCCCACTGCCACTTTCATGCGTGACTCGTCACCTTGGTAGACCACATGTCCTTTAGCGTCTTTACCAAATGCGGGCGAACCAACTCGGCTACCTGAGAACAGGTAGTTACCGTTGGTGTCTTGTGTATTGGCAAGGCTGAGCACCTGTTCTTTGAGTGAACTAATTTCTAGGGCGATCGACTGGCGATCTGCCGGCGACAAAGTGTCACTCGCTGCTTGCACCGCGAGTTCTTTGACACGCACCATCACATCGGTCGTATTTTTAAGAACTGTCTCAGATGCTTGTAAACGGGTGTTGACTGACTTGAGTGTGCTTTGGTAGCTGACTTGTCGCGCTAATTCAGACTCCAGACGCGTCACCAAAGACGCTTTGTCTGGAGAATCGCTCGGTTTAACAATTTGCTTACCGGTTGAGAGTTGCTCTTGTGTTTTGGCGAGTTCGCCTTGCACATCGCCCAACTGTTGGTTGGCGCGGTCAAAGTAGAGGGTGGTGGAGATTTTCATAATGTCGTGCCTCTATCAACGAATTTGTACGATCGAGTCAAACAAGGTGCCCGATATTTGCAATGCTTTGGCAGACGCTTGGTAGGCCTGTTGGTAGCGAATCAGCGCAGCGGCTTCTTCGTCTAAATTAACGCCCGAGACTTTGTCTCTTGCAGACACGGATTGGTCGTGCACCACAGTCAAGGCCTGTTGCGTGATGGTGGCTTGTTGGGCCAAGTTACCCACGTTGTTAATTTGGTCAATGTAGGTATTAGCCAAAGACTTACCGCTGATGACAGGCTTTTTGGCCAAATCCACCATGTCTAGCATGTTGACGTTATTGCCCAAGCCATCATGGTTTCCATCCACCTGAAAACTATCGCCCACATTCGG
>NZ_JBBAOI010000047.1:0-3058 GCF_040401495.1 Limnohabitans sp.
TACTGGTTTTTGACAATGGTAAAAGTACATCCCAAAAGAATCGCATGGGTTTGGCGCCGTCCATTTTGGCGGCTTCAGTCAGTTCATCTGGCACGGTCAAGAAAAATTGACGGAATAAAAAAGTGGCCGTAGCTGATGCAATCAGGGGAATGGTCAGGCCTGCAAAACTGTTCACCATGCCAAAGTCTGCAATCACTTTGTAGGTGGGTACGATGCGCACTTCTACAGGCAGCATCAAGGTGACAAAGATGCCCCAAAACACGGTTTTGCGAAACGGGAACTGAAAATAAACAATGGCAAATGCACTGAGCAATGAAATGGTGATTTTGCCAAAGGCAATGCAAAGTGCTGTGATCAAACTGACCCACATCATTCTTGACACAGGGAGTTGAGTTGTGACGCCAGGCCCTTCACCCATGAGAATGGTTTTAAAGTTGTTCAGTCCTTCACTGCCAAACCAAACAGGTATGGGAGATTGGGCCATCTCTTGGGATGAGTGAGTGGCGCCCACAACAGCGAGGTAGATTGGGAAAACGATGACGATCACACCAATGCAAAGCACCAGGTGAGTGAGGAAGGTCAACCATCGATTGCGTTCGATCATATTAATAATTGACCTTGCGTTCTACGTACTTGAACTGAATGACCGTGAGACTGATCACGATGAACATCAAGATCACCGATTGAGCCGCAGAGCCACCTAAGTCCATGGCTTTGAAGCCATCAAAATAAACTTTGTAAACCAAAATAGCAGTGTCTTTTCCTGGGCCGCCCTTGGTGGTGGCATCAACAATGCCGAAGGTCTCGAAAAATGCGTACACCGTATTAACCACCAATAAGAAAAAGGTTGTTGGTGTTAATAGTGGGAGTTGAATGGTCCAGAAACGTTTCCAGACGCTTGCACCATCGATGGCAGCGGCTTCAATCAAAGATTTAGGAATACTTTGAAAACCCGCCAAGAAAAACAGAAAGTTGTAGGAAATTTGCTTCCAAACTGAAGCAATCACGATCAGTGCCATGGCATGATCGCTGTTCAGTAATGAGTTCCAGTGAATGCCCAGCTTTTCTAGCATGTAAGCTGCCAAGCCCACGGACGGCGAAAATAGAAACAGCCACAACACGCCAGCGACAACAGGTGCAACTGCGTAAGGCAATATTAGAAGCGTGCGATAGAACCATGCACCTTTGGTAATGCGGTCTGCAAAAAAAGCCAAAAGCAAGGACAAAGAAATGCCAAGCCCGGCTACCAAAATTGAAAAGACGGCAGTGGTTTTGAACGAAGCCAAATAGGTTTCATCGCGCCAAAGACTTGCAAAGTTTTCAATGCCATTCCATTCGACGGTGGTCCCAAAAACATCCGACTGCTGGAATGATTGCATCAATGCCTGCGCAGCAGGCCAAAAGAAAAAAGCAAGGATGATGAAGGCCTGGGGTGCAATCAGCACCCAAGGCAACCAACTTGATTTGAAAATTACTTTTTTATCGCCGTTCAAAATTAATAAACCCAACGAGAGTGACCTCTCGTCGGGCTCCTGTCAAAAACAGCTTGAAACTCAAGCCATTCAACAAAGCTTCCGATTAGGACTTGTTGGCCTTTTCGAATTTCTCGAGCAACTCATTACCGCGTTTGACGATGCTGTCTAACGCTTCTTTGGCAGTTTTCTTGCCAGCCCAAACTTGTTCGAGTTCTTCGTCTTCAATGGTGCGGATTTGAACATAATTGCCCAAGCGAATACCACGTGATTTGTCTGTGGTTTTGCGAATCATTTGATTCACACCAATGTCAGTGCCTGGGTTTTGCTTGTAGAAACCAGACTCTTCGGTCAACTTGAGTGAGGCCATGGTGACAGGCAAGTAACCCGTGCGCTTGTGGTTGGCGGATTGAATGGCGGGGTCTGACAGATAGTTGAAGAAAGAGGCAACACCCTTGTATTCTTCTGCTTTCTTTCCAGACATGGCCCACAAACTGGCGCCACCAATCACTGTGTTTTGGGGTGCACCTGCAACATCGGGGTAGTAAGGCAGGGTGCCCACTGCAAATTTGAATTTCGCATTTTTGCTGACACCTGCATAGGCACCAGAGGAGTTAAAGCTGATGGCGCACTCACCAGATTCAAAATTGGCGCCAGCGCTGCCAGCACGACCTTTGTAAACGAACAAACCTTGTTGGGCCATGTTGCCCAAATTCTCAATGTGCCTAACGTGCAAAGGTGAATTCACAACCAAACGGGCGTCTGTGCCGCGCATACCGTTGCCTTTGGTGGCCAATTCAGTGTTGTGCCAAGTTGAGAATGACTCTAACTGGGTCCAACCTTGCCAGGCCGTTGTAACAGGGCACTTGTGGCCGCTGGCTTTTAACTTGGCTGCAGCCAATGTCACTTCAGGCCATGTTTGGGGCAGCTTGTCTGTGGAAACGCCAGCTGCTTTGAGTGCGTCAAGATTGACCCACATGACAGTGGTGGAGCTGTTAAAGGGGAAAGACATCATCTGGCCATTGGGCGCAGTGTAATAGCCTGACACGGCGGGCACATACGACTTAGCATCGAATTTGTAGCCGGCGTCGTTCATGATTTTTTCGACGGGCACAACAACACCTTTCGAGGCCATCATGGTGGCAGTGCCGACTTCAAAAACTTGAAGAATGTGAGGGGCATTGCCAGCACGGAAAGCAGCCACGGCTGCAGTCATGGATTCATCGTAGTTGCCTTTGAAAACGGGCACAACTTTGAAGTCTTTTTGCTTGGAATTGAAGTCTTTGGCAACGTCACCCACCCAGTCGCCCAAGGCCCCTGACATAGAGTGCCACCACTGAATTTCAGTTTGAGCTTGCGCACTGAAGGTCGCTAAGGAGGCCACAGCAAAAGCTGCAAGGGTTTTTTTGTAATTCATAAGTACTCCTTTGGAGATTGGTTCAAACATTAGCATAAGCTCACAGTTTGGGTATCCTATTACAGTGCTATGAAGGTTTAATGACAACCCGGGCTTTCCATGACTAAGCTCAAAGTCTGGGGACACTGCCCCCACCTGCGGTGCGTGATTAAGCCCCTGCAGTAAAATT
>NZ_JBBAOI010000048.1:0-2931 GCF_040401495.1 Limnohabitans sp.
TGCTTGAAGGTGGACATTCATTGATTGTGATTGAGCACAATTTGGATGTGATTCGCGCCAGTGATTGGCTGATTGATCTCGGCCCAGAAGGCGGTGATGCTGGAGGCTACGTTGTTGCAGAAGGCATGCCTGAAGATGTGCGAAATCATGCTTCTTCGCATACGGCTTTGGCTTTGCGGGAGTATGCGCAGGCTATGGGCGAGTTGGGTGGCATTGTGAAAGTTGCAGAAGCCACCATACCATCGCTCAACAAAATCATTCGCAAGTCGACTGCAGAAGACAACAGCATCCGCATCGTCAATGCGAAAGAGCACAACCTTAAAAACCTCAGCGTCAATATTCCGCGGGGGCAGTTCAATGTGATTACGGGGGTGAGTGGTTCTGGCAAATCTACCTTGGCGTTTGACATTTTGTTCAATGAAGGCCAACGCAGATACCTGGAAAGTCTGAATGCCTACGCACGCAGCATCGTTCAACCGGCAGGCCGGCCTGAAGTGGATGCGGTGTACGGCATTCCGCCGACAGTGGCCATTGAGCAAAGACTTTCGCGTGGCGGTCGTAAAAGCACGGTGGGCACAACGACCGAGGTGTGGCACTTCCTCAGACTTTTGTACGTCAAACTTGGCACGCAACATTGCGTGCATGACAACGCTTCAGTGGCGCCGCAAACACCTGACAGCATTGCCGCACAGCTTCTGAAAAATTTCAAAGGCCAGCACATTGGTTTGCTGGCACCTTTGGTGATGAACAGAAAAGGTGTGTACACCGAGTTGGCTGACTGGGCTCGTCCAAGGGGATACACACACCTCAGGGTGGATGGCGATTTCTTGCCCACGCAAGGCTTTCCGCGCATTGATCGATTCAAAGAACACACCGTTGAACTGCCTGTGGCCAGTTTGAAAATCAGTGCCGATCAAGAGAAGCAACTGCGTGAAGCGCTGGCCAAAACTTTGGAGCTTGGCAAAGGTGTGGTGCATGTCTTGAGTGAACTCGATGGCCTTCAAGAAGCCATGCAGGTGGCCGCAACTGCAGGCGCCACATCAGGTACATCTTCAAGCACCTCAGTCAGCCACGCATCCATCCCTCAAACCAGCCACATCGGCAAGCTCCAAGTTTTTTCAACACTCAGAGCATGCCCCGTTTGCAGCACCTCCTACAGCGAACTCGATCCGCGTTTGTTCAGCTACAACAGCAAACACGGTTGGTGCACTGAGTGCGTGGGCACGGGCGTGCAACTGACCAAAGACCAAAGAAAAGTTTTTGACGACTCCGTCAGAGACGACGACCAAAAAGGCCGCGAACAAAGTTTTGCCGAGCCGGAAATTGAAGACCTCATTGAACATGTGTGCCCGCATTGCGAAGGCACACGTTTGAACCCCACAGCGCGGCATGTGAAGTTCACCAAAGCGCAGTTGCCCATTACCGACATTGCCAGCATGAGCGTGACCGATGTGCGCAAATGGGTGCAAAGTTTGGCCAAAGCCAACGAGATGACTCAAAGAGAACAAGACATCGCCAGAGACCTCTTGCCCGAGATTGAAAGTCGCTTGGAATTTTTAGAAGAAGTAGGCTTAGGCTACCTAACACTAGACCGCGGCGCACCCACGCTCAGTGGCGGCGAAGCGCAGCGCATTCGCTTGGCTGCGCAATTGGGCAGCAACCTTCAAGGCGTGTGCTACGTACTGGACGAACCCACCATTGGTTTGCACGCGCGTGACAATCAAATTTTGTTGAACGCATTAAAGAAGTTGGGCGACAAAGGCAATACCTTGGTGGTGGTGGAGCATGACGAAGACACCATCCGCCGCGCCGACCACATCATTGACATTGGCCCCAGCGCAGGCAAGCGTGGCGGAAAGTTGGTGGCGCAAGGCAGTGTGAAAGACATTACGGATTCTGCAGATTCGCAGACTGGCAAATATTTGTTGCACGCTATGAAGCATCCATTACAGGCACGAAGATTGATGCCCATTTTTGATGCTGTGGCCAATGCGGCCAGACCAGAAAAATTCATCGAAGCACCTGCTGCCAACAAAGTTTCTAAAAAGTCAAAAGCTGCGGAAACTCAAACGCCGGCATCCGTGCAAGAAGTAAGCACAGAGCTGAAATGGCTAGAACTCAAAGGCGCCAATCTGCACAACCTGCAAAACGTGAATGTACAAATTCCACTACAACGCTTAGTAGCCGTCACAGGCGTGAGCGGTTCAGGCAAATCAACACTCGCCAGAGATGTGCTGCTAGCCAACGTGCACAGCCACGTCAGCCAACGCAGCACCAAAGCAGGCAGAGACGAACAAGCAGCAGGCAAATTCCCAACCCTCACAGGTTGCACAGAACTCAAAGGCTTTGAAGCAGTCGACAGGGTGTTAGAAGTAGACCAAACCCCCATCGGCAAAACACCGCGCAGTTGCCCCGCCACCTACATCGGGTTTTGGGACACCATCCGAAAACTTTTCGCAGAAACTTTAGAAGCCAAAGCGCGTGGTTACTTGGCGGGCAGGTTCAGCTTCAACACCGGCGAAGGCAGATGCCACACCTGCGAAGGCCAAGGCCTGCGTACCATCGAGATGAGTTTCTTGCCCGATGTGAAAGTACCTTGCGAAGCTTGCCATGGCGCACGTTTCAATCCAGAAACTTTGGCTGTGACATGGCGCGGCAAAAGCATTGGCGATGTGCTCAAAATGGAAGTAGACGAAGCAGTGACATTCTTCGAAACCATGCCCTCCATCGCGCATCCACTGCAGCTGTTAAAAGACGTAGGCTTGGGCTACCTAACTTTAGGACAGCCAAGCCCAACCTTAAGCGGCGGCGAAGCACAGCGCATCAAGTTGGTCACAGAACTCACCAAGGTTAGAGACGAAGTAGGCAAACGGGGCAACAAAGCCCCGCACACTTTGTATGTGCTTGACGAACCCACAGTGGGTCTTCACA
>NZ_JBBAOI010000049.1:0-2922 GCF_040401495.1 Limnohabitans sp.
GTCCAGATTTGGGGAATTATTGGACAGCGACCAGAGGACCAAAGCCGGCTCCAGTGAGACCGAACTGAAGCTGTTGACCGTCAAGCCCACCCAGCCATCTTGGGCGGGTTGTTGGGCGGTGATGACGGTGACGCCTGTGGCGAAATGGCCCAATGCGCCACGCAATGTGCGTTGGGCGGTCAGGCCTGTCTCTTGTGCCGATGGAGAGCTTGTTGAAGACATAGAGGGTGGGCTATAAGCCCATGTAATATTTTTTAACCAAGTCGCTTCCATAAAGCTCGCTGGCCGTACCTTGCACGGCAATTTCACCGTGCACAATCAAGTAGCCCCTGTCGGCCACCCGCATGGCTTGAGTGAAATTTTGTTCGGCCATCAAAACGGTCAAACCGGCCATCTCTTTGAGGGTTTTGATTTGAACGATCACACGGCGAACCAAAATCGGTGCCAAGCCTACGGAAGGCTCGTCAATCAGCAGTATTTTAGGGCGAGACATGAGCGCGCGCGCCAGCGCCAACATTTGCTGTTCACCACCGCTCATGCTGCCGGCCAATTGTTCGCTACGCTCTTTGAGAATCGGGAACACCTCATAGGCTTGTACCAAGGAGGTTTCCAATGCAGAGCGGGCCGAAGGCCTGAAGGCACCGAGCCTTAAATTTTGCGCCACCGTCATCTTGGGAAAAAGGTGACGGCCTTCGGGCACCAAAGCGATCCCTGCATCCACAATTTGTTCGGTGCTCATGTCACGCAAGTTGAGATGATGGCCATCAATCTTGGCGTGAATCTCGCCCTGGGTGGCGCGCACCAAGCCCATGATGGACTTCATCAAGGTACTCTTGCCGTTGCCGTTGGTGCCCAGCAAAGCCACAGTTTCAGTATCGTTCACGGCGATACTGACACCATTCAGCACCGTGACCGCACCGTAGCCTGCATGCAAGTTCTGGATATGAATTTCAGTCGCCAAGGTAAATCCTTTCCACCAATGGGTCGCGCAAAACCTCTTGCGTTGGACCATCGGCAATTTTCTTTCCTGCAGCAAGCACCACCAGGCGCTGCGAAAAAGCAGACACAGACCGCATGATGTGTTCAATCATGATCACCGCAATGCCTTGAGAATTGAGTTGCAACAACAAGGCCAAGATCTCATCGGTTTCAGAGGTCGCCAGGCCGGCCATCGACTCGTCGGCAATCAGCAATTTGGGCTGCGCTGCAATGGCGCGGGCTAACTCGAGTTTGCGCAGATCGATTTGCGTGAGGCTGCCCGCCAACAACTCGGCCTTGGCCAGCAATCCCACCTGCGCCAGTGCTTGGCGCGCTTGCGCATCCAACTCCGACTCGTTGAACCGACGGCCGCTTCTTTTTTCTGCGGCAAACATCATCGGTACTTTGATATTTTTGAGAACACTCAAACGCGCAAACGGCCTTGGAATTTGGAAGCTTCGGGCCAGACCTGCATAAGAACGCTGGTGGGGTCTCAGTCCATCGAGGGCTTGCCCATCAAATGTGATCTGACCTGTATCGTGGCTTAACACCCCCGATAGACAGTTGACGGTGGTGCTTTTGCCGGAGCCGTTCGGCCCGATCAGGCCCAAGCGTTCTCCGGGATAGACCTCGAAATTAATGTCGTCCAAGACCACAAACCCGCCAAAGCGCTTGCCCATGCCTTGCACACTCAGCAACGGAGTTGTCATTTCACATCCTTTCCACGCAAGCGCTGCCACAAGCCCAGGATGCCATTCGGTGCGATCGCCACGAACACCATCATCAGCACGCCCACAAAGAGCAGACTCAACTCCGGTGTGACCATATTTTTAGAGCCAAAATACTGTTGAACCCCGCCCAACAAAACCGCACCGATCAAGGGGCCGGACCAATGCGTCATGCCACCAATCAAGGGCATGGCAATGCTGTTGACGGTGTGCACCAGGTTGAAGGCACCGATGGGGTCGACGAAGGTGACAAAGAACGGGAACAGCGCACCGACTGCGCCCATCATGGCCCCGCTGATGGTGGTCGCCTGCAGTTTCAACTGCAGTGTGGGAACGCCCGAGCACTCGGCTGAATCCTCGTCGTCTCGAATGGCCTCCAAGCCTGCCCCCAGCTTTCTGCGCTCAACGCTGCGCGCAATGGCCAGGGCGGCCATGGCAATCAGCAGCATCACGAAAAAGACAAATTCATTGGTACTGGCAAAGCCCGCCACGCTGGGAGCGCGCATGACATAAGCGCCCCGAGCGCCGCCCACATAAGACCAGTTCAGCACCAAGGTTTGCACCACCACCGTCAGTGCCAAAGTAGAGATGGCAAAGAAGACACCTCGCAAGCGCAAGGTGAGGTAGCCGGTGCCCAAGCCCATCAAACCCGAAATCACCGCGCCCACCAACACCGATGCAGGAATGATCAGATAGGACAAGTAGGGGCCAGTGATGACAAACCAGCCGCAATCAAGGGACTTGAGCGTCTGTAAGCCCAGCAGTTTGTAAAAGAAAACAGTGGAGTAGCCCCCCACGGCAAAAAAGCAGGCCGAGCCAAAATTCACATACCCCCCGTAGCCACCCAAAATATTCCAGGCGGTGGCCAAGACAATGTACTGAAGAATATAAAAGGCCACCAAGAGGTAGTAGCCCTCAGTCAAGGCCTGCACGCCAAAAAAGACCGAGGCGCCTCAATCAAAAGGCCGATATAAAAGCGCAAATTCGA
Organism: Limnohabitans sp.; assembly: GCF_040401495.1. Taxonomy (GTDB): domain Bacteria; phylum Pseudomonadota; class Gammaproteobacteria; order Burkholderiales; family Burkholderiaceae_C; genus Limnohabitans. The sequence goes on from NZ_JBBAOI010000049.1 coordinate 2,695, forward strand.
TGAAGACATCAGTTTCTCCCCATCAGGCCCGCAGGGCGCCAAGCCAAGGTGAAAAGCAAAATTCCGAAAGCCACCGCGGGGGACCACGAGGGGCCTAAAAAAGTGGAGGTCAAACTTTCTGCTACGCCTAACAAAATAGCGGCGAACAAGGTGCCAGACATGCTGCCCATCCCCCCCAAAACGCAGACTGCAAAAACACGTCCAATGTATTCACGACCCAAGGCGGGC
>NZ_JBBAOI010000050.1:0-2903 GCF_040401495.1 Limnohabitans sp.
ATCCCGTCGATGGCGCGACGGCTTGGTCGATTGGACAGAGCCCAAAATCCTACGCGAGCGCGCTTGATCCCAAAGGACTCAAGGGAAAGCGCATCGGCATTCTGAAGAGTTTCTTCGGCTCCGGGACGGATGCGGCAGACGTCAACAGCGCCATGTCTGCGTTGTAGAGTTGCATTGAGAACTGACCCTTAAGAGACGGTAATTTCCACTGAGATTTGACCCATGTTGAACTTCCCCCTGGCTGGCTGCGGCGGGGGTATCGGGAGTGATAGACATGGATTTGTTGAGTGTCATTCGACGTTGGGCTCTTCGGGAGCACGTTTCGATCCGGGAGATCGCCCGGCGGACGAACTTGTCGCGGAACACGATCCGCAAGTATCTGCGGTCTGGCGAGGTTGAGCCAAAATTCAAGCTTCCCGACCGTCCCAGCAAGCTGGACGCGTTTGCTGACAAGCTTTCGAGCTGGGTGAAGCTTGAAGCGAGCAAGTCTCGCAAGCAGAAGCGCACAACCAAGCAGTTGCATACTGATCTGCTGGCTCTTGGCTACGACGGTTCTTATGGCCGTGTGGCGGCATTTGTTCGGGATTGGAAGACAGCCCGGCAGCAAGAACAACAGACCAGTGGGCGCGGAACGTTTGTTCCCTTGGTTTTTCACTCTGGCGAGGCATTTCAGTTTGATTGGAGCGAGGACTGGGCGATCCTCGGGGGGCAGCGGACCAAGCTGCAAGTTGCTCACTTCAAGTTGTCGCATAGTCGGGCGTTTATCGTTCGCGCCTATCTTCTCCAGACCCACGAGATGCTCTTTGACGCTCACTATCACGCCTTTCGGGTGCTGGGCGGGGTAGCAAGGCGGGGGATCTACGACAACATGCGGACCGCTGTTGATCGGGTTGGCCGCGGCAAAAACCGTCAGGTGAATGCCCGGTTTACTGCGATGGTCAGTCACTATCTGTTTGACGCGGAGTTCTGCAATCCCGCTTCAGGCTGGGAGAAGGGGCAGGTCGAAAAAAACGTTCGGGATGCGCGCCACCGATTGTGGCAGCCGATGCCGAACTGTGCGGATCTGGAGGAGCTGAACGCCTGGTTAGAGCGCCGCTGCAAGGAGCTATGGGAGCAAATCCCCCATGGGGTCCTACCCGGAACCGTCGCCGACGTCTGGACTGATGAAGTCGCTAACCTGATGCCGACGCCCCGGCAGTTCGACGGGTTCGTCGAACACACAAAGCGGGTCACGCCGATTTGCCTGATCCACTTGGAGCGCAATCGTTACAGCGTGCCAGCATCCTTCGCCAATCGACCGGTCAGCGTTCGGGTCTATCCAACGCGGGTCGTAGTCGCCGCCGAAGGGCAAATCCTGTGTGAACATGAGCGCGTTATTAATCGCTCCAATGATCAGCCCGGACGTACGATCTACGATTGGCGACATTATCTGGCGGTGATCCAGCGCAAACCCGGGGCTTTGCGCAATGGCGCGCCCTTCCAGGAGTTGCCAGAAGCCTTCAAGCGTCTACAACGCCATCTTCTCAAGCACCCGGGCGGTGACAGGGAGATGGTCGAGATCCTTGCTCTTGTTCTGCAGCATGACGAGCAAGCAGTTCTGTGCGCTGTCGAGATGGCTCTAACAGACAATGTTCCCACCAAGACCCATGTCTTGAACCTTCTACACAGGCTCGTGGACGACAAGCCGGTAACAGCGCCCACCGTGGACGCGCCCAAGGCCTTGGTCCTGAGTAAGGAGCCACGAGCGGATGTCGAACGCTACGATACGCTGCGCGATGGCGCCAGGGCAAGGGAGGTTCGCCATGCGTCATGATCCAGCAAGCGCCGCTATCGTGATCATGCTGCGCAGTCTAAAAATGTACGGCATGGCTCAGGCGGTCAGCGATCTCACCGAGCAGGGCGCGCCCGCTTTTGAGACCGCAGTTCCAGTCCTCTCCCAACTGCTAAAAGCTGAGACCGCAGAACGCGAGGTCAGGTCAATCGCGTATCAGATCAAGTCAGCCCGCTTCCCCGCCTATAAGGATCTTGCGGGCTTTGATTTTGCCAACAGTGAGATCAACGAGGCCTTGGTGCGGCAGCTTTATCGATGCGAGTTCATGGATGGCGCCCACAATGTCGTGCTCATAGGTGGGCCGGGCACGGGCAAAACCCATATCGCAACGGCGGTTGGTGTTCAGGCAGTGGAGCATCACCACAAGAGGGTCCGCTTCTTCTCAACAGTCGAACTCGTCAACGCACTGGAGCAGGAAAAAGCAGTCGGCAAAGCCGGCCAGATTGCCGAACGACTGGTCCGACTTGATCTCTTAATCCTAGACGAACTCGGATATCTACCGTTCAGTCCGTCTGGCGGGGCGCTGCTCTTCCACCTCTTGAGCAAGCTTTATGAACGCACAAGCGTCGTCATAACAACCAACCTGAGCTTCAGCGAGTGGGCCGGGGTCTTTGGCGACGCCAAGATGACGACGGCGCTCCTCGACCGCCTAACTCACCACTGCCACATCCTTGAAACCGGAAACGACAGCTTCCGCTTCAAGGCGAGCACCGACATCGCCACCACTAAAAACCGGAAGGAGAAATCGAATGCCTTGACTCAAAACTGACCCACGGAACATAAAAGGGCGGGTCACTTCTCAGTGAAAATCCCGGGTCAGTTCTTCGTGAAAATCTACAACCATGCCTATCTCCCTATCGCTTTGGCAGACTTCGAAGGCTTCTCTTGGTTCTTTAGCTCGGTGAGCCGCTCATACGGCTCCACAGCCATGACCACGACGAACGGTTTGTCGTCCTTCGTGACGGCGACCGGCGCGATGCGCACGGCGCCAATGAGCACCTCACGCGAGTTCATTTAATCCCCAAGGGATCCAGCCCACTGGGGCACTCAACCCACCCCAAAAACCCCAGAG
>NZ_JBBAOI010000051.1:0-2434 GCF_040401495.1 Limnohabitans sp.
TACGCCGTAAATTAAGCAGTTTGGTTGTTGCTCAGCGCGCAGGCATTTCAAGATCCTCCTTATATAAAGTGGAAAAAGGTGACCCAGGGGCAACTTTGGGGAGTTATGTCCGCGTTCTGGCTGTGCTCGGCTTGACAGCAGACATTTCTGCTCTCGCTGCTGACGACAAAGTAGGGCGCAAGTTACAAGACTTAGCCTCTCAAGTTCGACACTTGCGGCATCATTTTCCATTGGTTATTCACTAAAAACACTTGAGGAATCAACATGTTAGCGAATAATTGCCTATGATTTTTGTAGTGGTACGTTGCCAATAAGAAGTAGTTTTAAACCTTTTCTAAGTTTGTTATACTTTGAGCCATGTTCATCAAGGTCACCCAAGCTGCGGGACGTCGCTACGCCCAACTCGTTGAGTCCTATCGCAACGAGGAGGGCAAACCGCGCCAACGAACTATTTGTACGCTGGGGCGTTTAGACACCGGCGCTGAGGTGGATCTCCTCATCGCTGCGCTTCAAAAAGCAAAGGGGCTCACTGCCCGCGGCGCCTCCTCGCTGGAGGGGCTGCGATTTGTGGCCTCCAAAGATGTGGGCGATGTTTGGGCTCTTCACCAACTTTGGCTGAGCTTGGGGTTTGAGGACTTGTCACGGGCTTGGAGGTCCTCAAAGAGTGAGGTTGAGGTTCTTGCATGCTTGCGCTCTATGGTGTTCAACCGTTTGTGTGACCCTTCTAGCAAGTTGGGGGTGCTCAGATGGCTTGAGACGGTTGCACTGCCTGTGGGCTTTGGCTTTGCTGATGGGTTGCCAGAGCACCATCATCTTCTTCGGGCCATGGACGTTCTTGATGATCACAGTGAGGCCTTGGGTGTGCGGCTTGCAACATTGATGCGGCCGTTAATTGACCAAGAGCTGTCGGTGGTCTTCTACGACCTGACCACCGTTGGCGTTTGCGGTGAAACAGTATTAGAGGGTGATGTTCGAGCCTACGGCATGAGTAAGTCGGGCTTAGTTGCAAGGCAATTTGTTCTCTCGCTGGTTCAAACGGCTGAAGGCTTACCCATCTCGCATGAAGTCCACCCTGGCAACACGGCAGAGACCAAGACGCTGCTGCCCATGATTGAGGGGCTTCTTAAGAGGTACCCACTTAAGAGAATTGTTCTCATTGCAGATCGGGGCTTACTTAGCATGAACAACCTTGATGATATTGAAAAATTGCAAGAGACTTTGAAACTAAGAGGACAGAGCGTTCAGCTCGACTACATTATGGCGGTGCCTGCGGCGCGGCACGGCGACTTCGCTGAAGATCTTCAAGCGTTACAGCTCAAGCAACCGACAGATCAGCCCTGGTGCGCAGAGACAAAATGGCGCGACAAGCGCATGGTCGTAGCGCACGACCCTGAGGGCGCTAGCCGCAGAGCGCAAAAAAGGAACAAGTCGATCAAAGAGCTTGAGGATTTGGCTTTCAAGTGGAGTGGCAAACTTGACGCTCAAGACACGGACGCGAGGAAGGGCAAAGGCCGCCCCATGTCAGACTCAGGGGCTAAGGCGCGCTTTTATCATGCGGTCAAAGATGCAAGTCTTGCGCACATCATTAAAGTCGATCTCAAGGGAGATCTCTTCAGTTACGAGATCGATGAGGCGCGCAAAAAATACCTTGAGATGCTAGACGGCAAATTGCTGTTGGTGACCAATACAGATCTAGCGCCTAGTGAGGTGGTGAGTCGTTACAAAAGTTTGGCTGACATTGAGCGAGGCTTTAGGGTCTTGAAATCAGATATTGAAATTGGCCCCGTTTACCACCGCTTACCCCGACGAATAAGGGCGCATGCAATGGTCTGCTTTATGGCCCTGATACTGTATCGAGTGATGAGGATGAGACTGCAAGCGGCAAATCGAGGTGAGTCACCCACCACACTGCTTGCGCAATTTAAAAGAATACAACAACAAACCGTACAAACCGAGGATGGGCAAAGTCTCAATGGGATCACTGAGATAAATCCTGCTCAGAAATCACTCTTCAACGCTCTGGAGCTGAAAGCACCCACACCAAATAATCTTCTAACTTCCAGTTTGTAGTCTACGTTTATTGGGATGAACCTAATGAAATCAATACTTTACACTTCGCAAGTGTCGAACTTAAGAATCCCAAGCCACAGTAAACCAGCTTTGGCTGTTCTGGGTTTGATAGGCTATATCTGAGCGAGCACGGCTAATTGGTTGAAATACTGATCTTAACAAATTCATACGATGTATATTATGTTAAGTAATATATTGATCAATCAACCTTAAAGCCATCAAACACGCAAATGAATCTTCAACACCCGCCCTTTTAAGCGGAAATGACCCATTTCAGGACCATCTCGATTTAAGGATTCAATTTCAGGGTTTGGGTAGGACCAGTCGCAGACATCCTTAAAGGCCGGTACTTGGTTTGGCCCCA
>NZ_JBBAOI010000052.1:0-2331 GCF_040401495.1 Limnohabitans sp.
CTACATCGACGGCAGTGAATTTTTCATACGCCCAAGATTGCAAGATGAAGCCCATCAAAAAAGCCAAACAAAGACAAACTTTTAAAATATGACGCATTCAACTGGCTCCTAGGATTTGCAAAAGCTTTTTGTGTTTCAGCCCCCCATGGTAGCCAAATTGTCTTTTGAAATTGCAAAAAGGCAAGCCGCAGCCGCAGGGCAGTGTCGTTCAAAACGACACTTGAACAGCCTAACCAGCCCCCAAACCACCGTGCTACGCCCGTGCTAATTGACGGTGAGCCACTGTGTAAGGTGCGAACCATTCGCGATATACCCTTTTGTATGTCAATAAAGAGTAGAATTTAACCTGTTTAAATTAATTTAGTTTTTACCTATTTAGTCGCACCTGAAAAATTCACTTTCAGGCCGCAACCCAGTTCATGGAACCAGACCTGAGTGGTTTTGATATAAAAATCTGCCGCAATTGAAGTGCAATTTGCCCCAATGCGGCCACCTGCAGCAGGCGTAAAAAAAGGCCGATGCCTTTCTTTGCGATCATGCGCAGCAGCCAGCGGATGTTGAAGCCCGCAGCGCACAGGACTGCATGCAAACTGTCGCCGTTTGATCCCTTGAGGTGGCACCGGTTCATCCGGTGGTCCGCTTTCAAGTGGCCAATGATCGGTTCGATCGCCTGTCGTCGTTTGAGTGACTTCTTTTCTTCGACCGTCAGGCTCTTGAATTTGCCGCGGTGCTTGATTTCGATATCCAGGTTGTCCTTGTCAACACCCCGATAGCCCAAGTCGACGTAGGCAGTTTCCGGTCTCATGTCGGTGGCCTGCATCAGGATACTGGCCTGCTCCACTTGTTCATTCAGTGTGTGCCCGTCATAGGGATTACCGGGGAAGGCCCTGGCGCCCACGATCAAGGTCCCTTTGAGCGTAGTTGCAATGCCCACCTTCACGCCGAATTCGTAGGGGTTGCGGCTCTTGCCTTTTGAGATGCATTCAACTTCTGGGGCGTGCCAGCTGTACAGCTTGGGTTGTTTGTCTTTGGTCTTGTGGCTGCGTGTTTGGGCGATGATCCGTTTGGCTTTGGCCACACTGTGGCCTAAGGCTTCTTGCACGGCTTGGCTCAGAGGGCTCATCTTGCGCGTGATCTCACGGTGCAGGCGGCCCACGATGGTGCTTTGTCGTTTGATGACTTTGCGCATGCGTTTGAACTGGCGGGCATGGGCGTAGCGCCCAGCCTTGTAGCCCAGCAGTTGGCCTTCTTTGGCGTAGGTTTGCTTGAGCTCGATGCCTTCGGCCTTGGCCGCCTCAACCAGTTTGATTCGGGCGGTTTCCAGCAGCTTGCTGTCGGTGGGATGGGCAATGGCTTTCTCTTGTACGGTGGAGTCGACAATGATGCGGCTGAGCTCTTTCTTGGCGATCAACTTCAAAGTGACCGCCACTTCAATGGTGCGTGCCAACAATTCTTCAACGCCTTCTTCGCCCAAGAGCTTGCGGAACTTGACCAATAAAGTGGGGTCGCAAGGCCAGCGGTGCTCAAAGTATTCATTGCCAGAAAAGTACTGCCATGTAGGCGTCTCGCCCCAGCGCTGGATGACGTCCTCGTCGCTCTCGTTGAACGCGTGCTTGAGGTACAGCAGTGAGACCATCAAGCGGGTGGGCAAACGAGGCCGACCTGCGTTGGAGACACCGGCACCGGCCATAGCCTGGGTGGGGCCAAACATATCCATGCCTTCGATCTTCTGGCCAGCGCGCACTTGGTGGGCAAAGCGGTGAGCCAGGGAGGCTTCGATTTCTTGCCAGGGCATGCGGTTGGCCAAAACGGCCAGCGGATGGCGAAGGTCAATGAGTTGATCCAAGCGGTTGCGAAAGAAGTCTTCGGTCATCGACATACAGGCTCCAGAAACTCCCAGAAAACAACCTGTATTGAATATCTATTTGAGAGATTTGGCTATTGAGAATTACCCTGAAAGCGAGCATTTATGCGGGTTGCAGGGATTCTTCAGGGACGACTACTTCAGACGGATATACGTTTTCTCCGCCTGTTTTTATAAGGTTCTTTTCAGGCATACGTCCTTTAAACCAAAGAAATCCATTCTGATCTATAGTTCCTAAGTCACCACTGTGAAGCCAACCATCACGTAAAGTTCTTTTACTTTCTATCTCAAGCCCCCAATAACCTAAAAATACTATAGGACCACGTATAATTATTTCTCCGACTTCGTTTTCAGATAGGATTTGACCGTCTTCATCTGTGATTTTTATTTGTACACATGGTAATTGTTGTCCTGCGCTACCAGGACTTTTATTAAATGGTGATAAAGTAACAGAGCCAGAAGATTCA
>NZ_JBBAOI010000053.1:0-2052 GCF_040401495.1 Limnohabitans sp.
GCGCATCTTTGAGCAGTGCTTTGCCAAGCCCTGCGCCTTGGTGCTGAAGGTCCACGGCAAGCCTGGCCAGAATCATCACCGGCACGGGGTGTTGTGGAATGCCTTTGGTCACACGCGGTGCCGCATTGGATGGCTCGACACTGCCAACCGCCAAGCTGTAAAAACCAACGACCGAGCTCGATTCGCAGCTCACGTAGGTTTGCGCGCTGTTGGATTTTTGGTTGACGAACGCAAAGCGCTGCAAAAACAAGTTCAGTGCAGGCTGACCGCAATCAAAGGACTCAACAGCGTCCGAACCGGCCAGTTTGCGAACCGGCTCGTAAGCCCGCGAACTCAACCAAGTAGCCCCGGCTCAGACAAAAGTTTCTTTAGCTTGGGCTTGGGCTTGGCGCTCACGGGCTGATCCAGTGCAGCCTGAAACGCCAGCCACTGCTCGTCACTCAGCTCGAAACGGGTGCGATCTGCCAAGGTCTGGTTGGCCGCGATGATGCCCGCGTCGAGCAAAAACTCGCTCACATTTTTGTGTGCCACACGTGCTGCTTCCTGAAGCAATTGCTTCACGGGCGCGCTGGCGCGTACATCGATGCGCTCAGATTTGGAGTGAATGACTGCAGTCATGGCAACCCTTTTTTGGACAGTTGCCCCATCATAGCGTCCGGACATCGTCCTGACAAGTGTTTTTAACAACTGTACCCATGATGCACCGCCAATACCCCCAAAGTGCCAACCAAAACGGCAGGGCAACATAGCTTAAAACCGCGTGCAATCGGTACGGTTCAAATTCACGTTTTGAACGCACTAAGTCAAGAGGTTTTGAGCAAAAAGCCGTCTCAACAGTTCGAGTACCCCATCAAAGGGTGAGTTTCTTCAAAATCGGGGAAAGCTTTGGGAAAAAATTCAATCAGCTCAATCACTTGCAAACAGGCGTTTGAAGGATTGAAATATTGAAAGAAGTCACTGGCGGAAAGAGAGGGATTCGAACCCTCGGTACAGGTAAACCTGTACGCCGGATTTCGAATCCGGTGCATTCGACCACTCTGCCATCTTTCCTGAATGTCGGTAGAGCTGAAATTTTAAAGCTTCAAGGCTTGGTGGGAACTGCGTCCTCTACGGGTGCAGGTTTTTTAGCAGCTGCTGCGGGAGACACCACATTGGCGCTGCGGGGTGCCAGCGTCAAAATCACCAAAGCCGAGCCGCCCGCCAAGGGATTGCCCTCTTGGATTTCAATGGTGACATTGCGCTCGCCTTTGTTAAACACCAACACACTGGACTTGGAACGCACGGCTGACAACAAAGTCCAACCTTGGCTAGGGTAGTTTTCTAAAAAATAACTGTAGGCCGAGGTGGTGTCGCGGGCTGAATCCATCACCACACGACCGACCCAGTTTTCACCAGTGCCAATCACCAGCGACTGCTCATGCAAGATGCGTGCGCCTGGGGGCAACTGGGTTTGACCCAGCAAATCGGCTCCCGACATATCGACGCTGGAAGATGTTCTGCCGGCCCCCATGGGCAAATTGGCGCAAGCCGCCAGCAAAAGCAACACTGTAGTAACAACAATAGACGAAAAGCGCATGGAAGATCCTTTGGGTATTTAAGTTTTGAGAGTTTGAATAGAGCCCATATAGGGAAGAAGCGCTTCTGGCACACGCACGCTGCCATCGGGTTGTTGGTAGTTTTCAAGCACAGCCACCAAGGTACGTCCCACGGCCAAGCCAGAGCCATTCAAGGTATGGACCAACTCGTTTTTGCCTTGAGCGTTTTTAAACCGCGCTTGCATACGGCGCGACTGAAAGGTTTCGCAATTGGAGCAGGAGCTGATTTCGCGGTAAGTGTTTTGTGCAGGCAACCAGACTTCCAAATCGTGGGTACGTGCAGCACCAAAGCCCATGTCGGCGGTGCACAGCAACATGACGCGGTAAGGCAAACCCAGCTTTTGCAAAATAGCTTCAGCGTGGCCAGTCATATCTTCCAAGGCGGCATTGCTGTGGTCGGGATGCACGATTTGCACCATCTCGACTTTGTCAAACTGGTGCTGGCGAATCATGCCGC
>NZ_JBBAOI010000054.1:0-1785 GCF_040401495.1 Limnohabitans sp.
ATGGCTTACGTCTGACTGGTCGCCCATTGCGCCGTCCTGACCTGACTATTGCAACCGAGGACCACAACGTTCCTACAGCCGACATCCATTTGCCAATCGCAGATCCCATTTCAGCAAAGCAAGTGCAAGTCCTTCGCGACAACGCTGCTGAATATGGTTTCACTTTGTTTCCTATGGGAGACCCGAATCAGGGCATCGTTCACGTCATCGGGCCAGAACAAGGCCGCACGCTTCCCGGCATGACAATTGTCTGCGGAGACAGTCACACAGCCACTCATGGCGCCTTCGGTGCACTTGCATTCGGAATCGGTACCAGCGAAGTGGAACATGTTCTTGCAACACAGACACTTCCGCAATCACGTCCGAAGTGGATGTCCATCACTGTTGAAGGCAACGTGCCAGATGGCGTGACAGCAAAAGACATCATCCTTGCCATCATCGGAAAGATCGGAACAGGTGGCGGCATTGGCCACGTCATCGAATATCGCGGGTCTGCAATTCGCGCACTTTCCATGGAAGGCCGCATGACGGTCTGCAACATGAGCATTGAAGCTGGCGCAAAGGCTGGCCTTATTGCACCGGACGACACCACATTTGAATACCTCAAAGGACGTGAGCATGCACCAAAGGGTGCCGACTGGGATGCAGCAGTTGCAGCATGGAAGAACCTTCGTACAGACGATGGTGCAAAGTTCGATGTTGAAGTCGTAATCGATGCAGCCACATTGTCTCCACATGTCAGTTGGGGAACAAACCCTGCTCAGGTGCTTCCTATCAACGGAATCATTCCATCGCCAGCAGATGCACCAGACGAGACAAGTGCAAACACAATTAGCCGCGCACTCGAATACATGGGGCTCACCGCTGGCATGAACATGCGTGATGTTCCTGTTGACACCGTGTTCATTGGTTCATGCACCAATGGCCGCATCGAAGACATCCGTGCAGCAGCAGCCGTATTCAAGGGTCGCACTGTCACGGTGAAGCGCGCGATGGTTGTTCCCGGCAGTCATGCCGTGCGCAACCAGGCAATTGCTGAGGGACTCGACAAAATCCTCATCGCAGCTGGTGTTGACTTTCGTGAACCCGGATGCAGCATGTGCCTCGCAATGAACCCTGACAAGTTGGCACCAGGCGAACGCGCCGCCAGCACAAGCAACAGAAACTTTGAAGGGCGTCAAGGTCGTGGTGGTCGCACACACCTTGTCTCCCCCGCCGTCGCTGCAGCAACCGCTGTTGCCGGACACTTCGCAAGCCCAGGAGATTTGAAATGAAATCAGTACACATCGTTACCGGTCGTGCAGTGCCCTTAAAGCGCAGCGACGTTGATACCGACCAAATCATTCCTGCAGAGTGGCTAAAGCGCGTCGAGCGCACAGGCTTTGAAGCTGGTTTGTTCTCAACTTGGCGTGATGATCGCAGTTTCGTATTGAACGATGAAAAGTATTCAGGTGCAACGATTCTTGTAGCTGGTCCAAGCTTCGGTGTTGGCTCATCACGTGAACATGCAGTGTGGGCTATTCAGCAATACGGATTTGATGCAGTTATTGCGCCAAGTTTTTCTGACATCTTTCGCAACAACTGCACAAAGAATGGCCTCGCGCCAGTCATCTTGCCTCAGGCAGCAGTAGAGAAACTGTGGGAACTCATCGAAGCTGATTCCACAACGGAAATCACTGTTGACATGGAACGTCTCACTGTTGAAGTTCCTTCCGCTGGTTTCAAAGAGAGCTTCCCTATGGACGCTCCAACGCAGCACCGCTTTTTGAATGGTCTTGATGACAT
>NZ_JBBAOI010000055.1:0-1729 GCF_040401495.1 Limnohabitans sp.
CGCACTTCTAACCACAACCATTTGGCGTCTTGCCCGCGCGACCAAATACAGAGGGCATCCAACATCATCACGCCCCAGCCTTGTCGCTGATAGATGGGGTCGACGGTGATGTTGAGCAAATGCACTTCTTGTACGCCAGGCATGGCCACAAAGTAGCCCAACAAACTGTCTTCGCCCAGAAGGGTGATGACTTGGTAGCCCGCCTTATGCGAATCTAAAAAATTACCGCGCGTCCAAGGATGGCTGTAGGCCCGCTGTTCGATGTGTACTACATCATCAAGCCGCGCAAGATCAAGCGACTCTAGTCGGACCTCTGGTTTGAGAACGGCGCTCATGTAGAAATTGTCGTGGCTAGTTTGAGTTGCTCGCGCTCTAGGGTAGTTTGCGCTACTTTGTCACGAATGTAGATGGGCAATGCTTGTTCTGGCAGCACAACTAGGCCTTGTTCGAATGCAATTGGGGCTAAACGGAGCAAGGCTTGTGCTGTTGGCATTGCGTACATATGCTTACCTGAGAGTGCGTTTGGCCAACGTGTTGCGAATGCGTCCCATGCATTTCCAACCGTTGAGAAGTCGAGATCTTTCCATTCGGTTGGTACGCAGATGTCTTCGGGCGATTGCACCGAAGGCGCTTGTACGCATTGCCACTCGGATCGCCACTCGTAGGCTGCGGTGTAAACCTGATCCATACGTGCATCCATGGCCACAAAAAATCTTTTTACTTCTTCGGGAAGTTGTTCTAGTTGTTGTTGCGTTTGTTGCGCGCTTTGATAATCCGCGTCCTCCGCCACAGCGAGCAAGGTATCGATAGGCAAAACGGGTATCCCAGCTCCAAATGCCAAACCTTGCGCCACTGAACACGCCGTGCGCAAACCAGTGAATGAGCCAGGGCCTTTACCAAACACCACCGCGGTGAGATCAGAAAACCGTATTTGCGCTTCTTCCATCAATCGCACGATCTCTGGCAAAACCAGTTGTGACGACTTCGCACCACCCTGTGACGTGTGCGTCCACACCTCAGACGTATCGCCTTGGGTCGAGGCGATAGCCAGGGTGAGCATGTCGGTGCTGGTCTCGATTGCCAGCCATTTGTAGGTGTGCATAAGCCTAGATTATTACGGCTGTGATAATTTGGTTATGCGTATGCGCTTGATCACTGTTGTTTTCGTTTGGCTGCTGAGTAGTTGGCTGAATGTGTTTGCACACAATGTGGCACTGCCTGCTCCTGTGATAACCGCTTTGCAACGCGCCAAAGTGCCTGTAGATGCTTTACATGTCGTCGTCATGGAGGCCAACGGCTCGCAAAAAACTCCGGCCCTGTCAAGCCATGAAGCAACAACTTCTATCAACCCCGCGTCACTTAGCAAACTAGCAACTACTATCGCGGCTCTGGACTTACTAGGTCCCACATTTGTGTGGCGTACGCCTGTTTACATCGATGGCCCAGTGCGTGATGGCGTATTGCAAGGCAATGTTTATGTGCGCGGCAGTGGCGATCCGCGTTTGGTGGTGGAGCGTGTTTGGCTTTTGATGCGGCGCTTGCAAGGCTTAGGGATTCAAAAAATTCAAGGCGATATCGTGCTCGATAGAAGCGCGTTTGATTTGCCTGAACGCAACCCCGCAAGTTTTGATGGCGAGCCTTTGCGCCCCTACAACGCAGCACCAGATGCTTTGCTGGTGAACTTCAAATCGCTGGTTTTTCAATTTGTGCCAGATCGTGCCGCCAATGT
>NZ_JBBAOI010000056.1:0-1712 GCF_040401495.1 Limnohabitans sp.
GCCATGTGAAACCAACACCTTGCATTTCAATTCCCTTTGAACCGAGCCGCTTGCTGCCAAGGTCTAATCCCAATTCACCTTGGCGCGCTGGGCCATCTGGCTTGTTCGCAATCAGTGCTTCAGCAGCTGCAATACGTGCCTTTGGTTTTGCAGTTCGCGCTGGTGCACCACGGCGCAACCATGCGAGCTCTTTCTTTGCAGCGTTCTTACGTACTTGTTCTGCCGTTGCGGAATTCTCTTCACGTTCTGCACGAGCTGCCAAATACGCCGCATACCCAGACCCTGCATTTTCACCTGCAGGAATATGCAAGTACGCATGTCCGCGATCAATCTCAAGCACTCGGTTAGTTACTCGGTCTAGAACATGTCGGTCGTGCGTAACAATCGCGAGTCCACCTGGGAAACGCGCGAGCGTCTCTTCAAGGAATCCGATCGCATCAAGATCCAAGTGGTTTGTCGGCTCGTCAAGAATCAGACAATCCCATTCACCAGCAAGAAGTCGTGCCAATGCAACGCGCTTTAACTGTCCGCCAGATAGTTCACGCGTATCTGCTTCCACCATGTCGCCCATGCCGAGTTTGTCCAGCATTGCTTCGCCTTGCCAGCCACCGCCCACTGCATCACGCACGGTTCCCTCTGGCAACACGGGCAACTGTGGCAACACACCAATACGCGCTCCACGACCAGTGCGCACAACACCAGCATCAGGGCGTAGTTCGCCAGACAAAATACGAAACAGCGTGCTCTTGCCACAGCCATTAAGACCAACAACACCCAAACGGTCGCCAGTGCTCAACGTGATGGAGACATCTTCAAACAACGGGCGACCAGGACGAGACGCCTTGAGCCCTTCAGCATCAATCAGAATCATGTCAGTCCCGACTGCCCGCAAGAATTGGAATCAATGTAAGCGCTGGCTCGTCTGCTTCAAGACGTTGCAGCCTGTATTTGCTTTGGAACAGTGCAACAAGTTCGCCATCGCTACGACGCAAGATACGAATGCCGCCAATTTCACGTAGTCGTGGAATTGATTCTTTGTCGGTAACGCGAATCGCCTGATAATCAGCGTTCAAAATCTCGGCTGGTGCGTTGAATTCATGCTGCAAACGATGAGCCAATACTTCAAACTGCAATTGACCAACGGCCGCAAGCACAGGGTCGGCATCGCCCATGTCTGGGTCGCGCAATACCTGTACAACACCTTCTTCATCAAGCTGTTGCATGCCACGACGGAACTGTTTGAACTTCGATGAATCAAGTGGGCGAGCAGTGGCGAACACTTCGGGTGCGAATCGTGGAAGTGCAGGGAAGGAAACAGCTTTTCCTGCATGCAACGTGTCGCCAATTTGTAAACCAGATGTGTTGATCAGGCCAATCACATCGCCGGGGTATGCCTCTTCAATTGTTTCGCGTTCTGAACCAAATGCAGTGTTGGCATATTTTGTTCCTACGTTCTTTGCGGTGCGTGCGCAATCAACCTCCATGCCACGTTCAAACTTGCCTGAACAAATTCGTGCAAATGCAATGCGGTCACGGTGGTTCGGATCCATGTTGGCTTGAATCTTGAAGATAAATGCAGCAAAGTCTGCTTCCAGTGGGCGAGGGTCGCCGTCAACGTCTTTACGTGGTGCAGGAGCCGGTACAAGATCGACAACTGCGTCGAGAAGCATTTGCACACCAAAGTTGGTGATTGCAGAACCCACAAATACGGG
>NZ_JBBAOI010000057.1:0-1533 GCF_040401495.1 Limnohabitans sp.
ACTGAATCGAATTTACATTCAACAGTTGCGCCATCAAATTTTCGAATTGCAAGAACAATAGCCTTCATCTCGTGTCGATGTGCAACTCTCGATTTCTCGACCCAACCATCTTGCTGTGTGTGATGGGTTCCGTTTTTCAATTTTTCCTGCACTAAGGCAATGTTGTTTTCAATGAATTCAGGCTGTGTGAACTTGCCCTCTCCTTTGGCGTAAAGTTCGATTTGATGCTGTCTTTTCCGCTCCATTTCCTCTGGTGTGTGCGAGAAAAATTTGCCGTTACTTGCTATACGTTCTTGAACAGTTAGTTTCCTTTTTGCTTTGACGTCTTTTCTTTGCGATGAATGGTAATCCCCCCGATAAACCAAAGATCTGAGAAGTAGAATTTTCCAAGAAGGAAGTTCTACGTGAAGAAGTCAAGATTTACCGACAGCCAGATCATGGCTGCCCTCAAACGTGTTGAAGCCGGTCTGCCGGTGCCTGAGATCTGCCGGGAGTTGGGTATCAGCACCGCGACGTTTTACAAGTGGCGCGCCAAGTTCGGCGGCATGGACACCTCCATGATGACCCGCATGAAGGAGCTCGAAGACGAGAACCGGCGTCTGCGCAAGATGTACCTAGAAGAGAAGCTCAAGGCCGAGATCGCCAACGAGTACCTCGCAAAAAAGTAACGCGGCCGTCTCGCAGGCGCGAGATGGCCAAAGAGGTTGTGCAGCAGCGTGGGCTGGCCATCCGGGTGGCCTGTGCGGTGTTCGCCATCAGCGAGTCCTGCTATCGCTACGAGCCCAAGCAAGATGCCGAGAATGCGCTCATCGCCGATTGGCTGATCCGACTGACAGACAACCACCGCAACTGGGGCTTTGGGCTTTGCTACCTGTACCTGCGAAACGTGAAGAGCTTCGGGTGGAACCACAAACGCGTGTACCGCATCTACCGCGAGCTGGAACTCAACTTGCGTATCAAGCCCCGGAAACGTCTGGTGCGTGAGAAGCCAGAGCCGCTGGGGGTGCCAGAGTCCATCAATCAAGTCTGGTCGATGGACTTCATGCACGACAAATTGGAGGACGGCCGCAACTTACGGCTGTTCAATGTCATTGATGACTTCAACCGTGAGGCGCTGGGCATTGAGGTGGACTTCTCGCTGCCGTCGGAGCGGGTGATCCGGGCCTTGAAGCAAATCATTTCCTGGCGCGGCAAGCCGCAGGTGATTCGCTGTGACAACGGACCGGAGAACATCAGTGGCACCATCCAGAACTGGGCCAAGGAATGGGGCATTCGGTTTGAATATATCCAGCCTGGCAAGCCGCAACAGAACGCCTATGTCGAGCGGTTCAATCGCACGGTTCGCTACGAGTGGTTGTCCCAGTATTATTGGTCCAGCATTGAAGAGGTTCAGGACTTCGCCACGCAATGGATGTGGTCCTACAACAACGACCGCCCGAACATGGCCCTGGGCGGGTTCACCCCAAAGCAGCATCTGGTCATGGCTGCATAACTGTTCTACTTTTAGGTTCAGTGGAAATTGGGGGGATTACC
>NZ_JBBAOI010000058.1:0-528 GCF_040401495.1 Limnohabitans sp.
ATTCGGCCTATGGATGAGTCTGCATGAATTGTCACTTGCAGAATGCCGTGCGTGCAGTCTCCCCCCCACCCCTCCCACCTGTCGTCCATCTAGCCGACATATTGGAATGCAACTTTGATTTGTCATCAGATGCAACATTGCCATACGACGTGTTCGATGCATTGCAGACCCATCATGGTATCGATGTCACTGGACTCAGCGTGAGCAGCACGCATCGGGGCAACTTGTACAGAAGCTATGCATTGTTGAGGGGCAGGGTGTGATGAGATGGCAGCACTTAAGGCTCAATTTGCAGAGGCAACTTTGGGCGTCACGAACGCTTGGGGCACTGCCATGCGCCTCTGTTTGCTGCACGAGTTGCTGAAGAACAGTCTGGCCCCAGACTTGCGCCGTTGCCGGCGTGCATGTGGCATACCAGCCACCAAGACAAGGGCACATGATAGAATACAAGATATGTTGCATCATGCACAGGACGTGCACATACACCAACTGATCCTTACGCAGTCGACCTCCAACATGACAGTGAAG
>NZ_JBBAOI010000058.1:538-1523 GCF_040401495.1 Limnohabitans sp.
TGAAGAACAGTCTGGCCCCAGACTGGCGCCGTTGCCGGCGTGCGTGTGGCATACCAGCCACAAAAAAAGGAAACATGATATATTACAGGATATGTTGCATCATGCACAGGATGTGCAAATGCACCAAGTGATGCTCACACAGTTGACCTCCAGCATGACAGTGGAGGCGTTGAAGCAATGGGTCTCCACCATGCGCACGATGGGCTTCACAGTGCCATCAGCCAAGACGATGGCACAGAGCAGGGCCGACATTGTCAATGCCATCATCGATTGTGACCAACCAAGCAAGTCGGCGCCAGCCAACGTTGAAGGGCAGGTTGGGGTTGTACACCCTGGCCGGCCGGGCACGGCCAGCGCACTCAGGCTGGGGCAGAGTCAGGCTTCCAAGCCTGTTGCGTCAAGCAGCATGGAGTACGCCCCCGCCGCAGACACAGTGTTGGGATCAGTGCTGGTGGCGTACGATGCTGGCGCGGCAACCACGCATACCAGACGGAAGATGCACAAACGATGGTCCAAACTTGCCTTGCGGGCGAGCTTGCCCAAGCGTATTCGGCGGGCCCTTGTCTCCGTGAGGGACAGTCATGCTGACTCAACGGTCGCTGCAGTGAGAGGGGTGGTGGCAGCCAAGATTGGGGTGCCTTTGGACGGCAAATACATGTGGGTATTTGACAAAAGTCTGTCTCAAACTCTTTGCCGCGCCCCAGAAGAAGCGCAAGCCGAGGCAACGATTTGTCTTGAAAGTAAGCCGGCAACATTCGAAGCATCTCTCACAGCAGTGAGCCGGCTGTCGTAGCAGTGAGCCGGCAGGTTGTAGCACTGCTTAGGAGGCACAGCGGGCGGGATCTACATGTGTCTCTTGCGTTGGCCGCTTGTGTATCCGCATTAGCTTGTGTTGCAATAGTCATATGCACGCACGCATGACAGCCCAGACCAGGGAGCAACATGTAAAATGTAATTTGCAGCATACGATACTATTGACTTGAAT
>NZ_JBBAOI010000059.1:0-1520 GCF_040401495.1 Limnohabitans sp.
TCCGCGCCTTTAGCTCAGTTGGTAGAGCAACGGACTTTTAATCCGCAGGTCCTGGGTTCGAGCCCCAGAGGGCGCACCAATGCGTTGCCATATATATGGTCACCATGGAGGTTTGTTATGGACCAAAAAGTTCGAGTATCGCGTGAGGCTGACATTGTCACCGTCACCTTGTGCAACCCCGCCAAGCGCAATGCGTTATCGCTAGATGTTCTGAAGGAACTCACCGCTGCCTTTGAAGAGATCGCCGTCTCTGATGCCGTGGGAGTGGTACTGGCTGCAGAGGGTCCGGTTTTTTCGGCTGGGCATAATTTCGGCGAAATGGCGGGCACGTCACGAGATGATGCGTTCGAGCTCTTCACGGTGTGTTCGAACTTGATGCAGTTGATGCATCGCATACCGCAAGTTGTGATTGCTCGGGTGCATGCACTCGCAACGGCGGCCGGGTGTCAACTTGTGGCCACCTGTGATCTTGCAGTTGCAGGGGAGTCCGCAGGTTTTGCAATTCCAGGTGGGAAGGGCGGATTGTTTTGTCACACGCCGTTAGTTGCGATTGCGCGCAATTTGTCACCAAAGCGTGCGTTGGAGATGGCAATGACTGGCGATGCAATATCTGCAGCGACTGCCCTGGAGTGGGGTTTTGTGAATGCTGTTGTGGCAGATGATGAACTTGACGCAGCAGTAAGTGACTTGATGATGCGTGCAACAAGAGGTTCACGTGAATCAAAAGCAATTGGCAAGCGTGCCTATTACGACCAAATTGTTTTGCCAGAAGATCAGGCATATGAATTCGCTTCAGCTGTAATGGCTGATGCTGTGGTGTCAGATGTTGCTCAAGAGGGCATCAATGCATTCCTCACAAAGCGCTCGCCAGATTTCGGTGGTAGGTAATAGGTATGAGTGTTGTGTTGCCCCCAGCTTCCATTATTGAAGTGGAACTTGCAGTTCAGGGAATGACCTGTGGCGCATGCGCCGCCAAAATTCAGAAAGAACTCAACGAAATTCCGGGAATTGAAGCCGCCGTCAACTACGCAACCGAATCTGCAATGGTTGCTTTTGATGGAGATTCGGTTTCCGAGGCAACTGTCATCAAGGTAATTGAACATGCCGGATATTCGGCGCGTGTGATGGATGATCAGCCGTTTGACGATGATCTTGAAGCGCGCTTACGTGCAGCATCTATTCGTTTGGGAATTTCTGTTGTGTTTACGGTTCCCGTTGTTTTGTTGTCGATGGTGATGGCGTGGCAGTTTCATAACTGGCAGTGGTGGGCGATGGGTTTGTCGGCACCGGTAGTTACATGGGGCGCATGGCCATTCCATAAGACCGCATTCCGCAATGCAATGCATGGTTCTTCAACCATGGACACCCTCATCAGTGTTGGTGTAATTGCAGCTACGGCCTGGAGTATCTGGGCTGTGGTGTGGGGCGAGGCCATTTCGTCAATGGGGCATTCCGGAATGACAATGGCGCAATCCAGTTCGTCACATGTGTATTTCGAAGTCGGTGCCACAGTGACATCG
>NZ_JBBAOI010000060.1:0-1480 GCF_040401495.1 Limnohabitans sp.
TTACCAGTTACTCTGACGTAGATAGTTTTTTAAGCGCCGATTGATTTTTATAGTTGGCGGTCTCAAGTTTGAAGTGCAACACGCGCCCTCTGAATTTCATTATAGAACACTTCCTCGGGTGTTTTAAACCCTAGGCATGCACGCGGCCTTTTATTTAGGCTTTGGGCTATTTTTTCAAGGTCGCTACGTGAGTAGATGCTCAGATCAATGCCCTTGGGCAGATATTGGCGTACGAGGCCATTGGTGTTCTCGTTTGTCGGACGCTGCCAAGGGCTGTGCGGGTCACAGAAATAGACTTTTATTTTCGCATTCTTGCTAAGTTCGGCATGGCGCGCCATTTCCTTGCCTTGGTCGTAGGCAAGGCTTCTCCTTAGTTCCTGGGGTACGCGATTTAGCGCCCGCTGAAAGCCACCCAGTGCGGCGTCCGCCCCGCAGTCCTTCATTTTGACCAGAACTGTGAAACGGCTCTTGCGCTCCACCAGCGTCCCGATCGCGCTGGCGTTGCCTGCGCCCTTGATCAGGTCTCCTTCCCAATCGCCGAAGAGTTCGCGGGTCAGAACCGAGGCGGGACGTTCGTGGATGGAGGTCATGCCAACGAGGCCGCCGCGCCGGTCCTTGCCTTGTCCGCGGGGGCGGCGCAACTTCTTGCCCTGACGCAAGAAACCGATGAGTTCACGGCGAATTTCACCGCGTGGCAGCACGTAGATCATCTGGTAAATCGTCTCATGCGAGACACTGCCAAAGGCTTCCTGCATGTCAGCCAGAGTGCCAGATATCTGTTGGGGCGACCAGCCCTTGCGAATATGCGCGACCACATGCGCGCGAAGAAGCGATCCCTCGCGCAACTTGACGAGGCCGCGACGTCGACGCCTGCGCGCCGCTCTACCGGCGCCAATCGCCTCATAGCGGTCCGGATCGGCGCGGTTGCGAGCCACTTCCCGGCTGATCGCAGAGGCCGATCGACCAAGTGCCGCAGCTATCGACCGATAACTTCGACCGATGCTCACTTGTTGCTGAATGGTATCCCGCTCGAAAGCGTCAATGTGTTTGAAAGACTGTCTCATGGAAACACCCATTATCCCGCTGGGTGTTGCACTTCAAACTTGAGACCGCCATGTTTTTGATGGAATTAAAATCACCGCCTCAGCAAATGATTTCAACAGTGAACTTGGGGCAGGTGGCTTGGTGTTAGTCAAGTCAAACTCCATTTCGATGGAGCGAGAAGATCTATTTCTTTCGAAAAAAGAAGTGCGGGTAAGGTATGAATTTCGCAACGTCACCTCATCTCCAGTAACAACCCGCGTGGCGTTTCCAATGCCCGAAATGCCACATATGTCTGGTGGCGGCCCAACAACAAGTGCTGGTGAATATAATATAGCCTTCCCATTTCCTGTAACCGATCCAAATTTTCTTAATTTTAAAGTGTGGGTAAATAAACAAGCAATTAAGCCCGAATTAGAAATCCGCGCCTTATTGCCTG
>NZ_JBBAOI010000061.1:0-1441 GCF_040401495.1 Limnohabitans sp.
TGGCTTCGCCATCCGCACCAGCGCGTTTTTGCCAGTCAGCCAGCATGATGGTGCCGACTTGTTTCATGTCTGCCATTAGCTTAGGTGATGGGGTGACGATTTGCATACCTTTTTCAGTCAATGCTTTTTTGTAGTAAGCGTCTTTTTCAGCGCTGACTTTCCAGCCGCGGGCTTCGGCCTCTGCAGCAGTTTTCAAGAGAGCGGTTTGTGTGGCAGGGTCTAGTGCATCAAAAGCCTTTTTGTTGACGAGAACAGCGTTCTTTGGCAACCAAGCTTGGGTGTCATAGAAGTACTTCAAACTCTCGTAGGTTTTGGTGTCAAAGCCAGTGGCACCTGAACTCATATAGCTCTCAATCACGCCAGTGGCAAGCGCTTGAGATAGTTCGGCAGCTTGGATAGTCACCGGTTGTGCGCCAATTAGTTCGGCAATTTTGGCCGTAGCTGGGCTGTAGGCGCGCCATTTGATGCCCCGCAGATCTGCGACGGAGTTGATTTCTTTCTTGGTGTAAATACCTTGCGGGGGCCAAGCAACAGTAAATAACAATTTCATGCCTTGGGCGGCTAAGAGTTTATCGAGTACAGGTTTTTGGGCGTCATAGAGGCGTTTGGAGTCTGCAAAACTAGTGGCCAAGAAAGGAACGCCATCTGCACCGTAAACAGGGTTTTCGTTTTCAAAGTTCACCAAAAGCACTTCGCCAATCTGTGCTTGCCCACCTTGCACAGCGCGCTTGATTTCATTGGCTTTGAAAAGGGATGCATTAGCGTGTACTGAGATTTTGAGTTTGCCAGCGGTAGCTACATCGACATCCTTGGCAAACTGGACCAGATTTTCTGAATGGAAGCTGGTTGCAGCATAGGCTGCAGGAAGGTCCCATTTGGTTTGGGCGAATACGTTGCCAGCAAAAAGCGACAGGGCTAAGGCAGAAACAGAAAAATAACGACGTTGCATAAGAACTCCTGAACAGTTAAGACCAAAAACCGTGGCTTTTACGCGCCAAAAGGACAACTATAGCCAGTATTTGGGGTGTCTCTGAAATTCATACAATGGTCTGCAATAGGATGACTAATTTACATAACAACTGAACCGTCCCACTAGAAACGGAACTTCCCATGAACAAACTCTTCCCCCTCATTTGTGCACTTTTGGTTCTAGCCGGTTGTGCAACATCTGCAAACTACCAAAAGAACCTCAATGCGTGGGTGGGTGAGGATGAGTCCGCGTTGGTCGCCAAATGGGGTAAACCCAACAAAACTTACGAAGTCGACGGCTTCACGTATTTGGTCTACAACACTTCAGGTGAAGCATCGTCGCCTGGTATCAATACAGATTCTCAAAGCACAGTGGCTGGCACTTCCATCTTTGGTGGCGCTAACGGTTGGATTCCATCGTTAACCTTTTGGAGCACTTGTCAAACCACATTTGAAATTCAAAAAGGCAAAG
>NZ_JBBAOI010000062.1:0-1440 GCF_040401495.1 Limnohabitans sp.
TTTGAGTGACTCAATCAAATCCAGCGTCAGAGCCACTTCGTGAAACGCATCCACACCTTCCAACTCTGGAAACACGACGCCAAATCCGTTGGCCCACAAGGCATCGGCCGAGATCAAGATTTGGTGGATGGGTTCAAACAAAATCACCGAATGCGGATCATGCCCAGGCGCCGCATGCACT
This sequence comes from Limnohabitans sp., assembly GCF_040401495.1. Taxonomy (GTDB): domain Bacteria; phylum Pseudomonadota; class Gammaproteobacteria; order Burkholderiales; family Burkholderiaceae_C; genus Limnohabitans. The sequence goes on from NZ_JBBAOI010000062.1 coordinate 182, forward strand.
TCCCAATTTAAAGAAGCCAAGCGCAAAATTTGCCCTGCTTGCAACAGGCCCTCAAACTTAAATCGCGGACACAGTTGACCTGTGGCTTCGTAACTCAAGGCCTCAACATCCCAAATAGACACGGCCTTGGCTTCACCAGGCGGAATCAGCGTTTCAAGTTGGGTGTAATGCGTTTGCAGCAGATGGTTGCCACCACAGTGATCGCTGTGTAAGTGGGTGTTAACCAACCGGTCTAGCATTCGGCCATTCAAGGTATTTTGAACGAGCGCCAAGGTCTGCGCTTGGTGAGTCACATAACCACTGTCGATCAATGTGGCTGACTCAGAGTCTGTGAAAAGAATGTTGTTGGCCGACAGCCAGCCTCTTTCAAAAACTTGAAGTCCTGGAATCTGCAGCCGCTGTGTCATTGACAATCAAGCGCCTTAAGCGAATCTAAAAAACCAATGCGCTCAATGCGCAGTGGTTCTCAGCTCACGCCGCAAAATTTTGCCAACATTGGATTTAGGCAACTCATCTCGAAACTCAATGTACTTGGGCCTTTTGTAACCTGTGAGATTGTCATGGCAGTATTTGGCCACGGCATCCTCGGTCAGCATGCTGTCGTTTCTCACCACAAACACCTTGATGGTCTCGCCTTGCATGGCGTCTGGAATGCCGATGGCGGCGCACTCAACAACGCCCGGGCACAATGAAATGACATTCTCAAGTTCCGAGGGGAACACATTGAAGCCACTCACAATGATCATGTCTTTGATGCGGTCGACAATTCGGAAATAACCGCGCTCGTCCATGATGCCCACGTCGCCGGTGCGCATGAAACCGTCTGGCGTGAAGGCCTTGCGCGTCTCTTCTTCTTGCTTGTAATAACCCACCATGACGTTGGGGCCGCGAATGCAAATTTCGCCAGACTCACCTTGCGCCAGGCTGTTGCCCTGTTCGTCCTTGATGGCGATGTCAATGCTGGGCAGTGGCAAACCAATGCTGCCGCTGAAGGAAGTTTGAGTGACCGGATTGTTGGTGCCGATGGCACAGGTCTCACTCATGCCCCAGCCCTCAATCATGGCGCTGCCGGTGGCAGCTTGCCAAGCGCGCGCTGTGCCCTCAGACGCTGCCATGCCCCCCGCTTGTGTGAGGCACAGGTTGGAGAAATCAATCGTTTTGAACAGGGGGTGCTGCAGCAAAGCGTTGAACAAAGTGTTCACGCCGGGCAGCAAGTGGAAGGGGCGTGTTTTGAGGGTTTCAATGAACTTGCCAAAGTC
>NZ_JBBAOI010000063.1:0-1415 GCF_040401495.1 Limnohabitans sp.
TGGTATGAAAGTTCAATTTTTGACACCGCTTAAGTGTGCCTCATTTATGCCTTGATTCTGATTCAAAGCCCAGCAACCTATGCACGCCATTTCATAGCTGAACACCCGCGTAGTTCAGGGCATTTAAAAGGTTTAGCATCGACGCAATTCTTTTTTTGTATGAAGACTTTTTTAGACAGCGCCACCACAGCTTTTCAGCTCATCAGTGACTTTGATCCTGGCCTCTGGGCCATTGCTGGCCGCTCCTTAGGGGTGAGTGCCACGGCGTGCTTCATGGGTTGCCTGATAGGTATTGCTTTAGGCGGTTTTTTGGGCGTCGCAAAGTTCACTGGCCGCGGCATGGTGCTCACCCTGCTCAACACATTTTTAGCGCTGCCTTCCGTGGTCGTGGGTTTGGTGATTTATTTGCTTTTGTCTCGCACGGGGCCACTGGGTTTTCTGGGTTGGTTGTTTAGTTTCAAAGCCATGGTCTTGGCACAGGTGGTGCTGGTGGTGCCCGTTGCAGCGGCATTAAGCCGCCAAGTGGTGGACGACGCAGAGAGTGCCTATGGCGAGCAATGGCGATCTTTGGGTGCTGGCAATGCGTTCAGGTGTATTTTGCTTTCATGGAACGAACGATTTGCCTTGCTCACCATTGTGGTGGCTTGCTTTGGCCGCGCTATTTCTGAGGTGGGCGCCGTCATGATTGTGGGCGGCAACATCGAAGGTTTTACGCGGGTGATGACCACCGCCATTGCACTTGAAACCAGCAAAGGTGATTTGCCTTTGGCGTTGGCGCTTGGAATTATTTTGTTGGGCATTGTGGGTTGCCTGAATGCACTGCTGTCACTCTTCAGATATTGGCAAGATCAATCACAACTCAAAGTACAAAACAGTTTGCGCGGGTGGGTGGCATGAGTGCATTGTTGTCAGTGCGTCACGTCAGCCTGAACTTGGGAGGTGTTCAAGCGCTGCAAGATATCTCTCTCGAGATTTTTACGGGCGAGCAAGTGGCCTTGATTGGTGCCAACGGCTCTGGCAAAAGCACCATGCTGCACCTCTTGAACGGGCTGCACCAGCCTTCTCAGGGTGTTGTGAATTTGCCGCCTTGCCGACAAGCCATGTTGTTCCAAAGACCCCACATGCTGCGCACCAGCAGCCTGAACAATGTGGCCATTGGTTTGTGGTTAGACCGTAGCCTTCAGCTGGGCTGGGCTGCTTGCAAACAGCGTGCGCTAGAGGCGCTTTCGGTGGTTGGTTTATCGGGCGTCACCCAGCAAAATGCAGCCACTTTATCGGGCGGGCAGCAACAGCGCTTGGCCTTGGCACGTGCTTGGGCTCGTGAACCTGAATTGTTATTTTTAGACGAACCTACCGCCAGTTTGGACCCGCCCGCCAAGCGGGAAGTGGAGGCTTTGGTGCACCAACTTATTAAG
>NZ_JBBAOI010000064.1:0-1392 GCF_040401495.1 Limnohabitans sp.
AGCCGCTCGCGCCTGGCGCAACCCTAGGTGTTTTAGGCGGCGGTCAATTGGGTCGGATGTGGGTGCATGCGGCACAAAGCATGGGTTTTCAAACTGTGGTGTTAGATCCGGATCCACAAAGCCAAGCTGGATTGGTGAGCCACCAGCATATTCAAACGGACTACCTTGATCCTGTTGGCTTGGAACAAATGGTTTCTGCTTGCCAAGCTGTCACGACTGAATTTGAAAACGTACCTGCTGATGCCTTGGCCCAGTTAGCGGAAAAAATACAAGTTGCACCGAATGCGAATGCTGTTGCTGTCGCGCAAGATCGGCGTTTGGAGAAAGCCCATTTTGTGAAGTGTGGTGTGCCTGTTGCGCCGTTTGCGGTTATTACTTCTAGTGTTGAATTTGAGGCTGTTTTTAAACAGAACTCGGGGAAGACTGATGGCGTAAGCCTGCTCCCCGGTATTTTGAAAACTGCGCGCATGGGCTATGACGGTAAAGGCCAAGTGCGTGTGCGTAACCCGCAAGAACTAGTGGACGCATCCAAACAATTAGGCGGCGTGCCCTGTGTGCTTGAAAAAATGCTGCCGCTCAAAGCCGAATACTCGGTCATCGTTGCGCGTGGCCATGATGGTGCGATGGTGCACTTACCCATTCAACATAACGTGCACCGCAACGGCATTTTGGCGATGACGCAAGTGTGGCCGGGAGTTTGCGATAGCGCACTGGAAACTCAGGCCATTAATGCCGCTAAGTCGATAGCACAAGAGTTGCAATACATAGGCGTCTTATGCGTAGAGTTTTTTGTGCTGGAAGACAACACACTATTCGTCAACGAAATCGCCCCCCGTCCTCACAACAGCGGGCACTACAGCCTAGACGCCTGCGATGTCTCGCAGTTTGAATTGCAGTTGCGATGCATGGCGGGGTTGCCTTTAACGCAGCCGCGGCAACATAGTCCAGCGGTCATGCTGAATTTGTTGGGGGATATTTGGTTAGAGAAATTAGGGTCAGAACCCAATTTATTCGGAACAAATAAATTGGGTTCTGACCCTAATTTCTCTAACTCACCTGCGTTGAGCAAAGTTCTTGCTCTTGCTGGAGCCCATATGCATTTATACGGAAAATCCGAAGCTCGAAAGGGGCGCAAGATGGGCCATCTCACCATCACGGCACCCACTGCAGATGAAGCTCTTGCAATAGCAAATCAAGCGGCAGCTATTTTGGGAATTGCTGCGTTTTAAACGCACTCAACGCATATGGTGCTCGACGGGCAGTCTTCACAATCTGTTGCACTTGCTGCGCAAGCATTGCAGCGTGGTGACTTGATCGGCTTGCCAACTGAAACGGTTTACGGGTTGGCGGCAGATGCATGCAATACGCAAGCCGTTGCAAAAATTTTTAGCA
>NZ_JBBAOI010000065.1:0-1364 GCF_040401495.1 Limnohabitans sp.
TACCATGAGGGTGACCCACAGAGTCAGCTTGTCTTTGGTGTCCATTGACACTTTCTTCACTGGTCTGGTTATCGGCTTTCTGGTCATACATAAATATCCAGCTTACGGTTTGTGAATATCTCCATACGGAGCCGCTCTTGCACTACTTTTTTAGTGTAAATCTCAAACCCTATGTCCTGCAACTGAGTCTGCTGTTTCTTAGCCAACTCATTTGCCTTGTTCATTTCATGCTGTTTCTCTAGCTTCTTCTGGGCAAGGTCATGCTTGTCTGGATACCCAGACGGCTGAACGGTCGGAAATAATTTGATTGTGTCGATCATTTCTTTTCCCGTTCAAGTGCATCCTTGTATCCATGAACAACTTTAGCCCGTAGCCATGTGGAATCTGCTGTACCCGCCCATTCTGCTAGGTTGTTCCAGATCACCATGTATTCTGTTGACTTGCAATGACCTGCGTTCTGATCCAGCCACGCCATCATCTCTTTGTGCCGCTGGGTTGGGTCGTGGACTGTGTAGGCTATGCCATAGAACTCGCGCACATGGCAACCACTTTTGGCTACGGCTCCGACCAGCCCCAATAACAGTAACAGAATGAGCCAACGCATTTACCACATCCAACTCCATGCAATCATGTACGTGCCAAAAATGACGAAGGCCGCTATACAGGCCGTTGCAATAAATGCTTCGGCCCAGTCTCGCATCATGCTGGCTCTGGTATTTTCACTTTGGCTGTTATGACGGCTGTCGATGTGTCTCGATCAATTGTCATGTAGCCTTGGCAAGTGATGTTATAGTCAACCCCATTAGCATCTTTTTCGCTTTTGATGGGGACGGTAATGTCTAGGCTTTTAAACAAGAACTCTTTGCCGTTTTCAAATACGCGCCAGACATGATCCATTGAACCGCGACCAGCTTGGCCTCTCGACTTGTTGAACCGAATTTGGTACGTGTTCATACAATTTCAGCCGCTGGGGGGATGTTGCAAGCCTTTTGTGGGGCAGGGATTACGGTCAAGTTGAAATGAACAAACTTGATAGGCAGGTCAGCGGCGTGTCGTGTGAATGAGTGCATCAACCATGAGTTAGCAAAGATCATCATGCCGGGTTTGGGCGTGAAGTTAATCATCTTACTAGCAGGAGTTGCTACGCTCATGTCTTGCTCGGGCAAGTCAATTTGCACCTTGGCTGCACGTGGGTCGTGGAACACCACGTTTGAGCCGCCTTCTGGAGTTTCCAAAAAGTAAAAGCCAACAATCTGTGAGCCGTAGCCGTGTACGTGTGCATCCATTGCCGAGTGCTTGTGGTGCTCTTGTGTCCACATTTCTGTGAATTGCACAGCCTTGTCCTGCATGGCATAGCCCTGCTC
>NZ_JBBAOI010000066.1:0-1364 GCF_040401495.1 Limnohabitans sp.
AATGAAGGGTGAGTGACACATGATTGTTTGACGCGTGCCAAGCTTGTTTCTGTCAAATAAGCCGCTCCCGTTCAGCATACGCGCGCGTTTGCGCAACGCTAGGCTTAAAAGCCATGTGGTCGCTGCGCGTGGCAAATCTGCCTGCGTCTGCCAACCATGCACCAATAAACGCCAATGGCTCGTGGACTCCAAGCGTGGCAATCTGCCTTGCGCCGACGTTTCGCCTGATCCTGCACAATGGCATGCCACGCTCGCTGTGAAATGGGCATGTCACGCTGACACGCTTGTAATATCCTGATGCACCTGGCGTGCCATGCACCTCCTCGCTGACTGGCTGACCCTCAAGCATGTCAACCATTCGCTCAAATGCTCCTTCTGTCACCCGATCTGAGACAAGCGTGTCAGGAATCAAAATTGTCGAGTCACGTGGCAATTCTGCTGCAACTGGCATGACCGAAGAGCTTGACGACGGCCCACTGATTTCTGCAACATGAGAATCTGTTGCCAAGTGCGTCAAGGGCGTCCATAAAGCGTCTCCACAGCCTGATTCCATCTTGGCTTCATTTGCACCGCGAGCTCGCTTGACGCATTTCTTTACTTTAGATTTTGAAATCTTGGCGAGCGGTGTCAGCATTGGCACGTCCGTGAAGATTTGTTTTCTTCGTGCGAACTCGAGCTTTCGCACTTTTCGCTTGGTTCGTCTATTTGCAATTGCCATTTCTTATATGCAGCTGCGTCAGCCAATAATGGCACGTCCTGCGGTTGCTCCCACTGCATGACAAGCGTGTAATACTGGCGTGGCATAGATGTCACGAGTCTCTGAAGCCCTTTCTCGAAAAGATTGCCAAGCATGGCAAGGCATTGCAAGTATGGCTTGGATGCCAAATGGTCTTTTGTGTGAAAATGCGAGGAGAAGACAAGGTATGTTCCGACAATGGTGGCCCGACAGACCACCCGTCAACAACAAGCTTCTCCAAGATGACAACGCATGGCGTGTCAGAAGATGAGAAATCCCACTCCCGCTGGCACACGGCAATTGGGTCCTTCGCGTGTATCGTGCCTGGGATGGGGCTGAAAGAGCGTGTCATTGTCCGAAGGCCGCCGCGCCACACTACCCACGGCACGACATGCATCAAGTCAACCACTTCGGGATTCCCGTCGGGTCGCAGCGTGGCACCGACTTCTTTGTGAACGCCCTCGTAAAACTGAACAGAAGCAGGGCATTGCATGCCCTGCCGTTCGCGTGACCGGTCTGTCAATGCCACTTTTCGCCGTCGCAGTCTGCCCTCAATAACTTCGAAGAATAGAACCTTCGAAGCGGATGAGTACAGGGCGTTGCTTGCGCTGGCAAGCGTGGCAAATGC
>NZ_JBBAOI010000067.1:0-1345 GCF_040401495.1 Limnohabitans sp.
TCAATCTTTGAGCCGTTTATTTCAAGTTTTTTGTTGTAGTCAATGTTGGTGCTAAAAATATGCAAGTCACGCACCACTTGGTCCATGCGCACTTGACCGTTGTAGGTGGTGGGCGTGATGCCCAAGGCATTGCCATCACCTTGGACAGTAGGTGTAGGGTTGATATTGATAGGCTGGCCTGTTGGCACAGCGCTGATGACTAAATCGCCTTGTTGCACACTGGCAGTTACACCAATATTGGGGGTGCTGTTGATAGCATCAACCAAGGCGGTGACGTCCTTAAAACCAGGAGCGACGGTATGGCCGTTGATCTTTAATGGACGCGTGTAATCGAGTTGTTGCGCTGGCACACGAATGTCGTTAAAAACACTAGCTTTCACGCCGGTTTGCGAAGTCATGCTGTTGCTCACGGTCACTTCACCACCAGACTCGTAGCCTGTACTAGGTGTCAGCACAACATCGCTGATGGAGCGGCCAAGTGCATCGTGAACTTCTAAATCTATGCCATTGCTTGCAACATTCACAGACAAGTTGTCAGTCAAATCTGCTTGACGCAATTGCATCTGCAAGTCAGTAGCCAGCGCGCTTAAATCGTAAATGGAATCTAAAGGCTGGATATCGGCAATATCAATTGCAACACCACCCACCTTAAAAGAGAAGTCACTAAATGAGGCTTGAGAAATTTTGATTTTTGATGCGCCATTGATCCATGCGGCCACGTCACTAGGCGACAGCGGGGTGTTGATTTGTGTTTCTAAAGCCTGCATAGGCACACCATTGAGCACGGTGGCGCCAGCCGGAATTTGAATACCAGGTTCGCTGTCTGTGATGCGTGTTGTGACAAGCTGCGCAGTTTTTGCTACGGGAGGGGCAGCTACGCCGTTGCGGTCAAACACTTGTGCATAACGCACCTTAGCCATGGCGCCATAAAAAACGTCCATGCCGCGGTAACCGTCTTTGTTAGATTTATTGAGGTAGGCGTCGCTGTAATTGGAATCTGGCACAAACCCGTTTTCAGGTTTAAGGATTTGCGCTTTTTCTGTTTCACTCAGCGTTTGACCCAAGAGCTGACGGCCATCACGGGTTAGCACTTGTAATTGCTGACCAGGCTTGGCGTCATCTAAATAGAAAGTGGCTTTGACACCTGCTGCCAACGTGGTGACAGGCGCCATCACTCGGGCGCCTTCCACCTTGATGCTCACGCCCGCCGAAGGGTTGGGGTTGTTCACCAGTCCTGTATTGCTAATCGCTGGAGGCACTGGAGAGGGGGTAAAAAGCACACTGGCACGTGTATTACTAGAGTTCGTTTGGTCCTCAGTAACACGAAACTGTGCCGCGGTGGCTA
>NZ_JBBAOI010000068.1:0-1314 GCF_040401495.1 Limnohabitans sp.
CTGGCCTGGGCCTGATAGCCTCTTTGGATGGAGTGCATCCTTCAAAGGGATCAGGTGTTGCCTGTCTCGATATTGGTCCGTGGACCTCCCGTTTGTTCCAACTGGTGGGCTTGTAGCCTTTTGTGGGTGTCCCGTGGACTTGTCCCATGACATTGAATTTGTTGTGATGAGGTTCATCCTCATCACTTGACATGTCGGTTTCCGACGCATGTATTGGCTCTGGTGGCCACTTTGTCTTCTTGGACATTGTTGTCTTTTGGCGGGTGCCAGTGAAGATCCGCGACATCTTTTTGTCGCTCTGGCCTTGAGGTGGGCCGAACCGTACCTTCTTATGGTTGGTTTTCAGAGGATGTGTCTCTATTACCAGACTCTGTATGACTCCAGAGGACGGGGTTTTTTCATCAACCGTTTCTTGCGTTGTGAGGTGATGTGGGAACATCGGGTGAAGGAGGCCAAGCTCCTTCATGCTAGTGCGAGAAAGTAGTGGGTGCGACAACCCTTGAACCACATAAATTGTGCCTACAGCACTTCGCGTCTGCAGACCGATGCATGCCTCGAAGGCTCCTAGGGTCTTCAACTCTTCCCCTCCTGCGTCCCGGAGGACTATGTCTGAGTGGGAGAGAGAGATACCTTTCGCTTCTGTGGCCGGTATGGCTGTGACCATGGCTCCTGAGTCCGGAACCATGTCACATACAAAGGCGAAGTCATGTCCCAATGGTGTGATCCTCACTGGAACCTGGGATAGGGTCTCAATGGCCAGGACTTCGCAGTCCCTCTTGTCGGCCTTCCTTTTCTTGTCGGCTACAATGCTGCCGAGTGAGCCTGTCAAACGCTCGTAGCTGTCTTGGACAGCATTCACGCTGCCTCCTGAAGGATTTTGCACCAGTGGTTCAAAACAAGCTGGGGAAACGTGCCCCGTCTTGCCGCAGTTTATGCACTTTTTGTCCCATGCCCAACAATTCGATGGCTTGTGGCCGGATTGGCCGCATCGTCTGCAGTTGGTATGACTAGGTGCGTTTGATCTGCTTCGTTCGGGCTCTTGGCCCCGGTTGTTTGACCGTCCGCGGTCTCTGTTGGACCTGTCCGGACTCTGGTCTCTGTCATGGTAGGACGAAGTATAACCCCCTCTTGTTCTGGCATTGTTGCCTCTGGGGCCCCCTCTACCATGACCTGAGCCACGCTCCGCGTGACTGCCGCTGTGCCTACCACCGTGTGATTGGGCTGCCTGACTAGCGGACTTTTGACCCTTTTTGTATGTGGAGACAAAGTTAAGGTCAGACGATGAGGCAGCTGCTGCTGCTGATACCATCTTTG
>NZ_JBBAOI010000069.1:0-1285 GCF_040401495.1 Limnohabitans sp.
GGTGCGTTTCAGGCCTTAGCAGGCTTGAAAGAAGCCATGCCTAAAGCGCAGGAGTCGGCGGATGAGGAACGGGTTTTCTCCAATCGTGGCGATTTGCAATTTGCCTTAGCAAGCGGCAAAGACTTCGTCGAAGGTCAAAAAGCGAATCAGGGTCACCTGTCAAATGGCCCATCTCATTCGGTTAATGCACCGCACAAACAAGTCACTGCAGGTAGCTCGGAAAAAACTTTCACCACCTGGTCGTTTGGTGAGTTGCCTGAGTTGATGGAAATTACCCAAGGCGATCAAACCTTGGTGGGCTTTACTGCCTTGGTCGATACGGGTGATGCAGTGCGCATAGAGGTATTTGACGAACCCGATATGGCGGCAAGCAAACACCGCGCAGGTTTGCGACGATTGTTTGCTTTGCAAATCAAAGATGCCATCAAGTATTTGGAAAAGAATTTGCCAGATTTGCAAAAAATGTCGGTCACTTATATGTTGGTCGGCAAAGCCAATGATGGATCGGGTGGGGGTACGGCGGATGAACTCAAACAACAAATTTTGGATTTGGCGCTGGAGCGGGCATTTTTATTAGACCCGTTACCTACGGATGCTGCATCGTTCCAACAACGCCTTGAAGAAGGACGAGGCCGCTTAACTTTGATTGCCAACGAAGTCGCCAGAATGGCCTCGAACGTCTTGATTGAATTTGCCCAAGCCAGCCGAAAAATCAAAGACACTAAAGCGCACCCTGAAGCAGTGGCCGATTGCGCCCAACAATTACAACGCCTCGTGGGCAAGCGTTTTGTCCTAGAAACGCCGTATACGCAACTACAACATTTCACGCGCTACCTCAAAGCCATTGTGTTGCGCCTCGATAAATTACGCGAAGACCCCGTACGCGACGCTAGCAAGATGGCTGAGCTCAAACCTTGGGAACAAAAATATTGGCGCTTGGTGGCAGAAAGAAAAGGCGCCACCGATGAGCGCATGCTGGCCTACAGATGGTTACTCGAAGAATTGCGTGTGAGTTTTTTTGCGCAAGAGTTACGGACTCCGCAGCCTGTGAGTGTTAAGCGTTTAGAAAAGGCTTGGTTGCAGATGCAATATTGAGGGTTGCTAAGCAAGTTTGTGTGTAAGTGGTTTTGTACGCCATGACGTTTGCACTATTTACGAAGCGCTTTAGTAACCAGTTCACAAAAACCATTGATGTGCGATCCCTCTATCCAGCGCACAACCGCGACCAATTCATTTTCTGGATCTATCCAAACAAACGAAGAACCAGCACCTATACAAAAGTAGC
>NZ_JBBAOI010000070.1:0-1200 GCF_040401495.1 Limnohabitans sp.
GGCGACAAAGGAACTATTGCTCCTGCTGGCAAACCGATGGTGGTGAACTTCTGGTTCTCAACATGCGAGCCGTGCAAACGAGAAATGCCAGCACTGTCTGCTTCAAGCACAAAATATGCAGCCACCGTTGACTTCATTGGTATTAACCCCAATGACACTCGCGAAGTGGCCACAGCGTTTTTGAAGAAGTACAACATCACGTATCCATCATTCATTGATGATGGAACACAACTTGCAAAAGCCGGTGTTGTCACACTTCCCGCCACGTTCTTTCTAGATAAAACCGGAACAATCGTTGCGCGACGGGCTGGCGAAATTACATCTGCAGATATCGATTCGATTCTCACGAAGGATTTGAAAGTCTCACCATGATTGCACTCGAGGGAAACTTCGCATACAGCTTCATTCTTGGTGTCATGGCTGCAGTCAACCCCTGTGGCTTTGTGTTGTTACCGACATACCTTGTGTATTACCTCGGCACTGAACTTAACCGTGAAGGCGAGAACAAGACCACAACATTGCGGCGCGGTCTCAGTGTTGGCACAGCTGTCTCATCCGGATTCATTGGTCTATTTCTTGTAGTCGGAATCATTTCGCGGGCATTCACAACCGTGATCCGTGACAATGCGAAATATGCAGCAGTCATAATTGGTATTGGCCTCGTGATTATGGGCATTGCAATGTTGTTTGGTTGGAAACTCCCTATCGCCCAGCCAGATGTTTCGGTACAACGCAAGCGCACAACATGGAACATGTTCTTATTTGGCATTGTGTATGCAGTTGCATCTATTGGTTGCACAATTGGCCTTCTAATTTCAGTCATCCTTGGCTCTATTAACCGCCATGGTTTTGTTTCTGGTGTGATCAGCATTCTGCTCTATGGCCTAGGCATGGGTCTACTTGTTACGTCACTCACGGTTGCATTGGCTTTTGCCCGCGTAGGCCTTGTCTCAACGATCAAAAAGAGTTTTAGGTGGTTTGACACAATCTCTGCAACCTTTGTTCTACTAACAGGGCTCTATCTCACGTGGTATTGGTTGGGTGCAATTACTGATCGCGGATCAGATGGTGTGACATCTCGTGTCGAACACTGGCAAACAAACGTGGCGCAGTTTTTGCAAGATGTTGGCGTGTACCCATTGCTGATTGTTTTCTGTGTCATCATCGCAACAGCCGGATTAGTTATCCGTCGATCCTCAC
>NZ_JBBAOI010000071.1:0-1109 GCF_040401495.1 Limnohabitans sp.
CAATATGTCCATAGCCGACGACGCCGAGATGCGCCCCGCGCAATTGGCGACCCATAGGCGCAATAGGAAATTCACCTGATTGGTAGATCGCTCGGGCTTGGCTGATGCCACGCGCCAAATCAACCATCGCACCTAAAACCCACTCGGCAACAGCAGGACCAAAACCAGGGCTGGCTTGGGTCACCAAAATACCTTGTGCACTGGCCGCATCTACGTCGATGGTGCGAATATCCACCGCACACCGAACTACTGCAACCACTTTTTGCATAGCCGCCAATACCTGACGGTCAAACGGAGTTTGGCGGTAAGCAATAACAACCGCACAACCTTGTATGAGCTGCAAGAGGGCCTCACCCTCTAAATCGTCTTGCGTGGGATTGCACCGCACCCGCGCAATTTTTTGTAATTGCGCTAGCGCAGTTTGACCGAAATTGGTATCAAATTTATGCGTCGGGTGGGTAATAAATACCGTTTGCATGCATGCGTCTACAACAGGCCCGGCAACCACAAAGAAAGCGCCGGCACATAAGTTACCAAGAGCAAGGCCATACACATCGCGCCATAAAACGGCCAAAGTTCTTTAGAGACTTGCTCCATCGTGACCTTACCCACCGCGCAACCTACAAACAATGTAGGGCCAACGGGTGGTGTGATCAAGCCAATGCCTAAATTCAAAATCATGACCATTCCGAAGTGCACGGGGTGAATGCCCAACTTAGCGATGATGGGCATAAAAATAGGCGTACAGATCAACAGCATTGGGGCCAAGTCCATAAAGGTGCCCAGCACCAACAACAAGATATTGACCATAAAAAGGAATGCGTACTTGTTATCGGAAATATTCAAAAAGAAGTACGTGATCTTGGCAGGAATTTGCATCAAGGTCATCATGTAACCAAACGCTACGGAAAAACCAATCAACATCATCACCATCGACACCGTTTTCACAACACGATGCACCATGCGAGGCAATTCGCTCCAATGGTAATCACGATAAACCAAGAAAGTGACCAAGAAGGCGTAAACGCACGCAACCGCTGCAGATTCAGTCGGTGTAAACACACCGGACAAAATTCCACCCATGATGATGACGATGGTGACCAAGCCCC
>NZ_JBBAOI010000072.1:0-1071 GCF_040401495.1 Limnohabitans sp.
GTATTAAAAGAATCGGCCCGTAGCGAACCTGAGAAAGCAATAAGAGTTGTCATGGGTTTCTACGATACGGGCGTTGGCGTGAAACAATGAACCCGTGACTATCTCACCTATTTTTGACCCGTCCGCATGGCGCGAAGTGCCTGGCTTTTCGTTCACTGACATCACGTATCACCGTGCAGTAGACCAAGGCACCGTTCGTGTGGCTTTCAACCGCCCTGAAGTACGTAATGCGTTTCGTCCGCACACAGTTGATGAGCTGTACACAGCCCTTGATCATGCCCGTATGACTACTGATGTTGGCTGTGTATTGCTGACAGGAAATGGTCCGTCACCGAAAGATGGTGGTTGGGCATTTTGCAGCGGTGGCGACCAACGTATTCGTGGCAAAGATGGTTACAAGTACGCAGACGGCGACACACAAGACACTGTTGACCGTGGACGTTCCGGTCGCTTGCATATTTTGGAAGTACAACGCCTTATTCGTTTCATGCCAAAAGTTGTGATCTGTGTTGTACCCGGATGGGCCGCCGGTGGTGGACACAGTTTGCATGTGGTGTCAGACCTCACGCTTGCAAGCCGCGAACATGCTCGCTTTAAGCAAACAGATGCAGACGTTGCATCATTCGATGGCGGATACGGCTCTGCTTACCTGGCCAAGATGGTTGGCCAAAAGTTTGCTCGTGAGATCTTCTTCCTTGGTCGTGAATACTCGGCAGATGACATGAAGGCCATGGGTGCCGTGAACGAAGTAGTGCCGCACGCAGATCTTGAAAAAGTTGCACTTGAATGGGCGAAAGAAATCAATGGCAAGAGCCCAACAGCACAACGCATGTTGAAATTTGCATTCAACCTTGTCGATGACGGCCTTGTTGGTCAGCAAATCTTTGCAGGCGAGGCAACTCGTCTTGCATACGGCACAGACGAAGCAGACGAAGGTCGCGAATCTTTCTTGGAAAAGCGTGCACCTGACTGGTCACCGTTTCCGTGGTACTACTAATTCACATCGCTAAATGATTATTCATGTCACTGATGGGTCTGACCCACGGCTAGACCCATTTCGCTGGCGTGACA
>NZ_JBBAOI010000073.1:0-1055 GCF_040401495.1 Limnohabitans sp.
CAATGTTTCTGGCCCCGCAGCTCAATATCCCTATGCACGTCAATTGCGTTAAAAGCCCCCTCATGCTCCTTTAGACGACTATCTTTCTTTGGCTAAGGGCTTGGGTTTACAGCGCTTTGTTTTTGTACAACCCTCGGCCTACGGCCGCGACAACTCATGCATGCTCGACGCCATGCGACTGATGAATCGGGATGTTTGCCGAGGCATTGTCGATGTCGACGACGATGTGAGCGACAAGCTGCTGAGTGAGATGCATGCATTGGGTGTGCGCGGACTTCGCATCAATGTTTCACCTGTGTATCCACGTGAAGAAGGCTTGCTGCAAAAAATGTTGCCTCGAATCCTTCGCTGGGATGCGCGCTGCGCTGAATTAGGTTGGCACATCGATTTTTTATTGCCGGGTTGGCTCACGGAAGAAATGCTGCCCACCCTGCAAAAACTCTCAGTCAATCACAGCTTGGCGCACATGGGGATGTTCTTGGCTGTCAACGGCCCTCATCAAAAAGGATTTCAAACCTTACTGCGGATGTTGTCTGAAAGTGATGGAAAAACTTGGATGAAATTGACGGGCACTTACCGCATGGCTACAGCACCCTCTTTTGCAGATGCACGCCCCATGGCGCAAGCCATTCTCGAAGCCAATCCCAATCGCGTTATTTGGGGAAGCGACTATCCTCATTTATCTTTTGCCGATCAGGTGGGCTCTGTTGCACTTTTTAATTTACTCAAAGAATGGGCACCCGACCCTGCCATTCGAAAGAAAATTCTCACAGATAATCCGCAGCAACTTTTTGAATTCAACTGACCTGAATCCAAGCTTGGGCTTGTTCTGTAAGCGGCTAGCCACGGCACCTTGACCGTGCCACCGATTCAGGCTTGCGGATGCCAGCGGTGAGGCAGCAGTTCCTCAATGCGGCTGTTCATGTGTGATGGCAGTCTTGTCAGCACGTCCCGCAGATAAGCCCAAGCATCATGGCCATGTAATTTTGCTGATTGCAGCAAGCTCATCACAACGGCGGCACGTTGACCCGCCAGCTCACTGCCGGCGAAGAGCC
>NZ_JBBAOI010000074.1:0-1050 GCF_040401495.1 Limnohabitans sp.
GCATAAGACAAAGGCCATCCAAAGTGCTCTGAAAGCAACTTCAATGACAAAGCCTGAGTCCATGCTAAGTGACCTTGAAACTGTTAACCAATGAAGCGGCCAAGAGTGACCAGCCGTCTGCGAGTGCAAACACCACCAACTTGAGCGGCAGCGAGAACATCATGGGCGAGACCATGACCATGCCCAGGGATGTCAAGATGCTGGCCACTGCAAAATCGATGGCCAAGAAGGGCAAGTAAATGAGGAAGCCAAACAAGAAACCTGTTTTGATTTCAGACACGGCAAAGGCGGGAATGAGCACCGTCATCGGCACATCGGCACGAGTTTCAATGGGCTTGCCCCAGAGCTTAGCAAACAGGCTGAGGTCATCTTTGTTGGTTTGACTCAGCATGAATTGTTTCAAAGGTTCGGTGCCGATGTTCACCGCCTCTTCAAATCCAATTTTGCCGCTGGCCAGAGGCAAATAAGCATCTCGGTACATGGACTCAAGCACGGGGTTCATGACAAAAAAAGTGAGGAACACCGACAGGCCAATCAAGACCAAATTGGGCGGCATGCTTTGCAGCCCCAAGGCTTGCCGCAGCATAGAAAACACAATGAGAATTCGAATGAAGCTGGTCATGAGCATGAGCGCAGCCGGTAAAAAAGAAAGGGCCGTTAAGGCCAGTAAGGTTTGAACAGGCACGGCATACACGGTGCCGGCTTTGGAAGTGTTTGAAGTGACCAGCGGTAAGTTTTGGGCAGCTGCCCAACCGCAACACAGCAGGAGGGCAATGGCCAAGAGCCATTTGAGGTTGAAGAACCTCATGCGCCGTTCTTTCCAGAAAGAAGGCTCATGAGTTGCCCTGCAAAACCCGAGGGCAAAGAACCCGAATTGGCGATGGGCTCAAAATCGTCTAGCTCTGCCAACAAACTGATGTGTGTGGGCGTATGGCCCAAAGCCAAAATCCGATCTTGCATGCGAACCACCAACAAACGTTCGCGGGGGCCGACTGGAAAGGCAGCTAACAATTGAATTTGTCCACCCACGGTGGTGCTTTGTGCGCCCCG
>NZ_JBBAOI010000075.1:0-1039 GCF_040401495.1 Limnohabitans sp.
CCGAACTGACACTTGATCACCCGAAACGGATGCTCCACCTTGGCGCGGATACTGGCTTTGATCTTTTCAATCCGATCGGTCAAGGCATGGCTGGCTTTGGTCTTGTCCAGCGCCTTGCGCTTGCCCGGCATCATGGCAATTTCCCAGTCCACGCCAGCGTGTTTGTCTTGAATCTCTTGGCGCTTTTCAACGCCCCGGTAGCCCGAGTCGGCAAAGACCACTTCTTCTTGCCCATGCAGCAGGGCATGCGCTTGCGTCACATCGTGGGCATTGGCCGGCGTTGTTGTGACCGTGTGCACCAAGCCAGAGTCAGCGTCCACGCCTATGTGCGCCTTCATGCCAAAGTGCCACTGGTTGCCCTTCTTGGTCTGATGCATCTCCGGGTCGCGCTCGCCTTTGTCGTTCTTGGTGGAACTGGGCGCCGCAATCAAGGTGGCATCCACCACCGTGCCGGTCTTGAGCATCAGCCCGCGATCAATCAACTTGGCATTGACTGCCGCCAGTATTTGCGCGCCCAAGTCGTTTTGTTCGAGCATGTGCCGAAAGCGCAGGATAGTGCTCTCGTCGGGCAGTCGGGTGATACCCGTATCGAGCTTGGCAAACTCGCGGTACAGCGGGATGTCGTGCAAGGCCTCTTCCATGGCCGGGTCGGAATGCCCAAAGAACTGCTGCAGCAAATGAATGCGCAGCATCACATCAGTGGCAAACGGCGGGCGCCCCGTCTTGCCAGCAGGTGCGTGAGGCGCAATCAGCCCCAGCAGTTGCGACCAAGGAATCACCAGGTTCATCTCATCCAAAAACTCACGCTTGCGCGTTCGCTTGGTCACAAGTTCGAATCCGGTGGTGGCAAGGCTGATTTGTTTCATCTGAACTTAACGCACGAGACCCTCAATTGGGTGACTTTTGCAGACATTCCTTAGTGCTTTAATCAACACCACCAAAAAATAATGTGCTTGAAATCTGACCTTGATTCGATTCCTTCTTGTGGGAAACCTATGCAGTTCGAATTTTGCCGTTTGATGCGCTGGCCGTCCGGCTG
>NZ_JBBAOI010000076.1:0-1034 GCF_040401495.1 Limnohabitans sp.
CTTCAAGTGCTGACTCTGGCAGTTTGTGGCTTGAAGCACGTCAAGCAATGTTGCTCGCCAAACTTAAGAACGGTGCTGATGCAGCCGATGCGCGCATGGCACTTGAAGTTGCAACCATTGGTGGTGCTGGTTGCCTTGGCCGCATTGGCGAGATTGGTCAACTGCAAGTCGACATGGTTGGTGACGTAGCTATCTGGGATCTCACAGGCATTCAATTCGCCGGAGCAATCGCAGACCCGATTGAAGCGTGGCTTCGTTGTGGCCCAACGTCTGCACGTGACACAATCGTGCACGGCAAGGCAGTGGTACGTAATAAAGAGTTAGTCAGCACCAAGGTGAACGAAATGATGACAACTCACACTCGCATTGCAACCAAGATGCAGCAACTCAACAAATAATGCTTCACGCTTTTCTTTTATCCTTTGGGGTTATCTTCGTTGCAGAGCTGGGTGACAAAAGCCAACTGATGGCTCTTGCATTTGCAACACGCTACAAAACAGTGCCTGTACTGATTGCAATCACCTTGGCAACGGGCGTAGTGCATCTCTTCTCAGTCGCTCTTGGTGGAGTTATTGGTACAGCCTTACCAACGAAACTCATCAGCATTGTTGGCGCGATTGCTTTTGTTGGTTTTGGAATCTGGACTTTACGTGGCGATGAATTAACAGAAAAAGACAAAGAGAGCACAAAGGTTTCGTCAAAGCACATCATCATGGCAGTGGGAACCGTGTTCTTCTTGGCTGAACTTGGCGACAAGACGATGCTTGCTACTGTCACTCTTGCAACCACTGAAGGTCTTGTAGGCACGTGGGCTGGTTCGACTGTTGGCATGGTGGTCGCCGATGGTCTCGCAATTGCAGTCGGCAAAGCACTCGGTGATCGATTGCAAGCAAGAACCGTACGAATCGCATCGTCGATTGCCTTCTTTGTCTTTGCAGCCGTCATGTTCGCTGACGCACTGCGCTAACCACCTAGTCTCAACGTATGCGTTTATTTGGTGAGGTTCTTGTGACCATGTTGGTCATTCTGGATCC
>NZ_JBBAOI010000077.1:0-1017 GCF_040401495.1 Limnohabitans sp.
GCGATGTGCTGATTCAATTGGCTAATTATTCTTTCAAACGTTCACTACAAATCAACCCCGCACAACGTGGCGTGAGTCGCAAGATAAATATTCTCAAACCATCGATAGAAATTAACCAAGTTAAGCCATGATCAAAAAATCCTCATTACTTCGACTACTGTGTTCTTTAGTTTTAGGCTTAGGCCTGCTCAGCCTGCAAGTTGTAAATGCACAAGACACAGCCAAAACAGCAGGCGCACCGCAAGTCAAATTCGTTACCAATATGGGTGAATTTGTGGCCGAGGTCTACCCCGACAAAGCACCCAAGACTGTAGAAAACTTTTTGCAATATGTGCGTGACAAGCACTATGAAGGCACGATTTTTCACCGCGTTATTGCCAATTTCATGATCCAAGGCGGCGGATATGACGCGCGCTACATCGAACGTCCAACCCGTGCGCCTGTCATGCACGAAGGTCTTGAGGCTCTTAGCAAGGGCGGGCCCCGTAACACCGTGGGCACTTTGGCGATGGCGCGCACCAATGTACCCAACTCCGCTACTGCGCAGTTTTTTATCAATGTGGTGGACAACGGATTCCTGGATCCCAACCCTCAACAACCCGGCTACACCGTGTTTGGGAAAGTGGTCTCAGGGATGGATGTAGTTAACCGCATTCGTGCGATTCCTACCAGCTTTGGTGGCCCTTTCCCATCGGATGTGCCTCGTACGCAAGTCGTCATCAAATCTGCAACTGTGTTGCCTTAATTTATTTTCACAAGGAACCCCCATGAGTAACCCCCGCGTAGAACTGCACATCTTGGACCATGGCGTGATCACGCTTGAACTCGATGCCGACAAAGCACCCAACAGCACACAAAACTTTTTGAATTATGTGAACAAAGGCCACTACGACAAAACTATTTTTCACCGCGTGATACCAGGCTTTATGGTGCAAGGTGGTGGCTTTGAAGTCGGCATGACTGAGAAGGCTTCTGATGAACCTATCGAGAACGAAGCCAACAACGGCTTGAAAAACA
>NZ_JBBAOI010000078.1:0-1010 GCF_040401495.1 Limnohabitans sp.
AAGCCGATGTTTCGCGCAAACCCAAAAAATCCGGCGCCGTCTGGCTGGTAGCGGCCTCAATCAACCCCACTTTTGCCTGCGCATGCCCGCCCCACAGCATGTAAACGCAAACAGGGGCTTTTAACGCCACCTCACGCAAAATCGCGTCGCTCAAACTCTCCCATCCACGCTTGGCCTGGCTAGCGGGCAATCCGTCTTCCACAGTGAAACTGGTGTTGAGTAACAACACCCCTCGCCTTGCCCATGCTTCCAAAGATCCGCTCATGGGCACGGGTTGGTGCAAATCGCGTTGCAATTCTTTGAAGATGTTGCGCAAAGACGGTGGAAACTTCACCCCGTCCGCCACAGAAAAAGACAAGCCCTGCGCCTGGTCGGGTCCGTGATACGGGTCTTGGCCCAAGATCACTACGCGCACCGCAGTCAGTGGCGTCAGCTGAAGGGCCCAAAGCGGGTGTGCCGGGTAAACCACGGCACCACCACTCAAACGGGCCGAGACAAATTGCGACAGCCTTTCGCCTTCAGTAGACCGCCAAAAAGCGTCGAGAACGGGTTTCCATTCTGAATGTACGGGCCATGAACTCGGTTGCCAAGCAGCTAGTTTTGCCATTGAGGGGATGCGTTACGAAGCGCCAGCGCTCAAAGCTCAAACAGCGCAGCCAACTCTAGCCCCGGATCTTCCGCCCGCATAAAAGCCTCGCCCACCAAAAACGCTTGAACTTTTGCGTCGCGCAAAAAGCGGACATCTTCCGACTTCAAAATGCCACTCTCGGTTACCAGCAATCGATCTGCTGGCACATCTTTCATCAAATCCAAGGTGGTTTGCAATGAAACTTCGAAGGTGCGCAAATTGCGGTTGTTGACACCGATCAGTGGGGTTTTGAGTTTCAACGCGCGTTGTAATTCTTCGGCGTCGTGCACCTCCACCAAAACCGCCATATCTAAGCTACGCGCAATCGCTTCTAGCTCAGCCATTTGCGCGTCGTCCAAACACGCAGCGATCAGCAAAATGC